>NZ_JABUHN010000001.1 GCF_013328815.1 Tabrizicola fusiformis
CTATCACAGAGGTCGCGGGGTAGGTCTGTCCACGGAAAGGGGAGGTCCCACGATCAACCGATTTGTGCAACAGAGCCCCGGCACGGCGTGGAAATGGATCCTGAACCCGTCACTGGGCATCCAGAAAGTCGTGAACGACCTTGGCTGGCACAGCTTCGTGTTCGACTGGATCACCCGGCCAGAGGTTGCAATCTATTGCGTCATCATCGCGGCCGTCTGGCAATCGACCGGCTTCGCCATGGCGATCTTCCTGGCCGGTCTGCGCGGCATCGACAATTCCATCATCAAGGCCGCCCAGATCGAAGGCGCCAGCCTTCCGCGGATCTATCTGTCGATCATCGTTCCCATGCTGCGGCCTGCCTTCCTCTCGGTCATCGTGCTGTTGTCCTATATCTCGATCAAGAGCTTTGACCTCGTGCTGGCCTTGACCAATGCAGGCCCGGGTTCGGCAACCGAGATGCCCTCGACCTTCATGTTTTCGGCCACTTTCCGGCGCAACCAGATGGGCGTGGGCGCAGCCAGCGCCATGATGATGCTGATGGCCGTCGCCGCAATCATCATCCCCTACCTCTATTCGGAACTGAAGGAGGACCGGAATGGCCACTGAACGCCAATCCCGCGCCCTGGGCCGCCTGTTCATCTATGGCTCGCTCGGCGCCCTTGCCATCTTCTACCTGATGCCGCTCTGGGTCATGATCGTCACCTCGCTGAAGTCGCTGGACGAGATCTATGCCGGGTCTTTCATCGGCCTGCCCAAGGTCGTGACTTTCGAAGCCTGGGCAAAGGCATGGGGAACCGCCTGTATCGGCACCCGTTGCGAGGGGCTGCGGCCTTATTTCATCAACTCGATCTCGATGGTCATCCCGGCGGTGATCCTTTCGTCGGGGATCGGAGCGATCAACGGTTATGTCCTGACCAAATGGCGCTTCAAAGGATCGAACGTCGTCTTCGGGATGCTGCTGTTCGGCTGCTTCCTGCCCTTTCAGGCGGTGCTGCTGCCGATGGCGCAAGTCCTCGGCTGGCTCGGGCTCTCGGGTTCGGTTGCAGGGCTGATTATGGTGCATACGGTCTATGGCATCGCCTTCACGACGCTGTTCTTCCGCAACTACTTCATCACCATCCCGGACGAGCTGACCAAGGCCGCCCAGATCGACGGCGCAGGTTTCTTCCGCATCTTCTTCTCGATCATGCTGCCCGCCGCCCTGCCGATCATTGTGGTCAGTTGCATCTGGCAGTTCACGCAAATCTGGAACGACTTCCTCTTCGGCGTCTCGTTCACCGCCGGGGAAGGCACGCCGATCACCGTGGCCCTGAACAACATCGTCAACGTCACGATGGGCCGCAAGCAATACAACGTCGATATGGCATCGGCCATGATCGCCGCAATCCCAACCCTTGTCGTCTATGTCGTCGCTGGCCGCTACTTCGTGCGCGGGCTGACGGCGGGCGCCGTGAAAGGCTGATCCAATGGCAACGCTTGAAATCGACCGCGTCAAAAAATCCTATGGCCAGATGGATGTCCTGAAAGAGGTCAACATCTCGGTCGGGGATGGCGACTTTCTGGTTCTGCTTGGCCCCTCGGGCTGCGGCAAGTCCACGCTTCTGAACATGATCGCGGGGCTTGAGGACATCACCAGTGGCGAGATCCGCATCGCCGGCGAGGCGGTCAACGACCGCTCTCCCAAAGACCGCGACATCGCCATGGTGTTTCAAAGCTATGCGCTTTACCCGACGATGACGGTGCGGCAGAACATCGAGTTCGGCATGAAGATCCGCGGTGTTCCGGCCGAAGAGCGCGCCCGGCACACCAAGATCGCGGCCGACATGCTGCAAATGGCGCATCTGCTGGACCGTCGCCCCAGCCAGCTTTCGGGCGGCCAGCGTCAGCGCGTCGCCATGGGCCGGGCGATTGTCCGCGAGCCCAAGCTCTTCCTGTTCGACGAACCCCTGTCCAATCTGGATGCGAAACTCCGCGTCGATATGCGCACCGAGATCAAGCGGCTGCACCAGCGTCTTGGCACCACCATCGTCTACGTCACCCATGACCAGATCGAGGCCATGACGCTGGCAACCCGGATCGCGGTGATGAAGGACGGCATCGTTCAGCATTTCGGCCCGCCGCAAGAGGTTTATGACCGCCCCGCCAACACCTATGTGGCGCGGTTCGTGGGGTCTCCGGCCATGAACATCATCCCTGCCACCCTGCATGTCGGGGCTGACGGGCGGGCCGAGGCGGCGGTGTCGCTGCCCTCTGGCGAAGCGCGGATCGCGGGCATTCCGCTCTCGGCGGCGACGTTGAAGGGCTACCACGGGCAAAAGGTGCTGCTGGGCATCCGGCCCGAGCATTTCTCGCTTTCGACCACGGGGCTCGATACCCATATCGACGTGGTGGAACCGACCGGGCCAGACACCCTCGCCGTCTTCTCGATGGGCGGAACAGAGGTCATTGCCCGGCTGGAGCCGTTCGCGGCGGCGGCGGGCGACCGTCTGCGGCTTGCGGTCAAGGAAGAGAAGGTCGTCCTCTTCGACGCAGCCACCGAAGCCCGTCTGGACTGAAAGGATGGACGCGGACCTGATCATCATCGGTTCGGGCGCGGGCGGGGCGAGTCTGGCTTCGGCGCTCGCGCCCTCGGGCCTGAAGATCCTCGTTCTTGAGAAGGGTCAGCCGCTGCGGCCTTCGCCCGAGGCGCGCGACGACCATGCAATCTTTCGGCGCGGCCATTTCGCGCCGACGGAAAAGTGGATGGGCTCGGACGGCACGCCCTTTGTCGCGGGCAATTACTATGCCGTGGGCGGCAATACCAAGTTCTACGGCGCCGTCATGTATCGCTATCGTGAGACGGACTTCACACCGCGCCCACATCTGCAAGGATCATCGCCCGGTTGGCCGCTGACCTATGCCGAGCTGGAGCCTTGGTATGCCAAGGCCGAAGCCCTGTTCCGCGTGCGCGGCACGACGGGCGAGGATCCGACCGAACCGCCGCACGCCAGCGCCTATCCCTTTCCGCCGGTGCCGGACGAACCTGTCATGGCGAAGGTGCGCCAAAGGTTGAAGGCGGCAGGGGTTCACGCCGCGTCGCTGCCCTTGGCCATCGACATCGACCGCTGGCTGGCCGAGGGCAAGACCGGATGGGACGCTTTCCCCAACACCGGCAAGGGCAAGATCGACGCGGAATCGGGGCCGCTGACCGACGCCTTGGCCCATCCCAATGTCAGCCTGATGACCGGGACGGAAGTGCTGCGGCTGGAGACCGATGCCAGTGGCCAGACCGTCATCGCCGCCGTGGTCCGCACGGCCACGGGCGAGACCCGGCTGACCGCCCGCGCCTTTGCCGTGGCGGCCGGGGCGATCCAGTCGGCGGCCCTGTTGCTGCGTTCGGCCAATGGCGCGCATCCGACGGGGCTGGCCAATGGCTCCGATCAGGTCGGGCGCAACTTCATGAACCACAATTCCTCGGCCATGCTGACGCTGGACCCCAGGACGCGCAACACATCGGTCTATCAAAAGACGTTGAGCTTCAACGACTTCTACGACAAGGACTTGGAAACCGGATTCCCTCTGGGCAATGTTCAGGGCCTTGGCCGGATCACGGCGAACATCCTGAAGGCCAATATGCCGATCCTGCCTATGCCGCTGGCCCGATTGATCTCGGCCTATGCTTTCGGCTGGTTCCTGCAAAGCGAAGACCTGCCCAACCCGGAAAGCCGCGTGTTCCTGCGCGATGGCCAGATCACGATTCACTGGGAGCGCAGCAACATGGACGCCCATTACGCGCTGATCGCCCGCACCAAGGCGGTGATGAAGCGCGCGGGCTTTCCCATCGTGCTGGTCCATACCTTTGGCCGCAAGACGACCTCGCACCAATGCGGCACGGCGCGATTGGGGAACGATCCGGCCCGGTCGGTGGTTCGCCCCGACCTGCGGGCGCACCAGTTGGGCAACCTTTGGGTGACGGATGCGTCGGTCCTGCCGACCTCAGGGGCGGTCAATCCTGCCTTGACCGTTGCCGCGCTGGCCTTGCGGGCCGCCCCGACCCTTCTTGAATGCCTGCAACAGGGGAAGACATCATGAATTCCTATGTCGGCCTTGCCGTCGCCTGCCCCGACTACTTCACCCGCAACACGCCGGGTCGCTCGGCAAAGGTGAAAGACGCTGCGGAAGGGGCCGATCTCGTTCATCGCCTCACCGAGGCCGCGCAGGCGATGAAGGGGACGATTGCGTTGCCCCTCCCCGGCAAAGCGTGACCTGACCACCAAGGCTCATCCGGCCCGGCCATCCGGGTAGACGGCGGGGCCCTTCAGCTCGATCTTGTTCCCGAAAGGATCGTGGATATAGAAGGCATGGCCCATGCCGCGGGCCCCGCCATGGAATGCCTCCTCGACGATCTCGACACCTTGGGTGGTCATGTGGGCGCGCATAAGAACAGGGTCGATCGGCCCGGTCGCAATGCACAGGTGATCCATGTTCTGCCCGCGCATCGCCTGCCCCCGCGCCGCCTCGGTCGCGGGGTGCGTCACGTCCCACAGGACGATAAGGTTTGCGCCACACCAGAGTTGCTCCATCCCGATGTCGGGATAGGAATAGCCAGGCACACAGCCCAGCACTCGGCCATAGAAATCAAGCGCCTTGGCCATGTCGTTGACGTAAAAGACGACATGATCGAAGCCAAGCAGATCGAAGGGGGCAGAGCGGGGGATCATCTGGGTCTCCGGGTCAGAGGGCAAGACGGCGTGTTTGGGTGGCGGCGGCGGTGAGGCGGTCAAGGGGCAGGGTGCCATCATCGACCGTCCGGGCAAGGTGGTGGGCGATCTGCGGGATCTGCCGGGCGCCCTGCGGCGACAAGAGCAAAAGGTCGGCCCCCGCGACCAGCGCCCTGCGGCAGACTTCGGCCAATGTGGCATCCCCAAGACATGCAGGATGGTCGAGGTCAAGCGTGACGACAAGCCCCTTGAAACCCAAGTCGCGGCGCAGAAGGTGCGTCACCTCGGGCGACAGGTTCGCCGGGCCGCCAAACGCCGGGAAGACTGCCGAAGACAGCACGACGCCACCCGCCCCTGATGCGATGCCCTGCCGAAAGGCGCCGAGGTGGGACAGGATTTCCTCCCGGTCCGAAAGCACGGTGGCCACCCCTTGCGAGGGGTTGCCCGTGAGGCGCGGGTGTCCTGGGAAATGCTTGAGTGCAGAGGTCACTCCGGCGGCCTCGATCGCCCGGACGTTGAGATCGACAAGACGCCGCGCCACTGGCTCGGGGCCAAGCGTGCGACCCTCGAGCCAGGCGTTCTCTACGATCAGGTCGGCGGTGGGCGATAGGAAGAGCGTGAACCCCAGGGCACGGGCGCGGCGTGCATGATCGTGCAAGATCGTGTAAAGCTGGTCGTCCGGCAGGTTCTGGGCGGTCACAAGCGTCGGCAATTCTCCGGCCAAGCCTTGCAGGCGGTTGACGGCGGCAAGGTCGGCATCACATGCCACCAGCAACCCGCCCGCCCGCGCCCGCAGCGCCTCGAGCGTGCGGCCCACGAATTCGGGCGTCTCTTCGGCAAGACGGGCGGGGCGCAGTCGACCGGTCTGGAACTCGTCACCTTCTTCGCCGAAGAGGACCGCCCGTCCGCCTTGGTCAAGGAAGGCCAGAAGGTGGTCCTCAACGCGCATGTTGTTTGAGACGGGCAGCAAGACGCCCCGGGCAAGAGTTTCGATGTCAGAGGGCATCCATGGCTCCTTAGGCTGTGATTTCAATGAGGTTTCCGTCAGGGTCGCGCAGGACGGCCTCGTAAAACCCATCGCCGGTGGTGCGGGGGCCGCTGACAAGGCAGCCCTCCAGCCCAAGCCGCGCAGCGATGCGGTCAACCTGCGCCATGGAGCCCACCGACACGGCAACATGAGCATAACCGTCGCGCTCGCCTTCGGCAAAGTCCTCGACCCACGGCCCGGTCATCAGCTCGACCTTTGGTCCATCGGCCAGCGTCAACCAGCAAGACCGAAATCCGGGCCGGTTGCGGCTGACATAGACAGGTCCAATCTCTGCACCGAAAACCCGGGCCCAAAATGCCGCTACTCCGTCCATGTTGCGCGTCCAGATTGCGACGTGGTGGATTTTCATTCAGGCCCCCTTCATGCGGCTTCTTGACGCTTCATGCATGATCGTGCATAAACGTGCAATATAAATCCGCTGCAGAGGTTCCCATGCCCCATTCATTGACCGAAGACGCCCATGCCGTCCTCTTCCCGGCTTTCGACGGGGTCACATTGAGCGACCCGGTGCGGCGCTATCTCGACAGGGGCGGGGTTTCAATTCTGGTGGGTGAATCCCGCGCCGAATATGTGGCGCGCGAAATGAGTGCCGCCCGCAAGGCCGCCGAAACGCCCGAGACCTTCCGTCGCCTGGTGCGTGACGCAGAAGGGCACACGGACCTCCTCCTGACCGCAATCGACCAGGAGTTGGGCGGCATTTGCCGGCTGCACGGCCTCGCCCTCGCCTTCCCGCCGCGCGCCGAGATCGCCACAACCAGCGCCGCCCAAATCGAAGCGCAAGCGGCCGAAGTTGCCCGCGTTGCAGCAGACCTTGGCATCAACCTTTTCCTCGCGCCGATCCTCGATGCGCTGGACGGGCCGAATGCCTGGCTGGAAGGCCGCACCTGGTCTGCCGATCCCGAGGTTATCGGGCGCCTCTCGGCGGCCTATATCCGGGGCGTGCAGGGCGCGGGTGTCGCGGCGACGGCCAAGCACTTTCCGGGTTTCCGCTCGGTGACCGCCGATCCCGCCATTGACGCCACGGCGGTTTCCCTGACCGAACTGCCCGCGGTCGAGGCCGGGTTGGCGCCCTTCCGCGCGGCCATAGCGGCCGATGTTGATGTCATCATGGTCGGTCCTGCCATCGTGCGGGCGATGGACCCGGCCAAAGCCGCGCTGCGCTCGACCGAAGTGGTGCGGCGCCTGACGCAGGGTCTGGGGTTTCGGGGCGTGGTCATGGCCGACGACCTCGATTCACAGGCGACGATGCGTGGCGACAGCGTGGCCGAAGTGGCCATCGACGCATTGAATGCGGGCTGCGACTTCCTGCTTCTGGCCGATATTGGCACCCAGGTGACCGAGATTGCCGGGGTGATCGAGGCCGCAGCCCGCTCGGGCCAAATCTCGGCTGAAGCTCTGGCCCGCTCGGCGGCCAAGGTGCGCGCGCTTGCGGCCCGTCGCGCCGTGCGGCTCACTTGACCTTGGCGTCGTCTGCGGGTCACCTGCGGGTCGAGGCAAAAACCGGAACAAGATGCTGACCCAAGAGCGCCAGAACATCATCCGCCTCCGCCTCGCCGCCGATGGCAAGGTGGTGGCGGGCCAATTGGCCGAAGAGTTCCGCGTGTCCGAGGACACCGTGCGCCGCGACTTGCGCGATCTTGCCGCGCAGGGCCTGTGCGAGCGGGTCTATGGCGGGGCGATCCTGCGGGCCAAGGATGCGCCGCCGCTTCAGGCGCGGCAGGGACAGGACAGCACCGAGAAGCGCAAGGTCGCCAAGGCGGCGGCGGGTCTGGTGGCTGCGGGTCAGGTGATCTTCATAGACGCCGGCTCGACCAACCTGCTGTTGGCGCAGGCCCTGCCGCGCGACATCGAGCTGACGGTGGTAACCAATGCGCCGCTGGTCGCCAATGCACTGAACGACCATCCCCGCGCCAGTGTCCTTCTCCTTGGCGGGATGATCGACCAGAAGCGGGGTGCGGCGCTGGGCGGGACGACACTTGCGGCAATTGCCGATATCTTCGCCGATATCTTTTTCATCGGCACCTGCGCCTGCGATCCGCAGTCTGGCCTGACCGCCTTCGACGCCGCCGAGGCCGAGGTCAAGCGCGCCATGGCTGCACACAGCGCCCGGCTTTGCGTCGCCGCCACAGCCGAGAAGCTTGGCACCCGCGCGCCCTATCGGGTGGCCGAGGCGGCAGCGATCACGGATCTCGTGACTTCCGGCTTGGCCGCACCGGGTTTGTTGACGGCTTTCGAGCGGTTGGGGGTCAGGACGCTGACGGCCAGTTAGGACGCGGCACGATCTTCTCATGGCGGCTTTCCTGCCCCCGGGCGCCGGGGCTGCCGGTTACAGCCCGAGGAAGATGCTGGGACCAAGCTGTGGGCTCATAGCTTTGGTCCACAGCCTTGATCACACCATGAGGACGGCAGCCGGATGGTTGGTTGCCGTCTTTTCATATCCTTTTGCGGTCTTGCCGAACGCTTGCCTTTGCCGAAGACCCGTCCGATCAGGATGCGCCGCCGGATCGCTCTGCCCAGCAAAGGCGGAACCCCGACCATCACCCGATTTGTGCAACAGAGCCGGAGGGTGTCAGGAAAGATGCCCACGGTGGCCAGCCCTCTGGTAAGGCGACTGCAACGGTCGCAGCGGGCAGGATTTGCCAAGTCCTGTCGTCGCGGCGCGGCTTGACCCCGGCCACCGCTTTGGGCCAATGCTGGCGGCCATGACGACCACGCCGCGCAAGAAGAAAGCCGAAGAAACGCCGCCGTTGCCGCCCGAACCCCGGCTGCGGCGCGTCCGGCGCTGGATCGGGCGCGGGCTTGCGGCGATAGCGGGGTTTTACCTCTTGCTGATCGTGTTGTTCAGCTTCCTGCCGCCGCCGATCAACCTGTATCAGATGGGCGAAGCCTGGCGACTTGGCGGGATCTCCAAGGATTGGGTCGGCTGGGATGAGATTGCCCCGGCGATGGGCCGTTCGGTCGTGGCGGGCGAGGATGCCAATTTCTGCCGGCATTGGGGCTTTGACATGGCCGCCATCCGCGAGGCGATCAAGGAGGGCAGTAACCGGGGCGCCTCGACCCTGTCGCAGCAGGTGGTGAAGAACACCTTCCTCTGGCATGGCCGAAGCTGGCTGCGCAAGGCGATGGAGGCGGGGCTGACGCCGGTGGTCGAGCTGCTCTGGTCCAAGCAGCGGATTCTAGAGGTCTATCTCAACACTGCCGAATTCGACGAGGGTGTGTTCGGGGTGCAGGCGGCGGCGCAACATTACTTTGGCGTCGATGCTGCCAAGCTGACCGATCTACAGGCGGCGCGGCTGGCAGCGGTGCTGCCGAACCCCAAGGAATACGATGCCGGCAAGCCGGGCCCCTTTGTCCGCAAGCGGGCAAATCAGATTCTGTCGGGGGCCGAAACCATTGCCGCCGATGGCCGCGATGACTGTTTTGAGGCGCGCGACTGACGCGGTTGCGGTTGAAATCGCCGCGATTGCGGGGCAGAGAGGGGCAAACCACCGGAATGCCGTCCTCATGATCCGCCTTTACCATTTCCCGCTCTCGCCCTTCTGCCGCAAGGTGCGCCTGACCCTTGCCGAGAAGAAGCTGGAGGTCGAGCTGATCGAAGAGCGGTATTGGGAACCCTCGCCCGATTTCCTGCGGCGCAATCCGGCGGGCAAGGTGCCGGTGCTGCGGCTGGACAACCGGGTTCTGAGCGAAAGCCAGGCGATCTGCGAATATCTGGAAGAGGCGTTTCCGGGCGTGCAACTGATGCCGCGCGACGTGGAAGCCCGCTATGAGGTGCGCCGCCTCTGCGCCTGGTTCGACGACAAGTTCCACAGCGAGGTCACCTCGAAGCTGCTTTACGAACGGGTGAACAAGAAACTGATGGGGCAGGGCTACCCCGACAGCAAGAACGTCAAATTCGGCGCGGGGCGGATCAAATACCACATCGACTATCTGGGCTGGCTCTTGGATCAGCGGCGCTGGCTGGCCGGCAATGACATGTCGCTGGCCGATTTCACCGCGGCGGCGCATCTGTCGAGCCTCGACTATATCTCGGATGTGGACTGGAACCGCTCGGCCACGGTCAAGGACTGGTATGCCAAGATCAAGTCGCGGCCCTCGTTCCGCACACTTCTGGCCGATCAGGTGCCGGGCTTTCCGCCGCCCGCGCATTACGCCGATCTGGATTTCTGATCCTCAGCGCCGCCGCCCGAGGATCAGCACACCGCAGCCGACGATCATCGCCGCGCCGATCAGGGTGGCGCTGTCGGGACGCTCGCCGAACAGCCCGATACCCAGCCCCATGGCGAAGAGAAGCCGGGTATAGCGGAACGGGGTTACGGCCGAAACCTCACCCGTGCGCATTGCCACGGTCAGCGCACCATAACCGAGGATGCCGAAGAGGCTGGCCCCTGCCAGCAGCCCCGCACCCGAGGCCGAGGGCAGGCTGGCCCCGCCGGTGACCGACAGGATCACAAGGCCCGAGATCCCCAGAACGGCAAAGCCCGCCACCCCCAGTTGCGCATTCGACAGGGCAGGCGGCGCGGCGCGGGTGGCAAGGTCGCGCCCGGCAAAGCCCAGCATCCCGCCCAGCGCGAGGAGCGACAGATGGTCAAACCCCGCCAGCCCCGGTCGCAGGATCACCAGCACTCCGGCAAAGCCAAGGGCGATCACCGCCCAGCGCCCGGCGCTGACCCGTTCGCCAAAGACCAGGGCCGCGCCCAGCACCACCACCAGCGGCGTCGCCTGTAGAATGGCCGAGGCGGTGGAGATCGGCGTCAGCGCGATGGCAAGGGCATAAAGCAGACGCCCGGCCAGCTCAAACCCCGAGCGCAGCGCCATCGTGCGCGACAGGGCGGCAGCCGGTAACGGGGGCGCCCCCGCCCGCGCCGCCTGCAGGCCAAAGACCACGATCCCGGCCAGCCCCATCACGATCAGAACCTGCCCCACCGGCATCTGCCGCGCCGCCGCCTTGATGAAGGCATCCTCGACGGCAAAGCCTGCCATGGACAGGATCATGTAAAGGCTGCCGCGCAGATTGTCGGTCATGGCGCGGGGCCTTCCTTTGACGGCTGTATTGCGGAAAGGGCAGAAGCCTCCGGCGGGGATATTTATCGCCAAGATGAAACCCGCTGCCATTTCATCTTGGCGATAAATATCCCCGCCGGAGGCTCCGCCGCTGATCAGGGGCGCGCCGGGGTCAGATGAGGCCGGCGTGCTGCATGGCGGCCTTGATGCGGTCTTTGGTGCCATCGGTCAGCCCGACCAGCGGCAGGCGGACCTCTTCGCTGCACAGACCAAGGAGCGACAGGCCGTATTTGGCGCCGACAAGCCCGGGCTCGATGAAGATCGCCTCGTGCAGCGGCATCAGGCGGTCTTGATACTCCAGCGCCTTGGCATAATCACCGCGCAGGGTGGCCTCCTGGAATTCGGCGCAGAGGCGCGGCGCCACGTTGGCGGTGACCGAAATGCAACCGACCCCGCCATGGGCGTTGAAGCCGAGGGCGGTGGCATCTTCGCCCGAAAGCTGGATGAAATCCTTGCCGCAGGTGATCCGCTGTTGCGAGGGACGGGCGAGGTTGGCGGTCGCGTCCTTGACCCCGATGATCCGCGGCAGTTTCGCCAGTTCGCCCATGGTGGCGGGCAGCATGTCCACCACCGAGCGGGCGGGGATGTTGTAGATGATGATCGGCAGATCCGAGGCGTCGTGCAGCGCGGTGAAATGCGCGATCAGACCGGCCTGGGTCGGGCGGTTGTAATAGGGGGTCACCACCAGCGCGGCATCGGCGCCGACCTTTTGCGCGTGCTGGATCAGCCCGATTCCTTCGGCAGTGGCGTTCGAGCCTGCCCCGGCGATTACCGGAATGCGGCCCGCGGCGGCCATGACCACCGCTTCGATCACCGCGCCATGTTCTTCATGGCTCAGGGTCGGGCTTTCGCCGGTGGTGCCCACGGGCACAAGGCCGTGGCTGCCTTCGGCCACATGCCAGTCCACCAGTTTTTTGAGCGTATCAAAGTCCACAGCGCCGTTCTTGAACGGCGTGATCAGGGCAGGAAGGGATCCCTTGAACATGACACGCTTCTCCTTGGGTCTGGGCAATGAGTCGCCCGTTGAAAACGCGCCCTGATTAGCCGGGCATCGGCACTTTGCCAAGTATGGGCGTCAAAATGCCGGAGGGGGGTTGGCTCGCGGGCTTGTGGCTTGTGGGCAAGGGGGGGCTTTGGCAGGATTGCGCCATGAGCAGAACAAGAAAAATCATCACGATGCTGGCGCTTTGCCTTGGCCTTGGCGCGCCGGTTCCGGCGGGCGCCGATGCTGTCGGCGCGCTGCGCGAGGGGCTGGCGGCGGTTCAGGCCAAGGATTGGACGGCGGCGCTGACGGCGGCGCGCGGGGCGGGGGCTGTGGGGGGGGATCTGATCCTCTGGCACTGGCTGCGCGCGGGCGAGGGGCGGCTGGGCGACTATGAAGGCTTCCTTGCGCGCCGGCCCGACTGGCCGGGGTTGGCGTTGTTGCGCGAAAAGGGCGAGGTGGCGGTGGCCCGCTCGACCGAGCCTTCACGCGTGATCGCGTGGTTTGCCGGGGGCAAGCCGCGGACCGGGGCCGGAGCGGTGGCGCTGGTGCGGGCGCTGGTGCAGGCCGGGCGGCCGGGTGAGGCTGAGCAGGCGGCCTTCGATGCCTGGGCAAATCTGCGCTTTGCGCCCGAGGATGAGGCGGCGATGCTGGCGCTTCAGGGCGATGCCCTTTCGGTGGCGCATGAGTTGCGGCTGGACAACCTGCTCTGGGCCGGGGACCGCCAGGCCGAGGCGGCGCGGATGCTGCCCCTGGTGCGCGGCGATTTCCGCGCCTTGGCCGAGGTGCGGCTGGGTTTGCAGCGCGATACGGCGGGTGTCTCGACCCTGATCGACCGGCTGCCTGCGGCGGTGCAGGGGGATGCCGGGCTGGCATGGGACCGCTTCATCTGGCGGATGAAGAAGGACCGCTACGACGACGCTGCCACGCTGATCCTTGAGCGCAGCAGTTCGGTCGCCGCCTTGGGCCGGCCGGAAGCCTGGGCCGAACGGCGCGCCCTTCTGGCGCGGCGGGCGATGCGCGAGGGGGAGGCGAAGACGGCCTACCGGCTGGCCTCGGGGCATCATTTGTCGGGCGGCGATGCGTTTGTTGATCTGGAGTTCCTGTCGGGCTTCATCGCGCTGCGCAAGCTGAACGATCCGGCACGGGCGCTGACGCATTTCGACCGGCTGAAGGCGGCGGTGAAGACCCCGATCAGCGTGGCGCGGGCGGAATACTGGCGCGGCCGCGCGCTTGAGGCGCAGGGCGATACGGCCGGGGCCAAGGCGGCCTTTCAGGTGGCGGCGCGCAACCAGACGGCGTTTTATGGGCTGTTGGCCAGCGAGAAGCTGGGCCTGTCGCTGGACCCCGCGCTGGTGACGGTGGGTGAGGCGGGGCCGGGCTGGAAGACCGCGCGCTTTGCCGGGTCTTCGGTCTTGGCCGCCGGGCGGATGCTGGCCGAGGCGGGAGACCGCACGCTGGCCAAGCGGTTCTTCCTGCATCTGGCCGAGGGGCTGAATGGCGAGGAATTGGGTCAGTTGGCCGACCTTGCCCTGCGGATGGATGAGCCGCATATCGCGCTTCTGGTGGCCAAGGCAGCGGCAGAGCGCGGGCTGATCCTGCCGCGCGCCTATTACCCGGTGCCCGCCATGGTGCCCGATGATCTGGCGGTCAGCCGGGCGCTGGCGCTGGCGATCACCCGGCGGGAAAGCGAGTTTGACCCGGCGGCCCAAAGCACGGCGGGCGCGCGGGGGCTGATGCAGCTTTTGCCGGAAACGGCGGGGCGGATGGCCAAGGGGCTGGGGCTCGACCACACAACCGGGCGGCTGACGGCGGACCCGGCCTATAACGTGGCGGTGGGCAGCGCCTATCTGCGGCAGATGGTGGACGAGTTCGGGCCGTCGATCGCGCTGGTGGCTTCGGGCTATAACGCCGGGCCGGGGCGGCCGCGCGGCTGGATCGGCAGTTTCGGCGACCCGCGGCGCGAAGATGTCGATGTGGTGGATTGGGTCGAGACCATCCCCTTCACTGAAACCCGGACCTATGTGATGCGGGTGGCCGAAGGGGTGGTGATCTATCGCCAGCGGTTGAAAGGCGCGGCTGGCCCGGTGCGGATCACGGCAGAGCTGAAGGGCGGGTGATCAGCCCCGCGCCTTCACCCTTTGCCGCCACAGGGTGAAAAGCCCCGCCGCCACCACCAGCCCGGCGCCGATGGCGACATTGCTGCGCAGCCGTTCGTCGAACAGCCACATGCCAAGGCCCGCCGACCAGACCAGTTGCAGATAGGCAAAGGGCTGCACCGCCGAGGCTTCGGCCACGTCATAGGCTTTGATCAAAAGCCAGTGGCCGACCATGGCCGTGATGCACAAGAGCGCCATCATCGCCGATTGGCCCGCGCCCATCGGGGTCCAGTGCATAAGGCCGGGCGGCGTCATGGCCAGCGCCCCGACCACCCCCGTCCAGAAGAAGCTGACCGAGGCGGCATCCCCGCGCGCAACATAGCGGGTCAGCAGCCCGTAAAGCGCGAACATGAAGGCCGCAGACAGCGGCAGCAGTGCCCAGGGCGAGAACACCGCAAAGCCCGGCTGCAGGATGATCAGCACGCCGACAAAGCCAATGCCGATGGCGCTCCAGCGCCGCCAGCCGACCTTTTCACCCAGAACCGGGCCAGAAAGGGCGGCGACCAGCAGCGGATAGCAGGTGAAGACGGCATGGGATTCGATCAGGCCGAGTTTGACAAAGGCCACGACCATCACGCAGACCTCGACCACCAGCAGCACGCCGCGTAGCACCTGAACCAGCGGAAACCGGGTATGCACCGCGGCCCGCAACCCGCCGGGGCTGCGCGCGGCAAGCAGGGTCACGAAGGCGGCGAAGGCCCAGAAGCGGATCATCACCACCATCATCACGCTATGCGTTTCGGCCAGATGCCGCGACAGCACATCCTGCGCCGAAAACACGATGGTGGTGGCCACCATGAGAAGGGCGCCCAGCCTTGTGTTCTGTTCAGCCATTTTGTTCAGCCATGACGCGGCTTCCTTTCCAGCCACAGCGCGAAGAGGCCCGCCCCGGTCACGACGGCGGTGCCCAGCGCGACGGGCAGTTTCAGTGTTTCGCCAAAGACCGAGACCCCGATCAGCGCGGCGAAGACGATATGCAGATAGGCAAAGGGCTGCACCACACTGGCCTGTGCCGCCTCGTAGGTTTTCAGCATCAGCCAGTTTGCCAGCACCGCGGTCGCCGCATAGCAAAGCACATAAAGCCAGTCGAGGGGGGCAATGGCTTGCCATTGCGGCAGGCCGAGAACGGTCATCAGGACGGCGCCGATCACCGCAGGCCAGAAGAAGGCCGGAAAGGTTCGTTCGTCCCGCGCGGTCAGCCGGGTCAGCACCGAATAGACCGCAAACAGAAGCGCCGCCGCCAAGGGCAACAGCGCGGGCCAGCCAAAGACCCCGGCGCCGGGTTGCAGAATGATGATGACCCCGATCATGCCCACCCCAACCGCCACCATGCGCCGCAGGTTGATCGCCTCGCCCAGCACGGGGCCGGAGAGGGCCACCACCAGAAGCGGGCAAATGGCGAAGACGGCAAGGCTGTCGATCAGCCCGATCAGGGTATAGCCCCAGACCATGAGAGAGATTTCGGCCACCAGCAGCACGGCGCGCAGCGCATGGATCGCCAGCCGGTCGCTTTGCACGGCGGCGCGCAGGCCCTCGGGGCGGCGCAGGGCCAGAAACAGCACGAAGGCGGCAAAGACCCAGTAGCGCAGCATCACCACCATCAGGGTGTTGTAGGTGCCGGCGAGATGGCGCGAAAACCCGTCCTGACAGGCAAAGACGAAGACGGTGGCAATCATCAACCCGATGCCGCGGCGGTTGTCCCTGCTCATATCCGCCGCCCGGTGGTCATATGGCGCTTGCGGCCATGGCCGGGCTGGCGGGTCACGGCAAAGC
This sequence comes from Tabrizicola fusiformis, assembly GCF_013328815.1. Lineage (GTDB taxonomy): Bacteria > Pseudomonadota > Alphaproteobacteria > Rhodobacterales > Rhodobacteraceae > Fuscibacter. The sequence goes on from NZ_JABUHN010000001.1 coordinate 15,728, forward strand.
CCGCATCGGTCAGGGCGCGACGGACATGGCCCGCAGCGGTATAGGTGGCGAATGTGCCGCCGGGCGCGGTGTGGCGGGCGACCTCTGCCATCAGATCGGCGCTCCACAATTCGGGGTTCTTGGCGGGCGAAAAGCCGTCAAGAAACCACGCATCGGCGCGGCCCTGCCAGCGCGGCAGCGTGTCACGCGCATCGCCGATGATCACCTCGGCATGGACGCCGGGCAGCGACAGGCTTGTGGCGCCTGCCGCCCATTGCGCAAGGAATGGGTCGGCGATGGCGCGGGCCTGCGGGAAATGCTCCAGCGCACGGGCGATGTCGTCTGCGGGCAACGGAAACGCCTCGAAACTGGTGAAGCGCAGGGTGACACCCGGCGGCACCACCATCGCCAGCGCCAAGAGGTTCAGCCCGGTGCCAAAGCCCAGCTCGGCAATGTGAAAGCCGTCGCACAGCCGCGCGGGCAGGTCATTGCCGGCAAGGAAGACGTGGCGGGTTTCGGCCAGCCCGTCATTCAGGCTGAAATAGGGGTCATCAAAGCGGCGCGAGACCGGGATGACGCCATCGCGCCAGTCCAAGCCCTGCCCCTGTTCGCCGCCGGTCATTTCGCCTATCCCTGTCGCCGCGCGGACCATGGGGAAGGCGGCGGCGAATGGCAAGGGTCGATCTGACGGTGCGCGGCGGCGGGGTTTTCGGCCTGTCGATCGCCTATGAGGCGGCCCGCCGCGGCGCCAAGGTGCGGCTGGTCGAGGCGGTGCGGATCGGCGCCGGCGCCTCGGGCGGGCTGGTGGGGGCGCTCTCGCCGCATGTGCCCGAAGGGTGGAATGCCAAGAAGGCGTTTCAGCTCGACAGCCTCCTGATGGCTCAAGGGTTCTGGGCCGGGGTCGAGGCCGCCTCGGGCCTGCCCACGGGCTATGCCCGGCTCGGACGGCTGCAACCCTTGGCCGATGCGGCGGCCGTCGAACTAGCCCGTGCGCGGGGCGCCGGGGCGACTCTGCTGTGGCAGGGGCAGGCCGAATGGCAGGTCGTGCCCGCCACGGGGGCGGTGTGGGAACCGGCCAGCCCCTCGGGCCAATTGGTGCGTGATACACTCTCGGCCCGGCTGCATCCGCGGCTGGCGATTGCCGCACTGGCGGGCGCGGTCCGCGCGCTGGGCGGTGCGGTGATCGAGGGCGAGGCGGCAGACGAAGGCGCCGTGGTCTGGGCCACCGGCGTTGCGGGGCTTGCAGGTCTGGGCGCCGCGCTGGGCCGCAAGATCGGCGACGGGGTGAAGGGGCAGGCGCTGTCGCTGCGCTTCGCGGCCGAGGGGTTGCCGCAGCTTTTCGCAGGCGGGTTGCATGTGGTGCCCCATGCCGATGGCACGGTTGCCATCGGTTCGACAAGCGAGACGGCGTTCGACGATCCGCAAGCGACCGATGCACAGCTTGACACGCTGCACACCCGCGCGGTGGCGGCGCTTCCGGTGCTGGCGGGCGCGCCGGTGGTGGCGCGCTGGGCCGGGCTGCGGCCAAGGGCCACCACCAAGGCACCGCTTCTGGCGCCATGGCCCGGGCGGCCCGGGCATTTCGTGGCCAATGGCGGTTTCAAGATCGGTTTCGGCATGGCGCCCAAGGTGGCGCAGGTGATGGCCGATCTGGTGCTGGAGGGGCGCGACGGGGTCCCTGAGGGGTTCCGGCTGCCCGGCTGACGGAGGGGAGCCGTTCCCCACATCCTCTCTCCAGAAATATCCCACGGGGGTCCGGGGGTGTGAAACCCCCGGCTGGCCGGGCAGGGGCGCCGGCCTATCCGGTCTGCCCCCAATCCGCCCCCTGCATCTCGCGCAGGCGTGAGGTGGTGCGTTCAAATTCGAAGGCGCCCGAGCCTTCGGTGTAAAGCCGCTCCGGCTCATCCGCGGCCGAGCAGATCAGCCGCACCTTCGCCTCATAGAGCGCGTCGATCAGGGTGACGAAACGCTTGGCCTCGTTGTAATTCGAGGCGGACAGTTGCGGGATATCCTCAAGGATCAGCACCCGCACCGCTGCCGCAATGGCAAGGTAATCGGCGGGGCCGAGGGGGCGGGCGCACAGCTCCCAGAAACTCGCGCGGCCCACACCGCTGGCAAAGCGCGGCAATTCCACCTCGCGCCCGTTCACCGGCAGGCGCAGCGGCTCGCCCCGGGCACCGCCGGTCAGATCGGCCCAGATCGCCTCGATCTGGCCCTTCACCTTGCCCGAGGGATGGAAATAGACCTGCGCCCCGGCCAGACGGTGCTGGCGGTAGTCATTGGGGCTTTCCAGCCCCACCACCTCAAGCCGGTCGTGCAGCATGGCGATGAAGGGCAGGAACAGCGCCCGGTTCAGCCCGTTCTTGTAGAGGTCTTCCGGCGGGCGGTTCGAGGTGGTGACGATCACCACCCCCGCCGCCAGCAGCTTTTCAAACAGCCGCCCGACGATCATCGCATCGGTGATGTCGGTGATCTGCATTTCATCAAAGGCCAAGAGCCGCAGCCCGCGGGCCACCTCTTCGGCCACCGGGGCCAGCGCATCTTCGACCCCGGTCTTGCGCGCCTCATGCATCCCGCGGTGGATTTCCTGCATGAAGGCATGGAAATGCACCCGCCGCTTTCCGCTGATCCCGGTCGCCTCGAAGAACAGGTCCATCAGCATCGACTTGCCGCGCCCGACCCCGCCCCAGAGGTAAAGCCCCTTGGGCGGCGCCACCGGACGCGCGAAAAGACCGGCGAACAGGCCGACCTTGCGGGTCGCATTCGCCTCAAGCCAAAGGCGCAGCGCCTCAAGCCCGGGCAGCACGGCATGTTGCGCCGGATCGGGGCGCAGGCTGCCCGCGGCGACGCGGCTGTCATAAATCTCGGTCAGCGTGGGGCGCATGTCTCTGGATAGCGGCTGCTGCCCTTCAGGAAAAGACCGTATACCATGGTATCCTGGGGTTTGATCAAGAAATGTTGCGGCCAATCCTCGTTCGGGCAAGTTAATGCGCCGCGAAAAAGACAAACCGTTTGCAAGCGCAAGGGGCGTTCCCTACTCTTGCCGGCAACATTCGTTTCAACCTGCCAGCCGACAGGGGCTATTATTATGACCGCATCCATCCTTCCGATCTCGACCGCCACCCGGCAAGTCGGCATCCGCCAGCGCAGCCTGCGGCGCCACTGCCGGATGGGCCGGGCGACCGAACTGGTCTTCATCCTTGCCACCGGGGCAATGCTGATGCTGGGCGGGCAGGCAGAGGCACAGGACCGGACCTGGGATGCCGGCGGAGCCACGACGAACTGGCTCACGCTCAACAACTGGGCGGGCGGTGGAGCGGGGCGGGTGCCCGATACCGTGGGTGAAACGGCGCTGATCACCGGAGGGGGCGGCGCCCTCCAGCCGGTTATCGGGGCTGGGGACTCGGTCACGGTCGGCGGGACGAATATTTCCGGCGGCTCGCTGACGGTGGCGGGCACGCTGACTTCGCCGGTGACGGTTTCCGGGACCGGCGTGCTTTCGATCAGCAGCGGAGGCGCTGTCGTCGGTGCTGTGACTGCGGGTGGCGCAGGCGGCTCGAACGCCGGGACGATCACCGGCAATCTGACGGCCACTGCGGGCGGCTTTACCAACCAGGGCGTGGTCACCGGCACGACCACGCTGAACGGTCCGACCTCGCTTTTCCTGGCAACGGGAACCAACCTCTCTGACACGCAACAGGTGACGGTCAATCAGGGCACGCTGGACGTCAACGCCTCGGACACGATCGGCAGCCTTGCGGGCACCGGCGGGCAGGTGGATATCGCGGCGGGGCAGACCCTGACGGCGGGCGGCGACAATACCTCGACGCAATATGACGGTGGGATCATCGGCGATGGCACCTTTACCAAGGCAGGCACCGGCACGCTGACGCTGACCGGCGCAACCAGTGTGGCCTCCACTTCGATCAGCGCCGGCACCCTTGCGGTGACGGGCGCTGGCACGATCGTCGGCAATATCAGCGGCGCCGCCGCCGGCACCCTTTCGACCGATGGCGGGGCGCTGTCGTCCAGCACCAATATTGCGGGCGACATCACGCTGGAAATCACCGGCGACGAGGCGGTGGGCAACCTTTTCGGCTTCTTCGGTGATATCGAGGTGGACAACTCCGCCGACCTGACCCTGACCAGCGGCACCTATGACGTTGGCGGCACGATCACCGGCGATGGCGGCATTACCGTGGATGGCGCGACGGTGCAGTTCAACGGCGCCGACAAGGCCTATACCGGCGAAACCAATGTGGTTTCGGGCGGGCTGACCCTGACGAGCGGTATCGCTTCGACAGATGTCAATGTCTCGGGCGGCTCCCTGACCGCCACCAATGGTGCGCTTGCGGCCGGAACGGCGCTGGATATTTCGGGCACCGGCTCGGTCAACATCGACGACGATGATACGGTGGCAAGCGTCACCCAGTCGGGCGGCACGCTGGGGGGCGATTCCACGCTGACGGTGACGGGCGCCCTTGGCCAAAGTGGCGGCGAGATTGCTTCGGGTGTGACGGTGAACGTGGCTGGCGCCAAGACGCTTGAAGGCGGCACCATCGCGGGCACCCTCGGCGGTGCGGGGCTGACCACGGTGCAGACGGGCACCACCCTGCTGACCGGCACGATCAACGGCGGTGCCGTGACCGTGACCAGCACGCTGAACGTGGATGGCGGCAGCCTTGGGGCAAACCTGACCCTGTCGGGGGGTGAACTGACCGCCGTCGGCACCTCGACCCTGAGCCCGGGCAGCCTCGCCCTTGCCAGCGGCACCTCGAACACCATCGGCGCAGTGAACGGCGAGACACTGACCCTTGGGCCGGGCGCGCTGAATTTCGGCGCCAATACGCTGACCACCTTCGGCTCGGCCACCAATGACGGGACCGTCGTTCTGGACCCGACGTTCGCCACGGTTTCAAGCAATTCGGATGTCACCGTTGCCGGCGGAACGCTGCAATTGGGTGGCGTCAACGTTCTGACCAGTGCCGGCGGCGTCCTGACCGACCGGAACACCACGGTGGAAGACGGGGCGACACTGGATCTGGCGGGCAACCTCCATGCCATCGCCAATCTGGCGGGCGGCGGCACCATCACCAACAGCGGTGGCGCTGCGACGGTGCTGACACTGGAAAGCAACCTCAACGCCGAGATTTCGGGCGTGATTGAGGATGGCGTCGGTGGCATGTCGCTGACCAAGACTTTGGGTGGGAGGACCACCCTGTCGGGCGCCAACACCTACACCGGCACCACCACCGTTTCCGCGGGCACGCTCGCACTTGAGGGCGGCGCGGCGATTGCCGACAGTTCTGCGGTGCAGATCAACGCGGGCGCCATTCTGGAATCGACCACCGACGAAGAGACGGTTGGCAGGCTGAACGTCGCGGCAGGCGGCACGCTTGATGTTGGTGGCAAGGTCTTCATGACCAACGGCGCTGCCGACAGCACCTTTGCGGGCACGCTTTTGGGCGGGAACACCGGCGTATTCTCTCAGGTGGGCACTGCGGTTCTGACCTTCTCGGGCGACGGCTCGGGCTTTACCGGCACGATGGGCGCGTCGGCGGGTGAGGTGGTGCTGGCCTCGGGGGCTACACTGGACGCCAGCGCGGTGGGCGCGATCACGGGCGCGACCCTGACCCTTGAGGGCGGGGTGCTGACCAATGCCGATGTCGGACTGATCTCGGACGGCACCATTAATATCAACGGTTCGGAAACCATCGCCTATCTGACGAACAACGCCTTTGACGGGCCGGGCATCGGTACGATCAATGTCAATGGCGTGGGCACAGTCCTGACGCTGGCGGGCGGCACGCAGGATTCGGCACATAGCGGCGATATCACCGGCGACGCCGACAGCGCATTGGCGACCACAGGGGGAACACATACCCTGTCCGGCACCGTCACCATGGCCACGATTGACGTTGGCGGGGGCAGCACCCTTGTCCTTGGCGGCACCAATTCGATCGGTGCCATTACCGTGGACGGCACGCTGCGGCTTGAATCCGACGGCGCGGCCGGCGGGGCTGCGGGACAGATCACGACGACGGGTTCGGTGATCGACTATGCCGATGGCGTGAACAGCGCGACGCCGATCGAGATCGCCTCGAACACCACGCAGGTTCAGGTGACCACGGGGTCGGCAGAACAATCGGGCGTGATCAGCGAGGATGCGGCGGGCCGTCCTCTGGAGAAGATCGGCGCGGGTGAGTTGGTTCTGTCGGCGGCGAACACCTTTACCGGCGACATGACGGTGAGCGGCGGCACGCTGTCGCTGAGCGGGGGCAGCGCCCTTGCGGATTCGGTGGACCTGATCCTTGCCGATGGCACGACCGTCAATGTCCAGACCTCTGAGGTTGTCGGGTCCGTTGCCTCGGCGACGGGTGGCACCGTGGCATTGGGCGCGAACACCCTTACCCTGAGCGGGGCGGTTTCGACCAGCTTTGCGGGCAATGTCACGGGTGGCAACTTCTCGGCCTTCCTGACCAACTTCGGCAACACCATCACCATGACCGGCGACAGCACGATGACCGGCACCATGGGAACGGTGGGCGGCACCATGATCATGGCCGCAGGGGCAACCACCGCGGCAATTCAGGTGGGCGGCACCGGGGCGACCGGGGTTTTCACCACCAATGGCGGTGCGCTGGCCAGCAATGCCGAGCTTGTCAACCTCAGCACGGCAACGATCAACATCAACGGCTCGGAAACCATCGGTTCGATCGAGCAGGCTTCCGGCGGCACGATCAACGTGGCCGGGGGCGCGACTCTGACAGTGAACGGCACGACCAACGCCTTCAACGCGACTGGTGCATCCAGTATCGGCAATGATATTCTGGGGGCAGGCACGCTGAACGTGACCGGCGGGACGACCACGGTTCAGGCCGGCGGCAACGTGGCGACCGCGACCACAATCGGCGCGGGCGGCACTGTGGTGAACAATGGCGCGATGGCCGGGGTCAGCAATGCGGGCAGCATCACCAACAACGGCGTGGCGGGTGCGCTGACCAACACCGGCGCGGGCACCGGCTCGAACACCGGCACGCTCGCCAGCCTGACGCACAGCTCTTCGGCGCTGTTCACCAATACCGGGGCGATCACCGGTAATGTGACGGTCAACTCGGGCACGGTCACGCTTTCGGGCGCGTCCAACATCGGCGATGCCAGCACGGTCACCGTGACGGGCGGCATCCTGAACGCGGGCGTGGCCGATACCATCGGCGGGCTGGTGGCCAATGGCGGCACCACCAATGTCTCGGCAGTCCTGACCATGGGCGAGCTTTCGGGCACGGCTGGCAGCATTGCCATGACGGGCACCGGCGGGCTGATCGTGGGTGACAGCGATCTGGTGAACTCGAGCTTTGGCGGCGTGATTTCGGGCACCGGCGCGCTGGAGAAGGTGGGCACCGACACGCTGACCCTGACCGGGGCGAATACCTTCAGCGGCACCACCACGGTATCGGGCGGCACGCTGGCGCTGACCGGCAGCGGCTCGCTCGACTCGGCCTCACTCGTTATCGGCGCGGCCGGAAGTGTTACCAGCGACGGCGGTGCCTTTGATCCGGCGATGGTGGTGACCAACAATGGCCTGCCGGCGGCACTGGCGGCGCCCTTTGGTCTGATGCTGACCGGCGGTGGCGATGAGACCATCGCCGAGATGGACGGCAACGGCACGACCAATCTTTCTTCGGGGTCTGTGCTGGCGCTGACCAGCGGCACCTCGGATATCGCGGGCGTGATTTCGGGCGATGGCGGGCTGACGGTGACGGGCAGCTCGATCACCAACCTGACGGCGGTCAACACCTATACCGGCGAAACCGTGGTCAATGGCGGCGGGGCGCTGAACCTGAATGGCGTGGGCGCGATTGCCTCGACGGTGGTGACCATCTCGGGCAATGGCGCGCTGACGACCGATGGCGACGGGATTGCCGATACGGCGGCGGTTTCGGTGGCGGGCGCCAATGGCATCCTGCGGGTGAACGGCGCCGAGACGATCGGCAGCCTGACCCAGACCGGCGGTTTTGTGAACGGCACCTCGACGCTGACCACCACCAGCTTTGCCCAGACCGGCGGCACGACCAGTGGCACGGTGACGGTTTCGACCGGCACCTTCAGCCAGAACGGTGGCACCATCGGCACCGGCACTACGGTTACCCAATCGGGTGGCGCCACGATGTCGGGCGGCTCGGTGGGAGGTCTGCTGACCGGCGCGGGCACTGTGACGGTGCAGACCGGCACGACCACCGTCACCGGCACCATCGCCTCGACCAATGTGACCGTGGCTTCGGGTGAGTTGAGCCTTGATGGCGGCGAGGGTCTGACCACCGCGACCGACCTGACAGTGAACGGCGGTCTGGTCGATGTGAACATCGACGAGGCGATTGCCACGCTGAACGGTTCGGGCGGCACGGTGGATGTCGATGCGGCCAACACCCTGACGCTGGGTGAGGCGACGCTGGACACCGCGACCTATGCCGGCAATGTGACGGGCGCGGGCGACCTGATCAAGCTGGGCACCAATACCCAGGTGTTCAGCGGTGTGAATGGCCTGACCGGCACGGTTGACGTGAATGCAGGCACCCTGCGGATCACCGGCACGATTGCCGCGACCGATCTTGAAACGGCTGCGGCAGGTACGCTGGAAACCGATGGTTCGGCGCTTGTCTCGGGGGCGGTGGTGACCAATGCGGGCACCTTCCGCATCACTGCCGGAACCGAGACGATCAATGCCGTCAACGGCGCGGGGACTGTCGATCTTGCGACGGGCAACCTGACGCTGGCCGGGGCAAACTCGGCGATCTCGGGAGCGATCACCGGCAGCGGCACGCTGACGGTGAATGCGGCCGCGGATGGCGATGCGACGGGCGGGGCCACGTTGGTTCTGTCGGGCGACAGCAACACCTTTACCGGCACGACGCAGGTGACCGAGGGCACGTTGCAGGTGACGGCCACCGGCAATCTGGGCGGCGCGGTCAACGTGGCGACGCTGGGCCTTGTGCAGTTGCAGGGTGGCACGCTGGGCGGCACGCTGACCAACACCGGCGGCGAAGTGCAGGCCCGCGGCACGATTTCGGGCAATGTCGTCAACAACAACGTGGGTGCGGGCGGCGGAGCGGATGAGGGTATCTTTGCCACCACCGGCGATCTGACTTTCACCCCCGGCGCGACCCGGACCTTTACCAACGCGGGCACGGTGACGGTGACGGCGGGCAGCATTCTGGGTCTGGGCAGCTATACCAACCAGAGCGGCGGTCTGACCACGGTCAGCGCCGGCCGGACGCTGCAGGCGACCACGGTGACCAACGACGCGGGCGCTGTGATGGCGCTGGATGGCGGCACGGTGGATGGCAGCCTGACCAACAACGGCACGCTGCAAAGCAACGGCACCTCGACGATCACCGGAAATCTGAGCAACGGCGGCACGGTTGATCTTCAGGACGGTGCGACGGACGATGTGCTGACGGTCAATGGCGGGGTCAGCGGGACGGGCAGCTATGAGCTTGACCTGAACCTGTCGGACGGCACCTCGGACCGGGTGGCAGGCACGCTGGCCACGGCCTCGACCATCAACCTGGACTTCACGATCACCGGCAACGGCTATATCGGCTCGGCGATCACGGTGTTCAGCGGGGCGGCAGGTGGGGCTGCGGTCACGGGCAGTTCGGCGCTGCCGGTGGGCGGCTCGATCATCTACACGCTGGATCAGGTCGGCTCTGACATCCAGGTGCGCAGCCAGGTCAACCCGGCTGTGGGTGGCGTGGCGGCCTCTGCCTCGATGACGCAGGCGCTGATCGGCACCATCGTCAACCGTCCGACCAGCCCCTTCGTTTCGGGTCTGGCGGCGGAAGAAGGTTGCTCGCAGGGCGGTTACTTCCGTGCGACGGGCGGCCGGGCCACGGTGGCCGGGCAGTCCAGCTCGAACGGGTTTACCACCAACAACTCGATCTCGTCGGACTTCTACGGCGTGCAGGGCGGCTATGACGTGGGCTGCTTCGATGGCCGGTTCTTCGACGGCTGGGACGGTGCCGCGGGTGTGATGCTGGGCTACAACGCCGGTTCGACCGACCAGTCGCTGTTCTCGGACCCGACGCAGCCTGGGCTGACGACCGGCCTTCTGGGCACCGATTTTACCCAGAACTACATCGGCCTTTATGTGGCCGGTGCCAAGGACCGGCTCTCGGCGGACCTGCAACTGCGCTATGACGACACTTCGTTCGATCTCAGCGAAACCACGCTGGTCGGTCTGCCGGTGGGTCTGGACGGTCTCAGCTATTCGACCAAGGCGACCACCATCGGCACCCGGGTCAGCTACCGGATGGACGTGAACGAAGAGAAGGGCATCAACTTTGTGCCGACCGCAGGCTTCAACCTGACGCATGTGTCGGGCGATACCCTGACGCTTTCGGGCGGCGAGACGCTGGAGCTTGAAGCCTTCACCTCGGTTGTGGGCTTTGTCGGCGGCGCGCTGGCCCGGACCTTCATTGCCGAGGATGGCGGTTCGGCGACGACGGCCTTTGTCTCGGGCAACTACTATCAGGACTTCGGCGGCGACCGGGGGGCCCTGTTTGACACCGATGGCGACGGTCTGAACCCCGAGCCGGTGTCGGTGGCGTCGATCGGCGGGTTTGGCGAATTCTCGCTGGGTCTGAACTACGTCAAGATCCTGGATGCCGGAACGGCGGCCGGGGCCAAGCAACTGAACGCCAGCATCCGCGGCGACCTGCGGATCGGCGAGAATGTGAGCGACGCTTACAGCGTGACCGCACAGGTCCGCCTGTCGTTCTGAGTGGGCAATGGCTGTGTGAACATCGCCCCGGCAAGGTCCGCCCTTGCCGGGGTTTTCTTTTTCGCACGGCCCTGTGACGGGCGGCCCAAAACCGCACTTGATCCGGCGGCAGCAAGGACGCAGGATGCAGTCTGCGGGTGTTTGTGGCCCGCAGGGTTTTGTTCCAGTGGTTTGTTTTGTGATTTCGGGCCAGTCATGGCCCCGGGCAGATTGAGGGCAGGATGTCTTGGTTCAGCAAGGTCGCGTGGAAGGAAGGGCTGTTTCTGCAGCCCCATCATCTGCAGCAGAACGACCGCTATGTCGAAAAGCTGGTCGAGGCGCGGACCCGGCATGTCTCGCCCTATCCCTGGGGCATCGAGGAAATGCGGATCAACCGCGACCGGCTGCAACAGGGCCGGATCGAACTGGCGCTGGTCGCTGGGATCTTCGCTGATGGCACGCCGTTTGACGCCCCCGCGGTAAGCCCCTTGCCGCGCGCCATCGAGGTGCCCGAGGGCAGCGACGGGCTGGGCGTCTGGCTGACCCTGCCCGATCAGGTGATGAACGGCCGCGAAGTGGCGATGGATGCCGAGGCGGATGCCGCCACCCGCTTTGTTCTGGGGGCCGAGACGGTGGCCGACAGTGCCAGCGCGATGCGGCTGGAAACCCAGATCGAGATTGCGATGCCGCGGCTGGAACTGGACATCCGTGCCACGCCGAAGCCGGGCTATCAATGCATCAAGGTCGGCCGCATCATTGAGGTGCGCGACAATGTTGTGATCATGGATGACGCCTTTCCGCCGCCGCTCTTGACCATCACTGGTCACTCGGTGGCGCTGGGCTGGCTGGACCGGGTGATCGGCTGGGTCGAGACCAAGCTGGAAAGTCTGGCCCGCTATGCCGCCGACCCTTCGGCGGCGGGCGGGTTGCAGGCGACCGATTACTTCATGCTGCTGGCGCTGAACCGGGAAATCAACGTGCTGCGCCACCTGCGCAACAGCCGCTATGTGCATCCCGAGCGGCTCTATGAAGAGCTTCTGCGCTTTTCCGGTGAGCTGTGGACCTTTGACAACGACAAGCGGCAGGCGCCGGTTTACACGCCCTATGACCACGCCGACCTGAAGGGCAGTGTCGAGCCGGTGGTGCGTGACATCCAGCGGCTGTTGTCGCGCGATCCGGGCCGGGCGACGCGGCTGGAACTGGTCATGGTGCGGCAGAATTCCTATCTGGCGCAGGTGCCGGACCGGAACCTGTTCCGCGATGCAACCTTTGTCGTCGAGGTGGAATCGAGCCGGTCGCTGACCGTGGTGGCGCAGCAATTCCCCTTGCTCTGCAAGGTGGGGCCGAACACCCGGATGGCGGAAATCGTCAACAACAACCTGCCGGGGATCGAGTTGATCCATGCGCCGACACCGCCACGCCAGATCCGCGCTGTCTCGCGCAATGTTTACTTCATCATCGAGAAGAACTCGCCACTCTGGCGCGAGTTTTCCACGGCGCCGGCCATCGGGATGCATTTCGCCGGCGACTGGCCCGATCTGAAGATGGAACTCTGGGCGATCGTCGAGACCCGGTCGTGATCCCGGGCATGAGGGCTGCGGCATGAGCAATGACAAGGACAAGACGGTCATCGGCGGTGCGCTTCCGGGCGGGATGGCACCTATGCCGGGCGGCGGCAAGCGGCAGGCGGCGCCGAACCAGTCCACGGTGATCGGCGGTGCGCTGCCGGGCGGTTTTGGTGCGCCGCAGCAGCCGGGCGGCTTTGGCGGCGGGCAGGCAGGCGGCTTTGGCGCCGCGCCCTCGGGCATGGGCGGCGATCCGAATGATCCGTGGGGCGGTGGCGGCGGTTTCGGCACGCCCGCGCCGCAGCCGGGCTTTGGCGGTCAGCCGGGCGGTTTCGGTGGCGGCGGCGGTTTCGCCCCCGGTGTGGGGCAGGGGCAGCCGGGCTTTGGCGCCGGTGGCGGTGCCTTTGGCCAGCCGAACCAGAACCAGCGCACCGTGATCGGCGGGCCTTTCGCGCAGGGTGACAGCTTCTTCCCCGATGTCTCGACTGCGCAGCCCACCAATTACGAGGCGCAGGGCCCCAAGATCGACCTGCGGGTGGCGCTGTCGGCCAAGGGGCTGGGGTCTGGCGGGCCGAAAAGCCCGATGCTGGCGGCGGCTGCCAATCTGATGATCCTGTTCGGCCGTCTGCGCACGCAGATGGTGGAAATGGATGCGCGCCCGCTGATGGAGCATGTGACGCATGAGATCGAGGTCTTCGAGGAAAACTGCCTGAAGGCCGGGATAGAGCCGCATGAAACGCAGGTGGCGAAATACCTGCTGTGTTCGACGGCCGACGACATCGTGCAGAACATCCCGGGCAATGACCGGCATATCTGGATTCAGTATTCCATGACCGTGCGGTTCTTCAACCGCCGCACCTCGGGCGTGGGGTTCTTTCAGGAGGTGGAAAAGGCGTTGCAGGCCCCCGCGCAGCGGTTCCAGCTTTTGGAACTGGCGATGACCTGCCTGTCGCTGGGGTTCGAGGGGCAGTATCGCACGGCGCCCAACGGGGCGGTGGAACTGGCCCGCATCCGGGGCATGATCTATGACAGTCTGCGCCGCGTGCAGCAGCGCCCCGATGACGACATCTCGCCACGCTGGCAGCCGGTGGATGTCGGCGGGCGACGGCGCTTTGGCGGCACGCCTTTGTGGGTGATCGGCTCGGTTCTGGGGCTGGGGCTGATGGGGGCCTATTTCGGCCTCTCGATGCTGATTTCGGGCGAAGGCAGCGTGGTGTCGCAGCGGCTTTTGTCGATGCATCCGGTGACCGAGGTTTCGCTGGTGCGTCCCGCTGCCGTGGCGTTTGAGCCGCTGGTGGTGGACAAAGAGGCGCTGGGCGATCCGGCTCAGCTTGACCGGCTGCGCGGCGCCATGGCCAAGGACATCGAAGGCGGCCTTGTCGAAGTGGCGACCAAGGGTGATTTCATTTTTGTCCGGGTGTCGAACGCGCTGCTCTTTGCCACGGGCAAGGCCACGACCAAGCCCGAATTCGCCGATCTGGCGGCCCGGATCACCGCCTCGCTGAACAACGAACCGGGGCCGGTTTTTGTCTTTGGCTATACCGATAACGTCCCGATGAGCGGGCGGGGCAAGTTCAAGAACAACCACGACCTGTCGCTGGCCCGCGCCGAGGCGGTGAAAAAGGTTCTGGCCGAGACGATGACCGACAAGGAACGGTTCGTCGTCGAAGGCAAGGGCGAGGCCGACCCGATCGGCGACAATGAAACCGACGATGGCCGCGCGCAGAACCGCCGGGTGGAAATCATGATCAAGCGTCAGGAGACGCTGGGCCAGTCAGGCTGAGGACGGGACGCGACAGATGCGCTGGGTGAAGCTTTCTCTGATCCTCATCGGGTTTCTGGCCTTTTCGGCGGTGGTGTTCTTTGCCGGGCCGCTGATTTCTTTTGGCGAGGCGGTGCCGTTCGATCCCCTCTGGGTGCGGCTGACCATCATCGGCGTGCTGGCGCTGATCCTGGGCATCTGGGGCCTTCTGGCGCTGTTGCGGCGGCGCAAGGGGCAAAAGGCGCTGGAAACCGCGCTGGTGGCCGATGCCCCGCCGGATGGCGACGGCAAAGAGTTGGCAGGCCGGATGCAGTCGGCACTGGTGCAGCTCAAGAAATCCAGCGGCGGCAAGAATTATCTCTACGATCTGCCGTGGTATGTGATCATCGGCCCGCCGGGTTCGGGCAAGACGACGGCGCTGGTCAATTCGGAAATCAAGTTCCCGCTGGCCGCGACCGAGCAGGCCGGGCTCAAGGGTTTTGGCGGCACGCGCTATTGCGACTGGTGGTTTGCCGAGGATGCGGTGCTGATCGACACCGCAGGGCGCTATACCACGCAAGACAGCGATGCCGCGGGCGACAAGGCAAGCTGGTCGTCCTTCCTGTCGCTTCTGAAAAAGAACCGGCCCAAGCAGCCGATCAACGGCGTTATCCTTGCCTTCTCGGTGGCCGATCTGATGCGCGCCGATGCCGAGACGATCACCAAACACGCCGAAATCGTCCGCGCCCGTCTGGCCGAGATCCACGAGGCGCTGAAGGTCGATTTCCCGGTCTATGTGATGTTCACCAAGGCCGATCTGATTGCCGGCTTCCGCGAATATTTCGCCAGTTTTGCCGCCGGACGCCGCAAGAAGGTCTGGGGCACCACCTTTCAGACACAAAGCCGCAAGGAGCAGACCTGGGACCGGGTTCCAGCGGAATATGACGCGCTGGTCGCCCGGCTGTCCGAAGAGGTCATAGACCGGATGTCGGAAGAGCCCGATGGCGTGAACCGCATCGCCATTTTCGGCCTGCCCGGCCAGATGGCCGAGTTGAAGGACGAAATCGCCAGCTTCCTGCGGCAGGTGTTCGAACCCACGCGCTACAAGACCAATGCCATCCTGCGCGGGTTCTATTTTACCTCGGGCACGCAGGAAGGCACCCCGATCGACCAGGTTCTGGGCGCGATGAGCCGCAGCTTTGGCGGGGCCGATACAAGCGGGCTGATGTCGGGGCGCGGCAAGAGCTTTTTCCTGCATGACCTTCTGGCCAAGGTGATCTTTGCCGAACAGGGCTGGGTGTCCTATGACCGCAAGGCAGTGCGGCGCTCTTCGGTGTTCCGCATCGCGGCAAATTCGCTGATGCTGCTGGCGTCAGCGGCGGTGCTGGGGGCCTGGGCCTATAGCTACTACAACAACCGGCAATTGGTGCAATCGGCCGAGGCGGCGCTGGCCGATTACGAACTGGCCGCCAGCGAGGATATGAAGGCGACCGAGATTTCGGACACCGACCTGCTGCGCGTGGCCAATCACCTGCAAATCCTGCGCACCATGCCTGCGGGCTATGAATCGCCCGAGATTGACGACAGCGACTGGACCCGCGGTTTCGGCCTGTCGCAGCAAGGTGCGCTGCGTCAGGCGGCCCGCGATGCCTATGGTCAGGGGCTGGAGCGGCTGTTCCGCCCGCGTCTGGTTCTGCGGGTGGAAGAGCAGTTGCAGGGCTTTGTCGGTTCGAACAACACGCTGGCGATTTATGAGACGCTGAAAGTCTACAAGGCGCTGGGCGGCGCCGCGCCGGTGCCGCAGGACGAATTCGTGCGCAACTGGTTTGAACAGGACTGGGCGCAGGTCACCTATCCGGGCATCAACAACGAAGCCGCCCGGACCATGCTGTCGAACCATCTGGTGGCGATGCTGGAACTGGATGACACCACGACGCCCTCGGTGACGCTGAACGCCGATCTGGTTTCCAAATCCGAAATCATTCTGGGCCGGATGAGCGTGGAAGAGCAGGCGTATTCGCTGATCAAGGCCACGGCACCCTATTCCGGCATTCCTGATTTCAACCTTGTCGAACGGACCGGCGCCGATGCGCGGCTGGTGTTCGAAACGGTCGATGGCAGCGATCTGTCGGTGCTGGGGGTGCCCGCGCTTTACACCTATGAGGGGTTCCACGGCTTCTTCCTCGACCAACTCGCTGCCGTCGCGCAGAAGATCGAGACCGAGCAATGGGTGATGGGCAAGCAGGCCGAGGAGGCGGATATCGGCGCGCAGTTGAAGCGACTGGGTCCGACCCTGCTGGCGCGCTACCGCGAGGATTACATCGCGGCATGGGAATCGATGCTGGACAATATCAAGCTGGCCCAGATGGCCGCCGACAAGCCGACCTATCAGGCGCTTTCGGCGGCGGCGGCGCCCGCGACCTCGCCCATCCTCAAGCTAGTGGAGTCGATTTCGGCGGAAACCCGGCTGACGGCGGCGCCAGTGGCCGAAACCCCGGCGGATCAGCTTTCGGCCACCATCGACCATGCCGGCGGTGCCATCGACAAGGCGCAAAGCCAGATCGAGATGCAGATTGTCAGCCGCACCTCGGGCCTGTCGCGGATCGGGCTTGAGCTGGTGCTGGAGGCGGGCAAGTCGCAGGCCCGCGCCGGCAATGCCGGGGCCAGCGGTGGTGCGGGTGGGGCCGGTTTCGTGCCCGGCGCCGATATCGAGGCGAATTTTCAGGAATATAACCTGCTGCTGGAAGGCACGCCGGGGGCGCGGCCGATCGACGGGCTGCTGAAAAGCTTCGACAATGTGTTGCAGGGGCTGATCCTGTCGGCGCAGTTCAATCAGGCGCAGGCGGCAGCACAGATGCCCGCGCTGATCGGGCAGTTGAAGGCCACCGTGTCGAAACTGCCCGCACCGCTGAAGCGGATGGTGAACGAGGCGGTCGAGGATTTTGAGGGCGATGCCGCAAGCTCGACCATTTCGCAGATCAATCAGGAACTGACGAGCCAAGTTGCGGCGGTCTGTCAGGCCACGGTCGAGGGGCGTTATCCCTTCTCGAACAACCCGGGCCGTCAGGTGCCCTTGTCCGAGTTTGCGCAGGTCTTTGGCCCGGATGGCGTGCTGGACCGCTTCTTCAACACCCATCTGGCGGTTCACGCCAATATGGGGGCAGGAGACTGGACCTGGAACGCCGACAGCCCGCTTGCAGACAAGCTTTCCTTGCAGACGTTGCGGCAGTTTCAGCGGGCCGCGGCGATCCGCGATGCCTTCTTCCCGGGGCGCAGCCCGACGGTGGCACTGGATGTGACCATCATCCAGACGCAGGCGCATGACCGGGTGAAGCAATCGGTTCTGGTGGTCGATGATCAGCCGGTGCAGATGCGCCAGAAGGGCAATACGCCGGTCACCATCAAATGGCCGGGCGGGGGGGGCAACACCTCGTTGCAACTGCTGCCGGAACTGGGCAACCGCGAGAGCCAGAAGCTGTGGCAGGGGCCTTGGGCCTTCATGCAGTTCATCCGTGAGGGCAGCCCGCGTCAGGTGGGCGATGTGTTGCAGGTCAGCCATATCGTGGGCGGGCGCAACATCAGCTATGACATCCGGGTCAATGCGCTGACCAATCCGTTCAACATGGCGGAACTGCGCGAATTCCGCTGCCCGACGGGGCTGTGACATGGCGCTGGGGGTTTACGGCAAACACCCTGCCAAGGGCGATTTCATCGACTACGGCTTGCCGCCTGCGGTGCTGAAACGGCTGGAGGTCTGGCTGGATGCCGCGCTGGCCGAGGCGCGCACGACCCTTGGCCCGGCGTGGGAGGCGGTCTGGCCCGCCGCCCCCCGGCTGCATTTCTGGCTGGGTGAGGGCATCTGGGGCGAGCCGGTGGCGGGTGTGATGGCCGCCAGCCGCGACCGGGTGGGGCGGCGCTTTCCGCTGGTCATGCTGGCCACGGGCGGCGGCACGCCGCCGCCGCCGGTGACACTGGCCGGGCAGGATTGGCACGCGGCACTGTCGGCGCATCTTGCGGCCTGTCTGGGATGGGGCACGCTGGAGCAGACCGCCGATCTGCTGGCAGGCGCGCCGCGACCCGAGACGGCCGAAGGGGTGACGGCCCCGGTCGCGCCGGAGTTCTGGGCGGTGCGGCCCGGCGCCTCGGCTGCCGCGCTGTGGGAGGATGTGGCGCTGGCCGACCACCGCAGCGCCGCTGCTGGTCGCAGCTATTGGTGGGTCGCGGGGGATGAGGATATCGCCCCGCCGCCCGAAGCCGAGCCGGTTGAAGAGGCGGTTGATGACGCGGCGGTTGAAACCGCCGCCCCGGACGAGGCCGAAGCGGCCTCGGAGCCGGCGGTGGCGGTGGAAGATGCGGCGGCAGAGCCAGATCTTGTCGTTGCGGCGACCGAAGATGCTTGGGCGCTGCCCGATCTGCCCGAGGATGAGGGGTCTCCCTTCGCAACAGGCGGGGGGCTGGGCCTTTTCGCAGCGCCCGAGCCGGGCCTTGCGCCGCCAGCCCAGCCCGAGGCCGTGGCAACGCCCGCTGCACCTGCTGCCCCCGCCGCGCCGCGCTGGTCGCAGGTCTGGGCCGGGGCCGGTCTGCCGTCGGGCGCGGTGCTGGCATGGTTTTTCCGGGGGCATGTGGGCAATGGCTAGGCAGACCCGGTTCTTTGCGCCTAAGCTGCGCGAAAAGGCATTCCTGCGGGAGGTAGGATGATCGACGCTCCTTTCGTGTTCGAAACCGGCGCCGCATCGGATACCGGCCGGGTTCGCAACCATAACGAGGACAGCTATCTGACCCAGCCCGAAAGCGGGGTCTGGCTGGTTGCCGATGGCATGGGCGGGCATCAGGCGGGCGATTTCGCCAGCCGCTCCATCGCGGAATCGGTGGCCTCGGTCGGTCGTCCTGCCTCGGCGCCTGATCTGCAGGCGCGGTTCATGGATCGGATCGCGCGGGCCCATGCCATCATCCAGGACCAGTCGCGCCGGCTAAACGGCGCCACGGTGGGGGCAACGCTGGTGGCGCTTCTGGCCTATGGCCGGCATTTTGCCTGCGTCTGGTCGGGCGACAGCCGGGTTTACCTGTTGCGCGGCGGCACCTATCAGCAGGTGACAACCGACCATACCGAGGTGAATGAATTGCTGCGGCAGGGCGCCATCACGCCCGAGCAGGCCGCCTCATGGCCGCGCCGCAACGTGATCACCCGCGCAATCGGTGTGCATGACCGCCCGATGACCGACGAGATTGCCGGCGGGCTGGCCCATGGCGATGTTTTCCTCTTGTGTTCCGACGGGTTGACCGAGCATGTCGAGGATGCCGAAATGGCGCAGGCGATTGCCACTATGGCACCGCAGGCGGCCTGCGATGCCCTTGTTCAGCTTACGCTGTCGCGCGGGGCGAAAGACAACGTGACCGTTGTTGTGGTGCGCTGTCTGGACCGTATGGCGGCCGGGCGGGCGGTGCCGCCTGCGGTCGGCGCCTCGCGCCCGGGCGGCGACGAATGGCATGTGGATGCGTAAGAGATGAGTGACGACACCCCCCCCACCACCTCGGCAGGCGGCCCGGTTCCGGGTCCGCAGAAGGTCTCCACCACGGTCACCGCGGGCACCCTGATCATGGGCACCTACGAGATCGAGAAGATCATCAATTCCGGCGGCATGGGCGAAGTCTACCGCGGGCGGAACATCCACAACGGCGAGCCGGTGGCGATCAAGATCGTGCTGCCCAGCCTCGCGCATGATCCCAAGATCGTGGCGCTGTTCCAGAAGGAATCGACGGTCCTGTCGCGGCTGAGCCACGAAGCCATCGTGCGCTATCACGTCTTCACCAATGACCCGACCATCGGGCGGCCCTGCATGGTGATGGAGTTCGTCTCGGGTCTGCCCTTGGCCGACCGGGTGGAGCAGGGGCCGATGCCGGTGGATCAGGTCAAGGTGATGCTGCGCCGCGTCGCTTCGGGTCTGGACAAGGCCCACCGGGCGGGCGTGGTTCACCGCGACCTATCGCCCGACAACGTGATTTTGGAAGAAGACTCGGTCGAACATGCCAAGCTGATCGACTTTGGCATTGCGAAAAGCAGTTCCTTCGGCTCGGGCACGCTGCTCGGCGGGCAGTTCGCGGGCAAGTTCAACTGGGTCTCGCCCGAGCAGTTGGGCGCCTATGGCGGGGTGGTCGATGGCCGGTCGGACATCTATTCACTCGCGCTGATCACGGCGGCGGCCAGCCGGGGCAAGGTCTTGCAGATGGGGGCGTCGATCGTCGATGCCGTAGGCAAGCGGGCCACGGTGCCCGCGCTGGACGGGGTGGACCCCGAGCTGGTGCCGCTTCTGACATGGATGTTGCAGCCCGATCCGGCGCTGCGGGTGGAAAGCATGGCCAAGGTCATTGCCGCGCTGGAGAACCCGGCGCTGATCCCGCAGGCCAAGGCACCCGAGCCGCCCGCGCCCGACCCCAACCGCACGGTGATCGAGCCTTTGCCGGTGATGACGGCGGCGCCGGTTTCCCAGCCCCCGGTGCCGACAGCCCCGCCCCCGCAACAGACCGCCGCCCCCGTGGCGCAGGTGACCGGCTGGGATCGTCCGGCGCAGGCGACGGCCCCGCCCGATGGGGCGACGGTGATCGCGCCGCATCCGGCGGTGACAGCCGCGCCGCTTTACGCCCCGCCGGAAGAGCCCGAGGATGCCAGTCCCTTCGGGGCGCCCGCGGCACAGGCGCCGCGCCCGCCGCAGGCCGATCCTGCGCCGGTGGTGCCGGTCAAGAACGGAAAGGGCGGGCTGATCACGGTTCTGGTTTTGCTCGCCGTGCTGGGCGGGGCCGGAGGGGCCTGGGTCGCCGGGGTGTTCGATCCCAAGCCGCCGGGGCCGGAGGTGGTCGTCAAGACCGACCCCGCGCCGGAAGCGCCAAAAGAGCCGGCGGTTGACCCTGCCGCTGCCGAGGCAGAGGCCAAGGCGGCAGCCGAAGCACAGGCTGCGGCAGAGGCCAAAGCTGCCGCCGACGCGCAGGCCGCTGCCGATGCCAAGGCGGCTGCGGATGCGCAGGCTGCGGCGGACGCCAAGGCCGATGCACAGGCTGCGGCAGATGCCGAAGCCAAGGCCAAAGCCGATGCCGAAGCGGAAGCCAAGGCCAAGGCAGAAGCCGAGGCTCTGGCCGCCGCTGCCGCCAATGCCGAAGCCGCTGCGAAGGCCGCCGTCGAGGGGGCCAAGGCCAAGGCCGAAGGTGCCGATGCGGCGCGCGGCATTGCCGAGAATGCCCTGGCCGAGGCGCAAAAGGCCGCTGCCGATATTGCGACCGCCGCCGATGGCGCGGCGGCGCTGGCGCTGACCGATACTGCCGTCAGCGCCGCTGACCGCGCCGAGGCCGCGCAGGCGGCTGCCACGGGTGCGGTGCGTGACATCCGCGCGCTGGGCGAAACCGTCAAGGATCAGCCCGAGGCGGAAAAAGCCCTGGCCGAGGCTCTGGCCGCTGCCGAAGCCGATCAGGCCGCTGCCGATGCCGCCGCCACCCAAGCCGCCGAGGCTGCCGCGCTTGCCGGTCAGGCGGCCAAGGCAGTGACCGAAGCCGAAGCCGCCCGCGCCGCCGAGGAAAAGGCCAAGGCCGATGCCCTTGCCGCCGATCCGGTGGCGCGGCAGCAAGCTTTCGTCGATGGCTATGCCTTGCCGGCCTGTGTTGCGGTCAACGTGCTTGAGGCGCGGGCCGAAGGCTTCCGCTTGCAGGGCTTTGCCGCCGATACCGCGCCTTTGGAAAAGCTTTCGGCGGATTGGGCTGCGGCAACCGGGCTGACGCCGGATGTCACGGTGGCCCTTGTCAACGAAGAGCAATGCGCCGCGCTGGAGTTCGTGGTGGCGAACAAGGCGATGGCGACCGTCTCTGTCACGCTGGACGCGCCCTCGGGCGTGGTGAAAAGCGGCACCTCGGCCGAGGGCACCATCACCGGCATCAATGGCCGTCCCTTTACCCTGTTTCTGGTCAACGGCGCGGGTGGCGCGACCAATGTCAACAAATGGGTGACCCCGGGCGAGGATGGAACCATGCGGTTCAAGTTCGCGCCCAAGCTGAAAGAGGGCGCCCCGCCCTCGCCGCAGCTTTTGCTGCTGGTGATCGGGGATGAGGCGCTGGCGCAGGCGCTGGAGGGGATCAAGCGCAATGTGATCGTCAAACAACTTGCTGAATTCGTGGGAGAACGTCTGGAGGCATCCGAAACCGACCCGGCCCTTGGTCTGGGCTTCTTCCGGCTGGAGAACTAGGCGATGGGTCGCGCAGGGTCAGAATTCCGACCTGTCGCGCGGCTTGTCCGGGGCATCGCTTTGTTGCATGGGCAACGGCGCACATGTAACCTTGTGCGTATTATGGGCGGCTGGTCCGTCCCCTTGATGCCTTTTGACCCAGTTTGCTCGAAAGCGGTAAACGCATGTCTTCGATGAATTCCCAGAGTGGGCGCATCTCGCAACTGAGGACCCCCCTCGGCAATGACATTCTGACGCTGCTGGATTTTTCGGGCGTTGAATATGTCAACGACCTTAACCAGTTCCGTGTCCGGGCCCATTCGTTCGAGCCCGTGCAGATTGACGATCTGCTGGGCAAGCAGATGCAGGTCGATGTCGATCTTGGCGGGGTAACGCGCCACTTCCACCAGATCGTCTATTCGGCCCGTTATGCCGGGCACGAGCAGAATGGCCACGTCTATGAGTTCGAGCTGCGCCCTTGGTTTGCCATGCTGGAGCGCCGCATCAACTCGCGCACGTTCCACCAGATGACCGTGATCCAGATTTTTGAGCATTTCTATGGCGAGTATTCGGGCCTGCCGGGCGCGGGCTATCTGGAGCTGACGGGTGAATCCTATCCAGTGATGGAATACACCATCCAGTTCAATGAAAGTGACCTGACCTTCGTCCGGCGCCTGCTGGAGGAATTCGGGATCAACTTTCATGTGAAAATGGATGATGGCGGTCATTTTGTCGTGCTGACCAAGAGTGCGGACAGTTTCGACATGTGTGCCGGCGGCGATGTGAAGTTCAACCCGACCGACCGGGCCAGCATCTCGCACCGACAGACCTTCGAGGTGATGGCCGATCAGCGGCAGGTGACCTCGGGCGGGTTGCGGATGATGGATTACAACTTCACCACGCCCAGCGCCAATATGGAGGTCAGCACCTCGCACAGCCGCAGCTATCAGGGTGCGGCCTATGAGGTTTACGAATATCCCGGCGGCTATCCCGATACCGGAGCGGGCCGCACCCTTGCCCAGCGGCGCGTCGATGCGCTGCGGACCAATGACCGGGTTGTGCGGACCTCGGGCTTTGCCCCCGGCCTGGGCGCCGGGCTGCGCTGCAATGTCGTCGGGGCCGCCGAGGGCGATCTGAATGGCACATACGCGGTGTTGCAAGCCAGCCATCACTACACCTCGAACAGCTATCGCAGCGGTGGCGGCCGGGCCGGGCGCGGCTATTCCGGCGATTACATCCTGACCAAGGCCGATCATCCGGTGGCGCCGTCGCGCGTCACTTCGCGGCCGCGGATGTATGGGCCGCAGGTGGCGGTGGTTTCGACCGGGGCCGAGAATGTGGTCGATGAATATGGCCGGGTGCGGGTGACCTTCCCCTGGGATCTGGATGCGACGGAATCGGTGCCCTGCCGGGTGGCGCAGATGTGGGCGGGCAACACCTGGGGCACGGTCTTTATCCCGCGCGCAGGGATGGAGGTCATTGTCCAGTTCATCAACGGCGACGTGGATCACCCGATGATCACCGGCTGCGTCTACAATGCCCAGAACATGCCGCCATGGTCGCTGCCGGGCAAGAAGGCGGTCAGTGGCATCAAGACCACGTCGATGGGCGGCTCGGGTTACAACGAATTGTCGTTTGACGACACCTCGGGCAGCGAGAAGTTTACCCTGCATTCGCAGAAGGACTTCTCTTCGACGGTGCTGAACAACGCGGTGACCGACATCAAGGTGGACAACACCAAGAAGGTGGGCGGCAACCAGACCACCAACATCTCTGGCAACAGCACGGTGACGGTGACCAAGACCTCGAAACTGGCCTCGTCCACCGCCGATGTGAAGATCGAGGCGGCGACCAAGATCGAACTGGTTTGCGGCACCTCGAAAATCACCATGACACCGGAGAAGATCACCATTACTTCGACCAGTGTCGAAGTCTCGGCCACCGCCCTGCTCAAGACCGCCGCGCTGAAGGCGGATCATGGGGCGACGGTCGATTTCGCCATCCAGTCTGCCATCGTCCGCATCAATTCGTGATCATGACCACAAGGACCGACACCCACGCACCCAAGACGACAGAGCCCGCGCCGGGCCTGCGGGTGCAGGTGGCCCGGGACTTGTTCGACAGCGTGCCTGCCATTGCCAATCTGGTGCTGGCGCGGCCGCAGCCCTCGCAGCATTGCATGGATTTCCTGCGGCAGTTGTTGCAGGGCAGCACCCCGGAAGAGGCGCTGACCTTCATGGCCTTTGCGCTGATGGCGCGCCATGCGGTCTGGTGGGGGCATGAATGCCTCAAAGCCACGCCCGAGCTTCTGACCGATCAGGACCGTGAGATGATGGCGCTGATCGCGGCATGGGTGGCCGAACAGGATGATGACAGCCGTTATGCCGCGCTAGAGGCCGGCCTGCGCGCGGCGGTTCATGGTCCGGGTGTCTGGCTGGCGCTGGGCACCGGCTGGTCCGGGGGCTCGATCTCGGGGCGGGGGTTGCCGCCGGTGCCGCCGCCGGTGGGTGCCACGGGACAGGCGCTGAATGCGGGGATCAATTCGGCGCTGGCGCGGGTTCCGCTGGATCTGCGGCGCCGGATGATCGACCATTATGTCGGTATGGCGGAAGTGCTGGCAAAAAGCCCGTGAACAGGGGCACTTGCCTCTTGAACAGAATCGCCGTGCCGTGTGGTGTCTTGCTTCGCCCTCTGCCATTGTGGCACAAGAGGGACGAGCGGACCCGGGCAGTATGAAGATCACCTGCAAGATCGAGAACTATGACAGCCTGCCAGACGGCGGGCCTTTGGAGTTTTCGGCCAATGGCCGCGGGTTCGAGGCCGGGCGCGGCAGCGAGATGGACTGGACCCTGCCCGATCCGAACCGCCGCATCTCTTCGCGGCATTTCGAGGTGGCTTTCCGCGACCGGCAATTCTGGCTCAACGATCTGTCGGCCAATGGCACCTATGTCTATGGCCAGACGCTGCGGGTTTCGTCGCCGCATCTGCTGGCGCATAACGACCGGCTTCAGGTTGGTCATTACATCATCCGGGTGCTGATCAGCGAACCGGCGCAGGCGGCGGCACCGGGGCCGGCCTTCGGTGCGGCGGCGGTATCGCCCTTTGGCGCGCAGCCCGGTTTCGCGCCGCAGCCTTTCAGCACGCCGACCGCCCCGCCGCAGGCGGCCGCGGACCCGTGGAGCATGGTGCCCAACCCTGCGCCGATGCCCACGGCGATGCCGGCGCCGAACCGGGCGCCGACGCCGCTTGCCGGGCAATATGGCGACAGTTTCATCGAGGCGCCGCGCCCGGCGCCAACGCCCGCTGCGCCGCCGCCTGTCGCCCCGGTGCCGCCGGGCCTTGGCGGTGCCGCCGCCGCACCGATGATGCCCGCCCCCGAACCCTTTGCCCCCCGGCCGCAGCCGGTGGCCACGCCGTTGCCGCCTGCTGCCCCCGTCGCGGCGGCCCCTGTGGCCAGCGGCGATGCCGCGGCCCTTCTGGATGCGATCTGCCGCGGTGCGGGCCTGCCCGAGGGCAGCCTGGGCGCCGTCGATCCGCTGAAACTGGGTGAAGAGATCGGCAAATGCCTGCGGATTGCCACCGAAGAGCTGATGGCCCTTCTGGGCGCCCGCGCAGCCGCCAAGCAATTCGTCAAATCCGCCAGCCGCACCATGATCGGCGGGGTGAACAACAGCCCGCTGAAGTTCAAGCCCAATGCCGCCGAGGCGATGCAGACCATGTTCGCGCAACGCTCGGACAGCTATCTGACCTCGACCGCCAGCTTTCAGCAGGGGTTTGACGACATCAAGCGGCACCAGACGGCGGTCTATGCCGCGATGCAACCGGCGCTGGCGCGGCTTCTGGAAGACCTCAGCCCCGAGTCGATCGAAGAGCGGGCTTCGGGCGGGCTGATGTCGTCGAAAAAGGCCAATGCCTGGGAGATTTTCGTCGAGCGTTGGGACGCCAAGACCCACCCCTATGAAAACGGGATGCTGGACGTGTTCCTGGCCTATTTCGCGGATGCCTATGACGTGGCTGTCAAGAAGACGGGCGGGTAAGGTAAGGATATCCTTCTGGGCCTTGGGCGCAGATTGACCGGGCGGAAAGCGGCGGCTAGGCTCACTGACAAGTTATTCCTTCGAGGTGTTCCAATGGCCTGCCCGCTGCCTCTGCCCCTATGGGTGGTCGCATCCGCGAAACCCCGAGCTGCCCGGCCCATGCGCCGCAGCTTCGGGGGGGCGTGAGAGGGTATCGCCATGAAACTCGACGATCTTCTGAAACCTGTTTCGCCAGACGCCCCCTGTGGCGAAGACCTGCTCGCGGTGGATGAGCCGGAGTTCGTGGACTATTACTTCAACGTCGATGACCGCTTCCCCTCCAGCTATTTCAAGCTGGCGACGGGCACGCTGTTCGATCCGAAATCGGTCGATCACCGGGGCGAGACAGCGCAGATCGACGCGCTTCTGAAGCAGACCCGCGACCTACGGCTGGTCGGGATCGAGGCAAAGTTCCAGATCCTTGCCGGTCGGTTCAAGGGCTGGGCCGAGGCGGTGCAGGGCATGATCGCGCTGGTGCGGACATGGCCCGACGACATTCACCCCCGTGACCCGGTGGAACGGCAGAATGCGCTGGAAGAGCTGAACGCGCAGCCCACCGTTCTGGCGCCGCTGGACTATGCCGCGCTGATCACCGACCGCCGTTCGGGTGACATCATCTTCCGGCCCTATGGCACCGGCAGCGGCAAGATCACCCTGCGCGAGGGCGAAGAGCCGGGCGATGCCGGTCTGGCAACCACGGCGCTGGGTTCGTCTGAGAATATCGCGGCGGTGGATGCGCTTTATGCGCAACTGATCGCGCTACGCGACGGGCTGAAAGAGGTCACCACGATCTGCCAGCGCGCGGCACAACCCTGCACGCCGCGCTTTGACAAGCTCTTGGACAAGCTGGGTGATTTCATCCTGCTGGTCGAAACCGCGCGTCCCGATCTTGCCGGCGTCCCGGCCGAGGAAACCGCCGAAGACGGCGCGTTCGCCGAAGGCGTCGAGGGGGGGGAGGTGCCGGCCAGCGGCGGTGCTGCGGGCCAGACCATCACCATGACGGCCGTTGTCGGCGATATCGCCGACCACCGTGCCGCCTACCGCGCGCTCAAGGCGCTGGAATCCTATTTCGTCTCGACCGAGCCGTCGTCGCTGGCGCTGATCCTTGTCACCCAGTCGCGCATCCTGATCGGCCGTCCGCTGTCGGAGGCGATTGACGCGCTGCTGGAGCAAAACGCCAATTACGCCGTGCTGAATTTCGGCACCGAACAGGGGTTCTCGCTGTCGATGTATCGGATGCGCGAACTGGCGACTCAGGCCGGCATCCCGGGCGCCGAGGCGCTGGACGAATGGCAGGAAGGCGACGCCGAACCGCCGGTCATCGTTTCGCGCGAACATGCCGGGATCGTGCTGAAACAGATTGAAGATTTCTTCCGCCAGCGTGAACCTGCAAGCCCGATTCCGATCCTTTTGTTCAAGGCCCGGAATTTCCTGACCAAAGATTTTCATTCTCTGGTGCGCGAGTTGCTTCCGCCCAGCCCCACCTGATCCGGCCCCCGGGCCACCCCTGTTCAATCCTGTTGACTCGTTTGCCCCGTTGCGGCTTCCATCAAGAAAAATAGAAGGGAGAATTTCATGGCAACTTCGGATTCCGCAACGGGTTTCATCAAGCGCAATCGCCCGCCGCGTGTGCAGATTTCTTACGCCGACCCCATCGAGGCGAACAAGCAGGTCGAACTGCCCTTCGTCATGGGGGTCATGTCCGACCTTTCGGGCAATGCCTCGAAGGTGGAAAAGCTTCCGGTGGCCGAGCGTGAGTTCACGCAGGTCAGCCAGGACAATCTGGATGACTATATGGCCAGCATCCAGCCGGGTCTCGCGCTGAACGTGAACAACACGCTGGACCCGGAAGCGGGGGGCAAGCTTTCGGTCAGCCTGAATTTCTCGAAGATGGCCGACCTCAGCCCCGGTGAGATTGCCCGTCAGGTGCCCGCGCTGGCCACGCTTCTGGAAGCGCGCCAGCAACTGGCGAACCTGCAACGCTTCATGAACGGCAAATCGGCGGCGCAGGACCAGTTGAAGCAGTTGTTGCAAGACCCGGCGCTGATGGCCGCGCTTTCCGAGCGCAAGGCAGGGGCCAAGGACGGCGAAACCGAATGATCAGGCGCCCGGCCCACAGGGGCCGGAGGGGAAGCCAACACTCACATCTGGATAAAGAATATGGCAACTGAACTGGAACGGGGCGCCGGTGGTGGCGCAGGGGCACTGGCCGAACTCGACGAGTTTTCGGCGATCCTCAAACAGAACTTCAAACCGCGCAGCGACACCGCGGCCAAAGAAATTGATAATGCCGTCTCGACTCTGGTGCGCGAGGCGCTGTCGGATGACAGCCTCGTCGCCGACGACATCCTCGACACGATCGACGCGATGATCGCCAAGCTGGACGCCAAGCTTTCGGCGCAGGTGAACGAGATCATCCACCATCCCGAATATCAGAAGCTGGAAAGCTCGTGGCGCGGGCTGGCCTATACGGTGAACAATTCTGAGACCGATGCCTCGCTCAAGGTGCAGGTCATGAACATCTCGAAGTCCGAACTGGACCGCGAGCTGCGCATGTTCCCGGGCGCCAAATGGGATCAGTCGCCGCTGTTCAAGAAGATCTACGAAGCCGAATTCGGCCAATTGGGCGGCCAGCCCTTTGGCGCGCTGATCGGCGATTTCTACTTCGATCATTCGTCGTCGGATGTGCGCCTGCTGCGCGACCTTGGCAAGATCGCCGCTTCGGCCCATGCGCCCTTCATCTCGGCCGCGGCACCCACGCTCTTGGGCATGGATAGCTGGAACGAGCTGGGCAATCCGCGCGACCTTTCGACGGTGTTCGACACGCCTGACTATGCCGGCTGGAACAGCCTGCGCGACAGCGAAAACTCGCGCTATCTGGCCATCACCCTGCCGCGCGTCCTGTCGCGTTCGCCCTATGGTCAGAACGGCGAGCCGGTTGACGAGTTCAACTTTGAAGAAGCCACCGACGGTCACGAAGGCAAGCATTACGCTTGGATGAATGCCGCCCATGCCATGGCGGTGAACATCAACCGCGCCCACAAGGAATATGGCTGGACCGTGCAGATCCGCGGTGTGCAGTCGGGCGGCGAAGTGACGAACCTGCCGGTCCACAACTTCGACACCGGCGACGGTTCGACCGACATGAAATGCCCGACCGAGTTCGCCATCAGCGACCGGCGCGAGGGCGAGCTTTCCAAATCGGGCCTTATCAGCCTGATTCATCGCAAGAATACCGACCGCGCCGCCTTTATCGGCGCGCAGACCCTCTATCGCCCGAAGAAGTATCAGGACGAACAGGCGACCGCCTCGGACAATGTGTCGTCGCGTCTGCCCTACATCTTCGCCGTGTCGCGCTTCAGCCACTATCTGAAGTGCATGGTGCGCGACATGATCGGGTCGAACAAGGAACGCGACCAGCTGCAGCGTGAATTGCAGGGCTGGATCAGCGGCTATGTTCACGGCTCCCCCGCGAATGCGTCGGAGCGTGACAAGGCACTTCTGCCTCTGGCGGCGGCCAAGGTGGAGGTGATCGCGGACGAAGAGAACCCCGGCTATTACGTCGGCAAGTTCTTCCTGCGCCCGCACTTCCAGCTGGAAGGCATGGATATCGGGATGAGCCTGGTCTCCAAGCTTCCGGGCGCGAAATGACTTAACCAACTCCGGGGGCGGTCCCCGGGGTGCAATTGATTGACATAGGAGTCACAGAAATGGCTGTAGAAATCTTCCTGGAAATGGACGCCGTCGAGGGCGAGTCGCAAAAGTCCGGCTTTGTCGGCAAGATTGACCTGCTCAGCTACAGCTGGGCCTCGTCGCAGTCGGCCACCCGCCAGCATGGCACGGGCGGCGGCTCGGGTCAGGCCAATGTCGGCGACATCAGCTTTTCCAAATATATGGATAAGTCCACCCCGGTTCTCTACAAGGCGCTGCTTGACGGCAAGCACTTTGACAAGGGCAAGATCACCGTCCGCAAGGTGACCGGCGGCAAGCCCTTGGACTATCTGATCATCGAGCTGGAAGAGGTCATCATCTCGATGTACCAGACCGGCGGCGGCTCGGGCAACGATGACCGGATTTTCGAAAACCTGGCTCTGAACTTCAAGAAGTTCAAGATGACCTACACCGTCCAGGACGGCAAGGGCGCCGGCCAGTCCAAGGTTCCGGTCGAGTATGACATCTCGGTCGGCCCGGTGGGCTGATATTCGGGGCAGACATTCCAGCCGGGCGCGCCTGTCGCGCCCGGTTTGGGCATGAAATGACCAAGGCGGACGACCCGGAAGAAAGCTGAACCGACGATGAAAGAGCGCAGCGACGGCTACTTCCAGATCTCGCTCATGAACGTCTTCCGCAACGCCGCGCGGGAACGTGATGCCCGCAAGGCGACCAGTGAAGTGACCGAAGATGGGCGCGTTCTTTCGGTGCGCAGCCTTGAGCGGCGCGAAGGTGCGGGGCAGGCCACGCTGCGCGAGAATCTGGCGCAGGATCTGGCCAATCTGATGGCCACCATCAATCTGGACTCGGCGCAATCGCTGGACGGGTTCGACCATGTGAAACGGTCGATCCTGAACTATGGCATGTCCGATCTGACCCACCTGACCGTTGATGACAGCCGCCGCACCAAGCTGGCGCAGGATCTCAAGCGGTCGCTGTTGGCGCATGAACCGCGGCTGGTGCCCGAAACGCTGGTGGTCAAGCTGCGCAGCACCAGTGGCCGCAGCCACCATGTTGCCTTTGACATCACCGCCGAGATGGCGGCCAAGCCTGTGGATGTGCCCTTGGAATTCGTGGCCGAGATCGACACCGGGGCCGGCAAGGTGGCCCTGTCGAACCTGACGGTGCGCGGATGAACCGCGATTTCGTCGATGCCTTCAACCGCGAGCTTGCGCTTCTGTATGAGGGCGCCAAGGAATTTGCCGAGGATTATCCGGGCATTGCCGAGCGTCTGGGCGGGCTGACGCAGGACAATCTCGACCCGGCGGTCGCGGGCCTTCTGGAGGGGGCGGCCTTCATGGCCGCGCGGGTCCAGCTCAAGCTGGATACCGAGTTCGAGACCTTCACCGCCGAGATGCTGGATCAGCTTCTGCCGAATTTCATGGCGCCCACGCCGGCGGCCATTCTGGTGCAGGCCGAACCGAATTTCGCCGATGACGAGCTGGAGAAGGGCAAGGGCTTTGCCCCCGGTTCCTATCTGGACGCGCGCTATGTGGACCGCGATCAGCGGATTTCCTGCCGGTTCCGGCTCTCGTCGGAATTGCGGGTCTGGCCGCTGCGCTTGCAGGCGGCGCGGTTCGTGGCGGGGGCGACGGCCTTTCAGGCGATGGGGCTGGATGTCGGGCGTGGCACGGCGGGCGGGCTTATCCTGTCCTTCCAGCGTCCGGCGACGGCGGGGGCAGCCGAGGGGGCACCGGGCAAGCCCATTGCCCCGCTCAAGCTTGACAGTCTGCCGGTGCATCTGGTGGGCGATCCGGCGGAGATGATTGCCGTATATGAACAGTTGTTCACCAGCGTCAGCCGCGTCACCCTGCGCTGGCTGGATGCACGGGGCGATCCGGTTTTCATGGCGCTGCCGCCCGATGCCATCGGGCAGATCGGCTTTGACGATGACGAGGCGATCTTTGCCGAGGATACCCGTGTTTTTCGCGGCTTTACCCTGTTGCGCGAGTTCTTTCTGTTTCCGCAGAAATTCCTTGGCTTCCGGTTGGGCGGTCTGTCGGCGGTCCTGCCCCGGGTGAATGGCAGCAGCTTTGACGTGCTGATCGAGATGGAGAATATGCGGCCCAACCTGCCGGCCCGCATCACCACCGAGAATTTCCGCCTGCATGCCGCGCCGGCGGTGAACCTGTTCGAGGAGAACTGCTCGACCGTAAAGCTGGACACGCTGCGGCACGAATTTCTGGTGCAGGCCGACAGCAGTCCCGCCTCGCATTACGAGGTGCATCGCATCCGCGAGGTTTTCGCCTATTTCGCCGATGTGAAAACCAAGGTGCCGGTGCATCCTCTGTATGGTCTGCCGTCCGATGTGATCCAGCCGCGTGAGGCGCTGTTCTATACCGCCCGCCAGCGGCCGCGGCGGTTGTCGGCCAAGGAGAAACGGTTCGGCAAGGTGCAGGGCTATTCGGGAACCGAGACGATGATCTCGATTTACGAACCCGGCCATCTGGACAGCGAAGAGCGGGTGAAGCGGTTGCAGATCAAGCTTCTCTGCTCAAACCGACATCTGGCGCAGTCGCTGCCCATCGCGCAGGGTGGGGCCGATTTTCGGATGAATGACGACACCAACCTGCCGCTGCGCTGCATCGCCGGGCCGAGCAACCCGCGCGAAAGCGTGGTGGAGCTTGAGAAAGCCGCACCGCACCGTGCCACGGCTGGGCCGGTGCATTGGCGGCTGCTGAGTTATCTGACGCTGAATTATCTGGGCCTTGATAATCGCGGCAGCCGCGATCAGGGCGCCGCGCTGCGCGAGATGCTGTCGCTTTTCACCGACATTTCCGCCCAGATCAGCGAACGGCAGTTGCAGGGGCTCAAAGCCGTGTCGGCGCGGCCGGTAACGCGCACCATCCGGCGCGGCGGCGGTTACCATGCGGCGCGCGGAACCGAAGTGACGTTGCAATTCGATGAACGGGCGTTTGAAGGTTCGGGCGTGTTCCTGCTGGGCGCGGTGCTGGACAGGTTTCTGGCCGATTATGCCTCGGTCAACAGTTTCACGCAGGTTGTGATCCGCAGCGATCAGCGGGGCGTCATCAAGACATGGCCACCGCGCACCGGACAAGGGCCGCTGTTGTGAGCGGCGAGATGCCCCGCCGCCGCAAGGCGCTGCTGGACGACCCGACGCAGTTCGGGTTCCTGTCTCTTATGCGTGAGATCGAGCGGGGCCAGCCGGACAAGCCGCGCATTGGCCGCAACCTGTCGCTGCGCGATGAGGCGGTTCGTCTGGGGCAGGAGCCGTTTCAGGCTTTCCCGGCCTCGAATGTCAGTCAGGTGCAGCCGCGCGAGGATGGGCGGTTGCGTATCCGCTCGAACTTCCTTGGCTATTTCGGTCCGCAGGGGGCGCTGCCCATCAACATGACGGCCGAGGTGCAGCAATGGTATCTGCGCCGGGATGAGGCGTTTGTGCGGCTGGCCGACATCTTTACCAACCGCTTTCAGCAGTTGTTCTTCCGCGCCTGGTCTGACAGCCGCGGCATCACCCAATATGACCGGCCCGATAATGACCGTTTTCAGACCTATGTCGGGGCTTGGCTGGGCCTTGCCTCGCCCGCGCTGAAGGGGCGGGGTGTGGTGCCCGACATGGCGCGGCTGCCCATCGCGGGCATGGCGCTGTCGCGGGTGAAAAGCCCGGTGCGCCTGCGCCAGATGCTGGAAAACCTGTGCCGGGTTTCGATCACCATCGAAGAGAATGTGCCCTCCTGGCTGAACTTCGAACCCTCGGACCGCTCGCGTCTGGGGCAGGCGGGGGCCAGTCTGGGCCGCGATTGCCGGCTGGGTGCGCGGGTGCAAAGCGTGAATGAAAAGATCCGCGTCGGTGTGCGGACCGAAAGTATTGCCGAGTATCAGAGTTTTCTGCCCGGAGGATCAAATTTCGCCCGCCTGACCGAGTTGCTCTTCTGCTATCTTGGCCATGAGGTTGAAGTGGAGATTGCCCCTTCGCTGCCCGCCGATCAGGTGCGCGGCATGGCCCTTGGCAAATCGGGGGCGCTGGGCTGGACGGGCTGGATTTCACCGCCCCCGGCGGAACCGGGGAGTTTCCGCAGCGATGCGGTGTTTTCGTCCGAGCATCAGACGAGGTGACTCGGACAGTCTGAATTGAACAAGAAAAGACAGGGATAGGACCATGGCCGATATCAGTCTTGAAACCGTTGCCGGAAAGCTCAACCGCGTCGGTTACGATGCCTTCCTGCAATCGCTTCGCCACGCCCGCAGCGAGGGCAACCGCAATGTGGAACTGTCGCACTGGCTGTTCCACATCGTGCAGAACCCGAAATCCGACCTTTCGGTGACGCTGGATCATTTCAAGCTGGACCGGGCGCGGATGATTGCCGACCTCGGCTCGGTCATCGGGGCTTTGCGCAAGAACGCCACCGACATGCCGCAGATTGCCGAGCAACTGACGGATATTCTGGACCGCGGCTGGCACTATGCCACGCTGATGTTCGGCGAGGCGCAGATCAGGACCGGGCATATTCTGGTGGCGGCGCTGAAGAACAGCACGCTGAAGCGCGATCTGGTGCAGTTGTCGAAGGTGTTCGGGCAACTGAACGTCGATACGCTGGTGAACGAGGCGCGCACCGCCTGGGCTGACAGCGACGAAGAGGACATGCGCCCGATGGACGGCTCGGGCATCGGGGCGCCTGCCGGGGGCGGCGCTGCGGCGCCGGGGCAGGGTGGCACGACGGCGCTGGGCCGTTTCGCGGTGGACATGACGGC
Source organism: Tabrizicola fusiformis (assembly GCF_013328815.1). Classification (GTDB taxonomy): domain Bacteria; phylum Pseudomonadota; class Alphaproteobacteria; order Rhodobacterales; family Rhodobacteraceae; genus Fuscibacter. The sequence goes on from NZ_JABUHN010000001.1 coordinate 50,476, forward strand.
GGTTGCCGCCAGCGGCAAGATGGACCCGATCGTGGGCCGCGATGATGAAATCCGCCAGATCGTCGATATCCTGCTGCGTCGCCGCCAGAACAACCCGATTCTCACGGGCGAGGCCGGGGTGGGCAAGACCGCGGTGGTCGAGGGCTTTGCCCAGCGGCTGGCGGCGAACGAGGTGCCGCCGAAACTGCAAGGCACCAAGCTGTTCATGCTGGACCTTGGCCTGATGCAGGCTGGCGCCAGCATGAAGGGCGAGTTTGAACAACGCCTGCGCTCGGTCATCGACGAGGTGCAGGGTTCGCCGGTGCCGATCATCCTGTTCATTGACGAGATTCACACCCTGATGGGGGCGGGGGGCGCTGCCGGAACCGGCGATGCCGCGAACCTTCTGAAACCGGCGCTGGCGCGCGGCACGTTGCGCACCATCGGCGCCACGACATGGATGGAATACGCCAAGTATTTCGAGAAAGACCCGGCGATGACCCGCCGCTTCCAGCCGGTGAACATCGACGAACCCAGCCTTGACCGCGCCGCCTATATGCTGCGCGGCATTCTGGCGCCGATGGAAACCCACCACGGCGTGCGCATCTCGGATGAGGCGGTGGTGGCGGCGGTGAACCTGTCGGCCCGCTATATCCCCTCGCGGCAATTGCCGGACAAGGCGGTGTCGCTTCTGGATACCGCCTGCGCCCGGGTGGCGATCAGCCAGTCCACCGAACCCGCCACCATTCAGGATTGCAAGGCCCGCATCGCCGGGCTGGAAACCGAATTGGGCGCCAAGGAGCGGCAGGCCGATCTGGGCGAAGATGCCGGGGGCCGCGTGGCCGAAATCCACGATCTGCTGGTGAAAGAGCGCAGCACGCTGGCCGCGCTGGAAGCCGAGTTTGCCGAGGAAAAGGCGCTGGTCGATCAGCTTCTGGATGTCTGGAAGAAGATGGCAAGCCCGACGGCGGCCCCCGCCGATGGCGTGGTGCAGGAAGGCGATGTTGCGGGCGAGCCGGAAACCCTGCGCCCGCAGGCGATGGAAAGCGTCAAGCGCTTGCAGGCCCGCCCGGCCGACAGCCGCAAGATCTATGCCCATGTCGATGCTCAGGCTGTGGCGGCGGTGATCTCTGACTGGACGGGGATTCCGGCGGGCAAGATGGTGTCGGACGAGTTGCAGGCGATCCTGCAATTGGCCGAGCGGCTAAAGGAACGGGTGATCGGGCAGGATCACGGGCTGGAGATGATCTCGACCCGCATCCAGACTGCCTCGGCCAAGCTGGCCAACCCGAACAAGCCGATCGGGGTCTTCATGCTCTGTGGCCCCTCGGGCGTGGGCAAGACCGAAACCGCGCTGGCGCTGGCCGAAGCGGTCTATGGCGGCGAGCAGAACATCATCACCATCAACATGAGCGAGTTCCAAGAGGCCCATACGGTTTCGCTGCTGAAAGGTGCCCCGCCCGGCTATGTCGGCTATGGCGAAGGCGGGCGGCTGACCGAGGCGGTGCGCCGCAAGCCCTATTCCGTGGTGCTGTTGGACGAGGTGGAGAAAGCCCACAGCGACGTGCATGAGCTGTTTTTCCAGGTCTTTGACAAGGGGATCATGGAAGATGGCTCTGGCCGCCAGATCAACTTCAAGAACACGCTGATCCTGCTGACCTCGAATGTCGGCACCGATGCGATCATGGATCTGGCCGAAAAGGGCGAGACACGCCCCGAGCTTGAGGCGCTGGAAGAGGTGATGAAGCCGCATCTGCTGCGGGTCTTCCCGCCGGCGCTGTTGGGCCGGATCGTGACCATCCCCTATTTCCCGCTCTCGACCGAGGTGCTGGCCGGGATCACCAAGCTGAAGCTGAACGCCATCGTCAAGCGGATGAAGGAAAACCACGGCGCGGCGATGGTGGTCAGCCCCGAGGTGATCACCCATATCGTCGATCAGTGCCGCGACCCGGATTCCGGCGGGCGGATGGTGGACAACATCATCTCGAACACCATCCTGCCGCGGCTGTCGCGCGAGGTGCTGAACCGGATGGTGGCGCAGTCGCCGATGACGCGGGTGGAACTGGTGTTGCAGGACGGCGAGATCGGCTACGACTTCGCCTGAAGGGGCCCGAAATGACAGCGGTCTCGGGGGGCGTCGAGCCCCCCTCACCCGGCTGCCGCGGAAGGGGCCGGGGCGTTTCATTGCCTGACGGGGCGGATCCTCCGGGGGGAGTATTTTGCAAGGTGCAAACCGGGCGCGGTCTTGCATTTGCACCTTTTGAAATACTCCCCCCGGAGGGTTCAACGCCTCTGCCGCGCGGAACCTCTGGCGGGTGTCAGCCGGTGGCGCCGATCAGGGTTGCGATGATCTTCTGATAGGCCAGCACTTCGGGCGGGGTGACGGCCACGGCGGGCAGGCTGCTGCCGCCTTTGCGGTTCATCTTCAATTCGGCCCATTCCTTGACATAGGCGATGCTGCGGCCCTTGAGGAAGGGGTTGGCGGTGATCACGCCCGCGCCCATCACATCGCCCACCAGCGCATCGTCCGGCGAGGACAGCACGATATCCGCCCCCGCCGCCCCGAGGAAATGGCAGAGGTAAAGCCGCCCCGCCGTGATCTGGTGCCCTCTGGCGCGCAGATAGGCTTCGCCTTCGCGGGCCAAGGCGGTGATCATCTCGCGGCTGAGGGTGGGGTCGTTGCGCAGCGCCAGCAATTCTTCCCGACCCATCGAGCCGGCAAGGTCGGGGCGGTATTGCTTCATCATCCTTAGCCATGTGCTTTCGATGAACTGGCCAAGGCCGGTGGCCGAGGAGAGCGGGTTCTTGGCATCGGCCTTGCCGCCGGATTCGACATGGATGATCTGATCGACCAGCGTTTCCACCGCCGAGGAGGCCCCTCCGGTCGGGGCGGAAGTGGAGCCGGCGGCGCTGAACGGGTCCACCGCCTCGCCGTTTTCGTAAAGCTCGAAATGCAGGTGGGGGCCGGTGGATTGGCCGGTGGTGCCGATATAGCCGATCAACTGCCCCGCGGTCACGGTCTGTCCGGGTTTCAGCCCTTCGGCAAAGGCGGAGAGGTGGGCATAGCGGGTTTCGGTGCCGCCGGGATGGGTGATGGTGACAAGGTTGCCATAGGTGCCGCCGTCGCCCGCCCGGGCAATGGTGCCGGCGAAAGCGGCCATGACAGGCGTGCCCACAGGTGCAGCCCAGTCGGTGCCCTTGTGCAGTTTGGCGACCTTGAGGATCGGGTGCATCCGCGGCCCGAAGCGCGACGTCAGAACGCCGGTTGTGGGGGTGACCATGCCGCCGCGCAGGCTGACGCCGCCCGCGCCGCCGCCGCCCGAGGCGCTGGCGCTGAAGCAGCTATAATCCTCTTTGCCGGTCTGCTTGAAGACGTGGCACTCAAGATTGCGGCCCTCGCCCTTTATGGCGGCATACAGCACCTGCCCCGGCCCGGGTCCGGCGCTGCCCGGATCGGGGGCGTAAAGCAGGGTCATCTTGTCGCCGGGGCTGGCGAAGCTTTCCATGTCGAAGGATTGACTGAGCATGACGATGGTTTCCGCCACCACCGCCGAAGGCACGCCATTTCGGATTGCGGCGGAATAGAAGGCGTCCAGCAGCCGGTATTTGCGACCGATGTCGGCTTCGGCGGTGGCGCTGTCTCCGGCAAAGGAGAAGAGATCTTCTTCGACCCAAGGGTCGGCGCCTTCGACCACGCTTCCGCTGTCGGTGACGGCAAGGCTGCCAGCATAGCTGTCGCGGGTATAAAGCGACAGTTGCACCGGCACCTTCACGCCCTGCCGGCTTGCCGCCCGGATGGCAAGGATATGGCCCGGCGCCAGGGCGGCGATATCGGGGATGATCGCCTTGCCACCCTCGACAAAGTGGGTGGCCGCCGCTTCGTCCATGCCTTTGCTGACCATCAGCTTGATCAGGTCGGGGGCATCCTTGAGCTTGAGGATGATATCCTCATAGGGCTGTGCGCGGCTCTTTTCCGGCAGGATGAAGGTGAGCGAGGTGGTGTCCTCGATCTTGGTGCGGGTGAAGCTGTCGCCCTGGCCGGGCGTGGTGACACCTTCGATGCTGTCGCCCCAACTGCCGTCGCCCTCTTCGACCACGACGGTTTCAATCGGAGTATCGGAGGGGGGCGCAGCGGTTTGGGTCGGGGCGGGGGCCAGCGGGGCCGCCTTGGCGTTGCGCTGGGCCTGAAAGAAGGCGAAATCCTCGCGGCTGGAGGGCAGAGTGGTGATCAGCCGCTCTGAGGTGGTGATCATGTCATCGGCCAGCAGGATCAGATCGTTGCCTGCGCGGTCGGCCGGAATTTCCGGCGGGCGGGGCAGGGTCTTGCGGCGGTCGGCGGCGGCAGAGGTGTCAAACCGCAAGATCATCGGATCGCCCGCCAGATCGACGAAGGCGGTGTTATAGGCCGCAGCGGCGTCGATCACCACGCCTTCGTCCTGCACGCCGGCGTTCTCGGCCACCTCGCGTTCGGTCGGATGGCCAAATTTCAGGATACCGCCGAAGTAGAGCCCGGTTCCCAGCCCCGCCAGAATCAGCGCGCCACCCGACCACAGGATCAGCGGCACCAGCCAGGAATTGCGGCGGCGGCGGTGAGATTCGGCCTTGGCGGCTTTGAAGCGGGGGTCAATTTCCATCGCCGCCGCTGCCTGCCCTCAGAACGACCCGGTAATCCCGATGGTGCCTTTGGTGATCCGGGTCTTGGCGGTTTCCTGCTTTTTCCCCGTCTTGACGTTGGACTTGACCGAAGCCTTCTCGACCTTGGTTTCCACCTTGGCGCGCTTGCCGGTCTTGACGGCGGACTTGGCCACCCGCACTTCGCAGACAACCTTGGTTTCGGTCTGAAGCTGGGCATAAAGCGCCGGGGTGGGGTCAAGGCTTTCGGGAACGGCCAGCTTGGCAAGGTAATACGAGGTCAGCGCCGTGCTGGAGCCTTTGCCCCAAGACCCGTCAACCGCCATCTGATAGCAGCCGACGCGCTTCAGTTCGGCCTGCACCGCGCGGGCGAGTTCCTTGCCTTCAAGTTCGGGGGTCACGGTTTCCTCAAGCACCCATGGCGCAAGGGCAGCAATCACCTCGCGGCCCTCATCGGTTTCGGGGCTGAGTTGGTGGCCCGGAATGCGGATCGGCGCGCCGCGGCCCAAGGCGACCTCGCGGGTCTTCCAGTCAAGTGCGGCAAGGCGGATCGGCTCTTCGCCGGTGGTCTCTTCGGGTTTCAGGGCCGGGTCGATGGCGGCGATCACGGTTTCGTCCGGCGCATCGCCGATGGTGACATCGTCGCCGGTCACATCCATGCCTTCGGGCAGGGCGGCAATCACCACGTCGCCGATTTCGGTCGAAGGGTCGGCTTGCGACAGGTCTTCGGCCTCAAGCGCGGGCGCGACATCTTCGATGATGGTGGTTTCCTCTGCAACCTGATCCAGATTGGCTTCGGCCAGTGCAATCTCTTCCTCGGCCAGTTTGAGCGAGGCTTCGTCAAAGCCCGACTGCGCCAGAAGATCAAGGAACTGCTTGCGCACGGCGGGGTCAAGCTGCGCCAGACGTTCATAGTCGGCTTCGCTCAACTCTTGTTTGCCGCCGTCGGAGGGGGCGACGAAATAGAACTGCTCGCGCAGCGAGGATTGGTCCCAGGGCACCTGTTTGCGCAGCGTGGCATTTTCCACATCGTTGCGCACCTCGATCATCATGTCCGAGACCGATTTGCCCTTGGCGGTGATATGCTTGAGCAGCGCCGTGGTGAAGGGGCTGTTCTTGGCGCCGTCCACCGCATCGGCGGTCACGCCGCCCGGTGCCGTGGCAAAGGCGACAAAGGTGCCGACCCCGGCCTGAACCCGCGCCAGACCGTCGGCCGCCGCACCCGAGCCGCGCACGGCGGGCGGCAGCGGATCATTGCGGCAGGCGTCAAGGAAGATCAGCGTCTGGCGGCTGCGGCTTTGCAGCCGGGCGATGATGGCATCCAGGCTCCAGGTTTCCTTGGTCAGCCCGTCGCGGGTTTCCAGCTTGGCCGTGACGGGCACAAGATAGTTCACCCCGCTCATCTGAAAGGCATGGCCGGCATAGTAGAAGACCACGCTTTCGGCGCTTTCGGCGTCTTTCACAAAGCGGTCCATCTCGGCCCAAAGGGCATCGCCCCCGGCATCGGTCATCAGCGTGACCTTGAAGTCGAGATCCTTAAGCGCGGCGGCAATCGCGGTTGCATCGCCGACCGGATTGGCCAGATCGGGGGCTGCGGCATAGTCGCCATTGCCAACCACCAGCGCCAGACGTTCCGCAAGGGCGGGATGGGCAGCGGCAAGGCACAGCACCAAGGCTGCGGCGGTTGCCCGCGCGCGCGATGCCCATGCTTGCTGCCATCTGGCCGCCATCGTCAAATGCCTCTCGGAAATTATGGGATCAGACTAACCCGCAGGATGCCGTCTGACCAGAGCTAGATTCCATACCCGGCACTCAACCGCCGGGGGGCGGCGAGAGGAACAGCGACCAGCGTTGCGTCTTCTGCGTGTCCACCTCAATGAAGCCGGCGGCGATATGGCCCCAGCGCCAGCAATCGGCGATGCCGCGGATGGTGAACTTGCGCGGATCGACGCACATCGTCGTGGTGCCGTTCAGGATCGGCTGACCGAAGACATCCTGCGCGTAGATGTAGATGTAGCGGCTGGTCAATTCATCCTTGATGACGTTGGCGCATTGGTTGGGGCCGATGGTCCACCAGCCTTCGGTCTGCATCTCGCCGCCGACATCCTGCCCGACGGCGACATTCACCACGTCAAACGACTGGTTGCAGACCGCAAATTCGGCGTGGGCCACGCCGGGCAAGGCAAGAAGCGCAAGAAGGACGGGCCGCAGCATGGTGCAATCATAGGGCGGCGCCGGGGCAGGCGGCAAGGCTTTGCCGTCAGGAAACCCCTGCCTGTCTTATGCCACAATTCCGTGCTAACGTTAATTTGTCGGGCAAAGGAGTGCCCGCCGTGGGAGATGGTGCATGAAACAGACAGCCTTGGCTCTGGCCCTGTTGGCCCTTCCGGTTGCCGCCGGTGCCGAAACGCCGACATCCCGCCCGGGTGAGTCGGCCGTGATCGCCGCCACCTGCGCCGACCTGCGGGACGAGGTGCGCGCGGCGCGCCCCGAGTGCCAGCCGCCGCGCGCCCTGCCTGTGGTCAAGCCGCCCCGCGCCCTGATCTTTGCCGATTCGCCGGTCAGAGAGCGTCCGGTGCGGCGCATTGTGGAACTGCCGTGGCTGATCGGCGTCTATAACTGACGGGCAGTTGACAGGCGCAGCTTGGCGGGCGCAACCTGCGGCCAGAGTTCCGCAGCTTTCAGCGATGAGGATTACCTCCGTGCTTCGCCCCGCCCTTTTCTGTGCCCTGGCTATTGCCGCCGCCCCCGCCTTTGCCCAGACCGGCAATTTTGAGCTGGAGCTGAACACTTCGGTCGATGTCGAGGGGGCCTGCCGGCTGACCTTCGTGGCGACCAACAACACCGGAAAATCCCTGACCAAGGCCGATTACGAGGTGGCGGTGTTCGACGCCTCGGGCACGGTCAGCCAGATTCTGGTGCTGGAGTTCGGCGCCTTGCCGCTGTCGAAAACCCGCGTGGTGCAATTCGATCTGCCGCAGACGAAATGCGAAGACCTGTCGCGCATTCTGGTCAACACCGCCGATGCCTGTGAAAGCAGCGACGGTGCGCTGGATGTCTGCATGAAAGATCTGTCGGCCTCGTCACGCATCCCGTCGATGCCCTTCGGGCTTTAGAGCGTGTCCGGGTCACTTTGAAACAAACCGATCGAAAATCGCGTTCGAGCGTAAGCGAGAGGCAGCGAATTTCGATTCGGATCGAACCGGACACGCTTTAGGCCGTCAGGGCAAAGCCCGGGCGCAGGCGAAAGAAGCCGTAGGCATTGGGCCCGAGTTCAAGCTTGCCCGCCTTGAGCGACAGATTCTGAGCCGGGCCGACCTGCGCCTCCAGACCCGTTTCCTGCAGGGTGACGGTTGTGGGAGACAGGTTGAACAGGCACAGCACCGCATCCGCCCCCTCGCCCCGCACAAATCCAAGAACCGGCTCGGGCAGGTCAAGGAAGCGGGTGGCCGCCCTGCCGTGCAGAACATCGGCCGTGCGGCGGAAGGCCAGCATCTCGCGGTAGCTTTCCAGAACCGAACCGGCGATGCCCGCCTGCGCCGCCACATTGCGCGCCAGTTGCGGCGGCTTGACCGGCAGCCAGGGCGTGCCGTTGCCGCCGGTAAAGCCGCCATTGGCGCTGTTGTCCCAGACCATCGGCGTACGGGTGTTGTCGCGTCCCACCGGCTCGGGCCAGAAGTTGATGCCCTGCGGGTCGGTCAACTCTTCAAGCGCCAGTTCGGTATCGGTCTGACCCAGTTCCTCGCCCTGCCAGAGGCAGATCGAGCCTTGGAACGACAGGATCAGCGCCCCGGCCTGCCGCGCCAGCGCGTCCTGGCTGATGCCGTGTTTGGCCCAGCGGGTGGCGTGGCGCACAACGTCATGGTTGGAAAAGGCCCACATCGGCCAGCCGTCCGGGGCGCCCTTGAAGAATTCTTCAATCTTGCCGCGGAAGAAGGCGGGCGAATAGTCATAGCCCATCAGTTCAAAGCTGTAGCACTGATGCAGACGGCCCGGCGCGGTGTATTCGCCCATCATGCGGATGGCATGGTGGCTTTCACCCATCTCGCCCACGGTCGCGGTGCCCGGATAGTCGCCCATGATCCGCCGGATACGCTCCATCCAGAGCAGGTTCTCGGGCTGGTTCTTCGAGAAGATGTGATACTGCATCTCATAGGGGTTGCCGTCGGGCTTGGTCTTGACCCGCCAGTCGGCCGGATCGCTGCGCAGCTTGGCGTCGTGGTAAAAGAAGTTCACCGTGTCAAAACGGAACCCGTCCACCCCACGGTCCAGCCAGAAGCGCAGGTTTTCCTCGTGCCAGTCCACCACATCGGGGTTGTGGAAGTTGAAATCGGGCTGCTCGGTCAGAAAGTTGTGGAAGTAATACTGCTTGCGCCGCGCATCCCATGTCCAGGCCGAGCCACCGAACACCGATTGCCAGTTGTTCGGCGGGGTGCCGTCATGGTTGGGGTCATGCCAGACATACCAGTCGGCCTTGGGATTGGTGCGATCCTTGCGGCTTTCGGCAAAGAACGGGTGCTTGTCGGAGGAATGGTTCAGCACCTGGTCGATGATCACCTTCAGGCCCAGCACATGCGCCCGCGCCACCAGCGCATCGAAATCCTCCAGCGTGCCGAAGACCGGATCGACATTGCGGTAGTCCGACACGTCATAGCCCATGTCCTTCATGGGCGAGGTGAAGAAGGGCGACAGCCACACCGCATCGCAGCCAAGCCCGGCGATATGGTCCAGCCTGCGGGTGATGCCCTTCAGATCGCCCACCCCGTCGCCGTTGTCGTCCTGAAACGACCGGGGGTAAACCTGATAGGTTACGGCGCCGCGCCACCACTCGCTCATCGTCAGATCCCGTCCTGATTTGGTTAGCGCTAACATAGCGCGCCAGCCCCGGCAGGAGAAGCCCTCTCCCGCGCCATTGTTGCGGGCACAAGATTGCCGTTGACCCTGCCCGGGCACAAGCGCAGGTATGCAAGACCGCCGCAAAGAGGGGTCTCACATGTCGAAATCGCCGCTGATCACGCCCGTTTTGATTGCAGGTTGCCTGATCCTGATGACCGGCTTTGCGATCCGCGCCAGTTTCGGTGTGTTCCAACTGCCGATTGCGACCGAGTTCGGCTGGGCCCGTGCTGATTTCAGCCTTGCCATCGCCATTCAGAACCTGGCCTGGGGCATCGGGCAGCCGATCTTCGGCGCGCTGGCGGAAAAGTTCGGCGACCGCCGGGCGGTGGTGGTCGGCGCGCTGATGTATGCGGCGGGGCTTGTCGCCTCGGCCTTCGCTGTGACGCCGGGTCAGCATCAGTTGCTTGAGATCATCGTGGGCTTTGGCATCGCGGGCACCGGGTTCGGCGTGGTGCTGGCGGTGGTGGGCCGGGCATCTTCGGCCGAAAATCGAAGCCTTGCCTTGGGTATCGCCACGGCGGCGGGATCGGCCGGGCAGGTGTTCGGCGCGCCGCTGGCGCAGGGGCTTCTGACCCTCTTTCCGTGGCAGACGGTGTTCATCATTTTCGCCGCCATCGTGCTTTGCACGCTGTTTGCGGTGCCCTTCCTGCGCTCGCCCCAAATGGCCAGCAAGGCAGAGCTTGAGGAAAGCATCGGAACCGTGGTGCTGCGGGCCTTCCGCGATCCGTCCTATATCATGATCTTTCTGGGCTTCTTCTCTTGCGGCTATCAGCTTGCCTTCATCACCGCGCATTTCCCGGCCTTCGTGACCGAGATGTGTGCCGCGATTGACCCGTCGGGGATGCTGGCAAGCCTTGGCGTCGGCTCTACGTCGGCGCTGGGCGCGGTGGCGATTTCGGTGATCGGGCTGGCCAATATCATGGGCACGATCACAGCGGGCTGGCTGGGCAAGACCTATACCAAGAAATACCTGCTGGCCGGAATCTATCTGGGGCGGACGATCGTGGCCGCGCTGTTCATCCTGTTGCCGATGACGCCGACCACGGTGCTGCTGTTTTCGGCGGCGATGGGGGCGCTGTGGCTGGCGACGGTGCCGCTGACCTCGGGTCTGGTCGCGCATATCTACGGGCTGCGCTACATGGGCACGCTTTACGGCATCATCTTCCTGTCGCACCAGTTGGGCGGCTTCATGGGGGTCTGGCTGGGCGGGCGGATGTATGACCTGACCGGCAGCTATACCATGGTGTGGTGGATTGGTGTGGGCGTGGGGGCCTTCTCGGCCATCGTGCACCTGCCGGTGCGCGAGCGGCCTCTGGTCGCCGCACAGGCGGCGTGAGCGCGCCTGCGGGGTCAGTTCCGCTCCATCGCCTTGACGACCAGAATCTCCAGATCCTTTTCGGGGGAATAGTTGGTCTTATTGACGACAAAGGTCGTGGGGCCGGTTTTCCTGACACCATCGGCGCAAAGCGAAATGACGTTGCCCGGCGCCCCCTTGTCCAGCGTCAGCCGGAACTTGCCGATCGGCCCGGCCCAACTGTTGGCGGTGCGCAGGACGTAAGAGATGTTCCACGCCATCCCCATGTAATAGGTTTCGCCCGCGTCCTCATAGCGGATGGCTTTGGCGATGGCCTTCGAGGTGCCAGCGTCGATGCAATAGCGGGCCTGTTCGTCGGCGTGATAGCTTTCTTGCGGCGGGTCTTCCCAGGTGAACAGCCCGCCGGGTGGCAGGTTGGCATAATCATGCGCTATCCTGACCCGCGCCCCCGCCGGGAAGGTCTGGGTCCAGTGATAGCGCAGCACGATGGACCAATAGGGATAGGCGTCGGTCTGCGGGCCGGTCTCGCCCTCATAGCTGTAGAAATCGCCCAGACCCAGCGCCACCACCTCAGCCCGCGCACCTTCGCCCATTGCCAGCATCGCCTTGGCCGCCGCCAGGCCATCGGTGGTCAGCGGCAGGCCAAGGCGTTTGAGGTCGGCGGTCACGTCGCGGCCCGGCGTGTCATAGGCGGCGGCAAGCGGGCGGGCCTCGTCCCAAGGCGGCTCGATCACGGCGATGCGGTCTTGTGTCACGGCAATCGGGGTGCCGTCCACCGTGGCCGTGAAGGACACCAGATTTTCCTGCGCCCGGTCTTCGGGCAGGTTCCAAGCGGATTCGATCTGCCCGCCGACCGAGACGGGGGGCAGCGGAAAGATCACCTCGCCCGTGACATCCTCTGCCGTGCGGTTGCGAAAGACATAGGCCACCCGCACCTGTTCGACCGAAAGGAAAAGGTCTTCCTCTTCCATCACCACCGCCTCGGTCTGGCCGAAGGTCAGGCCCGTGGCCGAAAGCCCGCCAAACCCGTCATTGGCCAGCACAGGGCCAGCGGCAAGGATCAACAGGGCAAGCACGCGGCGCATGGCGACCTCCGGTATGGCTTTGCCCCATCTGAACCCCGAACGGTCAACCGGGCAAGCCCGCGCCTTGCACCCGCCCACCCCGCCTGACAATTTGCCGCCAAAGAAGGAGCCCGGAATGCCCGTCGCCATTGCCGCCCTGATGCTGGGCTATGTCCTCAGCCAGTTTTACCGCGCCTTTCTGGCGGTGCTGACGCCGGTGCTGAGTGCCGATCTCGGCGCCACGCCCGAAACGCTGGCCTCCGCCTCGGGCTGGTGGTTCCTGACCTTTGCGCTGATGCAACTGCCGGTGGGCTGGGCGCTGGACCGGATCGGGCCGCGGCGCACCGCCTCGGGTCTGTTGCTGATCGCGGCGGCGGGGGCGGCGGTTTTTGCCATGGCGACCGGGCCGGGCGCGGTGATCTGGGCGATGGCGCTGATCGGGGCGGGCTGTTCGGCGGTGCTGATGGCGGGCTATTACATCTTTGCACGCGAGTTTTCGGCGGCGGTTTTCGGCACGCTGGCGGCGGTGATGGTGGGGGTGGGCAGCCTTGGCAACCTTGCCGCCTCGGTGCCCCTGTCGGCGGCGGTGGCGGCCTTTGGCTGGCGTGGCACGCTTTGGGCGCTGGCGGGGGTGACGGCTGTTGTGGCCTTGGGGATCCTTGCGCTGGTGCGCGATCCGGCCCGGGTCGGAGGCGGGGCGAAGGGGTCGCTGCTGGACCTGCTTCGGATGCCCGCGCTTTGGCCGGTGCTGATCATGATGGCCGCCGCCTATCCGCCGGGGGCCGGGCTGCGCGGGCTTTGGGCGGGGCCGTGGCAGGCGGATGTCTTTGGCGCCGATGCCGCGACCATCGGGCAGGTGACGCTGATCATGGGGCTGGCGATGGTGACGGGCACCTTTGCCTATGGCCCGCTTGAGCGGGTGCTGGGCACGCGCAAATGGCTGAACTTCGGGGGCAATGCGCTGGCGCTGGCCTGCCTTGCCGGGCTGATGGCGCGGGTGGATCAGCCGGGCTGGCTGACGGTGGGGCTGCTGGCGGGGGTTGGCTTCTTCGGCTCGTCCTTCCCGATGGTGATGGCGCATGGCCGCGCCTTCCTGCCGCCGCATCTGATCGGGCGGGGGGTGACGCTGATCAACCTCTTTGGCATCGGTGCGGCCGGGGTGATGCAACTGGTGACGGGGCGGGTCTATGCCGCAGTGCCGCCCGACCCGGTGCAGGCACCCTATGCTGCGGTGTTTCTGACCTATGTGGTTCTGGTGGTCATCGGCTTGACCGTCTACCTTTTCTCGCGTGACCGGACGGATTGAGCGGCGCCCGCCCCTGCGCTATGCAGGCGCGTGCAACAGCAAGGGGTGCCGATGCAACCGCAGCCAAGACCGCGTGTCGTTCTGCTGAACGACACCTCCGGGCGCAGCCACCACGGCTGCTCTCGCGTGATGCGTCTGCTGGTGGCGGGGCTGGAGGCGCAGGGGATGCAGGTCACCGCCCGCAGCCCGGCCCGGCACGACTGGGCGGCGGATGCCGGGTTCGTCGCGGCGCTGGGCGCTGCCGATCTTGTGGTGATCAATGGCGAAGGCACCTTGCACCACGGTCGCCCGGCCGGAGCGCGGTTGCTGGAGGTGGTCGGCCATCCCGCCTGCACCGCGCCGGTGGCGCTGGTCAATGCGCTGTGGCAGGCCAATCCGCCATCATGGTTTGACCTGCTGTCACGCTGCGCCCTGATTTCGGCGCGTGACGGGCAAAGCCGCGATGCCATCGCCGCAACCGGGCTGGAGGTGCGGCTGGTGCCGGACCTTTCGCTGTCGGCAGGCGCCGCGCCGCAGCCGGGGCCAAGGGGCGGGCTGATTGTGGGCGACTCGGTGCGGCTGTCCACCCGCCGGGCGTTGGCGCTGACCGCTGCGCGGCTGGGGGCGCAGGCACTGGTGCCGACCAAGACCCGCCGCTCGGCGCTGTGGCGGCACTGGCCGACCGGGCAGCTCTTGTCGGCGCTTTATCACGGCGCGGCGCCCTTTGGTCTGCCGCCGCTGCGGCTGGCTGCGGATGAGGCGGCCTATCTGGCGATGCTGGGCCGGGCCGGGCTGCACCTGACGGGGCGGTTTCACGCCGTTTGCCTGTCGCTTGTTACGGCGACGCCAGTTCTTGCCGTGGGGTCCAATTCGTGGAAAGTGCAGGCGCTCTTGGCCGAGGCGGGGCTTGCGCCCGACCGGCTGATCCCGCTGGAGGCGCTGGCCGATCTGCGCTTGGATGATCTTGACCGTCCCTATACCGCAGCGGAAACCGCAGGCATTGCCGCTTTCCTGTCGCGGGCGCGTGGCGATGCGGAAAGGCTTTTCACCGATCTTGCCGCCCTTGCCCGGGGGGCGCGGGCATGACGCGGCTGGGCTTCCTGATCGCCCGGCTGACGGGGGATGAAACGGCGCTGGAGCGGCTGTCTGCTCCGCCCGAGGCGCTTGCGGCCGAACTGGCGGGCAAGCGTGTGGCGCTGATCGGCAATGCCCGCAGCCTGTCGGCCAGCCGGAACGGAGCATCCATCGACGCTGCCGATCTGGTCATCCGCATCAATGGTGCACCGATTCCGGCCGCCGTCAGCCACGGCACCCGCACCGATTGGCTGGCCGTCTCGATGCCGCCCGATGCGGCGCTGCTGGCGGCCCGCGCCCCGGCCCGCGTGCTGTGGATGACCCGCAAGCGCAAGCGCCTGCCCTTTGCGCTGACCCGCCGTCCCGGCTTTTATCTGCACCGCCGGGCCGAGGCACAGGCGTTGGCCGATCACCTTGGCGCGCCGCCCACCACTGGGCTGATGCTGATCGACCTTCTGGCACGGTCGTCAGCGGCAGAGGTGGCGCTTTACGGCTTCGATTTCTTTTCGTCACTGTCGCTGTCGGGCAGCCGCACCGCCGCGCAGGTGCCGCATGATTTTGCCGCCGAGCGCGGTTTTGTCGAGGCGCTGATCGCCCGCGACCCGCGTTTCCGGCTGGTCGCTGCGGCCTGAAGGCAACGCCGGGCGGAAATGCCGACATTCCGCTTTCCCCGCCCCCCACTCTGCGCTAACAGGCCCCGTCTTTGACAATGAAGACAGGAAACTGGAGATACCCCGATGGGCTATAAGGTCGTCGTCGCGGGTGCCACGGGTAACGTGGGCCGCGAAATGCTGAACATCCTCGCCGAGCGCGAGTTCCCGGTTGACGAGATCGCCGCACTGGCGTCGCGTAAATCGCTGGGCACTGAAATCAGCTTTGGCGACAAGACCGTCAAGACTAAGGATCTCGACACTTTCGACTTCACCGGCTGGGACATCGCGCTGTTTGCCGTGGGGTCCGAGGCGACGAAGATCTACGCCCCCAAGGCCGCTGCGGCGGGCTGTGTGGTGATCGACAATTCCTCGCTTTATCGCTATGACCCGCAGGTGCCGCTGGTGGTGCCCGAGGTGAATGCCGAGGCGGTGGACGGCTACAAGACCAAGATGATCATCGCCAACCCCAACTGCTCGACCGCGCAGATGGTGGTGGCGCTGAAGCCCTTGCACGACCGTGCCCACATCAAGCGCGTGGTGGTGGCGACCTATCAATCGGTTTCGGGTGCCGGCAAGGAAGGCATTGACGAGCTGTGGGACCAGACCAAGGGCCTTTATGTCCCGGGTCAGGAAGTGGCGCCGAAGAAATTTTCGAAGCAGATCGCCTTCAACGTGATCCCGCATATCGACGTGTTCCTCGACGACGGCTCGACCAAGGAAGAATGGAAGATGGTCGCCGAGACCAAGAAGATTCTGGACCCCAAGATCAAGGTTACCGCGACCTGCGTGCGGGTTCCGGTCTTTGTCGGCCATTCCGAAGCAATCAACATTGAGTTCGAAGAGCCGCTCGACTGGCAAGAGGCGCAGGACATCCTGCGCGAGGCGCCGGGCGTGATGCTGGTGGATAAGCGCGAGCCGGGCGGCTATGTCACCCCGATCGAATGCGTCGGCGAATATGCGACCTATGTGTCGCGGGTGCGGCAGGACAGCACGATCGACAACGGGTTGAGCCTGTGGTGCGTGTCGGACAACCTGCGCAAGGGCGCGGCGCTGAACGCGGTGCAGATTGCCGAAGTGCTGGGCAGCCGTTGCCTGAAAAAAGGCTGAGACGCCCACCCGATCTGATGAAAGCGCCCCGCAAGGGGCGCTTTTTCGTTTCGCGGCATTCGCCCTTCGGTTGTTAAGAATGCCTTAACCAAAGCTGCGGCAGGCTCGGGCCATGATGAGCCAGCAGCGATTCCCCTTTGACATCCCGAACAGCGCAGAACCCCAGCCTGCGCACCTTGCCCAGTTGCGTCAGGCTGTGGCGGGGGCGCTGGCCGTTGCAGAAAACTGGGGTGATCTGCAAGATGTGTTGGCCCGGCAGGGCCTGGCCTATCGTCCCTCCGGGGATGGCTTGTGCCTGATCCGTCTTTCCGGTGGCCGGGTGCTGGCCAGGGGGGCTGAGGTCGGGCCGGATTATACCGCCCTTGTCCGTCGTTTCGGTGCCGGCTTTCCGAACCACCCCCATGCGGGCATCGCTGCCACGGTGCTTGCGGCGCGGCAGAACCCCGGCGGGCTGCCGCGCGCCGCTTCGTGGCCTTAACCCAGCCCCTCGGCCCGCAGAACCTGACGGACCGAGCGGGCGGTCTTGTCGATGATCTCACCCAATTCATTGTTGGTGCAATTGTAGGGCGGGGCGAGGATCACGATATCGCCGTTCACCCCATCGACATTGCCACCGACCGGATAGCAGATCAGCCCGTTCTCCAGCGCCTGTTCGCGGATCTTCAGGAACAGCTTGCGCGCCGCCGGGAAGGGTGCCTTTGTTTCAGGATCGGCCACCAGCTCGGTGGCGATGAAATGGCCGCGCCCGCGGATGTCGCCCACGGCCGCAACCCCAGCAAGGGCGTCAGCAAGCCCGGCCTTCAGCAGCGCCTCATTCGCGGCGACCCTTGCCACCAGACCGTCACGCGCAACGATCTTCTGCACCGCGACCCCGGCGGCGCAGGCGGCGGTGTGGCCGGTAAAGGTATGGCCGGTCTGGAAGGCGCCATGCGCGTCATGGATGGCGCGCGAAACGGCGGTGGTGCAAACCGCGACACCCAGCGGCATATAGCCGCCAGCCAACCCCTTGGCGACCGACATGATATCAGGTTCCACCCCGTCGCGTTCCAGTGCGCGCCATGTGCCGCAGCGCCCGGCGCCGCACATCACTTCATCCGCGATCATAAGCACACCGTGGCGGCTGCAGATTTCGCGCACCGCCGCCGCATAGCCTGCGGGGGCAGGAACACAGCCTCCGGCGGCGCCCACCACCGGCTCAAAGATGAAGGCGGCGATGTTTTCCGCGCCTTCGCGCATGATCGCCGCCTCAAGCTCGGCAGCGCAGGCGGCGCCTGCGGTGGCCGCCGTCGCCCCGGCGACCGGGCGATAGGCGTTGGCGGGTGACAATTTGACCGAAGGCACGAAGGCCCCCTCAAAGGCCGCCGTCCGCTCGGCAAAGCCGGACACCCCCAGCGCGCCCAGCGTGTTGCCATGCCAGGACCGCTGCCGCGAGATGAAATGCCGCCGCTTGGGCTGACCGATGGCCGTCTGATATTGCAGCGCCATCTTCAGGCAGCTTTCCACCGCCTCGGACCCGCCCGAGACAAAGACCATATCCGACAGGCTGCCGCCCGAACGTTCGGCAATGATCGCTGTCAGCTCTTCAAGGGCGTCGGTGGTGAAGTTGTAACGATAGCCATGGGCAATACGGTCAAGCTGCGCCACGATGGCGGCATTCACCTCTTCATTCGCATGGCCAAGGCAATAAACGGCCGGCCCGCCCGAGCCGTCGATATAGGTTTTCCCGTTCGCGTCATGCAGATAACTTCCCTTCGCCCAGGCAACCTTGGGCAGCCGGTGGGTGGCAGAGATGTTGGCAGGCAGCGGGGCGGTGGTCATGGGCTTTCCTTTTCGGGTCGCGCGCAGGCTGGCATTGGCGGGCTTCCGCCGCAACGCCGCTGCCGACAGGCGCTGTCGCATCCTGCACTTGCGCCGCGTCGGGCGGGGCGACAATCTGGCGGCATTTCCATGAGGTTTCATCATGCTGCGTCTTGCCCTGCCGCTTTGCCTGATCACGCTGCCCGCACTGGCCGACACCATCTCGGTGCCCAGCCGGATCATCGCCGTCACCGTCTATCCTTATGGTGCGGAAATCACCCGCGAGGTGGCGTTTACCGCCACCCCCGGCCCGCATGACCTGCTGATCACCGATCTGCCGGCGCAGACCGAGCCGAACCTGATCCGGCTTGCCGCGCCGCAGGGTCTGACGCTGGGCGCCTTCGCGCTGCGCAGCGACCGGCTGCCGCCGCGCGAAGAGGTGCTGACACCGGCGCAGGCGGCCGCCAAGGCCGAAGTGGAGGGTCGGGAGGCTGCCGTTGCCGAAGCGCAGGCGGTGATCGACGCGATCGAGGCACGGGCAGCGGCGGCCGAGGCGCAGGTGGCCTTCCTCGCCGGGGTCCGGCCCGAAGGTGCCGCGCTGACACCCGAGGCGCTTGCCGCGCTGGCCCAGACCGTGGGCCGCGAGACGCTTGCCGCACGGCAGGCGGCACTCGCCGCCCGGGCCGAGCTTCCGGCTGCGCAAAAGGCGCTGGACGCGGTGCAAGAGGGGCTGGATCAGGCGCTTGCCGCGCAAGCGGCGCTGGACCGGGGCGATACGGATTATGCCGCGCTCTCGGTGGCGATCACCGCCGCCGATGCGGGCGAAACTACGTTGACCGTGACGCATTTCATCGCGGATGCAAGCTGGCAGCCGGTCTATGACATGAAGCTGACCCGGAAAGAGGGTGCCGCTCTGGCCATCGGGCGCGGGGTGCTGGTCAGCCAGTCCTCGGGCGAGGATTGGGCAGGCGTGGCGCTGACGCTGTCCACCGCGCAGCCGTCGCAACAGGCAGAACCGTCGCAGCTTTTCCCCGAGTTGCGCCGCATCGCCGCGCCAGGATCGGACAGCGACGACTCGTATCGTGTGGAGGGCGTGGTCGCCGGAGCGGCGCCCGAGGTGATGGCCGAGCCGGTGATGGAAGAAACTGCCAGTGCTGCCGTGCAGGGTGATGTGGTGGTCTACCGCTATCCCACGCCTGTCGATGTGGCGTCAGGCGTGGAAAACCTGCGGCTGGCGCTGGACGAGATCACCGTGGCGCCCGAGATCGAGGCGCGGGCCATTCCGCGCTATGACCGCACCGCCTTTGTGCTGGCGCGGTTTACCAATACCTCGGGCGAAATCCTGCTGCCCGGACAGGCATTCCTGATGCGTGAGGGCACGCTGGTCGGCGCGACATGGATCACCGGCATCGCGCCGGGGGCCGAGGCCGAGGTGGCTTTCGGCGCCATCGAAGGGCTGCAACTGACCCGCGACATGCCGACCCGCGCCGAGGGGGACCGGGGGATTCTGTCCAGTTCGACGGAACGCGAAGAGGTTGCGGTGCTGAAGGTCAAGAATCTGACGGATGAGGTCTGGCCGATACGCCTCATGGATCAGGTGCCCTATTCCGAACAGGAGGATCTGGAAGTCACCTATCAGGCCGACCCGGCCCCGACCGAGACCGATGTGAAGGCACAGCGTGGCATCCTCGCCTGGGAATTCGACATTGCCCCGGGTGAAGAGCAGGTGGTGACACTGACCCATTCGCTGCGCTGGCCGCAGGGGATGGAGCTGCAATAGTGCCTAGCCCGTGAAATGCCGGGGAAAGAAGGCGGCGGCGGCGGTCATCACCGTCGCCTGCGCTTCTGTGAGGTCATAGGGGCTGGTCATCGTCATCATGTCCAGCCAGACCCCTTCGGTCACCACGCGCAGCACGCGGGCAGCCCGCGCCGGGTTCACGGCATAGCCGTGTTCGGCATTCATCCGGGCGCAAATCGCCTCAAGCCGGCGGTTGTATTCCTCGTCATTGGCGCCGCAGCGTTCCTGATAGATCGGGCGGCTCTGCGCCTCGCCCCAGAAGCTGCACCATGCCGACAGGCGGGCCGGGGTGCAGATCGCCGGGTTGAAATCGGCCTCTAGCAACGCGCGCAGTTCTTCGGGGGCCGAGGGGCCGGAGGCGGCAAGCGCCTCGGTCCAGTTCTGGCGGTATTCTTCGGCCAGAAACAACAGGGTTTCCAGCAAGAGCCCCTCTTTGCTCTGGAAATGGAAGTTCACAAGCCCATGCGACAGGCCCGCCGCCTTTGCCACCTGCGTCAGCGTGGTGCGGGCATAGCCGTTCTGGGCCATCGTCTCGATCGTCGCCTCGATCAACTGGCTGCGGCGCGCATCGCGCGGCAGCTTGCGCGGCGGCGGATTGTCCTGATCGGGTGCAGCGGCCATGCGGGGCTCCGGGTTTGTGACCTGCTTTCCTTAGCCCAAACCGGGGGCGATGGAAGGGGCGATGATTCTGATTGACAAGACAGTCAAAATAATGGGAGCCTGTCAGCACCGAAATCAACCCGGATGATCCGCCATGGCGCAAATGCCGCAGCCGCTGTTCCGCCGCACAGGTTTGCCCGGATGAGCTATGATGCCCTGATCATCGGCGCGGGTCATAACGGGCTGGTGGCGGCCTGCTACCTTGCGCGGGCGGGTCTGAAGGTTTGCGTGGTCGAGAAGAACAACTGGATCGGTGGTGCGGCGGTCAGCCGCGAGCTTTACCCCGGCTTCACCTATTCCAACTGTTCCTATGTCAGCAGTCTGTTCCGGCCCGAGATCATGCGCGATCTGGAACTGTCAAAGCACGGATTGCAGATTCTGCCCTATGAGGGCGGGGCGATGTTCACCGAAAGCGGCGGCTATCTGGGCATGTTCCGCGACCATGATGCCAACCGCCGCGAGATGGCCCGCCATTCGAAACGCGATGCCGAGGCTTATGACCGCTACGCCCGCGACATCCTGCGCCACTGTCGATTCATCCGCCCGCTGCTGATGCGTCGCCCGCCCGACCCGGCAAGCTTCCGGCCCCGCGACCTTGCCGAACTCGCCTGGCTGGGCAAGCAGATGTTCGATCTGTCGGAAATGGCGATGTATGACATGATCCGCTTCTGGACGATGTCGATTGCTGATTATCTGGATGAATATTTCGAGAATCCGGTGGTGAAGGCTTATCAGGCCGTCGGTTCGATCATCGGCACGGCGCTGGGGCCGATGTCGCCCGGCACCGCCTATGTGCTGCTGCATCACGCCATGGGCGATGTCGATGGCAATGTCGGTGCATGGGGCTATGCCCGTGGCGGTATGGGGTCGATCACCAAGGCGCTGGCGGCCAGTCTGCGCGCGGCGGGGGGGCAGATTCGCGCGGGTGTGGCGGTGGAGCAGGTGCTGGTCCGCAATGGCCGCGCCGTGGGTGTGGCGCTGGCCAATGGCGATGAAATCCGCGCCTCCCGCGTGGTGTCCAACATGGATGTGCGGCGGACCTTCCTGCGCCATGTCGCGGAAAAGGAGCTGCCGGGCGATTTCGTAAAGCGGGTCAAGGCGTTCAAGACGCGCGGATCATCGGGCAAGCTGAACATCGCGCTGGACGGTCTGCCGCGCTTTACCGCGCTGCCCGAGGGGGCGCCGAATGTGAAGGGTGACATGCACTTCACCGATTCCATCGAAAAGATGGAAGCCGCTTATGACGACTGGAAAGACGGCCGGTTCAGCCGCGAACCGTTTCAGGATGTGATGATCCCAACCCTGATCGACCCGACCATGACCCCGCCGGGCAAGCATTTCATGTCGTGCTTCGTGCAATATGCCCCGCCGAAAATCGAAGGCCGCGACTGGACCGATGCCGACCGTGACGCCTTTGGCAGGGCCTGCCTTGACCAGATCGAACGCGCGGCGCCGGGGTTCAAGAATTTGGTCCTGCATGTCGAGGTCCGCACCCCGCGCGAGCTTGAGGCAGAAGTGGGTCTGACCGAGGGCAACATCTTTCAGGGCGAGCTGACCTTTGACCAGTTGCTCTTCAACCGGCCGGTGCCGGGCTATGCCGATTACCGCAGCCCGGTGCGCGACCTTTGGATCTGCGGCTCGTCCACCCATCCGGGCGGCGGGGTAATGGGCGCGCCGGGGCGCAACGCGGCTGCGGAGATTCTGCGCGATATGAAGCTGCCCGCGAAGGACATGAGCGATGCCTATGCCGTCCTTTGACGCCCTCATCATCGGCGCCGGGCCGAACGGGCTGGCCGCCGCGCACCGGCTGCAATCCGCTGGCCGCAAGGTGCTGCTGCTGGAGGCCGGGGTGCCGGGCGGCGGTGCGGCGGCCTGCGTTCCCTTGGCCGAAGGCTTTGCGCCGCAGCCGCTGGCGCATCTGTCGCTGAACCTTGACCCGCGTGTGGCCCATGGGGTGGAGCTTGCCCGCCACGGGCTGCGCTGGGCGGCGCCTGATCTTGCGACCACGGCGCTTTCTCCGACAGGCGGGCATCTGAGGCTGGACGGACCAGCGGGGGCTGCTTTGCAAGGTGCGGTCAGCGAGGCCGACCGCGCGGCATGGGCGGCCCTGCGCGCCCGGCTGATGCGCTTTGCTGCAGTTCTGACGCCGTTGCGGCAGATGCCGCCGCCGCGGCTGGCGCGCGGGGCGGGCAACCCGATGCTGAAACTGGCCATGGTCGGCCTCAAGGCGCGGATGATGGGCAAGGCCGAGTTCCGCGAATTGCTGCGCATGTTTCTGACGAATGTGCATGACGCGCTGAATGATGAGCTGACCGATCCGCTGTTGAAAGGCGCGCTGGCCTTTGATGCCACGCTGGGCACCTGGCTTGCTCCGCGCTCGCCCAATTCGCTGCTGTTGTGGCTTGACCGGCTGTCGGGCGGGGTGGGCGGCGTGCAGGGCGCCATCGGCCTGCCTGCGGGCGGGATGGGGGCGTTGGCCTCGACCATGGTCGCGGCGGTTCAGGCGAAGGGCGTTTCGCTGCGCAGCAATGCCCGCGTGGCCCGGGTGCTGGTCGAGGGCGACCGTGCGGCAGGCGTTGTGCTGGACAGCGGTGAGGAAATCCGGGCGCCGCTGGTGGTGTCCAGCCTGTCGCCCAAGGCGACGCTGCTGGGGCTGGTCGGGTCGCGGCATCTGGATGCCGGGCTGATCACGCGGGCGCGGCACCTCAAGGCGCGGGGCGGGGCGGCCAAGCTGCATCTGGCCTTGCGCGGGCTGCCGGATTTTCGCGGGGCCGATCCGAAGACTCGTCTGGTCATCGCCCCATCGGAGGAGGCTGTGGAGCGGGCCTTCAACCCGGTGAAATACGGCCAGGTGCCCGAGGCGCCGGTGATGGAAATTATCCTGCCCTCGGCCTTTGAGCCGGGACATGCACCCGCCGGGCAGCATGTGCTGTCGGCCATCGTGCAATATGCCCCCCATGCGCCGAAAGACCCCGAAGTCGCCCGCGCCGTCCTGCTGGAGGCCAGCTTGCGCCAGCTTGAAGCACATGCGCCCGGCCTGCGCAGCCTGATCCTGAAGGCGGACATGCTGATGCCCTATGACATTGAGGCGCGCTGGGGCCTGCCGGGGGGGAACTGGCACGGCGGGGAATTGTCGGTGGAGCAGATGCTGTTCCTGCGCCCCCTGCCCGGACTGGCGCAATATGCCACGCCGGTTGAGGGGTTGTGGCTGGCCTCGGTGGGTTGCCATCCGGGCGGCGGGATTTCCGGCAGCGCCGGGTGGAATGCCGCCGGGGCGATCATGGGGGTCGGGAAATGAACGCGCTGACGCATTACGAAACCCCGCTTTTGCAGACGCCCTTCCACGCGCGGACGTCGGCGGCGAACAAGATGCACAGTTGGGGGCCATGGGCGGGCTATGCCAGCGTGCTGACCTATGAAGACCTTGCGATGGAGCATTCGTCCATCCGCAACGCCGCCTCGGTCTATGATCTGTGCCCGATGGTGAAATACCGCATCGAAGGGCCAGAGGCGATGGCGTTTCTGAACCGGCTGACGGTGCGAAACGTGGCAAAGCTGTCGGTCGGCGGGGTGCAATACACGGTCTGGTGCGACGATGCCGGGCATCTGATTGACGATGGCACACTGTTCCGGATGTCGCCCGACCGCTTTCGTCTGTGCTGTCAGGAGCGGCATCTGCCCTGGCTGCTGGACTCGGCATATGGGTTCGACGTGGCCATCCGTGAAGAGACCGAAGAGGTCGCGGCCCTGTCGTTGCAGGGGCCGACCTCGGCCAGCGTGCTGGCGGCGGCGGGGTCCGATGTGACGGGGCTGAAACCCTTTCGCATGGCCGATTTTGCCTTTGTCGGGGGTGAGGTGACCATTTCGCGCACCGGCTTCACCGGCGATCTGGGCTATGAACTTTGGACGGTGCCGGAACTGGCCCTGCCGCTCTGGGATCATCTCTTTGCCGCTGGGGCGCAACACGGGTTGCGGCCCATCGGCTCGGATGCGCTGAACATCGCCCGGCTTGAGGCAGGGTTCATCATCACCGGCTATGACTTCACCCCCGCCCCGCAATGCGTGAGGGAAGACCGGCTGCGCAGCCCGGTCGAAATGGGGCTGGGCTGGCTGATCGACTGGGAAAAGGGCCATTTCACCGGGCGCCGGGCGCTGTTGCGGGCCAAGCCGAAATGGGCCTTCGTCGGATTGGAGGTTGACGGCAACATCGGTGCCGAAGGGGCGATCCTCTATCACGATCAAAAGACCGAGGTGGGCATGATCACCGGCGCCTGCTGGTCGCCCACGCTGAAGAAAAGCATCGCGTTGGCGCAGGTGCAGGCGGCCCATGCGGCGGGCGGCAACCTGTGGGCAGAAATCTATGCCCTGCGCGAGCTGCATTATGCCAAGATGATGATGCGCGCCCGGGTCGTGGACCGCCCGTTCTTTCAGACCGACCGCCGCCGCGCCACGCCGCCTGCGAGGTTCTGATGCAACGCCACCCGCTGTCGCCGCGCCTTGACCACTGCCCCGAAGGGCTGCCGCGCGCTGCCTATCTTGGGGAGGAATGGTTCGGGCGCGAAATGGTGACGATCTTTGCGCGGCATTGGCTGATGGTGGGGCGGTTGGCGGATTTCACGCCCGGCACCATGCGGCGGGTGCGGCTGGGTGCGGCAGAGGTGGTGGTCTGCCGTCTGGCCGATGGCAGCGTTTCTGCCTTTCACAACTCCTGCCGTCATCGCGGATCGGAACTTTGCCGTGCCGCGGTGGAGCCTTTGGGCAAGTTGGTCACCTGCCCCTATCACGCCTGGGCCTTTGCGGCGGCGGACGGGCGTCTGGTGTCAACCGCCCATGCCGTGCCGACCGATGATTTCCGGCGTAACGATCACGGTCTGAAAAAGGTTTCCATAAAAATATGGAGCGGCTTCCTTTTCCTCTCGCTGGCCGCCGATCCGCCGCCCCTTCTCGCCGATGTGCCGCTGACGACACTGGACAACTGGCCCATGGCAGAATTGCAGACCGGCCACCGGCATGAGGTGGAGCTGGCCTGCAACTGGAAGACCTTCTGGGAGAATTACTCGGAATGTCTGCATTGCCCGGGCATCCACCCCGAGCTGTGCGACATGGTGCCGGTCTATGGCCGGGGCATCATGGGCGCCAGTGAGGCACTGGGTTGGACGCCCGACGCCCCCGCCACCGCGAACCTGCGCCCCGGCGCGGAAAGCTGGACCCTGACAGGTGCCGCCTGCGCGCCCGCCTTCCCGGGGTTGACCGAGGCAGAGCGGCGGGCGGGATATACCTTTGTCACGCTCTGGCCCTCGGCCTATGTGGTGGCGCATGTGGATTATGTCCGCTTGGTGCGGCTGATGCCGCTTTCCCCGACGCGGACCCGGCTGATTGCCGAATGGCATTTCGCGCCGGAAACCCTTGCCCGCCCCGGGTTTGACGCCGCCGAAGTGGCCGCCTTTGCCAAGATCGTCCTCAATCAGGATGCCGCCGCGGCCGAGATGAGCCAGCGCGGCATGACCTC
The DNA here is from genome assembly GCF_013328815.1 of Tabrizicola fusiformis. Classification (GTDB taxonomy): domain Bacteria; phylum Pseudomonadota; class Alphaproteobacteria; order Rhodobacterales; family Rhodobacteraceae; genus Fuscibacter. Next base: position 76,245 of record NZ_JABUHN010000001.1, read on the forward strand.
GCCCAGCTTTGCCGCCGCGCGGCTGATGCCCGAGGAATACGAGATTCACCGCTTTCACCAATGGGTTCTGGCCGAAATGGAGCCGCAGGCATGACCGAGTTTCCCCATACCACCCTTCCCATCCCCAATGACTGGGACCGGGCGGGCCTGCCCGGCTGGACCTATCATTCGCCCGAGATGTTCGCCTTGGAACGGGAAAAGCTGTTCCTGACGCATTGGCAGATCGCGGGCCATGTGAACGACATCCCTGCCCCGGGCGACTGGCTGACCTTTGACATGCTGGGAGAGCGGGCGGTGGTGATGCGCGGCGCCGATGGCGTGGTGCGGGCGTTCCACAACCTTTGCCGCCATCGCGGTGCGCGGGTCGTGGATGGAGACAAGGGGCATTGCCGCGGGTCCATCGTCTGCCCGTTCCATGGCTGGGTCTACAATCTGGACGGCACGCTGCGCGGGGCGGCGCGCCCTTCGACCTTTGGCGACATGGACCGCGACAAATTCGGCCTGATGCCGATCGAGATGGAGCTGTTCCATGGCTTTGTCTTCCTGCGCTTTGGTCCCGGGCCGCAGCCCCCGGTGGCCGAGTTGCTTGCGCCGTTCGACGCGGATTTTGCGGCCTATGATCTGAACAAGGTGGTGTCGGTGCCGACCCCCAACTGGATGACCGACCTGCCGGTGAACTGGAAATCGGTGCGCGATGTGGACAATGAAGGCTATCACGTCGCGCTGGCCCATCCGGGGCTGCAAGAGCTTTATGGGCGGACCTACCGCGACCTGCATCTGGAAAACGGGCTTTCCGTCTCGGTCGGCTGGTTCGGCGATGCGCCGGGGCGGGGCTGGTCGGTGCGCAACTATGTCCGTATCTCGCCCGAACGGCCCGATCTGCCCGGCCATCTGCAAAAGGCATGGACCTATTACGGCCTGTTTCCCAACGCGGTTTTCGCCTTCACGCCCGAAGCGGTGCAGTTCTATCAGGAAATCCCGCTGTCGCCCGGGCTGACGCGGCTGACCGGCCGCCTGTATCGCCACCCGGACGAAAGCCGGCAGGCGCGGATTGCCCGCTATCTGGCCATGCGGATCGACCGGGCCACCTCGCAAGAGGATCAGCAACTGTCGATCTGGTCGGACGAGTCGATGAAATCCGATGCTTTCGAGGGTTTTCATCTGTCCGACCTGGAATACGGATTGCGCCGCCATCACGACGGTTTGCGCGCTCTCATGCCGGTGATGACGCTGGCAGAGGCCCCGCCCGAAGGCGAAATCCGGGCCCGCAATGACGAATTGATTTGCCGTTCAGAACGACAGGGCTAACCTGATCGCAAAACAAACAAGGGAGACGCCGCCATGACCCTGAGCCGCCGCAAGGCCCTGATCACCCTTGGCGCCGGACTGGGCTCCGGTCTGGCGCTGCCCTATGTGCGCCCGTCCTGGGCGCAGGCGGGAACCGTAAATGTCTATAATTGGTCCGATTATATCGGCTAAACCACCATCGCCGATTTTGAGGCGGAAACCGGGATTGGTGTGGTCTATGACCTTTATGCCTCGACCGAAGAGATGCAGGCCAAGATGCTGGCAGGCTCTACCGGCTACGACGTGGTCCTGATGAACGGCATGGGGCTGCCAAAGATGGTCACGGCCGGGGTCTATCAAAAGCCCGACCGGGCCAAGCTGACCAACTGGAAAAATCTTGACGCCGGTATCCTCAAGATCGTGGAAGGGTTCGATCCGGGCAATGTCCATGGCGTGCCCTATATGTGGGGCTCGGTCGGGATCACATGGAACCTCGATCTGGTGGCCGAACGTCTGCCGGGCGTCGATCTGGAAGACCTCGGCACGCTGCTGAACCCCGAGAATGCGGCCAAGCTGGCCGATTGCGGCATCTCGCTCTTGGACAGCCCGACCGACTTTGGCTTCATGGTGCTGCGCTATCTGGGAATTGACCCGGATACGGCGCGTGAGCCCGAGTATCGCAAGATGGCCGAGGCGCTGGCGCCAATCCGGCCCTATGTCGCCACCTTTGACAATTCCAACTACCTCAACACCCTGCCGACGGGCGAATTGTGCGTCGCCAACAACTGGTCGGGCGACTACAGCGTGGCCAAGACCCGCGCCGCCGAAGCCGGGCTTGAGGTGAACCTGGCCTATTTCGTGCCCAAGAGCGGGGCGCCTGCCTGGTTCGATCTGTGGTGCCTGCCTGCGGATGCCAAGAACGTCGATAATGCGCATCGGTTCATCGACTATCTGCTGCGGCCCGAGGTGGCGGCGGCCTGCAGCAATTTCACCGGCTATGCCAATGCCAATGCAGCGGCGACCCCGCTTCTGGACCCGGCGATTGCCAGCGACCCCGCGATCTATCCTGATGCAGCCACCATGGCCCGGCTTTACACCCCCGCCCCGCAATCCGAAGAGCAGGACCGCGAAATCACCCGGGTCTGGACCGATATCAAGTCGGGTAGCTGAGAATGGCGGCCGATGTGGAACCCTTTCTGCGGATCGAAGGGGTTTCCAAGAATTTCGGTCCGTTTCAGGCGGTCAAGGATGTGAACCTGACCATCGGCAAGGGCGAGATTTTCGCCCTTCTCGGTGGGTCAGGTTGCGGCAAGACCACGCTTTTGCGGATGCTCGCGGGGTTTGAAGAGCCTTCGTCGGGCCGCATCTTTCTGGACGGACAGGACATGACCGGCGTGCCGCCGTGGGAGCGGCCCGTCCACATGATGTTTCAAAGCTATGCCCTGTTTCCGCATATGACGGTGGAAAAGAACATCGGTTACGGGCTGAAGCATGAACGGATGACCGCAGCGGAACGGACCGACCGGGTGCGCGCCATGCTGGACCTTGTGCAGTTGACGCCTTTTGCGGTGCGCAAGCCGCATCAGATTTCCGGCGGCCAGCGGCAGCGCGTGGCGCTGGCCCGCGCGCTGGCCCGGCAGCCGAAACTTCTCTTGCTGGACGAACCGCTTGCCGCCTTGGACAAGAAGCTGCGCGAACATACGCAGTTTGAACTGATGAGCATTCAGGAGCGCACCGGCGTTACCTTCATCGTGGTCACCCATGATCAGGAAGAGGCGATGACGCTGGCCGACCGCATCGCGGTGATGGACCGCGGCGCGGTGCAGCAGGTCGGCCCGCCGGGCGAGGTTTACGAGCATCCCGCCAGCCGTTTCGTGGCCAGTTTCCTCGGCTCCATCTCGCAATACGAGGCGCGGGTGCTGCGGATCGAGGGGGCCGAGGCGCTTCTGGACGTGCCCGCCTTTGAAACCCCGGTCCGCGCCACCGCGATTCCCGGGCTGGTCGAAGGCGAAGTGCTGACCTTGGCGGTCCGGCCTGAAAAGCTGGCGATCCACCGCCATCCGCCCGGCGGCCCCAACGCCATTCCGGGGGAAATCAAGGATCTGGCCTATTTCGGCAAGGACAGCCTTTACCGGGTCACCTTGCCCTCGGGGCAGTTGATTTCCGTTCACGCCGTCAATGCCCGCCGCGGCGGCGAGGCGCGGCCCGATTGGTATGACAAGGTTTGGGTCGCCTTCGAACCTGCCGCTGCCATCCTGTTGCGGGGGTAAGATGAGCGTCTCGCGCCCCTTCTCCATCGCACGCTGGTTTCATCGCCGGGGCTGGTCCGATCTGATCATCGGGCTGCCCTATGGCTGGCTTCTGCTGCTGTTCCTGCTGCCCTTCCTGATCGTGCTGGCGATGAGTGTGGGCAGTCAGGCCCCCACGGCCCCGCCGGTGGGGTTCGGCGGCGAATACCCTTGGATCAATCCGCGCGGCTATCAGCGGCTGTTCACCGATGATCTTTACATCCGCTCTTTCCTGATTTCGCTGATGAATGCCGGGCTGGCGACTCTGCTTTGCCTTGGCTTGGGCTATCCGATGGCGCTGGGGCTGACGCGGGTGGCGAAAAGCTGGCGCAACATCCTGCTGATGCTGGTGATCCTGCCGTTCTGGACCTCATTCCTGCTGCGGGTCTACGCTTGGATGGGGCTTATGGGAAAGTCGAGCTGGTTCAATCAGTTGCTGACCGATGGCTGGAACCTGCTGGTGCCGGTGGATTGGGCGGTGAAGTCCATCCCGATGATGCACTCGAACTTCGCCGTCGTGCTGGTGATGGTCTACACCTACCTGCCCTTCATGATCCTGCCGCTTTACTCCAGCCTTGAAAGGCTTGACCCCACGCTGGACGAGGCGGCGATGGACCTGGGCAGTCGCCCGTTCCGGGTGTTTCTGGATGTGACTCTGCCGCAATCGGTGCCGGGGATCATTGCCGGGGGCCTTTTGGTCTTCATTCCGGCGGCGGGGGAGCTGGTGATCCCGACGCTGGTCGGCGATGCCAGCACGCCGATGATCGGCCGGGTGATCGCCGATGAATTCAACTCGGCCCGCGACTGGCCCATGGCCTCGGCGGTGGCGGTGGCGCTCTTGGTGCTGATGGTGGGGCCGACGATGCTTTACAGCCGCTATCAGGCCCGCGCCGAAGAAGGACCGGGCAAATGAGACGCAGCCCCGTCTTCCTGATCACCGTGCTGTGTTTCGGCTTTGCCTTCTTCTACATCCCGATCCTGTCGATGATGGTCTATTCCTTCAATGGATCGCGGCTTGCCACGGTCTGGGGCGGGTTTTCGACCAAGTGGTATGTCTCGCTTCTGTCCAACAAGCAGGTGATCGCGGCGGCACTTCTGTCGTTCAAGATCGCGGTGGTTTCGGCCACCTTCGCCACCATCCTCGGCACCATGGCAGGGTTCGCCCTGTCGCGGTTCCGCAAGTTTCGCGGGCGGACCCTGTTTTCCGGCCTTGTCACCGCGCCCCTGATCATGCCCGAGGTGATCACCGGCATTTCGATGCTGATGTTCTTCATCCTGACGGCGAACTGGATCGGCTGGCCCGGTGCGCGCGGATTCAGCACGATCACGCTGGCGCATATCACCTTCTCGATGGTTTTCGTGACGACCATCGTGCAGGCCCGGCTGGGTCAGGCGGATCGCGCCATCGAAGAGGCGGCGATGGACCTTGGCTCCCGCCCCTGGCAGGTGTTGTGGGACGTGACCCTGCCCACCGCCTTTACGGCAATCCTGTCGGGCTGGCTCTTGGCCTTTACCATTTCGCTGGATGACGTGGTGATCACCTCTTTCACCACCGGGCCGGGGTCCACGACGCTGCCATTGCTGATCTGGTCCAAGGTCAAGCTGGGGGTGACGCCCGACATCAACGCGCTGGCGACGATCACGGTGGTTGTGGTCGGGATCGGCGTTGCGCTGGCGGGCTGGGTGATGCACCGCGCCGAAAAGCGCCGTCTGGCCGATGAACGCATGGCATTTAGCAGCAATGACTGAGGAATTCGCCCTTTTGCATTCGCCCTTGGGGCCCAAAGGATCGGGCCGGGTGCGATATGGCGCGGCGATGGCGCTGTATCGGGCGGGCCTCCTCTCGGAAGCGCAGCTCGAGGTCTACCGCGAAACCTCGGCCCATGACGGGCGCGACCCGCTGTCGGTTCTGGCCGAACGGGGGCTGCCGCCGCCGGGATGAGGTGCTATGCCCGCTGACCCACCACCGCCACGCCCAGCACCTCCAGCACCTTCGCCTCGATCTGCGGGGCGTCCATGCCGGCGCTGCGATACATCGCTTCGGGGCTGGCGTGGTCTATGAAGGTGTCGGGTAGCACCATCGAGCGGTATTTCAGGCCGCGGTCGAAGATGCCCTCATCGGCGAGAAGCTGCGCCACATGGCTGCCGAAACCGCCGATGGCGCCCTCTTCAATGGTGATCAGCGCCTCGTGGTTGCGGGCCAGTTGCAGGATCAGGTCGCGGTCCAGCGGCTTGGCAAAGCGGGCATCGGCGACGGTGGGCGGCAGGCCGCGCGCCGTCAGCGCCTCGGCGGCCTTCAGCACCTCGGACAGGCGCGTGCCGAAGGACAAGAGCGCCACGCGCCCGCCCTCACGGATCATCCGGCCCTTGCCGATTTCCAGCGGCACGCCACGCGCAGGCATCTCCACCCCCACACCCTCGCCGCGCGGATAGCGGAAGGCGATGGGGCCTTCGTCATGCGCGGCGGCCGTGGCGACCATATGGACCAGTTCCGCCTCATCCGCGGCGGCCATCACCACCATGCCGGGCAGGTTGGCGAGGAAGGCCACGTCGAAGCTGCCGGCATGGGTGGCGCCATCGGCCCCGACCAGCCCCGCCCGGTCGATGGCAAAGCGCACCGGCAGGCGCTGGATCGCCACGTCATGCACCACCTGATCATAACCGCGTTGCAGGAAGGTCGAGTAGATCGCGCAGAAGGGCTTCATCCCGCCCGCCGCCAGCCCCGCGCTGAACGTGACCGCATGTTGCTCGGCAATGCCCACGTCAAACATGCGCTTGGGGTAACGCGCGCCGAACAGGTCAAGCCCGGTGCCGTCCGGCATCGCAGCGGTCACGGCCACCACGCGGCTGTCGCTCTCGGCTTCGCGGATCAGGGCGTCGGCGAAGACGCGGGTATAGCTGGGCGCGTTGGAGGGGGCCTTTTTCTGCTCGCCCGTCACCACGTCGAACTTGGCGCGGGCATGGCCACGGTCGGGGGAGTTTTCGGCCGGGGCATAGCCTTTGCCCTTCTTGGTCAGCACATGAATCAGCATCGGCCCGGTGGCGCGGGCATGGGCGGTGCGCAGGACCGGCAGAAGCTGTTCCAGATCATGGCCGTCGATCGGGCCGACATAGGAAAACCCCAGTTCCTCAAACAGGGTGCCGCCCACCGCCATGCCCTTGAGCATTTCCTTGGCCCGCCGCGCGCCTTCCTGAAACGGTTCGGGCAAGAGGCTGACCACACCGCGCGCCGCCGATTTCAGTTCCTGAAACGGCTGGCCGGCATAGATGCGGCTGAGATAGGCGGAAAGCGCGCCGACCGGCGGGGCGATGGACATTTCGTTGTCGTTCAGGATGACGAACATCCGCTTTTTCAGGTGGCCGGCGTTGTTCATCGCCTCAAACGCCATGCCTGCCGACATCGAGCCGTCACCGATTACCGCCACAGCGTCGCCCGGGTCGCCGCCCAGATCGGCGGCCATGGTAAAGCCCAGCGCCGCCGAAATGGAGGTAGAGCTATGCGCCGCGCCGAACGGGTCATAGGGGCTTTCGCTGCGCTTGGTGAAGCCGGAGAGGCCCCCCTCCATCCGCAGGCTGCGGATGCGGTCGCGCCGCCCGGTCAGGATCTTGTGCGGATAGCACTGGTGGCCGACATCCCAGATGATCTTGTCACGCGGCGCCGAAAACACCGCGTGCAGCGCCACGGTCAGCTCTACCACGCCCAGACCCGCGCCCAGATGGCCGCCGGTGACCGAAACGGCGGAAATCGTCTCGGCCCGCAGCTCATCGGCCAGTTGGCGCAGTTCGGCATCCGAGAGCGCCTTCAGATCCGAAGGCAGCGTCACCCGGTCAAGTAGGGGGGTCAGGGGACGGTCGGCCATGGCGCGCTCCTCAATTGTCGCGCGAGATAACGAAGCGCGCGGCAGCAATCAAGTTCGCCGCTGCCGCACCATAGGGGGCAAGGGCGGCTTCCGCCTGTTCCGTCAGGTCAAGCGCCTGCGCCCGCGCCGCATCCAGCCCCAGAAGCGAGACGAAGGTGGCCTTGCCCGCCTCGGCATCCTTGCCCACGCGCTTGCCGGTCTTCGCGGCATCGCCGGTCACGTCCAGAATGTCATCGGCAATCTGGAAGGCCAGCCCCAGCGCCTGCGCATAGGCGCGCAGGGGGGCAGGATCGGCCCCGGCGATGATCGCCCCGGCTTCGGCCGAAAAGCCGATCAGCGCGCCGGTCTTGCCCGCCTGCAGCCGGGTGATTTCGGCCAGCGTCAGGGGTGCTGCGGCGGTTTCGGCGGCAATGTCCAGCGCCTGACCCAGCACCATGCCCTCGGCGCCGCTGGCCCGCGCCAGTCCGGCGACCAACGCCACGCGCACCTCGGCACTGCCAAGGGCAGGGTCGCACATCAGCTCAAAGGCCAGCGTCTGCAGCGCGTCGCCTGCCAGAACCGCTGTCGCCTCATCCCATTTCACATGCACCGTGGGCAGGCCGCGGCGCAGATCGTCATCGTCCATGCAGGGCAGATCGTCATGGACAAGGCTGTAGGCGTGCTGCGCCTCAACCGCAGCCGCCGCGGCAATGGCGCGGGCCGGATCAACGCCCAGCATCCGCGCGCCTTCCAGCACCAGAAACCCGCGCAGCCGCTTGCCGCCCTGCAAGGCGTAACGCATGGCGTGGATCACCGGCTGATCGTCAAGGCCCTGCAGCGCCCGATCCAGCCGGGCCTGAATGGCCGCCGCATCGGTGGCCAGAAGGGTGCTGAAGCTCACATCCCCTCCACGGGGCTGGCGGCAATGGCGCGGCCTTCCTGGGCGCGGATCAGTTCCACCTTCTCTTCGGCATCCTTCAGCTTGGCGGCGCAATGGGCCTTGAGCGCCGCACCCCGTTCATAGAGCGCGATCGAGGCTTCCAGCGCGACATCGCCGCGCTCCAGCTGACCGACCACCGCCTCAAGCGCGGCCATGGCCTCTTCAAAGGTCATTTCCGATACGGGCTTGTCGGTCATCGTCTACTCCTTCAACGCGATCACATGGGCGGCCACGCTTTGGGCCAATGCGGTCAGATCATATCCGCCTTCCAGAGAAGAGACCACCCGCCCCCCGGCAAAAGCCCGCAGGCGGCGCGTCAGCCATGCGAAATCCTCTGCCTCCCATTCCAGCCCTGCCAGCGGGTCGGCGCGGTGGGCATCGAAACCCGCCGAGATGAGCAGGAGTTCCGGCTGCCACGCCGCGAGCCGGGGGAAAACCTGCGCCTCATAGGCCGCGCGCATCGCCGCGCCGCCCGTGCCTTCGCGCAGCGGAATGTTCAGGATCTGGCCGTGTGCCCCCACCTCGCGCGGGCTGCCGGTGCCGGGATAAAGCGGCATCTGGTGCGAGGAGATGAACAGACAGCGCGCTTCGTCCCACAGCAAATCCTGTGTGCCGTTGCCGTGATGCACGTCGAAATCGACCACGGCGACGCGGCTGAGGCCGTGATGGTCCAGCGCCCGTTTCGCCGCAATAGCCACGGTGCCGAACAGGCAAAACCCCATCGGCGTTTCGGTTTCGGCATGGTGCCCGGGGGGCCGTGCCGCGACTAAGGCATTCGTCACCTCACCGGCCAAAACCGCATCCACGGCAGCGCAGGCGCCACCCACCGCCTCCATCGCGGCCAGATAAGAGCCGGGTGACAGCCATGTGTCGCCATCCAACTGCGCAAAGCCGCTGGCAGGCACCCCATGCTTCACCCGTCCCAGATAGCGGGCCGGATGACAGCGCAGCACCTCGGCCTCTGCGCCCATGGGGCAGGGGCGGGGGGCAATGCCCAACCCCTCCAGAGCCGCCGCGACGGCCGCAAGCCGCGCCACCTGTTCGGGATGGCCGGGCGGTGTCAGATGCCCCCGGCCCGCCTCGGAAAGGTAGACGGCGGTTGTCACCCCTGTTCGTCCTGGCATTGCACCACGGCATCAAGGCCCGCCATCGTGCCGGTCAGGTCGATCGACAGCACTTCGGCCCCGTCGTGATACATCGTCATGGTCTGACGCTGGGCGATGGACATGAAGAAATCGACATTGTCGAACACCACATCGGCACCCGGCACGCCGTTCAGATACATGCCCTTCGCGTCGCCGTCGAACTGTTCGCCGTCCAGCGTGAAGCTGACGGGATAGGTCGCGCCCTCTTCGATATCGCCCCAGTTGGCGTTGAAGGCGGTGACATAGCCGGTGTCCGTGGTGCGGTCCAAACCGATGCGCACCACCGAGCCATCGGCGAATTCCCCCTGAATGAGGCAGCCATTGCCAAGGCTGGGGTCAATCAGCACCGCCCAATAGTCGGACTGACCCCAAGGCAGCAATTCCTGCGCCGAAGCGGCTGTTGCGGCAAAGGCCAGTGCCGCGACAAGCGTCTTGGTGGTGGCCTTGGTGGCGGTGAACATGATTTCCTCCGGGTTTTCGCGCTCACGCTAACAGCAAGTGCGCCGGTCCCCAAGGAAATCCCTCAATCCGGTTGCAGCATATAGCCTTCGCCCCGCACCGTTTGCAGATAGCGCGGGCTTTTCGGGTCATCCTCGATCTTGCGGCGCAGGCGGGTAATCTGCACATCCACCGCCCGCTCTTGCCCGCTCTCGTCTGCGGGGGCATCGCCCACCAGCTTGTCGCGGCTGAGGGCGATGCCCGGCTGCGCGGCAAAGGCCCGCATCAGCGCGGCTTCGGTCGCGGTCAGCCGCACCAGATCGCTGCCGCGCCACAATTCGCCCCGGTCCATGTCATAGCGCACGGCGCCAAGTTGCAGCACCTTGGGGGCGGTCTGTGCGGGCCGTTGCTGCGGCACCCGTCGCAGGATGGCGCCGACGCGCAGCAAGAGTTCCTTCGGCTCGAACGGCTTGACCAGATAGTCGTCCGCCCCTGCCTCAAGCCCCTCGATCCGGTTCGCCGTCTCGCCCTTGGCGGTCAAGAGAAGGATGGGAACGGTCAGATCTTTGCGCAGGTCGCGGGTCAGGGTGATGCCATCCTCACCCGGCATCATCACGTCAAGGATCAGCATGTCGAATTCCAGCCCCACCATCAGCCGCCGCGCCTGCGCCGCATCGCGTGCGCCGGTGACGAGATAGCCCGAGCGGATCAGGAATTTCTGCAACAGCCCGCGAATCCGCTCGTCATCATCGACCACCAGAAGGTGGGGCGGGGGATCGGCGCTCATTCGCGGCCCTCCTTCAGGCCCTGGAACTGGCGGCGCAGGTCGGGGTCCATCATCGCCTCAAGCACGGTGCGAAAGCCCTGCACTGCCTGCGGCCCGGCCTGCCGATAGGCGGCGCGCATCCGGGCGCGCTGGGCATCCGACAGTGCGCGTTCCAGTGCCGCCCCCTTTTCGGTCAGGTGCAGGTTGCGCTCGCGCTTGTCCTTGCGGCCGACGCGGGCCTCGACCAGACCATCCTCGAACAGGGTGCGCAGCACGCGGTTCAGGCTTTGCTTGGTCACGCCGAGGATGGTCAGCAGATTGCCAACGGTCGTTCCCGGCGCCCGGTGGATGAAATGGATCGCGCGGTGGTGGGCGCGGCCGTAATCCATGCCCTCCAGAATCCGGTCAGGATCGGCGGTAAAACCGCGATAGGCAAAGAACATCGCCTCGATGCCCTTGCGCAGTTGCTCGTCGGTCAGAAACAGAAGGCCCTCGCCCCCCGGTGCAGTCTCGGCCATGTCCGCCTCCCTTGGGCGAAGGTTACGTCAGCCTTATTGCCGTTCCAAGCCGCAATTCGCGGCGCGCCCTGCGCCCGTGGCAAAACACTTGCCAAAGGCCCAGACTGCGGGAAGCATGGCGCATGGACTGGTTCGTCGCCCCGCTGCACCAGAATCCTGCGGCCAGGGCCTGGTTCCTTTGGCTGCTGCGCTGTTTGCTCATCATGGATGGCCTGCTGCTGGCGGGCTATGCGGGCGCGGTGGCGCTGTTCTGGCTGGGGGTAACGCCGCGTATCCTTTACATGCTGGATATCGGGTCAGACCGCACTTTGGCGGAATGGGCGAACTACCTGAAATGGCTGGCCTGCCTGATCCTGCTGTGGCGGGCATGGCGGTTGCACCGGGCGCCGATCCTGCTGGCCTGCCTGCCGGTGTTTCTGGGGATCCTGATCGACGACGCCTTCCAGTATCACGAAAGCCGGGGCGTTGTTTATGAGCGGCTGTTGCAGTTGCAGCCGCATTGGGGGCTTCATGCGTCGGGTGTCGGGCAATTGATTGCCTTTGGCCTGATGGGGGCGGTTTGCGCGCTGATCCTTGGCTTCGGTTATGCGGCCAGCGGGGCAACCGGACGGGCGATCGGGCGGCGGTTTCTGGCCATTTTCGCCGCGCTGATCCTTGTCGGCGTGGCGGTGGACGCGCTGCATGAGGCTGTCGGCGCGCTTTTGCCATGGCGTTATGGCGGAGTGCCGGGCATCGCGCTGACCCTACTGGAAGAAGGGGGTGAACTGGTTCTGGCTTCGCTTGCGGCGGCGTTCTGTGCGGGTCTGGCGGGGGTCAGTCCGCCAGCCAGCGCAGCACCGCTTCGGGATCAGGCGGCAGAACGCTAAGGCCGTCACCGACGAATGCCTGCAATTCCGGCAGGTTCAGGGCATTGACCCCGACCAGCACCGGAATGCCTTCGGCCACCGCCTCGGCAATCACCGGGCGAAAGCCGCGGCCAAGGCATTCATGCTTGCCGAATTTGTTCACCACCAGAAGGTCGGGACGTCCGGCGGCCATTCCGGCCAGAACCGCAGCCACCGCCGCCTCCAGCCCCTCGGGGTCAAGCCGGCATCCCCGGGCATCGCGGCCCAGATCCTGCGAAATGCGAAAGACCGGCCCCGCAGGCAGCACCTGCACATCCATGTCGCAGCGCGGATCGCCCGCGCGTTCGGAATTGGTCTGCACGGTGCCGGCCAGCCGCAGCCCGCGCGCCATCAGCCGCGCGACGGCCTCTTGCATGACAAGATCGGTGCTGCCGCGCCCGGGCGACATGGTGCAGGCAATACGCATGGGGAACCTCCGCTGCCGAACCTAGGCCCGGGCAGCGGCAAGGTCCAGAGGCGCTCAGGCTTCGCGGCCCTTCTCGATGCGGACATATTCCACCATGCGCCGATTGCCCTCGCCGCGGGCGAAGGGGCGCTGCCAGAGGCCGCGCCACAGGCTTTCGCTGCGGTCGCGGGCGATGCGCAGAAAATTCCGCGCCCGTGCCGCAGATGCGTCGTGATCATGGTCGGCAAGATGTTTCATGGCTGTATCCCTCCAGGCAACATGGCCGAAGGATAGCGCAGTTTCGCCCTTGCCGATAGCGGTGCCCGCCCCCGGGGACGACAATCCGCCCAACTGCCCGGCCCGAAGCGGCGGGGAATCGCCGGTTTTCCGGGCTGGTCTCGAAAATACTGAAAAGGCTATTCAGTTCTGCAGGCCATTCCCTGACACCCGCCGCCACTACAACCGCTCTGCGCTAATCCGGTGCAAAGGCGGCGTAGGCCGGGATGCGCGGCAAGGGAAATCAGACCGCCGAAAATCCTCCGTCTACGAAAAGCTGCGCCCCGGTGACGAATTCGGCATCGTCAGACGCCAGATACAGCGCAGCGCGCGCGATGTCCTCGGGCTGGCCAAAGCGGCCCTGCGCCGCCTTGATCGCCGTTTCCGAGGCATCAACCCCCAGCGCCGTCAGCTCGGCCACCTCACGCTTGCCATGCGGGGTTTCGATGAAGCCGGGGCAGACCGCATTGCAGCGGATGCCCTTGTCGCGGAACTCGACCGCTATCGCGCGGGCGAACATGTGGCAGGCCCCCTTGGTGGCGTCATACAGCACCTCCATCGGCGTTGCGTAAACCGCCGATATGGACGAGGTGCAGACGATGCTGCCCTTGCCCGCCGCGATCATCATGGGCAGCACGGCGCGGGTCATCAGATACATGCTCTTGACGTTCACGTCGAAGAGGAAGTCCCAATCCTCTTCTTCGGTTTCAAGGAAGGGTTTGATGACGATGGTGCCGGCATGGTTGAACAGCACGTTCACCGGACCCAATGCGGCCGCCACGGTTGCCACCGCCGCCTCAACCTGTGCCTTGCTTGACACATCCGCTGCGGCGAAGACCACCCGGTGGCCCGCTGCCGCCATCTCATCGGCCAGTGCCTGCCCCAGTGCTGCATTGCGGTCGATGATCCCCACCGCTGCCCCTTCGGCCGCGAAAAGGCGCACCGCTGCCGCGCCGCAACCGCTGGCGCCGCCCGAAACGATGGCCACCTTGCCCTTCAACCGTTCGCCCATCGCGCGCACCCCCTTTTTGCGGCAGCATATGGCGCTATCCTGTGCTGTGAAACCACGGAGGCGACCATGACCCATCCTCTTTTCGACCTTTCCGGCAAACGCGCCCTGATCACCGGCTCGGGGCAGGGGATCGGGCTGTCGCTGGCGCAGGGGCTGGCTTCGGCGGGGGCGCGGGTCGTCCTGAACGGGCGCAGCGCGGACCGGCTGACCGATGCTGTGGCCAGATTGCGCAGCGAAGGCCATGAGGCCGACCTTCTGCCCTTTGACGTGACCGACCATGCCGCCGCCCGTGCCGCGGTGGATGGTTATGAGGCGGCCTTGGGGCCGATCGACATTCTGGTGAACAATGCCGGCATCCAGCGCCGTGCGCCGCTTGAGGATTTCGCCCCCGCCGATTTTGAGGCGCTGATGCAGACCAATATCGCCTCGGTCTTCCATGTGGGTCAGGCTTGTGCGCGCCATATGATCGCGCGGGGAACCGGGCGGATCATCAACATCGCCTCGATCCAGACCGCGCTGGCCCGGCCCACCATCGCGCCCTACACGATGACAAAGGGTGCGGTGGCCAATCTGACCAAGGGCATGGCCACAGATTGGGGGCCAAAGGGGCTGCGGGTGAATGCGCTGGCGCCGGGATATTTCGATACGCCGATGAACGCAGCCCTTGTCGGCGATGCCGAGTTCAGTGCCTGGATCGCCCGCCGCACCCCGGCCGGCCGCTGGGGGCAACTGCACGAGTTGCAGGGCGCGTGCATCTTTCTGGCGTCCCCGGCCGCGAGCTATGTCAACGGCCAGGTGCTTTTCGTGGATGGCGGGATGTCCGCCTGCCTTTAGACCAGTTTGGTCTCGACCGCGACACCGCCGCGCGACAGGTGCGAATAGGGGCAGATGAAGTGGCCGCGCTCGGCAATCTTCGCCGCCACATCGGCGGGCACGCCGGGCAGCGACACTTCCAGCGTGATGGCAAGGCCAAAGCCGCCTTCGCTGCGCGGGCCGATGCCGACCTTGGCCTTGACCGTGGCATCCTCGGGCACGGTGCCCAGCTTTTCCGACTGCGCGGCAAAGCGCATCGCGCCCAGATAGCAGGCGGCATAGCCCAGTGCGAAAAGCTCTTCGGGGTTGTGGCCCGCACCCGAACCGCCCAGTTCCTTGGGTGTGGCCAGCGTGACGGTCAGCATCCCCGAGGTCAGCGACGCCACCCCGTTGCGGCCGCCGCCAGTGGCCTTGGCTTCGGTCCAGTATTTCGGGTCAACGGACATTCCAATCTCCTGTCGCTTGCGATTTAATCGTTAGCGACTGTTATCGGCCCGCGCGATTCGTGTCAACGCCCTTGCGATCCAATCGTGTGCGATTTAATCAAGAGGAGAGGTGCCCGATGACCCCGACCCTGTCCCAGATGATCTGCTTTGCGCTGTATTCGGCCAATCACGCCATGCAGCGGGTCTATGCGCCGCTGCTGTCGGAACTGGGCCTGACCTATCCGCAATATCTGGTGTTGCTGTCGCTGTGGCAGGAGGACGGGCAGACGGTGGGCGCCCTTGGCCGCGCGTTGCAGCTTGAGTCGAACACGCTGACCCCGCTGCTCAAGCGGATGGAGGCGCAGGGGCTCGTCACGCGCACCCGGGACAGCGCAGATGAACGTCAGGTGCGGGTGACGCTGACCGCGGCAGGGTTGGCCCTTCAGGCGCAGGCAGAGCCGTTATCCGCCTGCATCTTTGACCGTTGCGCCCTGCCGCCCGAACAGCTTGCGGCGCTGCGCGATGCCGTTACCGCGCTGCGTGACCAGTTGCGCCCAGACGTTTGAGCGCCCAGCGCGCGGCATCGGCCACCGCCGCATCGGCATCCCTCAGCAAGGCCGCCGCAACCGGCGCCAACGCGGGCAGGCCCGAATTGCCGATGGCGTAAAGCACGTTGCGCACCATCCGGTCACGCCCGATCCGCTTGATCGGGCTGCCGGCAAAGCGGGCACGGAACCCGGCATCATCCAGCGCGGCCAGTTCGGCCAGTTCCGGCAGGCCGACCTTCGGCTGATAACCGATTTCCTGCGCCGCCACCGCGAATTTGTTCCACGGGCAGGCGGCAAGACAATCGTCGCAGCCATAGATCCGGTTGCCCATCAACCCGCGCAGGTCTTCGTCCACCGGGCCCTTATGCTCGATGGTCAGATAGGAAATGCAGCGCCGCGCGTCCAGTTGATAGGGCGCCGGAAAGGCGCCGGTCGGGCAGGCATCCAGACAGGCGGTGCAGCTTCCGCAATGGCTGACCTCGGGCGGATCGGGGGGCAGCTCCAGCGTGGTGAAGATGGCGCCAAGGAAGAACCAGCTTCCCAGATCGCGCGACAACAGATTGGTATGTTTACCCTGCCAGCCCAGACCCGCCGCTTCTGCCAGCGGTTTTTCCATCACCGGGGCGGTATCGACGAAAACCTTGATCTCGCCAGCAGCGGCATCCAGCAGCCAGCGCCCCAACCGTTTCAGCCGCCGCTTGACCAGATCGTGGTAATCCTTGCCCTGCGCATAGACGCTGACCACGCCGCGGTCCGGTTGTGACAGCCCTGCCATCGGGTCGGCTTCGGGGGTATAGACCTCGGCCAGCATGATCACCGACCGCGCCTCGGGCCACAGCGCCGCCGCCGACCCGCGCCAGCCTTCGCGCTCGGCCATCCAGCCCATCTGGCCATGGTGCCCGGCCTCAAGGAACCCCCGCAGCCGGGCGGCGGTTTCTGGCGTGGCATCGGGGCGGCAGATGCCCATGCGGGCAAACCCCTCTGCCGCCGCCTGTGCCTGAAGCCTGCGCTTGAGTTCCATGCCCGCCCTTCCCGTTCGCGCCAAACTAGCGGCAAGGCGGGCAGGGCGCCAGCCGCCCTCAGGCCAGATCGACAACCCGGGTTGAGAAGCCTGCCGGAAGCGTCGCCTCCAGCAGTTCCAGATCGGGCGAGCAGTCGCGGTATTGCGCGGCCTTCCCGGGCGGGATGACAAAGGCATCACCCGCAGACAGGTCACGGTCTGGCTCCCCCTCGGCCCGCAGAACCATCTGGCCTTCCAGAACGAAGGTGAAATGGATGTCGGTGTCATGCACCGTGGCGGGCGGCGGGGTGCCGTCGAACCGAGCCACTTGAATGTTCGCCACGCCCTTGGTGCCCGCCGCAATACCGGTGTCTCGGCAGGTGAAGCCCGGAATGCGGAAGGGCTGCCACGTCGCCTTGTCCTTCACATGATGCACAAAGCGCTGCCCCTGCCATTCGCGGGCCGGGTCGCCTTGGCCGTTGGGCAGGGTCATGTTGTGGTCGATGGTGGTGATATGCTCGGCGGGAACGCCAATCTCGATCACCTCGATATTAGGCGAGGCGTGGCAGACGCGGTGGCGGATTTCCGGCGGCTGGATCACGCAATCGCCCGCCGAAAGGCGCATCATCTCATTGCCCTGATCTTCATAAAGCACGTCCACCCAGCCGCGGTAGCAGTAGATGAGCTGAAAGCCGACGGTGTGGTAATGCACCATATCGGGCACCGGGCCGCCGTCGGGAATGCGGATATGGCTGGCGATGATCGAGCCGCCCAAGCGGCTGGGGATGAGGTCGCGGTAATGCATTCCCGCCCGCCCGATCACCCATGGCGCGCTGTCCTTCAGCCGCCGCACGCCGAATTCATGCACCGTCTCTGGCGTCACCAGTTGCGGCGACAGTGGCACCACCTCAATCTCGGTGCCGTTGGGGGCGGTCAGGTGGCGTTGGCCTTCGGCAAAGCTTTCGGGCCGGTCGGTCAGGATGCGCAGCTTGCCGGGCGGCACCGGGGCGCCCTTCTCAATCCGCACCCGCAGCCCGTGGCCCGAGAGAGAGGCGACCGAAGGATTGTCGGCTGGAAAGATATTCTCAAGCCGCATTCCCAGCACCTTGGTGTAGAACGGCAGGTCATGGCGCAGTTCCTTGGTCGGCAGCAGCACTTCGGCAAGGATATCGGACATCTGGGGGCCTTTCACGGGCTGGGGGCCGGCTGCGAGGAGAGGACGAGGAACTCTGCCCCCGCATCGCTGTCGGCCAGATAGGCATGGGGGGTAGAGGCGTCGAAATACAGGCTGTCGCCGGTTTGCAGGCACAGCGGCGCATGGCTGTCGGAATGCAGCCAGAGGGGGCCGCGCAGCACATAAAGCCATTCCTCACCCGGATGGGCGGCAAGGCCACCGGCCTCGGCCAGTGTGGTGGCGGTGGCGCGGTTCAGGAACGGCGTCATCGCCTTGTGCAGGAGATCGGCGTTCAGAAGCCGCGCCTGTAGTCGGGGCGAAGCAAAGCTTTCCCCCTCTCCCGCGCGGGTCAGGGAGCGGACCCCGGGGCGCAGCGTGGCCGCCTCGGGCGAGAAGAGGGCAGCAATCTCAACCCCAAGCTCATGCGCCAGCCCATACAGATGCGGCGCCGAAACCGCGCTGGCGCCGGTCTCGATCCGCGACATCGTGGCCTCGGAGACGCCGGTGGCGCGGGCCAGATCGGCCAGCGACAGCCCGCGCTGCAAACGTAAGGCGCGAATGCGGGGGCCAAGGGGGGGCGGTTCGGGAATCATGCGCACAGAATGCGGTATTCTTGCAAATTTGCAAGAACTTTCAGAAATGCGATTCTACCCGTTCTGCGCCAAGAGCGCCGCCAGACCGCTGCGATAATCGGGATAGGCCAGTTCAACCCCCAACGCGGTCTTGATCCGGTCATTCCGCACCCGTTTTGACTCGGAATAGAAGCTGCGGGCCATCGGTGTCATTTCGGCCTGATCGAAGGGCACTTCGGGCGGCGGCGGCAGGCCAAGAAGGCGCGCCGCCTCGGCGAGAACATCCTCGGGCGGGGCGGGGTCGTCGTCGCAGACGTTATAGACCGTTCCCGGCGCGGGGCGCGCGATCGAGGCGGCCAGCACCCGGGCAATATCCTCAACATGAATCCGGCTGAAGATCTGACCCGGTTTCACGATCCGCCGGGCCGATCCATCGCGCACCTTCTGGAACGGGCCGCGCCCGGGGCCATAGATGCCCGCCAGCCGGAACACATGCACGGGCAGCCCGGTGGCCAGCCATTGCCGCTCGGCCAGAACGCGCTGCACGGCGCGCAGGGATTGCGGGTTCAAGGGGGTGTCTTCATCGACCCAGCCGCCCTGATGGTCACCGTAAACCGAGGTGGTGGAGAGATAGCCCACCCAATCCGGGCGCGCGGCCATGATCTGCGTCCGCGCGGCTTGCAGGAAGGGGTCGCCATTGGCATCGGGCGCTGCCGAAATCAGGATATGGCTGGCGCGTGCCAACGCAGGTGCCAGATCGCCGGGCCAGAGCAAAGGCTCGACCCCTTCGGCGCGCAGGGCATCGGCGCGGCTGCGGCTGGTGCCGATCACGGACCAACCCTGCGGGATCAGATGGCGGGCGAGGGCGGCCGCGGAATAGCCGTGGCCAAGCGAAAGAAGCGTGTTCATCCGGTCAATATCCGACGCCGCTGGCGGCGCTGCAAGGCAAGAACCGCAACCCGGCCCGCCGCAGGATTGCGGCATGAGCAGCAGGGATCTTGAGGGCGCGCTGGCGCTGACTGGGGCAGAGGCGTGCCGCGCCTATTACCGCGATTGGGCGGAACGCTATGACGCAGGGTTCGCGGCAGAGATGGACTATCTGCTGCCCGCGCATGTCGCCGCCGCGTTTCAGGCGGCGGGCGGTCAGGGGCCGGTGCTGGATATCGGCGCGGGCACCGGGCTTTTGGCGGAGCGGTTGCGCGAGATGGGCTTCGCGGGTGAGATCGACGCGGTGGATTTCTCGCCCGAGATGCTCCGGCAAGCCGGGCAGAAAGGGATTTACCGCCTGCTGATGCAGGCCGATATCACGAAACCCTTGCCTCTGGCGCCGCAATATCGCGGCGTGGTCAGTTCCGGCACCTTCACCGCAGGCCATGTCGGCCCCGAGGCGCTGTCGGTTCTGCTGGCTGTCGCCCGGCCCGGGGCGCAATTCGCCCTTTCGGTCAATCACCGCGTCTGGCGGGCCGCCGGGTTTGACACCGCGCTTGCAGCACTTGAAGCGGCAGGGCGTGTTGCGGCGCTGCAAGTGATCGAGGTGCAGGTTTACGGCGCCGCCGCCCTTGCGCAGGACGCCCGCCATGCCGAGGATCGGGCGCAGGTGGTGTTGTTCCAGACCACCTGAGCCGTTACCAAGACTTCACTTGCGCCGCAGCGCCGAACCCGGTTTAGATGCCCGATCAAAACGCAGGCAGACCGATGCAAGACGAACGTCCCCCGATCCTCACCCCGGATCACCCCGCCGCCGAAAGTTTTACCGATGCCGCCGCCGCCGTGGCCCGGCTGGAAGAGCTGTATGAACAGGCCACCGCCTTTCTGGCCCGCCATTTCAGCGCGGCGGTGCGGGGCGGCAAACCGGCCCATCGTATCCGCGCCTTCTATCCCGAAATCCGCCTGACGGTGACCAGCCATGCCCTGACGGATTCACGCCTGTCCTTCGGCCATGTCTCGGCGCCCGGCAGCTATGCGACGACGGTGACCCGGCCGGACCTGTTTCGCGCCTATCTGACCCAGCAGATTGGCCTTCTGATGCAGAACCATGGGGTAGCGGTGCAGATCGGCGCCTCGTCCACCCCGGTTCCGGTGCATTTCGCGGTGGCGGGCAACCCGGATGTGTCTGTGCCGCAAGAAGGGGTGCTGGACTTTTCCCTGCGCGATGTCTTCGACGTGCCGGACCTTGCTACCACCAATGACGATATCGTCAACGGCACGCGAACCCACAACGATGACGGCTCGATGCCGCTGGCGCCATTCACGGCGCAGCGGGTGGATTATTCGCTGGCGCGGCTGTCGCATTACACCGCGACCGATCCGACGCATTTCCAGAACCACGTCCTTTTCACCAACTATCAGTTCTATGTCGACGAGTTTGAGGCGTTTGCCCGTGCCGCACTGGCCGACCCGGATCAGGGCTATACCGCCTTCGTCGCCACCGGAAATCAGGAGATCACCACACCTGACGGGGTGATCCTGCCCACGGCCAAGATGCCCCAGATGCCGACCTATCACCTGAAACGGGCCGATGGAAACGGCGTCACTCTGGTCAATATCGGGGTGGGTCCGTCGAACGCCAAGACGGCAACCGACCATATCGCGGTGTTGCGGCCCCATGCCTGGCTGATGGTCGGGCACTGTGCCGGGCTGCGCAACAGCCAGTCCTTGGGCGATTTCTGCCTTGCCCATGCCTATCTGCGCGAAGACCATGTGCTGGACGACGATCTGCCGGTCTGGGTGCCGATCCCGGCGCTGGCCGAAATCCAGATCGCCCTGCAAGAGGCGGTGGCCGAGGTGACCCAGCTTGAAGGCTATGAGCTGAAACGCATCATGCGGACCGGCACCGTCGCCACCATCGACAACCGCAACTGGGAATTGCGCGACCAATCCGGCCCGGTGCGCCGCCTGTCGCAGTCGCGCGCCATCGCGCTGGATATGGAAAGCGCCACCATCGCCGCCAACGGGTTCCGGTTCCGGGTGCCCTATGGCACGCTGCTGTGTGTGTCGGACAAGCCGCTGCATGGCGAATTGAAGCTGCCGGGCATGGCGTCAGAATTCTACAAAACGCAGGTCAGCCGCCATTTGCAGATCGGCATTCGGGCGATGGAGCGGCTGCGCAACATGCCGCTGGGCCGCATCCACAGCCGCAAGTTGCGCAGCTTTGAAGAGACGGCATTCCTTTGACCTTGGGGAAAGCAGGCGCAGACCGGGTGGATTTTGCTGCAAAACAAGGCGAAAACCACTTGCACGACTATCGCTAACATGGGAAGCCGCACCATTCGCCGCAAGGCTGCAGCAGGCCGCCATCGAGACGCGGCATAAAAGGAACATGAACATGTCGAAACCGATGACCAAGACCCAACTCCTCGCCGCTGTCGCCGACGCCATGGGCGCCGACAAGAAAACCGCCGGCGCCGCGCTGGACGCCATTGCCGCCATCGTGGCGCGCGAAGTTGCCGAAGGCGGCGCCGTGACCCTGCCGGGTCTGGGCAAGGTCGCCTGCCGCGCCCGCCCCGAGCGTCAGGTCCGCAACCCCGCCACCGGCGAGATGGTGACCAAGGCCGCCGACAAGCAGGTGAAGTTCACCATCGCCAAGGCGCTGAAAGACAGCGTGAACGCCTGATCCGGCCCGCCGGGTTTGCCGAGTGTCAAGGGTCGCCTCGGGCGGCCCTTTTTCATTGCAGGAGGTTGAGATGGATGTCCGCGCCCTGATCATGGGGCTGACCTTTTCGCTGATGTGGTCTTCGGCCTTTGCGACGGGGCGGGTGATTGTCGCCCATGCGCCGCCCTTGGCCGCGCTGTCGTTGCGCTTTGCCATCTCGGCGCTGCTGGCGGTGGCCGTGGCGCGGGCGCTGGGGCAAACTTGGCGGCTGGCCCCGGCGCAGTGGCGCGGGGTGGTGGTGTTCGGCCTGTGCCAGAACGCGCTTTACCTCGGCCTGAACTTCGTGGCGCTGCAGCGGGTGGAGGCCTCGCTGGCCGCGATCATCGCCTCGTCGATGCCGCTGATCGTGGCGCTCTTGGGGTGGGCGTTGCGCGGGGAGCGGGTGGCGCCGCTGGGCGCGCTGGGGTTGGCCTTGGGCTTTGGCGGCGTCGCGCTGATCATGGGCGGGCGGCTGTCGGGCGGGGCCGATCCCATGGGCATCGGGCTTTGCATCGCCGGGGCGGTGGCGCTGGCCTGGGCCACGCTGACGGTGCGGACGGTCACCGCAGGGGGCAATCTTCTGATGGTAGTGGGGTTGCAGATGGGGGTGGGGGCGGCGATCCTTGCGGTCGTTTCTCTGGCGACCGAGACGCTGACGATCACCCCGGGCTGGCCGCTGACGCTGGCCTTTGCCTATCAGATTCTGGTGCCGGGGTTGGCGGCCACGCTTCTGTGGTTCGCGCTCATCGGGCGGGTCGGGGCAGTCAAGGCGGCGGCCTTCCATTTCCTGAACCCGGCTTTCGGCGTGCTGATCGCCGCCGCCCTTTTGGGCGAGGCGATCAGCCTGCTGGACGTGCTTGGCGTCGCGGTGGCCGGGGCGGGCATCCTTGCCGTGCAAAGGGCGCGGCTGCGCGGCGCCTGAGGCTGGTCAGTTGCCGGTGCCAAGGATGTCGCGCAGGATCTCTTCCAAGGGGTCGCGCTGCTGTTGCGGTTGCGTTTGACCCCCCATCGCCTCGTCCAGACTTTGCTCCACACCCGGCTGCGGCGCGGCCGGGTCTTGCCAGGCTTCGGGTTGCTGCGGCTCCGGCGGCAGGCGAGGTTCGGGCACGATCAGCGGCAGTTCGGTGACCGGCATCCCCTCATGCACCCGCACCATCACCTCATGCCAGATTTCCGCCGGCAACCCGCCGCCCGTCACCCCTTTGAGCGGGGTATTGTCGTCATAGCCCATCCAGACCCCGGCGACATAATCGGCGGTAAAGCCGATGAACCACGCATCGCGCGCCGCTTGGGTGGTGCCGGTCTTGCCCGCCGCCGGGCGGCCTTTCAGCCGGGCGCGGCCGCCGGTGCCCTTTTCGATCACCTGCGTCATCATCCATGTCAACTCACGCGCGGCCTGTTCGGAAATCACCCGCTCGCCAATGCCGCCACCGGCACCCATCAGCGGCTCTGCCTCGCCTTGCAGGGTCAGCTCGCGCATTCCATAGGGGGTCACCGATGATCCGCCGTTCAGGATTCCGGCATATGCGCCGGTCATAGTGATCAGTGTCGATTCCGAGGCGCCAAGCGCCAGCGCCGGACCCGCCGCCAGATCGCTGTCCAGCCCGAAATCGGCTGCCACCTTGCGCACGACCTCGCGCCCGACCGCCTCGGACACCCGGACGGCGGGAATGTTGCGGCTTTCGGCCAGCGCCTGTGCCAGCGTGATCATGCCCTTGAATTCGCCATCATAATTCTTGGGCGTCCACGGGCCAGAGCCGGGGGTGGTGATGGTCAGGGGTGTATCCTCGACGAAATCCATCGGGCTCCACCCCAGATCCAGCGCCGCCGCATAGACAAAGGGCTTGAAGGCCGAGCCGGTCTGCCGCAGCGCCTGCGTGGCGCGGTTGAAGGCGCCGGCGAGTTCGGTCTTGCGCCCGCCCACCATGGCGCGCACGGCGCCGTCCGCGCTCATCACCACAACGGCGGCCTGCGCGTTCGAGCCTTCCTTGATCTTGTTCTCGAACACCCAAGCCAGCGCCTCTTCGGCGGCGCGTTGCAGTTTGGGGTCCAGCGTGGTGCGGATCACCACGTCTTCGGTGGTCTCGCTGGTCAGGAAGGCGGGGGCAGTTTCCATCACCCAATCGGCAAAGAACCCGCCCGATTTGGTCGCCGCCGCTTCGGAAAGCTGGGCCGGATGGGCGATGGCGTCCTGCGCCTCATTTGCGGTCAGATAGCCTTGTTCCTGCATCAGACCGATGATCACATTGGCGCGGTCCTGTGCGCGTTTGAGGTTGTTGGTCGGCGCATATTTCGACGGCGCCTTCAGCAGGCCCGCCAGCATGGCGGCCTGTGCCGGGTTCACCTCATTGGCCGATACGCCGAAATAGCGCTGTGCCGCCGCTTCGAACCCACGCGCCCCCGCGCCAAGATAGGCGCGGTTGAAGTAGATCGTCAGGATTTCTTCCTTGGTATATTTCCACTCCATCGCCATGGCGAAGGGGATTTCCTTGACCTTGCGCCAGACGCCGCCCGACCGGCAGTCCTCTTCATAGGCGGCTTCGGATTTCCAGGCGGCCGGATCATAGGGCACCCCAAGGCACAAAAGCTTGGCCACCTGTTGCGTGATGGTTGAACCGCCGTTGCCTTCAAGCGGGCCGCGGCCTTCGGACAGGTTGATGCGGATGGCGCTGGCGATACCGCGCGGCGAGACGCCGAAATGATGGTAGAACCGCTTGTCCTCGGTGGCGATGACCGCGTGCAGCAGGTTGGGTGAAACCGTCTCGGCGGTGATCTGGCCGCCGAAGGTTTCCCCCCGCCAGGCGAAAACCCGGTCGTCGCGGTCCAGCATGGTGACCGAGCCGCGCGCCCGCCCGTCCAGAAGGGCGCTGGCTTCGGGCAGTTGCGACGCGAAGTAGAAGACGACCATGCCGAGGATCAGCGCGGCCACCGTTCCCAGCCGCCAGGTCACCCCCCAGACCAGCCCGACGATCCAGCGCACAAAGCGCGAGAGGATGCCGCGCCGGGGTGCGGGCGCACGGCGGGGCGCAGGTTTGCGCGACGGCGGCGGCGCGGGAGGCTTGCCACCCCCGCCGCCACCGGCCCGCGTGCGGGAGGTGCCGGGCTTTGCCGGGCTGCCGTATCGTCTGTCTGCCACCATGGGCTTGCGCCCATTGCCCGTTGCCGCCATCTGTGCCTGCCCGCCCGTTCATCCGGTTTTCGCTGTTGCTGCATCCTAGACTGTCACGGTCGGATTGCGAAGCGCCCGTCGGCAACGATTCGCCTATGGTTATCGCCCATAATTTGCGCATTTACGCCCAATAATTGCGCACATGCCTGCCGAATGACCCGCAGCGGCCCCGCCCGCGCCCCGCGAACTTGTGCTGCAGGCGCGAAAGCGACCTCATTCCTTGCGAGGCTCCGCACGGGGTCAGGGACAAGGAAAGGGGTGCGACGTGAAGATGATCATTGCCGCCATCAAGCCCTACAAGCTCGACGAGGTGCGCGAGGCGCTCACCGCGATCGGAGTTCGTGGGATGATGGTTACAGAAATCAAGGGTTTCGGCACGCAGTCGGGGCACACTGAAATCTATCGCGGCGCTGAATATGCCGTGAACTTCGTGCCGAAGATGCGGCTTGAAATCATCGTCAGCGACAGCCTGGCCGATACCGTGGTCGAGACCATCTCGACCACCGCCCGCACCGGCAAGATCGGCGACGGCAAGATTTTCGTGCTGGACGTGGCCAAGGCCCTGCGCGTGCGCACCGGCGAAACCGACGACGAAGCGCTGTAAGCGGCAGGGAAGGGGAAAAGAAATGCTCAAGAGAATTGGACTTGCCAGCGCGGCCATGATGGCGGCGCTTCCGGTCTGGGCGCAGGAGGCCACCACCGAAGCCGCTGCCGCCACCGCCGAAGCCGTTGCCGAAGTTGCGCCCGTGATGGACAAGGGCGACGTCGCCTGGATGATGACCTCGGCCGTCCTCGTGCTGTTCATGACGATTCCGGGCCTTGCGCTGTTCTACGGCGGCTTGGTGCGGTCGAAGAACATGCTGTCGGTGCTGATGCAGACAACGCTGATCGCCTGCATGGTCATGGTGATCTGGGTTGTCTACGGCTATTCGGTCACCTTTGGCGGCGGCACCTCGCCGTTCTGGGGCGGGTTCGGCAAGCTGTTCCTGGCGGGTGTCACGCCTGACAGCATGGCGGCGACCTTCTCGGCTGGCTATGTCATCCCGGAATATCTGTTCATCGCCTTCCAGATGACCTTCGCGGCCATCACCCCGGCGCTGATCATCGGCGCCTTTGCCGAGCGTGTGAAATTCTCGGCCGTGCTGCTGTTCTCGGCGCTTTGGGTCACGCTGGTCTACTTCCCGATTGCCCACATGGTCTGGGACGTGTCGGGCCTGATCTTCGTCATGGGCGCCATCGACTTTGCCGGCGGCACCGTGGTTCACATCAATGCCGGTATCGCCGCGCTGGTGGCCTGCCTTGTGATCGGCAAGCGGATCGGCTTGGGCAAGGAAAACATGGCACCCCATTCGATGGTGATGACCATGATCGGCGCTTCGATGCTCTGGGTCGGCTGGTTCGGCTTCAACGTCGGCTCCAACCTTGAGGCCAATGGCGGCGCCACTCTGGCGATGATCAACACCTTCGTTGCCACCGCTGCGGCAACGCTGGCCTGGTCGCTCTTGGAAGCGCTGCAACGTGGCAAAGCCTCGATGCTGGGTGCGGCTTCGGGCATGGTGGCCGGTCTGGTCGCCATCACCCCGGCCTGCGGCACGGTCGGCCCGATTGGCGCGATTGCACTGGGTATCATCGCGGCTGCGGTCTGCTACTTCTTCGTGACGGTCGTTAAGAACAAGTTCAAGTATGACGACAGCCTGGACGTGTTCGGCATCCACGGCGTGGGCGGCATCATCGGTGCGGTTCTGACCGGCGTGTTTTCGGCGGGTTCGCTGGGCGGCGTGAAGGGTGACGACTATTCGATCGGCGCTCAGGTCTGGATCCAGATCGAAGCGGTTGCCATCACGCTGGTCTGGTCGGGTGTGGTCAGCTATGTGATCTTCAAGATCGTTGGGCTGCTCGTCGGCCTGCGGGTTGACGCAGATGCGGAACGTCAGGGCCTTGACCTGACCTCGCACGGCGAACAAGCCTATCACGGCTGAAAAAAAGGGGCGGCCCTGCCGCCCCGGCCAAAGACAAGGCCCGCGCGAGCGATCGCGCGGGCCTTTGCCTGTCTTCAGGGCTTAAAGGACGGCGGCAATCGCCGCAGCCAGAACCGGCACGGTCTTGGCGTTCAGCCCGGCGATGTTGATGCGGCTGTCGCCCACCATGTAAACCCCGGCCTCTTCGCGCAGCCGGTTCACCTGCGCCTCGGTCAGGCCAAGGCGGCTGAACATGCCGCGATGGCGGGCCACAAAGTCGAAGCGATCAGAATTGGTGGCGCGGCGCAACTCATCGGCCAGCGACTGGCGCAGGGTCAGCATGTTCAGCCGCACCTCTTCCAGCTCCGCCTTCCACGCGGCGGTCAGCGCGGCATCCTCAAGGATCATCGTCACCAAACGCGCACCGTGATCGGGCGGGAAGCTGTAGTTCTGCCGGTTCAGGAAGTTCAGGTTGCCTTGGGTCACCGCTTTGCGCGATGCATCGCCAAGGGCGATCAGAATCCCCGTCCGCTCGCGGTAGATGCCGAAATTCTTCGAGCAACTGGCTGCGATCAGCACCTCGGGGAAGCTCGCGGCCACCAGCCGGGTCGCCGCTGCATCCTCCTCAAGCCCGTCGCCAAAGCCCTGATAGGCGAGGTCCACCAGCGGCACCGCGCCCCGCGCCTTCAGCACGGCGACCATTTCGGCCCATTGCGCGGCGGTCGGGTTGGCGCCGGTGGGGTTGTGGCAGCAGCCGTGCAACAGCACGACATCGCCCGGCGCCACCTTGCCGAAATCCTCGATCAGCCCAGCGAAATCCACCTCGCCCGAGGCCGCGTCGAAGTAACGGTATTCGGCCAGCTTCATCCCCAGATATTTGATGATCGAAGGGTGGTTCGGCCAGGTGGGGTTGGAAATCCACACAGTTGCTTGTGGCGAGGCAAGTTTGATCAGCTCCAGCGCCTGCCGGATGGCCCCCGTGCCGCCGGGCGTTGCGACCGAAGCCGCGCGGTCAGCGTAGCCCGCACCAAGGATCATTCCGACCATGGCGGCGTTATAGGCCGGCTCCCCGGCAAGGCCGGTATAGGTCTTGGTCTTCTCGGTTTCCCAGAGGGTCTTTTCGGCGGATTTCACTGCGCGCATCACCGGGGTCAGGCCGGTCGCATCCTTGTAGACGCCCACGCCGAGATCAATCTTGTCCGTCCGCGGATCGTCCCGATACATGGCGATCAGTTGCAGGATCTTGTCCTGCGGTTGCGGATTCAGGTTCTCAAGCATTTCTTACCCCTTTGCGACCGCAAGGTCGTCATACATGCCCCATTCCGCCCATGATCCGTCATAAAGCGCGTGGTTGCGGTGGCCCAGCCGTTCCAAGGCCAGCGACAGCACCGCCGCCGTCACACCCGACCCGCAAGAGGTGATCACCGGCCGGGCAAGGTTCACCCCCGCCGCCTGAAACACCGCGCGCAACTCGGCAGGCGATTTCATCGTGCCGTCGCCGTTCAACATGGTGGCGAAGGGCACGTTCCTGGACCCCGGAATATGGCCGCCGCGCAAGCCGGGCCGCGGCTCGGGCACCTCGCCGCGAAAACGGGGGGCAGAACGGGCATCGACGATTTCCGCCTCGCCCAGCTTGGCGGCATGGGCGACCTGCGTCACATCCTTGACCAGATGGTTTTGGCGGCTGACGGTGATGTGGCGGTCCTTGACCACGGGCGGCATGTCTTCAATCTCGCGGCCCTCGGCCCGCCATTTCGGCAGACCGCCGTCCAGAACGGCCACATCCACCTTGCCCATCAGCCGGAAGGTCCACCAGACGCGGGCGGCCGAAAACAGCCCGGCGCCATCATAGATCACCACCTGATGACCGTCGCCCACGCCCATCGCCCGCATCCGGCTGATGAACTTTTCGGGCGGCGGCGCCATATGCGGCAGGGTCGAGCGTTGATCGGAAATCTCGTCGATGTCGAAGAACCGCGCGCCCGGAATGTGGGCCGCCTGATACTCGGCCTTCGCATTGCGTCCGGCGTCGGGCAGATACCAGCTTGCATCCAGCACCCGCAGGTCGGGGTCTTTCAGATGCGCGGCCAGCCATTCGGTTGAAACCAGCGTCTTGGGATCGTCGGCGGGGCTCTGCATGGCGGTCTCCGGGGCGAAATCTGCCCTTGGAAGTAACCCCGCCCGCCCCCTGAGGCAAGAGTGGCACGGGCGCCGCAGGGGCGCCCGCGCAAGAAAATTACCGCTTGGCCAGAACGTTCTTCAAAATGCCGATCACCGCCATCACGACAGCGCCGCCAGCACCACCCGAGGCCAGCGATTGCACGATCCCGGCAAGGTCGCCACCGCCCGCCGCCCCGCCCGCACCCAGCGCGGCAAGGATCTGCCCGCCAATCCCGCCACCCAGCACCCCGGCCAGCGAATTGCCGATGGTGCCGAGGCTTTGGTTTTTCAGCACCGCGCCCGCGGCATTGCCGCCGATGGCGCCGGCAATCAGTTGAATGATCAGTTCCATGGTCCGTTCCCCATTCCCCCGCAGGACGCGGCGGGTTCCATGGTGTTTCATCGCACCACCGGGGGCCGGCAGATCAGGGGAATTTTGCGGCGCCGTTCACCCCGAAAGGATCAGCCGCCCTGTTTCAGCAGCCGGGCCTTCTGCCGCTCCCAGTCGCGCTTGGCGCTGGTTTCGCGTTTGTCGGCCAGCTTCTTGCCCTTGGCGATGCCGAGCTTGAGCTTCACGATACCGCGCTCGTTGAAATACATCTTGATCGGCACGATGGTCATGCCTTCGCGGGCGGTGGCCGACCAGAGCCGCGCCAGTTCCTTGCGGCTGACCAGAAGCTTGCGATGCCGCCGCTCTTCATGGCCCCAGGTCTTGGCTTGCAGGTAGGGGGCGATATAGCTGTTGATCAGCCACAATTCGCCATTCTCGACCGAGGCATAGCTTTCCCCGATGTTCGAGCCGCCCTGACGCAGCGATTTCACCTCGCTGCCCAGCAGCATGATGCCCGCCTCCAGATCGCTTTCGATGTGGTAATCGAAACGCGCCCGCCGGTTTTCGGCGATCAGCTTGGAATTGGGATCGGATTTCTGCACCATGGTCGCCTTGAGATAGGCGAGCCGGGGGGCAGAGTCCAGCGCCCGGCATTCCGCCGCGGCGCGGGCCATGCTAGGCTGCCACAATGCCCGCCCTGTGCCGCGATTGCCTGACCTCTTTTGCCGGCGGCGCCCGCTGTCCGGCCTGCCGCAGCCCGCGCGTGCTGACCCATCCCGAACTGACCAGCCTGTCCATCGCCCATATGGATTGCGATGCCTTCTATGCCTCGGTGGAAAAGCGCGACAATCCCGATCTGCGCGACAAGCCGGTGATCGTGGGCGGCGGGCAGCGCGGGGTCGTCTCGACCGCCTGCTACCTTGCCCGCATCCATGGCGTGCGTTCGGCCATGCCGATGTTTCAGGCGCTGAAACTCTGCCCCGAGGCGGTGGTGGTCAAGCCGCGGATGGCGGTCTATGCCGAAGCCTCGCGGGCCATCCGTGCCATGATGGAGGCGCTGACACCTGCGGTTGAACCCCTGTCGCTGGATGAAGCCTTCCTTGACCTCACGGGAACCGAACGGCTGCATGGCGCCCCGCCCGCCGTGCTGCTGGCCCGGCTGGTGCGGCGGATGGAAGAGGAGTTGGGGCTGACGGGTTCGGTCGGTCTGTCGCACAACAAGTTTCTGGCCAAGATCGCCTCGGACCTCGACAAGCCGCGCGGCTTTTCGGTGATCGGCCGCGCCGAGACGGCGACCTTTCTGACACCGCATCCGGTGCGGATCATCTGGGGGGTGGGCACCGCAACGCAGGCCGCGCTTGAGGCCGCGGGCATCCGGCGCATCGCCGACCTTCTGCGTTGGGACCGGGCCGATCTGGTGGCCCGCTTTGGCCATATGGGAGAGCGGCTTTACCATCTGGCGCGGGGAGAGGATCACCGGCGGGTGAACCGCGACGAAAAGCTGAAGTCGATCTCGAAGGAAACCACGTTTTTCGAGGACACCGCAGAGGCCGATATTCTGGACGGCCATCTCTGGCGGCTGTCCGAACAGGTGGCCGACCGGGCCAAAGCCAAGGGGCTGGCGGGCCGGGTGGTGGTGCTGAAGCTCAAGCGCGGGGATTTTCAACTGATCAGCCGCCGCCACAGCCTGAACGAGCCGACGCAACTGACCGACCGCATCTATCGCGCCGCCCGCGCCCTGCTGGATCAGGCGGGCGCCCGGGGGCCGTTCCGGCTGATCGGGGTCGGCATCGCCGATCTGGCACCCGAGGCGGAGGCGGATCTTTCGGGCGATCTGCTTGACCCGCAGGCGGCCAAACGCGCCGGGGCCGAACGTGCTGCCGATGCCATCCGCGCCCGCTTTGGCCGTGCCGCGATCATCAAGGGCCGGGCGCTGCGATAGCGCAAAGCCCCGTGGCGGCGCCTATTCGGCGGCCAGCGGCAGCGGTGTCGCCGGGCGACCGATGGCCACGATTTCGGCGGTAATCCCGGCCATCAGCCGGTGGAAGGCGGCAAAGCGCGGCAGCGGTTCGATCCGGCTTTCGTCCAGATAAAGCGCGCGGTCGATCTCGATCTGCACGACATGGCGGCGGGCCGAGGGGCGGCCATAGCTTTGCGAGACGAAGGCCCCGGCAAAGGGTGTGTTGCGCGCCACGCGCAGCCCGGCAGCGGTAAAGGCGGCCTCGACCCGGTCCATCACCTCGGGGCCGCAGGCGGCGCCGAAACGGTCGCCCAGCACCACATCGGGTTTGATCTGGCCATGGCGCAGATGGCCCTCGATTGCCTCATGCGGCATCGAATGGCAGTCGATCAGCACCGCCTCGCCAAAGCGGGCGTGGGTCGTTTCGATCAGGTCGCGGAGCGCGCGGTGATAGGGGTGCCAGTAGCGGACAATGCGCGCCTCGGCCTCGGCCAGCGGCAGCTTGCCGCGATAGATGGCGCGGGCTCCGGAAACCACCCGGGGAATCACTCCAAGCCCCGAGGAAACCCGCGGATTGTGGGGGGCACGGGCGATGCCCTCGATCAGCGCCGGGTCCAGCTCATCTGGCGCACGGTTGAAGTCGATGAAGGCACGGGGCGCACGGGCGGCCAGCAGCGGCGCACCAAGCAGCGGGGCGGCACCGAAAAGGTCATCGACAAAGGCATCCTCGGAGGAGCGGATGGCGCGGGCGTCAAGCTGGCTTTGGGCAAGAAAGGTAGCCGGATACTCTCGCCCGGAATGGGGCGAGGCGAAGATCACCGAGGTTTCCTGCCGCGCGGGCCGGATCAGATGATAGATGTCGGCTGTCATTGGCCCCTCTTGTCCCCATCGTTATAGAGGGAAAAACTCGGATGTCGAAACCCCTTGAACCTGCCCGCGACTCTGTTTATAGCCGCGCAGACCGACGCGGTTCCTCCGCGGCCTTTGTGTTTGGCCAAAGGGAATCAGACGGCAGCGTGGGCGGTTAGCTCAGCGGTAGAGCACTACGTTGACATCGTAGTGGCCACTGGTTCGATCCCAGTACCGCCCACCATTCGCCGCCCCCATTCGGGGGCATGGGTTTTCATCTGGCGCGTGATGCGCCGCGACAAGGAAGGAGACGACCATGAAGGTTGCCAACTCGCTCCGCTCGCTGAAGACGCGTCACCGGGATTGCCAGATCGTGCGCCGCAAAGGCCGCGTTTATGTGATCAACAAGACGCAGAAGCGCTATAAGGCCCGTCAGGGCTGAACTGCGGACAGCAAGTGATGAAAGGCCGTCAGAGGAAACTCTGGCGGCCTTTTCGTTTCCGTTTGGGCGTGCCGGGGGAGGTGCCCCGGCCTCCCGGTTTCAACCGATATAGGCGCGCAGCGTGGCAGCGGTGCCGTCGCGCCACAGCCGGCCAAGGGCATCGGCAAAGGCCGCCTGAAACCGGGCATTGCCGGCCAGATCGCCATAGATCGCCCGCTGATCCAGCCAGACCTGCGGGTTGTCCCGGGCGGCCAGCGCCAGCGGTTGCAGTTTGTCCCAGTTGGGATCGTTCGGCGCAATCGCCGTGCCGTTGTCGCTGACCCCGGCGCAGTAGCGGCACCAGAGCGCCGAGACCAGCGCCAGCCCGCCGATCGGCCCGCCTGCCGCCAGCGCATCGCGCAGCGCCGGGATGATGAACTTGGGCTGCCGGTTCGAGCCGTCAAGGCAAAGCCGCCGTTCGGTATCGGCCACCTCGGGGTTCGAGAACCGTTCGCGGATCAGGTCGTAATAGGCGGAAATGTCGGTGTCGGGCACCGGGGGAACGGTGGGGATGATCTCCTCCCGCTCCACCTTGTCGAGGAAACCGCGGATCAGCGGGTTCGCCATTGCCTCATGCACATATTCAATGTCCATCAGCCCACCCGGATAGGCGATGGTGGCATGGCCGCCGTTGAGAATGCGGATCTTCATCATCTCATAGGCGTGGACATGCGGGGTGAAGGTGACGCCAACCTTTTCCAGCGCCGGACGGCCTGCGGGGAAATTGTCTTCGACCACCCATTGCCGGAAGGGTTCACAGGTGACGGGAACCGGATCATTCAGGCCGAACTCGGCCGCAAGGGCACGCTCGCGCGGGCCGGTGGCGGGGGTGATGCGGTCCACCATGCCGTTCGGGAAGGCGACATTGGCCGCAATCCAATCGGCAAAGGCCGGGTCCGACAGCCGGGCGAGGCCGGTGACGGCGGCTTGGGTCACATGACCGTTGCCGGGAAGGTTGTCGCAGCTCATCACCGTGAAGGGCGGCGTTCCGGCGCTGCGGCGGGCACGCAGGGCGGCGATGATGGCACCAAAGGCGGTGCGGTGCGGGTTGGCGGCATCGGCGACAATCTCGGGATGGCCCGGGTCAAAGGCGCCGGTGGCCGGGTCGATGAAATAGCCCCCTTCGGTCACCGTCAGCGAGACGATGCGGATTTCGGGCCGGGTCATGGCGGCGATCAGGGCGGCATTGTCCGCCTCGACGGACAAGAAATCCACCATGGCGCCGATGCGGCGGGCGGATTTGCCTGCCGGGTCCAGCTCGATCACCGTCGAAAGGCAGTCCTGCGCCACAAGCGCCTCACGCATCGCGGCGTCATTGGCGCGCACCCCGGCGCCAAGGATGGCCCAGTCATGGCTTTCCCCCAGCGCAAAAAGGTCGTCCAGATAGACGGCCATATGCGCCCGGTGAAAGTTGCCAAGGCCAATATGGACGATGCCGGGGCGCAGGGCGCTGCGGTCATAGGCGGGAAGCGCGGGGGCGGGAAGGGGGGATTGGGTCATGTCAGGCCATCCAGTTGCCGCCGTCCACGCCGAAGCATTGGGCGACGATATAGTCGGCTTCCGGCGTGGCGAGGAAGATCGCCATGCCCGTGAGGTCTGCGGCGGTGCCCATCCGGCCAAAGGGCACGGCGGCGCCCACTTCGCGTTTTTTCTGGCCCGGCTCCTTGCCTTCGTATTTGGCAAAGAAGGCGTCCACGCCGTCCCAATGTTCACCATCCACCACGCCGGGGCCGATGGCGTTGACGTTGATGCCGTGGGCAATCAGGTTCAGCCCCGCCGATTGCGTCAGGCTGATCACGGCGGCCTTGGTGGCGCAGTAGACCGCCACCAGAGCTTCGCCACGCCGCCCGGCCTGAGAGGCCATGTTGATGATCTTGCCACCTTTGCCGCGTGCAATCATGTGGCGCGCCGCTGCCTGCATACAGAACAGCGTGCCTGCGACATTGACGGCGAACAATCGTTCATAGTCGGTCCGGGTGATCTCGGCGATGGGGGCCGCTGTGAACAGGGCGGCGTTGTTCACCAGAATGTCGAGATGGCCGAAACGGTCCAGCACCCCGGCAAAGCCTGCGTCGATGCTGTCTTGCCGGGTGATGTCCATCTGCACGGCGATGGCCTGCGGACCTAGGCTGGCCGCGGCGGCCTCGGCCGCCGCTCCGTTGATGTCGGCAAGGGCAACCTTGGCACCCTCGGCAATATAGGCACGGGCGAGTTCAAGCCCGATGCCGCGTGCGGCCCCCGTGATCAGGGCGGTCTTTCCTGCCAGTCTCATTTCATCGCCAGCCCGTTGGCGTCAAAGCGGTGCAGCTTGTCAGGCTGCGGGGCCAGCCGCACGGTGTCGCCATGGTGCAGGCCCACCTCGCCACCGCCGCGCACGGTCAGGGTGCCCACGCCCGGCACCTCGACCTTGAGGAAGGTGTCAGAGCCCAGATGTTCGGCCAGACCGACGGTGCCTTGCCACGGCCCATCCCCGATCATCACATGTTCGGGCCGGATGCCGATGGTGGTGGCCCCATGTTTCGCCGCCTCGGCGCCGGTGATGAAATTCATCTTCGGGCTGCCGATGAAACCCGCCACAAAGAGGTTGGCCGGGGCGCGGTAAAGGTCAAGCGGGCTGCCCACCTGTTCGATCCGGCCCGCGTTCAGCACCACGATCTTGTCGGCCATGGTCATCGCTTCGACCTGATCATGGGTGACATAGATCATCGTGGTCTTCAGCGTCTGATGCAGTTCGGAAATCTCTTGCCGCATCGAGACGCGCAGCGCGGCGTCCAGGTTCGACAACGGTTCGTCGAACAGAAAGGCTGCCGGTTCACGGACAATCGCCCGACCGATGGCCACCCGCTGCCGCTGCCCGCCCGAAAGCTGGCCGGGGCGGCGGTCAAGGTAATTGGACAGGTTCAGAACCTTGGCGGCATTGGCCACCTTCTGCTCGATCACCGCCGGGTCCAGCCCTGCCATTTTCAGCGGGAAGGCGATGTTCTTTCTGACCGACATATGCGGATAAAGCGCATAGCTCTGGAACACCATGGCCAGCCCGCGCTTGGCGGGGGGCAGCGCGGTGGCATCCTGCCCGTCAATCCTGATCACCCCGGCAGAGATATCTTCCAGCCCGGCGATCAGCCGGAGCAGGGTGGATTTGCCGCAACCCGAGGGGCCGACAAAGACGACGAATTCGCCCTCTTCGATGGCCAGGTCGATCCCCGGAATGACATGGGTTTCGCCAAAGGACTTGCGGACGTTGGAGAGCGTAATGTTTCCCATTTGGACCTCACTTCACCGCGCCGAAGGTCAGGCCGCGGACGAGTTGCTTCTGGCTGAACCAGCCAAGGATCAGGATCGGGGCGATGGCCATGGTCGAGGCCGCCGAGAGTTTCGCGTAGAACAGCCCCTCGGGCGACGAATAGCTGGCGATGAACTGCGTCAGCGGCGCGGCCTTGGAGGTGGTCAGTTGCAGGGTCCAGAACGCTTCGTTCCACGCCAGAATGATGTTCAGGAGCATGGTCGAAGCGATGCCGGGCACCGCCATCGGCGTCAGCACATAAAGGATTTCCGCACGCAGACTGGCGCCGTCCATCCGGGCCGCCTCAAGGATTTCGCCGGGGATCTCCTTGAAATAGGTGTAGAGCATCCAGACCACGATCGGCAGGTTGATCAGGGTCAGCACCGCCACCAGCCCGGCCCGGCTATCCAAGAGGCCAAAGTCGCGGAACAGAAGATACATCGGCACCAGAACGCCCACGGCGGGCATCATCTTGGTCGAAAGCATCCACATCAGCAGATCCTTGGTGCGCTTGCCCGGCACGAAGGCCATCGACCAGGCCGCCGGAACGGCAATGATCAGCGCGGCGATGGTCGAGCCGACGGACAGAACCACCGAGTTCCAGAAATGCAGCGCGTAGTTCGAGCGTTCCTGCACCTCGTGATAGCTTTCCAGCGACCAGGGCGAGGTGAGCATCGCCAGCGGCGCCTTGATGGCATCGCCTTCGGATTTAAAACTCATCAGGATGGTCCAGAGGATCGGAAAGAAGATCAGGAAGCCGATGGACCATGCCGCGATGGTGACAACCGTGCGGCGGGTTTGCGTGGTTTTGCGCGACATGGATCAGGTCTCCAGGTTCTTGCCGATCATCCGCATCAGGAAGATCGCAACGATATTGGCGAGGATGACCGCCACGATGCCGCCCGCAGAACCGCCGCCCACGTCGAAGGACAGCAGGCTTTGCGCATAGACCAGATAGGGGATGTTGGTCGAAGCGTTGCCCGGCCCGCCATTGGTGGTGACAAGGATTTCGGCAAAGACCGACAGCAGGAAGATCGTCTGGATCAGCACGACAACGGTGATCGAGCGGGTCAGATGCGGCACGGTCAGATACCAGAACCGGGCAAGGGGGCTGGCGCCGTCCATTTCGGCGGCCTCCTGTTGCTCGCGGTCCAGCGATTGCAGCGCGGTCAGCAGGATCAGCGTGGAAAACGGCAGCCAGCTCCATGCCACGATCAGGATGATCGAGGCCAGCGGCGCATGGGCCAGAAAGTCGAAGGGCTGAAGGCCCAGCGTCTTGGCGATATGGGCGAACATGCCGTTCACGGGATTCATGAACATGTTCTTCCAGACCAGCGCCGAAACGGTGGGCATCACGAAGAACGGCGCGATCACCATGACGCGCACCACGCCCTGACCCCAGAACGGCTGATCCAGCAAGAGCGCCAGCAGAACGCCCCCGATCACCGTGATGGCCAGCACGCCCAGAACAAGCGTCAACGTGTTGGTCAGCGCCTGCCAGAAGGCGGCATTGGTCAGGAAGTAATAGTAGTTGTCAAAGCCCGCGAAGGACTCGTTTCCGGGGGTCAGCAGATTGTAGCGCAGAAAGCTGAACCAGATCGTCATACCAAGCGGAACGATCATCCACAGGAACAACAGGATCACGGCAGGCGACACCATCAGGCGCGCGGCGGTGCGGGAATGCGCGGTGGCCATGGGACAGACCTTGAATGAAAGGGAAAGAGGTGGGCGGGGCCGCCCGGGAGTGGCGCCCCGCCCGGGGAGGACCGCTTACTTGATGTAACCGGCCTTGGTCATCTCGGTCACGGCCAGTTCCTGAGCCGCAGCCAGCGCATCATCCGCCGAGGTCGAACCGGCCAGCGCCGCCGAGAACTGTTGGCCAACCGCCGTGGCAAGGCCCTGGAATTCCGGGATCGCCACGAATTGCACGCCGGTATAGGGCACCGGGTCCACGGTCGGCTTGGTCGGGTCAGCCGCGTTGATGCTGTCGATCGTCATCTTGGCAAACGGGATCGCCGCATATTCCGGGTTGGAATAGAGCGAGGTCCGGGTGCCCGGAGGAACGTTCGCCCAGCCCTCTTTCGAGGCGACGAGTGCCAGATAGTCCTTGTTGGTCGCCCAGTTGACGAAAGCCTTGGCGGCATCCACCTTTTGCGAACCCGCCGGGATCGCCAGCGACCATGCCCAGAGCCAGTTGCCGCGCTTGCCCAGACCGTTGTCGGGGGCCAGCGCAAAGCCAACCTTGTCGGCCACGGTGCTGTCCTTGCCGGTCACGAACGAGGCGGCGACAGTGGCGTCGATCCACATGCCGCATTTGCCCTGCTGGAACAGCGCGAGGTTTTCGTTGAACCCGTTGTTCGAGGCGCCGGGCGGGCCATAGTTGTTCATCAGGTCAAGATAGAAGTTCAGCGTGTCTTTCCACGGCTGGCCGTCGAATTGCGGCTTCCAGTCCATGTCGAACCACTTGGCCCCGAACGAGTTGGACATGGCGGTCAGGAATGCCATGTTCTCGCCCCAGCCGGCCTTGCCACGCAGGCAGATGCCGTAGATTTCGGCGTCCTTGTTGGTCATGGCGGCGGCGGCGGTCTTGATGTCGGCCCAGGTCGGCGCGTCGGGCATGGTCAGCCCGGCGGCTTCCATCAGATCCTTGCGATACATCACCATCGAGGATTCGCCGTAGAAGGGCGACGCATAAAGCTCGCCGTTCACGGTCAGGCCGCCGCGGATGGCGGGCAACAGGTCATCGGCGTCATATTCGGCGGGCAGGTCGTTCAGCGACACCAGCCAGCCGGCATTGCCCCAGATCGGAACTTCATAGGTGCCGATGGTCAGCACGTCGAACTGGCCACCCTTGGTGGCGATATCGGTGGTCACCTTCTGGCGCAGGACGTTCTCTTCCAGCGTCACCCACTCGACCTTGATGTCGGGGTTCTTGGCATAGAAATCGTCCATCAGACCCTGCATACGGATCATGTCGCCGTTGTTCACGGTGGCAACGGTGATGGTGGTTTCGGCCCAGGCGCCCGTCGAAAGGGTAAGCAAGGCCGTCGCGCCCAAAAGGGCGCGGAGCGTGTTGTTCATGGTTTCCTCCCTTGAAAGCGAATGAGCAAATCATCGCTTGGTGGGTAAATGCTCACATGAGGGTGGCAGCCGTCAAGCCCCCTCTTCCGCCGCAACTGCGAAAGGATCAGCGGTTCAGAATGGCCTGTGCCGTGGGTTCATCGGTGACCAAGCCATTGAGAATGCGCGATTGCAGCGCCGCAGCAATGGCCGCCACCTTGGACGGACCGCCCGCAATTCCAATGGCCGGGCGCGGCAGGCCGGGGGCCACGCGCACCCCGCCGGTGCGGCGGTTGGTGCCAAGGTCAAGGTATATGCCCGCCGAATCATAGACCCAGCCTGCCACCTCGCCCACGGCCCCGGCCGCCTGCATTTCGTCCAGCTCGCTGCGGCTGACGAATCCGTCTTTCAGCAGGGGCGCGTCGCCCGACATCTGGCCGACGCCGACGAAGACAACATCGGCGGCGCGGGCCAGGTCGATCACCCGCCGCACCGGCGGCAGGGCGTGAAAGGCGGCATTCTCTTCGGGGGTGGGGCTGATCACCGGCACCGGCATCGGGTAATGCGGCGCGCGCACCTTGTCGGCAATCCGCATCACCACGTCAAAGAAACTGGCCGATCCGTCCGGGGCGATATTGCCGATCAGCGAGACAAGCCGGTGCTGGTCGGCATCCATCGGGGTCATGGCATCGACCATGCCGCGCAGCGCCCGCCCGGTGCCCAGCGCCACGGTCAGCGGTTCGGCCATGCCCAGAAACCGCTCAAGCTCGGCGGCGGCGGCGGGTGAGATGGCGCGCACCGGATCACCCCCCGCGCCAAGGCCCGGCACCACACGGCAGCGTGTCAGCCCGAAACGGTCGGTCAGCCGCGCCTCAAGGTCAAGGCAGGCGCCGATCCGGTGGTTCAGCCGGACATGGATCAGCCCCTCGGCCATGGCGCGGCTGACAAGGCGCTGCGCCCGTTGGCGGCTGACCCCCAGTTCGGCAGCGATCTGATCCTGTGTCAGCCCGCCGACATAGGAAAGCCAGCCGGCGCGGGCGGCGTCATCCTGGGGGGATGGTTCGTGTTCGGGGCGGGTCATGTGGGTCTCATCAATTCGGGGGCCAGTGTGGCAAAATCGGCGAAGGAAGAAAACCGGGCATCCGGCCGCGCGTCCTCGGGCTCCGGCCCGTCGCGGCCCTTCAGATGGCTGCCGCCGGTAAAGCGCCAGACCGGCATCCCGGCGGCACGCGCGGCGCGGATGCCGGTCAGGCTGTCTTCGATCACAAGGCAATCGGCGGGGGCGACGCCCATCTGTGCAGCGGCGAAAAGGAACAGGTCCGGCGCGGGCTTGCCCCGGCTGACCTGGGTTGCGGTGAACACCCGCCCCGCGACCAGCGGTGCCAGCCCGACATGCGCCAGCGACATCGCCACCCGCCGGGGCGAGGAGGAGGTGGCGACACAGCAGGGCAGCGCCAGCCCCTCGATCACCTCGCGCACGCCGGGCATGATCCGCAGATCGGTCTGAAACGCCGCCAGCAGCCGCTCGCGGTAGCGGTCTTCAAAGGCGGGGGGCAGGTCCAGCCCGAATTCGCGCCGGATCGTCTCCATCACCACCGGGTAAGACCGGCCCAGAAAATGCCGCGCCACATAGTCAAGGTCGATCGACAGGCCCAGCCGCGACAGTTCTTCGACCAGCATCCGGGCCGAGATCATCTCGCTGTCGATCAGCACGCCGTCACAGTCAAAGATCACAAGGCGGGTGGGGGGCATGGCGGTTCTCGCAAGGGGCCAGACCGTCATCCCGCATCGGCAGGGGCCGCGTCAATCGCCGTGACGCTGCGGCAGGGCTTTTGCCCTTGGCGGGTGGTGGTAACAATCGCCGCAATCGGAGGAGGGTCCGACATGGCCGGGATGTTTGACTTCGTGATTGCGGGCGGCGGTTCCGCCGGTTCGGTGCTGGCGGCGCGGTTGTCGGAAGACCCTGCCGTGACCGTCTGCCTGATCGAGGCCGGGGGTCGGGGCGACGGATTGCCGGTGCGGCTGCCCGCGGGCACGGTGGCTATGCTGCCGGGGCGGCCAAGGATCAACAACTGGGCGTTCCATACCGTGCCGCAGCCCGGGCTGAACGGCAGGCGCGGTTATCAGCCGCGCGGCCGCGCGCTGGGCGGGTCATCGGCGATCAATGCCATGCTGTATATCCGGGGCCAGCGGCAGGACTATGACGGCTGGGTGGCGGAGGGGGCGACCGGCTGGGGTTGGGACGATGTGCTGCCGTATTTCCTGCGGGCCGAGGGGAATGCGCGTGGTGCCGATGCCCTGCATGGCGCCGACGGTCCCTTGCAGGTGGCCGACCAGCCCGACCCCCGCCCCGCCAGCCGCGCCTTTGTCGAAGCCGCCCGGCAGATGCAGCATCCGGTGACCGAGGATTTCA
Source organism: Tabrizicola fusiformis (assembly GCF_013328815.1). Lineage (GTDB taxonomy): Bacteria > Pseudomonadota > Alphaproteobacteria > Rhodobacterales > Rhodobacteraceae > Fuscibacter. The sequence continues at coordinate 117,871 of NZ_JABUHN010000001.1, forward strand.
ACCGCGGCGACAATGAAGGGGTTGGCCTGTATCAGGTCACGCAATTCCATTCCGGCCCCCACAAGGGGGAGCGGTGTTCGGCGGCAGCGGCCTATCTGCATCCGGTGATGCAGCGCCCGAATCTGCATGTGATCACAAGGGCGCAAGCCGCGCGTGTGCTGTTCGACGGGCGCCGCGCGACGGGGCTTGCCTATCGCCGCAGCGGAGAAGAGCGGCAGGTTCTGGCCCGGCGCGAGGTGATCCTGTCGGCAGGCGCTTTCGGTTCGCCGCAACTGCTGATGCTGTCCGGCATCGGTCCGGGTGACCACCTGCGGCAGATGGGCCTGCCGGTGCTGCATGACCTGCCTGCGGTGGGGCAGAACCTGCAAGACCATCTCGACTTCATCCTGTCGTGGAAAAGCCCCGACACCGACAGTTTCGGCTTCAGCCTGCGCGCGGCGGCGGCGATGCCGGGGCATATCCTGAACTGGGCGCGCCACGGGCGGGGGATGCTGACCACGCCCTTTGCCGAAGGCGCAGGCTTTCTGCGTAGCGCGCCGGGGGTGGAGCGGCCCGACATTCAGTTGCATTTCGTCATCGGCATCGTGGACGACCACGCGCGGCGGCTGCATTGGGGCCATGGGTTCTGCTGCCATGTCTGCACCCTGCGGCCCCATTCGCGCGGGCAAGTGCGGCTGGCCTCGTCCGATCCGCTGGCGGCCCCGCTGATCGACCCGCGCTTTCTGTCGGACCCGCGCGATCTGGCCACCACCATCGCCGGGGCGAAACTGACCCGGGCGTTGATGCGGGCGCCTGCGCTGCAACCCCATCTGGGGCGCGAGATGTTCGGGCTGCGCGACGGCATGGACGATGCCGAATGGGAGCGGCATATCCGCGCCCGGGCCGACACGATCTATCACCCCGTCGGCACCTGCCGCATGGGCAGCGATGCCGCCTCGGTTCTGGACCCCGGGTTGCGGGTGCGCGGTGTCACCGGGCTGCGGGTGGTCGATGCCTCGGTCATGCCGCGTCTGGTCAGCGGCAACACCAATGCGCCGACCATCATGATCGCCGAACGCGCCGCCGACCTGATCCGCCGGGGTCAGTGACCGGCGGCAGGCTGATCCTTGTTGCCCAGAAGCAGGCTGATCCCGGCCTCGACCCCGCCGACGCATTCCAGCGCGAAACGGTCCATGTCGCGGCTGCGGATGCTGGCGATCAGCTCGGCCACCTCTTCGGGGCTGTCGCCCAGCCGGTCCAGCGCCGCCCCCGCCATGGCCAGCGCGCTTTCAAAGGTCTCGCGCATCTGGAAATCGACCCCGGCCTTGACCAGCGCCAGCGCGTGCTGGCGGTCATAGGCGCGGGCCACAACCGGAACCAGCGGAAACGCGTGCTTGATCACCTCGACGATCTTCGTCGTGGCCTCGGCATTGTCTATGGCGACGATGACCAGACTGGCATTCGCCGCGCCAGCAGCGTGCAGGATGTCCAGCCGCGTGCCATCGCCATACCAGACCTTGAAGCCATATTCCCCCGCATCGCGGATCGACTGCGCATCGGTATCGATGATCGAAATCGAATGCCCGCGCTGCAAGAGGGGTTGGCTGATGATCTGGCCCATCCGGCCAAAGCCGATCATCAGCACCCGCGCGGCAAGGTCATGCGCCGCCTCGACCCCATCCAGAGACGCGGCCTTTTGCGGCACAAGCCGGTCATGCAGAATCAGCATCAGCGGCGTCAGCGCCATCGAGACGATGATGATGGCGGCCAGATTGGCATTCCATTCGGGTTCCAGAATCCCGAATTGCGTGGCGGTGGCGTAAAGGACAAAGGCGAATTCGCCCCCCTGTGCCATCAGGACGGCGCGTTCCAGCGCCTCGGCATGGCCGGCCTTGGTGGCACGGGCGACACCGTAGATCACCAGCATCTTCAGCGCCATGAAGGCAGGCACGCTGACAAGGATGATCGCCCAGTTTCGCGCGATGATCTCAAGGTCCAGCGCCATGCCGACGCCTAGGAAGAACAGGCCCAGAAGCAGGCCGCGGAACGGCTCGACATCGGCCTCAAGCTGATGACGAAAGCTGCTTTCCGACAGCAGAACCCCGGCAAGGAAGGCGCCCATCGCCATCGACAGCCCGCCCCCCTGCATCAGCACCGCCGCGCCCAGCACCACCAGAAGGGCGGCTGCCGTCATCACTTCCCGCGCGCCGAACCGGGCAAGAAGGCGGAACATCGGGTCCAAGAGATAGCGCCCGGCGACCACCAGCACCGCAATCGCGGCAAGTCCGATGCCCACGCTGATCAGCCGGTCGGCCAGCGTCGCCTCGGCCCCACCCGGCGCAAGGAAAGCCACCAGCGCCAAAAGCGGCACGATGGCCAGATCCTCCAACAGCAGAATGGCGACGATCCTCCGCCCCTTGGGCAGGCCCATCTGGCCGCGTTCCTCAAGCACCTGCATCACAATGGCGGTGGAGGTCAGCACAAAGCCGGTGCCCGCCACAAAACTGGCGGTGACAGGATAGCCCAGCGTGATGCCGACCCAGATCAGCGCGGCAATCGCCAGCACCACCTGCGCCAGACCCAGACCGAAGATCTCGCCCCGCATCGACCACAGCCGCGAGGGCTGCATTTCCAGCCCGATGATGAACAGGAACAGGACAACGCCCAGTTCGGCGACATGGATCACCGATTGCGCGTCGTGAAAGAAACCCAGCCCATAGGGACCAATGGCCAGCCCGGCCGCGAGATAACCCAGAACCGAGCCAAGCCCGGCGCGCCGGAACAGCGGCACGGCAACCACCGCCGCCGCCAGCAGCACGACGACCGAGGTCAGATCGACACCACCACCATGTTGCGCCGCCACCTCTGCCGCCGCGGTCAGTTCACCCGCCATCGCTGCCCCCGGACCGCTTACCAAACCTGCCCGGAAGATTCCGGTTTCCAGCGCAGTCTAGCGAGGCTTTCGGCACGGCCAAGCCCCGGAATGGGCCATCCGCACCTGTGGCAAAGGTCCGGCGGGCCTGTTGTCCGGGCGGCTGTCCGGTCAGGCCAGGGCAAGGGCCCAGATCGCCCCCAGAAGCCCGATCGAGGCCGCCACCGTCAGCGCGGCCAGCCATGCGGGCATCGACAGCGGTTCGTCGCTGTCATCTCTTGTGCGGAAAGCTTCGTGAAAGGCGGGGTCGAAATGTCCGTCAAACATCGGTTTTCTCCTTTCAGGTGCCAAGAAATGTTTCAGGTGCCAACACAAGGACCAGCGCAAACACATAGATCAGCGCAAAGGCCAACAGGGCGGCGCGGTCCGATTTTCCGGGTTCGGGGCGGCGGAACAGGCGGTTCATCGGGCAAGTCTCCGTTCAAGCCGGTTGCGCGGCAGGACCGGACCCGACCGCAACGCAAGGTCGTCGCGCACAGCCTTGCCCTCGGCCCAGGGGCCAAAGCCCGAGGCAACATTGATATGGCCGACAAAGCCCAGATCGAGCAGATCGCTGCCCCAGGCGCGGGCAAGATGGCTGGCGCGGGCAAGGCTCATCCACGGATCGTTGCGGCTGGCCACGACGGTTGCCGGAATGTCGAAGGGCAGTTGCGGGATCGGGCCGAAATGGCCGATCCGGTCGGCGCCCTCCGTCTCGGCCGGGGCGACCAGCAGGGCGGCGCGCACCTGCAATTGCGGCCAGCGCGCCAAGATCCGCGCAATCAGGATCGCGCCCAGCGAATGGCCGACCAGAATGCTGTCGGGATGGCGCAGGATCATCCCTGCCAGTTCCGCTTCCCACACCGCAGGAGAGGGACGGGACGGGTCGGAAAGCTCAACCATCAGCGCGTCATGTTCCGTCGCCGCCCACCAATGTTGCCAATGCGGGGCGGCAGAGCCGTCAAGTCCGGGAACGATCAGGGTCTTGGTCACTTCGGGTCTCCTTCCCCGATTCTGGCGATAGTTAAATCTACTAGACAAGTCGTGATTATCGATTCCAAACTTCGGCGGCGAAAGAGAATGGCCTTCTCTCAACGCACAGTGGTGTTGACCGGATAGGCGGTGGTGAACTTGATCCGCTCAAGCGCGAAATGTGAGGTGACGTTCTTGATCGCCACGGCATCTGTCAGCCGCTTGTAAAGCGCATCGAAGGCCGGCATGTCGGGCACGGCGATCCGCAGCAGGTAATCCACCTGTCCCGCCGTCCGGTAAACCTCAAGGATCTGCGGCAGCGATTCGGTGGCACGGGCGAAAGTCTCGCGCCATTCCGCCGAGTGGTCGGGCGCCTCGATGCCGACAAAGACCGTCAGGCCGAATCCCAGCTTGGCCGGATCTGCCAGGGCCACACGCCCGGTCAGAACGCCCGTCGCCTCAAGCTTCTGGATGCGTTTCCAGCACGGGGTTTGCGACAGGCCGACCCGGTCGGCGATCTGGGCCACGGCAAGCGTCGAATCGCGCATCAATTCGGCGACAATCTTCCGGTCGATCAGATCCAGCGGTTCCATCGTATCAATTCCGTCTACAGCTTGGGCGCCCCGAGGGCGGCGTGTCCCCTAGAATGCACCAAAAAACGCAAATGTCTACCGTTCTTATCGTGTAAAATGGCAAAGGCTTCTGCCGCACGGAAAAATCGGCTCTGTGCAAGGGATTCTGCCGGTTTTGCGGGCGATGGCAGGCATTCCCTCCGTTGATTCCGCGCTGTTAACCGCCTAGCGTTCGGGAATGATCACGCAGAAGATGAAATATGCGCTGAAGGCGCTGCTGACCCTTGCCGACGAGGCCGCCAAGCCGCGGCCCGAGCCGCTGACGATCGAAGAGATCGCCCGGCGCTCCGGCACGCCGAAGCGGTTTCTCGAGCATATCCTGCTGGAAGTGCGCAATGCCGGGATCATCGCCTCGATCCGCGGCCGCTCGGGCGGTTACAGCCTGATCAAGGCGCCCGGCGAAGTGTCAATTTCCGAACTCCTGCGCACCATCGACGGGCCGATTGCGCCGCTGCCCTGCCTGTCGCGCCGCGCCTACCAACGCTGCGAGGACTGCGTGGACGAGGCAAGCTGCCGCATCCGCAAGGTCTTTGCCGAGGTGTTCTGGTCCTACCTCGTCATCATCGACTCGCTCACGCTCGAAGACATGCTCCGCTCCGGCGCCGTCGCAGAGCAGGTGCTCGGAACGGTTGAGGTCTGAGGGGGCCTGGCCAGGGGTCAGGAGGCGGTGGTGGCTGCCCTGCTTTGGGTCACCATGACAAAGCCGTCTTCGGTCGGGGCGAGGGAAACCTCGACCGCCGCGAGGTCCGAGAGCCGGGCAACATGCGTGCCGCCGCAGGGCATCGACACCTCGACACCGTTCAGGTGGGTTGACCACAGGCGACGGTCGCCAAGGGGGCCTTCGCCGGGGGTCAGCACCACAGGGGCAGGCGTCGTGAGCATCTGGCGCAGGGTTTCATTGATCGCCGCCGCCCGACCGGGCAGATCGGACAGGAAAGCCGCCGCATCAAAACCCTTCTTGCGCAGCGATTTGCCCAAGCGATAGCCGTCGGTCGAGGCATCAGCCCCGATCTGTGATTGCGTCACAGCCGCCTTGTCGAGATTGGGCGCGCCAAGACTGTCTGTGTCGTCCGGGGTCTTCGTCCAGAAGGGTGCCGCGCATTGGTTCAGAGCCAGCGCCGCCAGATGCACGCCGGTATGCTGCAACGAAAGCGCGTGGCGGAACGGCCCGTCCACCTCCAGCGTGACGACCTCGCCCGGGGCAACTGCGGCGTCCAGCACATGCAGGACCACCGCGGCGATGTCGGGATCGCCGCGCTTCAGCGCCCTTGCGGCATCACCCGTCGCCAGAATGCCGGTCGCCCGGTTCAACAGCGCCTCGCGGCTGTCAAGCACCGTGGCCCGCCGCCCGTCGGCCAGGATCAGCCAGCCGCGGTCGCCGGGCTGATCCGGCCAGGACAGGCTTTGCGGGTGAAACGGGCTGCGGTCGGTCACCGCCAGATGCTCGCGGGCGACCTCTGTCGCAAAGACCACCCGCGCGGTTTCGCCAAGACTGCCGCCGGCAAAGGTCACGACGGTTCCGTTGCTCAACCCGGTTTGCAGTTCCATTCCTCAGCCTTCCGTTGTTCCGCCGCCCTTGGCGGCGCGCAGATAGTTATAGACGCTTGCCCGGCTCATCTGCAGCACGCGCGAGATATAGGCCGCAGCATGTCTGCCGCCAAAGGCGCCGTCCGATGCGAGTTCGCCCACCAGTTGGCGCTTTTGCGCCCGGCTGAGATCGGCAACAGAGGTGCCATTGCGCGCGGTCCAGCCGTGGACATATTGATTGATCCTTTCGTGCCAATCTTCATGGAACAGCACGGCGGGCTGACCGGCGCCCGCAGGCAGGCGGGTCAGATTGGTCAGAAGTTCGATCGCAGTGTGCAGGTGGGTGACATCAAGATTGATGCACAAGACGCCAATCGCCCGCCCGCCCGGATCGCGCAGCACCGCGCTGACCGATTTCAGGCGCCGGCCATCGAAATTCACCTTTTCATAGGGGCCGATCACCGCGACATCGGGGCGAAAGTCGATCTCATGCAGCAAGGACGGCTCGCCGATGTCCCGCCGCGAGAAGGGGTTGGCGATATGGGCCACCGTTTCGGTCGCCAGATCATGCAACACCACCTCGGCCTGCGGCTGCAACAACAGCGCGATGGCGTCGCAAAGCGGGTGAAAGGCGGAAAGGGGCATGGGCATCTCGCGTTAAGCTTGCGGGATTTATACCAGTATGTATAAATTGGACAAGATAATCCATGGAGGCGCCATGCTGTCGCCAAGCGAGCTGGAGCAACTGGTGGAGATGCGCCGCCACCTGCACCGGCATCCCGAACTGTCCTGCGCCGAGGTGCGGACGGCAGAGTTTCTGGCGGCAAGGCTGGCCGGGCTGGGCTTGCCCGTGGTCACCGGCATCGGCGGGCACGGGTTGGTGGCCACGGTCGGGAACGGCGACGGTCCCGCCGTGGGGCTGCGTGCCGATATGGACGCGCTGGCGATCACCGAGCTGACGGGTTTGCCGCATCAGTCGCAAGCGCCCGGCGTGATGCACGCCTGTGGCCATGACGGCCATATGACGATCCTTCTGGGTGCGGCGATGATCCTGCGGCGGCAGGATTTTGCCGGGCGGGTCCATCTGATCTTCCAGCACGCCGAAGAGCGGTATGGCGGTGCCCGGATGATGCTGGATGACGGTTTGCTGCGGCGTTTTCCGATGGACCGGATCTTTGGTCTGCACAATTGGCCCGGCCTGCCCACGGGAGCAGTTGCGGTGCATGACGGCCCGGTCATGGCGGGCACGGCTGAGTTTTCGCTGCGGTTCAGCGCGGCGGGCGGCCATGCCTCGATGCCGCATCTGACGGGCGATCCGCTGCTGGCCGGTGGGCATTTCATGACCGGCATCCAGCAGGCCGTGGCGCGTTCGGTCGATCCGATGGAGGCGGCGGTGGTCACGGTGGGCAGCTTTCGCGGCGGCCATGCGCAGAACATCATCCCGCAAGAGGCCGAGTTGACCGGCACGCTGCGCGCCTTCCGCGCCCAGACGCTGGGGCATTTGCGCGACAGGGTGGCGGCGGTGGCCGAGGCGGCGGCAGGGATGGCGGCCTGCGACTGGACCCTCGACTTTGATCCCAATGCCTGCAGCCCGGTGGTGAACACAGGGGCCGAGCGCGACATCCTGCGGCAGGCGGCGGGCGAAGCCCTGATCGCGCCGCCGCCGCCGGTAATGGCCGGAGATGATTTCGGCGAGTTTCTGGGCGTGCTGCCCGGTGCCTATGCCTTTCTGGGCAATGGTGCGCTTGCCCCCGAAGCGGGTCTGCATCAGCCGAAATACGATTTCAATGACGCGGCCATCGCGCCGGGGGCAGCCCTGTTGGCCCGGGCCGCCGTTCTGGCGCTTGGCGCTTGAGGAAACCATGATCCAGCTTTCCCGAACTCAGATCGAAGCCTTGGTCACCGTCGATTCCGAAATGGCCGAGGCCGTGCGCGACGCCTATCGGGCCATCTCCGACGGGCGCGCCAACCTGCCGCCGGTGGGCCATCTGGGCTTTCCCGCGGCCCATGGCGATTGTCATATCAAATTCGGCCATATCGCCGGGGATGAGGTCTTTGCCGTCAAGATCGCTTCGGGTTTTTATGACAACCCGGCAAAGGGCCTGCCCTCCAGCACCGGGGTTGTGCTGGTCTTTTCGGCGTTGACCGGGCAGATGCAGGCGCTTCTGGCCGATGAGGGCTATCTGACCGATCTGCGCACCGGGCTGGGCGGTGCGGTGGCCAGCCTCGCGCTTTGCCGTCCGGATGCCCGGCGGTTCCTGATCGTTGGCAGCGGCACACAGGGCTATTGGCTGGCCCGGTCGCTGCGGCATCTGGCGCCGGCGGCCGATATTGCCATCTGGGGCCGCAACCCGGACCGTGTGGCGGCGCTGGTTGCCCGGCTGGAGGGGGTGACAATCGCCCCCGATCTTGAAACCGCCTGCCGCGGCGCCGATGTGATCGTGACGGCCACCCCCGCCAACGCCCCGCTTGTTCGCGCCGATTGGGTGCGCCCCGGCTGCCATATCACCGCCATCGGCGCTGACAGCCCCGGCAAGCAGGAACTGGAAACCGCGCTGGTCGTTCGGGCACAATTGCGCGTCGCCGACAGCCTGTCGCAATCGCTGGACCATGGCGAATTTGCCCATGCCCGCGCGGCGGGGCTGATCGGGCCCGGCGATTGCGCCGAATTGGGTGCGATCCTTTCGGGCCGGGCTGCGGGGCGCCGATCCCCGGACGATATCACGATTGCCGACCTTACCGGCGTTGCCACGCAAGACATTGCGATGGCGCGTTCCGTCCTCTCCCGCGCGAAAGGCACCGCCCAGTGACCGACCTGATCCTTGCCTCTGCCGCGCGTTCCGTCATGGCCCGGCGCCGTATCCGGGCGCATATTCAGGAAACGCCGCTCTTGCCCGCCCGGCGCGAGGGGCTTTGGTTCAAGGCCGAGAATTTTCAGCTTACCGGCTCGTTCAAGATCCGCGGGGCGGCTTCGGTGATGACGGCGGTTCCCGCCGGGCAGGCGCTGATCACGGCGTCATCCGGCAATCACGGCATCGGGGCGGCCCGTGCAGCGCAATCGCTGGGGCGCAAGCTGACGGTCGTCCTGCCGGAAAGCGTCGTGCCGGAAAAGCTGGCAAAGATCCGGTCCCATGGTGTCGAGGTCGTCCTATACGGCGCCGAAACCGGCCTGGCCGAGCAGCACGCCCAGACCCTCGCGCACAAGACGGGTGCGCGCTATATCTCGCCCTATAATGATGCCGATGTGATCGCGGGTCAGGGCACCATCGGGCTGGAGCTTCTGGAGCAGGCGGGGCAGATCGACAACCTCGTCATCGCCATGGGTGGCGGCGGTCTGATCAGCGGTATCGGTGCGGTGATCAAAGCCTTCTCGCCCAGCACACGCATCATCGGTGCCGCTGCCGAAGCCTCGCAGGCGCTGGCGCTTTCGATGCAGGCCGGGCGGGTCGTGGAATGCGATCATCTGGATACCTTGGCCGATGCGGTGGCGGGCGGCATCGACGAGGGCACGCTGACTCTGCCGCTGGCGCAAGCTGTGGTGGATGAGGTGGTGACCTGTTCCGAAGGCGAAATCCTTTCGGCGCTGCGCAGCCTTGCACAGGACGAAACGCTTCTGGTCGAAGGCGCCGCTGGCTTGGCCATGGCGGCGTTCCGCAAGCTGGGGGAAAGGACGGCGGGCAAGACCAATATCGTCCTTCTGTGCGGCGGGAATTTCGATGGGCCAAAGATCCGCGCTCTGGCCTTGGGCTAGGGTCAGCGGGCGCCGAAACCGCCTTGCTTGTCTGGGCAGCAAGCAGGGCGGCGGCTCAGACCCTTTCACTTGTTCCCGAGGGCCGCGGCGCATTCCTCACCTGACGCGCGTCCTGTGATCAAGCTGGCACGGGCCGGTCGGCAAACCCGGGTCAAGTTTGCGCCACGCCTCCACCCCCATGGCGCGCTCGAGGGTCGTGGCAACCTGCAACAGCCGTGCATCGTCATGCCACCCGGCCACAAGCTGCCCGCCGATGGGCAGACCCTGCCGGGTCAGGCCGATGCAGAAGGACAGGGCGGGATTTCCGGTCAGGTTGAAGGGGCGGGCAAGCGACAGGTCAACCTCCCCCATGGGGCCGCTCTCATAGCCAAGGGGCTGCGCCGGGGTCAGCATGGTGGGTAAGAACAACAGTTCGGTCTCGGACATGACCGCCGCAACCGCGGCCCACATGTTGCGCCGCTGGCCGAGGGCGGTGATATAATCGGGCGCCGGGATGGACCTGCCATCCGCCAGCCGCGCCCGCGCCGTGGCCGAGAAACGGTCGGGCCAGCCGTCGAGTTCGGCGCCGTGTTCGGCGGTTTCCTCGGGCCAGGTGATGCGGCGCGCGATGCGGCCCATTTCGGTGAAATCGGGCAGGCGCACCTCAGTCACAGTGGCGCCGAGATCGCGCAAAAGCGCGATCGTGGCTTCGGTGGCCGCTGCCACCTCGGGGTCAAGCGTGGCGTGGTCCGGATAGACATGGCGCGGCAGTCCGATCCGGCATCCCCGCAGGTCGGGCAGATCGGGCGCGACCGGCGGCCCCCCCATCGCCTCCAGCATCAGCGCGCAATCCGCGGCGGTCCGGGCCATCGGGCCGATGCAATCCATGCTGCGCGACAGCGGCAACAGGCCGCCGGTGGCAATCAGCCCGTCGGTCGGCTTCAGCCCCGCCACGCCGCACCATGCCGCAGGGTCACGGATGGACCCCGCCGTATCGCTGCCCACCGCCCCGGGACACAGCCCCACCGCCACTGCAACGGCAGAGCCCGAAGACGACCCGCAGGGATCGCGCGACAAATCCCATGGGTTGCGCACGGCGGGAAAGGCAGCGTCCTCGTTCAGGCCCACCGCATATTTATGCGTGGCGAGTTTGCCCAGAATGACCGCGCCTGCGGTTTTCAGCCGCTGCACCACCGCTGCATCCCCGCTGGCCATATGGCCGCGCCGATGCGCCGCCTGCACGGTGGTGGGCAGGCCCGCCACGTCGATCAGATCCTTGATGCCGACGGGGATACCGTGCAGCGGCCCGCGCCAGCCGCCCCGGGCGATCTCATCCGCCGCCTGCCGCGCCTCATCCAGCGCGGCTTCGGCACGCAGGCTGTTCACCGCGTGCAGGTGCGGGTCGAAGGCCGCGATCCGGTCAAGGCAGGTCTGCACAAGCGTTGCCGGTGACAGGTGCCCGCCCCGGATCAACGCCGAAAGCTGTGCGATCGTCAGGTTGGAAATCTCTGCCATCAGGCCCCCTCGAACAGGCAGGCCGCACGATGGCCGGTTGCCACCTCGACCGGCGGGGGAAGGGTTGCGGTGCAGGCCGCCTGCGCCACGGGGCAGCGGGTGCGGAACCGGCAGCCCGACGGCGGATTGGTCGGGCTGGGCAATTCTCCGGTGAGGGGAACGCGCGGCCGGGCGCGTTCCGCCACCGGGTCGGGGCTGGGCGCCGAAGCGAGAAGTGCGCGCGAATAGGGATGGCGCGGGTCGCCGTATAGCTGGGTCGAGGCGCCCTCTTCGACGATCTTGCCCAGATACATCACATAATTGCGGCTGGCCGCCTGCCGGACCAGCGCCAGATCATGGGCGACCAGCAGGCAGGCCACCCCCAGATTGCGGCTGAGATCGAAGAACAGGTTCATCACCTGCGCCCGGACCGACAGGTCCAGCGCGCTGACCGGCTCATCCGCGATCAGGACGCGCGGGTTCATCGCCAGCGCGCGGGCAATGGCGACGCGCTGACGCTGCCCGCCCGACAGTTCCCGCCCATAGCGGGGCGCGATGGCGGCGGGCAGACCCACATGGTCCAGCAGTTCAGTGGTCCGCGCACCGCGGCGTTCGGCGGGCAGCCCTGCGATGACCAATGCCTCTTCCAGCGCCTCGCCGATGGTCTGGCGATTGTTGAGCGAGGAATAGGGATCCTGAAACACATATTGAATGGCCGACCGCGTGCGGCGCAGGGCGCTGCCCCTGAGGGTAGACAGATCGGTGCCGTCCAGCACGATCTGCCCCGAATTGGGCGTGGCCAACCCGACGATCGACCGGCTTAGGGTGGATTTGCCACAGCCAGATTCGCCGATCAGGCCGACGATCTCGCCCGCGTTCAGATGCAGGCTGACACCATCGACGGCCTTGATCGTCTTGCCGCGCTCGACGCTGCGGAAATGGGTGACAAGGTTGCGAACCTCCAGAACGGGCGTGGTCATGCGGCAGCTCCCTTCGGGATGACGGCAAGGGTCAGGTGGTGACAGGCGGCCTGCCAGCCCGGGGTTCCGGCGACCGCCCGCATCGGCGGGCGCAGCGTGGCGCAGCCGGGCGTGGCGCGCGGGCAGCGCGGCGCAAAGGCACAGCCGCCGATCGGTCCGGCCAGTTGTGGCGGCATCCCGGGCAGGCCGCGGAACGGGCTGCCCACCGGGTCTTCGGGGCGCGGAATCGCGTCGATCAATGCACGGGTATACGGATGGGTCGGCGCGCGCAGCACCTGATCCACCGGCCCCACCTCGGCCAGCCGTCCGGCATACATCACCGCCACGCGGTCGGCGGCATTGGCCACCACCCCGATGTCATGGGTGATCAGGATCATCGCCATGCCCATCCGCGCGCGCAGGTCGCGCAGCAGGTCTAGAATCTGCGCCTGCACCGTCACATCCAGCGCCGTCGTCGGCTCATCCGCGATCAGCAGTTTCGGTTCGGCGGCGATGGCCATGGCGATGACGACGCGCTGGCAGAGCCCGCCCGAAAGCTCGTGCGGATACTGCCGAAGCCGCGCCTCGGGGTCGGAAATACCGACCAGCCGCATCAGCTCCAGCGCCCGCGCCTCGGCGGCAGCGCCCTTCAGGCCAAGGTGCAGGGTGCAGACCTCGGCGATCTGGCTGCCGATCCGGCGGGCGGGGTTCAGCGCCGTCATCGGATCCTGAAAGATCACCGCCACTTCGCGCCCGCGCAGACGGGCCAGCGCAGCCTCGTCCCCGCCGATCAGGTCGGCCCCGGCCAGTTGCGCACCGCCAGACAGCCCTACCGAAACCCCTTCGGGCATCAGGCCGATGGGGGCAAAGCTCATCACCGTCTTGCCGCTGCCGCTTTCGCCGACGATGGCAAGGCATTCCCCGGCGGCGACCGACAGGCTGACGCCATCGACCACGCGCACGGCGGCGCTGCGGGTGTAAAGGTCTACGGTCAGGTCGCGGATGTCATAAACGGCATTCATGCTTTCTCTCCGGTGACAAGCCCCCTGGGCGGCCTGTCCCAGGCGGCGGCCTCGGCCCGGCGGCGGGCCAGCAGGCGGCGGCCCAGGGGGCGCGGCACCCGGTTCAGCGCGATAGCTTCGCCCAGGAAGTTGAAGGCGACAACGACAAGGGTCAGCGCAAGCCCCGGCAGGATCACCTGCCGCGGATCGCCTTCCAGATAGGGCAGGCTGTCCACTAGCATCTGGCCCCACTCCGGGGTGGGTGGCTGGATGCCAAGGCCAAGGAACGACAAGGTGGCGATGGACAGCGCCAGCCCCCCGGCATCGGCGGTGGCATAGACAAGGACCGAGCCGGTCGTCGTCGGCAGAAGGTGGACGAAGAAGATCCGCAAGGGGCTGGCGCCCATGACGCGCAACGCCTCGATATGCGGTTTGTTCATCACGCCCACCACTACCGCCCGACTGACACGGCAGAAGGACGGCCACCATGCCAGCGCCAGCGCGATGACCATGTTCCAGTAGCCGGTGCCGAAAATGCCGATCATCGCCAGCGCAATTATCAGCGACGGCATGGCAAGGCCCACATCCGTCACCCGCATGATCGCCTCTTCGGTCCAGCCGCGGCGGTATCCGGCCAGCGTGCCCAGCCCGATCCCGATGATCAGCGCGATGCCCAGAACCAGCGTGATGCCCACCAGAGAGGTGTTCGCAGCCGCAATCAGCCGCGAGAACGTATCGCGCCCCAGATGGTCGGTGCCCAGCCAATGCACCAGCCCCGGACCCTGTCCCGCGGCCAGCAGGTTTTGCTTTAGCGGGTCATGCGGCACCAGCCAGGGCCCGAAAAGGCCAAGGAACAGGAACCCGGCCACGATCCAGAGCGCCAGCCCGGGGGAAACCCGCAAGGGCCGCGCGGAATTCAGGAAAACGGTCATCAGCGGTCCCCCTGCCGGCGAAGTTTCGGGTCAAACAGCATCACGGCGATATCCACCGCCAGATTGAGCAGGATGAAGAACGAAATGAAGATCAGCAGCCCGGCCTGCACCACCATGAAGTCGCGGAACTGCACGCCTTGCAGGAACATGGCCCCCACACCGGGCCAGGCGAAAAGCGGCTCGACCACCACGCTGCCCACCGTCATGGCAGTGAATTGCGCGCCAAAGGCGGTCAGCCAGGCCGGGGCGACATTCGGCAGCGCGTCGCGGAACAGGATCGCATTGCGCCGCAGCCCCTTGGCGCGGGCCGTCAGGGCGAAGGGGCGGGTCATCTCTTCCTCCAGCCCGACGCGCACAAGGCGGCTGAGAACGCATCCCGGCAGCATTCCCAGCGTGATCCATGGCAGGATGTAGCTGCGCGGCCCCTGATTGTCGCCGAAGGTCGGGAACCAGCCCAGTTTAAGCGCGAAGCCATAGATCAGCATGGCGCCAAGGAAGAACTGCGGGGTGGAGGCGCCGATCAGCGCCCCGATCCGGGTCAGCCCGTCCACCACCCCATGCGGCCGCAGGGCGCCCAGAAACCCCATGGCCAGGCTGAAGAGGCAGGCAAAGATCGCCGCACCGCCCAGAAGCGTTGCCGTGACCGACAGCCTGCGCGCCATCGCCGCGCCCACCTCCTCTCCGGTCTTGTAAGAGATGCCGAAATCCCCGCTGGCACGCCAGACAGCCAGTGCCAGTAGCGGGTGGGGAGCAGTTCGTTCAGACCCAACTCCTCTTCGATCTCGGCAATCTGGGCAAAGGTCGCGCCCGGGGTGCGCAGTTCCGCAATCAGCACCGCGACATTGCCGGGCGCCGAGACGACGAGGCCGAAGCACAGCATCGAGGCCAGAACCAGAAGGATGGCCGCATTGCGGAAGCGGCCGGTCACATAACCCAGCATCGCCCTAACCCGCCTTGATGATCAGCCCGTCATAGGGCGTGTCATATTCGGTCGCCGGCGGGGTGAAGCCTTCGACACGCGGCCCATGCGCCCAGATCGAGGGCGTGTAGAGCAGGGGGGCCAGCGCGGTTTCGGCGTGAATCCAGTCATAAACCGCCTGCACCTGTGCCTGAACGGTCGCCTCGCTTGCTGCCGTCGCGGCCTCCATCAGCGGGTCGAGGTTGGCGGCGTCAATCACCATCTTGCCATCCACCCCGTTGTCATAGGGCGAATAGAGATAGCCCATCATGGTGCCGAAAGGTTCGTAGGGGGCGCCGAAGGTCAGGAACAGCGCCATGTCATACTGCCGCGCCGGAATGTCGCTGTGGCGCGAGGCGTGATCGACAGAGCGGATCGTCAGTTCGACGCCGATTTCGGCCAGTTGCGCCTGCATCACCTCGGCCATGCTGCGCGACCCGGCGATCTGATCGTTCGAGACCACGAATTCGACCTTCAGCGCGGCGCCATCCTTGCTGCGGATGCCGTCGCCGGTCCATCCCGCCGCATCCAGCAGCGCGCGGGCGGCGTCGGGATCATGGGCGTCGGGGGCAAACTGATTGCCCGACAGCGGAACTGAGGGCGGGAACATGCTGCCTGCGGGTTCCGCCAGCCCGCTGTAAAGCACCTGCGCAATCGCCACGCGGTCAAAGCCCTGGCTGATCGCATTGCGCACCCGCTTGTCGGCCAGAGCCGGGTTGCGGTCAGGGTTGAAGCCCAGAAGCATGGCAATGCCGGAATGCACCGCAACCGCGATGCCGGCGTCTTTCAGCGTGGTCGCCTCGTTCGCGGTGATGGGGGCCATGAAATCACCCCCCGTCACGTCGATGTCACCCGCTCGCAGGGCCGCCATCCGGCCCCGCGAATCCGGCAGGACCACCAGTTCCAGCTTGTCAAAGCCGGGCGCGGTGCCCCAGTAACCCTCATACCGCTCAAACGCCGAGAGGCTATCCGAGGCCGAGGTCAGCTTCCACGGCCCGGTGCCGATGGCCTTGTCAAAACTGCCATCCGCCGCCACCGAGGCCGGGCTGAGATAGCGCGTCGGCTGGGTGTAGCTGAGTTCGAAGAACAGGCTCAGAGGTGCCTCTTTGAAATGCATAACCACCGAATGATCGCCCTTGATCTCCAGATGGTCGAACAGCCGGACGTGGTTGATCCAGTCATGGTCGCCCGTCGGCACCCAGCGGTCGAGGTTCCATTTCATCGCCTCGGCATTCCAGGGTGTGCCGTCCTGAAAGGTCACGCCCGGCTGCAATTCCAGTGCAAGCGTCTTGCCATCGTCGGACAGTGACCACGAGGCAGCAAGGCAGGGCTGAATCTCGCCCCCGGGGCCGTATTTCACCAGCGGTTCATAGATCAGATCCTGCGCGCCCCAGAGACCCTTATAGGCATGGGGATTCATGTCGCCCGCAGGTTTGGCGATGGCGAAACGCACCGTGTCACCGGGGGCGGCAAGGGCGCGGGTCGCAAAACCTGGCACAAGGGGCAAAAGACCGGCGGCGGCCATGCCTTGAAGAAGGTTGCGGCGTTTCATCTGGGGCTCTCCTGTTGATATGTTGGTTTTGTTCAGCTTTTCTTGATCTTGCCCGCCGCGATGCAGGTCTCTATCGCGGTCAGGAAACGGGTCAGGTCGTCTTGCAGGTCTTCGGGCGCTTCCATGCCGACCGACAGGCGCAGCACGAATTCCGGGCCGGTCCAGCGGGTGGCGCTGCGCAGCGGCGCGACGGCTGAAGGCGCGGCCAGACTGCGCGTTCCGCCGAACGAGGCGCCGATGGAGATGACCCGCAGCGCATCCAGCGCGGGCAGCACATGCGGCGCGGCCAGATCATCGAAGGCCACCGAGAAGAGGCCCGAGGCGCCATGGAAATCGCGCGCCCAGATGTCATGCCCCGGGCTGCCCGGAAGCGGCGGATACAGCACCTGCGCCACATGCGGCTGCGTTGCCAGCCATCCGGCCAGTCGCAGCGCCGTCGCGCTGGCGCGCGCCATCCGCACCGCCATCGTCTCGACCCCACGCATGACAAGCGCCACGTCATCGGGGGACACGCCGATGCCATATCGGCCCATCTGCGCCTTGATCCGCAGGCCCAAATCCGGGTCGGCCACCGTGACCGATCCCATCAGCAGATCGGAATGGCCGCCGAAATGCTTGCTCAGGGCTTCGGCGACCAGATCGACGCCATGCTCCAGCGGGCGGAAGTTCAGCGGCGAGGCCCAGGTGTTGTCGCAGCCCGTCAGCGCGCCATGACGGCGGGCAATGGCCACGATGGCGGCAATATCCTGCATCTCCAGCGTCAGGGAACCGGGGCTTTCCGCCCAGATCAGCCGGGCGCCCGGGGCTTGTTCGTCCAGGGCCGCAAGGTCGGTCGGGTCGTAGAAAGCCGCAGAAATGCCCAAGGCGGGCAGGTCGGTCTGCGCGAAATCGCGGGTCGGGCCATAACAGGTATCGGGCAGCAGCACCCGGTCGCCGGTCTTCAGCACGGCCAACATGGCAAAGACATTCGCCGCCTGACCAGAGGGCAGCAGCACGGTCCGCGCCCCGCGCTGCATGGCCGTGATCCTGCCCTCCAGATGCCGGTGGGTCGGCGTGCCGTAAAGCCCATAGACATAGCCATCCGCCCCCCGGCCAAGGCGGCGGGCAAAGCTGTCGGCATCGGGGTAAAGGATGGTGGACGCCCGATGAACCGGCACCGTCAGGCTGTCATAGCCCTCGGTGCTGACCGGCACGCTCTGAAGGGAAAGTGTCTCATCACGCATACGGAACTCCTTTGTCGTCACGCTCAAGGTTGACCGGCAAGGAACATTCCGTCCAATATAGAGATGGGTGCCTTCTATTCCGTTAGGTTATAGCTTTGGACGTTCGCCAGATCGAAGCCTTCCATGCCGTGATGACCTGGGGCACCACGGCCCGCGCGGCCGAGGTGCTGCGCATCTCGCAACCCGCCGTCAGCAAGGCGATCATGGCGCTTGAGCGCGCGGTCGGTTTCCGCATCTTCGACCGCGAGAAGGGCCGCCTTGTTCCCACGTCCGAGGGGCAGCTTTTCTACCGCGAGGTCGAGATTTCCTTTGCCGGTATCGCCCGCCTGCGCAGCGCCGCCGCCCGCATCCGCGATTATGGCACCGGCGAGGTCCGGCTGGGCTGCCTGTCTGCCTTCAGCACCAATCTTGTGCCCAATGCCATCGCCCGGTTCCGCCGCAAACACCCCGAGGTGAGTGTGACGCTGGTTGTGGCCGGCTCTTCCGTGGTGCGTGATCAGGTGGCGGCCAATCATCTGGACGTGGCCGTCACAGCGGATGAGATTGACCAGACCGGGCTGGACGCCACCCCCTTTGCGCAGATCCCCGCGATGATCGCGCTGCCGCCCGGCCACGCTCTGGCGGCGCGGGATGAAATCCTGCCCGCCGATCTGGACCGCGTGCCTTTTGTCGCACTTGCCGCCGAAGATACCACCCGACACGAGGCCGAACGGATCTTTGCAGCGCATGGTGTGTCGCCGCGCGTGGTGGTCGAGACCGCCTATTCCACCACGATTTGCGGGCTGGTGCTGTCGGGTCTGGGTTGCGGGATCGTCGATCCGCTGACGGCGCCGGGCTTTACCGACCGGGGAATGGTGCTGCGCCCGATGCGGCCCTCGGTCAACTTTCGCACATTGCTGCTGTTGCCGCCCAAGAAACCTTCGCGTCTGGCGCGGGATATGGCCGAGTGTCTTTGCGCCGCCCGCGATCAACTTGCGCCGCCCCGTTGAGTCGCCGGTCTGCGGGCATTGCCAAGACGGGTCTCGGAAGAGAGGTCGCCCGGAATGGCAAACCCCTTCATCAGCAATATATCAGGGAAGCAGTGGTGAGCCGGACAGGATTCGAACCTGTGACCCGCTGATTAAAAGTCAGCTGCTCTACCAACTGAGCTACCGGCCCACTGCGAGAGGCTCACTAAGCAAGCCTCTGGGATACGTCAACCCCGAATCAATTGCGCCGCTGCAATGGG
Source organism: Tabrizicola fusiformis (assembly GCF_013328815.1). Lineage (GTDB taxonomy): Bacteria > Pseudomonadota > Alphaproteobacteria > Rhodobacterales > Rhodobacteraceae > Fuscibacter. Next base: position 136,969 of record NZ_JABUHN010000001.1, read on the forward strand.
TTGCAGCCTGACGCGATCGAAGGGAGACGGATGGTGAGCCGTGAAGGATTCGAACCTTCGACAAGCTGATTAAGAGTCAGCTGCTCTACCAACTGAGCTAACGGCCCATCCGTGGGGGCGCCCTAAACCCTATCTCGGACGAGCGCAAGCGCTTTCCGTGACCAAGGGCTGGAAAGCGGCACGGCTGCGGCGTATATGCGGGCCATGAGCGCGCAATCCCCCATCGACGGCCTGCATTTCCGCAAGATGCATGGCGCCGGAAACGATTTTGTCGTGATCGACTCGCGCGGGCGGGCCGGGGCGGTGGTCACGTCTGCGCTGGCCAAGGCTTTGGGCGACCGCAACCGCGGCGTGGGGTTTGACCAGTTGGCCGAGATCCGCGACAGCGATCAGGCCGATTTCGCGCTGGATTTCTGGAACAACGATGGCACGCAGGCTGGCGCCTGCGGCAATGCCACGCGCTGCGTCTCTGATCTGGTGATGCGGGGGCTGGGGCGCGATGCCGTGTCGCTGGTGACGGCGCGCGGCGGCTTGTCGGCGGTCCGGCTGACCGATGGCCGGGTTTCGGTGAACATGGGCCACCCGCAGCGCGGCTGGGCCGAGGTGCCGCTGGCGCGCGAGGTGGACGTGATGCACCTGCCGCTGCCGGGCGATCCGGTGGCCCTTGGCATGGGCAACCCGCATTGCGTGATCTTCGTGGAAGACGCCGAAGCTGTGGATCTGCCCGCCCTTGGCCCGGTCTATGAGCATGACCCGCTGTTCCCGCAGCGCACCAATGTCGAATTCGTCAGCCTGACCGGCACCGACCGCCTGCGGATGCGGGTGTGGGAGCGGGGGGCGGGCATCACCCTCGCCTGCGGGTCGGGCGCTTGTGCTGCGGCCGTGGCGGCGCATCTGCGCGGGCTGACCGGGCGGCATGTGCTGCTGGACCTTGACGGCGGCGTGCTGGAGATCGACTGGCGCGAAGATGGCGTCTGGATGAGCGGGCCGGTGGCGCATGTCTTTGACGGCTGGCTGTCGCCCGATTATCTGGCGCAGAACGCATGAAACCGCCCGTCTTCTCAACGCTGGGCTGCCGCCTGAACGCCTATGAGACCGAGGCGATGAAGGAACTGGCCGCCGCCGCCGGGGTGGAGGGCGCCGTGGTGGTCAACACCTGCGCCGTCACCGCCGAAGCCGTGCGCAAGGCCAAGCAGGAAATCCGCCGCCTTGCCCGGGAAAACCCCGGTGCGCCGGTGATCGTCACCGGCTGCGCCGCCCAGACCGAGCCGGACACCTTTGCCGCCATGCCCGAGGTGACCCGCGTCATCGGCAACCATGAAAAGATGCAGGCCGAAACCTGGACCAGCCTGCGCAGCGCCGATTTCATCGGCCAGACCGAGAAGGTGCAGGTCAATGACATCATGTCGGTCAAGGAAACCGCAGGCCATCTGATTGACGGGTTCGGTCGCGTGCGCGCCTATGTGCAGGTGCAGAACGGCTGTGATCACCGCTGCACCTTCTGCATCATCCCTTTCGGGCGCGGCAACTCGCGTTCGGTGCCGGCCGGGGTGGTGGTGGAGCAGATCAAGCGGCTGGTGGACAAGGGCTTTCAGGAGGTGGTGCTGACCGGGGTTGACCTGACGTCATGGGGCGCCGACCTGCCGGCAGAGCCGCGTCTTGGCGATCTGGTGATGCGGATTCTGAAACTGGTGCCCGATTTGCCGCGCCTGCGGATCAGTTCCATCGACAGCATCGAGGCTGACCCGATGCTGATGCGGGCCATAGCCACCGAACCGCGCCTGATGCCGCATCTGCATCTGTCCTTGCAGGCGGGCGATGACATGATCCTGAAACGGATGAAGCGCCGCCATCTGCGCGACGATGCCATCCGCTTTTGTGAAGAGGCCCGGGCGCTGCGGCCCGATATGGTGTTCGGTGCCGACATCATCGCGGGCTTTCCGACCGAAACCGAAGAGATGTTCGCCAGTTCGCTGAAACTGGTGGAGGATTGCGGGCTGACCTTCCTGCACGTCTTCCCCTTCAGCCCGCGCAAAGGCACCCCCGCCGCCCGGATGCCGCAACTGACCGGCCCGGTGATCCGCGACCGCGCGGCCCGGTTGCGCGCCGCAGGTGACACCGCACTTGCCCGGCATCTGGCGGCGCAGCGGGGGCAAACCCACCGCATCCTGACCGAAACCCCCCGCATGGGCCGGACCGAGCAGTTCACCGAAGTCGCCTTTGCCGCCGATCAGCCCGAGGGCGTGATCCTGCAAGCGGCGATTCTCGGCCATGAGGGCGCCCGGCTGATGGCCTGAACCGCCAAGTTTCTTCGAAGAAACTTGCAAATTCCTTCCAAGGAATTTGGCCCCCTGCGCCCCGCCGTTGCAATCCGGCCCCCCTGCCGCTATCTGGACGAGGCTGACGCGATGCGAGGAGCGGGCTGATGAACTGGATTTCGAACTACGTCCGACCGAAGATCAATTCGCTCTTCTCGCGCCGGGAAGTGCCCGAGAACCTGTGGACCAAGTGCCCTGAATGCGGGACCATGCTGTTCCACCGCGAATTGGCGGCCAATCTGAACGTCTGCACCTCGTGCGATCACCATATGGCGATCACCCCGCGCGACCGTTTCACCGCGCTGTTCGACACAGGCATCTTTGTCGAGGTGAAGGTGCCAGAGCCGATCACCGACCCGCTGCATTTCCGCGATCAGAAGAAATACCCCGACCGTCTGAAAGCCGCGCAGAAATCGACCGGCGCCAAAGAGGCGATGCTGGTGGCAGAGGGTGAGGTGGGCCGCACCCCCATCGTCGCCGTGGCACAGGATTTCAGCTTCATGGCGGGGTCGATGGGCATGTATGTCGGCAATGCCATCGTGGCTGCGGCCGAGCGTGCGGTAAAGCTGAAGCGGCCGCTGGTGCTGTTCGCCGCGGCAGGCGGCGCGCGGATGCAGGAGGGGATTTTGTCCCTGATGCAGATGCCGCGCACCACGGTCGCGGTGCAGATGCTGCGTGAGGCGCGGTTGCCCTATATCGTTGTTCTCACCCATCCGACCACGGGCGGCGTGACGGCCTCTTATGCCATGCTGGGCGATGTCCAGATTGCCGAGCCGAATGCGCTGATCTGCTTTGCCGGTCCCCGGGTGATCGAACAGACCATCCGCGAAAAACTGCCCGAAGGCTTCCAGCGCGCCGAATATCTGCTGGATCACGGGATGCTGGACCGCGTGACCCATCGCAAGGCGATGCGGGATGAGCTGATGATGATTCTGCGGATGCTGATGGGTATGACGCCTGCGGTGAAGGGCGATCTTCCGCCGCCGGGCGATCCCTCGGCAGCGGTGGCAGACGCCAATTGAGCGGGTCGGACGCCATTCTTGAACGGATGATGACCTTGCATCCCAAGGTCATCGACCTGACGCTGGACCGGGTGCATCGCCTACTGGCCGCGCTGGACCACCCCGAGCGGCGCCTGCCGCCGGTGATCCATATCGCGGGCACCAATGGCAAAGGCAGCACGCAGGCGATGATCCGCGCCGGGCTTGAAGCCGGGGGTGACAGGGTTCACGCCTATACATCGCCGCATCTGGCGCGGTTTCACGAACGTATCCGGCTGGCGGGCGCGCTGATTTCCGAACCGGCGCTGACCGCGCTGCTGGACGAATGCGTCACCGCCAACGGCCCGGATGAGATCACCTTTTTCGAGATCACCACCTGCGCGGCCTTTCTTGCGTTCGCCCGCACCAAAGCCGACTGGACCCTGCTTGAGGTCGGCCTTGGCGGGCGGCTGGATGCCACGAATGTGGTGGACAAGCCCCGGCTCAGTATCATCACCCCGGTCTCGCTGGACCATGAAAGCTTCCTGGGCGACACGGTTGCCAAGATCGCGGGCGAAAAGGCCGGGATCATCAAGCGCGGCGTGCCGGTGATCGTCGGCCCGCAATCCCCCGAGGGGCTTGAGGTGATCGAGGCGCAGGCGGCGCGGCTCGGCGCCCCGGTTCTGGCCTATGGCCAGCACTGGAACGTCTGGGAAGAGCGGGGGCGGTTGATCTATCAGGATGAGAACGGCCTGCTGGACCTGCCCTTGCCCAATCTGCCCGGCCCGCATCAAATTCAAAACGCCGGGGCGGCGATCACCGCCCTGCGCGCCCTTGGCCGCGATGCCGCCGCCTGCGAGGCTGCGGTGACCCGCGCCGAATGGCCCGCCCGGATGCAGCGCCTGCGCCATGGCCCGCTGGTCGATCTGGCGCCGCAGGTGGAGCTTTGGCTGGACGGCGGGCACAACCCCGCAGGCGGTGCTGCGGTGGCGGCAACGCTGGCCCGGATGCCCACGCGCGAGACGCATCTGATCTGCGGAATGCTGAACACCAAGGATGTCGCGGGCTATATGCAGCCGCTTGCCGGGCAGGTGACGCGGCTGCACGCCGTCTCGATCCCGGGCGAGAAGAACACCCTTCCCGCCGAAACCACCCGCGACGCGGCGCTGTCGGTCGGCATCCCGGCGGAAGCGGCGGCTTCGGTGGCTTCGGCCCTCGCCGGAATCGCCGCGCAGACCCCGGGTGCGCGGGTGCTGATCTGTGGTTCGCTCTATCTGGCGGGTGCCATCCTGCGCGAGAACGGATAAGGCCCGAAAACCGCCGCAATCGTCTGGAACAACAGGGGAAACCTGTAACGGCCCCTGTTCCATGACCGAGTTTTCGCCTGCAAGCTTTGCTATTTCGGCCGTCCCCCGCCAGCGTGTGGCGCTTCTGGTCGATGGGGACAACATGTCGGCGGCTCAGGCCGGTAAGCTGATCGTGCAGGCCGCGCGCGAGGGCGACCTTATCATCCGCCGCATCTATGCCGGCCCGAACGGGCTGACGAATTGGGAAAAGACCCAAGGCTTTCATCTGCGCCATGCCGGTTCGGGCAAGAATGCCGCCGACCTCCTGCTGACGGTCGAGGCGATGGAGATCATGCTGACCGGCAAGGCCGATGTGTTGGTGATTGCCAGTTCCGACCGCGATTTCTCCCATCTCGCCACCCATCTGCGGGAAAATGGACGGCGGGTGGTGGGCATCGGCGAGGAAAAGGCGCCTGTGCATTTCGAGAAATGCTGTGCCGACTTCCATCGTTTGCCCGAGCCGGAGGCCGTGCCACCCGCCTTTCCTCCTCCGCCGCCTGCCGCAGCCAAACCCACATCTGCGAACCCAGCCAAAAGGGCGCTCGCCGACCAACTGGCCGAGGTGATCGCCGCCAACGCCACCGAAGGCGGGCTGGAGGTCCAGCAGCTTGGCCCCCTGATGTTCAAGAAAACCGGCAAGAAGATGAGCCAACACGGCTTCAAGGACTGGCGCGCGTTCATGCGCGACCACCCCAGCCGCTTCGCCTGTGACCCAAAGGGCGCCGACGCCCGCGTCCGCCTTCGCTAGGCTCCCCCTTCATCTTGGCTCAAATATCCCGGGGGTGCGGGGGCTGGCCCCCGCTCCGCCGCTTGCCGCCGCCAAGGCGGTTTCCTTCGTAGCCCCCGCAGGCTAGAACCACCCGGCAACAGCAGGAGGCGGGCATGGCAGGGCTTTGGCAACGCGGATACGCGCCCCTTGTGGCGATGCTGGTCATGCTGGTGCTGGCCTTGCCGGGGTTTTTCACCCTGCCGCCGGTGGACCGGGACGAGGCGCGCTTTGCCCAGTCTTCGGCGCAGATGCTGGCCTCGGGCGATGTGATCGACATCCGGCTGGGCGACGAGCCGCGCTGGAAGAAACCGGCGGGCATTTATTGGTTGCAGGCGGCGAGTGCCGGGCTGACCGGCGCCCCCGGGGAAATCTGGAGCTATCGTCTGATCAGCCTGCTGGCGGCCATGGCTTCGGTTGGCTTGACCGTTGCCATCGCGCGGCGGGTGATGGGCGAGGGTCCGGCGCTTCTGGCAGGGGTGATGCTGGCGGCTTCTTTCCTGATGGGGGGAGAGGCGCGGCTGGCCAAGACCGATGCGGCGCAACTGGCGGCGATTCTGGCCAGCCTTCTGGTGCTGGCGCGGCTGTTCCTGCCCGCAGGGCGGGCGCAGGTGCCGGTGGCCAGCCTGCCGCTTGCCATGGGGTTCTGGGCGGCGATGGCCGCTGGTATCCTGATCAAGGGGCCGATCCCGGTTCTGGTCGGGTTTGGCACGCTGGCGCTGCTTTGCCTTTACCGCCGCGACCTTGCCCTGTTGCGCGCGCTGCGGCCGCTGCCGGGCCTTGCCCTGCTGCTGGTGCTGGTGCTGCCCTGGCTGATCGCCATAACGATCCGCAGCGATGGCGCCTTCTGGACGGCCTCGGTGGGCGAAGACCTGCTGGCCAAGGTCGGCGCCGGGCAGGAAAGCCATGGCGCGCCGCCCGGCAGCTATCTTGCCGCGCTGTGGCTGACCTTCTGGCCGGGGGCAGCGCTGTTTGCTGCGGCGCTTCCGGCGATCTGGCGCGGGCGGCGCGAGGCATTGGTGATCTTCTGCCTTGCCTGGGCGGTGCCGGTCTGGCTGGTGTTCGAGCTGACCGCGACCAAGCTGATCCATTATGTCCTGCCCGCCTATCCGGCGCTGGCGATCCTCACGGCATGGGGGCTGCAACGGGCGGCGCCGGGGCGCTGGGCGAAGTCGGTGGCAAGCCTGCTTGCGGTGGCGGTCGCAGTCCTGCTGCCGGTGGCGCTGTGGGTTGGGGCGGGACAGGTGGGCGGTGTGCTGGGCTGGCCGTTCTGGCTGGGCGCTGCTGCGCTGCTGCCGGGGCTGGCCCTCTTCCTGACCGGCCTCTGGCGCAACCGGCGCCCGGCGATGACGGGGGGGCTTGCCGGTCTGGGGCTGGCGCTGGCGGTCATGCTTTATCCGACGCTGGCGCGGATGCCGCAGCTTTGGCCCTCGGTTGCGCTGGCCGAGGCCGGGCGGGCGCATCCGGGCTGCCGTCTGGTCACGCTGGGCTTTGGCGAACCGTCGCTTTTGTTCCTGACCCGGGCCGAGGTGCGGTTTGCCACGCCGGAAACCCTGCCGGGCCTGCTGGCCGAACCGGGGTGTGTCCTGCTGGCGGTGGCCAGCGGGACCGCGCCCGAAGGAGTGCAACCCGCCGGGCGGCTCGAGGGTTTTACCAACCTTGGAACCGGCAAGCGGCTGGACTTTGCGCTTTATCTGCGGCCCTGAGCGGCATTGCCGTAACGTGCCATGAACATCTGCACCGCGCCGTCGATCACCCGGGCCATGTCGGCCGGGCCGCAGCATTCCGCGATGTCGATGCCAAGGATCAGCCGGTCATGCAGACCGGCCTTGCAAAGCTGGGTGAACTGCTCGGCGGCAAGGTCGATGTCATCAATCGCCAATTCCCCCCGCTCTGCCGCACAGCGCAGGTAATGCGCGATCCGGTCATGCACCAGCTTGGGGCCGGAGTGATAAAATTCATGCGCGAGCGCCGGAAAGGTTTCCGCCTCGGCCACGGCGACCCGGAAAATCCGACGCCCGAACTCGGACGTGATGAAAGCGGCCAGCTTTTCGGCGGCAAAACGCAGCACCTCGGCCACCGGGGCGTCATCGGTGATCAGTGCCTCGGCCTCGTCTGCCTGACGGCGGCATTCGGCCTTGGCGATTTCCATGAACAAAAGGCGCTTGTCGGGGAAATAGGCATAGAGCGTGGCCTTCGACACCCCCGCCTCACGGGCGATGTCATCAACCGAGGCGCGCTCGAACCCGTCGCGCATAAAGACGGTGCGGGCGCCTTCCAGCACCTGCTCGAACTTGCGTCCCCTGACGATCAATTGCGGCTTCGCGCCCATCGGCCCCCCCGTTTCGGTCAATCTAGACCGTCGGGGCAGGCCGGGGCAAGCGCCGCTCATTCGGTGGGGCAGGCGGGCGCAGCCAGCGTGGCAGGGGCGATGCAGCCCTGCGTGGCGGGCGCGGAACCCTCTTGCGGGAAGGTCAGGCTGGGAAAGCCCACCACATCCGCAAAGGCCAGAACGGGCGACAGGGCAACAGCAGCGGCAAGCAGGGTGGCAGAGAAGCGTTTCATTTTGTGCATCCTTATCTGAACTCATCGGTTCGGAATTCAATTTGAACTGTTCGGTTCAGATTCGCAAGTCATTTTGAACCGTTCAGTTCAAAATGTCGCAGCTTGCCCTTGCCGCCGCATCTGCTAATTTGGAATCATTCCAAATTGGAGCCGCCGATGTTTTCTGCGCTGTCGTCCCGCCGCCGCTTTTCCGACCTGTCCGAGCAAGAGGTTCTGGCCCTTGCCATCTCGTCCGAGGAGGACGACGCGCGCATCTACCGCAGCTATGCCGAACGGCTGCGCGGGGACTATCCGGCTTCGGCCGCCGTGTTCGACGCCATGGCGGTTGAGGAGGATGGCCACCGGCGGCAGTTGATCGACCTGCATGACAGCCGTTTCGGCCCGGTGATTCCCCTGATCCGGCGCGAGCATGTGGCAGGTTTCTATGCCCGCCGCCCGGTCTGGCTGGCCGCCAATCTGAGCCTTGAGTCGATCCGCGCCGAGGCCGAGGCGATGGAACGGGGCGCGCGCGATTTCTATGAACGCGCAGCGGCGCGCACGGCGGATGCCGCCACGCGCAAACTGCTTGGCGATCTGGCGGCGGCAGAGGCCGGGCACGAAAGCCATGCCCACGGGCTTGAGGCCCGCCACCTTGATGCCGATGCCCGCGGGGCCGAGGATCAGACGGCGAAACGGCAGTTCATCCTGACATGGGTGCAGCCGGGGCTGGCGGGGCTTATGGACGGGTCGGTTTCCACGCTGGCGCCGATCTTTGCCACCGCTTTTGCGACACAGAACACCTGGACCACCTTTCTGGTGGGCGCGGCGGCTTCGGTTGGTGCCGGGATTTCGATGGGCTTCACCGAGGCGGCGCATGACGACGGCGTTCTGTCGGGGCGGGGCAGCCCGTGGAAGCGGGGCCTTGCCTCGGGCGTGATGACGGCGGTGGGGGGGCTGGGCCACGCTCTGCCCTATCTGATCCCCGATTTCTGGACCGCCACGGCCATTGCCTTTGCCGTCGTGTTCATCGAGCTGTGGGCGATTGCCTGGATTCAGAACAAGTTCATGGAAACCCCGTTCCTGCGCGCGGCCTTGCAGGTGGTGCTGGGCGGTGCTTTGGTGTTCGCCGCAGGGGTTCTGATCGGCGGAGGCTGAGGTGTATCGCAAAGGCGAAGTGAAATATGAGGCTCTGCCCCTGCCGGATCGGGTGCAACTGCCCGATGATCAGGCTTTGGCCGAAGTGCAGGCCCTGCGCGACCACATGCGCAAGCGGCATTCGGTGCGGCACTATTCCACGCGCCCGGTGCCGCAGGAAATCATCGCCACCTGTATCGAGATTGCCGGCCTTGCGCCCAGCGGGGCCAATCACCAGCCCTGGCATTTCGCCGCCATTGCCGATCCGGCGATGAAGGCGCGGATCAGGGCCGCCGCCGAAGAGGAAGAGCGCGCCTTCTATGCCGGGGGCGCCGGGGATGAATGGCTGGCGGCGCTGGAGCCGATCGGGACCGGGGCAGACAAGCCGCACCTCACCGATGCGCCCTGGCTGATCGTGGTCTTTGCCCAACGCTATGGCCTGACCGAAGACGGCAGCCGCTATAAAAACTACTACGTCCCCGAAAGCGTCGGCATCGCCACCGGCTTTCTGATTGCCGCCATTCACCGCGCCGGGCTGGTCTGCCTTGAACATACGCCGAACCCGATGAAATTCCTTGCCGCGATGTGCGGGCGGCCCGAACAGGAAAAGCCGGTGATGATCCTGCCGGTCGGATGGCCAGCCGATTCGGCGACAGTGCCCGCCGTGGCCAAACGCAAGAAACCGCTGGCGGACATTCTGTCGGTCTTTGCCGGGGGTGCCGGGTAAACTGCCTGCCGCTTGGGCATTGGCGACGCGGGCGGCGTTTCGGGGCCGCCCGGCCTTGTGCGCCGCAGCCGGGCATGACACCAAGGCGCCATGCTGGCCATTTTCCTCAAGACGTTGCCGTTCTTTGCCGTGATCGGCCTTGGCTTTGCCGCCGGGCGGGTCAGGTTCTTTCCGGCCGAGGCGACGGCCTATCTGACCAAGTTCGTCTTTTACTTCGCGCTTTCGGCGATGCTGTTCCGCTTTGCCTCGAACCTGTCGCTGGGCGAAACCTTTCACGGCGCGCAGATGGCGGCCTATCTGACGGCCTCTTTCGCGGTCTATGCGCTGGTTCTGGCGGTGGGGCGCGTCCGCCGGCTGGGCTGGACCGAAGCCGCGATGGAGGCCCATGCGGCGGTCAGCGGCAACACCGGCTTTCTGGGTGTGCCGATGCTGGTCATGCTGATGGGGGCCGCGGCGGCGGGGCCGGTGATGATGGTGCTGTCGGTGGACATGGTGGTATTCTCCAGCCTGATCACCCTGATTGTGACGGCGGGCCGCGAGGGCGAGGTGCGGCTGGCTACGCTTTGGGCGCTCTTGCGCGGCATTCTGGCCAATCCGATGATCGTCTCGATCCTGCTGGGCTTTGCATGGGCGGCGACCGGCCTTGCGGTGCCAGCGGTGGTGAACGAGTTCATGACGCTCTTGGGCGCCGCCGCCACGCCCTGCGCGCTGTTTGCCATCGGCGCCTCGCTTGCCGGGCGCGGGGCCGAACGGCCGGGGGCCGCGATGTGGATTTCGGCGGTGAAGCTGCTGCTGCATCCGGCGGCGGTGGCGGTTGCCACGCTTTGGCTTTTCCCGGTAGAGCCTTTTGCGGCGGGGGTGATGATTGCTGCGGCGGCCTTGCCCGTGGCGGGCAATGTCTTCATCCTCGCGCAGCATTTCGGGGTCGCACCGCAACGGGTATCGACCGCAATCCTGATGTCCACCGCCGTTTCGGTCATAACCGTGACGGTGGTGATAGCCTTGGTGGGGGGACCATGAAGACCATTTCCGAAAGCCGGTGTTACGGCGGCGTGCAGGGCGTTTACACCCATGCCTCGGGCACTTGCGATTGTGACATGACCTTTGGTCTGTTCCTGCCCGAACAGGCGGAAACCGGGGCGGTTCCGGTGCTGTGGTTCCTGTCGGGCCTGACCTGCACGCATGAGAATGCCATGGTCAAGGCGGGGGCGCAGCGATGGGCCGCCGAGGCGGGCATCGCGCTGATCTTTCCCGACACCAGCCCGCGGGGCGAAGGCGTGGCCAATGATGCCGCCTATGATCTGGGGCAGGGGGCGGGGTTCTATGTGAACGCCACCGAAGCGCCCTGGGCGCCGCATTTCCGGATGTGGGACTACATCACCGACGAATTGCCGAACGCGCTGTTCAGCGCCTTCCCCATCGCCGAAGAGGCGCAGGCGATCACCGGGCATTCGATGGGCGGCCACGGCGCCCTGACCATTGCGATGAGCTTTCCGGGCCGCTTCCGCAGCGTTTCGGCTTTTGCCCCGATCTGCAATCCGACCGCCAGCGATTGGGGCCGCAAGCAGTTCACTGCCTATCTGGGCACCGATGAATCCGCCTGGGCGCCGCATGACGCCACCCTCCTGATGCGCAAGCGCGGCTTTGACGGGCCGATGCTGATTGATCAGGGCACTTCGGACCAGTTCCTTGACCTTCTGAAGCCCGAAGCGCTGGCCGGTGCCATGATAGAGCGGCGGCAAGGTGGCAGTTTCAGGATGCAAAAAGGGTATGACCACAGCTATTTCTTCATTTCGACCTTCATGGAGGAACATGTGGCCTTCCATGCCGGGGCGCTGCTGGCATAATCTGCTGCTATCGGGGCGGTTGCGGGACAAAGACATGTTGAGAAAGATCTGCGGGGCCTTCGCCCTGATCGTGGCCTGTGCGCTGGCGATGCCTGCTGCGGCACAAGAGGCGGATATTCTGCATCTGGTCAATTCGGCGCGGGCCGCCAAGGGCTGCAAGCCGCTGGTGCTGAACAATGCGCTGACCGCGGCTGCGCGTGGCCATGCCAATGCGATGTCCAAGCAGAATTTCTTTGGCCACCAAAGCCCGAACGGTGCTTCGGTCGGCAAGCGGGTGACCAAGGCCGGTTATAACTGGAGCCAGGTTGCCGAGAATATCTCGGGCGGCTGGACCACGCCGGAAAAGGTCGTGTCGGAATGGATGGCCAGTTCCGGCCACCGCAAGAACATCCTGACCTGCAGGTTCAAGGATGCGGGCGTCGCCATGGTCTATGACCCGAATGACAAGACGCTGCCCGGTCAGCCGCGGCCGCTGAAATACTACTGGGTCATGACCTTCGGCAGATAAGCGGTTGGCGGTTCTCTACATCGACGCGGATGCCTGCCCGGTCAAGGCCGAGGCCGAAAGGGTGGCCACCCGCCACGGCTGGCGCATGGTGCTTGTCTCGAACGGCGGCATCCGGCCTTCGGCCAATCCGCTGGTGGAAAGCGTCTTTGTCGCCGATGGCCCGGACGAGGCGGACAAGTGGATTGCCGAACGCTCAGGCCCCGGTGATCTGGTGGTGACGACCGATATCCCCTTGGCCGCGAAATGCGTGGCGGCAGGCGCGCGCGTGGTCAAGCCGAACGGCGAGGTGCTGCACGGTGGCAATGTCGGAAACGCGCTGGCCATGCGTGATCTGATGCAGGATCTGCGCAGCGCCGATCCGTTCCGGCAGGGCGGCGGGAAAGCCTTTTCAAAGGCCGACCGCTCACGCTTTCTGGATGTTCTGGAACGTGAGGTCCGCGCGGCGCGCTGATGTCGCGGGCAGGACAGATTTTGCCGGGGCGCCAGCGTTCTCTGGCCGCATGACTGACGCGCCGAAAAGCCCGAAAACTGGTATCCTGCTGGCCCTTGGTGGTGGCATTACCCTGTCGCTCAACGATCTTGCGATCAAGGCGCTGTCGGGCGCCTATGCGCTGCATCAGGTGATCCTGATCCGGGCGGCCATCGGGATGGCGCTGGTTCTGGGGGTGATCTGGGTCTCGCGCACCGGGTTCCGGCAATTGCTCACACGGCGGCCGGGGGCGCATCTGTTCCGTGTCTCGATCGTGATGGTGTCGAATATCACCTATTTCGTCGGCCTGTCGCTGTTGCCGCTGGCCGATGCGGTGGCGACGGCCTTTGTCGCGCCGCTGCTGGTCACGCTGATGTCGGCGGTGATCCTGGGCGAGCAGGTCGGCCCAAGGCGCTGGGCGGCGGTGGGCGTGGGGCTGATCGGGGTGATCGTGATGACCCGCCCCGGCGAAGGGGTGATTCAGCCTGCCGCCATCCTCGTGCTGATTTCGGCCTTCTGCTATGCCTCAAGCCATATGATGACCCGGCGGATGCGCGACACCGAAAGTGCGATGACGCTGAACTTTTTCGTGCAGATCGGGTTCATCGTCGTCTCGACCTCCTTCGGGCTGATCGCGGGTGACGGCCATCTGGCACAGGCGCCGGGTTCCACTTGGGAGTTTCTGTTCCGCCCGTGGATCGTGCCCCAAACCTCGGACATCTGGGCCTTTGTCGCTACCGGCATCGCGGTGGGGGTCGGCGGGTTGATGATGAGCCAAGCCTACCGCACCACCGAGGCGGCGCTGGTGGCACCCTTTGAATATATCGGAATGCCGATGGCCATTCTCTGGGGCATCCTGTTTTTCGGCACATGGCCGGACCTGACCGCATGGGCGGGCATTGCGCTTATCTGTGGGGCGGGTCTTTATACGCTCTGGCGGGAAACGGTGCGCAGAAAGGTTCAGGATGTCGCAGCCCCAAGCGGTGATATTTGACATCGGCAATGTGCTGATTGGCTGGCAGCCCGAAGGCTATTACGATGCCCGCATCGGCCCCGAGCGGCGGCGGCGCTTCTTCGCCGAAGTGCCGATCCATGCGGCCAATGTGCGGATGGATGCGGGCGCTGCCTTTGCCGATTGCATCGCGCCCTTGGCCGACAGCCACCCCGAATGGCGGGAAGAGATCATGGCTTGGCAGGCCGATCTGCTGGCCATGTTGCAACCCGTCATCTTCGGTTCGGTTGCCCTGATGCGGGCGCTGCGGCGCAAGGGCATCCCGGTTTTCGCCCTGACCAATTGGGGGGATGAGCATTTTGATATCGCAGCCCGCCACTTTGACTTTTTCAATGAGTTTGACCGTGCTTTCGTGTCGGCCCGGTTGGGCCTGATCAAGCCCGATCCGGCGATTTATGCGGCGGTTGAACGTGAAACCGGCCTTGCGCCCGCCGCGCTTCTGTTCGTCGATGACAAGGCCGAGAATGTGACCGCCGCCCTGGCGCGCGGCTGGCGGGCGCATCAGTTTGAAAGCTGGCAGGGCTGGGCGGCGCGGCTGGTTGCCGAAGGCTTGCTGACCAAAGCAGAGGCCGGGTTATGAGCAACCAGCCCAAGGCGGTGATCTTTGACATCGGCAATGTGTTGACCCGCTGGCAGCCCGAAGCCTTTTATGACCGGGTGATCGGAGAAGACCGCCGTCGCGCCCTGTTTGCCGAGGTTGACCTGCATGGCATGAATGACCGGATCGACGAGGGCGCCCTGTTCCGCGAGACGATCTATGACTGGGCCGAGCGTTATCCGCATTGGCGGGCCGAAATCCGCATGTGGTATGACCGCTGGATCGAGCTGGCTTCGCCCCGGATCGAGGGTTCCATTGCGCTGCAGCGTGCCTTGCGGGCCAAGGGCGTTCCGGTCTTCGCGCTGACCAACTTCGGGCGCTATTCCTTTGAAGAGGCCCTGCCGAGGATGGATTTCCTGCAGGATTTCGACCGGCGTTATGTCTCGGGGGTGATGGGGGTGATCAAGCCAGATCCGCTGATTTACCAGATGGTGGAAGAGGATTGCGGATTGCCGCCGCAAAGCCTGCTTTTCACCGATGACCGGGCCGACAATATCACCGCCGCCGCCCGCCGTGGCTGGCGCACCCATCAGTTCGAAAGCTGGCAGGGCTGGGCGGCGCGGCTGGTGGCCGAAGGATTGCTGACGCAGAAGGAGGCCGGGCTATGACCCTGGAAATCGTTCCCAAAGAGGCCGAGCGCCTGTTGACGTGGCCCGGCCTGCTGGCCGCGTTCGAGGCGGGCCATCGCCTGCCGCAGCCCGATATCAAGGATCTGTTCTGCTATCGCGGGCCGGATACCATTCTGGACCGCGCCACATGGATCGACGGTCTGGGCGCGCTGGTCAAGGTGGCCACCGTGGTTCCGGGCAATGCGGCGCGGGGCAAGCCCACGGTCAACGGCGCCGTGACGCTTTATGATGATGTGACGGGAGAGCTTTCGGCGCTGGTCGATTTCCATCTGGTGACCAAGTGGAAGACGGCGGGCGACAGCCTTCTGGCCGCTTCGAAACTGGCCCGCAAGGAGGCACGGAACTTTCTGGTGGTGGGCGCGGGCACCGTCGCGCGTTCTATGGTGGAAGCCTATTCCAGCCTCTGGCCCGATGCCCGTTTTACCGTCTGGAGCCGGACCCGTGCCACCGCCGAAGCCATGGGCTTGCCGGTGGCCGATGAGCTTGAGGCGGCGGTGCGGGCGGCGGATGTGATCTGCACCTGCACCATGGCCACGGCGCCGCTGATCAAGGGGGAATGGTTGCAGCCCGGTCAGCACCTTGACCTGATCGGCGCCTATCGCCCCGACATGCGCGAGGTGGACGATGCCGCGATGGCGCGGGCGCGGGTCTTTGTCGATGCCCGCGCGACCACGCTGCACCATATCGGCGAGCTGATGGAACCGCTGAAATCGGGTGCGATCACCGAAGCGGATGTGCAGGCCGATTTCTATGACATTGCCGGGGGCGGGTTTGCTCGCGGGTCGGAGGATGAAATCACCATTGCCAAGAATGGCGGCGGCGCCCATCTGGACCTGATGACGGCGACCTATATCGCCGGGGCGTGGCGCGGGCGATAAGGCAGTCAGGGCGTGATCCGGGCGGCAAAGGCGGCAAAGGCCGCCGCGCGCTGCCGGGCAAGGGCGATGGCCTCTTCCGGCGTGACGGCGGTAAAGCGCAAGGCATCGCGCGGCCGCAGTTGCACCAGCCCGTCGATGTCATCGGCCAGAAGGGTGGCGATCTTCGGATAGCCGCCCGTGGTCTGGTGATCTGACAACAGGACCGTCGCCACCCCGTCGCCCGCCACCTGAACCGAGCCGCGCAGGATGGCCTGCGACGGGATCGACAGCGCCCCCTCGGGCGCCACGAGGGGGCCACGCAGGCGCAGGCCCATCCGGTCCCATGCGTCGGTCACATGGAAGGGGCTGTCAAAGAAGGTTCTCAGCGTTTCTGCGGCAAAGTAGCGGTCTTGCGGCCCGGCCACGGCGTGCAGCACCGAACGGGGCCGGGCCCAGACCGGGCAGGTCAGTGCCCGCTCTGCCATCTGACGGGGGTTGACCAACTTAAGCACCTGCCCGGCGCCGATCTGTCCGCCGCCAAACCCGGTTGGCCCGTGGGTTGCGGCGCTGCCCAGCCAGAGCGGCGCCTTCAGCCCGCCCGCAAAGGCCAGATAGCACCAACTGCCCCAAGGCCCCCTGCGGATGGTCAGGTCATCCCCCGCGCGCAGCGTCAGCACCCGCCACCCGCCCAGCCGCCGCCCGGCATGTTCCACGATGAAACCACCGCCGGTAAGCGAAACGCTGACCGGGCCGTCAAGGCAGGTCAGGGTCAGGCCCGCCACCGAAACCTCGATCCCCGCGGCGCCGGGCGGATTTCCCAGCGCCAGATTGGCCAAGGCCAACGCCTTACGGTCCAAAGCCCCCGAAGCGGGAACGCCAAAGCGCATCATTCCCCGCCGTCCGCCATCCTGCAGCGTAACATGCGGCCCGGCGGCCAGAACCTGCATCCGGGTCATGGCAGCGCCTCGGCCCGGATACGGCGAAAGGCGATGTGGTCGCCCACCTCGAACCGGAAAGGGTGGTCGGTCTCACCCGTCAGAATCTTCAACGGCGAATGGCCGATGATCCACCATCCCGTCGGCATGGTCAGCGTGGTCACAAGGCATTGCGCCCCGGCGATGATCACGCTGCCCGCCGCAACACCGCGCTTCGGGCTGGGTTTGCGGTCCAGCCGGATCGCCTCGGGCACGCCGGAGAGATAGGCATAGCCGGGGGCAAAGCCATACATCGCCACCTCATACCGGCCCGCAAGATGGGCCGCGATCACCGCTTCGGGCGTCAGGCCGCAGGCGCGTGCAACGTCGGGCAGGTCGGGGGCGAAGTCCTGCTCATAGCAGACGGGCACCTCATGCAGCACGGGTGCGGGGCGGGCAGATACCGGCACCTCCAGCAGGCCGCGCAGATGGTGGATCACCCGGGCATGATCGGTTGCTGCTGGGTCGAAATCCACCAGCAGCGTGACAAAGGCCGGTATCGCCTCGGCAAAGCCGGCAAAGGGCTGCGCCGCCAGCGCCTGATCCAGCCGCAGAACGGCGGCATGGGCGGCGGGGTCGATCTGGTCGGCGAATTCGACCAGCACGGCATGATCGGCCACCGGATGAAAGACCGGCCGCATCTCTCAGCCCCCGATGAAGGGCGCAAGGGTGATGCCCTGCGCGGTCAGCCTGTCGCGCAGCAGCCGGGCCATGGCCACCGCTTCGGGGCTGTCGCCATGGATGCAGACCGAATGCGCGGTCAGGGCAATGGGCGGGCCACCCACGACCGGCATCATTCCGCTGTCCAGAAAGGTCAAAAGCCGATCGGCGGCCGCCTCGGGATCGTGAATCATCGCATCCGGCCGGCTGCGCGGCACGAGGCGCCCGGTCGGCAGATAGGCGCGGTCCGCGAAGATTTCGGAAAAGACCGGGATGCCAGCCGCGCGCGCCGCCTGTTCCAGTTCCGTCCCTGAAATCGCCAGAACCGCCAGCCGCCCCGGCTGTGCTGCAACGGCGGCCACGATTGCCTCTGCCACATCGCGGCGGTCGGCGGCCAGATTGGCCAGCGCACCATGGGGTTTGACATAGCCGACGCGCACCCCCGCCAGCGCCGCCACCCCGATCAGCGCGCCGGTCTGCGCCGCCACCATATTGGCGATGGCGGCGGGTTCCATCGGGATCACCCGGCGGCCAAAACCCATAGGGTCGGCATAGCCCGGATGGGCCCCGACCGACACGCCACGCGCCGCCGCGAGTGCGAGCGTGGCCCGCATCGTATCGGGGTCGCCCGCATGGCCGCCGCAAGCGACGTTGGCCGAGGTCACAAGGTCAAGCATCGCGGCATCGGCCCCCATCGCCCAAGGGCCATAGCCCTCTCCCAGATCGGAGTTGAGGTCGATGCCGGGCATGTGGGTGGCCTTTCCTGAGCGTGTCACCAGCACCATAGGCGCCGTGTGGCGGGATGTCATGCACCCCGCTGCCGCCCGATCACGGCGAATCACATGCAGGCGAGGGGCCGTGATCCAGCACCGCCCAAGGGCCGAACGCCGCATCAGGCGTGACTGTCCTCCGGGCAAATGCTGCGCTGCCGCATCATTGATAGGCGGAATTCTGGCCTTGACAGCAAAACCGACCCTCATTCAGCACCGAGTCGGTTGCCTGAATCCTATGCAGGCGATAAAAGCGGAGGCAGTTGAAGGGATTTTCTGCTTACTTCCTGCCTTGTTTTCAGACTTTGGTCGGCAGGTAGCTCGGGTCTTTCGGCGCTGCAGGGATAACGTATGTCGCTTTTTGCTGCCTTTGCCGCGACCTTGATGACAAGCCTGCTTGTCTCGATCATGCTTGTCGTTACGCAAAAGCTGCACGGACATCTCAGCTTTGACAGCCAGTTCGGTGTGCAGAAGCTGCACAGCGCGCCGACGCCCCGGATCGGCGGCATTGCCGTTGCCATGGCGCTGGGCCTTGGTTGTGTGCTGCTGCGGGGGGAGGCTTTTGACTTTTGGTGGATGTGGGCCGTTGCAGCCCTGCCCGCCTTTGCTGCCGGGCTGACCGAAGATCTGACCAAGAAGGTCGGTGTCAGGATGCGGCTTGCAGCGACGCTGCTTTCGGGCCTGCTGTTCTGTCTGTTGAGTGGTTATGGCATCACGCAGGTCGATATTCCGGTGGCCGATCAGATCCTGTCGGTGCCGCTGATCTCGGTCCTGTTCACCGCCTTTGCCATCGGCGGGATTGCCAATGCAAGCAACATCATCGACGGGGTGAATGGTCTCGCTTCGGGCACCGGGATGATCATTCTTGCCGCCTTTGCACTGGTGGCATGGCTTGAGGGCGATCTGGCGATGGTCAGTGTCTGTCTTCTGGGTCTGGGTTCGCTTTTGGGTTTCTTCCTGCTGAACTTCCCGCATGGCCGGCTGTTTCTGGGCGATGCGGGGGCCTATGTGACCGGGCTCTTGCTGGCGGCGGTGGCGGTTGCCCTGCCGGCGCGCAACCCCTCGCTGTCGCCGCTGATCGGGTTGCTGGCGCTGGCCTATCCGGTGGTGGAAACCACGATCTCGATGCACCGCCGTATCGTCAGCGACGGGGCAAGCCCGGGGCAGGCGGACCGGCTGCACTTGCACAGCCTGATCTTCCGCAGCCGTGCGCGGCAACTGGCACAGGCGATGGGCCAGCCGCGCCTGCGCTCTGCGCTGACCTCGGTCGTGCTGTGGTCGCTGTCGCTGTTGTCCTGCACGCTGATGGTGGCAGGGCGCGACAATTCCGGGCTGATCCTGCTGGGCCTTGCGCTGGTGGCGACGGTCTATGTCACCATCTACCGCCGCGTCGCGCTGTTGCGCCCGCGCGAACCGCGAGAGCGTCAGGTGGCATAGATCGCCCCGTAGGATGGGCAATATTGCCCATCCTGCCGTTACCCGTGCTTCACCATCACATGGCGCACCACGGTATAATCCTCCAAAGCATAGGCCGACATATCCTTGCCATAGCCGGATTGTTTCAGCCCGCCATGCGGCATTTCGTTGGTCAGCATGAAATGCGTGTTGATCCATGTGCAGCCGTAACGCAGCCGTGCTGCCGTCGCCATGGCGCGGCCGACATCGCGGGTCCAGACCGATGAGGCAAGGCCATAGTCGCTGTCATTGGCCCAGGCCACCGCCTGATCGACATCCGAGAACGGCGTGACCGAAACCACCGGGCCGAACACCTCTCGCCGCACGATTTCATCGTCTTGGGTCGCTCCGGCAACGACGGTGGGGCGGTAGTAAAAGCCCTGATCCATCGCCGCGCCACCCGTCGTCACCTCGACATGGTTCAGCTCGCGCGCGCGGTTCACAAAGCTTGCCACCCGGTCGCGCTGGCGCTGGCTGATCAGCGGGCCGATTTCGTTGGTGGTGTCATCCTCGGCGCCCAGGGTGATCGAGGCGGCGGCGGTCGTAAGGTCAGCCACCAGCCGGTCATACACCTTACGCCCGGCATAGACCCGGCAGGCGGCGGTGCAATCCTGCCCGGCGTTGTAGAAGGAGAACGCCCGCAGCCCTTCGACCACCGCATCGACATCGGCATCGTCGAACACCAGAACCGGCGCCTTGCCGCCCAGTTCCAGATGGGTGCGCTTCACGGTCTTGGCCGCCGCATCCAGCATCTTGCGCCCGGTGGCGACATCGCCGGTCAGGCTGATCATATCCACCTGCGGATGGTTGATCAGATAGCTGCCCACGGTCTGGCCGCGCCCGGTGATCACGTTGACCACGCCTTCGGGCAATTCCTCGGCCAGAATGCGCGCCATCTTGAGCGCGGTGAGGGGCGTCTGCTCGCTGGGTTTGAAGACCACGGTATTGCCGCCGCCGATCGCCGGGCCCAGCTTCCAGGCCATCATCATCAGCGGATAGTTCCATGGCGCGATGCTCGCCACCACGCCCACCGGATCGCGGCGGATCATGCTGGTATGGCCAGCCAAATATTCGCCCGCCACCGCGCCCTGCTGACAGCGCACCGCACCGGCAAAGAAGCGGTAGCAATCGACGATCGCCGGAATCTCATCCCCGCGCGCGGCATTGATCGGCTTGCCGCAGTTCAGCGCCTCAAGTGCGGCAAAGCCTTCGGCCTCGGCCTCGATCCGGTCGGCGATGCGCAGCAGCGCGGCAGAGCGTTCGGCGGGGGTGGTGCGGCTCCAGCCGTCGAAAGCGCGGCGGGCGGCGGCCACGGCGCGGTCAACCTGTGCCGTCGAAGCCTCGGCCACTTCAAGGATAAGTCCGCCGGTGCGGGGGTTCAGGATCGGCTCGGCGGTCTCTTGCCCCGCCTCAAAGGCGTTGCCGATCAGAAGTTGGGTCTGGATGGTCATGCGGCTCTCCGGTCATTTGCCTGCGCCTGCCGTCTCGGACCCGTTGCGGGTGAGATAGTAGGCGGCGAGGATGGGAAGGAAGGTGGCGGCGAACACCACCATGGCGACGACATTGGTCACCGGGCGCTGGCGCGGGCGGATCAGTTCCTCAAGCATCCAGATCGGCAGGGTGGCCTGCTGTCCGGCGGTGAAGGTGGTCACGATCACCTCATCAAACGACAGCGCAAAGGCCAGCATCCCGCCCGCCAGCAGGGCGGTGCCCAGATTGGGCAGCAGGATATGGCGGAAGGTCTGAAAGGCATTGGCGCCCAGATCGGCGCTTGCCTCAAGGATACCACCCGACAGGCGGCGGAACCGCGCCACGGCATTGTTGAACACGATCACGATGCAGAAGGTCGCGTGGCCAAGGATGATGGTCCAGGTCGAAAACGGAATGTCCATCACCCCGAAGGCCGAGCGTAGGGCGATCCCGGTGATGACCCCGGGCAGGGCTATGGGCAACAGGATCAGCAGGCTGATCTGGTCGCGGCCGAAAAAGCGCGCCCGGCTCATCGCGGCGGCAACAAGGGTGCCAAGGATCATCGCCAGCACCGTGGCGATGGCGGCCACCTGCAAGGACAGGCTCAGGGCCTGCCAGATATCGGGCCGCTCCCATGCGGCGGCAAACCATTGCGTGGTCAGGCCGGGGGGCGGGAAGGCATAGGTCCGCTCTTCGGTGGTGAAGGCGTAAAGGAAGATCAAGAGGATCGGCAGGTGCAGGAAAGCCAGCCCCAGGGTGGCGGCGATCCGCAGTCCGTGCGAGGCGCGTTCAGAGGGCATCGAAAGCTCCCGCGCGTTTGGCAAGGGTCAAGTAGACCAGCATGATCAGGATCGGCACCACGGCAAAGGCGGCGGCCAGCGGGATGTTCCCGGCGGTGCCCTGCAACTGGTACACCGCCATGCCGATGAAATTGGCCGAATTTCCGACGATCTGGGGAATGATGTAATCCCCCATGGTCAGCGAAAAGGTGAAGATCGACCCCGCAATCACCCCCGGCAGCGCCAGGGGCAGGATCACCGTGCGAAAGGTCTGCGCCCTTGTGGCACCCAGATCCTGAGACGCTTCCAGCATCGAGGTCGGCACCCGCTCCAACGCCGCCTGCATCGGCAGGATCATGTAGGGCAGCCAGACATAGGTGAAGACAAGGAACATGCCGATATAGCTGGTCGAAAGCGAATTGCCCCCGATCACCGGCAAAGCCAGCACCGCATTCAGGATGCCGCTGGTATGGGTCGCCTCGGCGGCCCAGGTGATGATGCCCTCTTTGGCAAGGATCAGCTTCCAGGCATAGACCTTGACCAGATAGCTGGACCACAGGGGCAGCATGACCCCCAGATAGAACACCGCCTTCCAGCGGCCGCGGGCAAAGCGGGCGGCGTAATAGGCGATGGGAAAGGCCAGAACGGCACAGCCCAGCGTCACTGCGGCCGACATCAGAAGCGTGCGGAAGATCACGTCGTAATTGGCGGGGCGCAGCAGCTCGGCATAGGTCTTGAGCGTGAACTCGGGCACGACCATGCCCGAAAACTCGTCGATCGAGTAGAAGCTTTGCAGCAAGAGCGCGGCCAGCGAGCCGAGATAGACCACGCCCAGCCAGAGGAGCGGCGGGGTCAGCATCAGGCCCAAGAGCAGCCGGGGGCGGCGCCAGAAAAGCCCGGTCAGCCGGTCGGCAAAGCCGCGGGCGGGAAGGATGGCGGGGCGGCTCATGCGGGGTGGGCCGGGGTGGAAGAATTTTCGTCCGAAAATTCTTCGGTTGCGCCTGGCATCGGCATCATGCACCCCCCATCACATGCAGGGCGTCCGGCGCGAAGGCAAAGGCGCTGGTGGCGCCGGGTTCGGGCAGCGGCTGACCGGCGGGGACAAGGGCTGCAATTTCGGTCTCGCCCGCCCGCAGGATCACCCGGGTTCCCGAACCGAGATAGCGCAGCGCGGTGACCGTGCCGGTGACCGGGCCTGTTTCGGCCAGCCGGGTATTCTCGGGCCGCAGCGAGGCCCATTGCGCCGGCCCGCCCAAGGCGCGGGTCATCTCGGGCGGCAGAACGTTGGAGGAGCCGACGAAATCGGCGACAAAGCGGGTGGCGGGGCGGTCATAAACCTCGGCCGGGGTGCCGATCTGGGCAATCCGGCCTTCGTTGAAGACGGCAAGGCTGTCGGCCATCGACAGTGCTTCATGCTGATCATGGGTGACGAAGACGAAGGTGATGCCAAGACGCTGTTGCAGCGCCTTGAGTTCGTCCTGCATCGCCTCGCGCAGTTTGAGGTCGAGGGCGCCCAGCGGTTCGTCCAGCAGAAGGACGCGCGGTTCATTGACCAAAGCCCGGGCGAGGGCGACGCGCTGCCGCTGACCGCCGGAAAGCTGGCCCGGCTTGCGGTCGCCGTAGCGGTCCAGCTTGACCAGCGCCAGCATTTCTTCGGCGCGGGCATGGCGGGCGGCCTTGGCCATACCCTTGACCATCAGCCCATAGGCCACGTTGTCACGCACATTCATGTGCGGGAACAGGGCGTAGTCCTGAAACACGGTGTTGACGTTGCGCAGATGCGGCGGGGTCCGACTGACATCCTCGCCAAAGATGCGGATGCTGCCGCCGGTCGGCTGTTCAAAGCCGGAAATCAGCCGCAGACAGGTGGTCTTGCCCGAGCCGGAAGGGCCGAGCATGGCAAAGAAGGCGCCCTCGGCAATGGTCAGATCGACGCTATCGACGGCCTTGACCGGGCCGAAATGGCGCGAGACGGATTGGAATTCGACGGCAACGGTCATGGGGTTTCCGGCGTGATGAGGCTGGATGCGTGCCAAGCACGCACCCTACGGTGCGGTGAAAGGGCAGGATTGCGTTCCGTGGCCTCGGGGGACCGAGGCCACGGGTTGACGTGCCGGTTACCGGCCGCCGATCACGCCGATATAGTCCGAGACCCAGCGGTAATAGGGCACGCAGGCGCCTTCGCCTTGCGAGCAGTTCGAGGTGGGCGTGGTCCAGAACCGGATCTTCTCGAAGTCATCCATACCGTTGGCGGTGCAACCTTCGGCCGTCAGCATGCCGCGGCCATCGGTGCAGGCGGCGGGAACCGAGGGGTTGGCCCCGAACCAGACCGCGAGGTCGGATTGCAGGTTGGACGACAGCGAATGTTCCATCCATTTGTAGGCGCAGTTCGGATGCTTGCTGTCCACATGCATCATCGTGGTATCGGCCCAGCCGGTGGCGCCTTCTTCCGGGATGGTCGAGGAAATCGGCAGCCCTTCGGACTTCAGAAGACCGACCTGGAACGGCCAGGAACCAGAGGCGACGACACCTTCGTTCTTGAAGTCGTCCATCTGGATGAAGGCGTCATGCCAGTAACGGCCCACCAGTTCGCGCTGCCCGCGCAAGAGGTCCAGCGCGGCCTTGTATTGCTCTTCGTTCAGTTCATAGGGCGAGGTGATCTTCAGTTCCGGCTTGTGGAACATCAGATATTGCGCGGCATCGGCAATGTGGATCGGGCCGTCATAAGCCTGCACCCGGCCTTCGTTCGACTTGCCATCGGGCAGGTCCATCTTCTCGAACACCACGTTCCAGGACTTCGGTGCTTCCTTGAAGACATCGGTGTTATACATCAGCACGTTCGGCCCCCACATATAGGGGACGCCGTAATGCACGCCATCGACCGTGTGCCAGCCGGCATTCTTCAGCCGCTCGTCCACCGCCGACCACGAGGGGATCAGGTCAATGTTGATCGGCTGCACCCGGCCGCCCGCGATCAGCCGCAGGCTGGCGTCGCCCGAAGCCGTCACAAGGTCAAACCCGCCTTCGTTCATCAGCGCGACCATTTCGTCGCTGGTGTTGGCCGTCTTGACCGAGACCTTGCAGCCGGTGTCGGCCTCGAACTTGGTCACCCAGTCAAAGCCCTTGTCGGTCTCGCCACGCTCGATATAGCCGGCCCAGGCCACGATCGAGACTTCACCTTCGCCGTCACCGATCGCGGTGACCTGCGCCAGCGTCGGGGTGATGCCGGTCAGGATTGCCAGCGCCGTCGTGCCCATCAGTTTCAACGTCTTCATCCGCAGTCTCCCTGAGTTGTCGCGCGCCATGGCGTCGCCGCCGGATTTCCGGTCATGGCGCAAGGGTAGGGCAGCCGGGTGATTTCGCAATAACAAAACGCGGAAAGCATCTATCGGAAAAACCGATGGGAGGTGTCAGCGGTTCGCCAAGCCGTCCTGCGCCGAGCGGACAAAGTTCAGCGCGGGCGGCGACAGGGGCGCCCCGCGCCGCCACGCAAGCCCGACCTGCACTGAAGGCAGGTCGCCTGATACATCGCGGATGCCGATGCGGTCGCCTTCCAGCGACCAGGGGCGGTAGACCAGACTGGGCAGGATCGCCAGCCCCGCCCCGGTCGCCACCAGCGAACGGACCGCCTCGACGCTGCGGGTGCGAAAGGCGATTTCGGGCTTCACCGCCAGCGCCCCCATCAGGCGGCGGGTGCTTTCCTCGATCTCGTCCACGGTCAACTGGATCAGCGGCTGGCCCGCCAGATCGTCCAGCGCGATGCTTTCCTGATCGCCCAACGGGTGGCCCAGCGGCAACCACAGCCGATAGGGCGACACCAGCAGCGTTTCCACATGCATCGCCATCCGGTCGCGGACCGAGGAGGTCAGCAGCACCGCGACATCCAGTTCGCCGCCGATCAGCAGGTGTTGCAGGTAGTCGCCGTTATCCTCGGTCACGTTCAGTTCGACCTGCGGAAAGGCGCGGCGAAAGCGTTGCAGGATGTCCGACAGCACATAGCCTGCGACAAGGCTGGTCACGCCCAGCGACAGCCGCCCCGTAACGGGCGCCTCATCCCGAAAGGTGGTGCGGGCGGTGGCGACATCGGCCAGAATCTGGCGGGCATGGCGCAGAAAGGCGCTACCCTTCTGGGTGATCATCAGCCCCCGCGCCAGCCGGTCGAAGAGTTGCACCCCCAGATCATCCTCAAGCGCGCGGATCGCCTCGGTCACCGAGGATTGCGAGATCGACAGCGCCCGCGCCGCGCCCGAGACCGACCCCGCTTCGGCGGCGGCGATGAAGAACTGCAACTGGCGCAGGGTAAAGGCCATGGGTCAGGCGGCGGCCTCGGCCAGAAGGGCGGGGCGGGCGGTGGCCACCAGCGCCCCATAGGCGGCCAGTTTTTCGGAGGTGAAATGGTTCGGTCCGGCCAGCAGGTTCACCGTCAGCCGCACCGTGCCGGCATCGTCCCAGATCGGAATATTCACCGCCGAGCCAAGGCCCATCGAGGTGATCAGAGCATGGTCAAAGAAGAACTTGGCAAATTCGGGCGTGGTGTTGGCGACAAAGGTCTGCTTGCCGGCGATGCAATGCTCATACCAGCCGTCGCGCGTCTGCGGCTTGGTCCCCTGCAACGGATATTCCACCGGATGCGAGGTATAGCTGCGCCAGACCTGATCCTTTTCAGGGTCCAGCACGGTTACCGTGAACAGGATGGTGCCAAGCGCGGCGCAGGCGTGGTGCAGATCGGATTGGGCAGACATTCGGGCCTCCGGCTGAGATGGCCGCATCGGATCATGCGGCGGGCGTCGCCGCAAGGGGCCGCGCCAGAAGCGCAATCAGGTCCGACCGGGTGACAAGCCCCACCAGATGGCCCTCTGCCAGCACCGGGACGGCCTGTTGGCCACCATCGGCCAGAAGTGTGACCAGCGCGCCCGCCGGGGTGTCCGGGCTGGCGGTCTCACCCGCCTCGGCCAGATCGGCGGCGGTCAGGCCGGGCTCGGTCTGCCCGGTCAGGGCGTGTTCGTTGACAAGGCCGCGATATTGCCCTTCGGCCACCACCGGCAGCGTCTTGAAACGGTGGGTGATAAATTCGGCGGCAAGCCGGGGCAGTGGGGTGTCCGGTGTCACGGTGACCAGATCGCGCGACATCAGATGCGCGGCGGTCAACCCGGCAAGGGGGCGGATGGCGGCTTCGGCTTCGGCGGCGGTGATCAGCCGGGCCAGATCCTCGACCCCGATGTTCGCGCCCAGCCGCAGCCGGGCCAGAAGGTCGGCCAGCGCACCGGGCGGCGGCAGGTGCCGCCGCGCCGGGCTGGGATCGGCGGTGCCATGCGGCGCAGGGGGCGACTGGCGCAGGGGATAGACCCGCCCCGTCGCCCGGTTCCAGACCAGCCCCGCCGCCACCAGCGCCGACGATCCCACCAGCACGGGAACAAGTCCGCCATGGGGCAGCGGCGACAGTGCCAAAAGCAGCGCAACCGCCCCCCCGGGCGGGTGCATCGCCCGCGCCGCCGCCATCACCGCCACCGCAAGGGCCACGGCGATCAGCGCCTGTGCCAGCAGGGGAAGCGGCAGGAAACCCGCCACCAGCGCCGCCACGGCAGCCAGACCATTGCCCGCCACAACAGACCATGGCTGCGCCAGGGGGCTGTTCGGAACAGCAAAAACCAGAAAGGCCGAGGCGCCGAACGGCGCGATCAGCCCCGGCCCCGGCAGCCCCACCATCCGGCAGGCCAGCGCCGCGACGCCAAGACCAAGAGCGGCCCCAAAAGCGGCACGCAACGCCTCGGAAAGTTTGGGGCGCGGCACGGCGGGGCCGAACCCCCTCAGAAACACGGACAGCATGGCAATCCTCCCGGGCCTTGATGCCACGCGCCATGGCCAGAGGCCAGTGCGGCGGCTCAGGCCGAATGCAGCCCCGAAGCGAACAGCACCCAACCCGCCTCGGGCGCCGGGATGGCAGGTTTGGCCCCCTGCCAGAAGAACAAGAGCGCCAGAACCGGCGTTTTCGGATGATCCGCCTCGGCCAGAAGCTGCCAGCCGCAGCCGAAACCCTCGGTCAGCAAGCCCTCGGCATAAAACGCGAGTTCTTCGGCATCCAGCAGCGCCTCGTCATCGTCCTGCGCGGCCCAATGCCCCTCTTCCCACCAGACGACTTGCCCTTCGATGTCGGGAAATTTCAGCGCATGGCGGGCCAGCGGCAGCAGGCAGGCGTCAAACGGTCCGGCTTGGCGGGGCATCGGGGCCTCCTGAAAGGTTTGCCATGAGGTGCCAGAGTGGGGGCGGCAGGGCAAGCGCCGCGTCAGCGCCGCATCATCGCCAGCCGCAACAGCGCCCGCTCCATCACCGCCATCTGCGGCGCCTTCGAGGTGGAGCGCAATGTCAGGTCGGTTTCCACCAGCAGCGCCAGCGCCTGTTCCAGCCGGTGCATTCCCCAAGCCTGCGCCTGCCGCCCCATGGCGTCTTTCTGCTTGAAGCCGATGCGCGCCTTCTGGATGCCGCTCATTGCCCCGCCCGGATCGGCGGCGGCGGCGTGCAGCACCCGAAAATGGCGCAGCGCGGCGATGCACAGCCCCACCGCCTGCGTGCCCTGCGCCTCAAGCCGCCGCAGCAGCGGGCCGATGCCGGTGCCACGCCCCTCGGCCACGGCGTTGATCAGGTCATCCAGTTCAGCCTCGATCGTTGCGGGGGCCATGGCGGCCACTTCGGCGGGGGTCAGGGGCGTGTCATCGCCCCATTTGTAAAGCGCGATCTTTTCCAGCGTTTGGCGGAAATCGCCCGGATCAAGGCTGCGCGCCAGCACGGCCAGATCGGTCATCGCGGCAGGCTCGATCTGGCGCAGCCCGGCTTTCGCCAGTTCCGCCTCAATCTCTTCGCGGCTGGGCGGGTCGTCGTAGAGGCCGATGCTGATGGCGGTCGGATGCTTGTCAAACAGGGCCTTGAGCGTGGATTTCGCGGTCAGATTGCCCGCGGTCACCACAATCGCCGCATCGCCCGGCTTCCACTCTTTCAGCGCAGTGGTAATGGCGGGGGTGGTGGTGTCGGTGGCGTCTTCGACAAAGGCCACGCGGGGGCCGGGGAAAAAGCCGACTTCCTTGATGGCATCCAAAAGCAGGGCGGCATCCTTGCGCAGATCGGCCCCCGCGATCCGGCCAAGGCGCATTTCACCCTCGCCATTCGGGCCGATCAGGGCGGCAATCGCCTCTTGCCGCTTCAGCGCAACCCGCATCGCATCGGCGCCGAAGATCAGAAGCCCGGCCCGCCCCGGTTCCGGCCGCGCGCAATAGCGCGCCGCCTCTGCGCCTTTCAGGATCATTCGGCCCAACTGGCCGAACTGGCCACGATCCGCATGACAATCTGATCTGCCAGAATATGCATCAGCCGCCGGTGCGCATCCTCTTCCGCCGCAAGTCCCGCGACGGTTGAGCCTGTGGCCGACCATGAGGTAAAGCTTTCCACCCGCCCTCCGGCCACCCGGGCACCGCTTTCGCGGTCGGTCAGGGTCCAGTCGATGGCGCCGGTCAGGTTATAGCGGGTGATGTCGCTGGCAGGGGTAATACCCACGCCCACCGGCTGCGTGGTGATTGTGTAAGACAGGTCATAACGCACCACCTGCGCCCGGCCCAACCGCTCTTCCAGCCGCTCGACCAGATCGAAGGCATCCTTGCTGGAGGGATCGTCGATGCGGACCCGCCCCATCAGCCCACGCGCCGGGCCTTGCGGGCCATAGGCGGGGGTAAAGCCGCAGGCGGCCAGCGCCAGCGGCATCAGCAGCAGGGTGCGGCGGTGAAGCGCCATGGGGTCAAGCGACGACATTGATGATGCGGCCCGGAACGACGATGATCTTCTTCACCGGCTGCCCGGCAAGGAACTTGATGACATCCTCATTCGCCAGCGCGATCTTTTCAACCTCTGCCGCCGCCATATCCTTGGGCACGCTGATTTCCGCCCGCCGCTTGCCGTTGATCTGGATCGGCAGCGTCACGGTGTCATCCACCAACAGCGCCGGATCGGCCTTGGGCCAGGGCGCCTGGGTGCAAAGCCCTTCACCGCCCTGATAGGTCCAGATCGATTCGGCGATATGCGGCGTCATCGGCGACATCAGTTTCGCCAGCGTGCGGATGCCGGCCTTCATCACCGGGGTCGAGGCGGTCGCCTTGGCCAGCGTGTTGGTAAAGCCGTAAAGCGCCGCGATGGCCTTGTTGAAGGCAAAGCCCTCGATGCTGCGCGTCACCTCGTCGATGGCCCGGGCGGTGGCGCGGCGCAGATCGTCATCGCCCGTGCCGGTATGGTCGGCCGGCATCTCGCCGATCCGGCTGCACAGCGACCAGACGCGCGACAGATGCTTGAACGTCGCCTCGGCGCCGGATGCGGTCCATTCCACGTCCCGCTCGGGCGGGCTGTCGGACATGACGAACCAGCGCGCGGTGTCGGCCCCGAAGGCCGCGATGATGTTCATCGGATCGACGACATTCTTCTTCGACTTCGACATCTTGGCCGAAGGGATCACCTCAACCACCGTGCCATCCTGCAAGGTCGCCCCGTTCTCGCTGCGGATGATGTCTTCGGGCAGGTGATAGACCGGGCGGCCCTTTTCATCGGTGGTCTTGTAAATCTCATGCGTCACCATGCCTTGGGTGAACAGGGCATTGAACGGCTCAATCGCCTTGGCGGGCAGGTGGCCGGTCTTGTGCATCGCCCGGGCGAAGAACCGGCTGTAGAGCAGGTGCAGGATCGCATGTTCGATGCCGCCGATATACTGATCGACGTTCATCCAGTAATCGGCATCCTCGGCCACGGTCGGCGTTTCGGCGCGCGGGCTGGTGAAGCGGGCGTAATACCACGACGAATCGACAAAGGTGTCCATCGTGTCGGTCTCGCGCCGCGCCTTGGCGCCGCATTGCGGGCAGGTGCAGTCGCGCCATGTCGGATGCCGGTCCAGCGGGTTGCCGGGGATGTCAAAGGTCACATCATCGGGCAATTTGATCGGCAGGTTCGCCTTGGCCTCGGCCACCACGCCGCAGGTGGCGCAATGGATCACCGGAATCGGGCAGCCCCAATAGCGCTGCCGCGAAATCCCCCAGTCGCGCAGGCGATAGTTGGTCACGCCGCGCCCGATGCCGCGCGCCTCGCATTCGGCAATCGCCGCCACCACCGCCTCTTCGCCGGTCTGCACCGCAGCCCCGGCAAAGCCGCGGATATAGCGGACCTTCTCGGATTTCATCGGCACGAAGGGCTCGGCCAAGGGGGCAGCCTCGGCGCCCTCGGCCACGAAGACCGGCGGAATCGGCAGCCCGTATTTCGTGGCAAACTCAAAGTCGCGGGCGTCATGCGCCGGGCAGCCGAAAATCGCGCCGGTGCCGTAATCCATCAGGATGAAGTTGGCGATATAGACCGGAAGTTCCCAATCGGTATCAAAGGGATGCGCCACGCGCATGCCGGTATCCATGCCCAGCTTCTCGGCCGTCTCCAGCGCCTCGGCACTCGTGCCGCCACGGCGGCATTCGGCGACAAAGGCGGCAATCGCCGGGTCATGCCGCTCCAGATGCTTGGCCAGCGGATGATCCGGGCTGATCGCGGCAAAGGAGGCGCCCATCAGCGTATCGGGCCGGGTGGTGTAAACCTCCAGCCGGTCAAACCCTTCGGGGGCACCGCGCGTCGCAAAGGCGAATTGCAGCCCGCGCGACTGGCCGATCCAGTTGGCCTGCATCAGTCGCACCTTCTCGGGCCAGTCCTTCAGCCCGTCCAGCGCCGACAGCAATTCCGCCGAATAGTCGGAAATCTTGAAGAACCACTGGGTCAGCTCGCGCCGTTCCACCAAGGCGCCGGAACGCCAGCCGCGCCCGTCGATCACCTGTTCATTCGCCAGAACGGTCATATCGACCGGATCCCAGTTCACCACGGCGGCCTTGCGATAGACCAGCCCCGCCTCCATCATGTCGATGAACATGGCCTGCTGCTGGCCGTAATATTCCGGGTCGCAGGTGGCAAATTCGCGGGACCAGTCGATCGACAGGCCCAGGGGCTTCATCTGCGCGCGCATGTCGGCGATGTTGGAATAGGTCCATTCCTTGGGATGGCCGCCCCGCTCCATCGCGGCATTCTCGGCCGGCATCCCGAAGGCATCCCAGCCCATCGGATGCAGCACGCTGTATCCCTGCGCGATCTTGGTGCGCGCCACCACATCGCCCATCGTATAATTGCGCACATGGCCCATGTGGATGCGCCCCGACGGATAGGGGAACATCTCCAGCACATAATACTTGGGCTTGGCCGGATCGCGCCGCGCGGCAAAGGCCCCGGCCTCGTCCCAGGCCTTTTGCCATTTCGGTTCGATCGTGGCGGGGTCGTAGCGCGACATCTGGGGCCTCATTCTGTTCCGCAAGCGGGATACACCGCCGAACCCCGGAAGGTCCAGAGCGACGGGCCCCTTTCATCTTGGCCAAAATATCCCGGGGTCCGGGGCAGCGCCCCGGTCCGGCGGATCAACCCGCAGCGCGCTTAAAGCTTGGTGTCCTGAATGCGCAACTGGCGGGCGCGGGTCAGGATGGCATCCTCGATGGCGCGCACGGTTTCGGGGGCAACGGCACCGCCGCCCGAAGTCTGCATGGCAATCTTCAGGCTGCGGGCGTCCAGTGCCGGATCCTGCACATAGATCGTCGCGCGGTAGGCGCGTCCGCCGCCCGGCGGCTTGCCATAGCCGGTCACGATCACGCCAGTAAAGGGATCGACCGATTCGATGGGCAGGAAGTTCAGCACATCCAGCGCCGCCGCCCAGATATACTTGTTCACCTCGACCGTGGTGTTGGGGTTGTCGCGCTTGACGAAGAGGTCCGACAGGGTCGAGCCGGTGTTGCGGTCCTTTTCATAGCGGGCGGCGGCAATCGCCTCTTCCTGCTTTTCGCGCGCACTTCGGGCGTAAACTTGGCTTTCCGTCGGCACGGCATCGGCCTGCTTGCGTCCGAAAAGCCCGCTGTCACCGCTGGAAAGCCCGCCGCAACCGGCAAGTGCGACCGCAAGGCCCACGAGCAGCGCGCTTTGTGCGACACGGTTCAGCTTCATCGAAGACCCCCAGAATGGTGCTTTCTGCTGTCTAGCCGAGCCGCCATTGCGTGCCAAGGCTTTTCCCCAAACGTGGATCATGGCTGGGCCAGTGCCTGCAGAAGCGGTCCCATATGCGCCTCGAAGCCGCGCCATTTGCTGTTTGATCCCTTGTAGATGCCGCTGCGCACCTGACGCACGCTGGCCGTGCGCACCGCACGGGTGTTTTCCTGCGGCCGCAGACACGCCTCTTCGAACGGCAGCCCGCAGAAATCGAGGATGCCGCGGATCACCGGCTCGGGCGTTTCGGTCAGCGCGGCATAATCCACGGTCAGGATCTGCCCCGGATAATCGGCATCCATCTGCGCCATGAAGTCTTCATAAAGCCGGTAATATCCCGCCACTTCCTGCAAGTCCCAGGCGTAGCCGATGTTTTGCGCGTTGAAATAGGTCTTGTAGTTCGACCAGCACACCGCCACCGGATCGCGCCGCAGATGCACGATCCGCGCCTCGGGCAGCGCCTTGCGGATCAGCCCGATAAAGCGGAAATTCGCCGGCAGCTTGTCCACCGCATAGGACGCCCCGCCCGCCAGTGCCGCCAGTTCGGCAAGATAGCTCTGGCGGATGCGCAGCAGTGCCGCCGGGTCCAGCGGGCCGTCCTGCGCGGCCATCTCGGGGCCCGCCGCACCGCCCAGAAACCGCAACTCGCCCGCGCCATGCACCTGCGAATGGGCCGAGATGATCTGCTCGGTCAACGTGGTGCCTGACCGCATCATGCCCACGACAAAGATCGGCACCACCGGCGGCGGTGGCAGATCGGCGGGGTTCAGGCCCGGCACGGCGGCGGCAAAGCGGTGGCGCAGATCGCCCAAGAGGGCGCGGTCCTGATCCAGACTATAGTTCAATGTCGCGCGTTTCAGCCGGTTGCCCTCGGCCAGTGCGGCGAAACTGTCGTCCACCGCGCCGATATCCTCAAGCGCCTTGGACAGCGCGAACATCAGCGCCACCTGTTCGTCCGGCGGCATGGTTTCCTTGCGCACGGCAAGGGCCTGCATCGCGGCAATCGCCGGGTCGCCTTCGGCAAAGGTGATGATCCGGCCAAGGTTGTAATAGGCATTGCCCGCCGCAGTCAGCGGCGATGCCGCGATGGCGGCGCGGGCATGGGCTTCGGCTTCGGTCAGGCGGCCCTCGGCCAGTTCAATATTGGCAAGGTTGTTCAGCGCGCGGTGGTTGGCCGGATCGCGCGCCACCAGCCCGTGCAGAATCTCTGCCGCTTCGGTGGTTTCCTGCGCGGCATTCAGGGCATTGGTCAGACTGAGCAGCACCTCCGGGTCGCCGGGTTGCAGCGCCAGCAGGCGGCGGAACGGCGCAATCGCCTCGCGCCCGCGTTCCAACGTCACCAGCACCCGGCCCAGCATGTCCAGCGCCGGAACAAAGTCGGGATGCGCCCGCAGGACCGCCTCAAGCGGGGCAACCGCCTCGGCGGCACGGCCCAGTTGCAGATAGGCGGTGGCAAGATTGACCTGCGCCTCCCGAAAGGCCGGATCGGCATGGGCCGCGGTGATCAGATGCGGCAGCGCGGCCTGCGGCACCCCGGCATCCAGATAAAGCCGCCCCAGAACATTGCGCGCCATCGGGTTGGCCGGGTTCAGCAGCGCCAGCGCCACCATCTCTTCTATGGCCTCGGCAATCGCTCCGGCGCCCAGCATGGCGACGATCCGCTTGACATGTGCCGGGCCAAAGCCCCGCGCGGGCAGGCCCGAGAGCGTGGTTGCCAGGCCGGCAAGCTCATTTTGCAGGCGCGGATTGGCCGGAAACCGTTCCAGCATGTCCAGCAGGGTCCGCCGCGCGGCCCGGCCCTGCCCGGCGCGAAGGGCGGTTTTCGCATCGCGGATCGCGCGGTCAACGGCAGAACTCATCAGATATTCCTCAGTGTATTCGTTGAGCGGGCCTGCGCGTGAATAGCCCCGGCTGGGGCGCGGGGCAAGGCTGCGGGGCGTCTGGCGTGACTGTGGCATTGCTGCACCATCGCGGGCCGTAGTTTCCGGCGGCGGACTGTCGAAGTTGCAATCGTCGGCCCGTGGCGCGAAATACCATCCATTCCCCCGCGGATTCCCCTGCGGTGGGCTTGACCTTGAGGAAAGAGGGAAAACATGAAAAAGGTTCTTCTCGCGACGAGCATCCTGGCCGCTTCGGCTGGCTTCGCCGCTGCTGAAGTTGCCGTGTCGGGCTCGGCCCGCATGGGTCTGATCTATGACGGCGACGACACCTACTTCTCGTCGCGCGTTCGTATCGTCTTCACCGCTTCGGGTGAAACCGACGGCGGCCTGTCGTTCGGCGCCTCGATGCGCGCTGACCAGTTCGGCGGCAACAGCAATGGTGCGCCCTTCGGCAATAGCGAACTGACGAACGATGACTCGACCGTCTACATCTCGGGCGCTTTCGGCAAGCTGACCTTCGGCGACGTCGACTCGGCCGCTCAGGCTCTGGTTGGTCAGGTTTCGGCCGTTGGCTTCACCGATCTGGGTTCGTACAACGAAGTCGGCTACTTCGGCAGCGACCCGAAGACCGCCATGCTGTATGAATACAGCACCGGCGCTGTGACCTTCGCCCTGGGCGCTGGCCAGCTGGGTTCGGACGCCTACTCGGTGGCCGTGAAGTACTCGACCGACGCGTTCTCGGTGGCCCTGGGCTACGAAGACGAAGGCTTCGGCTTCGATGACCAGACCATCTCGCTGGGCGGCTCGGCCACCTTCGGCGCTGCGACCGTCAAGGCCGTGGTTCTGGACTCCGACCACCTCGCCGACACCGACTTCGCTCTGTCGGTTGACTATGTGGCTGGCGCTGCGACCATCACCGCCTTCTACCACGATGCTCCGGAAGTCTTCGGTCTGGGCGCTACCTACGACCTGGGCGGCGGCGCTGCTGTCAAGGGCGGTATCGTCTCGGACGGCGACGACTCGATCGCCGACATCGGTATCACGATGTCGTTCTAATCCTTCGGGATTTGAGCAAGAGAGAGCGGGCCTTGCGCCCGCTCTTTTCTTTTTGTGCCTCCTGTGGCCAAGTGCCCGGCAGGAGGCCGCCATGTCTTACACCGATATCACCCGCCGTTGCCTTGAGGCCAGCCTGCGCGCAGGCCGCAGCCCCGGCTCCGTCCACCTGATCGCCGTATCCAAGGTGCAGCCCGACGCCCGCGTGCGCGACGTGCTGGCAGCCGGGCATCGCCTGTTCGGCGAGAATTACGTTCAAGAGGCGCAGGCGAAATGGCCCGCCTTCCGCGCCGAATTTGGCCCGGTCTCGGTGCATCTGATCGGCCCCCTGCAAACCAACAAGGCCAAAGCGGCGGTCGAGTTGTTTGACGCCATCCACAGCCTTGACCGCCCCGCGCTGGCCGAAAAACTGGCCCGGCTTGCACAGGCCCGGGGCGCCTGCCCGCAGCTTTTCGTGCAGGTCAACACCGGGGAAGAGCCGCAAAAGGCCGGCGTTCTGCCCGCCGATCTGGATGCCTTTGTTGCCACCGTCCGCGCGATGGACCTGCCGGTTCACGGCCTGATGTGCATTCCGCCCGAGGGTGAGGCGTCAACGCCGCATTTTGTGCAACTCGCCGAAATGGCCGCCCGCAACGGCCTGACCGGCCTGTCGATGGGCATGAGCGGCGATTTTGAGGCAGCTATCGCCCAGGGCGCCACCCATGTTCGCGTCGGCAGCGCGATTTTCGGGGCCCGCAGCGTTCAGTAGGATGGGCAATATTGCCCATCCTACCGCAGCCACACCCTGCCGAACGGCGGCAGGGCAAGCTGGTCGTCATGCAGGGTCACGTTGGCATCTGACAAGGCGTCATAGCCCTCGAGCAGGCCATGATCGCGCAGCCAGCGCCCCGGCACCTGCTGCCAATGTTCCGAGAAGTTATACAGGCCCAGAATTGTCCCGGTCGGTGCCAGCCGCTGCAAGGCCAGCACCGGATTGCGCGGGCAGGGCAGCACCCGCTGCGGATGCGCGGCGTGCAACCCTTCGGTCGCCCGCCGCCGCGCAAGGATGGTTTTCACCCCCTGCAACACCCGCGCCGAAACCCCCTCGGTCGCAGTGGCAAGCGCCCAATCCATCCGGGGCCGGTGCAGCCAGCGGCTGTCATGGGCATGTTCGGGCACGTCCAGATAGCCGTGGTCATTCCCCATCGCCAACTCGTCGCCCATATAGATCAGGGGGATACCGCCAAACCCCGCGATCAGCGCGTGGCCGAGCAGAATGCGTTGCACCGCCGCCTCCACCTCATCCGGGGTGCGCGCCTTTTCCAGCCCGGCCAGCGCGGCAAAGCTGCCGGAAATCCGCTTGTCCCCCGTCGCCTCATTCACCTGAAACGGCGCTCCGGCGGCGAAAGAGCCGGGGAAACTGCCCTCATAAAAGGCCGAAAGATAGGCGCGATGTGCCGGCCCGTTCATGTGCAGCGCCGCCGCATCCTCATCGGTGATCGCCCAGCCGATATCGTCGTGGCAACGGATATAGGTGGCATAGGTCGCATTGGTCAGCCGGTCGGGAAAGTGGCTGCCCAGCACATGCGCCATCAGCCGGGCATCCCGGGTGGCCAGCGCGCCCCAGAACTGCACCATCAGGCTGTTGTGATAGGCCAGATTGCCTTCCTTGCCGTCGTGTTTACCGCGGCCCAGATAGGGCAGCATTTCCTGCGGGCTGACGATGGCCTCTTCCAGATGAATCAGCGCGGGGCAGGCGATGCGGCAACAGGCGCGCAGGGCCTGCAGGATCATGTGAACCTCGGGCTCCGACTGACAGCGGGTGCCCATCCGCTTCCACATGAAGGCCACGGCATCCAGCCGCAGCACATCGGCGCCCTGATTGGCGAGGTTCAGCATGACCTTCACGATCTCAAGGAACACCCGGGGATTGGCCCAGTTCAGATCCCATTGATGTTCGTTGAAGGTGGTCCAGACCCATTTGCCGATCTCGGGGTAATGGGTGAAATTGCCGGGGGCGTTGTCGGGGAAGACCTCGACCAGCGTCTGTTCATATTGGCGGGGCAGGTCGGGCGTGTCGAACATCAGGTAATAGTCCTGATAGGCCGGGTCACCCGCTCGGGCCTTTTCCGCCCAGTCATGTTCCTTGGCGGTGTGATTCAGCACCAGATCGACGCAGATCGAAATGCCGCGCTGCCGCAAGGCAGTTGATACCGCTTTGAAGTCTTTCATCGTGCCGAGCGCAGGGTTGATGGCGCCATAATCCATCACGGAATAGCCGCCATCCGAATCGCCCGGGCGGGGCTTCAGGCAGGGCATGAAATGGACATAGGAAATGCCGAGGTCTTCGAGATAGCCGATCTTGTCCAGCACCCCGTTCAGCGTTCCGGCAAAGCGGTCGATGTAAAAGACATAGCCGGCCATATTGGGCCGCTGGAACCAATCGGGTTCAATATCCCGCTGCAAATCCAGCCGCTTGAGGTCGACGGGCCGGGCCTTCCAGCCTGCGGCCAGCGCCGCTTCAAGGTCGTCGCGGAAGCTATCATATCCGGGGTGGCTGCCGTAAAGCGCCTCCAGCATCGGCCAGAGATCGGGCGCCGACCGTTTGCGGCGCATGTCGAAAACCACCTCGTCAGGTGTGGATGATCCGGCCATTGTGCTTCCTCCCGTTAGCGGAA
Source organism: Tabrizicola fusiformis (assembly GCF_013328815.1). Taxonomy (GTDB): domain Bacteria; phylum Pseudomonadota; class Alphaproteobacteria; order Rhodobacterales; family Rhodobacteraceae; genus Fuscibacter. The sequence continues at coordinate 175,484 of NZ_JABUHN010000001.1, forward strand.
ACAGGTTAGCGGAACCGAAGCGCTTTGGGAAGATTTTCAGCAACCAGAAGCCGCGCGCCGGGTTGCAGGCGGCGGGCGATCCACAAGAGGCTTTCCGGGGCCAGCGCGACACAGCCCGCCGTGGGGTAACCCGGTCGCCGCCAGCGATGGATGAAGATGGCCGAACCGCGTCCCGGCACCGCCTGCGGCCAGTTCCAGTCGGTGATCAGCACCAGATCGTAAAGCGGGTCCGCCCGCCGCAGCGCCTCATGCCCGAAACCATGCGGCTTGCGCACCATCAGGTTATAGTCGGGGTCACGCGCGTCATCCGACCACAGATCGCCCGGCCCGATCGGCACCGCCCAATTGGCGGGCCGCACCATCCGGTCGGGGCGATAGAGCATCCCGACGATCCGGTGCGCGCCTGTGGGGGTTGCGCCATCGCCTTCGCGCTTGTCTGCCGCGGAAATCACGCCGCCGCGCCCAAGGGTGCAGGCAAAATGCCGCCCGGCAAAGCGCAGGCCGGTGGGCGTGACCACCAGATCGGCGGGGCTCACAGCAGGTGCCCTGATTTGGCGGCCTTGGTGGCCAGATAGCCCGCGTTCTGTGCCGTCTCGCCCACTTTCAGCGGCACCCGCTCGGCCACATGCACGCCGCAGCTTTCCATCATGGCCAGTTTGCGCGGGTTGTTGGTCAGCAACCGGACCGACGAAAATCCCATCCGTTTCAGAATCTCGGCGCCGATGCGGAAATCCCGCTCGTCATCCTCAAAACCAAGACGGTGGTTCGCCTCGACCGTGTCAAAGCCCTGATCCTGCAACGAATAGGCGCGCATCTTGTTGGCAAGGCCGATGCCGCGCCCCTCTTGGTTGAGGTAAAGCAGAACCCCCGCCCCCTCGTCGCCCATCTGGGCCAGTGCGGCGCGCAACTGCGGGCCGCAGTCGCATTTCAGGCTGCCCAGAACATCGCCGGTGAAACAGGCCGAATGCAGCCGCGCCAGCACCGGCTGGTCGCGGTCGGGACGGCCGATCTCGATGGCATAATGTTCCGAACTGCCATCATCGGGGCGAAAGACATGCACGCGGCCGGCATTGCTGGCCACCATCGGCAGGCGGGCGGCAATCACCTCTTCCAGGGGGGCAAGACGGAAAAGATCGCTGCAATCGGCCAGCGTCAGAAAAGTCAGCCCCTGCTCTGCGGCAAAGGCCAGCCCCTCGGCCAGATCGACGGTCAGGACGGCGGGCAAAAGCTGTGCCGCCTTGGCAAGCTGGATCGCCGCGCGGTGCAACCCAGCCTCACCTGTGCGGTGCGAGGCGAGCGGCCCCTTCATCGGCACCCGCAGATCGTCCGCCGGATCGGCCACCGCGCCCAGCCATTCCAGCCCCACCGTCTCGGGTACCGCGATGCGGGCGACATCGCCGTCATAGGCGCGGGCCTTCAGCGTTTCCGCCCGCCGCGCCGTCAGCGCCAGCACCAGCGGCCCAAGCCCCCGCAGCGCCATGAGCCGGTCGGACGACAGCGTTTCCACCGCCGCCGCGATGATCGCATGCCCTCCGCCCGCCAGCACGATCGGCAGGCCAAGCCGCAGGTCACCCCGGGCACGGGCGAGTTTTTCGGTCTGGGTTGGGGCAAGTGTCATGGGCATCTCCTGCGCCCTACATAGGCCCAAGGTGACGGAATTGAAACATTCCGCCGCGCTGCGACACGACCGCGTGAGGCTTTTGCAGCAAATCTTGTCGGCAGGGTGTTTCACGCTCAGATGCGGTTCACGCGGCCAAGAGAGGCTGCACGGAATGGAGGCCCGATATGGCAACGTTGCGGAAAATTCTGCTGGTCGATGACGACGACGATCTGCGCGAGGCATTGTCCGAGCAATTGGTGATGACCGAGGATTTCGACGTGTTCGAGGCCCGCACTGGCGCCGAGGGCATGGAAAAGGCCAAGGCGGGGCTTTACGATCTGGTGATCCTTGATGTCGGCCTGCCCGACACCGATGGGCGCGAGCTGTGCCGCCGGATGCGCAAGGTCGGGGTGAAATGCCCTGTGCTGATGCTGACCGGCCATGACACCGATGCCGACACCATTCTGGGTCTGGACGCGGGCGCCAATGACTATGTGACCAAGCCCTTCAAGTTTCCGGTCCTGCTGGCCCGCATTCGCGCGCAGTTGCGCCAGCATGAACAGTCCGAAGACGCGATCTTTCAGCTTGGCCCCTATACCTTCAAGCCCGCGCAAAAGATGCTGGTCGATGCCAAGGACAAGAAGGTGCGCCTGACCGAGAAAGAGACCAATATCCTCAAGTTCCTCTACCGGGCGCAGTCGGGCGTGGTGGCGCGTGATGTGCTGCTGCACGAGGTCTGGGGTTATAACGCCGGGGTGACCACGCATACGCTGGAAACCCACATCTACCGGCTGCGGCAAAAGATCGAGGCTGATCCGTCGAACGCGCGCCTGCTGGTGACCGAGAATGGCGGTTACAAGCTGGTGGCGTAATCGGAAACAAAATGCCGCTTGGGGCCTTATTGCCGCCCGAATCGGTTCCTATATTCGGGTTACGGTCGCAAGGCCCGAAGGTTCCCCTTGCCGTGTCGGGGTTATGACACGGCACCTCCCTGTTGGACCTGGCCGGGCCTTGTGCCCGGCCTTTTTTTCAATCCAACCGCAGCCGGAAGGCTGCATAGGCGATCATCCCCACCGTTCCGGCAAAGGCGATGGCATAGGGCAGGTGCAGCGCGGTTTGCCCCAGCGGGGCCGCCGCCGCCACGATGGCCCCACCGGCAAAGGCGCCCATCGGGTTGGTGCCCGTGCCGAAGAACCGATAGGCAGAGTTCACCCGGCCCAGAAGCGGGCCCGGAATATGCCGCTGCCGGTAGCTGACCGTGGCGATGTTCCAGATCAGCGCCGAAAACGCCTCTATGGTCAGGGCAATCGTGGTCAGCATCACCGAAGAGCTGACCGCCAGCACAAGGCAAGAGGTGCCAAAGCCAGCCATGCCCAGAAACAGCGCCGCCGTCGGCCCGATCCGTGCGATCAGCGCCGGGCCCAGCAGGCTGCCCGCCAGCCCGCCCGCCGCCAGAACCGACAGCATCGCGCCATAGCCCGCCGCGTCCAGCCCCAGCACACGTTGGCCGTAAAGCACCATCACCGCCCAGACCATGCTGCCAAAGAAGTTGAAGGCGCCCAGCACAAAGGCCAGCCGCCTCAACGTGGCGTGCTGCCAAAGCCAGACCATCCCTTCGCGCAGGGCGGGCCAGAACGCCTGCCGTGGCCCAAGCGCAACCGGCTGCAACACCATCCGCGCGACCAGCAGCAGCGCCAGCGCCAGCATCCCCGCCTGAAAGCCGAAGGGCAGCGCAATGGACAGCACGATCAGCAGCCCGGCCAGCGGCGGGCCAAGGAACTGCCCGCCCAGTTGCTCCGTCGTCCAGATCAGCCCGTTCGCCTTTTCCAGCCGCGCAGTGCCCACCACTTGCGGCAGCATGGTTTGCGCGGTGTTGTCGCGCAGCACCTCGGCCGAACCCAGCGCAAAGGTCAGCGCAATCAGCGCCCAGACCCCGCCCGCACCCGACAGCATCAGCCCCACCAGCCCCAGCGCCAGCATCAGCCGAAGCCCGTCGCAGGCCAGGATCACCCGGCGGCGGTCGAAACGGTCGGTCATCACCCCGGCGGGCAGCGACAGCAAAAGCCAGGGCAATTGCCGTGCCGTGGCCACCAGCCCGATCAGCAGCGGATTGTCCGTCATCAGCGTGGCGGCCCAAGGCAAGGCTACCGCAAGGATGCCATCGCCCAGATTGGTGAAGGCCGAAGCGGTGAACAGGAAACGAAAATTCCGCTCGCGGAACAGGGGCGCTTCGGTCATGGCGGCATGATTGGCGCGGGCCTTTCGGGCCGTCAAGGGGCTGGCCGGGCTTTGGTCAGGCGCCACAATCCGGGGTTGTGACCGAAAAACCATGGTTTCCGCTTATCTGAACACAGGCAATTCGGCGGGGCGGGATTCCGTGGTATGCATGGGACACCTCCCTGTTGGACTTTGGCCCGGCCCCCGATGGACCGGGCCTTTCTTTGCCCTCGGACACCTCTTTGCCGATTGAGACGTCAGGGCCAAGCGACTAGTCTGGCCGCTCAGTCTTAGCGGAGCGCGCCCATGGCCTTTACCCTTGCCACCTGGAACATCAATTCGGTTCGCCTGCGCGAGGCGCTGGTGGCGCAGCTCATGGCCGAGGAAACCCCGGATATCCTTTGCCTGCAGGAATGCAAAAGCCCGGTCGAGAGCATCCCGATGGAGCAGTTCCGCGCCCTTGGTTATACCCACATGGTTGCGCGCGGGCAAAAGGGCTATAACGGCGTGGCCATCCTGTCCAAGCTGCCCATCACCGATGCGGGCGACAGGGATTACGCCAAGCTGGGTCATGCCCGTCATGTGGCTGCGCGTCTGGAAAACGGCGTCGTGATCCACAACTGCTATGTGCCCGCCGGGGGCGACATTCCTGACCGCGAGCAGAATGTGAAATTCGGCCAGAAGCTCGATTTCCTGACCGACATGCGGGATGCTTTCCGCGCCGACCGACCGGAACGCTCGATTCTGGTGGGCGATCTGAACATCGCGCCGCGCGAAGACGATGTCTGGAACCACAAGGCGCTGCTCAAGATCGTCAGCCACACCCCGATCGAGGTGCAGCATCTGCACGACGCGCAAGAGGCGGGGGCTTGGGTGGATGTCACCCGGCAGGACATCCCGCAGGGGCTGCTTTACAGTTGGTGGTCCTATCGCAGCCCCGATTGGGACAGCGCCGACAAGGGCCGCCGGCTGGACCATATCTGGGCCACCCCCGATATCAGCGCTGCCGCCCATGGCAGCCGCATCCTGCGCCATGTGCGCGGCTGGACCCAGCCCAGCGACCACGCCCCGGTCTTTGCCACGTTTGACCTCTGACACCCGAGAGCGGAGTTTTTCAGAACTCCGCCCGATTTCTTTGAAGAAATCGGCGTTAGCGCCCGCGTGTCCAGACGGACGGACCCTTGCCCAGCCTTACCGCCAGCGAGACGGCGGCATAGGCGCCAAAACCCAACGGGTCGCGCAGCGCCAGAAGTGCAAGCTGCCCCTTGCCAAGCGGTGCCTTGCCCTCGCGGTCAAGCAGGCCCGGAAAGCGCCGGGCAATCTCGGCCACCCCAGCATCCTGCCGCCGCCGCACCCGGGTCAGGGCGGCAAAACCTTCGATCATCGGCCAGTCATAGCGGGCCGGGGTCTGCACCCGCTCTGCCGGGTCAAACTGCAGCCGCACAAAGGTATCGTCCGAAATGATGCCGGGAAACGCCCCCCAGCGCGCCCGTCCCGCCGCATTGACGGCAAAAAGCCCATAGCCCGGCGCGGTTGACCGGGCAAAGGGCAGACGCTGCCAGAAGCGGGCATAGGCCCGGGTCACCGCACTTTGCGCAGGGGGAATGCGGGCGGTGCCGGTGGCATATCGGGGGGCTTGCCCCACCAGCGCCGCCACCAGTTCCGCCATCAAGGGGGGCGAGACGATCACATCGGCATCGAGATAGGCGCGCAGATCGCCCGCCGCCGCCGCATCGCCCGCGTTCAGCGCCCCGGGCTTGCCACCCGCCGCAAGCTCCAGCACCGTCAGGCGCCATCCTGCCTCTGCGGCACGTTCCTGCCAATCGCGTGCCCGCGCTGCGGTGGCGTCGCGGCAGCCGTTGGCGACCACCACCACCTCGGCCCCGCCGGGCACCGGATCAGAGGCGATCAGGGCGGCAAGACAGGCCCCGATATACCCCTCTTCATTCGAGGCGGGGATGATCAAGCTCAACATGCCGCGCAGCCCCGCGACAGCACCCGCCAGCGCGGCGTGTCGTCGCCCAGATGCCGCAATGCGCCCCAGCTTCCCCATTTCCCGGGCCGGTAGACATCGCCAAAGGAATTGAACGGGGCATCCGTCATGGCGGACCATCCGGCCAACAGGGTTTCATACAGGGCCCCCATCTCGGGCGCGGCGTTCAGTTGCACGAAGAAATCGGTCAGTTCGGCATCCTCCATCACCGGACCATAGCCCACCACATGGCTGCCGCCCTCATACATCACCAGTTTCAACCCATGATCGGCGGCCACTGCCGCATGATAGGGCAGCGTTTCGGTCAGAAGTGTGGCCAGCGTGTCGGTCGGATCGCCGGTGACCGAGCCGTCACGCAATTCCTGTGCCGCCAGCCGGTTGGCCAGCGCATAGGGCACCGCCGAGTCTGCCGCGCGGCTTTGTGCCAGCCAGTCGCGCACCACGGGCGCCTTGCCCTCGCTGCCCAGCATGGCCGAGAAATAGCCGGTCACGGCATAGGCATCAAAACTGTCCACCGGGGCCGGGCGCCCTTCGGCCATCACCAGTGGCGCGTTCAGGATCGCCTCTTCCAGCCCCAGCCAGCCGGTCTGCACCGAGATCACCCGCACCAGCCGGGCCGGATCGGCAAAGACCTCTGCCCAGATGGCGGCAACCTCGCTGGCGCGCAGGGCATAGAATTGCACCCAGGTCTGATCCTGACCCCAGCGGGCGCGGCCCTGCTCCTCGGCCCAGCGGGCCTGGGCGAATTGCCAGTTCCAGACCTCATTCGAATATTCCACCCAAGCCCGCCGTCCGGGTTCCAGCCCCTTGGCCACCCCGGCCATGTCGCGCACCAGCGTGTCATCGGCCAGATGCGGCACGGCGAACCAGGCATCCGCGTCCAGTTCGTTGGTCAGCGCCACCATCACCTCGACCGGAACACCGATGCGGGCCCATGTGTAATCGGATGGCCGGGGCCGGTCGGCAGCCGTCACAAGGCGGCTGTCATTGGTCATGCCCCAATCCATGAACCGCAGCATCTTCACCCCCCGGATGCGCGCCAGCCAGTCGGGGTTGAAGATCGCCCCGCTTTCCAACAGCGCCGCCCGGTCTTCGCGCACCACGCGGATGTGGCGGATCGGGTCTGCCGGGGCCGTGCGGCCGATGGTCAGAAGGACGGTGCCTTCGCCGGGGGTATAGTCGAACAGGATGCGTCCCGGCGTCGCGCTGACCACCGCTGCCCGCCCTTCAACCCGCAGGGCGCCGTCCCCCTCCCATGTCAGAACATAGCGTCCGGCGACGCCCGCCGCTTCGGGCGGCAGGTCGGTCAGGATCAGGGTGGACAGGCCCGTCACCTCGGGCGGAAGGGCCTTGGGCCAGCCCTCGGCATCCAGATAGCCACCTTCGGCAAGCTGGTCATGCTCCCACCCGCCCCATTGGCCGGGCAGATGGCCAACCCATGGCCGCGCGGTTTTCATCAGGTCAAGGAAGGGCTGCTGCACCGACCAGTCGGTGACGGAGGAGAGGCCAAGCGCAAGGTTCGGATTTGTCACCGGCGGGAAGGTGGCCAGTGGCGCCGGGGCGGCGGCCGGCACTTCGGCCACAGCGGGCTGGTTTTCTGGCGTCTCGGGTCCGGCGGCGGCAGGCACCGGCGCCCCAGCGGGGCGATAGGCAGAGACGACCTCCCATGCGATGCGCTGCATCGCCTGCGCCTGTTCCGCGGTGATCGCGGCATCGCGCGAAGGCCAGGCCCGGGTCAGCCGCGCGGGCAGTCCTTCGGGCGACTGGCCGGTGATGGTCGCCACCTGCACCATGGCGAGGAAATACAATGCCTTGCCGCTGGGGTGAATATCGTCGGACAGCAGGGCGGCAGGGTCGGGCAGCCCCGGCACCTGGCCCGCCTGCATCGCCGCCGCCAGCCGCGCCATACCCTGACCGGCGGGAATCACCGCGACAGGCACGCCATGCGCGCTGGCCATCTCGGCGATGCCTTCCCATGCCGGCAGGTCGGCGGCGATGGCCGCGGTCCAGCCTGCCAGCCAATCCGCCCCTTCACCCCGTGCAGGCCATGTCTCATAAAGAAAAACGCGCACCTCGGGGTTGGTCTTGGCCGCCAGCGTGGCAAAGCGGGCCGCCGCCTCGGCGCTGCCCGCATGGCCGCGCGGGTCGCTGACCGGCTGCGCTTCGGTCAGGATCAGCACATCGGCTGGGCGGTTGGCCAGCCGGGCGCGGGCATCCACGCCCTCGGCCTCCACCGAATGATCCCAGTTGAAGGCCAGCGAGGCGCCATTGATCAGTTGCACCTCAACCACGGTCGGCTGGTGTCGGTCCAGCGCCGCCTCGACCAGTTCGGGCAGGGTGGGGCCGATCAGGCTGTGCCCGACGAACAACACCTCGAACAACAGCGAAAACAGCGACATCTTACCCCGGGGTTCCTGACAGTCCGGTTTCAGGATAGCGGCGGATGGTCGCCCAGACCACCTCTTGCAGCCGCGTCAGCGCGGGTTCGGACGGCAAATCCGCCGGGCTGCCATCGGCGCGGGCAACCGGGGCTGCTGCGGGCAGCCTGTGATACAGCACTGCGTGATGGGTGACGGCCATCAGCCAGGCCCCCAGATCGCTGAAATGAATCGGGTCGCCCGGCTGGAACAGATCGCGCCGCGAGGTCAGGCCCGGCACGCCGCCCGCCTCGATCGCCCGTGCTGCCGCTGCCATGACCTGACCGCCGGGGATCAGGTGGATATCCCCCGCCCCCCGCGCCATGGCGGGGCGTAACACCTCATCCAGCCAGCGGCGCGACAGATCGGCGTCGATCCGCTGCAACCAGCCCTCGGGGTCGTCCAGCCGGTGCCATGTCTCATACAGATACACCCGCACACCCGGATTGCCCGCTCGCGCCACCCCGGCCCAATGTGCCAGCCAGCGCGCCGAATCGTGCCAGCGGATGGCGTCACGCAGTTCCACCATCTCGGTCAGCACCACGGCATCGAAACCGCCCCCCGCCAGCGCGGTTTCGGCCGGGAGATGGTCGGGGTGGTCATTCTCCACCGCAAAGCCCGGCACCTCGCCCGTCGCATGGTTGCGCAGCGAGGCGCCCCAACCCAACTGGCTGGCATGGTCATGCCCCGCCATTGCCGCCAGCATCGCGGGCATGTCGCGGCCCACCAGACTGTGACCAAGGTGATAGGTGCGCAGCGGCCCTGTGGGCCGGGGCAATGTCGCGGCAACAGGCGCCGCGCCCTGCGGCCACAGGAACCATCCTGCCCCGGCCAGCGCCGCCCCCGCCCCCAACAGCCATCTTCGCCGCACCCTGCCCCCCGCATTTCCGCTTTCGGTCTTCCCCTGATCTGGTATCTCTCGCGCCGTCCGACCAGAGGGCAGCCGAAGGAGAATGCCATGACGCATCTGTGGGTCCGCGCCGAACAGCGCCCGAACGAGGAACGTGTGGGCCTGACCCCCGAAGGTGCCGCGGCGCTGATCAAGGCGGGCATCCGCGTGACGGTCGAGGAAAGCTCGGTCCGGGCCATTCCGATCGACGGTTACCTCGCGGCGGGCTGCGAGATTGCCGCCGAGAATCTTTGGCCGCAGGCGCCTGTCGATGCGATCATTTTCGGGCTCAAGGAACTGCCCGAGGATGGCACGCCCCTGACCCATCGCCACATCATGTTCGGCCATGCCTACAAGGGGCAACCGGCGGGGCAGGTGCTGCTGAAGCGGTTCAAGGCGGGGGGCGGCACCCTTTACGATCTGGAATATCTGGTGGACCAGACGGGCCGCCGCGTGGCCGCCTTCGGCTATTGGGCCGGCTATGCCGGGGCTGCAGTCAGCCTGAAATGCTGGGCGGCGCAGCAACGGGGCGAGATTTGCGGCCCAGTGAAGAAGGCCGTCAGCAAGGCGGCGCTTCTGGCCGAGCTGGACGCCGAACTGACCGGCCATGACCTGCCGAGCGCGCTGGTGATCGGCGCGCTGGGCCGGGTCGGCACCGGCGCCAGCGACCTTTGCACTGATCTGGGCATCAAGGTCACCCAATGGGACATGGCCGAAACGGCGGGCGGCGGCCCTTTCCCGGAAGTGCTGCAACACGAGATTTTCCTGAACTGCATCCTTGCCCGCCCCGGCTGCCCGGTGTTCGTGCCCGCCAGCGCCAAGACCGACCCCGCGCGCAAGCTGACGGTGATCGGTGATATCGCCTGCGACCCGACTTCGGATTTCTCTCCGATCAAGGTCTATGACCGCGCGACGGATTGGGACGCACCGGCGCTGCGCGTGGCAGGAAACCCGCCGCTGGACGTGACCGCCATCGACAACCTGCCGTCGCTGATGCCGGTGGAGTCGAGCGAGGATTACGCGGCGCAGCTTCTGCCCTCGCTCCTGACGCTGGGTGCGCTGGAGGCCGGGGTCTGGGGCCGGGCAAAGACCGAATATGACCGCCACGCGGCGGACCTCTGAAGGGAGATGGACATGACGATTCACTGGTGCGGAACGGGGCTTTCGTCGGGGCCGGGGCTGCGGCGGCTGCTTGAGACCGGGCAGAAGGTCGTGGTCTGGAACCGCACGCCGGAAAAGGCGCGCGAGGTGGTGGGCGATCTGGCCAGCGACATCCGCGCCTATTCGCTTGAGGCGCTGACGGCGGCCCTGGAACCCGGCGATATCGCGGTGTCGATGCTGCCCGCCGATCAGCATGTGGCGATTGCCAAAGCCTGCCTGTCGAAGGGGGCGCATTTCACCTCGTCGAGCTATATCGCACCCGAGATGAAGGCGCTGGATGACGATTTCCGCGCCAAGGGGCTGGTTTCGGTCAATGAGGTCGGCCTTGATCCGGGCATCGACCACCTGATGGCGCATGACCTTGTGGCGCGCTACCGCGCCTCGGCCGCCTATCACCCCGATAATGTGCTGAGTTTCTTCAGCTATTGTGGCGGTGTGCCGAAGATTCCCAACGCTTTCCGCTATAAGTTCAGTTGGGCCCCGGCGGGGGTGCTGAAGGCGCTGCGCTCGCCCTCGCGCTCTTTGCGGAATTTCTCGGAATTGCGGGTCAACCGGCCTTGGGACGCGATCACCGCCTATGACGCGCCGCTGCCGCAACCGGAAAGCTTTGAGGTTTATCCCAACCGCGACAGCTATCCTTTCCTGACCGATTACCGCTTTGATCCGGCATGGAAAGTGCGCGATTTCGTGCGGGGAACCATCCGGCTGAATGGCTGGGCCGAAGCATGGGCGCCGATCTTTGCCGAGATCGAGGGGCTGGAAGGCGCCAGCGCCGCCGAAGTGGATGCCGCCCTGACCGCCCGCGCCAATGCTTTGCTGAAGGAAAACGCCTATGCGCCCGGTGAGCCGGACCGCGTTGTGCTGTTCGTCAGCCTGAAGGCCGAGCGCGAGGGACGCGCCGTCTTCCACGAAACCTGGGCGATGGATGCCTGGGGCGATGCCCGTGGTTCGGCCATGGGGCGGCTGGTGTCGGTGCCGGTGTCGCTGGCCATCGAGGCGGTGCAGGCGCGCGAGATTGCGGCGGGGGTGCATCCTGCGCCACATGATCCCCGGCTGATCGCCCGCTGGATGGGCGAGATCGGCAAGCTGGCGCAATATCTGCACCGGGTTGACCATCTGGCCTGAAGCAAGGCGGCGCCTCCACGTCGCGTCGCCGACCCTGTTGCGCCCGCGCCGCCCTGACCCCTTGGCGCGGGTGGCGCCGCCGGGGGCCCGCCCCCGGCCCCCGGGGATATTTTCGCCAAGATGAAATCTGCGGCCTTTGTCCTGGTCCGGATATCCCCGGCGGAGGCAGGCCGGCCAAAGGTGCGGCGGGTGACAGGGGGGCTTTGAAAAGCTATGGTCCGTTCCGAGCCCCGGGCAACAGGGGATGGGCAGGACGGGCGAATCATCATGGGGCGGGCAAGCCTTGGCAATCGGCTGGCGATGTGGCGTGCGCTTCGGGCGCGGGCCGCGACGGGCTTTGTCTCGCAGCCCGAGCCGCGTTCGATCGGGTTGCACGCCCGGGGGCGGCAGTTGCTGGCGGGGAATTTCCTGTTCGCTGGCCCGCTGGTCGAGGCGCCGGGACTTTCGATCTGGGACGTGGCGAGCGTCGAGCCGGGATTTCTCGACGGTGCGCATGGTTTTGCCTGGCTGGACGATCTGGCCGCGGTGGGGGATGCGGCGGCGCGGGCGCGGGCGCAGGATTGGCTCTGGCAATGGATCGCGCGCTATGGGCAGGGGCAGGGGCCGGGCTGGACCCCCGATCTGACCGGGCGGCGGCTGATCCGCTGGATCAACCATGCATTGTTTCTGCTGACGGCGCGCGACCGCGCGGCCAGCGACCTGTTCTATCGCCAGCTCGCGGCGCAGACGTTGTTTCTGTCGCGGCGCTGGTCCCATGCCGCGCCCGGTCTGCCGCGGATCGAGGCGCTGACCGGGCTGGTTTCCGCGACGCTGGCCCTGACCGGGATGGAGGCGCTTGCCGCTCCGGCGATTGCCGCGCTGGCCGAGCATTGCGGGCGGGAGGTGGATGGCGAGGGCGGCATTCCCACCCGCAACCCCGAGGAATTGCTCGAGGTGTTCACCTTGCTGACCTGGGCCGAGACGGCTCTGTCGGAAACCGGGCGGCTTCCGCCCTCGTCGCTGCTGGCGGCGCTGGAGCGGATGGCGCCGGCGCTGCGCCTGCTGCGTCATGCCGATGGCGGGCTGGCGCGGTTTCATGGCGGCGGGCGGGGGGCCGAAGGGCGGCTGGAACAGGCGCTGTCGGTGGCGGGGGTGAAGCCGACATCGCAGGGCGGCTTTGGCCTTGCCATGGGGTTTGCCCGGTTGCAGGGTGGGCGCACCACGCTGATCGTCGATGCCGCGGCGCCACCGGATGGGCGGGCGGGGGCGGCGGCTCATGCCTCGACCCTGGCGATGGAGGTGACTTCGGGGCGGCGGCCGCTGGTGGTGTCTTGCGGATCGGGGCTGCGCTTTGGCGCCGAGTGGCGGCAGGCCGGGCGGGCCACGCCTTCACATTCGGTGCTGGGGCTGGACGGCTATTCCTCGTCCCGGCTGGATGCGCGGGGCGATGTACTGGCCGACCGGGCGGCGGTGACCTTGCTGCGGCAAGGGGGGGATGCCGAAGGGGTGCATCTGCATCTGGCGCATGACGGCTGGCTGACAACGCATGGGCTGATCCATCGGCGCGACTTGCATCTGTCGGCGGACGGGCGCCGCCTGCGCGGCAGCGACGATCTGATTGCCGAAACCCCGGCGGCCCGCCAGCGATTCGAGCGGCTGCTGGCGCGCGGTGGGCTGGAGGGGGTGGCCTGGTCGCTGCGGTTCCACCTGCATCCCGATGTCGATGCCGCGCTGGACCTTGGCGGCACGGCGGTTTCGCTGGCCCTGAAAAGCGGTGAGATCTGGGTATTCCGTCATGAAAGCGGCGCGAAACTGTCGCTCGACCCCTCGGTCTATCTGGAAAATGGGCGGTTGAAGCCGCGACCGGCGCGTCAGATCGTCCTTTCTGGCCGCGCGGTGGGGATCGAGACCAAGCTGGGCTGGACCTTGGCGAAGGCGCAGGATACTCCGCTGGCCATCCGCGATCTGGACCGCGACGAGATGCCGGTCCCTCTGTGACGCAAGGGCAGACCATGACCAATCTTGTCCCCATCGGCCGCGCGCTGATTTCCGTATCCGACAAATCGGGCCTTCTGGACCTCGCCCGGGCGCTGCACGCGCAGGGGGTAGAGCTGATTTCCACCGGCGGCACCTCTGGCATGTTGCGCACGGCGGGCCTGCCGGTGCGCGATGTGTCCGACGTGACGGGCTTTCCCGAAATGATGGATGGCCGGGTCAAGACGCTGCACCCGGCGGTGCATGGCGGCCTTCTGGCGCTGCGCGACGATGACGAGCATCTGGTGGCGATGGCCGCCCATGGGATCGAGCCGATCGACCTTCTGATCGTGAACCTTTACCCGTTCGAGGAAACCGTGGCCAAGGGTGCCGACCACGCCACCTGCATCGAGAACATCGACATCGGCGGTCCGGCGATGATCCGCGCGGCATCGAAGAACCACAAGTTCGTGGCGGTGGTCACCGATCCCACCGATTATGCCGGGCTGCTTGACCAGATGAAGGCGCATCACGGGGCGACCACGCTGGCCTTTCGCCAGAAGCTGGCGCTGACGGCCTATTCGCGCACTGCCGCCTATGACACCGCCGTTTCGACATGGCTTGCGGGTGAGATCAAGGAACCCGCGCCGCGCTATCGCTCTTTCGCGGGCAAGCTGGCGCAGACGCTGCGCTATGGCGAGAACCCGCATCAGAAGGCGGCCTTCTACACCGATGGCAGCCGCCGCGAGGGTGTGGCGACCGCGCGTCAGTGGCAGGGCAAGGAGCTGTCCTACAACAACATCAACGACACCGACGCGGCCTTTGAACTGGTGGCCGAGTTTACCCAAGGCCCGGCCTGCGCGATCATCAAACACGCCAATCCCTGCGGCGTGGGGCAGGCGGGCAGCCTGAAGGACGCCTATCTGCGGGCGTATCACTGTGACCAGACCTCGGCCTTTGGCGGGATCGTGGCGCTGAACCAGCCCTTGGATGCCGAAACCGCGGAAGAGATCGTGAAGATCTTCACCGAAGTCGTGATCGCCCCCGGTGCGAGTGATGAGGCCAAGGCGATTTTCGCGGCCAAGAAGAACCTGCGCCTTTTGACCACCGCCGCGCTGCCTGACCCAAAGACGGGCAATCTGGCCTTCCGTCAGGTTGCGGGCGGCTTTCTGGTGCAGGATTCGGATGTGGACAGCATCACCGCCGCCGATCTGAAGGTGGTGACCAAACGCGCGCCGACCCCGGCGGAACTGGCCGACCTGCTGTTCGCATGGAAAGTGGCCAAGCATGTGAAATCCAACGCCATCGTCTATGTGAAGGATGGCGCGACCGTGGGCGTCGGTGCTGGCCAGATGAGCCGCGTGGACAGCACCCGGATCGCCGCCCGCAAGGCCGAAGACATGGCCGAGGCGCTGGGCCTGCCCGGGCCGCTGACCAAAGGGTCGGTCGTCGCCTCGGATGCCTTCTTCCCGTTCCCCGACGGTCTTCTGACCGCGGCTGAGGCCGGGGCGACGGCGGTTATCCAGCCGGGGGGCAGCATGAACGACCCCGCGGTGATCGAAGCGGCGGATGCGGCAGGGCTGGCCATGGTCTTCACCGGCCAGCGCCATTTCCGGCACTGACATGCGCCGCCTTGTCATCTCGGGACTTGTGACCTTCGCGGCGGATCAACTGTCCAAGCTGGCGGTGATCCGTCTGGTCGGGTTGCGCGAGCGGGGGGAGGTCGATGTGATCGACCCGCTTCTGAACCTGCGCTGGGCCGAGAATCGGGGGGTCAACTTCGGCCTGTTCTCGAATGATGCGGACCTTGCGCGCTGGGGTCTGATCCTGATTGCGCTGGCGATTTCGGCCTGGGTGGTGATCTGGGTGCGCCGGGCGAAATTCGGCCCATGGTCGGAACTGTCGGCGGGGCTTCTGGTGGGCGGTGCGCTGGGCAATGTGGTGGACCGGCTGGCCTATGGTTATGTGGCCGATTTCCTGAACATGACCTGCTGCGGCATCGAGAATCCCTATTCCTTCAACGTTGCCGATATTGCGGTTTTTGCCGGGGCGCTGGGACTGGTGCTGTTCACCAACCCGCCCAAGACGCGCAAACGCCGGGCGGGCTGACGCCGCAAGGGACCGCGCGGCGACAAGACCCCGTGACGCGGGCCGGGCGATAGGCTAAGACGACGCAGAGACAGGTGGCGGAGGCGGCAGGCATGACGGCAGCTCGGGTGGTTCTCGCGGTTGCGGGCGTGGCGCTGTTGTCGCTGACGGCCTGCGGCAGGGGCGACCGTCAGCCGATTCTGATGAACGTCACCTCCGACACCAACGGGCCGGACGAATTTGCCATCCTGCCGCCCAAGGCGCTGGAGCTGCCGGAAGATCTGGCGACCCTGCCGGAACCCACGCCGGGCGGTTCCAACCTGACGGACCCCAACCCCCATGCCGATGCCATCGTGGCGCTGGGCGGCAATCCGGCCAAGGCGGGCGGCATTCCATCGGCGGATGCGGCGCTTTACGCCCGCGCCAACCGCTATGGCACCGAGGCGGGCATCCGCAACACCCTCGCCTCGGAAGACCTTGAGTTCCGGCGCAAGAACAACGGCCGGGTGTTGGAGCGGATGTTCAATGTGAACGTCTATTTCAAGGCGTATCGCAAGATGGCGCTGGATCAGCACCGCGAGCTGGAGCGCTGGCGTCAGGCGGGGGTGCGCACCCCCTCGGCCCCGCCGCGTCTGCCCAAGGAGAAGTGATCGTCCTGTCGGATGGCGGGCCTTGCGCCTGCCGCCCGGCTGCGTAGCTTGGCGCGGCAAGCCCAAGCCGCGAGGAAGCGATGCCGCGACGCCTTTTCGGACCCCTCTGCCTTCTGGCCCTTGGCGCAGCGCCCGCGCTGGGCGATGAGGTGACCTCATACACCCTCGACAACGGAATGCAGGTGGTGGTGATCGAAGATCACCGCGCTCCGGTCGTCACGCAGATGGTCTGGTATCGCATCGGTTCCTCGGACGAGCCTCCGGGCCATTCCGGCATTGCGCATTTTCTGGAACACCTGATGTTTCAGGGCACCGACGATCTGGCCGCGGGGGAGCTTTCGGCCACGGTGGAAGAGAATGGCGGCACCGACAACGCCTTTACCAGTTATGATTATACCGCCTATTTCCAACGGGTTGCTGCCGACCGTCTGGGCCTGATGATGCAGATGGAGGCCGACCGGATGCGCGACCTCCAACTGACCGAAGACGATGTTGCAACCGAACGTCAGGTCATTCTGGAAGAGCGTTCGCAACGCACTGACAGCGACCCCGGCGCGCTTTTGAATGAACAGATGTCGGCGGCGCAGTTCCTGAACCATCCTTACGGCATTCCGGTGATCGGCTGGCGCCATGAGATGGAGAAGCTGTCGCGCAAGGATGCGCTGGATTTCTATCAGGCCAATTATGCGCCCAATAATGCGATCCTTGTGGTCGCTGGCGACGTGCAGCCCGAGGCCGTTCTGGCCCTTGCCAAGGAATATTATGGCCCCGTGGCGCCTTCGGACCGGATCGTGCCGCGCGACCGCCCGCAAGAGCCGCCGCAACTGGCCGAGCGCCGCCTTGTGCTGTCGGATGAGCGGGTTTCAGAGCCCTATCTGATCCGCAGCTATCTGGCCCCCGAGCGGAATACCGGCGACCAGAAAGAGGCGGCGGCGCTGACCATTCTGGCGCAGTTGCTGGGGGGCGACCCGATCAATTCGGTTCTGGCGAAATCGCTGCAATTCGACCGCAAGATCGCGGTCTGGGCGGCGGCGGGCTATGATGGCACCACCGTCGATCCCGACACTTTCAGCCTTTACGCCTCACCCGTGCCGGGCACCTCGCTGGCCGATCTTGAGGCGGCGATGGACGAGGTGATTGCGAAGTTCCTGAAGGACGGCCCGGATGCCGAGCAACTGGCGCGGATCAAAACCCAGATACGCGCCTCGGAAATCTATGCCCGCGACGATTCCGGCGGGCTGGCGCGCAGCTATGGTCAGGCGCTGGCGGTGGGGCTGACGGTCAAGGATGTGCAGGACTGGCCCGCCATCCTGCAAGCGGTCACCGCCGAAGATGTGATGGCCGCCGCCGCCAAGGTCTTGAACCGCGATCAGGCCGTCACCGGCTGGCTGACCGCCAAAAAGGGGGAAGCCCAATGATCCTGCGTTCGCTGGCCGTTCTTGTGGCACTGGCCCTGCCCGTGCAGGCCGAAACCGCCATTCAGGCCGTCACCTCGCCCGGCGGGATCAAGGCCTGGCTGGTCGAAGATCACACCATCCCCTTCGTGGCGCTGGAGCTGCGGTTTCAGGGCGGCAACTCGCTCGACTTGGCCGGCAAGCGGGGGGCGGTCAACCTGATGACCGCCACGCTTGAAGAAGGCGCGGGCGCCATGGATTCGCAAGGCTTTGCCGCCGCACGCGATTCGCTGGCGGCGCAGATCGGGTTTTCCTCTGATGGTGACGGGGTTTCCGTCTCGTCGCAGTTCCTCACTGAAAACCGGGATCAGGGTGTGACCCTGCTGCGCGAGGCGCTGGTGAACCCGCGGTTCGATCAGGATGCGGTGGATCGGGTGAAGGGGCAGGTTCTGGCCAATTTGCGCGCCGGCGCCGAAGACCCGGGCACCATCGCGGGCGATCTTATGGCGGCGCGCACCTATGGCAGCCATCCCTATGGCAGCAACGGCGACGGCACGATTGACAGTGTCACCGCCCTGACCCGCGACGATGTGGTGACGGCGTGGAAGGGCGCGATTGCCCGCGACCGGGTGTTCGTCTCGGCCGCAGGTGATATTTCGCCCGAGGATCTGGGCAAACTGCTGGACCGGCTTCTGGGTGACCTGCCCGCCACCGGGGCGCCCCTGCCCGGCAAGGCGGAGATCACGCTGAAAGGCGGGCTGATGCTGAAACCCTATCCGGGGCCGCAGTCGGTGGTGCAGTTCACCCAAGGCGGCATCCGTTTTGACGACCCGGATTATTTTGCCGCCGTCCTCCTGAACGAAATCCTTGGCGGCGGGCGGTTTTCGGCGCGGCTGATGACCGAGGTGCGCGAAAAGCGCGGGCTGACCTATGGCATTGGCACGGGGCTGGCTAGCTATGACCATGCCGAAACGCTGGTCGGGCAGTTTCAGGCCAGCAACGAAAAGGTGGCCGAGGCGATCAAGGTGATCCGCGCGGAATGGGCCAAGGTCGCGGCAGAAGGCGTGACGCCCGAAGAGCTTGCCCGCGCCAAGACCTATATGACCGGCGCCTATCCGCTGCGCTTTGACGGCAACAGCACGATTGCCTCGATCCTTGTCGGAATGCAGATCATGGGCCTGCCCACCGATTATCCGCGCACCCGCAATCAGCGGGTCGAGGCGGTGACGCTGGAGGATGTGAAGCGCGTGGCGGCGCGGCTGATCAAGCCGGATGAGTTGTTCTTCGTGGTGGTCGGCGGGGCGACCGGACTTACCCCCACCGAATAGGGCCGAAACGGGAACATTCCCTTGGCCGAATCTCAGCCGCCTGCTAGTGATAGGGGCATGACCCTTCATGCCCCCCATATGCAGGATGCTGCGCGCCCTGTCATTCGCCCGCTGGACGAAGCCGCCATCAACCGCATCGCTGCGGGTGAGGTGGTGGAACGGCCTGCTTCGGCGGTGAAGGAACTGGTGGAAAATGCGCTGGATGCCGGGGCGCGGCGCATCGCGGTGGATTATTCCGCCGGGGGCAAGGTGCTGATCCGCGTCACCGATGATGGCTGCGGCATGACGGCGGAAGATCTGCCGCTCGCCGTGGCCCGTCATGCCACGTCCAAGATCGACGGCAGCGACCTGCTGAACATCACCAGTTTCGGTTTCCGGGGCGAGGCGCTGGCCTCGCTCGGTTCGGTCGGGCGGCTGACCATCACCTCGCGGGCCGAAGGGCACGAGGCGGCGCAGATCGCGGTGACGGGCGGGCGCGTGGCGCCGGTGCGCCCGGCGGCGCTGTCGCGCGGCACGGTGATCGAGCTGCGCGACCTCTTCTATGCAACCCCCGCCCGGCTGAAATTCCTGCGCAGCGACCGGGCCGAGGCGCAGGCGATTGCCGATGTCATCCGCCGCCTGTCGATGGCCGAACCCATGGTGGGCTTTACCCTGTCCGAAATCGCCGAGGGTGAGGCGCCGCGCGTGATCTTCCGCGCCGATCCGCAACCGGGCGATTTCTTTGACGCGCTGCAGGGGCGGCTGACGCAGGTGCTGGGCGCGGCCTTTACCACCAACGCCCTGCGCATTGATGTCGAGCGCGAGGGGCTGCACCTTACCGGCTATGCCGCACTGCCGACCTATTCGCGCGGCTCTTCGGTGCAGCAGTTCGTTTTCGTCAATGGCCGCCCGGTTCTGGACCGGATGCTTCTGGGTGCGCTGCGGGTGGCCTATTTCGATTTCCTGTCGCGCGACCGTCACCCCGCCGCCGTGCTGAACCTGATCTGCGACCCTGAGCGGGTGGATGTGAACGTCCACCCCGCCAAGGCCGAGGTGCGCTTTCGCGAGCCCGAGGCGGTGCGCAGCCTGATCATCACCGGGTTGCGCACGGCTTTGTCGGGGGCGGGCCACCGCGCCAGCAGCACCGTGGCCGATGCGACGCTGGCCGCCCTCCGCCCCGAGGCGCCCCGCATCTATCAGATGGACCGTCCGTCGCAGACTAGCTTTGCCCGCGCCACGCTCTGGCAGGCACCGGAAACCCCGATGCCCGCCCCCGGTTTTGCCGAGGCGCCCATGGCCCGGGTCGAAGCGCCGCCAGAGGCGGTCGAGACCTTTCCGCTGGGCGCCGCCCGCGCACAGGTGCATGAGAATTACATCATCGCCCAGACCGCCACCGGCATGGTGATCGTCGATCAGCACGCCGCGCATGAACGGCTGGTTTATGAGCGCCTGAAACGCCAGATGGCGGAAACCGGCATCAAGGCGCAGGCCCTGCTGATCCCCGAGATTGTCGAGCTTTCGCCCAATGATTCCGCCCGCCTGATGGAGGTGGCAGCCGATCTTGCCCGGCTGGGTCTTGTCATCGAACCCTTTGGCGGCAGCGCCGTCGCCGTGCGCGAAACGCCGGCCATTTTGGGCAATGTTTCGGCGGCGGCCCTGTTGCAGGATGTGCTGGACGAGATTTCCGACCTTGGCCGCAGCGACACGCTGCAAACCCGGATTGAGGCGATCCTGAGCCGGATGGCCTGCCATGGCTCGATCCGCTCGGGCCGCCAGATGCGCGCCGATGAGATGAACGCGCTGCTGCGCGAGATGGAGGCAACGCCGCATTCCGGCCAGTGCAACCACGGCCGCCCCACCTATGTCGAGCTGAAGCTGCACGACATCGAACGTCTGTTCGGCCGCAAATGATCACGCTGTTTGGCCAGAATTTCGCATGGAATTCACCCGAGGCTTTGGTGGTGGGCGGGCTCGTCTTGCTGCTCCTTGCCGTGCTGTTGCTGATCCTGCGGACGGCGGGCCGCTCGGCGCAGGCGGCCGAACCGCTGATGCGGGAAATGGGCTGGCTCTCGCAGCGGGTGCAAAGCCTGTCGGACGGGCAGGAACGGTTGGCGGGCGGCCTGCACCATGTCAGCGAAAATCAGGCGGTCAGCCAGTCGGCCATGCTGCAACTGATGGAACAGCGTCTGGCCGAAGTCAGCCGACAGATGGGCGAAAGCCTGCACGGCTCCTCCACCCGCACCGCGCGCAGCTTGGGCGAGTTGCAGCAGCGGCTTGAGACCATCGACAAGGCGCAGGAGAAGATTGAGAAGCTGTCGGGCAACGTCCTGTCCTTGCAGGATATTCTGTCGAACAAGCAGACCCGCGGCGCCTTTGGCGAAATCCAGCTCAATGACATCGTGCAAAAGGCGCTGCCATCCGACGCCTTCACCATGCAGGCCACGCTGTCCAACGGCAAGCGCGCCGATTGCCTTGTGCATCTGCCGCAGCCACCCGGCCCCATCGTGATCGACGCCAAATTTCCGCTGGAAGCCTATGAGGCGATCCGCCGTGCCGAAACTCCGCGGCAGGCGCAAGAGGCGGCGACCCTGATGCGCGGCGCGTTGCGTCAGCATATCCGCGCCATTGCCGAGAAATACATTCTCGAAGGCGAAACCGCCGATGGTGCGTTGATGTTCCTGCCTTCGGAAGCAGTCTATGCCGAATTGCACGCGAATTTCCCCGAACTCGTGCGCGAGGGGTTCGCGGCGCGGGTCTGGATCGTGTCGCCCACCACCTGCATGGCCACGCTGAACACCATGCGCGCCGTGCTGAAAGATGCGCGGATGCGCGAACAGGCGGGCGCCATCCGCAAGGAACTGGCCGAGCTTTACAAGGATGTCGAACGGCTCTCGGACCGGGTGGGCAATCTGGACCGCCACTTCGGGCAGGCGGCGAAGGATATCGAAGAGATCAGGATTTCCTCTGACAAGGCCGCCCGCCGCGCCCGCCGTCTGGACAATTTCGACTTTGAGGAACTGGCCCCGCAATCGGCCCCGCCCATCGCGCCGCAGGCTGCCGAATGATCCGCCATCTGAGCGCCGCTGATTTCCGCCCCATGCCATGGGCCAATGGCAAGGGCGTCACTGTCGAGATGGCCCGCGCCGACGGGTCGGAGGGAATGCTCTGGCGGTTGTCGCGGGCGAGTGTGGTTGAAAACGGGCCCTTCTCGATTTTTCCGGGGGTAGAGCGGAACCTGACGGTCCTGACCGGCCCGGGTTTCGATCTGGTGGGGGAAGGGGTGCATCTGGCGGCCCGGCCGATGCAGCCCGTGGCATTTGCCGGCGATGTTGCGGTGCGGGCCGAAGGCGTTTCGGCGCCTTCGGACGATTTCAACGTGATGACCGCCCGCGCCCTGCCGCGCCCGCAGGTGCGGGTGCTGACGGTGGTAGAACGGCTGATACCGCCCCCGGGCGGGTTGCTGGCGGTTTACCGGCCCGACCTTGCCGAACTGATCCTGACGGATGAACCGCTGGACCATCCGGGCGCCGCGATTGCGGTGTTTCTGAACCTTTAAGGCTCAGATACGGAACAGCGGCTGCAACAGCCGTGGCAACAGCGCGTTGAAGCGCAGCGGCGCATCGGTGGCGGCAAGGCAGATGCAATCCACCCCCGGTTCGGCAACCGGCTGATGATCAAGCTCTTGCCCGGCGACTTCCACATCGCCGGGACCGAAACGAGCGGTTTCATCGCGGAAGGCGCCTTGCAGCACCAGCGTCAGTTCGGTTCCCCGATGGCCGTGGTCGGGCACCGCCACCCCCGCCGGGATGTGCAACAGCCGGGCCGTCGCGCGGCGCGAGGTGGGCAGGATCGCCTGACGCACCCCCATGCCAAGCGGCCGCCAGCGCACCGTTTCAAGCCCGCCGCCGATCCAATCGGCCAGCGGCCCGGGCAGCGGCCCTTGCCGCATCGCCGGGCGCTGGACAGGCGCGGGGCGGTCCAGCCGCGACAGGCAGGCGGCAAGGCCCCGCTCCAGCGCGTCGTCGGTCATCGCCTCTGCCTCCGTGTCCAGCACGGCACCGCCAAGCGCCTCATAGGCGCCCAGCCGCGCCCGGCATTCGTCACAGAGGGAAACATGGCTGGCGGCGACCAGCGCAAAGGCTTCGGGCAGGGTGCCCGCAGCATAGGACATCAACAGGTCATCGGTCAAGTGGTGGGTGATCGGATAGTGGGCCATGGTCTAACTCATTCGCGTGCGCAGCCGGTCCAGCGCAAGGCGGAGGCGCGATTTGATCGTGCCCAGCGGCAGGCCGGTTTCGGCGGCCAGTTCGCTGTGCGAGCGCTCGCCCCAGAAGGCGCGCTGCACCAGTGCGCGCTGTTTTTCGGGCAGGTCGGCAAGGGCCTGGGCCAGGCGGCGATTTTCCTCGGCCGCCTCGAACAGCTCTGCCTGATCGGGTTCGGTGCCATCCTGCATCCAGAGCAGGTCTTCCGGCTCGGGCCGCCGGTCGCGGCGGGCAAGGTCGATGCGGCGGTTGCGGGCGATGGTGAAAACCCAGGTCGCCACCCCGGCGCGGGCCGGATCGTAAAGATGCGCCTTGTGCCAGAGGGTGGCCATCACATCCTGCGCGCATTCCTCGGCCAGCGCGGCCTCGGTGCCTGATTTGATCAGGAAGCCCTTGATCCGCGGGGCGAAATGACGAAACAGCGCGGCAAAGGCCGCGCGATCCTGCCGGTCGCGCACCGCGGTCATAAGGGCCGCAAGATCGGGCTCGGTTGCGGTCACGGCTGCCCTTTCCTGCGCGGTCTGCCCTTCTGCTGCCGCAGCATAGCGGCGGCGCAGCGGGGCTGCACGGCAAATCTGGAAAGGGGCGGTTTGCGCGGTCATGGCGGGGATACGGGCCAGCGCGGTCCCTGGATCACCCGTGAAGGTGCCTCAATCGCGGGTCAGGCAGACCATGAAGAACCCGTCCATGCCACCGCGATCCGCCCAATAATCCGGCCGCAGCCGCAAGGCCCCTTCGGCGGTGATCCAGTCCGGCGCGATGCCGGGCAGCGCGGGGGGCAGAACCCGCAGCCCCGGATGGCGGGCAAGGGCGGCGGTCAGTTGCGCCTCGCCCTCTTCCGGCAAGAGCGAGCAGGTGCAATAGACCAGCCGCCCCCCCGGCCTGAGCCACGCCAGCGCCCGGTCCAGAAGCTGCGCCTGCAAGGCAACCAGCCCCGGCAGCTCTGAGCCATCCTTGACGAAAGGCAGGTCGGGATGGCGGCGCAGCGTGCCGCTGGCCGAACAGGGCGCATCCAGCAGGATTGCATCGAACGGCGCGCCGGGTTGCCAGATCAGGGCATCGGCGGCAATGACCTCTGCCCGCAGGCCGGTGCGGGAGAGATTTTCGCACAGCCGGCCAAGGCGCGGTTCCGAGATATCCAGAGCCGTCACCTCTGCCCCGGCAGCGGCGAGTTGCAGCGTCTTGCCCCCCGGTGCCGCGCACAGGTCCAGCACCCGCTGCCCGGCGACAGCCCCCAGCAGCGGTGCGGCCAAGGCAGCAGCGGCATCCTGCACCCACCAGCCACCTGCGGCATATCCGGGCAGGGCGGAAACCTGCCCCGTCTCGTCCAGCCGGAGGCTGCCAGTGGGCAAAGTTTGCCCGGCGGGCGCGTCGGCCCCGGGGCGCAACGTCAGATCCAGGGGCGGCGGGGCGGCAAAGACCGCCTCCATCGCACTGACCGCCTCGCGCCCCCAGGCGTGGACCAGCGGCTGGCGCAACCAGCGTGGCAAGCGTTGCGCCGGGCCGGGCAGGCGCAAATCGGGGGGAAGCTGCCGCAAGACGGCATTGACGAGACCGGCCTGATGCATCGTCTTGCGACCCGCCCGCATCAGACCCACCGCTTCGTTCACCACGCCGTGCGGGGCGGCCCCACCGGCCAATTCCACCACCGCCAGCCGCAGCACGTTCATCGCCATCAGCGGCGGCGCCCGGCGCAAAAGGGGGGACAGCAGCCGGTCTGCCGGCTCGACTGCGCGCAGAACCGCCAGTGTCAGCCGCTGCGCCCGGGCGCGTTCCGGTCCCGAAAGCCCCGCAAGCGGGCCATCTTCGGTCAGAAGCTGCGACAGAAGCCGTCCTTCGCCCAGAACAGCGTTCAGCAGGGCCACCGCGCCACCCCGCGCCGTCTGTCCTGCCGGTTTTGCCTGCGCCATTCCGCCATCCTTGCCCAAAGCCGCCCTGCGCGCCTATATCACTGGCAGCGCCCGCAAGACCAGACGGCGCGAGGAGTGCGCATGTCCGATCCCAAACCCGATCTTCCGCCCGCCGCCCGGCGCGCCCTTGCCGAAGCCGAAGCCCGCCGCAAGGCCACCCCGCCGCAGCATCTGCCGACCGAATTGGGCGGGCGCGATGGGCCAGAGCCGGTGCGCTATGGCGACTGGGAAAAAAAAGGCCTCGCCGTCGATTTCTAGGCCGTTGCGAAGATTTTTCGTCCGAAAAATCTTCTTGCAGAAAAGTTTTCGCCGAAAACTTTTCGGGCCCCGGATCAGCCCGCCGTTTCCAGACAATGGCGCCGGAAGGCACGTTTGAGCATGTCCAGCTCGGCGCGCAACAGGTCGATCTCGGCGCGCAGGTCGTCTTCCATGGCGACGCCGGTGATGATGGTGAAATGCTGCAGCTTTTCGCCGGTTCCGGTATCCCGGATCAGGAAGGTCTGCACGCCTTCGCTGAGGGCTTCGACCGGCACCGGCACCTTGACCAGCCAGTCGCCCGGACGCTCGGTCACGGCGGTGACCGTCACGCCGGGGATGGTTTTCTCAAGATGCACGACGTCGAGCGAGGGCATGGCCGAGGAACCGGCCAGAATGCCTTCCCAGATTCCGGCCCGGATGCGCGTTTTTGTCAGGGTGATATCGCTCATGTCGGGCCTCACAACTCGGCGCGCGGGCGGCGGCTGAAGGTCACGTCGCGCAGGATGATCTGGTTCATTTCGGGGCCTTCAAAGATCAGGTCCACCCACAGCCGTTCGACCCGCTTTTCGTTCAGTTTGGAATAGGCAAGGTCGAATTCCACCATCACCTCTTCTTCGTTCAGGGGCAGTTCGCGGACGATCTGCTCCACATTCGGGCCGTGCTTGATGTTCAGCCGCGCGAAGATTTCCAGCGGCTTTTCCATTTCGACGATCACGTCCAGCCGGATCAGATGCTTGAGCCGCAACCCCTGTGCCGCCTCAGGCGGCAGGTCGATCACCAGCGACAGGAAGGAACCGTCAAAGCGGAACACATCCATGCGAAAGCCGAAAGGGGCGATGTCGGCTTCGCGCGTGTTGCGGATCTGGCGGACGGTCAGTTCGCTGCGGCGGCAGTCGTGAAAGATGGTGGCGCCGGGATTGATTTCGGCCTTGCCGGGCACGGTGGCAAAGCCGGGCACCGGGATCGGGCCTTTCCACAATTCGGGACGCCAGGCCCAGTCGGTGCCCAGCGGCTTGCGTATGAAGTTCGAGCCGATGACAGGCAGCGCCAGCCGGTGTTCGGCAAGATGGATCACCCGGTCAAGGTTGCGGCGCAGGCTGCGGGCGCGGGCCCGCAGGGAGCGCAGGCTTTCCAGATCGGTGCCCGCGGCGGTATCGGCGGCGGCGGCCCAGCGGCGCAGCATCCGTTTGTGCAGCATCCGGTCCAGAAGCCCTGACATCACCCCCGACATTGCCGAAACCTGCCCTTTTCCGTCCGGGCATTGTTTGCCGCCCGGAAACGATTCGTTTATTCATCAAAGGAGTAAAGACTCCCTCAGCAGGGGTCTACGAGGAAGTTATTTCTCAACTGCGGTTGGCCGCGGTCATTGCGGCCAGAAGCCGGTCGATCAGCTTGCGCCCCTCGGCCGGGGACAGGGGCACGGCGGGGGTTCCGGTGGCCGAGACGGTGACAAGGCGGCCCTTCAGGCCGACGATGCCGCGCCAGTATTCTCCCACTTCGCGGTCGGTCAGATGCAGCAGCAGCGCATCGCCCGCGCCAATAGCCTCGATCACCCGGATATCGCGGGCGCGTCCGTCACGCGACAGCGTGGCACGGCCCTGCGGCGAGGTGAAGAATGCAGCAAGGGCCTTCCCACCCGCCGTCATTACCCCTGATGAACCGCCTTGCCCGACGGCGACCGTGACCAGCGCCGGGGGCACGCTTGCCGTATCGGCGCAGCGGCCCATGATCACCACGGCGCTGTCGCCCTTTTCGCGGCTGGCACCCCGGTCCACGCAATAACCTGCGGGCACCGCAACCGTCAGCGCCCCGTTCAGGACGGGCGCGCTGCGGGTGGTGCCGAAACCGCCCTCGACCTGGCACGCGGCCAGAGCGAGGGCGCAAAGCAAGGCCGCGGCCTTACTGATCCATGTAGACATGCGACTCGGCCTTGGCGCCGGGATGGGTGACGGCGCCGTAACGGGCCGATCCCACCAGACGGGAATATTTCCACAGCGCACCGGCGTTATAGTCGGTCTTGCGCGGGCCTTTCCATTCCGCCTTGCGTTTGGCCAGTTCCTCATCCGACAGCGCCACCGAAAGCTCGCCGGTCAGGGCGTTCAGGGTGATGATGTCGCCGGTCTTCAAGAGGGCAATCGGCCCGCCATGCGCCGCCTCCGGCCCCACATGGCCCACGCAGAAACCGCGCGTCGCGCCCGAGAAGCGGCCATCGGTGATCAGCGCCACCTTCTTGCCCATGCCTTGGCCGGACAGGGCGGCGGTGGTGGACAGCATCTCGCGCATCCCCGGGCCGCCGGCGGGGCCTTCGTTGCGGATGACGATGACTTCGCCTTCCTTGTAGGTGCGGGCCTTGACCGCCTCGAACGCCTCTTCCTCGCGTTCAAAGACGCGGGCCGGGCCGGTAAAGACCTGCTCGGCCTCGGTCATGCCCGCCACCTTCACGATGGCGCCATCGGGGGCAAGGTTGCCGCGCAGGCCAACAACGCCGCCGGTCTTGGTGATCGGGGCGGAAACCGGATAGATCACGCGGCCATCGGCCTCACCCGTGATTTCTTCAAGGCTTTCGCCCAGCGATTTGCCCGAAGCCGTGATGCAGTCCAGATGCAGCAGGCCAGCCTTGGCCAGTTCCTTCATGACCACCGGCACGCCGCCGACTTCATAGAGGTCTTTGGCCACATATTTGCCGCCCGGACGCAGATCGACGAAATAGGGCGTGTCGCGCATGATGTCGGCCACGTCGAACAGGTCAAAGTCGATCCCCGCCTCATGGGCAATCGCCGGAAGGTGCAGCGCGCCGTTGGTCGAGCCGCCGGTGCAGGCCACCACGCGGGCGGCATTCTCAAGGCTCTTGCGGGTGACGATGTGGCGCGCCCGGATGTTCTTTTCGATCAGATGCATCACGGCGACGCCCGACGCCTCGCCATACTGGTCGCGGCTTTCATAGGGCGCCGGGGCGCCGGACGAATTCAGCAGCGCCAGACCCAGCGCCTCGGACACGCAAGCCATGGTGTTGGCGGTGTATTGCGCGCCACAGGCCCCCGAGGACGGGCAGGCCACCCGCTCCATGATGTCCAGCTCGGCCTCTGACAGGTTGCCGGCCTGTACTTTGCCCACAGCTTCGAACATGTCCTGAACGGTGATGTCCTGTCCCTTGTAGCGGCCGGGCAGGATCGAACCGCCATAGATGAACACGCTCGGCACGTTCAGGCGAACCATGGCCATCATCATGCCCGGCAGCGACTTGTCGCAACCGGCAAGGCCGACGATCGCGTCATAGCAATGGCCGCGCATCGTCAGTTCCACCGTGTCGGCAATCGCATCGCGCGAGGCGAGCGAAGAGCGCATCCCCTCATGCCCCATCGCAATCCCGTCGGTCACGGTGATGGTGGTGAATTCGCGCGGGGTGCCGCCGCCCTTCTTGACGCCGTGCTTGACGATCTGCGCCTGACGGTTCAGCGCGATGTTGCAGGGCGCCGCCTCGTTCCAGCAGGTGGCGACGCCAACCCAGGGCTGATGCACCTCTTCCTCGGTGATGCCCATGGCGTAGAAATAGCTGCGGTGCGGCGCGCGGGCCGGGCCTTCGGTGACATGGCGGCTGGGCAGCCGGGATTTGTCGAAGCGCTGATTACGCATGGCGGTTCCTCCGGGAATTGGCTTGGGGCAAGGGAATAAAGGGGCTGGCGGGCAGCGGCAAGCGTGATTGCGCGCCCCGGGGGCTGGACTTTGCGGCGCCTGCACGCCAGCCTGCCGGAAAGGGGTGGTGTGATGACGCTGAACGGTCTGGCCTTTCAATATGTCACGGCGCTCGAGCAATGGCCGGCGATCCCCTATCTGATGCCGCTGCCCGGTTTTGTTCTGGGCCTCATACTGCCAAGCCCCGGGCAGTATATTGCGCGCGGGCCGCATTGGCTGGCCGTTTTGCTGCTGATCCTTTTGCTGACGGTGGAGCAATTCGCGTGGTTTGCCATGCCCGTCGCCGTGCGGGCCGATCTGTTCTGGCTGTTGCCGTTCGGCGATGTTCTGTCGGCGCTGATCGTCGGCGTCATGCTGGCGCGGCTGGGCAAGGCGCGGTCGCGCGATGCCTTTGGCCATGCCGGATGGGCCTTTCTGCAAATGCTGCCGCTGCTGAACCTGCCTTTGTTGCTGACCGCCTCGCGCGAGGGAACCGAGGGGCAGCGGCGCCTGTTGCCGTCGTGGGATCTGCCTGCCGCCGCCGTGATGGTGATGGGCATTTCGCTGGTTGTGATGAACAAGGGGATGGCGGCCGTGCTGGAAACCCGGCTTGAGCCTGTCATCGCCGAAGCTTCGCAAGAGCTGGTGTTTTCAGACCACTTCCTGCGCTACCAGATCGAGGCGCGGGGGCTGCCTTCGGTGATCGCCGAGGTTGCCGCCGGGCAACCCGATCCGCTGCTGGTCGAGCCGGGGCACCGCATTCTGAAGGTGGAGGCGCGCGGTTCGGCACTGCACATCTTTCACGAGCTTGACGAACCCGAGGCCGAGGAGCTGGACGCAGCTTACCGCCGTGCGCTGATCAGTGACACATGCAGCGGGCTGGCATGGCTGTTGGAATCTGGAGGCACCGTCGCGCGCCATTTCGCGCGCAAGCATGACGGGTGGGAATTTGAAGTGCTGAACATCCGCAACGAGGATTGCCTTGTCTGACATCATCGCGCGTCTTTCGGGCCAGCCCGACCTTTACACCGCCCTGCGCGCCCTTGCCGGACAGGCGCCTGACCTGACGCTGGCGCAGGTTCATGCCGCGCTGGCGGCGGGGGATGGTGTGGCGCAGGATACGGCGCGGCGGCTCGCCTCGGTCGATCAGGGGTTGTTGGCGGCGGTGATGCGCGCCGGGCGCGGCCTGCCTGCGGTGGCGGGTGCGGCGGCGGTGCGGGCGCATATCGAAAGCACAAGCCCGGCGCCGCTCTTCCTGCCCGAAATCGGCAACGGCCCGACAATCGCCCTGCTGACCCGGGGCGAGGTGCCGGATATGCCCGCCTTTTCCGACCGCGCCTTTGATGCGTGGTTTGCCGCTAAAGGCGTGCCCTATGGCTTGGGCAGCTATGGCGAAAAGCGCAGCGTCTACGCCACCGACCAGTTTGCCGATGCCGCCAGCCCCGAGCGGCGGGTGATCCACCTTGGCATTGATGTTTTCGCCCCCGCAGGGACGCCGCTCTATGCGCCGCTGCCGGGTAAGGTGCGGCATCTGACCTATAACGCCGACCCGCTGGATTATGGCCACACCCTTATTGTGGAACATCAGGCCGGGGAGGTAGCCTTCTTCACCCTCTACGGCCATCTTGCGGGGACTTTGCCGGGCCTGTTGACGGTCGGGCAAGAGGTGGAGGCGGGGCAGATCATCGCCCATCTGGGCGACTGGCCGGAAAATGGCGGCTGGGCGCCGCATGTGCATTTCCAGATTGTCACCGACCTTCTGGCGCAAAGGGACGGGAACTTCTTTGGCGTGGGGCAGGAAAGCCTTTGGGATATCTGGCAAAGCATCTCGCCGGACCCCAATCTGATCCTGCGGCTGGACCCGGCGCGGTTCCGTCTCTGACCCGCCGTTTCGTTTCCCTGCCATCAACGATAGCCCATAATACCCCGGATCGGTCGCGTCCGCGCCGCGATCCTGCCCGATTTCGGGATCAATAACGCTCCATCTGCCCTCGCTGCCAACCTGGGGAAAACAATGGATCGTCTGACTGAAATGGAAGCCTTTGCCACGGTCGTAGACCAAGGCGGCTTCACCGATGCCGCCAAGAAGATGGGCATCTCGAAATCTGCCGTGTCGAAACACGTTTCGGCACTGGAGGCCCGCCTTGGCGCGCGGCTACTCAACCGCACCACCCGCCGCGTTTCGCCGACCGAGATCGGGCTGGCCTATTACGACCGCGCCCGCCGCGTTCTGAACGATGCGGGCGAGGCGGATGCGCTGGTCACCTCGATGCAATCGGCGCCGTCGGGGTTGCTGCGCATCAGCGTTGCCACCGATTTCGGGGTGAACCTCTTGTCGCCCATTCTGGGGGATTTCCTGCTGGAATATCCCGACATCACCGTGAACATGGTGCTGAACAACCGCTATGTGGAACTGATCAGCGAAGGCTTCGACCTTGCCATCCGGGTGGGGGAGCTGGAAGACAGTTCACTTCGCGCCCGCAAGCTGACCGAGACGACCAAGCGGATGATCGCCTCGCCGTCCTATTTCCAGAAATACGGCCGGCCGATGAAGATCGACGATCTGAACGACCACAAGCTGCTGCATTATTCCAATCAGGCCAATGGCAATGTCTGGAAGATTTCCGCCCCCTCGGGCGAAAAGCGGCAGGTGCGCACGGCGGGCTGGCTGACGGTGAATGACGGTCAAAGTCTGCTCAACGCCGCGATTTCCGGCCTTGGCATCGCCTATCTGCCCAGCTTCCTTTACGCGGATGCGATGAAACAAGGTCAGGTCGAAGAGGCCATTCCCGGTCTGCCGGTCGAGGTTCTGGGCATCTATGCCGTCTATCCGCCGGGCCGCTTTACCCAGCCCAAGGTGCGCGCCTTCATCGACTTTCTGGCGCGGCGCTATATCGACAAGGGCCCCGACAACTGGTGAGGGGCCGCAGGCCCCCACCATCCGATCCGCACGACAGTTTCCTCAAGGCGCGAGCAACTTGGTCGAGGTCGAAATGACCTCGACCCTTCTGTTTTTCTGCCGCCCCTCATCGGTCTGGTTCGAGGCGCGGGGTGCCAGATAGCCCACCCCCTCGGCCTGCACCTGTCCGCTGCCCACACCCAGCCGGTTGATCAGATAGGCGCGCACGCTTTCCGCCCGCGCCTTGGACAGCCGGATATTGCCCGCCAGCGCGCCCGAGGCATCGGTATGGCCGACCAGCGTGACCTGCCGCGCCGGATCGGCCGTCAGCCAACCGGCAAGCGCGGTGAGCGAGGCGAAATCACCCGTGGCCAATTCGGCCTTGCCGGTGGCAAAGACCAGATCCTCCAGCACCTCGGGCTGCCCCAGTTCCAGACGCTTGCCCAGATTGGCAGCGCTTTCCACCGTGGTTCCGGGGGGCGGGGCGGGCAGGGCAAAGGCCGACTGGTCGGGCACCGGCGCGATGAAGGGCGATTTGGTCGAAGTGGTCAAGAGCGGCGCCGGACGCAGCCCCCTGCCGATCCGTGTCACCTGAACAAAACCGTCATGTGCCGACCGGCTGACCAGCAACGCGACGAATTCCGGCCCGGACGGGCCGCTGCGCTCGGCCGCGAGATAGCGGAAATCGCCCAGATCAACATGCATGTCCGGTTCGGGCAGAACATCGGTGCCAAAGCGGAAGTCGAACCCGCCACAGGCTTCGGTCTCGCATTCGTAAAGCGCGGAGAAGCCTTCCGCGGCCAGTTGTTCGCGCAGGGGTGCGATGAGTTCCAGCGTCGAAAGCCCGGGCGTGGCGATTTTCCACGCCGTCTGTTCCAGCGCGCCCTCGGTCTGCTGTGTCGGCAGGGCGCCCGCCGCATAGGGCCCGATCGGCAGGCGGAAGGTGGTCGAAGGATCGGTCCGGCTGGCCGTGGTTTCCGCTGGGCCGGGCAGCATCAGGTCAAACCCAAGCGCGGGCTGCGCAACCATCACGGTCGCAGCCAAGGCCGCAGCACAGCGCCGCAACGGGGCAATCCGGGTCTTCACCTGCTCTGGCCTCTTCTGGGCTCACTTCTGTCGATAGTGGTATTGTCCCACAAGCTTCATGCCGAGAGAAGCATAAAGACCCCGGGCCGCCGCATTCGCCTCGGTCACCACCAGCGCCAATGTAACAGCGCCCTGATCCAGTGCCCATGCGGCAGCGGCCCGCAGGATATTGTGCGCGGAACCTTGCCGACGCAGGGCGGGCACCACCTCAAGCGCGTGCAACATGGCGATATCGCCGTGACAGGCGACAAAGGCCACGCCTGCCGCACGGTCCTGTGCCCGGCCCAGGATCACGCATTTCGGCCCCGCAGCCCGTTCCATCACCGCAAGCCGCGCCGCACCGATGCCCGCGTCGGCCCAAAGCGCGCGGGCAATCTCCATCGGCGGCCAATGCGGGAAGGTGGTCATCCGTTCCGGCGGCGCGACGCCCGCCACCGGCATGGCATAGGCCAGCACCGGATCGACCACGCGGTAGCCCCGCGCGGCAAGGGCGCTGTCCAGCGCCTCTTCGCCCGGGCGGATCAGGAACAGCGGTTCGGCCATCGCCGCTTCGGCGGCATCAAGGTCGGCGGCGGCAAAGGGCCCTTCAAGGCTTGCCGCAGAAACCCGCTTGCCCCCCCCGGCACCATCGCGCAGGCAGAGTGGGCCAAGGCGCCAATCGCGGGCAGCGGGCCATGTCGCCTCCATCGCGGCGAAAAGCGCATCCTGCTTCATCCGAACAGCGCCACAAGCTTGACCATGGCGGCATCCAGCCGCCCCGGATCGGTGCCGCGCACCACCAGATTGGTGCCATAGGCGCCATTCTGGTTGAACGGATATGATCCCATGGTCAGGTCGGGGAACTCGGCCGCAAGCGCCGCAAAGGGCGTGGCAATCTCGCCCTCGCCCCGGTTCACCCGCAGGCTTTGCGACAAGAGCGGCGCGCCCCCGGTCAGCGTCGGCAGCACGCTGGCCACCATCGCCTGAAAGATCCCCGGCACCCCCGCCATCACATGCACATTGTCCAGACTGAACCCCGGCGCGATCGACACCGGATTGTCGATCAGCCGCGCCCCCTCGGGGATACGCGCCATCCGCTGCCGCGCCTCGTTGAAGGGCTGGCCGGAGCGGTCATAATGCGCCTGAAGCAGCGCCATCGCATCGGCCCGGTGCCCGATGGCCACGCCAAAGGCGGCGGCAATGGCATCGGCGGTGATGTCATCATGGGTCGGCCCGATCCCGCCCGAGGTGAACACCGTGTCATAGCGCCCGCGCAGCGCATTCACCGCCGCGACGATATCGCCGTGATCGTCGGCCACCATGCGCGCCTCTTGCAGGCGGATGCCGATGCGGGTCAACTCGCCGGCCAGATAATGCATGTTGGAATCGCGGGTCCGGCCCGAGAGGATTTCGTCTCCGATCACCAGCATGGCTGCGGTGGGATTGCTCATGTTGCACCTCTTTGTCGCAACTCCGGGTATAGGCCGGTGCCGGCGGATGTCAAAGCGGCGGCTTGGCCCTGCGCCACTGGCAAATCCCTGCGCCATGGCCTATCTAGGGTCCGAACCGCAAAGAGGCTGACCTTGGAAGATACCCGTGGCCGCGTGACCAAAGACGGCATCCGCATCTATCAGGAGGCGGATTTTGCAGGAATGCGCGCGGCGGGGGGCATTGCCGCCGAAATCCTTGATATGGTGGGGCCGCTGGTCAAACCCGGCGCCACCACCGGCGAGATCGACGATTTCATCCGCGAAGAGATCGTGCGGCGCGGCGTCACCTCGGCCACCATCGGTTACAAAGGCTATCAGCACGCCTCTTGTATCAGCGTGAACCACGTCGTCTGCCACGGCATTCCGGGCAGCAAGGTTCCGGGCCGCAGCAATGACGTGCTGCAACCCGGCGACATCCTGAACATCGACGTGACGGTGATCGTGGATGGCTGGTTCGGCGATACCAGCCGGATGTATGTGGCGGGCACGCCCAAACCCTTTGCCCAGCGGCTGATCAATGTCACCCACGAAGGGCTGATGCGCGGCATCTCGGCGGTAAAGCCCGGCAACACCTTTGGCGACATCGGCCATGCGATCCAGACCCATGTCGAGGCTGCCCGCATGTCGGTGGTGCGCGATTTCTGCGGCCATGGCCTTGGCCGGGTGTTTCACGCACCGCCGAATGTGCTGCATTATGGCCGCGCGGGCAGCGGGCCGGTGCTGGAAGAGGGCATGTTCTTCACCATCGAGCCGATGGTGAACCTCGGCCGGCCCGAGACCAAGGTGCTGGCTGACGACTGGACCGCCATCACCCGCGACAAATCGCTTTCCGCGCAATATGAGCATTCGGTCGGCGTCACCGCGACGGGTTGCGAGATTTTCACCCTGTCGCCCGCAGGTAAATTCTTTAGCCCGAACGACTGAAGCCGGGCAGGAAAGGTGCGTGAAATCACGCACCCTACGGCATCACATGGGTAGGGTGCGTGATTTCACGCACCTTTCCCGGGAGCATCCGGCGCCCGCAGGATCGTGACCAGCGTGTCGCCGTATTTGCGCTGATCCAGCATATCGAACCCCTCAGGCGGCAGCGGGGCCATGCCTTCTTCCCAGACCACCAGCGCCCCCGGTGCGATCCAGCCGCCCTCGCGGCACGAGGCAAGGCTGACCTCACCCAGCGTCTTGCCATAGGGCGGGTCAAGGAACAACAGATCATAGCCCGCGCCCCGGTTTGGCCCCATCCGGGTGGCATCGCGGCGCCAGACATCGGTGACGCCCATCGCCTGCATCAACTCGATGTTGCGCCGCAACAGCGCCCGCGCCGCCGTGCCGTCATCGACAAAGGCCACCCGCGCCGCGCCGCGCGACAGCGCCTCAAGCCCCAGCGCGCCGGTGCCTGCAAACAGGTCCAGCACCCGCGCGCCGGTGATCGGGTCGCCGTAACCGCCATTGATCAGCAGGTTGAAAATCGCCTCGCGCACCCGGTCCGAGGTGGGCCGCAGATGGGCCTTCGGGTCACCCTCGCCCACCGCCGCCAATTGCAGCCCGCGCCGCGCGCCACCGATGATCCTCATGCCGGTCTCCTGCGCGGCAAGGCGGCGCGGCCCGTCACTTCAGCAGGGCTTTCAGATCGCTGCCCGCATCGGCCACCAGCGCCGGGTCAGGCGATTTTCCCGCCTCGATCAGCCGCTTGCCCACCATATATGCGCGCGGATCGTTCATCGCATCCACCGCCAGCAACTCCGCCCCGCGGTAATACCAGAACGAGACCGAACCGCCTTCGCCCCCCCGCGTCACTATCCGGTCGTAGCCGCTGTTCAGCCCGGCGATTTGCAGTTTGCAGTCATATTGATCCGACCAGAACCATGGCTTGGCCTCATAAGCCTTGCCCGCGCCCAGAATATTGGCCGCCACGCATTCCGCCTGATCAATCGCATTGCCCACCGATTCCAGCCGGATGCGCCCGCCTTTCCACGGGAAGCTGGCGCAATCGCCCGCCGCCCAGACATGCGGGTCGCTGGTGCGGCCTTGGGCATCGGTGCGGATGCCGTTTTCAATCGCCAATCCGGCCGCCTCGGCCAGTTCCGCGCCCGGGGTGATACCCACCCCGGCAATCACGAAATCGGCGGGCAGTTCGCGGCCGTCCGACAGGCGCACGCCGGTCACGCGCCCCTCGCCCAGCAAACGCTCCAGCCCGGTCGCCTCAAGGATCTCGGCACCATGGGCCCCATGCAGTGCGCGAAACCAGTCCGAGGTTTCCGGTGCCGCCACCCGTTGCAGGATGCGCGGGGCCATCTCGATCACCGTCACCGCGACGCCCAGCTTGCGCGCCACTGCCGCCGCCTCAAGCCCGATATAGCCGCCGCCCACCACAACCAGCCGCCGCCCCGGCACAAACTCGGCCCGCATGGCATCGACATCGGCCAGTGTGCGCACCGCATAGACCCCGGCCAGATCGCCACCGATCGCCGCAGGCAGGCGCCGCGGCCGTGACCCGGTGGTCAGCACCAGATCGTCATAATGCAGCACCTCGCCGCCCACAGTCACCGTCTGCGCTGCGGGATCAACCGCCGTCACCGCCGCGCCAAGCCGCAGGGTGATCCGCTGCTCGGCATAAAACTCGGGGCTGCGCAGCCAAAGCCGCTCCTGCTCCATCTCGCCCAGCAGATAGGCTTTCGACAGCGGCGGGCGCTGATAGGGCGGGGCTGCTTCTTCGCCGATCAGGGTGATCTCGCCGTCAAAGCCAAGGGCCCGCAGCTTGGCCGTCACAGCCGATCCGGCCTGCCCGGCCCCCACCACCACGACATGCGACATGTGAAACCCCCTCTGGTCCTGTCCCGGCGCGGAG
The DNA here is from genome assembly GCF_013328815.1 of Tabrizicola fusiformis. Taxonomy (GTDB): domain Bacteria; phylum Pseudomonadota; class Alphaproteobacteria; order Rhodobacterales; family Rhodobacteraceae; genus Fuscibacter. Next base: position 212,679 of record NZ_JABUHN010000001.1, read on the forward strand.
CCTATATCCCGATGCAGAGGAAACGCAACGCGCGAGGGACCAAATGACGATTTCCGTGGGCGACAAGCTGCCCCAGGCCAATCTGCTGCAAATGGGCGCCAATGGCGCCGAAACCGTGGCGCTGGGCGACAAGCTCGCCGGGCGCAAGGTGGTGATTTTCGGGCTGCCCGGCGCCTTTACCGGCACCTGCACCACCTCGCATGTGCCCAGCTTCCTGCGTGTGCGGGAAAAGCTGGCGGCAAAGGGTGTGGATGAGGTGATCTGCATTGCCGTCAACGACCCCTTCGTGATGAAGGCTTGGGGCGAGGCGACCGGCGCGGCGGCAGGCGGCATCACCTTCCTTGCCGATGCCGACAGCAGCTTTACCAAGGCTATCGGGCAGGAATTCTCGGTGCCGCATCTGGGTTTTGCCGACCGCAGCAAGCGTTTCGCGCTTTATGCCGAAGATGGCGTGGTCAAGGTGCTGAACCAAGGTCAGGAAACCTCGGCCTGCGAGATTTCGGGCGGCGAGGCGATGCTCGACGCGATCTGAACAACCGGGCTGCGCCGGTTATTCCGGCGCGCCCTTTGCATGAATCTTGCACAGGCAGTCCACCGGCTCGGAATGGTTGCGCACCACCGTTGCCTCTCCCGCCAGCTTGTCCATCTTCTGCGCCAGCTCGATATCCAGCGCCGAAAGCCCGTCGCAATCATGGGTGGTCAGGGTTACATCCACCACATTATAGGTGTTGGACCATTCGGGATGGTGGTTCAGCTTCTCCGCCACCAAGGCGGCGCGCGACATGAAGCCCCAGGCTTCGGAAAAACTGCGGAACTTCCATATCTTGCGGATCGCATCGCGGTCGGGCACCGCACCCCAGCCCGCTTCACCCAAGGCGGGCAGCCGGGTTACGCGGTCTTCGTCCGACAACAGAACGGCGGCCATCGCCCTACTCCTTTTTCATCAGCGCATCATCCAGCGCATTCGCCCGCGCCAGTGCGGGCCGCTCCTTGATCCCGTCCCAATAGCCCGACAGCACCGCATTGCCGGGCAGGGTGCCAAAGCGCAGACCCCAGCCGATCTGGCTGCCGACATAGACATCCGCCGCGCTGAAGGCATCGCCGCAGAAATAGCGCCGCCCGTCGAGATGCCCGGTCAGCGTCGCCACCACATCCTCGATGCAGCCATAGCCGACGGCCCGGCGCCTGTCGGGGCTGGGCACCCAACCCATCGCGGTATTGACCACCGCCTGCTCCACCGGCCCGGCACCGAAGAACATCCAGCGATAGAAGGCGCCACGCTCGGCAGGCATCAGCCCTGCCTGCGGATAGGCATCGGCGAGAAAACAGCAGATCGCGGCCACCTCTGTCACCACCCCGCCGGGATGCACCAGCGCGGGCACCTTGCCCATCGGGTTCACCGCCAGATAATCGGGGGCCTTCATGCTGGTGGCATAGTCCAGCACCACGGTTTCATAGGGCTGGGCCACCTCCTCCAGCATCCAGCGCGCAATCCGCCCGCGTGACATCGGGTGTGTGTAGAATGTCAGCATCTGCGTTGTTACCCATCCTCTCTCTGCAAATATCCCACGGGGGTCCGGGGGTGTGAAACCCCCGGTCCTGCCGGGTCAGTCTGCCGCCCCGCCTCGCCGGAAGGGGCCATAGGCGGTCAGCACCTCGATCTCTTCATCCACCGCGCGCCGCTCGCCCTCCAGATACTGCGCCACCGCCTTGCGAAAGCCGGGGTCGGCGATCCAGTGCAGCGAATGCACCGGGGCGGGCAGATAGCCGCGCGCCAGCTTGTGTTCGCCCTGCGCCCCCGCCTCGACCCGCAGGCCATGGGCGATGGCGAAATCCATCGCCTGATAATAGCACAGTTCGAAATGCAGGCAGGGATAATCCGCCAGCGCCCCCCAGTAGCGGCCAAAAAGCGTGCCGCGTCCGATCAGGTTCAGCGCGCCCGCAACCGGCTGCGTGCCGTCATAGGCCAGCACCAGCAGCACATCCGCGCGCATCGTGGCGTGCATCTCGTCAAAGAAGGCGCGGGTCAGATAGGGGCGGCCCCATTTGCGGCTGCCGGTGTCCTGATAAAAGCTCCACATCGCGGCCCAATGTTCCGGGCGCAGCGCATCGCCGGTCAGCGCGCGGATCGTCAGCCCATGGGCGCGGGCCACCTCGCGCTCTTTGCGGATCATCTTGCGCTTGCGGCTGGAAAGCTGGCCGAGAAAGTCGTCGAAACTGCCGTAACCGGGGTTTTCCCAGTGATATTGCTGGGTGACCCGGTGCAGCGTGCCCTCATGTCCCGCCAGCGCGTCCGCCTCTTCCCCGGTGCAGAAGGTGACATGCAGCGAGGAAAGGCCGTTTGAGCGTGTCAGCGCGATGGCCGCTTCGAGCAGCGCGGGGCGAAGGGAGGCGGGCCCCAGAAACCGCCGCCCGGTGGCGGGCGTAAAGGGCACGGCCACCTGCAATTTGGGGTAATACTGCCCGCCGGCCCGCTCATAGGCTTCGGCCCAGCCCTGATCGAAGATGTATTCGCCCTGGCTGTGGGTCTTGACGTAAAGCGGCAGGGCGGCCAGTGCCCGCCCGCCCTGCCGCAGCACAAGGGGCCGCGCGCTCCACCCCGTGCCCGGCCCGGTGGAGGCGGAACGGTCCAGAGCCGACAGAAAGCGGTGGGTGGTGAAGGGGTCGTCCGGGCGGCCCTCCGCCGCCTCGGGGCAGGCCAGCGCATCCCATTCGGCGGCGGGGATGGCGGCCATACCATCGAGGAGATGCGCTTCAAGGTCCATCCGGTCGCCCTTTGCCACGGCGGGGGCTGTCTGCCCCCGTGCCCCCGAGGATATTTTCGCCAAGATGAAATGGGGCAGGCAGGAAAGCGGTCAAGCCGGGAACGGCGCGGCGTAGTTTTCGAAGGTGATGTTCTGCGCCACGGTCCGCGCCTTTGCCTCATCCGCGGGCGAGCGGATCGTCCATGTCAGGATTGCAGCGCCCTGTGCCTTCAGCTCGGCCACGCGCGGGCGACCAAGGTCGGCGGCTTCGTGGCTGATGAAGCTGGCGCCGGTGCGGTTGTAATCGGGGATGGCGCGGAGTTCGTCGCAGCGCGCCGGGTCAAGCGGCGCCCAGCCTTCGTAATCATAGGCGGCGGTGGTCAGGCCGCGCGGGATTGCCGGCGCCAGCCGGGCCAGATGGGCCATCACATGCGGGTTGAACGACATCAGCGCGACCGGGCCGCGATAGGCCGCAAGGGCAGCAGCAGTGGCGGCCTCAAGCCTGCCGTCGGTGTCTGACATGGTGTCGGTCGGGTCTTTCAGCTCGATCAGCAGCGGCACGCGGCCTGCGACAAGGTCCAGCATCTGCGCGAGGCCGGGGGCGGGTTCGGCACAATCCTTCAACCCGATGGCCTGCATTTCGGCCAGAGTGTAGTCGCGGACAAAGCCGGTGGCTGTGGTCAGCCGTTCCAGCCATTCGTCGTGGAACACAAGCGCCTGCCCGTCTTTCGTCAGTTGCAGGTCGCATTCGATGCCATAGCCCGCGACAAGCGCCGCCCGCATCGCGGGAAGCGAATTCTCGGGCCGCCCTTCGCTGCGCTTGTGATAGGCGCGATGGGCGATCGGGGTGGTCAGAAAGATTTCGGGCAGGGCCGCGCGCATCAGGCGATCTCGAAAATGCCTTCGATCTCGACCGCGACGCCGAAGGGCAGCGAGGCGGCGGAGACGGCCGAGCGGGCGTGGCGACCGGCCTCGCCCAGTGCCGCGACCATGAAGTCGGAGGCGCCGTTGATCACCTTGGGCTGGTCCGTGAACTCGGGGGTGGAGTTGACGAAGCCCACCAGTTTCACCGCCCGCACCACGCGGGACAGGTCGCCACCGCAGGCTTTCTTCAACTGCGCCAAGAGCGAGATGGCGCAGGCACGGGCGGCATCGGCGCCCTGTTCCACGCTCATGTCGGCGCCGAGACGGCCCTTGATCTGGCCTGCGGCATTGGCGCTGATCTGGCCCGAGATGTGGACAAGATTGCCCACCACCACGAAGGGCACATAATTGGCCGCCGGGGCGGGGGCGTCGGGCAGGGTAACGCCCAGTTCGGCGAGGCGGGTTTCGATGGCGGACATGGGCGGGCCCCTTGCTGTGCTGCTTTGCCGCGCAGGCTAGCCGGGCAGCGGCGCGGGGGCAAGCGGGGATATCGCGCGGGTTTTGTAAGTTTTTCCTTTTCATATCAGGTCTTTGCCTGTTGTGAGCGATGATTTCCGTTGCAACTGGCCTGCCCGGCCCGGCTTGCCCCCACCGATGCAAGCGGATAGCCTGCCCGCCAACCCATTGCCCAACCCATGCGGAGAGTTTCCATGAGCCAGCGCCTTCACCTCGTCTTTGGCGGCGAGTTGGTCAGCCCGCAGAAGAACGTCTTCAGGGATGTCTCGCAAATACACATCGTCGGCATGTTCCCCGACTATGCCAGTGCCTTTTCGGCCTGGAAGGCCGAGGCGCAGCGCACGGTGGACAATGCCCATATGCGCTATTTCATCGCCCATATTCACCGCCTGCGCGACGAGGCGGCGCCGGGTTCCGAGACCGAGGAACTGGGGGCCTGAGCCCCGCCTGACCATGGCGCTGTCGATTGGCCGCAGGCTTTACAATCTGACCGGGCGGCGGGAGCCGTCTTCGGGGCAGGGATGGCCAGCGCGCCCGCCGGGGCGGCTGGTCTGGTTTCATGCGCCGCGCCCCGAAGCGGCGCAGGGACTGGCCGAACTGGCGCGGCGGCTGATCGAAGAGGATGGTCTGGCGGTGCTGGGCACCGGCGCCGCCGGTGCGCTGCCCCCCCCGGCCGAGCATCAATCTGATGTGCGCGCTTTTCTGGACCATTGGCGCCCCGAACTGATCGCCGTCTCCGAGGGCGAGGTGCGCCCGGCACTGTTCCACGAGGCTGAGGCGCGACGCATTCCCGTGCTGCTGCTGGACGGGCGTGAGCCTTCGCTGCCGCTGGGGCGCGATGGCTGGTTTCCGGGCCTGTTGCGCGGGGCGCTGGCCACGGTGCGCACGGTTCTGGCGGTGGATGAGGCGGCGGCACGGGCCTTTCGCCGGGCGGGCGCGTTGCAGGTCGAAGTGGCCGGGCGGATGGAAGAGGAAAGCACCGCGTTGCCCTGCCTTGAGGCCGAGCGCGCCTCGCTGGCGGGGCTGATGGCAACGCGGCCGGTCTGGCTGGCCGCCGATGTGCCGGTGGGCGAAGAGGCGGCGGTGTGCCAAGCGCACCGCGCCGCGCTGCGGCTGGCGCATCGGCTGCTGTTGATCCTTGTGCCACAGGATCCGGCGCGGGCGGCGGACTTGGCAAAGCACATGCAGGAGGTTGAGGGCTGGACCGTCGCGCTGCGGTGCCGCGATGAAGAGCCGGACCCGGAGACCGAGGTTTACATCGTTGATAACCCGCAGGAATATGGCCTCTGGTATAGGCTGGCGCCGGTAACCTTTCTGGGGGGCAGCCTCGCCGGGCAGGGGGCGGCGCGCAACCCGATGGAGCCTGCCGCGCTGGGATCGGCCATATTGCACGGGCCGCGGGCCGGGGGGTATGGCACGGCCTTTGGTCGGCTGGGGGCTGCGCGGGCGGCGCGGGCCGTTGCCTCGGGCAGCGATCTGGCCGAGGCGCTGGGCGATCTTCTGGCGCCCGACAAGGCGGCGCGGTTGGCGCAGGCGGCATGGGCGGTGTCTTCGGACGGGGCCGAGGTGACCGACAGCGTGCTGGACCTGATCCGCCGCCTGACCGATGGGGCGGCCTGATGCGCGCCCCGGGGTTCTGGAACAATCCGCCCGAGGCGCCGGGGCTTCTGGCCCGGTTGCTGGCACCGCTGGGTGCGATCTATGCGGCGGCGACGGCGCGGCGGGTGGCACGGCCCGGCTACCGCGCCGCGGTGCCGGTGATCTGCATTGGCAACCTGAATGCGGGGGGCACCGGCAAGACGCCCACGGCCATCGCCCTTGCGCTGCGGCTGGTGGTGGCCGGGCGCGACGTTCATCTGGTCAGCCGTGGCTATGGCGGGCGGCTGGAGGGGCCGGTGCGCGTGGACCCGGCCCGGCATTCGGCGGCGGATGTGGGCGACGAGCCCCTGCTGATGTCGGCCTTTGCGCCGGTCTGGGTGGCAAAGGACCGGGCGGCGGGCGTGCAGGCCGCCGAGGCGGCAGGGGCAAAGGTGATCCTGCTGGATGACGGGTTTCAGAACCCGGCGGTGGCCAAGGATCTGTCCATCGTGGTGGTCGATGCCGAAACCGGCTTTGGCAACGGGCTTTGCCTGCCCGCCGGGCCGCTGCGCGAGCCGGTTGCGGCGGGGCTAGCGCGGGCCGATCTGGTGCTGGCCATCGGTCCGGCGCCGGCGCAGGCCGGTTTTCGCGCCCGCTGGGGCGCGGCGCTGGGGGGGGTGCCTGTGCTGACGGGGCATCTGGCGCCGGTGCAGATGGGCATGGACTGGCAGGGGGAGCGGGTGCTGGCCTTTGCCGGAATCGGGCGGCCCGAGAAATTCTTTGCCACCCTGCGCGAACTGGGGGCGGTGCTGGTCCGCGCCGAGCCGCTGGACGATCACGCGCCGCTGTCCGAAGCCCTGCTGCTGCGGCTGGAGGCCGAGGCTTTTGCGAAAGGCGCCCAGCTTGTCACCACCGAAAAGGATGCCGCACGCCTGCCCGCCGCCTTTCGCGCCCGGGTGCTGACGCTGGTGGTGCGGCTGCATTTCGACGACGACGCGCCATTGCAGCGGGCGCTGGCGGCGTTGGGCCTTTAGTATCCGTTGAACTCGAACACGTCCGAAACCTTGGCCAGCACGCCTTCGGTGACCGAACCGAGGCCCGGCATCTGCACGCCCGATCCGCCCTCAATCGGGATCATCCCGGGCTTAGTGGCAACAAAGCCCTGACTGTCCGAGAAATTCAGCATGGCCAGCCGCATCGTGCCGCCGATGCTGGCCGAGCCGAGCGTGGCACCCGCATCCTGATAGAGCTGCGCGCGGGTGTTGAAGTTATACAGCTCCACCGGGCGCGAGGTGGTGAATTTGGTGGGCGGCCCCGCCTTGGTGACCGAACCGGGGCCGGGGATCTTGGGGATCGAAATGCCGATGCCGACCCCGGTATAGAAGAAGAAACAGGTCTTCTTGCGGATCAGATCGGTGATCTGGAAAAAGAAATTGTCGGCCTGCCCAAGGATCGAAGCCGACCCGCCGCCGACGACGCGGATTTCAAACTTGGTCGCCTCGGGCGGTTTGGGGGCGACGGGCACCGGGCGCGGCGGCGGCTTGGTGGCATAGACCATCACATCCACCGCCCGGTAATAGCCGGAATTGTCGCTGGCATCGGGGCCGCTCTGGCTGTCGCCAAAGCCGGTTTGCTGCTGAAAATTGACATTCTCGGCATAGGTGGCGATGCGCTCTTTCACCGCCTTGATCCGCTGTTCGGACAGCACGGTGTTGAAGGCCGAATTGCCCCTGCGGCTGGCATAGCCGAAAAGATCGACCCATGGCCCGATCATGCCCTTGATGACCGGGGCAACCTCGGTATCCAGATACTGGATATGCGAGGTCAGAAGCTTGGCTTCGCTGGTTACGAAATTGCACAGGCGCGCGGCGGATTTCGCCGAGGTGCCCGTGATGCGCTGAACGTCATCGGCCATGGGGGACTCACAAGGATTTGGGTCAAATATCCCCGGAGCCTATGCGGCGCCTGTCCTTGCGGCAAGAGCGGCGATTCCAGACCTGTCGCTGTTTGGGGGCGGCAGGCGGGAGGATGAGCAGATTGCCCATCCTACGGGCGGCAGGCGAAAGCGGAGGATGGGCAATCTGCCCATCCTTGCCCAACTTACCGCGAAAGCCCGCCCGGCAGGTTCGGCATGTCCAGCGCGGCAAAGCCATAATGGCGCAGCCAGCGCAGGTCGCTTTCAAAGAAGGCGCGCAGGTCGGGGATGCCGTATTTCAGCATGGCGATCCGGTCGATGCCCATGCCAAAGGCAAAGCCCTGCCACTGGGTCGGATCAACCCCTGCCGCCGCCAGAACCTTGGGGTGGACCATGCCAGAGCCGAGAATTTCCATCCACTTGTCGCCTTGGCCGATCTTGAGCTGACCGCCTTCCCAGGAACAGCGGATATCCACTTCGGCCGAAGGTTCGGTGAAGGGGAAGTGGCTGGCGCGGAAGCGCAGTTCGACCGAGGGCACTTCAAAGAAGGCGCGGCAGAATTCCTCAAGCGTCCATTTCAGGTTGGCCATGCTGATGTCGCGGTCAATCGCCAGCCCCTCGACCTGATGGAACATCGGGGTGTGGGTCTGGTCCATGTCCATCCGGTAGACGCGGCCCGGCGCGATGACCCGGATCGGCGCGCCCTGTTCGGCCATGGCGCGGATCTGAACCGGGCTGGTATGGGTGCGCAGCACATGCGGCGGGCGGTTGTCGCCGGGCGCACGGTGCATGAAGAAGGTGTCATGTTCCTGCCGCGCCGGGTGTTCCGGCGGGATGTTCAGCGCGTCGAAGTTATACCAGTCGCTCTCCACCTGCGGCCCTTCGGCCACGGCAAAGCCCATATCGCCGAAAATCGCGGTCAGCTCTTCCATCACCTGGCTGACGGGGTGGATGGTGCCCATCCGGCGCGGCCGGCCGGGCAGGGTCACGTCCAGCCATTCCGAGCGCAGGCGTTCGTCCAGCGCGGCATCGGCCAGCGCGGCCTTCTTGGCGCGCAGCGCGGCGTCGATTTCATCCTTGAGCGCGTTGAGGCTGACCCCGGCCGTTTTGCGCGTTTCGGGGTCCATCTTGCCCAAGGTCGCCATCAGGGCCGAAATCTCGCCCTTCTTGCCAAGGGCGGCAAGGCGCACCTCTTCCAGCGCCGCCTCGCCCGTCGCATTGGCGGCGGCGGTCAGGTATTTGGCCTTGAGCGTGTCGAGCCCGTCCATGGGAGCCTCCTGCAGGATCGGGATGGTTGCTAGCGGGCGAGGGGCCGAAATGCAAGCGGCGCGCGGGGGAAGGGGGCGGGAGCCTCCGGCGGGGATATTTGGGCCAAGATGAAGGGCCTAGGGTTGGGTCAGGGCCGTCAGCAGGGCAATCGCCTCGGGGCTGTCCCATTCGGCATCGCCGATCAGGCGGGCAACCTCTTGCCCTTCGGGGTTGACGATCAGGGTGACGGGCAGGCCGAAGACCCCCAATTGGCGCGACAGGGCGGATTTGGGATCACGCAGCGTCGGCAGGGTGGTGATGGCGGCATCGGCGTAGAAGCGGGCAATCGCCTCGGGGTCATTGCGGCCGGTGGCGACGGGCAGAACGGCGATGCCGGGCATCGCCGCCTGCAGCCGGTCAAGCGAGGGCATTTCGCGGCGGCAGGGCGCGCACCAGGTGGCCCAGAAGTTCAGCACCAGCCACTTGCCTTTCCAGTTCGACAGCGGCACCTCGCCATCCTTCGCATCGGTCAGGATTGCTTCGGGCAGGGCGGCGGGTGGTTCGGTGAGAATGAGTTTCTTCATCTCGCCGGTCTGGAGCGGGCCGAGATCGGTCGCAGGTGCGGGATTTGCACCAAGCGTCAAGGCCGTATAAAGGACCGCAAGCAGCAGGTTGCGCATTTCCCACACTCTCCCAGAGGCATCCCATGACCGACCCCGTTCAGACCCAAGCCGCCAACGCCATGTGGGGCGGGCGTTTCGCCGAGGGGCCGGACGCGATCATGACGGCGATCAACGCCTCGATCGGGTTTGACCAGCGGCTTTATGCGCAGGACATCGCGGGCAGTCGGGCCCATGCCGCGATGCTGGCGGCGCAGGGCATCCTGAGCGATAGCGATGCAAAGGCGATCGGGGAAGGGCTGCTCACGGTCTTGTCAGAGATTGAGGGCGGCAAGTTCGTGTTTTCCACCGCGCTGGAGGATATTCACCTGAACGTCGAAAGCCGGTTGACCGAGATCGTCGGCGAGGCGGGCAAGCGGCTGCACACCGGGCGCAGTCGGAATGATCAGGTGGCCGTGGATTTCCGGCTCTGGGTGCGTGATCAGTGCGACGCGGCGATTTCCGGGCTTGAGGCGCTGATGCGGGCCTTTCTGGCGCAGGCCGAGGCGGGGGCGGATTGGGTGATGCCGGGCTTCACCCATCTGCAAACCGCGCAGCCGGTGACCTGGGGCCATCACATGATGGCCTATGTCGAGATGTTCGCCCGCGACCGTTCGCGCTTTCAGGACGCCCGCAGGCGGATGAACGAATGCCCCCTGGGGGCGGCGGCGCTGGCGGGGACGTCTTTCCCGATTGACCGGCACATGACAGCGGCGGCGCTGGGCTTTGACCGGCCCACCGCCAACAGCCTTGATTCGGTGTCGGACCGCGATTTCGCGCTGGAATTCCTGTCGGCGGCCAGCATTTGCGCCATGCACCTGTCGCGCTTTGCCGAGGAATTGGTCATCTGGTCTTCGGCGCAGTTCCGTTTCGTGCGGCTGTCGGACAAATGGACCACCGGGTCTTCGATCATGCCGCAGAAGAAGAACCCCGATGCCGCCGAATTGCTGCGCTCCAAGCTGGGCCGGGTGCTGGGGGCGACGGTGGCGCTCTTTACCGTGATGAAGGGCCTTGCGCTGACCTATTCCAAGGACATGCAGGAAGACAAGGAGCAGACCTTCGACGCCGCCGACACGCTGATGCTGGGGCTGGCGGCGATGACCGGCATGGTCAGCGACATGGCCGCCAACCGCGAGGGGCTGAAGGCGGCGGCGGCCAGCGGCTTTTCCACGGCGACCGATCTTGCCGACTGGCTGGTGCGGGCGCTGGGCCTGCCGTTCCGCGATGCCCACCACGTCACCGGAACGCTGGTGGCCATGGCGGAAAAGGCCGGGATCGACCTGCCCGACCTGACGCTGGAACAGATGCAATCGGTTCATGCCGGTATCAGCGCCGAGGTGTTTGCCGTGCTGGGGGTGGAAAACTCGGTCCGTTCGCGCACCTCTTATGGCGGAACCTCGCCGGTGCGGGTGGTTGAGCAGATTGCCCGCTGGAAGGCGGCGCTGGCCTAGGGCAGGGTGCGGGCCGGAACACCGGAAAGGCCCGACATGACCCGCGCAATCGCCTTGCTTTGCCTCGTGACCCTTGCCGCCTGCGGCGCCGACGGAGAACCGCAGGCGCCCGGTGTCACGCTGGGCGGCACGGCCTCGGCAGGGGTGGTGGTAAAGTAGCCAAGGGCGCGCCGCAAATTTCTTGCAAGAAATTTGGCAAGGATTTTTGAAAATCCTTGCGCGCGCCGCGGCTTGCGTTGCTCGCCACGATGGGCGTGTTATACCCGGCCCGACAGTGCGGAGGCCCCATGGACCATTTCCTTTATCGTGACGGCCTTTTGCATGCCGAGGGCGTGGCGATCCCCGATATTGCGGCCACGCTGGGCACGCCGTTTTACGTCTATTCGGCGGCCACGCTGACCCGGCATTACCGGCTTTTCACCGAGGCGCTGGCGCCTTTGCCGCATCTGGTCTGCTTTGCCATCAAATCCTTGTCCAACGTCGCGGTGCTGAAGCTGTTGGGCGATCTGGGCGCCGGGATGGATGTGGTTTCGGGCGGGGAATATCTGCGCGCCAAGGCGGCGGGCGTGCCCGGTGACCGCATTGTCTTTTCCGGCGTCGGCAAGACGCGCGAGGAGATGCGTTTGGCGCTTGAGGGCGGCGTCCGGCAGTTCAACCTTGAGAGTGAACCGGAAATGCGCGCCCTGTCCGAAGTGGCGACGGCGCTGGGCGTGGTGGCGCCGGTCACGGTGCGGGTGAACCCGGATGTTGACGCCAAGACCCATGCCAAGATCGCCACCGGCAAGAGCGAGAACAAGTTCGGCATTCCCATCGCGCGGGCGCGGGAGGTCTATGCCGAAATCGCCCGCCTGCCCGGCCTCAAGGTGGTGGGCATCGACGTGCATATCGGCAGCCAGTTGACCGAGCTTGCCCCGTTCGAGGCGGCATTCCAGAAGGTGCGGGAATTGACGCTGGCGCTGCGGGCCGATGGTCATGACATCCGGCGGCTGGACTTGGGCGGGGGGCTGGGCATTCCCTACACCCGCTCGAACGAAGCGCCGCCCCTGCCCACCGATTACGGCGCCATGATCAAGCGCACCCTTGGCGATCTGGGCTGCGAGATCGAGATCGAGCCGGGGCGGCTGATTTCAGGCAATTCGGGCCTGCTGGTCAGTCAGGTGATCTATGTAAAGAACGGTGAGGGGCGCGATTTCCTGATCCTTGATGCCGCGATGAACGATCTGGTCCGCCCCTCGATGTATGAGGCGCATCACGACATCATTCCGGTGGCCGAAGCGATTCCCGGCAGCCCGACCCAGCCCTTTGACGTGGTGGGCCCGGTCTGCGAGACCGGCGACACCTTTGGCAAAGGCCGCGAATTGCCGCTGATGGCCGAGGGCGATCTGGTCGCCTTCCGTTCGGCCGGGGCCTATGGCGCGGTGATGGCCAGCGAATACAATTCCCGCCCGCTGGTGCCCGAAGTGCTGGTGCAGGGGGATCACTTCGCCGTCATCCGGGCAAGGCCAAGCTTTGATGAAATCCTCAAGCGGGATATCCTTCCCGAATGGCTTTAGGCCCAAGGAGGGTCATGGAACGGCTGGACGCGCCCGAGGTTCTCAAGCGGATCGAAACGCCGCTGCGGCTGACCCATGCCGGGCTTTGGGCCGAGCGGCTGGCGCGGGCGTTCTGGCCGCTGTGGTCGCTGTCCATTGCCGTGCTGGCCGCGCTGGCCTTTGGCTTGCAGGACCATCTGCCGCTGGATGCCTTCTGGTATGGCACGGTTTCCCTGGCGCTGGGGCTGGTCTGGGCGCTGGTCCATGGGGCGCGGCGGTTCCGCCGCCCGACCCGGGCCGAGGCGATGGCGCGGCTGGACGCGCGGCTGCCGGGCCAGCCCCTTGCGGCACTGGCCGATGCGCAGGCGCTGGGGCTTGGCGATCCGGCCTCGCAGGCGGTCTGGGCGGCGCACCGGGCGCGGATGGCGGCGCGCGCCGCCGGGGCGCGGGCGGTGGCACCCGATCTGCGCCTTTCCGACCGCGACCCCTATGCGCTGCGCTATATGGCGCTGACCGCGCTGGTGATGGCGGTGTTCTTCGGCTCGCTCTGGCGGGTGGTGACGGTGGCGGGGCTGGTGCCGGGCGGTGCCGAGGCGGCGCAGAGCGGCCCGACCTGGGAGGGTTGGGTGCAGCCGCCTGCCTATACCGGCAAGCCCGCGCTCTACCTTGCCGACCAGACCGGCGACACGCTGCGCTTGCCCGCGGGCAGCCGCGTGCAACTGCGGTTCTATGGTGAGCCGGGCGGGCTGATCCTGTCGGAAACCGTCTCGGCCCGGACCGAGGTGCCGCCTGCTTCGGAAATGAAGCAGGAATTTATCGTCCTGCAATCGGGCCGCTTGCAGATCGAGGGCCGGGGCGGGCGTGACTGGCAGGTCGAGGTGATCCCTGATGGCGCCCCCACGGTTGAGGTCAAGGCCGAGATCAGACGCGAGGCCGATGGCCGCTTTCGTCAGGAGTTCAGCGCCAGCGACGATTATGGCGTGACCAAGGGGCAGGTGGTGATCCGCCTCGACCTTGCTGCGGTTGACCGCCGCTTTGGTCTGGCCACCGAACCCGATGCCATCCCTGAAATGGTGCTGGACCTGCCGATGCCGGTGCGCGGTGACCGCAAGAAGTTCACCGAACTTCTGGTCGATGATCTGTCGAAGACGCTGCTGTCGAACCAGCCGGTGACGATGAGCTATTCGGTCACCGATGCCTCTGGTCAGGTGGCCGAGGCGCCGCCTCTGTCGGTGACGCTGCCCGGACGGCGGTTCTTTGACCCGTTCGCTGCCGCAGTGGTGGAAATGCGCCGCGATCTGATGTGGAGCCTTGCGAATGGCCCCCGCGTTTCGCAGGTGCTGCGGGCCATGGTCTGGAAACCCGAAGGTCTGTTGCGCAATGCGGCCGCGCTGACCCGGTTGCAGGCGGTGATGGCGCGGCTGGACGCGGGCCTTGCCGCGCCCGCCCTTGACCCTGCGCTGCGCGACGAAGTGGCCGAAGAGCTGTGGCAGATTGCCCTGATGGTCGAAGAGGGCGACCTCGCCTCGGCCCGCGACCGGCTGCGCCGCGCGCAGGACCGGCTGGACGAGGCGATCCGCAACGGCGCCTCGCCCGAAGAAATTCAGGAGCTGATGGACGAGATGCGTCAGGCCCTGAACGACTATATGCGCGAGATGGCCGAAGAGGCCGAGCGCAACGGCGAAGACCCGCAGCAGCCGAGCGGCCCGACCATCGAGATGAGCCAGGATCAGTTGCAGCAGATGCTGGATGAGTTGCAGCGTCTGATGGAGGAAGGCAAGACCGCCGAAGCCGCCGAGCTGATGGAACAACTGCGCCAGTTCATGGAAAACATGCAGTTGAGCGAAGGACAGGGCGGTCAGGGTCAGGGTGGCCCGGGTCAGCAGGCCATGCGCGAGTTGGGCGACACGCTGCGCGGGCAGCAGGATTTGTCCGACGATGCCTTCCGCGATTTGCAGGACGGCCAGCCGGGCAACCCTGAGGGCGAGCAGCCGGGCGAAGGGCAGGGCGAGCAGGGCCAGAACCCCGGTGAGGGCCAGCAGCCCGGCGACAGCCTTGCCGAGCGTCAGGGCGACCTGCGCCGCCAGATCGAGCGGCTGGAGCGCGGCGGGCGCCTGCCCGGCGACGGCAGTGAACGCGGCGAGGCGGGGCGGCGTCAGCTTGACCGTTCGGGCGAGGCCATGCGCGAGGCAGAGCGGGCGCTGCGCGACGGCGATCTGCCCGGCGCGCTCGACCGGCAGGCCGAGGCGATGGAGGCGCTGCGCGAGGGGATGCGCGAGTTCGGCGAGGCGCTGGCCGAAGAAAGCCGGCGCGAAGGCGAAACCCGGATGGGCGACGCCGAAGGCCAGGACGATCCGCGCGCCGGGCGCGATCCCTTGGGTCGGCAGACTGGCGAAGGGTCGCGGATCGGGTCGGACCGCAACATGGTTCAGGAACAGGATATCCGCCGCCGCGCCGAAGAATTGCTGGATGAAATCCGCCGCCGTTCGGGCGAATTGACCCGGCCCGAGGGCGAACGCGACTATCTCAAGCGGTTGCTGGAGCTGTTCTGACCGGATCCCGGCGCAGCACGACGGTTCCGAAAAAGCGGCGGCGCAGCCCGTTCACGGGCTGCGCCGCCGCTTTGCTGCAAAGGACAGACGAGTGCTGCGCGCCGCCCGTGGCTCAGTTCGCGCCGGTCTGGCCGCGCAAGACGCCGATCAGCCATTGCACACCGCTGTCCAGCGAGGTCCGCGCGGCATCGACCGCCGCGACATAGGCCGTCAGCGCCGGCGCCGCGCCCGGGATCTGCTGCGCCAGACGTGGTGCCATGGCGTAAAGCGCGATGATCACCGTGGCCAGGACCACCATCAACAGAAAGCCATTGCGAAAGCCGTTCGAACGAGGGCGTTCCATGGTGGCGGAAACTGCCCCCGCCTCACCCGAGCGGCGCTCGGATGTGGCGCGCAGGGTGGAATTGATCTCTTCGATCTCGGGCAGCATCTCGCGCCGGGTCTGCGGCTTGGCAGGGACCGGCGGCTCGGGCGCGACCCCTTTCATGCGGGCGATGCGGCGGGCAACCGGGTCGGCTGCGGCGGGCGCCGCCGGGGGGGGCGTCAGACCCATTTCGGTCTGCGTCTCGATCGGGGCGGGGGTTTCGGCGCGGCGGGCGCCCAACTCGCGCTCGGCCTCTTCGCGCAGCACGGCCAGCACGCTTTCGTCGATCGAACGGGCCGCGGGCGCGACAGGTGCAGGATCGGGTGCGACAGTCTCATCCCCGTCCGCCTGCCCTGACGGAGAGGCGTCTTCGGGGGCCGGTGTCTCTTCGGTCGGCACATCGGCGACCGTCTGGCGGGGGGGGGGGGCGGGCGGCGGCGTGAACAGCGCCTCTTCCGCGGCAAGTTCCGCCTCGACCGCAGCGGGAAGCTGGAACCAGGCGTGGCCGCAGTTGGAACATTGCACATCGCGCCCGGTGTCGGGGATCACCGTGGCATCAACCTCGTATTCCGCGTCGCAGTTTGGGCAGACTAGGCGCATCGGGGTCATGTTCCGCAGGCTGTCACAGGGTTTTTGTCAGGCGTTTCGTCGTTGTTGTAGCAACGATATTGCCATTCTGGAAGCCTTTGTCGATGTTTGCGCAATCGCGCCAATTGAAACCGCCGCGTTTCCGGGCGATGGTTGCAGGTGCAAGACAGGGCTGGCAAAGGACGGACAGGTGATCTCCTTCGAGAATGTCGCCTATAACTATGGCGGCGGAGAGCTTTTGTCCGATATCAGCCTGCGCCTTGCGCCGGGGTCGTTCCACTTTCTGACCGGACCTTCGGGGGCGGGCAAAACGACCTTTCTCAAGCTCTGCTATGCCGAATTGCTGCCGACTGCCGGGCGCGTCACGCTGTTTGACCGCGAGGTGCGGGGGCTGGCGCGCGATGATGTGGCGATGACGCGGCGGCGCATCGGGGTGGTGCATCAGGATTGCCAGTTTCTGGATCACCTGCCTTTGGGCGACAATGTGGCCCTGCCCCTGACGGTGGCGGGGCGGCCCGGGGCGGCGCGCGATCTGGCCGATCTTCTGGCCTGGGTTGGGCTGGAGCGGCTGACCGATGCCTTGCCGCCCTCGCTTTCGGGTGGGGAGCGGCAGCGGGCCGCGCTGGCCCGGGCGATCATCATGGGGCCGGATGTGATCCTTGCCGACGAGCCGACCGGCAACCTTGACTGGGAAATGTCGCTGCGGCTGCTGACGCTGCTGGTGGAGCTGAACCGGATGGGCAAGACGGTGCTGGTCGCCACCCATGACCTGAACCTGATCCGGCAGGCCAAAAGCCAGATACCGGCGCGGGTGCTGCGCATTGCCAAGCGGCGGATACAGCTTGCGGGGGCCGATCTGTGACCCGTCTGTCGCTCTCGCGCCTGCTGGCCCCCGGCCCTGCCGATGCGGTGGTGCCGCCCAGCGGCCATACCGCCTGGCTGACCCTCTTCACCGCCGGGGCGATGACCTTTCTGGCGGTCTTTGCGCTGGCCCTTGCGCTGGCCTCCGGGCGGCTGGCCGAGCGGTGGGCGGGCGCGCTGGAACGCACGGCAACGGTGCGGCTTTCGGCCCCGGAAGACCAGATCGACCGGCAGGTCAAGGCGGTGCTGGCGCTGTTGTCCACCACCCCCGGCATCGCCAGCGCCCGCGCGCTGGACGAAGAGGAGCAGCGCAAGTTGCTGGAACCGTGGTTCGGCCCCGACCTGCCGGTGCAGGCGCTGCCCTTGCCCCGGCTGATCGAGGTGGTCGAGGATGGCGCGGGCTATGACGCCGAGGGGCTGCGCCTGCGCCTGACGGCCGAGGCGCCGGGGGCCGTGCTGGACGATCACGCCCGCTGGCGGCGGCCCTTGGCGGTGGCGGCGGCGCGGCTGGTGCTGCTGGGGTGGCTGTCGATCGGGCTGATCGGGCTGACGATGGCTGCGATGATCACGCTGGCGGCCAATGCGGCGCTGGCGGCCAATGCGCAGGTGATCCGGGTCTTGCGGCTGGTCGGCGCCCGCGACAGTTATATCGCCCGCGCCTTCGTGCGGCGCTTTACCCTGCGCGCGCTGGCGGGGGCCGGGGTGGGCGCCGTTGCCGGCATGATCGGAATTGCCGCCCTGCCCGGTGCCGAGGCCGCAGGCGGGTTCCTGACCGGCCTCGGGTTTCAGGGGGCGGGCTGGCTCTTGCCGTTGCTTTTGCCGTTTCTGGCCGGGGGCGTGGCCTTTGCCGCCACCCGTGCGGCCGCCTTCCGCAAGCTGAGGGAGTTTCACTGATGGTCAATCCGCTGCGCTGGCTGATGTCCTTGCTGTTCATCATCCAGATGTATCTGGCCATGGCGGTGATCGCGGTGGTCTTTGCGCCCTTCGCGCTGTTCAGCCGGGCCGCAGCGGTGCGGGCTTGCCACGCCTTCTGCGGCTGGACGCTCTTTTCGCTGCGGTTGCTTTGCGGGCTGCGCTGCGAGGTGCGCGGCACGCCCCCCACGGATGAGGTGATGATCGCCGCCAAGCATCAGAGCTTTCTTGACATCATCATGATCTACAACGCCGTTCCACGCGGCAAGTTCATCATGAAGCGTGAGTTGATGTATGCGCCCTTTCTTGGCCAGTATGCGCTGGCCATCGGCTGTGTGCCGGTGGACCGCGGCAAGCGCGGCGCGGCGATTGCCAAGATGCGGGCCGATGTGGCCCGCGGTGCCAGCGATCCGGGGCAGTTGATCATCTATCCGCAGGGCACCCGGGTCGCGCCGGGGGCGGTGCGGCCCTACAAGGTGGGCACGGGGTTGCTTTATCAGCAGCTTGAGCAGCCCTGCGTGCCGGTGGCGGCCAATGTCGGGCTGTTCTGGCCCAAGCGTGGCATCCTGCGCAAGCCGGGCCTTGCCGTGGTCGAGTTCCTGCCGCCCATCGCCCCGGGGCTGCCGGTTGGCCCCTTTATGGAAGCGTTGGAGGTGCAGATCGAAACCGCATCGGACCGGCTGTTGGCCGAGGCGGGGTTCCGGCAGGAAAGGCCCGCCGATGGCAACGCGCGCTGAAACCGTTGCACCGATCCTTGACGCCATTCCCGGCGCCACCGCGCGCAAGATGTTCGGCGAATATGCCGTGTATCTTGACGGGCGGGTCGTGGCGCTGATCTGCGACGACATGCTGTTTCTCAAGGATTTGCCCGAAGCGCGGGTGCTGCTGGACGGCGCGGAAACCGGCGCGCCCTATCCGGGCGCCAAACCGCATCTGATTGCCGACCCCTGGCTGGACGAGCCCGAGGTTCTGGCCGCTGCCGCCCGCGCACTGGCCGCCGTTCTGCCGCTGCCGAAGCCCAAGCCGAAAAGGAAGCCCCGCTGATGGAGTGGATCACCGATCTGGATGCGCTGCATGGCCATTACGGCACCCCGATGCAGCCCGCGTTGCGCAAGGTTACCGCACAGCTTACCCCGGCCTACCGCGCCTTCATTCAGGCATCGCGGTTCTGCGTGCTGACCACGGTCGGCCCCGAAGGCACCGACGGCAGCCCGCGCGGCGACGAAGGCCCGGTGGTGACGGTCGAGGATGCCCAGACCCTGCTTTTGCCCGACTGGAAGGGCAATGAGCGGATCGACAGCCTGCGCAATATTCTGCGCGACGGGCGGGTGAGCCTGTATTTCATGGTGCCGGGTTCCACCATTTCGGTGCGGGTCAACGGCACCGCGCGGCTGACCGCCGATGCCGCCCTGCGCGCCCGGTTCGAGCGGGACGGCAAGAACCCCCGCACGGTGATCGTGATCCGCGTGGGCGAGGTCTATTCGCAATGCGCGCGGGCGCTGCAACGCTCGGCTCTGTGGACCAGCGGCGATTTGTCGGGTGGTTTGCCGACCGTCGGCCAGATGCTGCAAGAGGCCAGCGCGGGCGAGATCGACGGCGCCGCCTATGACGCCGAACGCGCCACGCGGGCGCACCTGGGCTGGTGGTAGTCAGCTTATCGGGCAATCGGTGACGGCAAGGTCCAGTGCCAGCTTGGCTTTCGGTCCGTAATCAAGGCCGGATACGTTGATATAAAGCGCATTTCCGCTGCGATAGACCGCTTCGGGGCGGATCGGCATGGTGGTTTCCGCCCGGTCGATCCGCGCCTCGGAAAAGACCAGACAATCGCCCTTGAAATGCAGCACATAGCCGTTGAAGGCGGCGGGCCAGAAGTTCCCCTGCGCCTCGGGATAGCTGAGTTCGATCCGGCCCGGTGTGATTTCAACCTGCACCGGCACCACGTCAAAGCCAAGGGCGTGACCCTCCGGCCCCATGCCGAATTCCACGCCCTGACCGACTTTCACCGTCACGCCCTCGCTTTCGAACAGGGGTGCGGCGGGGTCGTCCCATGTCAGGACATTCATCGTGACAAGTCGCCCTTCCAGCGTGCCGCCAGGGGCGGGCGTGGCGGTCAGCAGGGCAAGCAACAGGAACAGTCGGCGCATGGGCATTCTCCGGCAGGCAGCGGCATCAGAATGCCGTGCCGCGCCCTGCCTGTCGCGTGACAAAACCCGTCAGGTGCGGATCAGGCCGCCAGCCCCTTGGACCCCATGTCGAGGAACTTCTGCCGACGGTCCTTGATCAGCGCGTCCGGCTTCTTGCCCGAAAGCTCCTTGAGCATGGCTTCAATCGCCTTGCCCACCGCCTCGACGGTTTCCTTGCGGCCACGCTGGGCGCCGCCAAGCGGTTCCTTGACGATCCGGTCGATCACGCCCAGCTTTTGCAGGTCTTGCGCGGTCAGGCGCAGCGCCTCGGCGGCTTCGCGCATCTTGTCGGCATCCTTCCACAGGATCGAGGCGCATCCTTCGGGGCTGATCACCGAATAGACCGAATGTTCCAGCATGGCGATCCGGTTCGCCGTGGCAAAGGCCACGGCCCCGCCCGATCCGCCCTCGCCGATCACCACCGAAATCAGCGGCACGCCGATCTCAAGGCATTTCTCGGTAGAACGTGCAATCGCTTCGGCCTGCCCGCGCTCTTCGGCGCCCTTGCCCGGATAGGCGCCGGGCGTGTCGATCAGGGTGATCACCGGCAGGCGGAAACGGTCGGCCATCTCCATCAGCCGCACCGCCTTGCGATAGCCTTCGGGGCGGGCCATGCCAAAGTTGCGCTCGATCCGGCTTTTGGTGTCATTGCCCTTTTCATGGCCGATCACGATGACCGGCTGATCGTTGAACCGGGCAAGACCGCCCATCACCGCATGATCGTCGGCAAAGCCGCGGTCACCGGCAAGGGGGGTATATTCGCTGAACAGCGCGTCGATGTAATCCTTGGTATGGGGGCGGTCGGGATGGCGGGCCACAAGGCATTTCTGCCAGGGCGTCAGCGCCTTGTAGAGGTCTTTGAGCAGGGTATCCGCCTTGCGGTCCAGCCCCTCGGCCTCTTTGGCGACATCCATCGCCGGATTGGCCCGGGCCAGCGCCCGCAATTCTTCGGCCTTGCCTTCGATTTCGGCGAGGGGCTTTTCGAAATCCAGATAGTTCATCGGGCACTCCGCAACGGACCGTCCCTATATGGCCAAAGGGGGGGCAAGATGCAACTCGGCAAGATTTAGGGCGCGGGGAACGGTGGCCAACCCGGCAAAAAGCTGCGCCCCGTAGAAGACTACGGGGCGCGCTCTTCCTCCCGAGGATGCGGCGTCGGGCCTCCTTTCCCTTCGCCGCGCGGGTATGACGTGGCGTCACTGTCGAATCGTGACGCTTCGGTAACAGGTCTGCCCGTTTCGCAGGCATCCTGTCAACGGGTTCGATCACGAGGATGCGATCAACTCGGCCTGTTTGACGATGACTTCGGCCTGTTTGATGCTGGCGATGTCCACCAGACGGCCCTTGTAGACCGTCGCCCCCTCGCCCCGGGCCTTGGCGGCCTCCATCGCGGCAAGGATTTCGCGGGCTTCGGCCACGGCAGCCTCCGAGGGAGTAAAGACCTCATTGGCCAATGCCACCTGCTTGGGGTGGATCGCCCATTTGCCGACCATGCCCAGCGTGGCCGAGCGGCGGGCCTGCGCACGGAACCCCTCGTCATCCGAGAAATCGCCGAAGGGCCCGTCCACCGGCAGCACGCCATGGGTGCGGCAGGCGGCCACGATGGCGGCCTGCGCCCAGTGCCAGGGGTCGGACCAGTGCCGCGCGCCCTCACGCAGCATGTAGTAATTCTCCTGCGTGCCGCCGATGCCGGTGGTCTGCATTCCCATGGAGGCCGCGAAATCGGCTGCCCCCAGGCTCATCGCCTGCAGCCGGGGGGAGGAGGCCGCGATTTCCTCGACATGGGCAATCCCGGCGGCCGATTCGATGATCACCTCAAAGCTGATCGGCTTCGTCCGCCCCATTGCCCGCTCGATCCCGGTGACAAGTGCATCCACCGCATAGACATCGGCGGCGCAGCCGACCTTGGGAATCATGATCTGGTCCAGCCGGTCGCCCGCCTGCTCCAGCAGGTCCACCACATCCCGATACCAGAAGGGCGTGTCCAGCCCGTTGATCCGCACCGACAGCGTCTTGCGGCCCCAGTCGATGGTGTTGATCGTCTGAATGATATTCGCCCGCGCCTGCGGTTTGTCCGTGGGCGCCACCGAATCCTCAAGATCAAGGTTGATCACATCCGCCGCCGATGCCGCCATCTTCTCGAACAGCGCGGGCCGCGAGCCGGGGCCGAACAACTGGCAGCGGTTGGGGCGGGCGGGGGCGGGCGGTTGCAGGCGGAAGCTCATCGCAGGGTCTCTCGGCAAGGATGTTTCGTCTGAATTGCGTATGGCGATATATTGTTGCGCATTTGCTTGCAAGCTGAATTTGCGGATGCAGCATCGCAGATGCGGCATGACAAATCTCGTCACGCCGCCGCAGCCCCTTGCCCGGTCGGCAGGGGGCGGTATCTTTCGGCCATGACCCGGTTTAATGCGCCCCTTGCCCTGCTGGCCCTGCTTGCCGTTCCTGCGGAGGCCGAGACGCGGGCGCTGCTGGTCGGCGTGTCGGATTACACCGTGCTGGATGCCGACCTGAAAGGCCCTGCCGACGATGTGCGCCTGATGGCCGGGGTGCTGGCGGCGCGCGGTGTGGCGCCGGGGGCGATGGTGGCGCTGACCTCGGACGCCAGCGGGCTGGACCCGGCGATTGCAACCGGCCAGCCGACCCGTGCCGCGATCCTGCAGGCGATGGTGGCGCTTGAGACCGGTGCCGCGCCGGGTGATACGGTGGTTTTCTACTTCTCTGGCCATGGCGCAGAGGCGCCCGACCTGAGCGGCGACGAGGGCGGCGGCTATGACGAAATCCTGCTGCCCGCCGATGCCGCGGGCTGGAAAGGCGCCATCGGTGCGGTGGAAAACGCCATTATGGACGACGAATTGCAGGATTGGGCGCAGGGCGTGCTGGCCAGGGGGGTGAAGCTGGTCGGGCTAATCGACGCCTGCCATTCCGCCACCGGCTTTCGCGCGGTCGGCGGGGCGGGCGTGCCGCGCGGGCTGGGGGCCGAGGCGCTGTCGATCCCGGCGGGGGTGGCATCCGCCCCCCCCGGCCCCCCTGCGCCGCCGCTGACAGGGGAGTTTGTGTTCCTTTACTCCTCGCAATCCGATCAGCGCAGTTTTGAATATCCGCTGGCCGATGGCAGCGGCTGGCATGGCGAGTTCACCTTGTGACTGGCGCAAATCCTGCAGGCAGCGCCCGGTGCCAGTTGGGCGCAGGTGCTGGCCGCGACCTCGGATGCGATGGTGCAGGGACCGGCGCGGCAGGTGCCCGATGGCGAGGGGCCGCTGTTGCAGGCGCCGGTTTTCGGCACGGGCGCGGTGGCGCTGCGCCATGCCATCAAGGCAAGGGCGTTGTCTGCCGGCCTGCTGCAAGGGCTGGCCGAGGGCGATACGGTGGCCTTCTTTGCCGCTCCTGCCGGGGGCGAGATGCTGGGCGAGGCGGTGCTGACCGGGGTCGAGGCGCGCAGCGCCGGGCTGTCGGGCATGGTGCCGCAGGGCGCGCTTTGGGCCGAGGTGGTGGCCCCGGCGCCCCCGCCGCCGCTGCGGCTGGCGGTGCCGGTGAAGGCGGATGGTGCGGATTATGACCGCTGGAAGGCGGCGCTGCCAGAGGCTGCCAAGGGCGAGGTTGATCTGGTGCCGATCCTGACCGGCGGTCAGGTTGCGCTGGTTGGGCCGGACGGCGTGCTGGACCCGGGTGGCCCCGGCTCGACCCCGCGGATTGCGCTTGAGGGCAGCGAAACCGAGGCGATGGCGGTGGAGCGCGTGCTGACCGCCGCAGGTCATTCCCTGCGGCTGCGCAAGCTTCTGGCGGGGCTCGCCGGGCGCAGCCTGACTGGCAAACCGGCGCTGGAGGCGCGCTATGAGCGGCGCCCGGGCCGCGACGGGGGCGGCCAATGCACCGATTTCGGCCCGAAAGAGCCGGTGGACCCGGCCCGCGGCCTGCAGCCCTGCGATCAGCTTTGGGTGACCTTCACCAATGTTTCCGGCAAGGTGCTGGATGTCTCGGCGCTGTATTTCAACGCCGATTTCACCATCTCGCCGGTCTGGCCGCAGGCGGGCCTGTCCAACAGGCTGGCCCCCGGCGAAAGCGCGCGGGCCGGGCTGCAGATCCTGCCCGGCTCAACCGGGTTCGAGGAGTTGCTGCTGCTTGCCGTGCCGGTGGGCGAGGATGGCGCGCGCGCCGACCTGACCCGGCTGGCGGAACCGGCGATGACCCGCAGCTTTGCCAGCCTCAGCGGGCCGGCCGAAAACTGGATCGAAGACTGGATGACGGGCGGCAGCGTCACGCGGGGCTTTTCCACCCGCCCCGCTGCCGTCATGATGCTGCGGCAGCCGGTGCGGCTTGGCGCCGGGTCTGCCTTGGGAGAGGGACAAGAATGAACCGTTTGCTGATTGCCGCCCTGATGCTGGCGCTGCCCTGTGCGGCGCTGGCCGAGGACAAGCCCTTTGCGCTGAAACCGGCGGGCAAGAACCCCTATGAATACGCCCGCTCGGGCGCCAAGGCCGCGCATGAGGCGGCTGCGCGGGCGGCAGGCGGCGGCAAGGTGATCGGCGGGGCGGTGGCGGCCGAAGGGGCCTGGCCCTGGCAGGTGGCGCTGATGATCAACGGTGCGCCGGTCTCGCCCGACGGGCAGTTCTGCGGCGGCTCGATGATCCTTGACCAATGGGTGCTGACGGCGGCGCATTGCGTGCATATGGCCGATGACGCGGGCAACTGGGCCGATCTGGAACCGGCCAAGATCTCGGTTCTGGTGGGCACCAACACCATCGCGCCGGGCAAGGGCGATCTGGTGGGCGTGGCGGGCATCTACCGCCATCCCGATTATGTCGGCACCGCCTTTGACCATGACATCGCCCTGATCAAGCTGACCCGCGCGCCGCAGGTGCCCTATGCCACCATTCAGGTGCCCGACGCCCAGTTCGGCGACCTGTTGGACCAGCCGGGCGTGGTGACGGTCGTCACCGGCTGGGGCCTGACCGAAGGCGGCGCGCATCCCGAGGCCATGCATCAGACCGAGATTCAGATGATGGACCGCAACCAGTGCAATCAGGCCATGCTGGAGGCGCGTGCCGAAGCGGCGGTGGACGGGTTCGGTTATGCCGTTGGCGTTCTCAGCCTGAAAGAGGAAGACGCCTATGCGCTGTGGGACGAACTCGTCGCCCGCGCCCCGGCACCGATGAGCCAGAACATGCTGTGTTCCGGCACGTTCGAGGGCGGCAAGACCGCCTGTTCGGGCGACAGCGGCGGGCCCTTGGTGGTGCCCTTGGAGGATGGCAGCTATATTCAGGCAGGTGTGGTCAGTTGGGGCCTTTCGGCGGCCGACGGAAAGGGCTGCGAGGAAACGGCCCTCTTCTCGGCCTATACGCGGGTGTCGAATTTCCTGCCTTGGCTTGAGGCGACGATCGACGCCCATCCGTAAGTGGCTTTGCCTGCGGTTTCTGCCCCCGTGACAGCGCGCCGTGAATCGGCTATGTGCGGGAAAGCGCAGCAGGAAGGGACGCGACAGATGGCCGAACACAAGCAGGGCAGCATGGATATCCGGGCTCAGGAAAAGACCTTCGCGGGCTTTGTGAAGCTGTCAACCTGGGGTGCGGTGATCTCTATCCTCGTGCTGATCTTCATGGCTCTGGCCAACGCCTGAACCGACCAAGCGGAGCGCCTCAGATGACCCCGTTCAAGGCGCTTGCGCTGATTGCCGCCCTTGCCCTGTCCGCCTGCTCGACCGCCGAGCCGGTCTGGGCGCCCGATACGGCGGTGGCCGCGGCCCATTACGTTGCCCCGGGCCCGAAGACCATCACGCTCTTCACCGTGGTCAGCACCCGCAGCGGATCAGGCGCGCATTCGGGCCTGCTGATCAACGGGTCGGAACGGGTGATGTTCGATCCCGCCGGCACATGGCACCACCCGGCCCTGCCCGAGCGCAATGACGTGCATTTCGGCGTGACCGACCGGATGGTGAGTTTCTACATCGACTATCATGCGCGTGAGACGTTTGATGTGATCGAGCAGACGCTTGTGGTGTCACCCGAGATCGCCGATCTGGTGATGGCGCGGGCCAAAGCCTATGGTGCGGTGCCCAAGGCGCAATGCGCCCATTCCATCACCTCGATCCTGTCGGGCGTTCCGGGCTTTGAAAGCATCCCGGGCACATGGTTCCCCAACAAGCTCTCCGACGCTTTCGGCAAGTTGCCGGGTGTCACGACGCGCCGGATCACCGATGATGATGCCGACGACAATCACGGCGTTCTCTTGGTGCAGCAAAAGCAGGAAGTCCTGCCGCCCAAGGAAAGCGACTAAGGCCGGAGGGCCCCTTGCGGATCGACGGTTGTGTTCTGGCGGGGGGCGAGGGGCGGCGGATGGGGGCCGACAAGGCGCTTGTCCTGCTCGCCGGGCGGCCCCTCTTGTCGCATGTGATCGACCGTTTTGCACCGCAGGTGGATCGGCTCTGGCTGTCGGCCAATGGCGATGCGGCGCGGTTCGCCCGCTTTGGCCTGACCGTCCTGCCCGATGCGGCGCCGATGGGGCCGCTTTCGGGTGTGCTGGCGGGTTTGCGGCGCGCGGCGGCAGAGGGGGCGACGGCGCTGGTCACCGTGCCGGTGGACAGCCCCTTTGTTCCCGGCGATCTGGTGCCCCGCCTCTGCCTTGCCGCCGAGACCGCGCCGCATGGCATGGCCATTGCCCGCGCGGGCGGGCGGGTCCATCCGGTCTTTGCGCTCTGGCCTGTGGCCATGGCGGGGCCGCTGGCGGATTTCCTTGCCTCGGGCGTCAAGCCCCGGCTGATGGATTTCGCGGCGCAGGCCGCGCTGGCCGATTTTCCCGATGACGGCAGTTTCGACAATCTCAACACGCCCGAAGACCTTGCCGCGGCAGAGGCGCTGTTGCAGGCCGCGCGATGAGCCGGTTTGACAGCGTGGTGGTGGTGGACTGGTCCGCCGCTTCGGTCCTTTCGCCCGCCCGCCCGTCGCCGGATGCCGTCTGGATTGGCCGGAACGGGCAGGAAAGCCGCTATTTCCGGGGTCGGGCGTTGGCCGAGGCGGCGCTGCGCGACCTGATTGCGCAGGAACTGGCGGCAGGGCGCAGGCTTTTGATCGGGTTCGACTTTCCCTTCGGCTATCCGGCGGGTTTTGCCGCCCGGCTGACCGGAGAGGCATCGGCGCGGGCGGTCTGGTCCTGGCTTGCGGCGCGGATCATGGACGGGCCGGACAATGCCAACAACCGCTTTGCGCTGGCGGCGGTGATCAACCGGCAGATGGGTGGGGCGGGGCCGTTCTGGGGCTGCCCGCCGGGGCTGAACCTGCCGGGGTTGCCGGCGCGCAAGACGGTGAATTACGCCGCCCTTGGCCTGTCCGAGCGTCGTGCGGTCGAGCGGCTGGTGCCCCGCGCGCAGCCGGTCTGGAAGCTTTACACCACCGGCGCCGCGGGCAGTCAGGCGCTCATGGGCCTGCCGATGATCCACCGGCTGGCGTCGCTCCCCGGCGTGGCGGTCTGGCCGTTCGATGCGCCCGAGGCGCCGGTGGTGCTGGCCGAGGTCTATCCCTCGCTCCTCGCCCGGGCGGTGGCGGCTGACACCAACCCCCTGCGGGATGAGGTGCAGGTGCGCCTCTTGTCGCGGGCGCTGGCCCGGGTGGATCTGGCGCCTTTGCTGGACGTGCCCGAGGCGGCGCGCGAAGAGGGCTGGATTCTGGGCGCGGGTCATGTGGCCGCGTTGGAGGCGGCGCTGTGAGGGTGACCCTGCGCCATGGCATTCCCGAATCCGCCCGGGACGCGGCAGCGCAGCTTTACTGGCAGGCGTTTGGCGGCAAGCTGGGCCGGGTTCTGGGGCCAGAGGCACGGGCGCTGCCCTTTGTGCGGGCGGTCATGCGGCCCGATCACGCCATCGTGGCGCTGGACGATGCCGGGCGGCTTCTGGGCATGGCGGGCTATCGCAGCGCGGAAGGCAGCTTTGCCGGCGGTTCGGTCGAAGAGGTGCGGGCGCACTACGGGCGGCTTGGCGCCGCATGGCGCCTGCCGCTGCTCTGGGCGCTGGGGCATGAGGGGCCGGACGATCATTTCGCCCTCGACGGCATCTGCGTGGCCGCAGATGCGCGCGGTCTGGGCATCGGCAGCGCCTTGGTCGAGGCGATCTGCGACGAGGCCCGGGCGCGCGGCCATGCCGGGGTGCGGCTGGAGGTGGTGGACAGCAACCCGCGTGCCCGGGCGCTCTATGAACGGCTGGGCTTTCGCGTCACGCGCGAAACCCCGATCGGTGCCCTGCGGCTGGTCTTCGGTTTTCGTGCCGCGCTGACCATGGTGCGGCCGGTCTGACGGGCACATGCTGTCGGGATACCGCGCTCATGTGCCGGTCATCGCTTCGGCCACGATCTGGACCGGATGCGCTTCATCGGGGCAGAACTCGGCCAGAATGTCCAGAATGGCGCCCTTGCGCAGCGGTTTGGTCATGTAGCGGTCGATCCCGGCGGCAAGGATGCTTTCGGCATCGCCCTCCATCGCATGGGCGGTCAGCGCCACGATGGGCACATGGCGCCGTCCGGCCTCCAGCTTGCGGATGGCGCGGGCGGCGTCGCGGCCATCCATCTCGGGCATCGAGATGTCCATGAAGACCAGATCGGGTGCGACGGCGCGGTAAAGCTCGACCGCCTCGCGGCCATTGCCGGCAAAGGTCAGCTCGATCCCGGTTTCGCGCACCATCTTCTGAAACACCAGTTGATTGGTGCGGTTGTCCTCTGCCGCCAGCACCCGCATCGCCCGCCGCTCACCCGGGGCGAGCGGTGCCGGAAGGGGCAAAGCCTCTTGCGCGGGATGGGTCAGCGATTGCAGGCGGCGGTAGAGATCGGCCCGCAGCAGCGGTTTTTGCAGGACGGCGGCCAACTCGGCCGCCCCCGCCTCTTCCCGCGCGGCACCGGGATTCGAGGACAGAAGGATCACCGGCGTTGCGACCCCCACCGCCCGCAACCGCAGCGTCAGGGCAAGGCCGTCCATCTCGGGCATTTCGTGGTCGGTGATGATCACGTCGAACTGCGCAGTCTCGGCGGCGGCAAGCGCCTCGGCACCCGAACGGCACAGCACCACCTCGATTCCGCAGGGCACCAACTGCCGTTCAAGGATGGTGCGGTTGATAAACTGGTCATCCACCACCAGCGCACGGCGGATATCCACCGGCAGCCGCGGCGCCCCCGCCTCTTCCGCCACCGGCAGCGAGAGGCGGAAACCAAAGCACGAGCCACGGCCGAATTCGCTGTCCACCCAGACGGCGCCCTCCATCCGCTCGATCAGGCGGCGGGTGATGGCAAGACCCAGCCCGGTGCCCTCGAATTTGCGGTTGGACTGGCTTTCGACCTGATTGAACTCGCCAAAGACATGTTCAAGGTTTTCGGGCGCGATGCCGATGCCGGTATCCTCGACCGTCACATGCAGCTCCTGACGGCCCTCGTCCAGCTCAAGACCGACGACGCGGATCAGCACATGACCCGCCTCGGTGAACTTGACGGCGTTGCCGATCAGATTGGTCAGAACCTGCCGCAGCCGCCCCGGATCGCCGACATAGCGGGTGGGCAGGAACATGTCGTAGTCGATCATCAGATCAAGGCCCTTCTCGCGCGCCCGCGGCTGCAAGAGCATCGTCACCTCATGGATGGTGCGTTCCAGATCGAAGGGTTCGGGGTAAAGCGTCAGCCGTTCCGCCTCGATCTTGGAATAGTCCAGAATGTCGTTGATGATCACCAGAAGCGCCTCGCCGGACGACCGGATGGTCTCGGCGAACAGGCGCTGTTCCTCGGTCAGGGCGGTGTCGCAGAGAAGTTCGGCCATCCCCACGACGCCATTCATCGGCGTGCGGATTTCATGGGACATATTGGCAAGAAAGGCCGATTTGGCCCGGCTGGCCGCCTCGGCCGCCGAACGGGCATCCTCAAGCGCCTTTTGCTGTTCCTTTTCGCGCGTGATGTCCACCCGCAGGCCCACGCGGCCGCCGTCGGGCGTCATGTGGTCCTGCGCGCGGATCCAGCGGCCATCGGCAAGCTGCTGCTCCACCGCCGCGCCGGGGTTGCGGTGCTGCGCCAGACGGGTGGCCAGCCATTCCTCCTCGCGTCCGATGGCATCAAGGTGCTGGCCGCGCGACAGGCCAAAGCGCAGGATATCCTCGAACCGCGCGCCGGGAACCATGGCGGGGGCCGATTCGTGATAGGTGTCACGATACCGCTGATTGCAGGTCAAAAGCCTCTCCTCCCTGTCGAAAAGCACGAAACCGTCTGGAATAGCCTCGATCGCGGCCCAGATCCGCATCTGGTCGGTGATGTCCAGCACAAGGCTGACCATGTCGCCGTCGCGCGCCCGCCGGTCGGCGATGCGCACCCAGCGCCCGCCCTGCAGCATCAGCTCAATCGGCTCGGCCACCTCTCCCTCCCAGCGAGAGAGCATCATGGCAATCCAGTCTTCGGCGCCGCCGGGTGGCAGATCGACCACGCCAGATTGCAGCGCCACGCGCAAAAGCTCGGCATAGCCGATGCCCGGCTCCACCCGCTGGCCGTTGAAGACGGCCAGATAGGCGCGGTTGGCGGCGACCAGCCGCGCGTTGGAATCGAAAACGGCAAAGCCATCCTCGATGGTGTTGATCGAATCCCACAGCCGCCGCTCGGCCATCACGGCGGCGGTATGGGCCTTTTCCAGATCGCCCAGAAAGCGCGAGTTCTGACCCTTCAGCACCTCGGCCTGGGTCAAGGCGGATTTCACCACCTGACGCTGTTCGACGATCTGGTCCGAAAGGGCGCGGGCGTGCAGGGCCAGCTTTTCATTGGCGGCAAAAAGCTCACGGCTTTTCTGTTCCAGAAGCCGCTCGGCCGCCAGTCTTGCGCGCCGTTCCTTTGCCAGCCGTTCCGCAATGTCCATTCCGCCGTCCTGACCCTTGGCACCGGGTTTCACCCGGGCGACTCACCAGAACATTCCCGCAACAAGATGAACGGGCGCTTAACGTGACAAATCCTTTCGCCGCCCCGAGAATCCTTGCGAAGCCGCAGACCCCATGCGAGATTCCCCGCGTTCAGTTTCGGAGGATTTTCAGATGCGCGGTTTTCGCCCGGCCCGTTTTTTTGCGGTGCTTGCAATTGCTTGGCTCGGGGCGCTGGCCCCCGCACTGACCCCGGCGCTGGCCGATGATCTGATCCCGGACCGCCGTTTCGTGCTGTCGGAAAACACCGACATGCCGGGCGGCGACCTCACCTCGATTTTCGACACCACGCTGGACGCTTGCGAGCGGGCCTGCCTGACCAACCGCGTCTGCACCGCCTTCACCTTCAACACCCGCAACGGATCGTGCTTTCCGAAATCGGGCGCGGGCGGGCCCGAGACCTATCAGGGCGCCTATTCCGGCATCGTGATTGAAGGCGATGCCAAGGCCGAGGCGCTGGCGGCGACGCGGGCGGCGGAACTGACCTTTGTCGGGGCCTGGGAACTGCCCGGCGTGACCGCGCAGGCGGCCAATCTGGCCAATGCCCATGTCACCAACGGCTACTCCGCCGAAGAGCATCTTGCCGCCGCCGCCGAGGCGGAAGCCAAGGGCGACCTTCTGGAGGCCAGCCGCTTTGTTGGTGCAGCGCTGAACCTGACCGATACGGCGGCAGATTGGGCCGAATATGCCCGGCTGCTGAATGCGGCGGGTCAAGTTAACCCCGGGTCCAACCGTGGCCTGCTGGAGCAGGCTTACACAGCCGCCGTCAACGCCTATCTGCGGGCGGACGGCGCCGCGCAACAGCACACGATTCTGGTGACCATGGCCGACGCGCTGGAAGGTGCCGACCGTGGCCGCGACACGGTGCAGGCGCTGCGTCTGGCGGAAAAGTTGCAGCACCGCGACGATACCGCTGCCGCGCTGGACGATGCCATCGGCAAATACGGCTTTCGCGTTGCCGATAACGAGGTGCAGGCCGATTCCGCCCGCCCCCGCATCTGCGTGAATTTCACCGAGGATCTGGTGAAGACGGGCGTGGATTACGCCACCTTCGTCCAGCTTCCCGCACCCGACCTGTCGGTCAGCTTCGACGGCTGGCGGCAGTTGTGTATCGAGGGCCTGACCCATGGCAGCCGCAATTCGGTGACCTTCCGCGAGGGGCTTCCGGCGGCGGATGGTCAGGTTTTGGCGAAATCGGTCGAGATCACCGCCTATATCCGCGACCGCAACCCCGGGGTGCGCTTCCCCGGGCGCGGCTATGTCCTGCCGCGCATGGCGGGTGCCTCGATCCCGGTTGAGACGGTGAACACCGAAAAGCTGGAACTGACGCTGTATCGGGTGACCGACCGCAACCTGCTGCGGGCCACGCAGAACGGCTATTTCGGCTGGCCGATGATGGAATATCAGGAATACGATTTCGGCAGCCAGATCGGCACCGAGGTCTGGCATGGCGATGCCAGCGTCAAGCAAGAGGTCAACCGCGACCTGACCACCCGCCTGCCGATGGGCGAGGCGATTGATGGCCAACCTGCCGGCGTCTATGCCCTGCGCGCCGCGGTGCCGGGGGTGGACCCCTATCAGATTGGCGCGGCATGGCAGTGGTTCGTCGTGTCCGACCTTGGCCTGACCACGATGAGCGGGGTCGATGGGCTGCATGTCTTCGTCCGCTCGCTGGGCACGGCGGCGGCGAAAGAGGGGGTGACGGTTGAACTCCTCAGCCAGACGAACGAGGTTCTGGGGTCTGCCAAGACCGATGCGCAGGGCTATGTCCGCTTTGATGCCGGGCTGGCGCTTGGCACCGGCGCTGCCGCTCCGGCGATGATCGTGGCGAAAGAGGGCGACAGCGACCTTGCCTTCCTGTCGATGACCGACCCCGAGTTTGACCTGTCTGACCGTGGGGTGGAAGGGCGCGAAGCCGCGCCGCCGGTTGATGTCTTCCTGACTACCGACCGGGGCGCCTACCGCGCCGGGGAAACCGTCTATGCCACCGCCCTTGCCCGCGATCCGCAGGCCGAGGCGGTGGAAGGTCTGCCGCTGACCGCCGTGCTGCTGCGTCCCGATGGCGTCGAATATTCCCGCGCGCTGGTGCAGGATGGCGGGGCGGGCGGGCATGTCTTTGCCCTGCCGATTGCCGGTTCCGCCCCGCGCGGTGTCTGGCGGCTTGAGGTTTATGCCGATGCCGATGCTGGCGCCTTGCAGTCGAAGACCTTCCTTGTCGAGGATTTCCTGCCCGAGCGGATCGACTTTGACCTGACCCTTGACGATCAGGCCGTCCGGCTGGGCGATACCCCGGAACTGACCGTTTCGGCGAAATACCTGTTCGGTGCCCCGGGGGCCGATCTGGCGGTTGAGGGCGAGGTGCTGCTGCGTGCTGCCAAGGGCCTTGAAGCCTGGCCGGGCTATGTCTTTGGCCGCCATGACCAACCCTTCTCGGCCGTCATGCAAAGCTTTGGCGGCACCCGCACGGCTGAGGATGGCACCGCGCTGGTCACGCTGGACCTGCCGCCGGTGGATGATCCGGGCCTGCCGCTGGAAATGCGCGCCACCGTGCGCGTCGCCGAAGGTTCGGGCCGCCCGGTGGAGCGGCAGGTGACCAAGCTGTTGACGCCCGCGAACCCGCTGATCGGGGTCAAGCCGCTGTTCGATGCGGTGGTGCCCGAAGGCAGCGAGGCGCGGTTCAGTCTGGTCGGCGTCGGTGCGGATGCGAAGGCGACCCCGATGAAGGTGCGCTGGGAAATCACCCGGATCGAGACGAATTATCAATGGTATCAAAGCTATGGCAACTGGAACTGGGAGCCGGTCTATTCCCGCACCCGCGTTGCCGAAGGGCTGTCCGACCTGTCGCAGGCGGCGGAAATTGCCGCCAAGGTGGAATGGGGTGAATATGAGCTGAAGGTGGAACGGGTGGATGGCGAGGCCGCCACCTCTACCCTGTTCTGGGCCGGTTGGTATGCGCCCGCCGATGCCAGCGCCACGCCGGACACGCTGGAACTCTCGCTGGACAAACCCGCCTACAAGCCGGGCGATACCGCCACGCTGCGGGTGGTGCCGCGTGCGGCGGGAACGGCGCTGGTCACCGTGCTGTCGAACCGGCTGGTGGCGATGCAGGCGGTTGAGGTGAAAGAGGGCGAAAACCTGATCCCGCTGGCCGTCACCGATGATTGGGGTGCAGGGGTTTATGTTACCGTTTCGGCGCTGCGGCCGATGGATGTTGCGGCGGGCCGCAACCCGGCCCGAGCGCTGGGCCTGACCCATGCCACGATTGACCCGGGCACGCGGGCGCTGACGGCGACGATTGAAACCGCCGCCGAAGCCGCCCCGCGCGGGCCGATGGCGGTGGCGGTCAAGGTCGATGGCGTGGCCGCGGGCGATGCCGCCTTTGTCACCATCGCGGCGATTGATCAGGGCATCCTGAACCTGACCGGCTTTACCCCACCCGATCCGCAGGGCCATTACTTTGGTCAGCGCAAGCTGGGCGTCGGCATCCGTGACATTTATGGCCGCCTGATCGACGGTCTGAACGGAGCCGAAGGCACCGTGCGTTCGGGCGGCGATGCGGGCGCGCAGGCGCGACTGCAGGCCCCTCCCCCCACGGAAGAGCTGGTGGCCTATTTCACCGGCCCGATTGCGGTGGATGCCGATGGCTATGCCCGTGCCAGCTTTGACCTGCCCTCGTTCAACGGCAGCGTGAAGGTGATGGCCGTTGCCTGGTCGAAACGCGGCGTGGGGCAGGCGAATGCCGATGTGCTGGTGCGCGATCCGGTGGTGGTCACGGCCAGCCTGCCGCGCTTCCTGTCGCCGGGCGATGAAAGCCGTCTGCTCTTGGAAATCGTCCATGCCACCGGGCCTTCGGGCCGGATGAGCCTTGATGTTGCCTCGGCCGGCCTGACGCTGGGCGATGTGCCGTCGGGCTTTGATCTGGGCGACAAGGCCAAGGCGGTCTTTGCCGTGCCGGTCACGGCGGGGGCGGTCGGCAACCAGACCATTACGGTTTCGCTGACCACACCGGACGGCAAGGTGCTGAAGAAAGAGCTGACCGTCCCGGTGCAGGTCAATGACCCGCCGGTGGTGCGCGTCAGCCGTCTGACGCTGGCCAAGGGGCAGTCGTTCACGCTGGACCAGAACGCCTTTGCCGGGATGATCCCCGGCACCGCCAAGGCGACGATGGCCGTCGGCCCGATTGCCCGGCTGAACGCGCCCGGCATCCTCGCGGCGCTGGACCGCTATCCCTATGGCTGCACCGAGCAGATGACCTCCAAGGCGCTGCCGCTGTTGTATTTCGATCAGGTGGCGGTGGCGCTGGACCTGCCGCAGGCCGACAACATCAAGGGCCGGGTGCAGGAAACCATCACCGAAATCCTGATGAACCAGTCGGCCAATGGCGGCTTTGGCCTCTGGGGGCCTGCCGATGGCGACATGTGGCTGGATGCCTTCGTGACCGACTTCCTCAGCCGTGCCAAGGCGCGCGGGTTCGAGGTGCCGGAACTGGCGCTGCGCCGTTCGCTCGACAACTTGCGCAATCAGGTCAACTATCAGCCCGATTTCGATAAGGGCGGCGAGGCGCTGGCCTATGCGCTGATGGTGCTGGCGCGTGAAGGCGCGGCGGCGGTGGGCGACCTGCGCTATTACGTCGATGTCAAGGGCGATGCCTTTGCCACCCCGGCGGCGATGGCGCAACTGGGCGCGGCCTTGGCCAGCTATGGCGACCAGCCCCGCGCGGATGCGATGTTCCGCCGTGCCGCTGTGGCGCTGGATGCGCTGAAAGGCCCGGAGACCGAGCAGATCTTCCGCGCCGATTATGGCACCACCTACCGCGATGCAGCGGCGGTGCTGGCACTGGCGGCGGAAACCGGCAGTCAGGCCGTGGACCGCGAGGCGCTGACCACCCGCATCACTCAGGACCGCAGCCTTTCGACGCAAGAGGCAACCTGGGCCCTGCTGGCGGCCAATGCGCTGATCGACCGCAAAGGGGCCGAGGGCATCACCATCGACGGTGCCCCTGCGGGTGGGCCGCTGGTCAAGGTGCTGGACGCGGGGGCGACGCAGCCGGTGGCGGTGAAGAACGGCAGCGACGCCGACACGACGCTGACCATCACCACCTATGGCGTGCCGTCGGAACCCGAACCCGCAGGCGGCACCGGCTATGCCATCACCCGCAGCTATTACACGCTGGCCGGTGAGGCGGCGACGCTGGACGGGCTCAAGGTGGGTGACCGGCTGGTCGTGGTGCTGGAGGTGACGCCCTTTGGTCGCGGTGAAGCGCGGCTGATGGTGAACGATCCGCTTCCGGCGGGGCTGGAGATCGACAATCCTAACCTGATCACCGGCGGCTCGACGCAGGCGCTTGACTGGCTGAACCTGCAATCCGAAGTGGCGCACAGCGAATTCCGGCAGGACCGTTTCCTGACCGCGATTGACCGCTACGACAATCAGCCCTTCCGGCTGGCCTATATCGTGCGCGCCATCTCGCCCGGCAGTTTCCACCA
This sequence comes from Tabrizicola fusiformis, assembly GCF_013328815.1. Taxonomy (GTDB): domain Bacteria; phylum Pseudomonadota; class Alphaproteobacteria; order Rhodobacterales; family Rhodobacteraceae; genus Fuscibacter. The sequence goes on from NZ_JABUHN010000001.1 coordinate 249,050, forward strand.
CCCGGCGGCCTCGGTCGAAGACATGTATCGCCCCGACCTGACGGGCCGCAGCGAGACCGGCCGTCTGGTGATCGCCGAGTAAGATGCGCGCGGCTTGGGTCTTTGCGCTGGCGGCGGGCCTCTGGCTTGCCGCCTACGGGCGCGACCGCTTTGACTTATGGGTCGATGCAACGGTGCTGCCGCCGCTGGTCGTCTCCACCTCGGTTGAGGTGGTGGACCGGGGCGGGGCGCTGCTGCGCGCCTATACCGTGGCCGATGGCCGCTGGCGGTTGGCGGTGGACCCGGGGCAGGTGGACCCGGCCTTTCTGGCCGCGCTGGTCGCCTATGAGGACAAGCGGTTCTACGATCACCCCGGCGTGGACCCGCGCGCGGTGCTGCGCGCGGCCGCGCAGGCGCTGCGCTATGGCCGGGTGGTGTCGGGCGGATCGACCCTGACGATGCAGGTCGCGCGACTGCTGGAGGAATCGGGCACCGGCAGGGTGGAGGGCAAGCTGCGGCAGATGCGCGTGGCGCTGGCACTGGAACGGCGGCTGACCAAGGCGCAGATTCTGGCGCTTTATCTGCACCTTGCCCCCTATGGTGGCAATCTTGAGGGCATCCGTGCCGCCACCCTGTCATGGTTCGGCAAGGAACCGCGCCGCCTGACGCCCGCCGAGATTGCGCTGCTGGTCGCCATCCCGCAGGCGCCTGAAAGCCGCCGCCCCGACCGCAATATCACCCGCGCCAGCGATGCCCGCGACCGCGTGCTGGACCGGATGCAGGGGGCGGTCCTGATCAACGCCGATCAAGCCCGCGCCGCCCGCACCGAACCCGTGCCCGCCACCCGCCGTCCCTTTCCGGCGCTGGCGCCGCATCTGGCCGACCGCGCCCGTGCCGAAGACCCGACGGCACAGCGCCACGCCCTGACGCTGGACAAAAGCCTGCAAACCGCGCTGGAAAAGCTCGCAGCCGAGGTGGTGGCCGGGCAGGGCGATCGGGTGCAGGTCGCGCTGGTGGTGGCCGATCACCAAAGCGGCGAAATTCTTGCCTCGGTCGGTTCGGCGGCGTTCCGCGCCGATGCCCGTGCCGGCTTTGTCGATATGACACAGGCGCTGCGCAGCCCCGGCTCCACCCTGAAACCGCTGGTCTATGGGTTGGCCTTTGATGAGGGGCTGGCCCATCCCGAAACCCTGATCGAAGACCGCCCGACCGATTTCAACGGCTACCGCCCGCAGAATTTCGACCGGCAGTATCGCGGCACCATCCGCCTGCGCGAGGCGCTGCAACAGTCGCTGAACATCCCCGTGGTCGCCCTGACCGAGGCGCTGGGCCCGGCGCGACTGCTGACCGCGCTGGACAGGGCCGGGGTGAAATACCGCCTGCCGCCGGGCCAGCCCGGGCTGGCCATCGCGCTGGGTGGCATCGGGGTGACCCTGCAAGACATGGTGCAGCTTTACGCCGCCATCGCGCGCGGCGGGGTGGCCCTGCCGCTGCGCTGGCGGTTGGGCGACAGTGAGGAGGGCCAGCGCCTGATGGCCACGACAAGCGCGTGGTTCGTTGGCGATATCCTTGCCGGCCTTGCCCCGCCGCCGGGCGCGCCTGCCAACAGGCTGGCCTACAAGACCGGCACTTCCTATGGCCACCGCGATGCCTGGGCCATCGGCTTTGACGGGCGGCATGTGGTGGGGGTCTGGATGGGGCGGCCCGATGGCACGCCGGTTCCGGGCGCCTTTGGCGCCGACCTTGCCGCGCCGGTGCTGTTTCAGGCTTTCGCCCGGCTTAAACCCAAACTGGCGCCTCAACCGCCCGCGCCCCCCGCGACGCTGCTGGTGTCCAACGCGCAACTGCCGCAGCCCTTGCAGCATTTCCGCGACCGTCACGCCGCCTTCAAACCCACCCCCGATGCCCCCGCCGTCAGCTTCCCCCCCGATGGCGCCGAGGTGGAGCTGCTGCCCGAGGGGCTGCTGGCCCGGGTCGCGGGCGGCACGCCGCCCTATACCTGGATGGCGAATGGCGTGCCGGTTGCGCTGGCCCTGACCGGGCGCGAGGTCATGCTGGCGGGCCTTGGCACCGGCTTTGTCACCCTTTCGGTGATCGACGCCGAGGGGCGGTCAGCGCGCGCCACGGTGCGGCTGCGCTGACCGAAGATTTTTCGACGAAAAATCTTCGCCTCAGATCCGCTCGATCGCCAGCGCAATCCCCTGACCGCCGCCGATGCACATGGTGATCAGTGCGGTCTTGCCGCCGGTCCGCTCCAACTCGTGCAGCGCCTTGACCGTCACGATGGCGCCCGTCGCCCCCACCGGATGGCCCAGCGCCACCGCGCCGCCATTGGGGTTCACCCGTGCCGGATCAAGCTCCAGCGCCCGGGTCACCGCAATGGCCTGCGCCGCGAACGCCTCATTCGATTCCACCACGTCAAAGGACGACGGTTTGACCCCCAGCTTGGCGCAGAGCGCCTGCACCGCCGGGATCGGACCGATGCCCATGATCGTGGGGTCCACCCCCGCGACAGCATAGCCCATGATCCGCGCCCGGGGCTTCAGCCCCTTGGCCGCATCGGCCCGCGCCAGCACCAGCGCCCCCGCCCCGTCATTCAGCCCCGAGGCATTGCCCGCCGTCACCGTGCCGTCTTTCTGGAAGGCCGGGCGCAGGCCCGCCAGAGCCTCAATCGTGGTGGCTTTCGGATGTTCGTCCTGCGCAAAGCTGACCGGACCCTTGCGGCTGGCCAGTTCGACCGGAACGATCTGCTCCGCAAAGCGCCCCTCGGCAATCGCGCGGGCGGCGCGGCTCTGGCTTTCCAGCGCGAAAGCGTCCTGATCTTCGCGGCTGATGCCGTCGCGCTTGGCCACATTCTCGGCCGTCACGCCCATATGGCCGGTGCCGAAGGGGCAGGTCAGGGCGCCGGTCATCATGTCCAGCGCCTTGGTGTCGCCCATCTTCTGACCCCAGCGCGCAGCGGTCAGCGCATAGGGCGAGCGGCTCATGCATTCCGCCCCGCCCGCCAGCGCGAAATCGGCATCGCCCAGCATCAGCGCCTGCGCCGCCGAAACGATGGCCTGCGCGCCCGAACCGCAGAGGCGGTTGACGTTCATCGCGGGCGCTGTTTCGGGCACACCGGCCTGCATCGCGGCAACACGGCTCAGATACATGTCACGCGGTTCGGTGTTGATGACATGGCCGAAAACCACGGTGCCGATCTGCGCCGCCGCGACACCCGACCGCTCAATCGCGGCGCGGGCGGCATGGGTGGCAATTTCGATCGGCGGCAGCGCGGCCAGCGATCCGCCAAAGGTGCCGATGGCAGTGCGGGCAGCAGAGAGAATGACGATATCGGTCATGGTTTCACCTTGTCGGGATGGGCCGCCGCAAGGGCGGGGATGTCCCGCAGTTCTGTCACAATCCGCGCGATCCGGGGATGAGACGTAACGTCCAGTCCGACCCTTTCTGCGTTGTAGATTTGCGGCACAAGGCAAAGGTCGGCCAGTGTCACCGCATCGCCATGGCAAAAGCGCCCGGTGGCCGGGCTGTCCAGCATCACCTCAAGCGCCGCCAGCCCCTGAGTGATGTAATGGCGCTGCCAATCCTCGGCGGTATAGGTGCCGCCCGTCAGGCGCTGCACATGGGCGCGCACCGACAGATTGCAGATCGGCGCAATCTCCATCGCCACGGCATGGGCCAGCGCCCGCACCCGGGCACGGCCCGCCGCGTCGGGCGGCAGGAAACTGCCGCGGCCGCTGTCATGCAGGTATTCGATGATGGCCAGAGATTGGGTCAGAACCAGCCCGTCAAGCTCAAGCGTCGGCACCAGTCCTTGCGGATTGCGCGCCAGATTGTCGGCGGCCTTTTGTGCGCCCGACAACAGGTCAACCGCCGCGCGTTCATAGGCAAGCCCGCACAGGTTCAGCGCCATCCGCACCCGATAGGCCGAAGAGGAACGCCAGTAATCATGTAAAAGGATCATGGTTCTTCCAGTAACAACAACAGCGCCGCGCGGAAGGCGGCAGCATCCACCCCCAGCCGGGCCAGAACCTCGGCCTGATAGGCATCGGCGATCGGCACGATCCGGTCGATCAGCGTGCGGCCCTTGGCCGTCAGTCGCATATCCAGCAGGCGGCGGTCCTCGGCATGGGCGCGCTTTTCGATCAGGCCCTGCGCCTCAAGCCGGGCCGCCGCCCGGCTGACCTTGGATTTGTCCATATCCACCCGGGCATGAATCTCGCGGATGGAAACCGAATCCGACTGCGCCAGATGGGCCAGCACCCGCCATTCCGGTATCGAAAGGCCGAATTCGGCCTTGTAGCGCTCGGCAAAGCCGCGCGACACGCGCGAGGCGGCGACGGCCAGTTGATAGGGCAGGAAGGCCGCCAGATCGAAACCCATGATGTCCCCCGCAAAAGTCTTGTCGCCAAAGGTGCCTTGCGCCGGGCCGGCGCGCAAGCCATCTGGTTGACCTTTCCGGGGCGCGCGGAAATGGTGGCGCCAGTGCGTACAGAGGACGGAACATGCAAGGCACAGTGGCAGCGCGGCGGGCGCTGATGGCGTCGGGATTGGCAAGCTTTGTGCTGCTGGGGCTGGCGCAGGCAATTTTCGGCCCCGCCTTGCCGGTCTATCAGCAACATTTCGGCCTTGATACCGCGCAGGCCGGCTGGCTGATCTCGTCCTTCTGGGTTGGCTGTTTCTCGGGCGTGGTGGGCATGTTCCTTGCCGCCGGCAAGGCGGGCCCGCGCCCGGGGCTGGCGGCTTCGGTCATCGGGGCGGCGGTTATGGGGCTGGCGCCGTGGTGGCCGCTGGTCCTTCTGGGCGGGCTGGTGTTCGGGGCTGGCTATGGCAGCCTTGCAGCGGTGTTCAACCCGCGCATCCTGTCGGCCTATGGCAGCCGCGGCGGCGCGATGATGAGCCTTCTGAACGCCATCTTTTCCTTTGGGGCCATCGCTGCGCCGCTGGTCTTCCTTGCGCTGGGGTCCGAGCCGCGACCGACCTTTCTGGTCTTCGCCGCCTTTGGCGCGGTGATCTGGCTGGCCTCGGGATCGGTCAGCCGCGACGCCGTGGGGGCTGCGACCGAACGGACCGGCTACCGCCTGCACTGGCCGATGCTGATCTTTGGCGTGGTGGCCATCGGGATGGAGGCGGCGCTGGTCTCGTTGGGGCCAACGGCGCTGATCCGCGCCGGGGTGGCGGCGGGAGAGGCATCGCAACTGCTGTCGATCTTCTACGTCTCGTATCTGGTGGCGCGGCTGGTGCTGGTTTTCGTGGCCGACCGCATTCCGGCGTTTTCGGTCTATGTCGCCTCGATGGCTTTCACCGTGATCTGCGCCCTGGGGGCGCTGTTCATCAGCCCGGCGTGGTTCTTTCCGCCCATGGGCATTTCGGCCAGTCTGTTTTTCCACGGGTTTTTCGTGACCGCCACCCGCAAGATGGGCAGCGATGCACGGGTGCCGCCGGTGATCATCGGTTCGGGCCTGATCGGGGCCATCATTCTGCCGCTGCTTTGCGCGCAACTGATCGGGCTGATGGGGGATCGCGGCTTTTTCTGGCTGATCCTGTTCTGGGCCTCTGCCGTGACACTGGCTTCTGCCGCCGCCCTTCCGCGAATGAACCGCTAAAAAGGCGCTCTGTTGCCCCGGAGCAGACTTCTGTTGACATCGTTGCAAGTGCAACGATAATTGCCGCCAGAGAGACTCATCAAATCCATCGCCTCCGGGGGGAGCATGAATTTCCAGTCCAGCATCAGCGGTCTGACCCGCGCTACCGACACCACGGGCACCCATCCCGGCTATATGCCCGGTTTCGGCAACGACTTTGAAACCGAGGCGCTGCCGGGGGCGCTGCCGCAGGGCATGAACAGCCCGCAGAAATGCAACTATGGTCTGTATGGCGAGCAGCTTTCCGGCACCGCCTTCACCGCGCCGAGCCATCAGAACGAACGGACCTGGTGCTATCGCATCCGGCCTTCGGTCAAGCATACCGGGCGCTTTACCAAGATCGACCTGCCCTATTGGAAATCGGCGCCGCATATCGACCCGGACGTGATTTCTCTGGGCCAATACCGCTGGGATCCGGTGCCGCATTCGGGCGAAAGCCTGACCTGGCTGACCGGAATGCGCACAATGACGACGGCGGGCGATGTGAACACCCAGGTCGGCATGGCCAGCCACATCTACCTTGTCACCGAAAGCATGGTGGACAGCTATTTCTTCAGCGCCGACAGCGAGTTGCTGGTGGTGCCGCAGGAAGGCCGCCTGCGCTTCTGCACGGAACTGGGGATCATCGACCTTGAGCCGCAAGAGATCGCCGTGCTGCCGCGCGGCCTTGTCTACCGGGTCGAGGTGGTCGAGGGGCCCTGCCGCGGCTTTGTCTGCGAAAACTACGGTCAGAAGTTTCAGCTTCCGGGCCGTGGCCCCATCGGCGCCAATTGCATGGCCAACCGGCGCGATTTCAAGACGCCGGTTGCCGCCTTTGAAGACCGCGAGGTGCCTTCGACCGTCACGGTGAAATGGTGCGGTCAGTTCCACGAGACGAAGATCGGCCACAGCCCGCTGGATGTGGTGGCCTGGCATGGCAATTATTGTCCGGTGAAATACGACCTGCGCACCTATTGCCCGGTCGGCGCGATCCTGTTCGATCACCCCGATCCGTCGATCTTTACCGTTCTCACCGCGCCTTCGGGGGTCGAGGGGACGGCGAATATCGACTTCGTTCTGTTCCGCGAACGCTGGATGGTGGCCGAAGATACCTTCCGTCCGCCATGGTATCATAAGAACATCATGTCCGAGCTGATGGGCAATATCTATGGCGTCTATGATGCCAAACCCAAAGGGTTTGTGCCCGGCGGGATGAGCCTTCACAACATGATGCTGCCGCACGGGCCGGACAAACAGGCGTTCGAAGGGGCATCGAACGCCGAACTGCGCGCCGAAAAGCTGGACGAGACCATGAGCTTCATGTTCGAAACCCGCTTCCCGCAGCACCTGACCGCCTTTGCCGCCCGTGAAGCGCCGTTGCAGGATGATTACATCGATTGCTGGACCAGCCTTGGCAAGAAATTCGACGGCACGCCGGGCAAGAAATAGGCATGATGGATTTGGCGGGCATGAGGGTTTCTCATGCCCCGATCAGGAGGAACGATGAACCTGCAACTGTCCTGGGTGCCGGGCGCCAACCGGCCCGACGGGGATTTCCCGCTGAACAACCTGCCCTGCGGCGTCTTCTCCCGCGCCGGCGAAGAGCCGCGCTGCGGCATGGCGATCGGCGATTTCGTGCTGGACGTTGCGGCGCTTGAGGAAGAGGGCCTGCTGGTTCTGGACGGCGGACCTCTGCTGGACGTGCCGTTCTGGAACGAGGTCATGGAGGTAGGGCCGGCGGTCTGGGCTGCGTTGCGGGCGCGGGTCGCAGAATTTCTGAACGAAGGTTCACAATTCCGCGCGCAGGTCGAACCGCATCTGGTGCCGCTGGCCGATGTGGCGCTGCATATGCCCTTGCTGGTTTCGGAATATACCGATTTCTATGCCGGACGAAACCACGCCCAGAATGTCGGAACCATGTTCCGTGGCGCTGAAAATGCCTTGCCACCCAATTGGTTGCATATCCCCATTGGTTATAATGGCCGCGCCTCGTCGGTGGTGGTTTCAGGCACCCCGGTTCGCCGCCCCTGGGGGCAGGTCAAGGGTCCGGACCATGCTGTGCCTGCGTTCCAACCCTCGCGCCGCTTTGATATCGAGCTGGAATTGGGCGCCGTTGTGGGACAGGCTTCGACCCATGGCCATCCGGTGACCGTGGATGAAGCCGAAGCGATGATTTTCGGCTATGTCTTGCTGAACGATTGGTCGGCACGCGACATTCAGGCTTGGGAGTATCAGCCGCTCGGCCCGTTTCAGGCCAAGGCAACGGCCACCAGCATCAGCCCCTGGATCGTGATGTCTGCGGCGCTGGAGCCGTTCCGCACCTCTACCCCGGCGCGCGAGGTGCCGCTGCTGCCCTATCTGCATGAACCGCGTCCGATGCTGTATGACATCGCGCTGGAGGTCGCCCTGACCCCGGAGGGAGGGCGGGAAACCGTGATCAGCCGCACCAATTATGCGGAAATGTATTACTCTGCGCCGCAGCAACTGGCCCACCATACCACCAGCGGCTGCGCGATGACGGTCGGTGACCTGCTTGGTTCGGGCACGATTTCGGGCGCTGCAAAAGATGCACGCGGCAGCCTTCTGGAACTGAGCTGGGGGGGCAAAGAGCCCTTCGCCATCGACGGCGGCACCCGCAGTTTCATCGAAGACAATGACACGCTGACCCTGCGCGGACATGCGCAGGGCAAGGGATATCGGATCGGGTTCGGCGCGTGCCGGGGGCAGGTGCTTCCCGCGTTGGCCGACCCATATGCACGGGGGAAGTGATGGCAAAGGCATTCGCATCGCAAGGCGATCTGGGCGAGAAAAAGACGAGTTTCACCGAAATCGGCCCCGGGCTTTACGCCTTCACCGCCGAGGGTGATCCGAACACCGGCGTCATCATCGGCGATGATTCGGTGATGGTGGTCGAGGCGCAGGCGACGCCGCGGCTGGCCCGCAAGGTGATCGACTGCATTCGGCAGGTAACGGACAAACCGATAACGCATGTGGTGCTGACCCATTATCACGCTGTGCGGGTTCTGGGCGCAAGTGCCTATGGTGCAAGGGAAATCATCATGTCCGACGCCGCCCGCGGCATGGTGGAAGAGCGCGGTGCCGAGGATTGGGCCTCCGAATTCGGCCGCTTTCCGCGGCTGTTTCAGGGCCATGAAGAAATCCCGGGTCTGACCTTTCCGACCACCACGTTCAGCGACAGCATGACGGTCTATCTTGGCAAGCGCCGGGTTGAAATCATGCATCTTGGTCGCGCGCACACGGCGGGCGACGCGGTGGTCTGGGTGCCGGATTCCGAGGTGATGTTCACCGGCGACATCGTGGAATATCACTCTGCCTGCTATTGCGGCGATGGCCATTTTGCCGATTGGGGTGGCACGCTGCAGGCGATTGCCGATTTCGACCCGGTGGCAATTGCGCCCGGTCGCGGCGACGCGCTTCTGGGCCGCGACATGGTGGCACGCGCGCTTGAGGCGACCGCGGATTTCGTTGACAGCACCTATCGCCCGGTGGCGCGCGTTGTGGCGCGCGGCGGCAGTCTGAAAGAAGCTTGGGACGCGGTGCGCGCGGCCTGTGATCCCAAGTTCAGGGACTTTGCGATCTACGAACATTGCCTGCCGTTCAATGTCGCCCGCGCCTATGACGAAGCGCGCGGCATCGACCATCCGCGCATCTGGACCGCAGAGCGGGACCGCGAAATGTGGGCTGCCTTGCAGGGTTGAATACCGGATATTGTGGCTCGGGGAGGGGTCATGCCTTACGATTACAAGCCGTTCGCCTATACGCCGCCGCCCGGGCTGACCGGGGCCGAGCCGCGCCATAAGGTAGCGATTGTCGGTGCCGGGCCGATCGGCCTGGCTATGGCGATCGAACTTGCCAACCATGGCGTTTCCGCGGTCGTTCTGGACGACAATAATGTGGTCTCTGTGGGCAGCCGGGCAATTTGCTGGTCCAAGCGCAGCCTTGAAATTCTGGATCGGCTGGGTGTTGGTGAACGATCGGTCACAAAAGGCGTGACGTGGAAGGTCGGCCGGACCTTTCACCGCGAGGCGGAGGTGTTCAACTTTGATCTGCTGCCGGAGGACGGGCACAAGATGCCGGCCTTTGTGAACCTCCAGCAATATTATGTCGAAGAATATCTGGTCGAGCGGGCGCAGGAAGTCGGCACTGATTTACGCTGGAAAAACAAGGTTGTGGCGGTTGATCGCCATGCCCGGCACGCGGTTTTGACGGTGCAGACGCCGGATGGTGACTATCAGCTTGAAGCGGATTGGGTGATCGCCTGCGATGGCGCGCGCAGCCCGATCCGCGCCATGCTGGGACTGGAATTCGAGGGGGAATTGTTCGAGGAACGCTTCCTGATCGCGGATATCAGGATGCAGGCCGATTTTCCAAGTGAACGATTGTTCTGGTTTGAGCCGAGCTTTCATGCCGGCCAGTCGGCCCTGCTGCACAAGCAGCCCGATGCCATCTATCGCATTGATCTGCAACTGGGCTGGGACAGCGACCCCGAGCAGGAGCGGTTGCCCGAACGGATCATTCCCCGCATTCAGAAGGTGGTGGGACACGGCGATTTCACGCTGGACTGGACTTCAATCTACACCTTCCAATGCCGGCGGCTGCGCAGTTTTGTGCATGGGCCGGTGCTGTTTGCGGGGGATTCTGCCCATGTCGTCAGCCCTTTCGGTGCCCGCGGTGGCAATGGCGGGCTGGGCGATGTCGATGCATTGGGCTGGCGTCTTGCCGCGGTGGTAAAGGGAGAGAGGCCGGCATCGGTACTTGCCGGTTATGATCGTGAACGGGTGTTCGGAACGGATGAGAACCTGCTGAACTCGTCACGCTCGACCCGGTTCATGTCGCCGGGGGATGGGGTGGAGCGATTGTTCCGCGATGCCGTTCTGCATCTGGCAAGCCGAGCCGACTTTGCACGACCGATGGTAAATTCCGGGCGGTTGTCAAAGCCTTGCGTCTATCCGCTGTCGGCGCCGGATGATGTCGCCTTGCCGGAGGGCAGCCGCCCCGGCGCTGTGGCTCCCGACGCGCCTCTGGGTCAGGGCTGGCTGACAGAGGCGCTGGGACGGGATTTTTGTCTGCTGGTTTTGGGTCAGGAAGCACCCGCAGGCACCGGCCTGCGCGTTCTGTCGCCCGATGTCACCGATCCGTTGCGTCAGCGCTATCTGGGGCAGGCGGCAGCGGCGACCTATTTGATCCGGCCCGATCAGGTGGTCGCGGCGCGGTGGGTGAATCCCGATGCAGCGGGGATCAGGGCCGCGGTCGAAGCGGCGTGGGAGGGCCTGTGATGGCATTGATGACCACCCCGAACATTTCGGACGCGGATGGGTTTTATGCGGCACTTCTGGCCGCGCACAAGGGCTTGAGCGAGGCCGAAAGCCATGCAATGAACGCCCGTTTGGTTTTGGTTCTGGCCAATCACATCGGCGATGCCACCGTGCTGCAACAGGCGCTGGCACTGGCGCGTGAAGGCGCTTAGGGGCGCAGCGGCAAGCGGCCCTCAGCCGTGATCTGGAACACCTCGCGCCCTTCCAGAACGATGGCCGAAAGGGGGCCGCCATAGGCGACCGAGCTGTCGATATTCACCCGGTTGCCATAATGCGTGGGCCGGTCGATGGCAGTATGACCATGCACCACCAACACGCCATGATCGCGGGTATCCTCAAGAAAATCCTTGCGAATCCAGACCAGATCCGTCTCAGTTTGCGCGCTCAGTGCAACACCGGGGCGGATGCCGGCATGAACGAACACGACCTCGCCGCGCTGATACAGGCCGGGCCGCTGTTCAAGAAAGCGGCGGTGTTCGGCGGGCACCTCGGCCACGGCATCCAGATGAACCGGCGCAATGGGGCGGTCTGCCGGATGGGCGACGCCATAAGAGGCCAGCGTTTCTGCCCCGCCGATGCGCGGATGCAGCCATGACAGATCGGAGCGCAGGCCGGGGTCGGGCCGGGCCGGATCGTCGAGGAAATATGTGAACAGGCGGTCATGATTGCCCTTCAGCACGATCCAGTCGCGCCCTTCGGCAATGCCGTTCCGCAGGTATTCCACCACGCCGCGGCTGTCGGGACCGCGGTCCACCAGATCGCCGACATGCACAATGGGGGCCGCGCCATGCTGCGCCATATCCGCCGCAATGAGCGTGTGCAGCGCCAGAAGCTTGTCGAGATGGCCGTGGATGTCGCCGATGGCATAGGTCCGCATGGGTGCCCCCCTTTTGCTGCCACCATATCGCCGCAGCGCGGCAAGGGCCATGGCCGAAAACAGAAAGGGCGCCGGTTTCCCGGCGCCCCCGAACTCAGGCCACTTCGAATTGCAGCGGCTTGACCTGTTGGAACATGCCGGTCGACTCCAGCGTCTCGACCACCTTCGGATCAATCGCCTGATCCAGATAGAGCAGCGCAATTGCATCTTGTCCCACACCGGAACGGCCAAGGGTGAAGTTGGCGATGTTCACGCCATTCTTGCCCATGGTCATCCCCAGAAGGCCGATGATGCCCGGCACGTCTTCGTTGGTGGTGTAAAGCATATGGGCGCCGACCTCGGCGTCGATGTTGATGCCCTTGATCTGGATGAAACGCGGCTTGCCATCGGCAAAGCAGGTGCCCGCCACCGAACGCTCGCGCTTTTCGGTGACCATGGTGACCTTGATATAAGCATCAAAGGCGCCCGATTTGTCCTGCCGCGTGGTCGAAACCTGAATGCCGCGCTCTTTGGCCACGATCGGGGCGGATACCAGGTTCACATCCGGGTTCGACGCCTTCATCACCCCGGCAATCACCGCCTGATTCAGCGCGGCAAGGTTCATCGTGGTCACGCTGCCATCGTAAAGGATGTTGATGGCCTTGATCGGCTCATCCGTCATCTGGCCGATGAAGGCGCCCAGATGGCTGGCCAGCTTGATCCAGGGGCCCATCACGGCGGCCTCTTCGGCGGTGACATTGGGCATGTTCAGCGCGTTCTGCACGGCGCCTGACAACAGATAATCCGACATCTGCTCGGCCACCTGCAGCGCCACGTTTTCCTGCGCTTCGGTGGTGGCTGCGCCCAGATGCGGGGTGCTGACGACATTGGGCAGGTTGAACAGCGGGTTTTCGGTAGCCGGCTCCACCTCGAACACATCCAGCGCCGCCCCGGCGACATGGCCCGATTCCAGCGCCTCTTTCAGCGCGACCTCGTCGATCAGACCACCGCGGGCGCAGTTGATGATGCGCACGCCCTTCTTGGTCTTGGCCAGATTCTCACGGCTCAGGATGTTGCGGGTCTTGTCGGTCAGCGGCACATGCAGGGTGATGAAATCGGCACGCGCCAGCAGCTCTTCCAGCTCGACCTTATGCACGCCCAGCGCCTTGGCCCGTTCGTCCGACAGGAAGGGGTCATAGGCGATGACCTTCATCTTCAGCCCGACGGCGCGGTCACAGACGATGCCGCCAATATTGCCGGCACCGATCACGCCAAGGGTCTTGTTGAACAACTCCACCCCCATGAAGCGCGACTTTTCCCATTTGCCCGCATGGGTGGAGGCATTGGCCTCGGGGATTTGCCGGGCAACGGCGAACATCATGGCGATGGCATGTTCGGCAGTGGTGATCGAATTGCCGAAGGGCGTGTTCATCACGATCACGCCGTTTTTCGAGGCGGCGGGAATATCGACATTGTCCACACCGATCCCGGCCCGGCCCACCACCTTGAGGCTGGTGGCCTTCTCCAGCAGGTTCGCGGTGACCTTGGTCGCCGAGCGGATGGCAAGGCCGTCATACTGACCGATGATTTCGGCCAGCTTTTCCTTGTCCTTGCCAAGCTTCGGCATGTAATCGACCTCAATCCCGCGGTCGCGGAAGATCTGGACGGCGGTTTCGGAGAGTTCGTCGGAAACGAGAACGCGGGGGGCCATGAGGGACTCCATATGTTTGGGGGGTGAGTCGGGGTGAACCCCGACCTACGTAGGCCGGGGCTTGGCCCGACCCTGCATCTCAGACCTGAGCGGCGAGCTCCGCTTCGAAGGCATGGGCGATCCACGGCATCAGCGCCGCGACATCGGCGGTTTCCACCGTCGAGCCGCACCAGATCCGCAAGCCCGCCGGGGCATCGCGGTAGGCGCCGATATCATAGGCGACCCCGGCCTTTTCCAGCCGCTTGGCCACAGCCTTGGCGAAAGCCTCGCCATCCTTGATCCGGTCATCGGCGAATTTCAGGCAGACCGAGGTTGTCGAGGCAATCGCGGGCGTCTCGGCCAGGTTCTGCAGCCAGGGATTGGCGGCGCAGAAATCCCAGACCACCTGGGCATTGGCCTTGGCCCGGGCGACGAGGCCGGGCAGACCGCCCACCGATTTCGCCCATTTCAGCGAGACGAGATAATCCTCCACCGCCAGCATAGAGGGGGTGTTGATCGTCTCGCCGACGAAAATACCTTCGGAAACCTTGCCCTTGGCGGTCAGCCGGAAAATCTTCGGCAGCGGCCATGCGGGCGTATAGCTTTCCAGCCGTTCCACCGCGCGGGGGCTGAGGATCAGCATGCCATGCGCGCCCTCGCCGCCCAGCACCTTTTGCCAGGAGAAGGTCACGACATCCAGCTTGGCCCAGTCCATTTCCATGGCAAAGGCCGAAGAGGTGGCGTCGCAGATGGTCAGACCCTTGCGGTCGGCCGGAATGGCATCGGCATTCGGCACCCGGCAGCCCGAGGTGGTGCCGTTCCAGGTGAAGACCACATCCTTGTCGAAATCGACCGTCGCCAGATCGACGATCTGCCCATAGGGCGCCTTCCTGACGGTGGCATCCAGCTTGAGCTGCTTGACCACATCGGTCACCCAGCCTTCGCCAAAGCTTTCCCAAGCCAGCATCTCAACCGGCCGGGCGCCCAAAAGCGACCACATCGCCATTTCGACGGCGCCGGTATCAGAGCCGGGGACGATGCCGATGCGGTAATCGGCGGGCACGCCCAGAATCTCGCGGGTGAGGTCAATCGCCTCTTTCAGCTTGGCCTTGCCGACAGCGGCACGGTGCGAGCGACCAAGCGGCGCATCGACAAGCATATCAAGGGAATAACCGGGAATCTTGGCGCAGGGGCCAGAGGAGAAACGCGGATTGGCCGGGCGCGTTGCCGGGGCGATCAGATCAGCCATGGTATCCTTCCAGATAAATGCCCCCCGTTGGGGAGGGGTGTCCCGCCGCCGTGGATATGGGCCTTGCCGCACTGGCACAAGAGCCAAAATCACGCTAAAGCGCCGCATCACGCGCGATTTGCGACGCGCCGCTCCACTATCGGAAACTTGCCCGGGAAACCCGCTCATGTTCATCGCCACCCTGCTGACCAATCCCGACCGCCCGATCCTGGAACGGGTCACAGTGGAATCCTTGCGCAATGCCTGGGGGGGCGGCGATGCGCTCTGGCTCGATCCGGGGGTCGCTGCGGAGTTTCCGCTGGCCGCGATTCCCGCCAACCGCTGGGAAGTCTGGGAAGCGCTACAGAGCCTTGGCGTCGATCTTGTGGTGCAGAAAGCCGAGGGGCGGCGGAAGAAATTGCTGCTGGCGGATATGGATTCCACGATGATCCGGCAGGAATGCATCGACGAACTGGCGGATGAGGCCGGGGTCGGCGCCCGCGTCGCCGCGATTACGGCCCGGGCGATGAATGGCGAGCTGGATTTCGAGGCGGCGCTGCGAGAGCGGGTCGGGCTGCTGAAGGGCCTGCCGGTCTCGGTGATCGACCGGGTGATCCGCGACCGCATCACGCTGATGCCCGGGGGGCCGGTGCTGCTGGCGACGATGAAGGCCCATGGTGCCCATGCGGCGCTGGTCTCGGGCGGGTTCACCGCCTTCACCGGCGCCATCGCGGCGCGGCTGGGATTTGACGAAAACCGGGCCAATACGCTGTTGCAGGCGGGCGGGGCGCTGACCGGCGAAGTGGCCGATCCGATCTTGGGCAAGCAGGCCAAGGTCGATGCGCTGGAAGAGATCACCGCCCGGCTGGGCATCACAGAAGATGAGGTGCTGGCGGTGGGGGATGGCGCCAATGATCTGGGAATGCTGACCCGCGCCGGCGCCGGCGCGGCCCTGCATGCCAAGCCGGTGGTCGCCGCCCAATGCGATATCCGCATCAACCACGGCGACCTGACGGCGCTGTTGTTCCTGCAGGGCTATGCGCGCGAAGAGTTCGTGATCTGACGGACGGGGCCGCCTCGGGAGGCATCGAGCCCCCCGAGGCAGCGTTGCCACGGAAGACCGCCCTCTGGCTGCGCTTTGGCGGCGTCGGAAAAGGGCCTCCGGCGGGAGTATTTCAAAAAGGTGCAAACCAAAGTTCGCGGGCGGCGGCCGAACCCGCGCGCCCCTGCAACTGCACCTTTTGAAATACTCCCGCCGGAGGCATCGCGGTTAATGCCGGGCGTGCCGGGTCAGAGGCCGAGGACATCCGCCATGTCATAGCGCCCCGGCTTCTGGGTTTGGCCCCAGAGCGCGGCCCGCAGCGCGCCGCGGGCAAAGATCGCGCGGTCGGTGGCGAGGTGGCGCAGCACGATCCGCTCACCCTCGGTGGCGAAGATCAGGTCATGTTCGCCGACGATATCGCCGCCCCGGATCGCGGAAAAGCCGATGCTGCCGCGGGTGCGGGCGCCGGTGATGCCGTCGCGGCCTGAGACCATCGCCGCATCGAGGCTGATACCGCGGCCTTCGGCGGCGGCCTGACCCAGCATCAGCGCGGTGCCCGAGGGGGTATCGACCTTCATCCGGTGATGGGCTTCGACCACTTCGATATCCCAGTCGGCATCCAGCGCCGCGGCGACTTTGCGGGCCAGCCCCAGCATCAGGTTAACGCCCAGGCTCATGTTGCCGGCCTGCACGATCACGGCGTGATGGGCGGCAAGGTCGATTTTCGCGTGATGCTCGGCTTCCAGCCCGGTGGTGCCGATCACATGCACCGCGCGGGCCTGCGCGGCGAGGGCGGCAAATTCCACCGTGGCCGAAGGGGCGGTAAAGTCGATCACCGCTTGCGCCCGGGCAAAGGCGGCAAGCGGGTCGTCGGTGACGGTCACGCCGATTGCGGCGCCGCCCATCGCCACCCCCGCATCGCGGCCGATCCAGGGGTGGCCGCTGCGCTCGACACAGGCGACCAGCCGCGCCTTGTCAGACCCCGCCAGCATCTTGACCAGCATCTGCCCCATCCGGCCCGAAGCGCCCGTGACCACGATTCCCGGCAGATCCGTCATGATACTTCCCCTTTGCATCCCGACACGGGTGTAACCCGTCGCGCCCCGGCCTGAAAGCCCGCCGTTGCGGGGGGGCGCAAAAGGGCGTATCTGGCCCGTTATGGCACCAAAACATTCTCATGCCGGCGACGGCCCCTCCCAGCGGCAACTGCGCGTCGGCGAACTTATCCGCCGCACGTTGTCGGATGTGCTGAATCGCGGCGACATTCATGACCCCGAGTTGAACCGGATGTCGATCACGGTCGGCGAGGTGCGGCTTTCGACCGATCTCAAGGTGGCGACGGCCTATGTCATGCCGTTGATGGGGTCGGTTCCGGTGGCCGATGCCATTGCGGCACTGGCCCGCAACAAGGCCGAGCTGCGCCACCGGATCGGGGGCGAGCTGACGCTGAAATACACGCCCGACCTGCGCTTTCGCCCGGATGAAACCTATGACCGGCTGGACGAGACGCGACGCATGTTCGCCGATCCTGCCGTGCAGCGCGATCTTGCCGCGGGCGAGGATGACGAAGACGGCGACGCCTAGGATGCGGGCGCTGGCGCTGTTGGTCGGCCTGCTTTTGCCGCAGGCTGTGTCTGCCGTGACCTGCCGCGATCTGAGTTTCGAGGGCGCGGGTTATGCCGCCTGCGAGGTGACCGCTGCCGATGATCTGCGGCTGTTCCTGAACGGCGCCACCGGCCCCTATGGCACGTTCGCAGCGCTGGAGACTGCGTTGCAGGCGCAGGGTCTGACCCTTGAATTTGCGATGAATGCCGGGATGTTCCATGAGGATTTCGCGCCGGTGGGCCTTTATGTCGAGGGTGGGCGCGAAGGCCACCCGCTGGTGACGGCTGCCGGGCCGGGCAATTTCGGGATGCTTCCGAACGGCGTTTTCTGCATCGGCGGCACGCGGCCCTTTGCGGTGATCGAAAGCCGCGCCTTTGCGAAGACGCGCCCCGCCTGCCGCCATGCCACGCAATCGGGGCCGATGCTGGTGATCGGTGGCGCGCTGCATCCGCGCTTCATTCCCGGCTCCGATTCGGTGAAATACCGCAATGGCGTCGGGGTCAGCAGCGACGGTCAGCGCGCGGTTTTCGTGATTTCGGACGGGCGGGTGAATTTCGACACGTTCGGGCGGCTCTTCCGTGATGTGCTGGACCTGCCCGAGGCGCTGTATCTGGACGGTTCGATCTCGCGGCTTTATGCGCCGCAGATCGGGCGCGACGATGGCGGCTGGCCGATGGGGCCGATGGTTGCCGTGGTTCGGGCAAAGGAGTAGGCGATGGCACGCGGCAAGAAGGGCCGCCCGGTTTCGGGCTGGCTGGTGGTGGACAAGCCTGCGGGCATCGGCTCGACCACGGTGGTCAACAAGGTGAAATGGGCCTTCGGGGCGCAGAAGGCCGGGCACGCGGGCACGCTTGACCCGGCGGCGACAGGTGTTCTGGCGGTGGCGCTGGGCGAGGCGACCAAGACCGTGCCCTATGTCACCGATGCGCTGAAGTGCTATCGCTTCCGTGTGACGTTGGGAGCGGCGACCACCACCGACGATGCCGAGGGCGAGGTGACGGAAACCTGCGCGCAGCGCCCATCGGATGCGGCGATTGTGGCGGCGCTGGCCGGGTTCCGCGGCGATATCCTGCAGGTGCCGCCGCAGTTTTCCGCCGTGAAGGTCGAGGGGGAACGCGCCTATGACCTGGCCCGCGAGGGCGAGGTGATGGACCTTGCCGCCCGCCCCCTTTGGGTGGAGCGGCTGGAGGTTCTGGGCCGACCGGACGCCGATCATGTCGATCTGGAGATGGTCTGCGGCAAGGGCGGCTATGTCCGCTCAATCGCGCGCGACCTGGGGCAGGTTCTGGGCTGCCTTGGCCATGTGCAATGGTTGCGGCGGGAATGGTCGGGGCCATTCCATGCCAGCGAGGGGCTTACGCTGGACGAGATCGACCGGATTGCCAAGACCGAGGAACTGGACCAGCATCTGAAGCCGCTGGAACTGGGGCTGGCCGATCTGCCGGAGCTGCCTGCCACGCCGGAAGGTGCGGCGCGGCTGCGCAACGGCAATCCGGGGATGGTGCTGGCCTCGGGTGTCGAATGGGGGGATACGGCCTGGGCCAGCGATCAGGGCCGTGCCGTTGCGGTTGGGGTTTATCGTTCGGGAGAGTTGCACCCATCGCGGGTGTTCAACCTGCCCTGAGCCGGGGGCCGTCCGCGCGGGCATCGGGCCCGCTTGGCCGGGCTGCCGCGGAAGGGTGCCGTGCTGTGGCGAGTGCCGAAAGGGCGGAACGCTCCGCGGGGGATATTTGGGCCAAGATGAAATCGCGCTATTCATCTTGGCGCAAATATCCCCGCCGGAGGCTGCAACGTCGGGGCAGGGAGGGGCGATGATCATTCGGGGTTTCCAGAAGGGCGATGCGGCGAGCCGGGCCTGGTATTCGCCCTGCGGCGTCTATCGCTATCGGCTGGAGCGGGTCTGGGCGCCGGGGGCACTGTTGGCTTGCGTCATGCTCAACCCCTCGACCGCGACCGAAGAACGCAATGACCCGACCATCGAACGCTGTGAGCGACGGGCGCGGGCCTTGGGGTTTGGCGGGTTGTCGGTGGTCAATCTTTTCGCCTTCCGCGCCACCTATCCCGCCGATCTGCGTCGCGCCGCCGATCCGGTCGGCCCGGGAAATGCGGCGGTGCTGCAAGAAGTGGCGCTGGCCGCCGGGCTGGTTCTGTGCGGCTGGGGCGCGCATGGCGATCTGTTGGGGCAGGGTCGGCTGGTTGCGGAAAATCTGCGCGGTCAGGGGGTTGCGTTGCATCATCTGGGCCTGACCAAGGGCGGTCAGCCGCGCCATCCGCTCTATGTCGGTTATGGCGTGGCGCCGCAGCTTTGGCTGTGATCAGGCGGCGCGCAACTGCACCTGGCTTAGGTCCGGCAGTGCGCCATTGGTCAGCGCAGCCAGCGGCACCCCGTCAAGCAGCAGCGTTACTGTTCCGCTGCCCTCGTCCACCGTCAGCGACAGCATCGGGTCGGGATGCAGGGTGGCGTCATAAAGCACCAGAAGCGCATCCTCTTGCGGGTTGAAATCCGCGATCTGCGGCGGTGCATCCCCGGTGCCAATGTCGCGCAGCGCGAAGCTGTCGGCCCCCTCGCCGCCACTGCCAAGGTCACCGGCGCCGAGAGACAAGAGGTCGTCGCCCAGACCGCCGTTCAGGAAATCGGTTTCGGCGTCGGGCCCGCCGTCGAGGCTGTCATTGCCTGCCCCCCCTCAAGCACATCGCGGCCGGCGCCGCCTGTCAGCAGATCGTCGCCAAGGCCACCGGCAACCTCATCGTCGCCGGTATCGCCGTTCACCGTATCGGCGCCTTCGCCGCCGGTCAGGCTGTCGTTGCCGCTGCCGCCGTTCAGGGAATCGTCGCCCTCACACCCAGCCAGCCGGTCATTGCCGGTGCCGCCCAGCAGCAGATCATCGCCGGCGCCCGCGACCAACTGGTCGTCTCCGGCATCGCCGATCAGCCAGTCGTCGCCCGCGCCGCCATCCAGCGCGTCGCGTCCGTCGCCGCCCGACAGCGTGTCGTCGCCATCCCGGCCGCCAAGGAGATCGTCTCCCTCCCGGCCTGTGACCGAATCATCACCGCCGTGGCTGTCGATCACATCGGCGTCGCTGCTGCCGGACAGAACCTCATCCGGCTCGGCAGGGTCGGGCGTGTCGTCAGAGGTAGGCATCCCGGCATCGTCGCCCTCCAGCAGGCTGAGGTCGCGGGGCGGCTCCTGCACCTCGGGGTGGTCGGTGTCGGATGCCCCGTCTTCGCTGTCGCCATGGCCCTTTTCGGCGAACATGAATGCGTCGGCAGCGAGGCCCGCCATCAGTGCCCCCAGAAGACCCAATAAACCCAGCACCGCACACCCCTGCGCCCCGAACCGCTGGGGCCGTTAAGAAAAGTTAACGAAACTTCCAATGAAAACAGGATGTTCCAAGCGATACTCTATCACAGGGGACGGCTTGCTTCCAGCGGGCCGGGAGGCGATCTTGGGAATTGGTAAACGATTGCCGGGGGCGTGCCGCGCGACGGGCCGGGTGCAGAAACCGCTTCCCTTTCGCGCGGCTTTCCCCTATACGCCCGCATCCCCTTGTGAGAGGGGGCAAGGGCCCTGCTGGACGACATCCCGGCTTGTGCCGTCACACCAACCGCAAGGAGATCCCGATGTCGATCACCGTTGAAGAAAAAGCCCGCCTGATCAAGGAATACGCGACCAAGGAAGGCGACACCGGCTCGCCCGAAGTGCAGGTTGCGATCCTGTCCTCGCGCATTGCGACCCTGACCGAACACTTCAAGTCGCACAAGAAAGACAACCACTCCCGCCGCGGCCTGCTGATGCAGGTGGCCCAGCGCCGCAAGCTCTTGGACTACCTCAAGGCCAAGGACGAGGCCCGCTACAACACGCTGATCCAGCGTCTGGGCCTGCGCCGCTGAGCGGAACCACGGTTTCACGGAACGCCCGCGGGGAAACCTGCGGGCGTTTTCATTTGATGCCAAGACATGATTATGGCTTGTTGTGGCGTGTCGTCGGCCTTTGAAAACATGCGAACTTTGACGGCAGGTTCGACGGGAAAGGTCGGGGTAAAATGGTCGGTTGGCCCGCCGTAAGTGCCTTTGCTGCCATCGTCTTCGCTGTGTTGTCGGTGGTCGGTCAACCGCAGCGCAAGGCTGTCATGCGCGCAGGGGCTGTCGCAAGCGCCTTGATCTGCGTTGGATTTCTTGCTGGGCCGCCGTTTGACCTGATTGCCGGAGGGTTCGTGCTGGCTCTTCTGGCTTGGCTCGTATTCTCGGTCATCAGAAGCGGGCTCTGAGCGCATCAACAGCCCAAGGCCGAGCGCCTTTTGGTATTTCCAAAGCTTGCGGTTGAGCCTCCCCTTCCCAAACCCCCCGTTTTCCTGTATGCGCCCGCAATCTGCGACGTGAGGCCATGCCCCCGGCCACATGCAAAGGATAGGGGGCGGCGGCAATGGGGCCGCCATGCAAACGGAGGACCGGCAGGGGCCGGGATGCCTCCTTGAGGAACGATATATGTTCAATGTGACGACGAAATCCATCCAGTGGGGCAACGAAACGCTCACGCTGGAAACGGGCAAGGTTGCCCGTCAGGCCGATGGTTCGGTCATTGCCACGCTGGGGGAAACCTCGGTCATGGCCAATGTGACCTTCGCCAAAGCGCCCAAGCCGGGGCAGGACTTCTTCCCGCTGACCGTGCATTACCAGGAAAAATACTATGCTGCCGGCAAGATCCCCGGCGGCTTCTTCAAGCGTGAAGCCCGTCCGTCCGAGAAAGAGACGCTGACCTCGCGCCTGATCGACCGTCCCTGCCGTCCGCTGTTCGTCGAAGGCTTCAAGCATGAAGTCCTCGTCATGGCGACCGTGCTGTCGCACGATCTGGTCAACGATCCCGATATCGTCGCCATGATCGCCGCTTCGGCAGCGCTGACCATTTCGGGCGTGCCCTTCATGGGCCCGATCGGCGCTGCGCGCGTCGGCTTCTCGAACGGCAATTATGTGCTGAACCCCTCGGTCGATGACATGCATAACCTGCGTGCCAACCCCGAGCAGCGCCTTGATCTGGTCATCGCCGGCACCAAGGACGCCGTGATGATGGTGGAATCCGAAGCCTATGAGCTGACCGAAGAGGAAATGCTGGGCGCGGTGAAGTTCGGCCATGCCGCGATGCAGCCGGTGATCGACCTGATCATCGACTTCGCCGAAGACAGCGCCAAGGAACCCTTCGATTTCCACGCGCCCGACTACTCCGACCTTTACGCCCGCGTGAAAGCCGCCGGTGAGGCGCAGATGCGCGCCGCCTTCGCCATCCGCGACAAGCAGGACCGCACCAACGCCATCTCGGCTGCCGTTTCGGCGATCAAGGGCGCGCTGTCGGCGGAAGATCAGGCCGACGCCAACCTTGGCTCGGCGATCAAGAAGCTGGAAAGCTCGATCCTGCGCGGCGACGTGGTGTCGAACGGCACCCGCATCGACGGTCGTGACACCAAGACCGTCCGCGCCATCACCTGCGAAACCGGCATCCTGCCGCGGACCCATGGCTCGGCGCTGTTCACCCGTGGCGAAACCCAGGGCCTGGTCGTGACCACCCTCGGCACCGGCGAGGATGAGCAGATCATCGACGCCCTGCATGGCAACTCGCGCTCGAACTTCCTGCTGCACTACAACTTCCCGCCCTATTCGGTTGGTGAAGTCGGTCGCGTCGGCTCGCCCGGCCGCCGCGAAATCGGCCATGGCAAGCTGGCATGGCGTGCGCTGCAGGCGGTTCTGCCCGCGCCGACCGACTTCCCCTATACCATCCGTGTTGTCTCCGAGATCACCGAGTCGAACGGCTCGTCCTCGATGGCTTCGGTCTGCGGCGGTTCGCTGTCGATGATGGATGCGGGTGTGCCGCTGAAGGCGCCGGTCGCCGGTGTGGCCATGGGCCTGATCCTTGAAGACGATGGCCGCTGGGCCGTGCTGACCGACATCCTCGGCGACGAGGATCACCTCGGCGACATGGACTTCAAGGTTGCCGGGACCGCAGCCGGCATCACCTCGCTGCAGATGGATATCAAGGTTGCGGGCATCACGCCCGAGATCATGGAGCAGGCGCTGGCGCAGGCCAAGGACGGCCGTCTGCATATCCTGGGCGAAATGGCCAAGTCGCTGACCTCGGCGCAGGCGTTCAGCCAATACGCGCCGAAGATCGAGACCCTCTCGATCCCGACCGACAAGATCCGTGAAGTGATCGGCTCGGGCGGCAAGGTCATCCGCGAAATCGTCGAAGTGTCGGGCGCCAAGGTCGATATCAACGACGATGGCGTGATCAAGATCGCCTCGAACGACCAGAAGGCCATCAAGAAGGCCTATGACATGATCTGGTCGATCGTGGCCGAACCGGAAGAAGGTCAGATCTACACCGGCAAGGTGGTGAAGCTGGTCGATTTCGGCGCCTTCGTGAACTTCTTCGGCAAGCGCGACGGTCTGGTCCACGTCTCCCAGATCGCCAACAAGCGCCTGACCCACCCGAACGAGGTGCTGAAGGAAGGCCAGGAAGTGAAGGTCAAGCTGCTCGGCTTCGACGAGCGCGGCAAGGTCCGCCTCGGCATGAAGATGGTCGATCAGGAAACCGGCCTCGAAATCACCGAGAAAAAGGAAGAATCGGCCGAAGGCTGATCCTTTCCACATTAAGCAAAGGCCCCGGGGGAAACCTCGGGGCCTTTGTCGTGTCCAACTTGCCGCTTTGTCTGTGACGAGCAGGATTGTGCGATTTAAGCATGGGACAAACGTGGTTGTCGTAGCCAGTTTGGGCAATGAAGAACGACAACCTTGCTTGTCGTCGGCAGCGCTGCTACTACGGATGTTATCGTAGTTCTTGGGGCTATCGGAGTACGACAAGCTATGCCGGATCGTCTTCTCGGCGCTGTTTCCTATCACTATGGCGTCTTTCCACCGCAAAATCTGCGTTATGAAACCCTGCTTGACCCGGCGACGGAAACCGCCGCCGCCATTTCGCGCTATGACCAGATGCTTGCGGCCATGCACAACAGCGAAATTCTGCTGGCGCCGCTTCGCAATCAGGAGGCCGTTGTTTCTTCGCGCATGGAGGGCACGATCTCGACCTTGGACGAGGTTTTGCGGATCGAGGCCGAAGGCGACGCCGGTCAGGACGAAGCATTCCGTCTGGCCCGCAGTGAAGCCGTCGAGACCTTCCTCTATGCGCGTGCGATGCAACGCATCCAGCGCGAGATTGAGGCCGGAGTTCCTCTGTCCGAGCATCTGATCCGAACCGCACATCAGATTCTGCTGTCATGGGGGCGCGGTGCCACCAAATCCCCGGGCGCCTACAAGACCGAGCAAAATTATATCGGAGAGCGCCGCCGCCAGGCGGTCTCCTTCGTGCCGATCAGCCCCGAGGCTCTGCCTCTGGGAATGCAATCGCTTGTCGGCTTTATTCGGGAGGCTCCGCTCAACCGGCTGCTCAAGACCGCCATCGCCCATGTCGAGTTCGAGGCGCTTCATCCGTTCAAGGATGGCAATGGCCGGATCGGGCGGATGCTCATCACCCTGATGTTGTGGACCTCGGGGCTGATCCGGCAGCCGCATTTCTACGTCAGTTCCTACTTCGAGCGGCACCGCGATGACTATATCGACATGATGCGGCGTGTCTCGTCACATGGGGAATGGACAGAATGGTGCGTGTTCTTCCTCGACGGGCTGCGCGATCAAGCGGAGCGCAATATTACCGTCGCGGAACGAATCTTCCGGCTGTATGACGAAATGAAGCTGCGCTTCCGCGATGAGTTGAAAAGCGAGTGGGCAATCGAGGCGCTGGATTTCATGTTTGCCAATCCGAGCTTCAAGAACAGCAGGTTCACGGGCCATGACCGGATTCCAGCCCATGTTGCGGCAAGCATGACCCGCAAACTGCGCGAGGTCGGTATCTTGTCACAGATTGAGGCGGGGGCCGGACGGAGGCCCGCGATCTATGGTTTCAAACCCCTGATCGACATCATCCGGCATGAAGCCGAGGAGGGCTGAAGCCCACAGTTCTCCCCGCATGGACGTCACCGTTATCACCGTTGCCTATCACAGCCTTGCCGTGCTGCCGGCGATGGCGGGCAGTCTGCCGCCCGGGGTGCCGCTGGTGGTGGTGGACAATGCAGGCGAAGCGGGGTTGGCCGATTGGGCGGTGGGGCAGGGCGTGCGGCTGATCCCGGCGCCGGGCAACATCGGCTTTGGCCGGGGCTGCAATCTGGGGGCCGCGGAGGTGACGACGGGGTTTCTTCTGTTTCTCAATCCCGATGCCCGGCTGCACCCCGGTTGCCTTGCGACACTGCTGGACGCGGCCCGCCGCCATCCTGCGGCGGTGGCCTTTGGCCCCACGCTGACCGATGCCGCCGGGCGGATCAGCTACAAGCGGCTGACCGAGCTTTCCCCGACCGACCGTTTCGCCCCTGCGCAACCGCCGCAGAGGGAAACCGAAATGCCGGTTCTCAGCGGGGCGGCGCTTCTGGTGCGGCGGTCGGCATTTCAGGCGATTGGCGGCTTTGATCCGGCGATCTTCCTTTATTATGAGGATGATGACCTGTCGTTGCGGCTGCGCGCCGCCTTCGGCCCGCTGGTTCTGGTGCCAGCCGCCAGGGTTACCCACCAGCCCGGCAGCAGCACCCCGCGCTCGCCCACGCTTTCATGGCAGCGGGGCTATCACCTCAGCCGGTCTTATATCCATGCCGCGCGCAAGCATGGCCTGCCGCTGCCGCGTGTTCTGGGGTGGATCAAGGCGCTGGGATTTTGTCTTGAGCGGCAGGCGTGGCGCAACGCAAGTGGCCGCGCCCATGCCCGCGGCCGCCTTGCCGGAGCGTGGCACGGCTAGCAAATGGGGGGCCGCAGCCCCCCAATCGCCTTACACCGGGCGCTTGGCGAAGCGCAGATAGGGCAGCTTGATGTCCAGATCGCCGAATTTCGCCTTGGCATCGTCGGTCGAAACCGACAGCGCCACGATCACATCCTGACCGGGCACCCAGTTGGCCGGGGTGGCGAAGGGCACGCCGTCGGTGGCCTGCACCGCATCGAGCGCCCGCAGGATCTCGGCAAAGTTGCGGCCCACCGACATCGGATAGGTCATGGTCAGCCGCACCTTCTTGTCTGGCCCGATGATGTAGACCGTCCGCACCGTGGCCGAGTTGGCCGGGGTGCGGCCTTCGGTCGGCAGATAGAAATCAGCCGGCAGCATGTCATAGGCTTTCGACACCGTCAGCGAGGTGTCGTCGATGATCGGGAAATCGGCCGGGCTGCCCGAAAACGCCTCGATGTCGCGCTTCCATTTCTCGTGATCCGCGACCGAATCAACCGACACGCCGATGACCTTGGTCTTGCGCTTGGCCCATTCGGCGGCCAGTTGCGCCACGGCGCCGAACTCGGTCGTGCAGACCGGGGTAAAGTCGCGCGGGTGGCTGAAGATGATCGCATAACTGTCGGCCAGCCACTCATGGAAATGAATGGTCCCGGCAGTGGATTCGGCAGTGAAATCGGGGGCGATATCGTTGATGCGGATGCCCATGGTGCAACTCCTGTATGAGCCGAGGGTGGTAGCAACAGGTGTAACCCCGTTGCGAAGAAAAGGCGACCAGTTTTCTCGTTATTAGCGGGTTCGCGCAAAAGCCCCGATGAACCAGGTCCACTGATCCTGCGGAACCTGCATCGGCTCCAGCCGGAATTCGGCCATCCGCCCGGTGATCCGGTGGGGTTTCACCAGTTGCTCGACCACGGCATATTCGGGCCGGCTGACGTAATCGTCAAACAGCAGGGTTACCGGCGCCGTCATCCGCAGCACGGTCGCGCAAAAGCAGGCGATGCGGAACCGCCCGTCAACCAGCACCACATCGGGCACCCCCACATCGGGCCGGTCCCAGACCGCCAGCGGATAGAGATGGAACTGGCGGTGGGCCGCCGTGCCGCGCGGGGTGCCCCATTTCTTGGTCGGGCCGACATCGCACCAGATCACCTCGGCCCGGGCGCCCGAAAAGTCGCGCGCCAGCACGGCGTTCATGTTCGCGGCCCATTTCCGATCGCTTTCCACCGACAGAATCGGCTTGCCCGCCGCCGCCGCAACCAGCGTTGACCCGCCCGAGCCATATTCGACGATCCGGCTTGCCGCCTCATAGGTGGCGCAGAGCAGATCGCGTTCAGCATCGGGGAAGGTCAGCGGCGGCAGGTAAATCTTGGGGCGGAAGAACATTCAGTCACCTTTCCGGGTAAGACCATTCTCGGTCCAGAATTGGCCCGAACGCCGCGTCGCGTGCAATGCGGCCTTCTGGCGGCGCACCCGATCCGGGTCTCGATAGCCGCGCGGGTGGTCCAGATGCAAGAGGGGTGCCGTATAGCGCATGTGCTGCCCCGCAATCCCCGCATTCATCAGCCGGAACCCCATTTCCTTGTCCAGCCCGCCATACTTGATCGTCTCGTCAAAGCCGTTGACCTTCAGGATATCGGCGCGGAACGCCGACCAGTTCGCGCCCAGCAGCGATTTCGGCACCGGGGTCAGGCGGTCGAACCAGCCCATCACGCGCGGCCCGAACGGCATGGTCTTCAGCCAGGTGCCCAGCCGGTCAATCGCCCGGTTCGCACGCAGCCAGCCCCGGTCGAACAGCCGCCCGCTGGCAATGTCCTGTGCCGTCACCGCCGCCGAGGCTTTGGCGTCCAGCCGGATGATCCCGCCGCTGCTAAACCGCCCCGGCCGCGCCAGTTCAAAATGCCGGGCGATGAACCGGGGGTGCAGGATCACATCGCCGTCCAGAAACACCAGAAACTCGGCCCCGCTTGATGCGATGGCCTTGTTCAGAATCGCGCATTTCTCAAACCCGCGGTCTTCGTGCCAGACATGGCGCAGCGGCACCGCCGGGTTTTCGGCCACATAGCGGGCGATCACCGCCGCCGTTTCCGCCCCCGACCCGTCATCGGCAATGCAGATGCCGTCACACATCCGCGTCTGATATCGCAGCGATTCAAGACACAGCGCCAGCGCGCGCGGGTTCTCGTATGTCGTGATGATCAGTTCGGAAAACATCGCCCACCTCGCCGCCTGCGCGCCGTTCTATACCCAAGCCCATGCTGCCACAATGCAGCCAGGGCGTCGCGGTTTGATCAAACGTGGCGCGCATCGGCTTGCGCCCCGCGCGGCACAATGCCACCCTCTGCCCGCAACAGGAGGTCTGCCATGATCATTCGCCGCGAATTCTACATCAACGGGGCTTGGGTTGCCCCCGCCACCCCGCGCGACTGTGCCGTCATCAACCCCTCGAACGAGGACGAGGTTGCCATCATCTCGCTGGGTGACCGTGCCGATACCGATGCCGCCGTTGCCGCCGCCAAGGCCGCTTTCCCCGGCTGGGCCGCCACGCCGCCGGCTGAACGCCGCGCTGCCGTTGTCCGCATTCTGGAACAGTATGAGGCGCGCAAGGAAGAGTTGGCGCAGGCGATCAGCCTTGAAATGGGCTCGCCGCTGAAACATGCGCGCGAACAGCAGGCGCCTTGCCTGCCGTGGCACACCAAGAATTTCCTGACCGCCTTCGACCATATCGAATGGGTGCGCCCGCTTGGCCCACATGCCCCGAACGACCGCATCTCGATGGAGCCGATCGGCGTGGTCGGCCTGATCACCCCTTGGAACTGGCCGATGAACCAGATCGCGCTGAAGGCCATTCCGGCGATTCTGGCGGGCTGCACCTGCGTTCTGAAGCCGTCCGAGGAATCGCCGCTGAACGCGATGATCTTTGCCGAATTCTGCCATGACGCGGGCCTGCCGCCGGGTGTCTTCAACCTTGTCAACGGCGATGGGGCGGGTGTCGGCAGCCAGTTGTCTACCCATCCCGATGTGGAAATGATCTCGTTCACCGGCTCGACCCGCGCCGGGCGGGCGATTTCCAAGGCCGCTGCCGACACGCTGAAGCGGGTGACGCTGGAACTGGGCGGCAAGGGCGCCAACGTGATCTTTGCCGATGCCGATGACCGCGCGGTGGAACGCGGCGTGCGCCACATGATGGACAACACCGGCCAGTCCTGCAACGCACCCAGCCGGATGCTGGTGGAGCGTCCGATCTATGACCGTGCCGTGCAGATCGCCGCGCAGGTGGCCGACAGCATCGCCGTTGGCCCCGCCAGCGCCGAGGGCGACCATATCGGCCCGGTGGTGAACAAGCGGCAATGGGACCAGATTCAGGGCTATATCCAGAAGGGTATTGACGAGGGCGCACGCCTGATCGCCGGTGGCCCCGGCCTACCCGAAGGTTTCAACCGCGGCTTCTATGTCAAACCCACCGTCTTTGCCGATGTTACCCCCGGCATGACCATTGAGCGCGAGGAAATCTTCGGCCCGGTCCTTGCCATGATCCCCTTTGAGGGTGAGGAAGAGGCGATCCGCATCGCCAATGACACGCCCTATGGCCTGACCAACTATGTCCAGTCGCAGGACGGGGCCAAGCGTAACCGCATGGCGCTGCGCCTGAAATCCGGCATGGTGCAGATGAACGGCAAGAGCCGCGCTGGTGGTTCGCCATTTGGCGGGGTCAAGGCTTCGGGCCGCGCGCGTGAGGGGGGCATCTGGGGGCTGGAAGAGTTCCTTGAGGCCAAGGCGATTTCCGGCTGGGATTCTGCCGCCGAATAGACCGCCGATCTCAGGACAAGGCCCCGGAGCGTGACCTTCGGGGCCTTTCTTGCGCCCTAGGGGGCGAACCGCGTTGGCTCAAGGCTTGGCCGCACCCTTCCTGCGTGTCGCAAACATCGGGCCGCCCCGCCAGCGCGGGAAGCCGTAACCGTGGATTTCCACCAGGTCGATGTCCGCCGCGTTGCGGGCGATACCCTCGGCCAGAAGTGCTGCACCCTCAGCCGCCATTTCATCCACCAGCCGCTTGGCAATGGCCTCAGGCGTCAGGGCCGCACCCGCTCTGATCGCGCCGGACAGCAGCGTGCCGGTGGTGGCCGATGGCTGCGGGCGCCGCTCGCCCGGGGGATAGTCATACCAGCCGCCGCCGGTCTTTTGCCCCTTGCGGCCCGCACGAACGAGGATGTCGCCCAGGGTTTCAGGCACCGCTTGCCCTGCCGCCCGCGCCGCTTCGCGTTGCAGATGGGCAATGTCGAGGCCGCCCAGATCCTGCGCCTCGAACGGCCCCATGGCAAAACCATAGCCGCGCATTGCCGCATCGACCGCTTCGATGGCAATGCCCTGCCGGACCAGAGATTCTGCGGCGGCGCGATAGCGTTTCAGGATACGGTTGCCGATGAAGCCCTCGCATATGCCGGCCTGAACCGGGATTTTGCCCAAGGCGCGACCAAGGGCAAAACCCGTGGCAAGCGTTTCGGGGGCGGTCTCGGGGATCGGCACGATTTCAAGCAACTTCATCACATGGGCCGGGCTGAAGAAATGCAGACCGATGAAGCGGCCGGGCATGGCGACACCCTCGGCAATGCACCGGGGATCAAGGTATGAGGTGTTCGTTGCCAGCACAGTATCCGGGCGGCAGACCCGCCCAAGTTCGGCAAAGACGGCGCGTTTTACGCCTATCTCCTCGAACACCGCTTCGATCACCAGATCGACATCGGCCAATGCCGCATAGTCGCAGGTTGTGGTGACACCGGCCATCCGGTCGGCGGCCTGCGCCTCGGTCAGCTTGCCGCGTTTCACCCCACCGTCGAAGATGGCCCGGACGTTGGTGAGACCGCGGTCAAGCGCCGCGTCATCGCGTTCGATCAGGGTGACGGGAAGTCCGGCGTCACGGAGGGCAGCGACGATCCCGGCGCCCATGGTGCCACCGCCGATGACCGCGGCATTGCGCAGCGGCAGGGGGGCTGCGCTTTTCAGGTGTGCGGGCCGTGGCGCCGCGCGTTCGGCAAAGAACACATGCCGCAGCGCCGCCGCCTGATCCGAAGCGCGCAGTTCAAGGAAGGTCTCTCGCTCATGCGCCATCGCCTCGGCAAACGGCGCCTCGGTGGCCTTGCGAATTGCGGCCAGCGCGCGCAGCGGCGCGGTCTCGCCCTTGACCCGTCTGGCAATCGCGGCTTCCTGTTCGGCCCAGAAGGTCGTGGTCTGCGCCGCGACGGGGCGGGCCGAGATTGCAGGGGGCAAAGGTTTTGTCAGCGCCGCACGGACGAAGGCGATGGCACCTTCGCGCAGCTCGCCTTGGATAATCGCATCGATCAGACCCAGGGAAAGCGCCTCTGCCGCCTTTACAGGCCGGCCCGTCGTCACCAGCTGCACCGCAGCCGGAACGCCTGCAAGCCGCGGAGTGCGCACGGTGCCCGAGGCGCCGGGCACGATGCCGAGCGTCACTTCCGGCAGGCCGACCGAGGCGCTGGCCACCGCCACGCGAAAACGGCAGCCCATGGCAACCTCGAACCCGCCGCCAAGCGCCGAACCGTGGATCGCGGCAAACCATGGAGCGCGGGCGGCCTCGATCCGGGCGACCACATCGGGCAGATGCGGCGGCACCGGGGGGGCGCCGAATTCGCCCACATCCGCACCGGCGATGAAGGTGCGACCGGCGCAGACAAGCACCACAGCCGCCACGCCGGGATCGGCGTCGAGTGTTTCGGCCGTTTGCCACAACGCCTGCCGCAAGCTGAGGCCAAGGGCATTTACCGGCGGGTTGTCGATGGTGACGATGGCGATGCTGCCGTCACGGGTGATCGAGATGACGGGTGTTTCGGCTGGCATGGTCAGAGCCCCAGATAGGCGGCGCGGATGCGGGGATCGGCGATCAGCTCTTCCGCAGCGCCTGACATCGAGATGCGGCCAGTCTCCATCACATAGCCCCGGTCGGCGATCCGCAGCGCCCCAAAGGCGTTCTGTTCCACCAGAAGCACGGTGACATTCAGCGCCTTCAGGCTTTTCACCACCGCAAAGATCTGCTGGACGATGATCGGGGCCAGACCCATCGAAGGTTCGTCCAGCAAAAGACAGGAGGGCCGCCCCATCAGCGCCCGCGCCATCGCCAGCATCTGCTGCTGGCCGCCGGACAGGCCGCCAGCCGCGAGGTTGCGCTTTTCCTTCAGGATCGGGAACATCTGAAAGGCGTCTTCCATGTCCTTTTCCACGCGGTCATCGCTGTAGAGAAAGGCGCCGAGCCGGAGGTTTTCCTCGACCGTCAGATTGGTGAAGATCTGGCGCCCCTCGGGCGATTGCGCCAGCCCGCGCCGCAGGCGTTTGTATGCGGGAACGGGTGTCAGCGCCTCGCCCCGGAAGGTGATCGTGCCGCCGGTCACCGGCTGCACCCCCGAAAGGCAGCGCAGAAGCGTGGTCTTGCCGGCGCCGTTCGCGCCGACCACGGTGACGATCTCACCCGAGTCAACCCGCAGGTCCAGCCCGTGCAGCACTTCGATGCGCCCATAGCGTGAACGCAAACCTTCAACCGTCAGCATTTTCGGCTCCCAGATAGGCGGCGACGACGGCCGGATTGCGGCTGACGGTTGCCGGGTCGCCCTCGGCGATCTTCTCGCCATGGTCCAGCACGACGATGTGGTTCGAGATGCGCATGACCATCTTCATGTCATGCTCGACCAGCAGGATCGCCACGCCCGAGGCGGCGACCTCGGCGATCAAGTGGTCGATCTCTTCGGTCTCGACCGCGTTGCAGCCTGCGGCGGGCTCGTCCAGCAGCAGGATCTTCGGGTCCAGCGCCAGGGCGCGCGCAATCTCCAGCCGTTTGAGCGAGCCGTAGGAAAGGTTCCCGGCCTCTCGCTCTGCTGCCCGGTCCAGACCGACCCGCTCCAGCAACTTCCGCGCCCCGGCTTCGGCCCGTTTCGCCCGGGCACGCGAGGAGGGCAGGCCAAAGAGATCGGCCAGCACCGGCCCGCGCTCCTGTAGGTGATAACCTGCGATGGCATTCTCCAGCACGGTCATCGACTGAAATATCTGGAGGTTCTGGAAGGTCCGGCTCATGCCCCGGCGGGCAAGAAGATGCGGCGCGATCCCGGTTACATCCTCGCCTGACAGGGTCACCTGCCCCATGCTGGGCAGGTAGATGCCCGAGATCATGTTGAACAGCGTGGTCTTGCCCGCACCGTTTGGCCCGATGATCGAGACGATTTCGCCCGGCCTTACCCCGAAGCTGACGTTGTTCACCGCCTTCAGGCCGCCAAAGGCGATGCCAAGCCCCTCGACCGACAGAAGGGTTTCCTTGTCTGACCTCGTCATTCGCCCCGCCCCCTCAGTTTGCGCAGGATCGAGGGCAGCAGCCCTTCACGCAGGAAGATCATCACCAGCATCATCACCAGCCCGAGGACCATCTGCTCGTATTCCGCAAAGACGGTCAGCGCCTGCGGCAGCAGCGTCAGCGCACCCGCCCCGAAAATCGCCCCCAGAACCGATCCGACGCCGCCCAGAACGGCCATGGTCACCATCTCGATCGAATGCATGAAGCCCGCGACATCCGGCGTGATGAACTTGTTCTGCAGCGCCAGAAGCGAACCGGAGACAGAGGCATAGACCGCCGAGATCATGAAAGCCTGCAACTTCATCCGCGCCAGATCGACGCCGACCGTGCGCGCCGCCACCTCTGACCCGTGCAGCGCGCGCAGGGCGCGGCCGGTGGGGCTGTTGTAAAGGTTCAGCGCCAGCCAGGCCCCGGCGATCAGGCAGAGACCGCAGAAGAAATACCAGAACTGACCGTTCGACAGATCGAGCCCCCAGCCCTTCAGCAGCGCACGCAGGCCCAACTCCGGCACCTCGATCCCGTCGGGGCCGCGGGTCAGGTCGCGTTCATTGTTCAGAACCATCGAGACAAGGATGCCAAAGCCAAGCGTGGCCACCCCAAGGTAATAGCCGCGGAGCCGCAGGATCGGGCGCCCGACCAGCCAGGCCAGCAGGGCCGAGATTGCGGCCCCCAGCACGACGGCCAAGGCAGGATGCAGGCTCCAATGCGCCGGGGCCAGGGCACAGGCATAGGCCCCGATCCCGGCAAAGCCGGCATGGCCAAGGCTGATCTGCCCGGCCCAGCCGGTCAGGATCACGATGCCCGTCACAGCGATGCCGTTGACGAAGATCAGCGCGCCCACCCGGTAGTAGTAGCCCGAGGGGAAGAACAGCGGCGACAGCGCGACAAGCACGGCCAGCACCAGCAGGGTTGCGGATTTCGGGGTCAGCTTCATGTCACACCCGATCTGTGGTCTTGCGGCCGAACAGGCCCTGCGGCAGGAAGAACAGGACAAGCAGGATCACGACGAAGGCCACCGCATCCTTGTATTGCGATGACAGGTAGCCTGCGGTCAGCGCCTCGATCAGCCCGATCAGAAAACCGCCGAGCAGTGCGCCCTTGGGGTTGCCCATGCCGCCAAGCATCGCGCCGGCAAAACCCTTCAGGGCAAAGCCGATCCCCACGCCGTAAGCCGTCAGGGTGACAGGGGTGGCCAGAACGCCGCCAAGCGCCCCGATGGCTGCCGAAAGTGCGAAGGAAAGGGTCATCACGAAATTGGTGTTGATCCCGACAAGCTGCGCGGCAAGCCGGTTGTTCGCGGTTGCCATCACGGCGCGGCCCAGAAGCGTGCGGCTGAAAAACAGCCATAGCGCAAGGAAGACGGCCAGCGCCCCCGCGATCATCCACAGGCTTTGCGGCAGGATGGTCGCCCCGCCAACATGGATCGGCGTATCGCCCGAAAAGGCCGGGAAGGTGTGGATTTGCTTGCCGAAGACCAGTTGCGCCGTTCCCTGAATGAAGATCGAGGCGCCGATGGTAATGATGATCAGCGAGACGACCGGCGCGCCCCGGGCGGGTTCGATGGCAAGCTTGTTCATGGCGACGCCCAAGGCCGAAGTCAGGACAATGGCGATCAGCGCCGCCAGCGGCAGGGGCAGGCCGGCCTCATGCGCGAACCAGGTGATCATGCCGCCGAGCATGACAAATTCGCCCTGGGCGAAGTTCACCACGTCCGAGGCGTTGTAGATGATGGTGAAGCCAAGGGCGACCAGCGCGTAGACCGCGCCGACCGTGACCCCCGAGAACAGGAATTGGATGAGTTCCGACATGGCGCCTCCGGGCTTGGAAAGCGGGAGCTGACCTTGGGTGAAAGGGGCTCTGCGCCGCGGCGGGCGCAGAGACAGGGGCGGGGTGGTCAGATCACTCGGCAAGCGTCCATGCGCCGCCGCGGATCTCGAGCAGGCGGAAGGCCGACAGGTCAAGCCCAAGGTGGTCCGTGGCCGAATAGGTATAGACGCCGGTGGTGCCGGCAAGGCCGGTGGTCGCCTCGATCGCATCGCGGATCGCGGCAGGCTCGGCCGCAGTTGCCCGCGCGATGGCATCAGACAGGATCATGAAGCCGTCATGGGCATAGCCGCCGAAGGTGCTGACCGGGGTGGCGAATTTGCCCTCGAACGCCGCCTTGTAGGCGGTGACGGCGGGTTTTTGCACATCGCCGTCTGCCAGCAATTCGGCCACCAGCAGCGCGGTGCCGGGCAGGCGGAACCCTTCCACCGCCTCGGCGCCGGCAAGGTCGATATACCCTTGCGAGGCAACGCCATGCGAGGCGTAGAACGGGATGTCCATTCCCAACTGCCGGTAGTTCCGGGCCAGAACCGCCGCGCTCTGACCAAAGCCGGGATTGACGATTGCCTGAACGCCCTCGGTGCCGCGGATTTTCGTCAACTGCGCCGTCATGTCGGAATCCTTGGGATCATAGGTCTCGTCCGCGACGATCTCCATGCCCATCTCGGGCGCCACCAGTTTGCACTGTGCCTGCATCGAGGCGCCGAAGCCGTCGGTCGAGGCGATGATCGCCACTTTCGCAAAACCGCGCGCCTGCATGTCCGCAAAGATCTTTTGGCAGCCCATGCGGTCGGTGTGCGGGGTCTTGAAGGTGTAGGGCTTCACCGGGTCGATGATGTCGATGGCCCCGGCAAGCGAGATGAAGGGAATCCCCGCATCTTCGGCAACGGCCAGAATCGACATCGAGGTGCCGGTGGTGGTTCCGCCAATGATCGCAACCACCTCGTCGTCCTCAATCAGCCGGGTGGCGAAAGTGCGCGCCTTGTTGGGGTCGCCGGCATCGTCATAAAGCACCAGCGTCACGGTCTCGCCGTTGATGCCGCCCTTGCCGTTCACCTCTTCGATCAGCATTTCCAGCGTTTTCGCCTCGGGGTCCCCAAGGGCCCCCGCAGGTCCGGTGGCCGAAACCGAAGCGCCGATCCTGATTTCGGCCACGGCGGGCAGCGCGCCTGCCAGCACGAACAGTCCGGCGATGATCGCCTTTGTCGGTGTCATGTCTTCCTCCTCCCTGGAGATTCGTTCGGCCATGTTCGGATATTATAAGACCGATCGTTCGGAGTAATTATCAGAAGTTGAATCTGACATCCAGAGATTTTTTGCGCCCGGATTTTTGTGCGGCATGTCAGGGAAGTGATTGGTAAAGCTTATACATTATGAATATTTTTCCTCTTCTGGCGTGAGGCATGTTGATTTTCTCTTGGCAAAGAATGCTTGACAGCCCATTTTTCGAACAATAAATCGAATGAGCGTTCGGCAAATTATAGCCGCTATCAGGAGCAAGCCGCCATGTTGAACACAGAGACAAGGCCCGCAGGGAAGGTTGACTACAGCGCCCTGATCGAACCGACCCGAATCAACAGCCGCCTCTATACCGATCCCGATATCTTTCAGGAGGAGATGGAGAAGATCTGGTATCGCAGCTGGGTCTATGTCGGCCATGTCAGTGAGGTGCCGAACCGCAATGACTATGTGACCAAGAGCATCGGCCCGACGCCGGTGTTGCTGGTGCGCGACCGCAATGACGAGATCAGGCTGCTGCTGAACAAATGCCCGCATCGTGGCAATCAGCTTTGCGCCTATCGTCAGGGCAATCGCGCGACCTTCACCTGCCCCTACCACTCCTGGACCTTCTCGAACACCGGCGACCTGATGGGCTATGCCTTGGCCGACGGATATGAAGGCGCGTCAAAGACCGGGGTGGGGCTGGGCAAGGTGCCGCGCATCGCCATCTATCGCGGCTTCGTCTTCGGCTCTTTCGCCGAAACCGGCCCCACGCTTGAGGAACATCTGGGCGGCGCGAAGGCGGCACTTGACCAGCTTTGCGACAACGCGCCGACCGGCGAGCTGGACCTGCGTGCGGGTTTCTTGCAACACCGCACCAAAGCCAACTGGAAGTTCATGGTCGAGAATGAGACCGATGGCTATCACCCCGGCTTCGTTCACGGCTCGATCTTTCAGGTCACCAAAAGCGGCATTGCCAACCTCTATGGCAAGGATTCGATCGCGCTGACCCGCGATTATGGCAACGGCCATACCGAATTTGATCTGCGCCCCGAGTGGCGCCGCATCGACAAGCCGCTGAACTGGTTCGGCACCACGGCAGACCGGCTGCCCGATTACGTCGCGGCGATGAATGCGGCCTATGGGCCGGATCGTGCGCGCCAGATCATGATCGACGGCTCGCCGCACACCATGATCTTCCCGAACCTCTTCATCGCTGAAATCCAGATGTTCGTGATCCAGCCGATCTCGGTCGATGAAAGCATCCAGCATGTTACGGCGGTGCAGTTCAAGGACGCGCCCGACATCAACCGCCGCCTGCGGCAGCAGACCATGGGGTCGGTCGGCCCTGCGGGGTTCCTGTTGGCCGACGATACCGAGATGTATGAACGCAACCACCGCGGCGCCCGCATCCGCGACCCGGAATGGTTGGTTCTGACGCGCGGCCTGCACCGCGAGCGCAAGGACGAGAACGGCTACACCATTGCCCATTCCACCGATGAGGTGCCGCAGCGCGGCATCTGGCGCCACTACCTTTCGCTGATGCAGGAGCAACCCGCATGACCGCGCAAATTGCCATCGCCACGGCCGACAACGACCTGCGTGCGCTCGATCCCGTCGCGCTGCACCACAATGTCGCGCAATTCCTGTTTCACGAAGCCCGGCTTGCTGACAGCCATGATTATGACGGCTGGGACGCACTTTGGGAGGAGGACGGCATCTATTGGGTGCCGGCCAACGGGATGGACACTGATCCCGAAACGCAGATGTCGGTGCTGTATGACAACCGCTCGCGCATCCATGTGCGGATCGAGCAGTTGAAGACCGGGCGGCGCCATACCCAGACGCCGCGTTCGGAACTGGCACGGCTGATCTCGAACATCGAGATCGGCGAGGTCGCGGCTGCCGAAGTTACCGTTTTCGCCAACAGCATGATCTACGAAGACAATCTGCGGGGCGAAACCGTCTGGGCTGCCCGCAACGAATATCGGCTGCGGCTGGTGAACGGGAACTTCCGACTGGTGCGCAAGAAGATCGCGCTCGTCAACAACGGCAAGCCGATGTTCACGCTTTCCTTCCTTGTCTGAGGAACCTTCATGACTCTCTCCGAAATCTGGATTGGCGAAGGGCCGGTGCTGCTTCACCGCAATGGCCCCGTGGCCACGATCACGCTGAACCGCCCCGAGGCGGCCAATGGCATGAACATCGTCTTCATGAAGGCCCTGCATCAGGCCGTGATGCGCTGTCACCGCGAGCCGGGCCTGCGGGTGGTGCATCTGCGCGGCGCCGGGCGCAATTTCTGTGCCGGAGGCGATGTGCGGGAGTTTGCCGCGATGGGCGAGGGTCTGGGTGATTTCCTGCGTGAAGTCACGGCATGGCTGCAAATGGCGGTTGGGGCATTGATCCGTCTGGATGCCGTGGTGGTGACCGAGGTTCAGGGCTTTGCGGCGGGCGGCGGGGGCTTGGGTCTCGTCTGCGCCTCGGATGTGGTGATTGCGGGTGAGGGCGCCAGGTTTCTGGCTGGCGCCACGCGCGTCGGCATGGCGCCCGACGGCGGCGCTTCGGTGATCCTGCCGCATCTTGTGGGTTTGCGCCGCGCGGCCGAAATCATGCTGTCGAACCGCATCGTCGATGCCGCCGAGGCCGAGCGGATCGGCCTGATCACGCGGGTGGTTCCCGATGCCGATCTGGCCGGGGCAGCCGCGCGCACTGTCGCCGTATATGCCGAGGGTGCCCCCATGGCGATGGCCGCGACCAAGCGGCTGCTGTGGAACGCCATCGAGGTCGAGCGCGCCCTGCCCGAAGAGGCCCGCACCGTTGCCGGCCTTTCGGCCTCTGCCGACAGCCGGGAAGGGCTGGCTGCGGTGATCGACAAGCGCAAGCCCGTGTTCCGGGGGCTGTGACCATGCGTTCCGCGCTGGTGACAGGCGGCGCCAGCGGCATCGGCGCGGCAACTGTGCGCAAGCTGTGCCTTGAGGGCAATGCCGTCACGTTCTGCGACAGGGATGTCGCGGCAGGTCAGGCCCTTGCCGCCGCGACCGGCGCGGAATTCGTCGCGGTGGACGCGGCTGACCCCGCCGCGGTCTCTGCGCTGTTTCATGGCCGCGTGCCGTTCGGCATTCTGGTCAACAATGTCGGCGCCGATCAGCACGCCTTCTTCACCGCCACCGGCCCCGAGGATTGGCGGCGCCTGCTGGCGGTCAATCTGGAAAGCGCCTTCGCCTTCACGCTGGGTGCCTTGCCCGGGATGCAGGCGGCGCGGTTCGGGCGGATCGTCAATGTCTCGTCCGAGGCGGCACGGCTCGGTTCGAAAGGCGGTTCGGTCTATGCCGCCGCCAAGGCCGGTCTTCTGGGCTTTACCCGTTCCATCGCGCGCGAGAATGCCCGCTATGGCATCACCGTGAACGCCGTGCTGCCGGGGCCGATCCACACACCCATGGTTGACCGCGCGGTTGCCGATGTCGGTGAGAAGATCCTTACGGACATGGCGGCGATGACCCTGCTGCGCCGTTTGGGGCAGCCTGAAGAGGTTGCCCATGCCATCGCCTTTTTCTGCACGGAAGCCGCTGGCTTCATCACCGGCGAGGCGCTGGGCGTCTCGGGCGGGATGGGCTGCGGCGCCTGAGGCTGCTGGAGCAAGAGAATGACAAAAGTGACCTTCATCACCGCAGGCGGGCAGGCCCAGACTGTTGAGGCTGGCGCGGGCCTCAGCCTGATGGAAAGCGCGCGCCGGGCCAATGTGCGCGGCATCATTGCGGAATGCGGCGGCGCCTGTGCCTGCGCCACCTGCCATGTGCATGTGGCCGAGGAATGGCTGGCCCTTGTCGGTGCGCCTGACGAGATGGAACGCGAAATGCTGGATTTCGCCAATGATATCCGGCCGAATTCGCGGCTGTCCTGCCAGATCAGGATCACCGCTGCCCTTGACGGGCTGGTTGTCCGTATCCCCGAGGAGGTGTGATGACCGATCCTGCTGAACCGCGCAGCGTGCTGATCGTCGGCGGCACCTCTGGCGTCGGTCTTGCCACGGCCCGTCGCTTTGCTTCCCAAGGGGGGGCGCAAGTCACGATCGTCGGGCGGGATGCTGCCCGTGGAAAAGCGGCCATGGCGACGCTGGCTGCCGCCTTCCCCGAAACCGGGCCGAAGCTGGTGCTGGGCGATGCCAACACCGCAGAAGGGGCAGAGCGGATCATCGCCGAGACGCTGGCGCTTCGCGGGCGGGTCGATGTGCTGGTGGTGGCCACCGTCGGCGCGGCACTGCCCGATCTGCTGGCCGATATTCCGACCGGGCGCCTTGCCCGGGATCTGACAGAGCAGGCGCTTAGCCCGATGCTGATGGCGCGGGCCGTTCTGCCTGTGATGCGGTCACAGCGTTCGGGGGCAATCATCACCGTCGCCTCGGATGCGGGCAAGGTCGCCACACCCGGAGAGACGATCATCGGCGCCGCCATGGCTGCAATCATCATGTTCAGCCGCACGCTGGCGATGGAGGCCAAGCGGGACGGAATCCGTGTGAACTGCGTGACCCCTTCGCTGATCCGGGGAACGGGCACGCATGACCGCCTCTTCGCGCATCCCTTTGCGGCGCGGCTGTTTGAAAAGGCGGCGCAGATGGCCGCGCTTGGCGTGGCCGAGGCCGAAGATTTGGCCGCATTGATCCACTTCCTTGCCAGCCCCGGGGCCGCCCGCATCACCGGGCAGGCGATCAGCGTGAACGGCGGTATTTCGGCCCAATGAGACGAAGGGGAAACTCATGTCCGGCGCGTTGAGCGGTTTGCGCATCATCGAGATGGTCGGGCTTGGCCCGGCCCCTTTCGCGGCCATGATGCTGGCCGACCACGGGGCGGAGGTCATCCGCATCCATGCAAAGGGGCAGAAGCCGGACTTTCCGTTGCTGAACGGCCGGTTCGACGTTCTGGGGCGCAACCGCCACTCGCTGTCCATCGACTTGCGGGCCGAAGGGGCGGCAGACCTGCTGCTGGATCTGGTGGCACAGGCGGACGGGTTGATCGAAGGCTTTCGCCCCGGCGTGATGGAGCGGCTGGGACTTGGCCCCGACCCATGCCTGATCCGCAATCCTGTCCTTGCCTATGGCCGGATGACCGGCTGGGGGCAGGGCGGGCCGATGGCGCAACAGGCCGGGCATGACATGAACTATCTGGGGCTGACGGGCGGGCTTCACGCCATCGGCCCCGCGGATCGTCCGCCAGTGGTGCCGCTGAACTATGTCGCGGATTTCGGCGGCGGCGGCATGTTGCTGGCCTTCGGAATGCTGTCGGCGGTGCTGTCGGCACGTCAGACCGGGCGCGGTCAGGTCATCGACGCGGCCATGGTTGACGGGGCCTCGCTGCTGACCTCGATGTTCTGGGGCTTTCGCGCCGGGGGGGCATGGTCGGACCGGCGTGAGGCCAATCTGCTGGACGGCGGCGCCTATTTCTACGCGACCTATGCCTGTGCGGATGGCCGCTTCCTCGCCGTTGCCTGTGTGGAGAAGCGGTTTCACGACATTCTGCTGGATCGGCTGGGTCTTGATCCGGCGATCTTCAGCCATATGCGCGACCCGTCGGTCTGGCCGGACCGCCGCGCGCGGCTGGCTGCCTTGCTGGCGACGCGGCCACGCGACCATTGGGCGGACATGTTCGTCGGCAGCGATGCCTGCGTCTCGCCGGTGCTGGATTGGGACGAGGCTGCGGCCCATCCGCAGGCCGTCGCCCGGGAGGCTTTTGTTACGGTCGATGGGGTGGTTCAGCCTGCCCCCGCCCCGCGCCTCAGCGTGACGCCCGCCCCGATGCCGCAGGCGGCGGTCACCCCCGGCAGCCAGTCCGGCAGCATTCTGCGCGAATGGGGCGTCGCCTCGGACCGAATTGCGGCGGCGCTTGACAGCGGAATGATTGGCGGGGCCCCCTGACGGGGCCGTGCCGCCTAGGCGCGCTTCAGATAGTCGCCGATTTCTGCAATTGAATCCTCGGCTTCGGGCAGGGCCTCGAAGATCTGGAAATGGTGGCACATCCCGTCAAAGACTCGCAGGTTGACCGCTCCGCCCGCCGCCCTGACCCGCTCTGCCAGCGTGACGGAATCGTCCAGCGTGATGTCGGCGGCCCCGCTGTGGATCAGGATGGGAGGCAGCCCGTT
The DNA here is from genome assembly GCF_013328815.1 of Tabrizicola fusiformis. Taxonomy (GTDB): domain Bacteria; phylum Pseudomonadota; class Alphaproteobacteria; order Rhodobacterales; family Rhodobacteraceae; genus Fuscibacter. Next base: position 291,747 of record NZ_JABUHN010000001.1, read on the forward strand.
GAGGTTGCCCCAAAGCGGCGACACTTCCGGCGCATCGGCGGGCGGGCCCTGTCGGCCCAGATAGCTGCGCGCCATGGCCCGCAACTGCCCGGGTCTTGAAAAGATGTCCTGATCCGCCAGGCTCTGATAGCTTTCCCCCTGCATCGACAGATCAAGCCAGGGCGAGATCAGAACGATGGCACGGGGCAGCGGCAGCCCCGCATCGCGGGCCCGCTGCACGGTCAGCAGCGCCAGCGCGGCCCCGGCGGAGTCCCCGATGACCGCGTGGGGCGGGGCGGCATCCACCAGCAACGCCTGATAGGCCGCAAGGGCGTCATCGGCGGCGGCGGGAAAGCGATGCTCCGGCGCCAGCCGGTAATCGAAGGCCAGCATTCTTGCATCGGCGGCCTTGGCCAGCCGTGCGATCAGGCTGGCATGAGATGCGATGCCCCCGATCTGGAAGCCGCCACCATGGCAGTAAAGCACAGGGCGCGGACCGTTGCCGATCCATGCGGCATCAATGCCCAGACCGGAAACCGGGCGCAGCTCTGCCATGGCGGCGCCCCTGGGGCCGACCTCTGCCAGATAGCGGCTGAAATCCGTGCGGATTTCAGCCAGCGACATGCCTTGTGACCAGCGGCCTGTGACAGCCGCCAGCCGCGCACGCACAGGGGCGAGCGGGTCTGCCGGGGGGATCAAGGCTCCGCCCGGTGAAGAACACGGACAGCCTTGGCCTCATAGCGGGGCAGGGTGCCTTCGGGGTGACATTCGACGACGATGTTCATGCCAAGCCGGGCACGGACCTCGCGCCGGATGTCATTGCAGATCTGGTCGGCGGCGCGGCCCTGTGCCGCCACAGCCTCGACGGCGACGGTCAGCGTGCCAATGGTCATGCGTTCCTTGTCGATATAGATTTGCCAGGCTTCGCGCACGACGCCGTTGGTTCCGGTGATCACATCCTCGATCTGCGAGGGGAAGACGATGACCCCCTTGAACTTGATCATGTCGTCCGAGCGGCCGATGATCCGCCCGATCTTGCGCATTCCGCGCCGACCCGAGGGGCAGTCGTAGGGCCGCGGCGACAGGCGAACCAGATCGCGGGTGCGCCAGCGGACCACGGGCGAAGCCTGCTTTGACAGGGTGGTGACGACGATTTCGCCCACTTCCCCCTCAGACACCGGCTTCAGCGTTACCGGGTCAAGGATTTCGGTTAGAACGGTATCCTCGTTCAGCAGGTGCAACTCGTCATCCGCATGGGTGTAGGGGGTCGAGATCGCCAGAATCGGACCGCCCGCCTCGGTCGTGCCGTAGATGTTGTGCGAAATGAAGCCCGCAGGCATTTCGGATTCAAGCTGCGCGCGGAACTCGGCGGAAACCGACTGCCCGCCAAGGATCGCGGTCTTCAGGTGCCAGTCGGTCTTGGGGTTGATCCCCTGCGCACGAGCGGCCTGCACCAGACTCATCAGCCACAAGGGCGACATCGAGGCCACGTCATAGCGGTGATCGCGCAGCCAGCGGGCGGCCAGCTCACCACGGCCGGGGCCGATCGGAAAATTGGTGCAATCCAGCGCCTTGAACCCCTGATCCGGCGCCGGCCCCCCGATCCACAGGCCATAGCCGTAGCCCTGATAGGACCGCGACGCCCTTTTGACGCCCGCCGCAGCCAGAAGCCGTGCCACCTGATTGGGCAGGAGCGTCCCGAAATCCTGCTGCGTCATGCCGAACAGCACCGGAAGCCCGGTGGTGCCCGAAGTGGCGACGAAACGCTCGACCTCTTCCATCGGGGCGGTCAGGAAAGGGAAGGGATAATGGCCGCGCAGATCGGCCTTTTCCAGGAAGGGCGCGTTTTCCAGCCCGTCCGGCGCGGAAAGATCCTCGGGCTGCATGCCCACGGAGTTGAAGTGATCGCGCCAGGCGTCGTTCTTGGCAAGGCGTTCGCCAAGCGTGGCAAGCCTTCTGCGCTGAATCCGCAAGATGCCCTCGCGGTCCAGCATCTCAATCTCTGGATGCAGCATTCGGTTTCCTCCCGGCGCCTGGGGGGGCTCCCTCCCCTGGGCTACGCTTGTGCGCCGTTGAATAATAGAACGAACGATTGGACTATGTAAAGTCTGAAAGTTGGATGTGGGGCATATCTTCTCGGGCGGTGCCAAGACAGGACACGCGCGTGCGGCAACGACAGTTGGCTTCCGCCCGGCAGAGATATATAAGCCGAATGTTCAGTCAATAAAGCTGCCGGAGGTTCCGTGGCCCGAACAAGATCCGCCGAGTATGACAGTATCCATGACACGATCATTCGTCGCGCTGCGGCCATCTTTGCCAAGCACGGCTATGCCGCGACCTCGATCGGGGACATTGCGACGGCCTGTGATTGCTCCAAGTCGCGCCTCTACCACTACTTTGACGGCAAAGAGGCGATCCTGCGGGACATGCTGACGACGCATGTCGATTCTCTGCTCGAACAATGCCGGCAGGTTCTCTACGGCTCACGCGAGCCGAAGGAACGCTTCCTGCAACTGGTGAAGCTGTTTCTGGAGATCTATGCGGATTCGCGGGATCAGCATGTCGTGCTGCTGACCTGCCTTGATGTCCTGCCGCCCGAGCATCGCAACGAGCTGATCGGCAAGCAGCGCGAACTGATTGCCTATGTGCGCGACGCTTTGCTGCAACTGCGGCCCGACATGGCGCAGAACCGGGTGCTGGCCCATGTCGATACCATGCTGTTTTTCGGCATGATCAACTGGACCTACACTTGGTATCGGTCGGACGGTGTGGTGTCGCCCGATGAGTTGGCCGAACGGACGGTCGAAATGTTCCTGAACGGCTTCACCAACATGCCGGTCAAACCCTGATCCGTCTTATCCCTTCAGCAAATTCATCGGGTTGAAATCCGCAGCCTGCACCTGCGCGATCTCCACGGTCAGCCCCGCATCAAGCAGCTTCTTCGCCGCCATATAGGCCCGCCCGTCATTCAGCGCATCCACAGCCAGCAGCCGACCCTCGCCGAAATACCAGTTTGACCGTCCGCGCGCAGAGACAGCGCTGACCACAGTGTCATAGCCGCGATTCAGCCCGACGATTTGCAGTTTCACATCATACTGATCGGACCAGAACCACGGCACCGGATGATAGGGGCGCCCGTCACCCAGCATGTCATCGGCCACAGCTTCGGCCTGATCTATGGCGTTCTGCACGCTTTCCAGCCGGGTCGGCTTGCCGTCCAGATCGAAACAGGCGCAATCCCCGGCGGCCCATATTCTGGGCGCAGAGGTTCGGCCAAAGGCATCAACCACAATGCCATTGTCACATCGGATGCCGACCAGTTCGGCCAGTTCGGTTTGCGGCAGCACGCCGACGCCCGCCACGATCAGATCGCAGGCAATCCGGCTGCCGTCATCCAGTTCCACCTCCTCAATGGCAGAGGCTCCGCGGGTGGAAACGATGCTGCGCCCTTCAAGGATCGTGACGCCGTGGTCCTTGTGCAGGGCCCTGACGTGATCGGCGGTTTCGGCGCAGGCCACGCGCTCTAAGATACGCGGCGCGCGCTCGATGACGGTGACGGTCAGACCGGCGGTCGCGGCGACGGCGGCGGTTTCCAGTCCGACATAGCCACCCCCGGCGATGACAAGACGCTGACCCGCCCGGAAGGCCGGCCGCAGGCGGTCAACATCGGCGATGCTGCGCAGTTCATAGACGTTTTCCCGACCTGCAAGGCCGGGCAGCAAGGGGCGCGGCGCGGTGCCGGTGGTCAGCGCCAGCTTGTCCCAGTCCTGCAATTCGCCACCCCAGACCAGATGGCCCAGTTCGGGGTCGATCATGGTGACCGGCTGACCAAGGCGCAGGTCTATGTCGTGGGCGCTCCAGAAATCCGGCGCGCGCAGCCAGAGGCGTTCGGCCTCCCATTCACCGCTGAGATATTTCTTGGAAAGCGGCGGCCGCTGATAGGGCGGGGCGCTTTCGGCGCCGTAGACGATGATCGGTCCGTCATGCCCTTTCAGCCGCAGCCGTGCCGCCAGCGCCGCCCCCGCCTGACCAGCGCCGACAATTGCGATCGTCTCCATGCCTACTTTCCCCTGTGACTAATTAGTTGACCGAACGTTCTGACTAATATAAGAGGCAAACATCCACAGGCAATACACCAATTGCCCCAGCGGATCGTGAAGCCGGCATCGGGAGAAGTCTGTGACAAGCATTCTGGCACTCGGCGTCCATCTGCCGCGTCTTCGGCTTCAGCGGGCGGCGATGTCTTCGGCCCTCGGCTGGCTGACCTCTGGCGCTGGCGCCGGCAAGGGGCAGCGAACGCTGGCCTTTTGGGATGAGGACAGCATTACCATGGCGGTTGCCGCCGCCCGCGCCGCATTGCGCGGGCAGGATGCGGCCGCGATTCACTCACTGAGCTTTGCCAGCACCACCGCCCCCTTTGTCGAACCGCAGGGTGCGGCTTTCGTCCATGCGGCGTTGCGGCTGCCTGAGACCTGTCTCGCTCAGGATGTGCAGGGAAGCCCGCGCGCGACGCTGATTGCGCTGCATTCCGCGCTGGAATCCGGCCAAACGGCGCTGATCGCGGCTGGCGATCTGCCACCCGGCACGCCCGGCAGCCTGGCCGAAGCGCGTGCCGGAGATGGCGGGGCTGCTGCTTTGGTCGGTTCCGGTCCGGGTCTGCTGGACTATCGCGGGGGCATCAGCCTCAGCGCGCCTTTCACCGACCGCTACCGCGCCAATGGCCACGACCACCCGCAGGAGTGGGAGGAACGCTGGGTCAGGGAGGCGGGCTATCTGGACCTTGTTCCCAAGGCTGTTGCCGGGGCGCTGGCCAAGGCCGGGCTGTCCGCCGCCGATATCGACCATTTCGTCCTGCCCTGTCCCATTCCGGGCGTGGCTGCGGCGGTTGCGGCGCGGGCCGGGCTGGCGAATGCACGTCTTGCCGCTTCGCTTGCCGAAACCTGCGGCGATACCGGCACGGCGCACCCGCTGCTGATGCTGGCCCACGCCCTTGAGACTGCGGTGCCGGGCCAGAAGCTTCTTGTCGCCCAATTCGGTCAGGGTGCGACGGCACTGGTCTTTGAGGCCGGGTCTGTGACAATGATACCGCTCGTCTCGCCCCAACTCGCACAAGGGATCGACGAAGCGAACTATATGAAACTTCTGGCCTTTCGTGGGAAGATCGCCTGGGACAGGGGATTGCGCGGGCGCTTCATCGTGAACGAGGCGCTGTCCACCGCCTGGCGCTATTCTGCGGCTTTGATGGGTTTCGTGGGCGGGCGCTGCCGCGAGACCGGGCGCGTCCAGTTTCCGCCCACCCGGTTGACGGTGGGCGATGGCCTGCACCTCGACACTCAGGAACCTTGGCCGCTGGCCGATGTGGGTGGGCAGGTTGCCACCTTCACCGCCGATCTGCTAGCCTTCTCGCCCCATCCGCCGAATTGCTACGGGCTGGTCGATCTGAATGGCGGCGGGCGGCTGCTGATGGAATTCACCGATCCGGGCGCGGCAGCGATCACGCCGGGAACGCCTGTGGAATTCGTCTTCCGTATCAAGGATATCGACCCGCAGACCGGCTATCGCCGCTATTTCTGGAAAGCCATCGCCACGCCCGTGGCCAGTTAGAGGACAAGCCGTGGCAACAGGCATCAAGGATAAGGTGGCGATCCTCTCGATGGGATGTTCGCGCTTTGGCGAACGCTGGGATGTGGGTCAGGAAGAACTGATGGTCGAAGCCTATGTCGAGGCTCTGAGCCGCGCGGGGATCGAACCGGCGGCCATCGGCGCCGCCTGGTATTCCTCGCATTACGATGACATTGGCGCCGGCAAGGCCGGCACGCCGATGGCGCAGGCCCTGCGGCTGCCGAATATCGGCGTGACCCGGGTCGAGAATTTCTGTGCCGGCGGGACAGAGGCGTTTCGCGGCGCGGTCTATGCCGTTGCCTCGGGCGCTGTGGATATCGCGCTGGCCGTGGGGGTCGAAAAGCTTAAGGACACCGGCTTTGCCGGGCTGCCGCTCGCCTCGCGCGGAACCTTCGGGCCGATGTATCTGCCCACCCACAGCAATCCGGGCAATTTCGCGCAACTGGCCGCCGCCTATCAGGCGCGGCACAATGTCGGGCGCGCCGACCTGAAGCGCGCCATGGCGCATACATCGGTGAAAAGCCACGCCAATGCGGTGAAGAACCCGAACGCCCATCTGCGCAAGGCCATCACCATCGAGCAGGCGCTGAACGCCCCGCTGGTGGCCGAGCCGATCGGCCTGTTCGATTGCTGCCCGGTCTCTGACGGCGCCGCCTGCGCCATCGTGACCACACCCGAGATAGCCCGCAGTCTGGGCCGCGCACCCGCGGTGACCGTCAAGGCGATCCAGATTGTCACCTCGAACGGCTGGGAGGTGCAGCAGGCGGAATGGGATGGCGCGCATGTCCATACCGCCCGCATCGTCGCCCGCGCCGCCTATGCCGAAGCCGGGATCACCGATCCGGCGCGCCAGATCAGCCTGACCGAGGTTCACGACTGCTTCTCGATCACCGAACTGGTGACGCTGGAGGATCTCGGCCTCACCGAGCCGGGCACGGCCTGGCGCGAGATGCTGGACGGCAGGTTCGACGCCGATGGCGCCATGCCTTGCCAGATCGACGGCGGATTGAAATGCTTTGGCCATCCGGTCGGCGCGTCGGGCCTGCGGATGCTTTATGAGGCTTGGCTGCAACTGACGGGCGCCGCAGGAGGGCGTCAACTGGCCAACCCCTCGCTTGCGCTGACCCATAATCTCGGCGGCGCGCCATCGCAGAATGTCTGTTCGGTCACCATCCTTGGGGCGAATTGAAGAGGGCCACATGACAGAATCCGACACCGTTCTGACCGAGCTTTCCGATGGCGTCCTGACGCTGACGCTCAACCGCCCCGAAAAACTGAACGCCTTCAACGAAGCGATGCATCTGGCCCTGCGCGCCGGTGTTCAGCGCGCCCATGACGATGGCGCCGTCCGGGCGGTTTTGCTGACCGGGGCGGGTCGCGGCTTTTCGGCAGGGCAGGATCTGGGTGACCGTGATCCCCGCCGGGGCGAACCACCGCCCGATCTGGGCCGCACGCTCGACACTTTCTACAACCCGACCCTGCGGTTAATCCGCAGTCTGGCAAAACCCGTGGTCTGCGCCGTGAATGGTGTGGCGGCGGGGGCGGGCGCCAATATCGCCCTTGCCTGCGACATCGTTCTGGCGGCGCGGTCGGCGCGCTTCATCCAGTCCTTCTCGAAGATCGGGCTTGTCCCCGATGCGGGTGGAAGCTGGCATCTGGTGCGGCTTCTGGGCGAAGCGCGAGCCAAGGCGCTGACCCTGATGGCAGAGCCGCTGACGGCCGAGAAAGCCGCCGAATGGGGGCTGATCTGGCAGGCGGTCGAGGATGCGCAGCTTCCGGCCAGGGCACGCGCCATTGCGGTTTCACTGGCGGCAGGTCCGACGGCAAGTCTTGGCATGACCAAGCACCTTGTCCAGGCCGCGCAGAGCAATGATTTCGACAGCCACCTTGATCAGGAGCGCGACTGCCAGCAGTTCGCCGGGCGCAGCGCCGACTATGCCGAAGGCGTTCTCGCCTTCCTTGAAAAGCGCCCTCCGGCTTTTTCCGGCAAGTAGAGGGATCATCTATGCTGCCGATTTCCGAACTGTCGCCACAGCAACTGGCCGAGGCCGCGGCCCATGCCCTGTGGCAAAAGGACCGGACCAGCCAGACTCTGGGGCTGACCCTCGACCGGATCGGGCCCGGCACCGCAACGCTGTCCATGAATGTGACCGCCGATATGTCGAACGGCCATGGGAACTGCCATGGCGGTTATATCTTTACACTGGCCGACTGCGCCTTTTCCTTTGCGGCAAACACCCGCGAACACAAGGCGGTGGGCCAGCATTGCGCGATCACCTATCTGATCCCCGGCCGGATCGGCGACACCCTCACAGCGTCCGCTACCGAGGTTTCGCTTCGTGGCCGGTCAGGAATTTACGACATCCGCGTGACCAATCAGAACGGCGATCACGTTGCCGAGTTCCGTGGCCACTCCAGAATGGTGGGGCGCGCCCCGAATGCCGGATGACCGAATTGCCCTGATGCTGGCCCCACCCGGAAACCGCAACGGAAGCGAACCGGACAGAAGACGCGCGAAAGGGGACCGGAAGGGGTAAAAAACTTGACACATGTGTCGATTCTGGGTCTCTTCCACTTATCCCGGTCGGAGTAAGCCCATGAGCCAGCATCGCCGCCTGCTTTCCCCCCTGCAACTGCGCGGCCAGACCCTGCGCAACCGCATCGTGTTCGGCGCCCATACCAACAACATGTCCGACATGGGGCTGCCCGGCCCGCGGATGGAAAATTACCTTGTGGAGCGGGCGCTTGGCGGTGCTGCCATGGTGGTCTGCGAACCCGTCCCGGTGCATCGCACCGGCATTCTGACCCGGGGCAATCTTGCCGTGAACAGCGATGAGATCATCAAGCCGTTTCAGCGGGTTACTTCGCGCATCCGCGAGGCGGGGGCGGTGGCGATCCAGCAGCTTTACCATGTCGGCGCCCATGGCGATTCCGACTTGTCGTTCCAGCCGCACTGGTCCCCCTCTGGCGGGCCGAGCTATCACGATTCGGACGGTTCCCACCGCATGACCGAAGCCGAGATCGAAGAGCTTCTCGCCGGGCACCTCGCCGCAGCCATTCGTGCAAAAGCCTGCGGATATCAGGGGGTTGAGGTGTGGGGCGCCTATCACTCGCTGATCGACCAGTTCTGGACGCCATGGTCCAACACCCGCGATGACCGCTGGGGCGGCAGCCTTGAAAACCGCACCCGCTTCTCCCGCACCCTGATCGAGGACATCCGCCGCGCCTGTGGCGAAGACTTCATCATCGGCCTCGCCATCAGCTATTCGCCCGCCTACGATGTCACGTTGCAAGCAGAATCCTTGTGCGAAATCATTGCCTTGCACGATACCACCGGCCATGTCGATTACGTCACCTGCGGCGCGGGCAGCTATCTGGAATTCGAATCCATCATCCCACCCTTCACCCATGGCGAAAAGCTGACCACGCCGCTGACGGCGCAGCTTAAGGGTATCGTAAGACATGCGGTGATAACCTCCGAAGCCGGCGTGCGCACGCCCGAGAATGCCGAAACCATCCTGTCCGCGGGGGAGGCCGATCTTGTCTCCATCGTCCGCGGTCAGATTGCCGACCCCCATCTCGCCCGCAAGGTGACCGAGGGGCGGGTTGAGGATATTCGCGGCTGCATCTCGTGCAATCAGATGTGCTGGGGCCGCCGCTCGCGCGACTACTGGATTTCCTGCCTGATCAACCCTTCGGCCGGGCGCGAATGGGAATGGGGCGGTGATCGGTTCACCCCGGCAGAGGCGCCGAAATCGGTGCTGGTGGTCGGCGCCGGTCCTGCGGGGCTGGAAGCCGCCCGCGCCGCTGCGGAACGTGGGCACAGCGTTGAAATCGTTGAAGCCTCTGGTCAGATTGGTGGCCAGTTCCGCCTTGCGGGCCTGCAACCGCGCCGGGCCCAGATCCTTGACCTGATGGGCTGGTATGAACGGCAATTTGCCAAACTCGGCGTCACCTTGCGGCTGAACAGCTTCCTCGACGCCGATGAGATTGCCGCCCATCCCGCCGATACCGTGATCCTCGCCACCGGCTCGCTGCCGGATGAAACCGGCTTTCAGCGTTGGCAGCCGCATCTGCCCGCCCTGCCCGGGATCGAGACCCCCGGCGTCTGGTCGCCCGAGGCGGTGATGCGGCGTGAGGCGCGGCTGGGCGACGCGGTGGTGATCTATGACGAAGGCTCGAACTGGCGGGGGGTTGGCACCGCCTGGGCCCTGGCCGAGCGCGGGCATCAGGTGACCATCGTGACACCCGAAGCCTTTGTCGGCAAAGAGATTTCCCGCACCGCCGCCGATGGCGCCGCGCGCCGCGCGCTGGCCCGTCTGGGTGCGCGTTTCCTGACCGAACATTGCCTGACCCGCTGGCATGGCAATGGGGTGACGGTTCGTAACCTCTTGACCGGGGCGGAGGAGACCCTGCCTGCCAGCGGTCTGGTCATGGCCACCACCAACCGCGCCTTTGACCCTTGGCCCGAGAGCTTCCCCGGCAAGGCGACCCACCGCATCGGTGACTGCGCCGCGCCACGTCTGGCTGCCTATGCCTTTCACGAGGGGCGCAAACTGGCGCTGTCGCTTTAAAGCTTGTCCGGTTCGATCCGAATCGAAATTCGCTGCCTCTCGCTGACGCTCGAACGCGATTTTCGATCGGTTTGATTCAAGGTGACCCGGACACGCTTTAGCGGATCGGGCCGCGGTTGTGCGGTGTATAGGGTTTGATGGACCCGTTGGGGCGCGGGAACGGCAGTTGCGGGGTGATGGTGGCAATCAGGTTGCCCACCGGCACCCCCTGTCCGGCTTTGAACGTCCATTGCGGCACCATGCCCGAGCCGGGCGGATAGGCTTGCACGGTCTCGCTCCACGAACGCTTGTGGGTGTCCACCCCCGCCCTGAAATCGGCGCGGGCCTGCATGATCTGGTCGAACTGTCCGTCATCAAAGGGTTTCCCGCCGGCAAAGGCCGCGGTCAGCTTGAACTCCACCTCATCGGATTTCGGCAGGCGGGCAAAGGCATAAACCCGCGCCATCGGGCTAAGTTCGTTGGAGCGCAGGCCCAGAACCTGCTCAATCTGCGCAGGAGTCAGGCCGTAAAGAAACTTTTCCTGCGTGAAATAGCCGGAAATCTTGCCCTGACCGCGCATATATGCCTCAGCCGCGAGACCCACGACCTTGACCAGCCGAAACGGCCCTTCAAGCGCCCAGGTGTTCATCGAGCTGGCCTGAATCGCGTCGCCCAGATTTTGCATGGCACCCCTCACTCTACCCGCAAGAGTTTAGCAAGCTTTCGTCACGGGTCAAACCGGCAGCAGCGGTGCAAAACTGTCGGCCTGCGCCATGGCCCAAGGCGCGCGGAAGCGGCCGCTTTGCCCGGGGTCGGACAACAGCACTCCGGGGGCAAGCCGTTCATAAAGCTCGGAAAACGGGATCGCCCCGGCGCTGCCGACCCGGCGCTGGAAATGCTGCGGGCCAAGCTCTGCCGGGCTGTTCACCCCGGCGGCAGCGGTCAGTTCGGCAAGGGCGTGCAGGGTGTTGCGGTGGAAATTCGCCACCCGTTCGGCCTTGTCAGGCACCACCAGCGCGCGCTGCCGGGCCGGGTCGGGCGAGGTGACACCCGTGGGGCACAGGCCGGTATGGCAGGACTGCGCCTGAATACAGCCGAGCGCGAACATGAAGCCGCGCGCCGCGTTGCACCAATCCGCCCCCAGCGCCAACACGCGCGCCATGTCAAAGGCCGAGGTGATCTTGCCCGAGGCGCCGATGCGGATGCGGTCACGCAGCCCCACCCCGATCAGCGCGTTATGGGCAAAGGTCAGCCCGTCGCGCAGCGGCATCCCGACATGGTCCATGAATTCCAGCGGTGCGGCGCCGGTGCCCCCTTCTTTCCCGTCTATCACGATGAAGTCCGGGGTGATCCCGGTGGTCAGCATCGCCTTGCAGATCGCCAGAAACTCCCACGGGTGGCCGATACACAGCTTGAACCCCACCGGCTTGCCGCCGGACAGCCCGCGCAACTGCGCGACGAATTCCATCAGGCCGACCGGCGTGGAAAAGGCGGCATGGGCCGCCGGAGAAACGCAGTCCACTCCCATCGGAATGCCCCGAATCGCGGCAATTTCGGCGGTGATCTTGGCCGCGGGCAGCACGCCGCCATGGCCGGGCTTGGCGCCCTGCGACAGTTTGATTTCAATCATGCGGATTTGCGGATCGGCGGCGGTCGCTGCGAACAGCGCCGGATCAAACCCACCATCCGCCCCGCGCGCGCCGAAATAGCCCGAGCCAAGCTCCCAGACCAGATCACCGCCGCTTTCGCGGTGATAGGGCGAAATCCCGCCTTCGCCGGTGTCGTGGAAAAAGCCGCCCGCCTTGGCGCCCTTGTTCAGCGCGCGCACCGCATTGGGTGAAAGCGCGCCGTAACTCATCGCGGAAATGTTGAGAAGCGAACAGGAATAGCCCCCCACCTGCACCCGCATCGCGCCCGGATCGACGGGCGGGCGCGGGGCGAGCGAGTGGTGCAACCACTCATATTCCTCTTGATAAACATCGAGTTGGGTGCCGAAGGGCCGTTTGTCCAGCTCTTTCTTGGCGCGCTGATAGACGATGGCCCGCTTGTCGCGCGGATAGGGGGCGCCGTCCTTGTCGCCTTCAAAGAAATACTGCCGCATCTCGGGGCGGATGCCCTCAAGCACAAAGCGCAGATGGGCGGCCACGGGATAGTTGCGCAAGATGGCGTGGCGGGTCTGGGTTACATCATACAGCCCCAAGGCCACGATCAGCCCCAGCGCGAAGGCGATCAGCGCCATGGTCTGATGCAGGCCCGGCAGCAGAACCGCGCCCAACAACGCCGCGACAAGCCCGATCATCGGCCAGGTCAGCAGGGCAAAGCGTGTCTCGAAGACAAGGCGCAGCAATCGCATGGAACTCTCCTTACGGGCATCTGAAACCGGATAGATTGCAGCAAGGTTAATACGGCTAAGGTAACAGTCAGAACGGGTTGGGGGCAGAAAATTCCACCCATTCCCCGTGGCCCGGATGATGCAGGCCGAGTGTTTCGGCATGCAGCATCAGCCGGGGAAAATCGCGCGCCGGACCCGTGGCATAGATCGGATCGCCCAATATCGGATGGCCCAGCGCCGTCATATGCACCCGCAACTGGTGGCTGCGCCCGGTCAGCGGGGCAAGGCGCACCCGGGTTTCACCCGGCGCCCGCCCGATCACCTGCCAGTCGGTTTGCGCCGGGCGACCGTGTTCATGACTGACCATCTGGCGCGGCCGGTTCGGCCAATCGGCGGCAAGCGGCAGGTCCACATGACCCGCCTCTGCGCTCATCTGTCCCCAAACCCTTGCCACATAGGTCTTTTTCGCGCGGCGCTTTTCAAATTCCTGCCCGAGGAAACCCTGCGCCGCCTTGGTGCGGGCAAAGATCATGACGCCCGAGGTATCGCAATCCAGCCGATGCACCAGCAGCGCGTCCCAGCGGGCGGCCTGCAGCCGCGAGATCAGGCAATCTTCCCGTCCGGCCAGCTTGCCCGGAACGGAAAGCAGGCCCGCAGGCTTGTCCAGCACCAGAAGGAGGTCGTCCTCATACAGGATCGACAGCGGCACATCCGGGGGGCGATAGTCGAAATCGGGGATCATGCGATGGTATGGCCGGCCGCCTTCAGCGCCGCGGCGAGATGGCGGATATGGGCGGGGCCAACCTCGCAGCAGCCGCCGACGATCGTGGCCCCCATCGCCACCCAGGACATTGCAAAGGCTGCATATTTCTCGGGAGTCAGGTCATGGCGGTGGGTGTAATCGGGGGCCGAGGCATCTTCGGGCAGCGGCAACGACGAGATTTCGCTGAACCCGTTGGCATAGGCGCCGAAGGGCAGGCCGAAGGTGGACAGCACGCCAAGCGCCGCCGCCATCGCCTCGGGCATCGAGCAATTGGCCAGGACGGCGGCGGTCGGGTGTTCGGCAATCACCTCGCGCAGCGCGGCCACCGGCTCACCCGAGCGCAGGCGTGACCCGTCGCGGTCATGCACCGAAACCGACAGCCAGACCGGCCGACCGGCCGCCTGCGCGCCTTGCAGCGCACCCCGGCAGAGGTCCAGCGAAGACAGCGTTTCAAGCAGGATCACATCGACATGCGGCGCCAGAATCCGCGCCTTTTCGGCGTAAAGCGGGGCGGAAACCGCAACCGGCGGCGTCAGGTCGGGCCGATAGCTTTCGCCCAATGGCCCCATCGACCCGGCGATGATCCCGCGCCCCGCTTCGGCTCGCGCTTCATGCGCTTCCATCAGGGCGCGCAGGTGCAGCGCGTGGTAGTAGTGGTCAAGACCCACGCCGACCAGCCGGTCATGCAGGATGTTGTAGGTGTTGGTGGTCGCAACCGAGGCGCCGGCGGCGAAGTAATCGGCATGGATCGCCTTTACCAGCCCGGGATGGTCGATCATCACCCGCGTCGCCCAGAGCGGCGTCGGCGCATCGCCCGAGCGGGCGACCAGTTCCTGCCCCATGCCGCCGTCAAGAAGGGTGATTTCGGTCATCGTCTACTCCGTCAGGATCAGGCGGGCGGCAAGGCCCGCGAAAAGAACAGCCGCCACCTTGTTCACCACCGCCATCCGCGCGCCAAGGGCATGGCCCGCGTGCCCGGCCAGCCAGCCGTAAAGCATGGTGGTCCAGGTGCCATTGAAGGCAAAGATCAGGCCCAGAAGCACCACCTGCCGCCAGACCGGCCCGGCCTCGGGGTTCACGAATTGCGGCAGGAAGGCAAGGAAGAACAGGATCGGCTTGGGGTTGAGCATGTTGGACAGCACCCCGCGCAGGAAGGCGCGGCGCAGGCTGGGCACGCCGCGTCCCTGGGGCAGGGCGCCCGCGCGCCAGCTTTTCCACGCGATATAAAGCAGATAGGCCGCCCCAGCATATTTGATGGCCGAGAGCGCGCCCGGATGCGCCGCCACCAGCGCCGAAAGGCCAAGGGCTGCCAGCGTCACATGCCACAGCACCCCCACCCCGGCGCCAAAACCCGCGGCGGCGCCCACGCGCGGGCCGCCCTGAATGCCGCAGGCCGTGGCAAAGACCATGTCCTGCCCCGGCGCGAAATTCACGATCAGCCCCCCGATCAGGAAGGTCAGGAACTGACCGGGCGGAATGGAAAAGATGGCGTCCCACATGGGCGCACATTCGGCGCGCCGATGGCGAAGATCAAGAGAGGTGATTTGACCTTTCGGGCGGCGCGGGCAAGGTTTGCAGCCGGAGGTGCCCGATGGATTACGAAACCGTTCCCGCCCGCGACTTTGGCCATGCCCTGCGCGGATTGTCGGTGAACCTTCTGGTGCGCGATGTGCCGACCGAGGCGACGTTTCTGGTGGAGGTGTTCGGGATGCAGGCGCACCGCATGTCTGCCGATTTCGCCATCCTGACCCATGCCGGCCAGCCGTTTCAACTGCATTCCGACGCGAGCTTTGGCCGCCACCCGCTGTCGGCGCTGCTGCCCGAGGCGGGGCCGCGCGGTGCCGGGATCGAGTTGCGCCTGCATGAGGCGGACCCGGATCAGGCTGCGGCCCGGGCACAGGCGTTCGAGAGCGGGATGGTGTTGCAGGCGCCGGTGGACAAGGCGGGGCATGGGCTGCGCGAGGCGGTGATCCTCAGCCCCTCGGGCTATGCCTGGGTGCCATCGCGGCGGATCTGACCGGAAAGGGGGAGCCGCAGGCAACGGGCATCGAGCCCCCGCCTGCGGCGCTGCCGCGCGAGCTGTGGCAGCGTTGCAAAGGGGGTGCCGGTGCCTCCGGCGGGAGTATTTGGCAAGGTGCAAACCTCAGGGCTTTGCCTTTGGCTTACCCTTGCGGCTCTTGTGGCAGGCCGTCGTCCAGCACGACATAATCCGCCTTGTCGGCGGTGAAGATGTGGCTTGTCAGCATCCCGCCGGTGGGGTTGTCGATCACGCCTGCCTCGATGGAAAAGCTGCCGTCGGCGGCGCGGAAGCCAAGGCTCGATCCGCAATCGGGGCAAAAGCTGCGGCTGCCGCCACCCGGGGTGGTGAAGCTGGCGGTCTTGCGGGCCTGCCAGACCACGGACGCCTCATCAACATCGAAAGAGGCGGCGTAATGGCCCGAAGTCTTGCGGCACTGGCTGCAATGGCAGGCGGTCACCGCGCCCATCGGGCCGGGCAGGGTGAAGCGGTTGGCGCCGCAAAGGCAGCTTCCGTGCAGGGTTTCGGCCCGGGTGGGCGGCGGAGGCGGGCCTTCGGGGCGGTAATAGTCGCCCGCATCTTCGGCATACCAATGCGCCTCAAGCGACAGCCCTGTCGGCCCGTCGATGCAGCCGGCGGCGAAGGAAATGCGTGCCTCACCCTCGGGCTGCCAGAAGAGCGAGGCCCCGCAGTCGCGGCAAAAGCCCCGGGTGGCGCTTGTCGAAGACCGGAACCATGCCAGCCCGCGCTTTTCGCTCAGACGGAAGCGGTCATGTGTCACCGAAGCCGCAGCCCAGTAATGCCCCGACGTCTTGCGGCATTGCGTGCAGTGGCAGGCCACCACCTCGCGGTAGGGCGGGTCGGCCTCGAACGCCACGGCACCGCAAAGGCAGGAGCCGCGCATCATTCCGCCCTCTCGAACACTTCGGCCAAGAGCGGCACCAGCCAGTCTTCGTCGGCCTTGGTAAAGGCTGCGGGCGTGTCGCTGTCGATGTCCAGCACGCCCAGTAGCCGCCCGGCGCCGTTCCAGACCGGCAGCACCAGTTCGGACCGGGTGGAAGAGGCGCAGGCGATATGGTCGGGGAAGGCATCGACATCGGGCACGTTCAGCACCTGCCCCGAGCGCGCCGCAGCCCCGCAGACCCCGCGCGCGAACGGGATCACAAGGCAGCCATGGCCGCCCTGATAGGGGCCAATCTTCAGCAGATCGGGCGCCACCACGCGGTAAAACCCGGTCCAGTCGGCATAAGGGTGGGCATGGTGAATCTCACAGGCTAGCGTGGCCATCAGGGCGACAGTGTCCGTCTCGCCATGGCAGAGGGCGCGGATGCTTTCGGTTGCGGCGTTATAATCCATCCTAGTACCCCAAAGCGCAGCCATCTTTGCGCGGGTCCGATCCACCGATCAGAACGCCCGCCTCGTCGATCAGGATTGCCTGTGCGCCGCCGATCGGATCGGTCGGGACCGACACCTCATGCCCCATCGCCGCCAGTTCGGCGCGCACGGGTTCGGGATAGCCGCGCTCGACGGCCATGCCTTCGGCGCCCGAGAAGCTGCGCGGCGCGTCGATGGCCGATTGCAGGTCCATGCCATAGGTCGTCAGGTTGGTGACAAAGCGGGCATGGCCGTTCGGCTGATAGGCGCCGCCCATCACGCCGAAGGGCATCACCACCCGCCCGCCCTGCCGCAGCATCCCGGGAATGATCGTGTGCATCGGGCGTTTGCCGCCTGCCGCCTCATTCGGATGGCCTTCCTGCAGGCTGAACCCGGCGCCGCGATTCTGGAAATTGATGCCGAAGCGGGCCGAGGTCAGGCCGGAACCAAAGCCCCAGAAGATCGAATAGATCAGCGAGACCGCCATCAGGTCGCGGTCCACCACGGTGATATAGACGGTGTCCTTGTGGACCGCCTCGGTCAGCGGGGCGGCGGCGGCCATGGCGCGTTTGGGGTCGATCAGCGCGGCCAGTTTTGCCGCCGTCTCGGGCGCCAGCATGTGGTCCAGCCGCGTTGTGGCCTCAGCAATAAAGCGGTTGCGGGCGTCATAGGCCAGCTTGGCCGCCTCGGCCTCGATATGGGCGCGGGCGGTGCCGAAAGGCTCCAGCGCGGCAAGGTCGAAGTGCTTGAGAATGTTCAGCATCAGGATCGCCGTGGCGCCCTGGCCATTCGGCGGATGCTCAACCAGTTCCATTCCGCCATAGTCGCCCGAAACCGGCGTGGTCCAGTCGCAGCGGGTGGTGTTGAGGTCGTCGGCAGAATGGCTGCCCCCCAGCGCCCGCAGCGAGGTGATCAGGTCTTCGGCAACCTCGCCGTCATAGAACCCCGCCCGCCCCTCGGCGGCAATGCGGCGCAGAACCTCGGCCTGACCGGGCGCGCGGTAAAGCTGGCCCACCTTCGGCACCTCGCCGTTCAGCAGCAGAAAGCGGCGGGCGTCGCCCTGCAGGCAGGGCGCATCCTCGGCCCAGTCAAAGGCGACACGGGGGGCGACCGGCACCCCCTCGTCTGCATAGCGGATCGCGGGGGCCAGAACGCGGTCCAGCCCCATCGTGCCCCAATCGGCATTCAGGCGGCAAAAGGCATCCACCGCGCCGGGCATCGTTACCGATTCGATGCCGCGCAGCGGCACCGAGGTCAGGCCGCGGTCGCGCATCGCCGCTGCCGAAAGCCCGGCAGGTGCGCGGCCCGAGCCGTTCAGGGCGTGAATCTCGTTCGATCCGGCGGGTTTCAGCAACACAAAGCAGTCGCCGCCGATCCCGGTCATCTGCGGTTCGCAAATCCCCAGCAGGACGGCGCCGGCAATCGCGGCATCGGCGGCGTTGCCGCCCGCCTGCAGAATGTCGATTGCCACCTTGGCCGCCAGCGGATGCGAGGTGGCGCACATGCCGTTCGTCGCATAAGTGGCCGAGCGGCCGGGAAGTTGGAAATCGCGCATGACATGTCCCCCTGTCGGCCAAGCCTAGGGGGTGATGCAGAAGTTGCAAGGGCAGACCTCGGCGCTGCGAACTGGGTGGGGGCTTTCATCCACAGCGCCGAGGGAAGCTTTATGCAGCTACAGGATGGGGTTTCGCAGCGCCGCATGGCGAAATAAGGGGCGGATTGCGGCATTGTCGGGACTTCCGCAGCAGGCGCCCGGATTGCAGGCCATGGGGCAGCTCCGCGCCGGGGCGCTGATGGTTCTGGGGATGTAGGGGGGTAAAGTCCTCGGCGCCACGAACTTGGGTGGGGGCTGTTATCCATGGCGCCGAGGGAAGCTTTATGCAGCTACGGGGCCAATATCCGGGGGGCAGAGGGCGGATTCGCGGACGAAATGAGGCAATCCCGCGTCAGTTTCCCTCAATTGGAAACAACGGCGGCAATGGCGGGGCATTGTCAACTTTCCAGCCGGAACCGCAAAAGATTGCGCCCGCCTTCGCGCCGATATTCCAGATCCCGGGCAAGGCTGCGAATCAGATGCCAGCCGAATCCCCCCTCGGGCAGGTTGTCACCCTCCAGCGGCGGGAGCTGTCCGGCGGGCGGTACGCCTTGGGGCATGGGCAGGCCGGTATCGGCCACTTCGCACAGGATGCCGCCGGCGTCGCGCGACAGCGTCACCTCAATCTCGCCCGAGTGGCGGGCATAGGCATGTTCGACGATGTTGTTCAGCACCTCCGCCAGCACCAGTTCAGCGGTGCCGCGCCCCTCATCCGGCAGGGCGCGCAACAGGCGGGCGTCGAGCAGGGCGCGCAAACCGGCGCTGACCGCCTCGGCATGGCCGGGGATGGTCAGTTGCAGCGCGGCGGGGCAGGGCCCATCCCGCACGGGCCGGTTGTCAGTCGGCATCGCGCAGCCCATCGGGCAGGCTGGGGTGGATGCGAAAGATCGTATCCATCCGGGTCAGCCGGAACACCTTCTGCACGCTGGGCGTGAGGCCCGAAAGTTCAAGCACGCGGTCCGGTCCCAGCGCCTTGCGCACCGCAACCACGGCACCCAGACCCGAACTGTCCAGAAAAGCCACCTGCGACAGGTCCAGCACGACACAAGCCGGGTTGTCCTGCGTCACCTCGCGCATCCGGTCCTTGAACTGAATCGCCGAAGCCGCGTCGATCCGGTCCTGCTGCACATGGACCACAAGGATGCCGTTCTGTTCCCTTGCCCGAAGCTCCATCCTGCCCTCATGCCAGCGGTTTCCGACAACCTAAGGCAGGGGGCGTTACCAACTGGTAACCGCACCTGAAATTTCGTCAGTTCAACTGAAATTGCAGCGGATAGCGGCCATCCTCGAAATCGCCGAACAGATCGGGCAGATCGGGATGGGTCACGGGTTCCCCGGTTTCGTCCGGCACCAGATTCTGCTCCGAGACATAGGCCACATAGTAGCTTTGGTCATTCTCGGCCAAGAGGTGATAGAACGGCTGATCGCGCGACGGGCGGGCCTCTTCGGGGATGGCCTGATACCAGTCCTCGGTGTTGGAGAACATCGCATCCACATCGAAGACCACGCCACGGAACGGATGCTTGCGATGGCGCAGCACCTGACCGATGTGATATTTCGCGTCCGTCTTCAGCATAGCGCAAGCGCCCCCCGTTCCCGGTTAATAATCCTCTGTCCGGGTGCTGTCCATTGCGCAGGCGCCGGGGTGGGGGAAACAATCCCGTGGCCCGACGGCGACAGTCGGTGTCGCTGCTCGCGGATTTCTGATGAGGGGCCGGGATTCCGCCATTTCCCTGCCGCCGGATTTCGCCTATCCTCGCCGCAAAATGAATGCGCGAGGGGCAGATGAGCAGAACTCTCCGTGCGTCGATCCTGTTTTTCGTCCTCGCGTCCTGCGGGGGTGGCAACTTTTCGGCGCCCCGTGATCTTGACGACGCCTGCGCGATCGTCAGCCAGCGGCCGGCCTATCTGAAAGCCATGCGGGCGACCGAGCGCAAATGGGGCATCCCCGTGCATGTCCAGATGGCGGCGATCCATCAGGAATCGAAATTCGTCGGCAATGCCCGCACACCGCACCGCTTTGCGCTGGGGGTGATCCCGATGGGGCGGCAATCCTCGGCCTATGGCTATAGCCAGGCGCTGGACGGCACATGGGAAGAGTATCAGCGCGAAGAGCGGCGCGGCAACGCCCGGCGCGACCGGATCACCGATGCCACCGATTTCATGGGCTGGTATATGCGGCAAAGCGTTGACCGGCTTGGCATTTCGCCGACCGACGCCGAAGCGCAGTATCTGGCCTATCATGAGGGGCGGACCGGCTATGCCAATCAGTCCTATCTGGGCAAGCCGTGGCTGGTCGAGGTGGCGTCCAAGGTGGGCGCCCGCTCGGAAATGTATCGCCAGCAACTGCAATATTGCCGCTGAAGGCTATTTCTTGCGGCGGCTCACTTCGTCGGTGATGTTGAAGAGCGAGGGCTTGAATTCGCCGCCGGTCTTGAATTCGCCTAGGATCACCGTGGTCGCCTGACCAAGATCGTCGGTGATGATCCACTGGCGCAGCGTCACCGGATTGGCGGTGAAGACCAGTTCGATAGTGCCGTATTCGGGATGCTGAGGGTCTTGGGCCACAACGCGGGTGGTCTTTTCCACCTCGCGGTGGCCGACAACCATCTTGGCGCGGCCAAGGTCCACCTTGGCATCAAGGATCAGGTTCAGCGGCGTGCGCTTGAGCGGATATTGCTCGGGCGGCTGGTTCGACTTCGCGTCGAAAATCGCCACCTGCCCACCCGAGGCCAGCACAAGGCTGCGGTCCGGCGGGGCATATTCGAACCGCACCCGCCCCGGGCGCTTGATGAAGACCTTGCCCAGCGAAACCGACCCGTCGGCATTGACCTGGGTGAAATCGGTCTCGACCGTCGTCAACCCGTTGAGATAGCGCGACAGATCGCCCAGCGGAATGGGGTCTGCCAGAGCGGGCAGGGCCAGCGTAAGAAAAGCAAGCGGGGCCAGAAGGGCAGTGCGAATGTTCATGGCGCCAATATAGGGCAAGCGAAAACCGGCTGCACCCCCCGGCCCGCTCACATGGCGGCGACCCGCCGGTGAGCGGGCCGTGAGCAGGGGAGGGCGATGGTTTCCTTGCGTCAGAACCGGGGGTTTCGCAGTTTCCTGCGGCTGATCAGAAATTGTGCAGAATAAAGCGCGACTGAAACTGTGATACAGTGAAGAAAATTCGCAAAACACTCTATCCAGCCCGTATCTTTGCCAAGAACTCCCGGCGCTGTCGCGTATTCTGTCCGCTATTCCTTAACGGCTGACAAGGCAGGAGAGCGCAGATGAAGATCGTGGTTCTGGGCGCAGGTGTGATCGGCGTGACCTCGGCCTGGTATCTGGCCCGCGCGGGGCATGAGGTGACGGTGATCGACCGTCAGCCCGCCCCGGCGCTGGAAACCAGCTTTGCCAATGCCGGCGAGATCAGCCCCGGCTATGCCAGCCCTTGGGCCGCGCCGGGCATTCCGGCCAAGGCGATGAAATGGCTCTTCATGCGCCATGCGCCGCTGATCATTCAGCCGATGCCCGATCTGGCCAAGATTTCCTGGGTTGCGCGGATGCTGATGAACTGCACCACCGCCGCCTATGAGGTGAACAAATCCCGCATGGTGCGGCTGGCCGAATACAGCCGCGATTGCCTGATCGCGCTGCGGTCCGAGACCGGAATTACCTATGACGAGCGGACCCAAGGCACGCTGCAACTGTTCCGCACGCAAAAGCAGGTGGATGGCGCGGCCAAGGATATCAAGGTGTTGCAGGCCGATGGCGTGCCGTTTGAGGTGCTGGACGCCGAAGGCTGCATCCGGGCCGAGCCGGGTCTGGCCACCAGCCGCCACAAGATCGCCGGGGGGCTGCGCCTGCCGGGCGATGAAACCGGCGATTGCTTCAAGTTTACCAATAGCTTGTCGGAAATGGCCGCGGCGGCGGGGGTGACCTTCCGCTATGGCGTGGCGATTGAGCGGCTGGAGGCCGAGGGCGGGCGGATCGTGGCGGTGCAGACCGCGCAGGGCCGGGTGACGGCGGATGCCTTTGTGCTGGCGCTGGGCAGCTATTCGCCGCTTCTGGCGCGGCCTTTGGGCATCAAGCTGCCGGTCTATCCGGTGAAGGGCTATTCGATCACGGTGCCGATCGTGGATGCGGCCAAGGCGCCGGAATCGACGGTGATGGACGAAACCTACAAGATCGCCATCACCCGTCTGGGCGACCGGATCCGGGTGGGCGGCATGGCAGAGATTGCCGGGTTCGACAACACCCTGCACCCCAAGCGCCGGGAAACATTGGAACATTCGGTCGAAGACCTGTTCGGCGGCGCGGGCGACCAGAGCCGCGCCACCTTCTGGAGCGGGCTGCGCCCGATGACGCCGGATGGCACGCCGGTGGTGGGCCGCTCGACCATTCCGAACCTGTTCCTGAACACTGGCCACGGCACCCTGGGCTGGACCATGGCCGCCGGTTCGGGCCGGCTGCTGGCCGATCTGGTGAGCGGCCGGGCGCCGGAAATCGAGCATGGCGACCTTGGCTATGCCCGCTACACCCGCAGCCGTTCGGTGCCGGTGGGGGCTGCGGTTCCGGCGGAATAGGGCGTAAACTTCCCGTCCATTCCGCGTCATGTTTGCGTAAATTACGCGTATATACAGGCCGCGCGCCGTCTTAACCGGCGCGCGGCCTTTTTACGGCAGGCTGTGCGGGCAAAGGAGCCCGCCCATGCCGCGCCCACCCGCCCCGAAAACCGCCTATCATCAGTTGGCCCAGACCCTGCGCGATCTGGAGGCCGACCTGCGCTGGGGCCTTGAAGGCTCGCCCCGCATTCCCGCCGACTGGCACCGCATCGCGCAAGAGGTCGGGCCGCCGCCCAAATGCCCGGTGTCGCTGCGGGTGGACGAGGATGTGCTGCGCTTCTTCCGCAGCATGGGGGCCGGGCATCTGACGCGGATGAACGCGGTCTTGCGGGCCTTCATGCTGGCGCGGCTGGCCGAGGTGGTGAAGGCCACAGATTATGCGCCCAGCCATGCCGATGAGGTCCGGCAGATCCGGGAGGAAATCGTGTCGATCATGGCCGCGCAAGAGGCCGCCAAGGCCGCCGCTTTGGCCGAGATGACAGATGTGGAACGGCGCAAGGCGCAGGTGCAGGCGCTGAAGGCGTTGCGGGATCAGCGGGCGCGGGGGTGAGGGGCGAGGGCGTCGGGGTGAACCCCGACCTACGGGCGGTAGGGTGCGTGATTTCACGCACCTTTGGGGGGCTTACCGCTCTTCGATCAAAATCTCCCGTTTGCCGACGTGGTTCGCGGGGGTCACAACCCCTTGTTCCTCCATCTGTTCCACCAGTCTTGCGGCCTTGTTATGGCCGATGCCAAGCTTGCGCTGGATATAGCTGGTCGAGCATTTGCGGTCTTTCGCCACGATAGGCCAGCGGGCGTAGCTGCTCGGTCGTTTCTGAGTTTTGAAAGTTAACGTCCGAAGACACCAATTGGCTGCATAGGAGCGGCCGTCGAGCTGTCAAGCATTCGAAACTCATATGACGATTCGATTTCGCCGTGCAGGTACCCTTCGAGAAGCCCGACTTCCAACTCACCCGTCATGTCCCCGATCTTGCAGCGGTAGACCCCGGAAAGCGTCTTATCCCTGACATGATACTGAATCAGGCTCTCATCAGCGCCCCCGGCAAAACACTCTTTCAGGGTGCCACCTCGAGCGGCCCATTCGCTCTTGGGAACCTGGTAGTCCTGTGCCCCGTCTCTGCCAGGGCCGCCTAAATCCATCAGCCGCACTGCCCAGGCATGAAGTCGGGGAATCTCTGCATAAAGCTCTCCGGGGCTTCGCCAATAGCCAGTTTCCAGACGGGCATAGGCAAACATCAGAGCTGCGCCGACGGCGGCACCACAAAGAAAGTACCTTACCGCCGTGCCTTTCGGGCCAGGAAGTTTGGTGATCACCGTTCCTCGATCAGGATTTCGCGTTTGCCGACGTGGTTCGCGGGCGTCACAACCCCTTGCTCTTCCATCTGCTCCACCAGTCTTGCGGCTTTGTTATAGCCGATGCCGAGCTTGCGCTGGATGTAGCTGGTCGAGCATTTGCGGTCTTTGGCCACAATGGCGACGGCCTGATCGTAGAGGGCATCGTCGCCGCCCTCGCCGCTGCCGAGGCCGAGAACCATGTCAATGTCGGAGGCGGAGTCTTCATCCGGGCCTTCGACCACGCCTGACATATAGCTGGGCGGGCCGAAGCTCTTGAGGTGGTTGACGATTTCCTCAACCTCTTCATCGCTCACGAAGGGGCCGTGGATACGGCTGACGCGCCCGCCGCCGGCCATGTAGAGCATGTCGCCCATGCCCAGAAGCTGCTCGGCGCCCTGTTCGCCCAGGATGGTGCGGCTGTCGATCTTGGAGGTCACCTGGAAGGAAATCCGGGTGGGGAAGTTGGCCTTGATGGTGCCGGTGATCACGTCAACGGACGGGCGCTGCGTGGCCATGATCAGGTGGATGCCCGAGGCGCGGGCCATCTGGGCAAGGCGCTGGATGCAGGCTTCGATTTCCTTGCCGGCGACCATCATCAGGTCGGCCATTTCGTCAACGATCACAACGATATAGGGCAGGGAGACCGGGGCGTATTCATCGGTTTCGAACACAGGCTCGCCGGTGTCTTCGTCAAAGCCGGTCTGGATGGTGCGCTTGAACATCTCGCCCTTGGCAAGCGCCTCGCGCACGCGGCCATTGTGGCCTTCGATGTTGCGCACGCCCATCTTGGACATCTTGCGGTAGCGGTCCTCCATTTCGGAGACCACCCATTTCAGGGCGACCACGGCCTTTTTCGGATCGGTCACCACGGGCGACAGCAGATGCGGGATGCCGTCATAGACGGAAAGTTCCAGCATCTTGGGGTCGATCATGATCAGGCGGCATTCCTCGGGCGTCAGCTTGTAGAGGAGGGACAGGATCATGGTGTTGATGGCCACCGACTTGCCCGAGCCGGTGGTGCCCGCGATCAGAAGGTGGGGCATCTTGGCAAGGTTGGCGACGATCGGTGCGCCGCCGATGTCCTTGCCCAAGGCCAGCGGCAGGCGCAACTGGCTGTCACCAAAGTCGCGGGCCGAGAGGATTTCGCGCAGCACCACCTTTTCGCGGTGGGCATTCGGCAGTTCGATGCCGATGACGGTGCGGCCCGGCACGGTGGAGACGCGGGCGGAAAGGGCGGACATCGAGCGGGCGATATCGTCGGCCAGACCGATCACCCGGCTGGCCTTCAGGCCCGGCGCGGGTTCCAGTTCATACATGGTCACGACCGGGCCGGGGCGGACCGAGACGATTTCGCCCTTGACCCCATAGTCATCCAGCACGTTTTCCAGCATCCGCGCATTCTCTTCCAGCGCCTCGTTCGACAGCGTGTGGCGCTGGATCGAGGCGGGCGAGGCGAGAAGCGACAGCGGCGGCAGTTCATAGGCTGGGGCCGGATCATCAAAGCGCAGGCGGGGCTGTGCCTCTTGCACGGCGCGGGTCGAAAGGGCGGGTTTCTTGGCCGGTTGCTGCACCACGCCACGCTTGACCTCGACCACCGGCAGCGCGCGGGGGGTGACTGGGGTGGGATCGTAGTCCGGTTCGAAATCGCCGTCGGGCTGCCAGTCATCGGCGGCCTCATCCTCGGTGCGGGGCAGGTCGTCTTCGGGCAAGTCGTCTTCGTCGATATGGACAAAGGCGTTGACCGGCGCGGCGGGGCGCGGCGGTTGGGCCGGGGGCACGGCGCGGGCCAGATGGGTCAGCGCGGCGCTGGCCACGGCGGCCGGACGGGCGACCACGGGCGGCTCGGCCCGCAGGCCGGGTGGCGCGACGGGGGCCGGGGCCGGGCGGCGGGTGTCGGCGATCAGCGGCTGCGGCCCGCGCGGGCGGCTCATCGCCGGTTCGCGGCGCTGGATGGCGGCGGTGATCGGGTTCAGCGCCGCTTCGGGCGTGCGGGTGCGCGAGCGGACGGCATCGCTGATGCGCGCCTTGATCCGGTCATCGTCGGGCAGGTCAAGATCGTCGATCTCCTGCGTCATGGGTTCCACCAGCTCCGGTTCCGGCTCCATCACGCGGCGCATCAGGGCGGGCATCCGGGCCAGAAGCCCGACCTTTTCGCGCGGCGGCGCATATTGCGGCGCTTCGGCCAGCGGCTCGGCATAGCGGGGATCGGCGCGCAGCGGGGCGGGGCGCAGCGGGGCCGGGTCGATCAGGTCTGCCTCCTCGGCCACGACGGGCGGCGCCCGACGCACCAGACCGCGCGGTCCGGCTTCGGCCATCGGCGGCGCGGCGGCCCGGCGGCGTTCTTGCATGGCGCTGGCGGCGCGGACAGTGCCCTGCGCGCCCTTGCCCGCAGCGCCAAGCAGAATGGAATAGGAATAGATCAGGCTGGTCACCAGAAAGGCCAAGAGCGCCCGCATCTCGGCCAGATCAAAGCCCATGACGTAAAGCATCAGCACGACAAGGGTCAGCCCCGTCGCCGCCGAAATCAGCTTGAGGCCAAAGCCCGCCCCACCCGGCACCATGCCCACCAGCGCGCCCGAAACCGTATCGCCGAAGAGCCCGCCCAGACCGAAGGAATGCACCCAATCCGCCCCCGGAACCAGCGTCGCGCAATAGACCGAGGCCATCGCAATGGCGATCACCGCGAAAACCACACGGCCCACCGCCCGTTCGGCCCCGCGATGCAGCACAAACCGCAGGCCCCAGGCGCAGAGGATCATCGGAATTCCCCAAGCCCCTTTGCCGCCAATGATGATCAGCGTCGAGGTCAGCGCAGCGCCGAAACTGCCCAAGGCATTGGCCACCGGCTTGTCCGAGGCGACCATCCAGCCCGGGTCTTCGGGCGAATAGCTCCACAGCATCGCGGTGAAGGCGAGGGCCAGCCCGATCAGCAACAGGCCCAGCAACTCGCGCCCGCGCCGTTCCAGCATGGCCTGGGTGTTCTGATCAAGAAGCGGATCGCGCTGCCGGACCTGATAGGATGCCATTCTCGCCTGTCCTCAATAGAGGCAGTCGCGGAGCGTGATCAGCCCGCGCTGCATTTCTTCCTTTGGGGCCACCAGAGCGACCCTTATGTAACCCTTGCCGGGGTTCTGCCCGCCCGCATCGCGCGAGAGGTAAGCCCCCGGCAACACCCGCACCCCGGTCTTTTTCCACAGGTGCAGCGCCGCCTCCTCGCCATCCTCGACCGGCAGCCAGAGGAAGAACCCGCCTTCGGGCAGATCGAACCCTTGCAGGCCGGAAAACACCTGCGCGGCGATGGCGAATTTCTCGTGATACAGCGCGCGGTTGGCTTCGACATGCGCTTCGTCGGCCCAGGCCGCCTCGCTCACCCGCTGGATGGGCAGCGGCAGGGGGGCACCGGCAAAGGCGCGCAGCTTGCGGATGCGGGCAATGCCCTGCGCCCCGCCCGCCACAAAGCCCGAGCGCAGCCCCGGCAGGTTCGAGCGTTTCGACAGCGAATGAAAGGTAAAGACCCGCTCGGGATCGGCGCCGACCTCGGCCGCGACCTGCAAAATGCCGGGCGGCGGGGCAGAGCGCCAGATCTCGGAATAGCATTCATCGGCAAAGATCACGAAATCATGCTTTTCGGCCAGCGCCAGCAGGTCCGCCCAATAGGCGCGGCTGGCCACGGCGCCCTGCGGGTTCGCGGGCGAGCAGATATAGGCCACGGTCACCCGGTCCAGCACGTCGGCAGGCAGGCCCGCGTAATCGGGCAGAAAGCCGTTGGCGGCGACGGCCGGCACATAAAGCGGCTCGGCCCCCACGGTGGCGGCGGCCACGGCATAGACCTGATAGAAGGGGTTCGGGATCAGGATCACCGGCGGCTTGCCGCGCTTGGTTTCCGGCGCAATGGCAAGGCAGGCGTTGTAAAGCCCCTCGCGCGTGCCGTTCAGCGCCATGATCCGCTCGCTGCCGACACTCACGCCATAGCGCCGCTCGGTCCAGCCCGATATCGCCGCCAGCAATTCCGGCGTGCCATCGTTCGGCGGATAGACACCAAAACCCGACAGGTTCGCGGCCAGAATGGGCCCGACGAAATCCGGCATCGGATGGGTCGGCTCGCCGATGGTCATGGCAACGGGGTCGCCCCCGGGCGCATGTGCATCCAGAAGCTTCCGCAGACGCGGAAACGCATAGTCCGGCAGGTTCGAAAACCGCTCTGGAAACGCCATGACTGCCTCAATCCCGGGATCATTGCGCCCCGTTTGACCAAAGGATAGCCAGAAGAGTTCGGCGGGTCCAGAAAAACCCAAGGGCATCTTGGGCTTGGAAGCCGTCTTTGTGGCTTTTTCGCTGCGCCGCACCGGCGGCCCGCCGCCCTGCATTTGCCCTTCCCGAAATACTCCGGGGTCCGGGGCTGGCCCCGGGGGCGGGCCGGGGCACCCCGGTTTCAGGCCAGCGCCCGCTCCGCCGCCATGCCCAGCCGCAACAGCCGAGCCTCGGTGAACCCCGGGGTCATGAAACTGATCCCGCACGAAGGCTGCGCGGTGGGCAGGGTCAGCACGGCAAGGCCGAACAGATTGCCGATCCGGGTGTTGCGCAGCGCCAGAAGATTTTCGGTGACGTAATAATCATGGTCCTGCATCAGCCGCGCCGCATCGGGCGGCAGGATGGGCGAGGTGGGCAGGATCACCGCATCATAGCCAGCGGTGGCGGCGCTCCAGCCTTGCCGCAGCACCTCAAGCCGCCGCCAGCCTGCGACATAATCCTTGGCCGCGATGCTGCCCCCAGCGCGGAACCGTTCGAGAATGCGGGGGAACATCTTTTCCGGCGCGGCTTCGA
Organism: Tabrizicola fusiformis; assembly: GCF_013328815.1. GTDB lineage: Bacteria > Pseudomonadota > Alphaproteobacteria > Rhodobacterales > Rhodobacteraceae > Fuscibacter. The sequence goes on from NZ_JABUHN010000001.1 coordinate 320,747, forward strand.
TCGTGGCCTCCCAGATGCCATAGGCTTCGGCGGTGAAAAGCGCGCCGGCCAGTGCCATCGCCTCGGCCACCTCGGGCAGGGCCAGCCGCTCCAGCCGGGCCCCGGCGCGGGTCAGCCGCGACAGCGCATCGTCAAAGCCCTGCGCCGGGCGCGGGCGCAGATCGTCCAGCGCCACGGTTTCCAGCACTGCCAGCCGCGCCCCGGCAAGGCTGGAACCGCTCAGGTCAGGCGCCCGCCCGCCTTGCAACACGGCCAGAAGATGAGCGCAATCCTCGACCGAATGGGCCAGCGGGCCCACGGTATCGAACCGCTCGCAGAGCGGCACCACCCCGCGCAGCGGCAACAGGCCCGAGGTGGTCTTCAGACCCGCAAGGTCATTCCACGCCGCCGGAATCCGCACCGACCCGCCGGTGTCCGAGCCGATGGCCGCAGGCGCCAACCCATAGGCGACCGAGGCCGCGGCCCCAGACGATGACCCGCCGGACACGGCATTTTCATCGTTGATACAGGGGCTTGTCGCCGTCACGGGGTTCAGGCCCAGCCCGGAGAACGCCAGTTCCGACATATGGGTCTTGCCCAGACAGATGGTGCCTTCGCGCGTGGCGGTTTCCAGAACGGCGGCATCCGCTTCGGGTGTCCTGCCGCGCAGCAGGGCCGAACCGGCCTCGGTTGCCACGCCGGCACTGTCGAACAAATCCTTCCACGACAGCGGCACCCCGTCGAGCAGACCCCGCCGCAGCCCGGCCTTGGCACGGCTGGCAGCCCCCATCGCCTCGCCCCGGGCGCGGTTTGCGGTGGCGCGGGCATAGATGCGCGGCGCCAGCGGGTGGCTGGCGATCCGCTCCAGAAAGAACTCGGTCAGCTCCACCGGATGGATGCGCCCGGCGGCGATTTCGCGGCCAAGCTCTGCCGCCGTCATATTGGACCAGGTGATCGACATTTTGCCTCCGGCGTGACGGGCGGGGACAGAAAAATTTTCGGCGAAAATTTTTCGCGCCCTTGCCGCAAGCGAAGCTAGCGGCAAGGGGGCGCATGGACAATCCCGCCCGAGGCGCCATATTCGGCCCATGGAACGGGATGCGGATATTCTGATCGTGGGCGGCGGGCTGAACGGCCCCGCCCTTGGGCTGGCGCTGGCGCAGGCCGGGTTGCGGGTGGTGGTGGCGGATGCGCGCCCGGCCCCCGCCCGGGCCGAAGCGGGGTTTGACGGGCGGGCCTATGCGCTGGCCATTGCCTCGCAGCGGCTTCTGGCGGGGATCGGTGTCTGGCCGCGTCTGGCCGGTCAGGTGCAGCCGATCCTGCAAATCAAGGCCAGCGACGGACGCCCGGGGCAGGGGCCGGCGCCGTTCTTCCTGACCTTCGATGCGGCCGAGATCGAAGAGGGGCCGATGGGTTTCATGGCCGAGGACCGCCATCTTTACGCGGCTTTCCTTGCCGCGATGGCCGACGCGCCGGGCCTGACCCTCCTGTCGGGCGAGGTGGTGACGGCGCAAGAGGTAGAGGCGGCGGGGATCACCGCCACGCTCGCCTCTGGGCGGCGGTTGCGGGTGGCGGTGGTTCTGGGCTGCGACGGGCGCGGCTCGGGCACGGCCACGCGGGCGGGCATCCGGCGGCAGGGCTGGGGCTATGGCCAGACGGCGCTGGTGACGGCGGTGCAGCACGCCCGCGACCATCAGGGGATTGCGCAGCAATTCTTCATGCCCTCCGGGCCTTTGGCCATTCTGCCGCTGCCGGGCGGGCATCATTCGTCCATCGTATGGAGCGAGACGGATGCGGCGGCTGCGGCGATCCAGTCGCTGGACGACGCGGGTTATCTTGCGGCGCTTCGCCCCCGGTTCGGGGAATTTCTGGGCGAGATTTCGCTGGCAGGTGCGCGGTTCACCTATCCCTTGTCGCTGTCCTTGGCCGAGCGGTTCGTGGCGCCGCGCGTGGCGCTGGTGGGCGATGCGGCCCATGGGGTGCATCCGATTGCGGGGCAGGGGTTGAACCTTGGGCTGCGTGATGTGGGTGCGCTGGCGCAGGTGCTGGTCGAGGCGGCGCGGCGGGGCGAGGATATCGGTGCGCTGGATGTGCTGGAACGCTATGAGCGCTGGCGGCGGTTCGACAGCACGGCGCTGGCTTTGGGCATGGATACGGTCAACCGGCTGTTTTCCAACGATAACCCTCTGTTGCGGGCCGGGCGCGACCTTGGCCTTGGGCTGGTCAACGCCCTGCCGGGGTTGCGGCGCGGCTTTATCCGGCAGGCGGCGGGGCTGACCGGGGAATTGCCGCGGTTGCTGGCAGGACGGCCGCTTTAGCGTGGCGCGTCCAGCTCGTCCCTGATCAGTTGGGCCAGCCGCAGCGCCGCCCGGGGCGGGCTGGCGCTGGCGTGGCGCAGGATCAGGTGGGTATCGCCCAGTCCGGGCAATCCGGCGCTGTCGGGCAGCGGGGCCAGCCCCTCGGGCAGGGGGGCGGCGATGGCGCGCGGGGTAACGCCAAGACCGGCGCGGGCGGCAGCCCAGATTCCGGCCAGCCCATGGCTCGACAGCGCCAGATGCCAGTCGCGGCCCTGTGCCTCCAGCGCGGCGACGGCGCGGTCGCGGACATGGCAGGGCGATGACATCGCCAGAAGCGGCAGCGGGCCGCTGGCCGGGGGAAGCTGGCCCTGCGCGCCGATCCAGCGGATGGGAAGCGTCTGCAGGCAGGCATCGCCCGGGCCAACCGTGCCGTCGGGCGTCCAGAACAGCGCAAGGTCCAGATCGCCCGCCGCCAGCGCCGCCGTCAACTGGCTGCCCCGGCCCGATTGCAGTTCCAGCCGCAGGTCTGGATGCGCCCGGGTGAAGCGGCCCAGCAGGCCGGGGAGCCAGCCTTCGGCCAGATCCTCGGCAAGCCCCAGCCGCAGCCAGCCCGACATGGCACCCAGATCGGCGAGCCGGGTCAGCGCCTCGTCATTCAGGGCCAGCATCCGGCGCGCATAGGGGAGCAGTGCCGCCCCCGCCTCGGTCAGCGCCAGACCCCGGCCCTTGCGAATGAACAGCGCGGTTCCGGCAATCTCTTCCAGCCGGTCGATCTGGAGGGAAAGGGTCGAGGCGCTGCGGCCCAGCCGGGTTGCGGCGGCGGAAAGGCCGCCAAGGTCCACCCCGGCGACAAAGCTGCGCAGGAAATCGGTGGGCAGGTTGGAGGGCAGCGGCATGTATTGGGTATTCCGAAATATCTGGTAATAACTTCCAAATTTTCCGAAATATGGTTTTGTGTCAAGCAGAGGCATCGAAAACGAGGAGACCATGATGCCCTTTCTTCACCTGCGCCTTGCCGGGCTTGCCCTGACCGATCTGCGGCGTCAGACGCTGCAACGCCGCCTGACCGATCTGACCGCGCAGCATCTTGGCAAGCGCCATGACCTGACGGCGGTGCTGATCGAAGAGATCGCGGTGGCGGGATGGGCCGTGGGGGCGGCGCCGGTGCCCGTGGCTGCCCATCTGGAAATCGCGGTGACCGAAGGCACCAACACGCAGGCGCAGAAAGCCGCCTTTCTGGAGGCGGTCGGCATGTTGATGCGCGAGGTGGCGGGGCCGGCCCTTCCGGTGGCAAGCTATGGGATGATCCACGAGATTCCGGCGGAAAGCTGGGGCTATGACGGGCAGACGCAGGCGGCGCGGCGGGTGGCGTGACGCGCTGCCTCAGTCGATCGCCCGCGCCTCGCTGGCCAGCATGATCGGAATGCCGTCGCGGATCGGAAAGGCCAGATGCGCGGCTTTCGAGACCAGCTCCTGCGTCTCGGGGTCGTAGGTCAGCATGGCTTGGGTGACGGGGCAGACCAGCGCCTCGAGCATCCGGCGGTCGAAGGGTGTTGAAGGGGTCATTGCAGCACCTCATCCGGGGCCCCGCCAGAACGCAGGGCAAATTCGATCAGCGTCACCAGCGTTTCGCGCCGGGTGACAAGCGAGGGCGCCTCGAGCAGCGCCTGCTTGTCTTCGGGTGCGAAGGGCAAGAGCATGGAGAGCGCGTTGATCAGCATTTCATCCTCGGCCTCGCGCAGGTTGGTCCAGTCGCTGCCCAGCTTGCGCAGGGTGAAGAACCGCGCCAGCAGCGCCATGAAGCCTTCGCGGTCAAGCCCGGGATCGGTTTCGGCCGCGCCAAGGTCGCGGGCAAAGCTGGCCCAGTCCACCCGGCCCCGGCGATAGGGGGTGAAACCGCCCTGCACCTCGTCCAGCAGCCGAAACCGCGACAGGCCCGTGAGGGTGATCATATAGCGGCCGTCTTCGGTTTCGGAAAACCCGGTCAGACGCCCGGCACAGCCGATGGCGGACAGCCGCGTCTCACCGCCCGGCAGGCTGCGCGGCTGGATCATGCCGATCAGCCGGGCCGGGGTCTTCATGCAATCCTCCAGCATCGCCAGATAGCGCGGCTCGAAGATATGCAGCGGCAACCGCGCCCGCGGCAGCAAAAGCGCCCCCGGAAGCGGGAACAGCGGGATCACCTCGGGCAGGTCGGCGATGCGTTTCATACCCCTGAACCTAGGGCGATTGCGGCCTCAGGCAAAGATCATCGACGACAGGCGGCGCCGACCCTTCAGAACGACGGGATCGGTCGGCTTCAGCGCCTCGAAAATCACCATCAGTTGCGCCCGGGCGGCGCCCTCGTTCCACTCGCGGTCCAGTTTGAAGAGGTCCAGCAGGGTCGTCACCGCGCCTTCGACATCGCCGGCGGCGTGCTGGGCGGTGGCAAGGTCGAACATCGCCTGCCGGTTGGTCGGGTCTTTGGCCAGCAAGGCGTGCAATTCGTCCAGCGGACCGGCCTTGGCGGCCTGCCGGGCCAGTTCGATCTGGGCGCGGGTCGCCTCGACCTCTTTGGATTTCGTTACCTCGGCGGGGGCCTTGTCGGCCAGCCCCGCCGCCTCATCCAGATTGCCCAAGGCCAGATGGCTGCGGATCAGCCCGGCATAGGCGGCGGCATTGCCCGGCTCTTCCTCCAGAATGGCGGCAAAGGTTTCGGCGGCATCGGCTGCGGCCCCCTCTTCCAGCATCTGCTCGGCCGCGATCAGCGCATCGGCCAGCCCGCCATCCGGCTCCGGCCCCATGGCGGCGATGGTGTCGACAAAGCGCTTCACCTCGGACGGCGGCAGGGCGCCCTGAAAGCCGTCGACCGGCTGACCCTGCCAGAAAGCATAAACGGTCGGGATCGACTGGATGCGCAGCTGACCGGCCAGCATCTGGTTCTGGTCAACGTTGATCTTGACCATCTTCACCCGGCCCTTGGCGGCGATCACCGCCGCCTCGAGCGCCGGTCCCAGCGTCTTGCAGGGCCCGCACCACGGCGCCCAGAAATCGACGATCACCGGCACCTGGGCCGAGGGCTCGATCACATCCGCCATGAAGCTGGCTTCGGTGGCGTCCTTGATCAGGTCGGACGGGGCGGCGGCGGCGGCGGGTTTGTCGGTGATCCCGAACATGGCATCCTCATCAGGAAAGCGGTTGTGCGCATATATGCAACCGATAGAACGAAGTTTGAAGGGGGCAGCGGCCCCGATGCGGCAAAGGGGGCGATATGACCGTTCTGATGACCTATGGCGACAGCAACACCCATGGCACGCCGCCGATTGTCGATCTTGGCCAGTATAACCGCTTTGACGCTGCCACCCGCTGGTCGGTGCTGGCCGCCCGCGCGCTGGGCTGGACGCTGGTGGAAGAGGGATTGCCGGGCCGCACCGCGCAATTCGCCGATCCGGTGATGGGCGCCCATATGAACGGGCAGGACGGGCTGAAGATCGCGCTGCAAAGTCACGGGCCGATCGACGTTCTGACGATCATGCTGGGCACCAATGATGTGAAGGCCCGCTTCGGCGCCTCGCCCGAGCTGGTGACCGGCGGGCTGGCGAGCCTCTTGGACATCGCGCAGTCGCCCGAGATGCAGACCCGCCACGGTGGTTTCCGCATTCTGCTGATCTGCCCGCCGCCGGTGCTGGAGCAAGGTCCGATCGCCGATCAGTTCTATGGCGCCCGCGCCCGCTCGCTCGCGCTGCCGCCGCTTTATGCCGCCCTTGCCCGCGCCCGGGGCTGCGGGTTTCTGGATGCCGGTCAGGTGATCGAGGTCAGCCCGCAAGACGGCGTGCATTTCGAACCCGAGGCCCATGCGGCTTTGGCGCAGGCCGTCGCCGGGGCGCTGCGCGCGCTCTGACCTGGCATTTGCACCTTTGGAAATACTCCACGGGGGTCCGGGGGTGTGAAACCCCCGGTTCTGCCCTGTCAGGCCGAAGGCCCCAGATCGGCCCAGCCGCAGCGCCGGGCCAGAAACTCCGGCTCATGCCCGGTTCCCACCGCGAGCCTTTCGCGCAGCGGGGTCGAGCGGCGGGTCTTCCAGCCCTCTTTCCACAGATAGAACCCCGACCGGCTGATCTTGGTCACCGCCGTTCGCAGCGGTAGGCGGTCATGCCATTTGCGCTGCAAATAGCGGTAGCATTCGGTGAAATCGCTGCCGAGTTCCTCGTGATAGCGGTCGTTATGGATCACCGGCAGCGCCCCGGCATAGGCGCGAAAGCCTGCGGCCCGGGCAATCGTCACGATATCGGTGCCATAAAGGTGCCAGCCCGGCAGCCCCTCATCAAACCTGATCCCGGCGCTGCGGCGCATCACAAACAAAAGCTCGTCAAAGCTTTGCACCTCGACCGGCGCCACCGGCACCCGTCCCGCCAGAATCCCGATCGACGATGACCAGACCGGCCCGATCAGCGCCTCGTCCAGCCCGATGCCATAGCTGCCGTAAAGCGCCCAATCGTCGGGCAATTCCGCTAGCCGCGCCCGCAAGAGCCGGTCCCAGCCCAAGGGCAGATAGACGTCATGGTGGACGAACACCACGATCCCGGCCTCGGTCGCCGCCAGCGCCCGGTTATAGGCGACCGAAGCCGAGGGTGCCCCGCGCTCGACATGCAGCGGCAGCGCACCCGAGGTGACGCAGGGCGAACGCGCCAGATTGCCGTTCAGGATGTCATCCGAATGGCTGGCACAGCACAGCACAATGTCCATCAGGTCTCTCCGAACAGGGCGGCAAGGCGCGCAGCCTCGCGGTCGATGTCATGGCGTTGCAGCACCCGGGCGCGACCGGCAGCGCCCATTTCGGCCAACCGGGCGGGCGAGGTGGCGGCCAAGGCCGAAATCGCCCCGGCCAATGCCCCGGCATCGCCTGCGGGCACCAGCCAGCCGGTTTCGGGCGTGACCAGTTCCGGCACCCCGGCAATGGCGGTGGCGATCACCGGGCGGCCCATGGCCATCGCTTCCATGATCACCACCGGCAGACCCTCGGCGAAGGAGGGCAGCACCAGCGCCGTCGCCTCGGCCAGCGCCCGGCTCACCCCGGTCTCATCCTGCCAGCCCGCGAAATCCACCCGGTCTTGCAGCCCATGCGCCGCCACCGCCGCCGCGATCTCCCCGCGCAACTCGCCATCGCCGACCAAAGTGAGCCGGACTTCCGGCACCTGCGCCAGCGCCGCGATCAGCAGCGCAAAACCCTTTTGCGGCGCAAAGCGCCCGATGGCCACCAGCCGCAGCGCCGAAGGCAGCGGCACGGGGGCAAACCGTGCCGGTTCGATCCCGCAATGGACCACGGCAATCTTGTCCCAATGCTCCGTCCCGACCCAGCGACAAAGCTGGCTGCGCCCATAGGAGGATATCGCCACGACAAAGCCCGCCCGCGCGATCTTTTCGCCCAGAGATTGACCCATGGGTGCGTCGAACTCTTCCGGCCCGTGAACGGTGAAGCTCCAGCGCGGCCCGCCCATTTCCGCCGCCAGCATGGCGACCGTTGCCGGATTGGTGCCGAAATGGGCATGCAGATGCGCGACACCTTCCGCAGCACAGCGCCGCGCCACCGCGGCCGCCTCGATCCAATAGATCAGATGCCGCAGCCGCGCGCCCCCTTCGGCCCGCCCGCCGCAGGCCAGCGCGAGCCGAAGCGCGCGAAACGCCCCGCCCGGATGCCGCGTCATCCAGCCAAACGCGCACAACAGCAGCCGCGAAGCCCCCATTTCCAGCAGATGCGCCGTGCGCCTGTCCTCGGCAAGATCCGCCGGGTCTTTCAGCGCCCCGCGGTCTGACCGCATGGCCAGCCGCAACACCTGATGCTCCCGCCGCTCCAGCGCGGCAATCTCGCGCCGGATGAAGCTGTGCGAGGCACGCGGATAGGTATTGACCAGATAGGCAAGCTTCACGAAGACCCCCGAAGAACCGCTCCCGCCCTACCCAAGCCCTTTGGCAAAGTTAAGGCAAACCCTTTCATCTTGGCCCAAATATCCCCGCCGGAGGCATCCGCCGGGCAGGTCAGGGCGACCGGGTGCCAAATTTCCCCCCTTCGCAGTTGCGGCAAGCCGCACTAGGGTCGCGCCATGATGGGGATCCTTCAACGTCTTTCCGGTCAGGGGCTGTTCGCCCGCGCTTTGCGCGGTTCGATGCTGACCGCGGGCAGCTATGCGGTGACGCAGGCGCTGCGGCTGGCGTCAAACCTGATCCTGACGCGGCTCCTCTACCCCGAGGCGTTCGGGGTGATGGCGCTGGTTTCGGTGGCGCTGGTCGGGCTGGCGATGTTTTCCGACATGGGCGTCGGCCCGGCGATTTCGGCCAGCCCCCGCGGGGATGAGCGGGATTTCCTCGATACCGCCTTCACGTTGAATGTGGCGCGCGGTGCGGTGCTTTGGGCGGCGACCTGTGCGCTGGCCTGGCCGATGGCGCGGTTTTACGAGGCGCCCGACCTGATGCAACTGCTGCCCGCCGCCGGTTTGACGCTGCTGATTTCGGGCTTCAACCCGACGCGGATCGACACGGCGAACCGGCATCTTCTGCTGGGGCGGCTGACGCTCTTGGACCTGATTGCGCAGGTCATTGCCATTGCGGCCATGGTGGTGCTGGCCTTTGCGCTGCGTTCGGTCTGGGCGCTGGTGATCGGCGCCATTCTGGGCGCGCTGGCCAAACTGGTGCTGACCTGGCGCTTTCTGCCGGGGCCGGCCAACCGCTTTCACTGGGAGCCGGCGGCGGGGCGTGACCTGGTCCGGTTCGGCAAGTGGATTTTCCTGTCCACCGCCTGCGGCTTTCTGCTGTCGCAGGGCGACAAGGCGATTTTCGGCGCCTATCTGAGCCTGCAGGAGCTGGGGATTTATAACATCGGCTGGTTCCTCGCCTCGTTTCCCGTTCTGCTGGCCGGGGCGGTGACGGGGCGAATCCTGATCCCGCTTTACCGGGATCATCCCCCGGCGGCGAGCGCGCAGAACGCGGCGCGGATGCGGCGGCTGCGGCTGCTGGTGACGGGGGGCACGCTGGGGCTGCTGGGCGTGCTGGGGCTTGCCGGGGCGCCGCTGGTCGGGCTGCTTTACGATGCGCGCTATGGCGGGGCGGCGGCGGTGGTGGTGGTGATGGCTTGCGTGCAGATGCCCGGGGTGATCGGCATGACCTATGACCAGTCGGCGTTGGCGGTGGGGGATTCGCGCAACTACTTTCTGGTGATCGCGCTGAAGGCGGTGTTGCAGACGGCGGCCTTTCTGGCGGGAATGCACTTTGGCGGGCTTTACGGGGCGCTGGCGGCGCAGGGGGCGGCGCTTTGCATCATGCATCTGCCGATCATCTGGCTGGCGCGGCGGCATCGGGCCTGGGATGCGGCGCATGATGCGGGCTTCTTTGCGCTGGCGGCGGTCTTGGCCGCTTTGGTCCTGTGGCGGAACGCGGCCCTGCTGGCGGGGTGATCCTACGGCAACAATGCGTGATTCGGGCTGGAATTGTTTCCAAATCGTGCAAAGATGGGCTGATCCGGGTTGGCAGGGGGTCCGCATGGCGGCGAGCGTGGTGTTGAGTGCTGTTCTGGGTGGCCTTGCCGCGCCGGGCTTCACCGCCATTGCCGCCGAGGCCGGGCCTGTCTTGCTGCTGATGGCCTGGACTTCGGGCGGGACCGTGGCCGTCGGCGGTCTGGTGGCGTTGCGGATGCGGCAGAGGGCCGGGCGCGGCCATTGATCCTGCTGTGGAAACGGCCAAAACGGCAAGCGCTGCAGCCCGATGGCGCGGCCGCCTGCCGATCCTGAGGTTGGCTGTGGCGAATCACTTTGCGCGCGTTTTCTTGCCTTGGGAGATGCCCTGCAACCCGTGGTTGACGGCGCCGAAATTGCGGCAAGAGTCTGGCGAGTGCGTGGCACATTTTGTTGGTTAACCCAGCGTAAACAGCCCTTCGCCCTTTCGGTTGTTGTCGCGCAGTTGGCTAAATTTCGGCTAAAATGTGTCTTGGGGGCGTACTTCAAGAGTGCGGAAAATGTGCTGCGAATTCAAATTGTCCACCCGGTTTGACCGGCTATCTCTTGCGTGCCCGCGTCAGCGGGCAGGCAACACGCGGCCTGACCTCTGCGCCATTGTCTACGGGTGACCGACAATGACGATGACCTTTCCCGAGTTCGGCGCCCATCGCGCCGAGACCCTTCCTGCCGCGGCTGAAGCAGGGCTTGATACCGTTCTGCCGCGTCGCCGGGGGCTGTATCGCAACATGGTCAAGCGCGCCATGGATGTGACCGCGATCTTGCTGGCGGCGCCCGTTGTGGTGCCGGTGGTGGCCGTGCTGGCGGTGATGGTGGCCCGCGATGGCGGGCGCCCCTTCTACTCGCAGATGCGGGTCGGCAAGGATGGCCGCCGCTTCCGCATGTGGAAGCTGCGCAGCATGGTGGCCGATGCCGATGCGCGGATGGACGAGTATCTGCTTGCCCATCCCGAAGCGCGGCTGGAATGGGACCAGACCCAGAAGCTCAAGCATGACCCGCGGATCACCCGGGTCGGCAAGATCATCCGGCAAAGCTCGCTCGACGAATTGCCGCAGCTCTGGAACGTGCTAAAGGGCGATATGAGCCTTGTCGGTCCGCGTCCCATGATGATCAGCCAGCAGGCGCTTTATCCGGGGCTGGCCTATTACGCGCTGCGCCCGGGTTGCACCGGCCTGTGGCAGACGGCGGGCCGCAACCGCACCACGTTCGAGGCGCGGGCCGAATATGACACGACCTATGAGGTGGATCTGTCGCTGTGGAGCGACATCAAGATTCTGTTCCGCACCGTTGGCGTGATGCTCAAGGGCACCGGCTACTGAACAAACCTTGTGAAAAGCAAAGGGCGGCCCGTGAAGGGGCCGCCCTTTGTCTTTGCGCCGTTGGTGCGGTCAGCGGGTCTTGGCGGTCCAGGCCATGACACCTGCGACCAGCGCCATCACGGCGGTTGCCACGACGATCATGGCGTTGCGCGTCAGCCCCAACAGCGGTTTGCCCCGATCCGCACCCAGATCAAGCAAGCCGCGCCGTTTCTGCGTTCTGATTTCCGGGATCGAGACCACCGGGCGCAGGTCAAGCTGACGCTCCATCTGCGCGGCGGTGCGCACCACCGGATGCATGAGGTCCAGAAGGAAAGCCAGACCAAGCCCGGCCATCAGGCTGGCAAGGGCACCTGCAATGGCGATCTTCTTGCCGCCGCCGCCCATCGGGTATTCCGGGGTGATGGCGCGGTCCAGAAGGGTCAGCCGTTCGGCCTGCTGACGTTCGGCAAGGCGCAGGTCGGTATCGGCCTCGGCCTTGCGGCGGTTGGCAATCTCATACTGGTCCTGCAATTGCGACAGCATGAGGTCATAGCCGGCCATCACCCGCTCCACCTCGGGCGTGCCGGCAAGGGCGGCCTGCAATTCGTCGCGGCGGGTCTGCGCGGTGGCAATCTGGGTGTCGATCACATCAAGCCGCCGGGTGATCTCGTCCAACTGCCGCCGGTCGGTTTCGCGCAGGGTTTCCTTGGCGCGCAGGGTGGCCGCCTCGCCCTCGGCAGCGATACGGTCCTGCGAGAGACGGCGCAGATCGCCGTCCAACCCCGAAAGCTCGTCCCGCAGGGTCTGCGACTGGGTGGGAAGGGCCGCGGCATGGGCGTTCTTGTAGCTGGCGATTTCGGCTTCGAGCGTGGCGATCTGGTTGCCGATCCGGGTCACATCCTCGGCAAAGAAGGCAACGTTCTGCGCGGCCCGCTCGCGGCTGCCCGAAGCGGAACGGTCCAGCACCCCTTGGGCGAAGTCATTGGCAACGCGCGCCGCCAACTCTGCATCGCCCATGCGGGCCGAGATGATGATGGCCGACAGGTTGCGCGCCTGCCCGAAGTTCTGTCCCGCAGCACTGTCCACCCCCTGAAAGGTGACGGAAGACCGCAGCAGCACCAGCTTCTTTTCCAGCGAGAGACCGGGCAGATCGGCATAAAGACCATGCCGCTCGATCATCGCGGTCAGATTTTCGCGCGTGGTCAGGCGCTGTTCAATGCTTTGCAGGATCTGCGCGGCGCTGCTTGTGGCGGGTTGACCGTTGCTGCCGGAAACGGTGGAGGTTTCCACCTGAATCACCGCCGCCGCCTCATAACTGTCAGGGCGGGACTTGGCATAGATCGCCGCGGCCAGCGTGCCGATCAGCGCCACGGCCAGAATCAGCCGCGCCCGGCGCAGCAGGAAGGCGAAGAGTTCCTCGAAGGACTGGATCTGTCCCATGCCCTAGCTCCGCCCATAGCCAAAGCGCCGCGCCGCCTTTTCCTGCGCGCGGTTCAGCACCACGCCGAGAAGGGGCAGGCGGCTGTCGAACATCCGCTCGCAGGCGCGGATTTCATCGGGGGTGGAGCGGGTGCCGTCGGTCACCAGAAGAACCGCATCCAGCGCCGGGGCCATGGCCAGCACATCATCGCCCACCAGCGCGGGCGGCAGATCGCACAGCACCACCTCGGGGTCGAGCTGTTCGGTCATGGCGGAAAGGGCTTGCATGGTGTCGGGGCTGTGCAGAAGCTCGGACGCCATTTCGACCGGCGTGCCGTTCAGACCCAGCGCGAGGGTGCGGCCAAAGCGGCGGAACACCCCCTCCAGCGGCTGCTCGCCGGTCAGGAAATCTTCCAGCGGCGGCGCATCGGCGATGCCCAGAAGATCGGCAAGGCGCGGGCGGCGCAGGTCAAGGTCGATCAGCACGGTGCGGCTGGCCGGGCGGCGGGCCAGTGCCAGCGCAAGGTTGGTGGCGACAAGGCTTTTGCCACAGCCATGGGTGGGCGAGGTAATGGCAATCCGGCGCCAGCCTTTTTGCGCCAGACCATGCAGCAGGCGGCTGCGCAACTGATCAAAGGCCGCAGCGGCGGGTTCGCTGGAAGAGGCTGGAAACAAACCGTTTCCAGCCAGATGTTCGCCCGAAAGCTGCACCGGACCCAGCGATTCCCAGACCCGGCCGGGGTTCAGGACCGGCGCGGGCAGCGCTGCCGAGAAAATCTCGCGCCCGGTGGCAAGGTCATAGGTGACGGCGGTTTCCGGCGCCGGTTGGCCGGGCCGGAACAGCGATATCCCAGAGGCACGCCCCTGCGGGCGCGGGGCGAACTTGTCGCCGGACATGGCCGAAACCCCTATATCTTCGCGCCGCTCAGGCAACGACATCAACATCCTGTGTATGGACATTCGAAAGCCGGGCTCCTCTGCAGCGCGGCGTCTGACGGCCGCACTCGGTTCAAAAGGGCCTGCCTTCCGGCAGGCGGTTCGCCCGATCTGGTGCCTGCCACAACGCCGATCCGATGGATTTCGCGCAGCAGGATTCGTCCGGGCCCCCGCCCAGCACAGTCAGATTTAGCAGATGCAGCACGAAAAAGCAAAGCGGCAGAGGGGCTTTGCGCCGCTGGCCAATCCGGTGGCCAAGCCGGTGCGGGCCGCCTAGAATGGTCCTATGACGGAGATACCGGATCAGATCGACGCCGTGGTGATCGGCCGCAACGAGGGAGAGCGGCTCGTGGTCTGCCTGCGCGCGCTGCGGGGGCAGATGCGCCGGGTGGTCTATGTGGACAGCGGCTCGACCGACGGGTCGGTGGCGCAGGCACGCGCGCTGGGGGCCGAGGTGGTGGCGCTGGACATGACCCGGCCCTTCACCGCGGCGCGGGCGCGCAATGCCGGGCTGGAGGTGCTGGCCGCGGACCCGCCGGAATTCGTGCAGCTTCTGGACGGCGATTGCGAGATGGTGCCGGGCTGGCCCGCTGCGGCGCTGGCGGCCTTTGCCGAACATCCCCGGGCGGTGGTGGTTTGCGGCCGGCGGCGGGAGCGGTTTCCGCAGGCTTCGGTCTGGAACGCTCTGGCGGACCGGGAATGGGATACGCCGGTCGGCCCGGCGCGGGCCTGTGGCGGCGATGCGTTGATGCGCTATGCGGCGGTGCGGGCCGTGGGCGGCTATCGTGACGATCTGATTGCGGGAGAGGAGCCGGAACTGTGCCTGCGGCTGCGGCAGGCGGGGGGCGAGGTCTGGCGGATTGCAGCAGAGATGGTGCTGCATGACGCGGCGCTGACGCGGTTCGGCCAATGGTGGCGGCGCACGCGGCGGGCGGGCCATGCCTTTGCCGAGGGGGCCGCGCTGCATGGCGCCGGACCTGAACGGCATTGGGTGGCCGAGACGCGGCGCGCGCTGTTCTGGGGGGCAGGGCTGCCGGTTCTGGTGTTGCTGGCAGGGCTGATCCACCCGGCGGGCTGGCTTTTGGCATTGGTCTATCCGGCGCAGTTTGTGCGGCTGGCGCGGCGCGGCGGCGGGACTTGGGCCGTTTACAGCGTGCTGGGCAAATTTGCCGAAGCCCAGGGCGCGCTGGGTTACTGGGCCGACCGGCTGCGCGGGCGGCGGCGCGGGCTGATTGAATACAAATAGTCAGCGTTGCCGCAGCGCCGCCAGCACCTGCCCCGGCAGGATGGCAGCGCAGGCGGCATAGCGCGGGATCAGGCGGCGCGGGCTGGACAGCGCCCGCCAGAGCCATTCCAGCGCAAGGCGGCGCACCCATTCCGGCGCCCGCACCTGCGTTCCCGCCAGAAAATCGAGCCCGGCGCCAATCGAGGCAAAGCCGACCGCGGGGGCCAGGGCGCGGCCCCTTGCGGCAAAACTCTCTTGCTTGGGTGCGCCAAGGGCGATCAGGCACAGCCCGGCCTGACTGGCCGCCACCTCGGCCAGAAGTGCTGCCGCGGCGGGGCCTTCGGGATCAAAGCCCATCGGCGGCGCATGTCGCAGCACGATGTTCAGCCCGGGCACGTCGGCCATCAGCCGCGCCCCGGCGGCGGCAAGGGCGGCATCGGTCGCCCCCACCAGTGCCAGCCCGCGCCCCGCCGCCGCGCAATCGCGCACCAAGGGCAACACGAGGTCAGACCCCGGCAGCAGATCAACCGGCTTGTCCGCCAGCCGCGACAGCCAGACGATGGGATTGCCGTCGGCCACCACCATATCCTGCGCCGCATAGGCGCGGCGGAAAGCGGCGCTGCGCGACAGTTTCACCAGATGGTCAAGGTTGATCGTGGCCAGAGCAAAGCCCTGACCCGCAGCAAGACGGGCGCGCACCGCCGATTGCAGCGCGGCGCGGCTGGCATGGGTCACGGCAATTGTGGTCTCGCCAAAGCGGAACTGCATGGGCGCTCTCCGGGGTGAATGCTCTGGGGTTAGCACGGAACCCCCGCCCGGCCCAAGCGGCTGTTGCGCAACTGCGGCGACAGATTGTTTCGCGCCCGCAGCAAGGCCGCAGTTGTCACAGCGGCCTTGCTGCCGTAGCGGTAGGCGGATGAAAGCCGCCGTCGCCCATCGTTCGTCGATCGACCTTGCCCGCTTTGTCGCGGCGTTCGGGGTGGTGGTCGCCCATGCCTATGCCTCGATCAATGATTGGGTGGGGCATCTGGCGCTGGGGCTGTTCCTGATCCTTACGGCCTTTCTGGCGGTGCAATCGGCGCAGCGCGCGGGCGGCAGCTATGCCTTTGTGCCACGGGCGCGGCGGCTGATCCTGCCCTGGCTGGTCTGGTCGGCTTTCTACCGGCTGGTCGATCTGGTGTTTTCGCACAATCCCGACCGTTTCGTGCCGTTGAGTGATCCATGGACACTGCTTTACGGGTCCACCATCCATCTGTGGTTCCTGCCCTTCGTGGCGCTGGCGATGGTGCTGGTCGCGCCTGCTGTGCGGCTGATCCGGGGGCCGGAGGCCATGGCGCTGGCCTGTGTCGGCGTCGCGGTTCTGTCGGTGCCGCTTCTGGTGCTGCATGTGCAGGGCTGGTTGCCGCTGCCGTTGCCGCAATGGGTGTTCGCGCTGCCGCTTTATGCGCTGGGGCTGCTTCTGGGCATTGCCCATCCGATGGGCAAGGCATGGATGCCGGCGCTGGCCGTGGCGGCGATGACGGGCTTTGCGGTCTGGTATTCGGGCAGCATGCCCTGGGCCTGGACACTGATGGGGTCGCTTGTGGCGTTCGAGCTGTTCTGGCGCCTGCCGATCCGCGGGCGCATCCTGCCGCATCTGGGGCAGGTGGCCTTTGGCATCTATCTGCTGCATCCGTTCTTCATGCTGGTGGTCTACAAGTTCATGGGGGCCGGGGTGAACCTGTTCCTTGCCGCCGTCCTGTGCTTTGCCATGTCTTGGGCCGCGACGGCCCTGCTGCGGCGGCTGCCGCTGATGGCCCGTGTCCTGTGAGATGTCCTGTGACCGGGTGACCGGCTGACGGGGCCGTGCTAGAACGGCCTGACCTGCCGCGAGGAAATTCCGCCCGTGCCAAATGCCCTTGCCTATCTTATGCTTGCGATCTGGCCGGTTGTCACATGGCAGCTTTACCGCAAGCTGCCGCCGGGGCAGGCGCTGATCTGGGCCATCCTTGCGGGGTATCTGGTGCTGCCGCCGGTGGCGCGATTTGACCTGCCGGCGGTTCCCGACATGGACAAATATTCGATCCCCAGCCTGATGTCGGCGGTCTGCGTGGTGCTGGTGGTGCATCGGCGGCTGGAGTTTCTGCCGCAGAACTGGCTGGGGCGGCTTTTGATGGCGGCTTATGTTCTGGGCCCGTTCGGCACGGTGCTGACCAATACCGACCCGATCCTGTTCAAAGAGGGGCAGATCGACGGGATGAAGCTGTATGACAGCTTCTCGGCGGTGGCGAACCAGATGATCTGGCTGATGCCGATGTTCCTTGGCCGCCAGTTTCTGGGCAGCCCCGAAGGGATGCAGGCGCTGGCGCGGGCGCTGGTGCTGGGTGGACTGGCCTATGCGGTGCCGATGCTGGTGGAGGTGCAGGTCTCACCTCAGTTGAACATCTGGATTTACGGGTTCTTCCAGCACGACTTCTTCCAGACCATCCGCTATGGCGGCTATCGCCCGGTGGTTTTCCTGCCGCATGGGCTGTGGGTGGCCTTCTTCACGCTGATGTGCCTGATGTCGTCGGTGATCCTGTTTCGTGCGGCCCGGGCCGAGGCGCGGCCCAAGGCGCTGATCATCGTCGGCTTTCTGGGGCTGATGCTTTTGGTGTGCAAAAGCGCCGGGGTGCTTGCCTATGCGCTGTTCTTCGTGCCCTTGCTGCTGGTCGCGGGGGCGCGGGTGCAGATCATTGTGGCGGCTTTGGTGGCGGGGATCGTGGTGGTCTATCCGCTGTTGCGCGGGCTGCATGTGGTGCCGCTGGACCAGATCGTCGATGTCGCCACCTCGATCTCGCCCGAGCGGGGGCAGTCGCTGTTCTTCCGTATCGACAATGAAGAGATCCTGCTGGCCCGGGCCGAACAGCGGCCGGTGTTCGGCTGGGGCGGGTTCAACCGCAACTTCACCCATGATCCGGTCACGGGTGAAACGCTGAACATCGCCGACGGGGCATGGATCATCCTGCTGGGGATTTACGGCTGGATCGGTTATCTGGCCGATTTCGGGCTGACGGCGTTGCCGCTCTGGCTCTTGGGGCGCGAGGCGCTGATCGGGCGCAAGGCCGACCTGTCACCGCTGACGGCGGGGATGGCGCTGATCCTTGCGGCTTCGATGCTGGATTTCCTGCCCAATGCAACGCAGGTGCCGCTGACCTGGCTGCTGGTCGGTGCGCTTTTGGGTGAGGCCGAGCGGCTGCGCGCCCTGCGCAAGGCCCGCGGGGTTGAACAGTGGCGGGCGGGGCTGCATGGCGGGCGGATCAGCAAGACAGTGATCTGAGCCCTGCCGATTGTTGCGCCAAACCGCCAAGTCGCGCAGGTTTTCCCGGCAGAACGGCAGCCTGTGCGAACGGGGCTGCCGCAATCGCCGGGGAAAGGCGGCGAAATTGTGGCATTCATCAGGCATTGTCCCCTGAAGTCGCACTATCCACCCGTCGCCGGGCGGCGGGTAGGTTTGCCGGTGAAAATGCGTTAAATTGAAGGGGATTGCGTCCCCTCTGTCAGAGTCGGGGCCTAGGGGATATGTGGCATGACTGGTTCTGTTGAGTTCTCGACCATTGGCGACACCGATATTGCGGTGGTGGGCATGGCGGCGCATCTGCCCGGTGCGCCGGACATCGGGAGCTATTGGCAGAACCTTTCGGCGGGGGTGGAATCGATCCGCCACCTGACCGAGGCAGAGCTGCTGGCGGCAGGGGAAAGCCCGGCGCGGCTGCGCAAGCCCAATTATGTGCCCGCCGCTGCCGTGCTGGACGGTTTCGAGACCTTCGATGCCGAGTTCTTTGGCTTTTCCCCTAAAGAGGCGGCCATCCTTGACCCGCAGCATCGCCAGTTCCTTGAGGTGGCGTGGGAGGCGCTGGAGAATGCCGGCCACCCGCCCGAAGGCTTTCCGGGGGCCATCGGCGTCTATGCCGGCTGCGGCATGGGCAGCTATTTCTACTTCAACCTCTGCTCCAACCGCGATCTGGTGGATCAGACGGGGATGTTCCTGCTTCGCCATACCGGCAATGACAAGGATTTCCTGTCCACCCGGGTCAGCCATATCTTTGACCTCAAGGGCCCGTCGATCAACGTGCAGACGGCTTGCTCCACCTCGCTTGTCGCGGTGCATTTCGCCGCTCAGGCGCTGTTGAACGGCGAATGCGACATGGCGCTGGCGGGTGGGGTGACCATCGAATTGCCCCATGCCCGGGGCTATCTGTTCACCGAGGGCGAAATCCTGTCGCCCGACGGTCATTGCCATGCCTTTGATCACCGCGCCGAAGGCACGGTCTTTGGCTCGGGCGCGGGCTGTGTCGTGCTGCGGCGGGCCAAGGATGCGATCCGCGACGGCGACCATATCTGGGCGATCATCAAAGGTTCGGCCATCAACAACGACGGGGCGGCCAAGGCGGGCTATCTCGCGCCGTCGGTTGACGGGCAGGCGCGCTGCATCGCAGAGGCACAGGCCGTGGCGGCGGTGGATGCCGCCAGCGTCAGCTATGTCGAATGCCACGGCACCGGCACCTATCTGGGCGACCCGATCGAGGTGGCGGCGCTGACGCAGGCGTTCCGTGAAGGCACCGATGCGGTGGGCACCTGCCGGATCGGTTCGGTCAAGACCAACATCGGCCATCTGGATACCGCGGCGGGGGTGGCCAGCCTGATCAAGGTGGCGCTGTCGCTGCATCATCGGCAATTGCCGCCCAGCCTGGGCTATGAGGCGCCGAATCCGGCGATTGATTTTGAAACCAGCCCGTTCCGGGTGAATGACCGGCTGACCGACTGGCAGGCGCCGGTGTTGCGGGCGGGGGTCAATTCGTTGGGCGTCGGCGGCACCAATGCGCATGTGGTGCTGGAAGAGGCGCCGGTGCGCGCGGCTTCCGAAGACAGCATCTGGCCCTTCCAGCCGCTGGTGATCTCGGCCCGCTCGAAGGCGGCGCTGGACGGGCAGGCGGCGCGGCTGGCCGTCCATCTGCGGGCGCATCCCGAGCAGAAGCTGGCCGATGTGGCCTATACGCTGAAAGAGGGGCGCCGGGCGTTCGAGAAGCGCCGGGTCATCGTGGCCGAAAGCCATGAAGAGGCGGCGCGGCTCTTGGAGGGCGGCGACACGCGCCGGGTGTTCAACCATGACCGGCTGGACGCGCCCGAGGTGGTCTTCATGTTCCCCGGCGGCGGCGCGCAATATGCGGGCATGGCGCGCGATCTGTATGAGACCGAGCCGGTCTTTGCCGACTGGATGGACAAAGGCCTGTCGGTGCTGCAACCGAAGCTGGATTATGACATCCGCGCGCTTTGGCTGCCAAAAGCTGGCGACGAGGCGGCGGCGAATGCCGCGCTGAAACGGCCTTCCGTGCAACTGCCGCTGATCATGATCACCGAATATGCGCTGGCCAAGCTTTATGAAAGCTGGGGGGTGGTGCCTTCGGCGCTGATCGGCCATTCGATGGGTGAAAACACCGCCGCGGCCCTTGCCGGAGTGATGAGCTTTGAGGATTGCATCGGGCTGGTCCTGTTGCGCGGGCAGCTCTTTGACACGATTGCACCGGGCGGAATGCTGTCGGTGCCCATGGCCGAGGCCGACCTGCGGCCGCGCCTGACGGGCGATCTGGACATGGCTTCGGTCAACGCGCCGGGGTTGTGCGTGGTCTCCGGCCCGGACGCCGCGTTGAAAACGCTGGCGGAAACGCTTCTGGCCGATGGGGTTGAAACCCAACGCATTGCCATCGACATCGCGGCGCACAGCCGGATGCTGGAACCGATCCTTGGCCGCTTTGGCGATTATCTGCGCCGCATCCGGCTGAACGCGCCGCGTCTGCCGATCATCTCGAACCGCAGCGGGGGGGCCCTGACGGCGGCAGAGGCGATGGACCCGGAATACTGGGTGCAGCACCTGCGCAACACGGTGGATTTCCAGCGTGGCATGGCGGCGCTGATGGATGAACCGCGCGTGTTCATGGAGATGGGGCCGGGGCGGGCGCTGTCCTCGCTGGCGCAGGCCAATGGGGTGCCTGCGGCGCAGGTGGTGCAGGCGCTGCGTCACCCCGAACAGGCGATGGCCGATGATGCCTGGCATATCGGCACCATTGCGCGGCTTTGGGCCTGTGGCGTGGCGGTGGACTGGGAGCCGATCTGGGCCGGGGCGCGGCGCAACCGCGTGCCGCTGCCGACCTACGCCTTCCAGCGCAAACCCTATTTCATCGCTCCCGGTCAGGCGGCTGCCGAAGAGGCGGCCCCGGTCACCCGGATTGAAGATATGGCCAACTGGGGCTGGAAGCCGCACTGGCGCCCCGAGTCTGCCGGTTTCGACATTGCCGAACTGGATGAGGCGGCGGCGCAAAGCTGGCTCGTCTTCCTTGACGATTGCGGCCTTGGTGCCGCGACCGTCAAACGGTTGCGGGCGGCGGGCCATAGCGTGCAGACCGTGCGCGCGGGCGATGCCTTTGGCCGCGATGGGGACGGCTATGTTCTGGCGCCCGAGCGGGGCCGCGAAGGCTATGACCAGTTGGTTGCCGATCTGGTGCGCCACGGCCATGCGCCCAACCGCATCGCGCATTTCTGGCTGGTGACGCGGGGGGAAACCCACCGCCCCGGTTCCAGCTTCTTGCACCGCAATCTTGAGCAGGGCTTTTACGCGCTGATGTTCCTCGCACAGGCGCTGGCCGAGGAAAACCTGCCGCGCCCCATCCACATCGGCGTCTTCACCACCGGCGCCGCGCAATTGCGGGGCGAGGGGCTGGCCCATCCCGAAAAGGCAACCCTTCTGGGGCCGGCCCGGGTGATTGGCCGCGAATTGCCGGGGGTGACGGTTTCGGCGCTGGACCTGACGCTGCCCGCGTTGCCGCGCCGGGGGCAGGCCGATCTGGCGGAACTGACCGACCGTGTTCTGGAAGAGCTGCTGCAAGAGCCGCGCCCGGCGCTGGCCGCGCTGCGTGGTGCGCGCCGCTATGTGCAGGAGTTGCGGCCCGCGCCGCTGCCCGAAGGCGATTTCACCCTGCCGCAGGGCGCGCATGTGCTGATCACCGGCGGCTTTGGCGGCATCGGCCTGACGGTGGCCGAAGATCTGATCCGCCGTTTCGGCGCGCAGATCACCCTGATCGCCCGGCGCGGGTTGCCGGAGCGGTCGCTCTGGCCGCGCTGGCTGGTGGCGCATGATCCTGCCGATCCGATCAGCCGCCGCATTCTGGCGCTGCAACGGCTTGAGGCGATTGGCGGTCAGGTTCTGGTCGCGCCCGCCGATGTCTGCAATCTTGAGGATATGCGCGGCGCTGTCGCGCTGGGCGAGGCGCGGTTCGGCAAGGTTCATGCGGTGATCCACGCGGCGGGCGTGGTCAACGATGGCCCGCTGATGACCAAGACCCCGGCGCAGGTCGAAGAGGTTTTCGCGCCGAAACTGCATGGCACCTTGGTTCTGGACCGGCTGTTCCCGGATGGCTCTGTGGCGCTGATGGTGTTGTTCTCCTCGACCTCGACCGTGACCGGGCCTGCGGGGCAGGTCGATTATGTGGCGGCGAATGAATTCCTGAACGCTTATTCGAAATCGCGCGCCGGGGGGGCAACGCGGGTTGTCGCGCTGAACTGGGGCATCTGGACCGGGGTCGGCATGGCGGCCGAGGCGCTGGCCGACCGCACCGGAGAGCGGCCGGTTCCGCCGCGGGTGCCGCTGGCGGCGCCGATGCTGGACGAGGCGAGTTTCGATGCCGCTGGCAACCGGATGTTCACCGCGACCTATGCCATGGACCGCTGGGTGCTGGACGGCCACCGCACCAAAGCGGGGCAGGCGCTGATCCCCGGCACGGGCTATCTGGAGATTGCCGCCGAGGCGCTGCGCGCCAATGGTGAGGTGGGACCGTTTGAAATCAATGACCTGACCTTCTTCCGCCCGCTGGATGTGGCCGAAGGCGAGGCCCGCCCGATCCGCGCCACCCTGACCCGCAGCGATGAAGGGTATGGGTTCGAACTCCGCTCTGGTCTGATGCATCAGGGGCGGCTGGGCTGGGTTCTGCACGCGACAGCCGCGCTGCGCATCTTGGCCGAGGCGCCGCGGCGGATTGATCCGGGTGCCATCGCTGCCCGTCTGCCTGCGCCGGAGTTTGGCGAAGGGTTGGTCAGCCCACAAGAGCATCACCTTGCCTTCGGTCCGCGCTGGCGCGTGTTGCGCTCGCGCAGCGTCGCGGAGGGGGAGGGGCTGGCGCGGCTGGTGCTGCCCTTGCCCTTCCGGGCCGAGCCCGAGCAGGGCTGGCTCTTGCATCCCGCACTGATGGATCTGGCGACGGGCTGGGCGATGGAACTGATCGCGGGCTATGCGCCCGATCACCTCTGGGTGCCGGTGGGCTATGACAGCATCCGTGTGCTGCGCCCGCTGCCGGCCGATATCGTCAGCCATGTGCGCAACGCCGCCGACAACCGGGCAAGCCGCGCAACGGCGCGCTTCGATGTGACCCTTGCCACGCCTGAGGGTGAGGTTTGCGTGGAGATTGAGGGATTTACCATCCGGCGGCTTGAAGGTGGGCTGGCTTTCCCGCGCCCCGAAGCGCGCGAGATGCAGTTTGACGGCGGCGGCGCTGCCCGTCCGCTTTCGCCCGCGGAAGAGCGGCTGATGGCGGCCTTTGCCCAAGGCATCCGCCCCGAAGAGGGGGCTGCCGCCTTTGCCCGCGCCGTGGCTGCCGGGCAAAGCCAGATCATCGTTTCCTCGCTGGACCTGCCCGCGCTGATCCGCCAGACCGCCGAGGCAGAGGCCACCCGCAGCGAGGGCCAGAGCTTTGAACGCCCCGATCTGGACACCGCCTATGTCGAACCGCGCAATGATATCGAGCGGACGCTGGTCGGCTTCTGGCAAGAGCTGCTGGGCGTTGGCCGCGTGGGGGTAGAGGACAGTTTCTTTGACCTTGGCGGCCATAGCCTGATTGCGGTGCGGCTGTTCGCGATGGTCAAGAAGACCTTCCGCGTCGATTTCCCGATTTCGGTGCTGTTCGAGGCGCCGACGATTGCCGCCTGTGCCCGGCTGATCGCCGACGAGGTGGGCGAGGCGGATGCGCCAACGGCACAGGCCGCGGCCCCGCGCCGCCGCTTTACCCATCTGGTGCCGATGCATGAGGGCGAGGGCGGGCAGAAATCGCCGTTCTTCCTTGTGGCGGGGATGTTCGGCAACGTGTTGAACCTGCGGCATCTGGCGCAGCTTCTGGGCGCCGACCGGCCCTTCTACGGATTGCAGGCCAAGGGGCTGTTGGGCGAGGATACGCCGCATGACAGCATCCCCGAAGCCGCCGCCGCCTATATCGCCGAGTTGCGGCAGGTGCGGCCGCAGGGGCCTTACCTTTTGGGCGGCTTCTCGGGCGGCGGGCTGACGGCATGGGAAATGGCGCGGCAGTTGGAGGCGGCGGGGGAAACCGTGTCGCTCTTGGTGCTGCTGGATACGCCGCTGCCGATGCGACCGGCGATCAGCCGTGCCGACAAGGCGCTGATCAAGCTGGCCGAACTGCGCGCCAAGGGGCCGGTTTATCTGGCCGAATGGGCGCGGGCGCGCTGGGAATGGGAGATGCGCGACCGTTCGGCCCCCGCCGCCGCCCCGGCGCAATTCCACAATGCCGCGATCGAGGCGGCCTTCCGGCAGGCGATTGCCGGTTATGACCTGCCGGTGCGGAGCGGGGCGACGGTGCTTTACCGCCCGCCGCTGGACCGCAAATGGCAGGTGACGGGCGGACGCTGGGTTTCTGCGGCCAAGGAATATGTGTTCAACGACAATGACCTGACCCGCTTTGCCCCGGCGCTTGATGTGGTGGAAGTGCCCGGCGATCACGATTCGATGGTGCTTGAGCCGAATGTGCGCACCCTTGCCGCCCGCCTGCGCGCCGCCTTGGCCGAGGCCGAGGGGGGGCCGGGCCGCGTGGTGCCCTTCCGCCCGGTGTCGGCGGCGGCGGAATAGCATGGCGCGGCTTCTTACGGTGATCCTGAACTGGCGCAGCGCCGGGATGACGCTGCAATCGGCCGAGGCCGCGCTGCGCGCGTTGCAGGGCATCGACGGGGCGCTGGTGATCGTTGACAACGATTCCGGCGATGGCAGTTTCGAGACCCTGACGCGCGAGGTGGCTGCGCGCGGCTGGGACAAGGGGCCGCAGGCGGTGCGGGTGCTGCAATCGGGGCATAACGGCGGTTTTGGCGCGGGCAATAATTTCGGCATCAGGGCCGGAATGCCGGATGGCTCGCGGCCCGATTACGTCTACCTGCTGAACTCCGATGCCTTCCCCGACGCCATGGCGATCCGCCGGCTGCTGGAGCATCTTGAGGCGACGCCCGCCACCGGCTTTGCCGGCAGTTATATCCATGGGCCGGATGGTGCGCCGCATCACACCGCCTTTCGCTTCCCCTCGATCCCGGGTGAGTTCGAGGCGCAGGCGCGGTTCGGGCCGATCAGCCGTGCGCTGAACCGCTGGATCGTGGCGCAGCCGATCCCGCAGGGGACCGCGCGGGTCGATTGGCTGGCGGGGGCCAGCCTGATGATGCGGCAAGCGGTGCTGGACCGGATCGGGCTATTTGACGAGACGTTCTTCCTCTATTTCGAGGAGACAGACCTGTGCCGCCGGGCCGCGCTGGCGGGGTGGCCCACTGATTATGTGTGGGCGTCAGAGGTGGCGCATATCGGCTCGGCCTCGACCGGGATGAAGACTTGGGGCCGGATTCCGGGTTTCTGGCTGGATTCGCGCTGGCATTACTTTGTGAAGAATCATGGGGTGGGCTATGCGGTGGCGGCGACATTGGCGGCGCTGTCCGGCGGGGCGATCTGGCGGCTGCGCGCCTTGCTCCAGCGCAGGGACAGGCTCGATCCGCCGCATTATCTGCGTGATATGGCCGCACATCACGCCCGCGCCCTGATCAGGCCGCTTTTTGCGCGCAAGGCGGCTGAAGTGAAGCCAAGCCCCGCCGACCCGGCGGGAGGAGTATGAGATGACCGTGTTTTCCGCCCTGCTGATCGGCAATGAAACCCTGACCCACCAATGCGGGGCCGCACTTTTGGCGCGGGGCCACCGGATTGCGGCGGTGGTCAGCCGCCATGGTGAGGTGCGCAAGTGGGCGGCGGGCGCCGGTCTGCGGGTGGTGAACCCCGGCGATTGGGCGGCGCTGGACGGGCTTTCGGTGGACTGGCTGTTGTCGGTGGCCAATCTGTCGGTGATCCCGGAGGCGGTGTTGGGGCTGGCGTCGCGGGGTGCGGTGAACTTTCACGACGGGCCGCTGCCCGCCCATGCTGGGCTGAATGCGCCGGTCTGGGCGCTTTTGGCGGGTGAGGCGCGGCATGGCATCGCCTGGCACCTGATCGCGGGCGGGGTGGATGAGGGCGACGTGCTTGAGGCGCGCAGCTTTGACATCGCGCCGAATGAAACCGCGCTGACGCTGAACACCCGCTGTTTTGAAGCGGCGATGGAGAGCTTTCCGGCGCTGCTGGCGCAGCTTGAGGGCGGGTTGCGGCCCGTGCCGCAAGACCTGTCGCGCCGCAGCCTGCATCTGCGCAGCGACCGGCCTGCGGCGATGGGGCGGCTGGATTTTGCGCGGCCTGCGGATGACGTGGCGCGGATGGTCCGGGCGCTGGACCATGGCCGCTATTGGAACCCCTTGGCGACGGCCAAGATCGACACCGGGGCGCGTGTGCTGAATGTCGGCGCCGCCGAAGTGGCAGCGGGTGCCGGGGCGCCGGGGCAGGTTCTGTCCGCCGGGGCCGAGGGGCTGGTGGTGGCTTGCGGCACCGGGGCGGTGCGGTTGAACCGGCTGACCTGCCAGATCAAGGGTGGCGTGGTAGATGCGGCGACCGTGACCGAAACCGCGCTGCCGCTGCTGACGGCAGATGAGGTGGCGCGGTTGACCGCGGCGCTGGCGGCGGTTGTCGGTGGTGAGGCGGCGCTGCGCAAGGCGTTGAAATCCATGGCCCCGGCGGCGGTTCCGGGGGCTGGTGCCGCTGGCGAACCGGGTTGGCAGGCGCTGCCCCTTGCGGGCGATCTGGCGGCGCTGGCACTGGCTGCGACGCGGGCGCTGGGGCTGGAAAACCCTACGCTGGCCTATGCCGGCGGGGCTGGCTTGCCCGGCTATCTGTCGGACTGGGTGCCGGTGACGCTGAATACGGATGGCACGGTCGGCGCGGGCTTTGCGGCGGCAGAGGCCGCTCTGGCAGCGGGGCGCGCCACGCCTGCCTTTGCGCTTGACCTGATGACGCGGGATGCGGCGCTGGCCGGGCTGGTGCCGCCGCAACTGGCGCTTTGCGATGCCGGGCCGCTGCCCGGCGCGGTGGTGACCCTGACCCCCGGTGCTTTGCATTTCGACGCCGCGCGGCTGAGTGCAGAGGAGGCCGCCCGTCTCGCCGGGCGGATCGCCCATGCGCTGACGGCCCTGCAGGCCGCGCCCGCCGATGCGGCGCTGGGCAGCGTTTCGGTGCTGAGTGCGGCGGAAGAGCGGCTGGTGCTGCAAGAGTGGAACGCCACCCTTGGCCCGCGTTTCCCCGATCTTTGCGTGCATACGGCGTTTGAGGCGCAGGCGGCCAAAACCCCCGATGCCGTCGCGCTGGTCTGTGAGGGCGACAGCCTGACCTATGCCGCGCTGAATGCGCGTGCCAACCGGGCGGCGCATGTGCTGCGCGGTATGGGTGCGGGACCGGGCACGCTGGTCGGGCTTTGCACGCGGCGCAGTCTTGACCTCTTGGTCGGGGCGCTGGCGATCCTCAAGGCGGGGGGGGCCTATGTGCCGATGGACCCGGCCTATCCGGCGGACCGCATCGCGCTGTATCTTGAGGATTCGGCCTGTCCGGTGGTGGTGACGCAATCGGGCATTCCGCTGCCCCCGCACGGGGCGCAGGTGCTGGAACTGGATACCGATGGCCGCATGGCGCTGGCCCCGGCGACGAACCCCGAAAGTGGGGTCAGCCCTGCCGATCTGGCCTATATGATCTATACTTCCGGCAGCACCGGGCGGCCCAAGGGGGTGATGGTCGAGCATCGCAATGTGGTCAATTTCTTCACCGGGATGGACGACCGGATTGGCGCCGATGGCGGGGTCTGGCTGGCGGTCACCTCGCTGTCTTTCGACATTTCGGTGCTGGAGCTGTTCTGGACGCTGGCGCGCGGCTTCAAAGTGGTGATCTCGTCGGATGAAAACCGGGCGCTGGTGTCTTCGGGGCGGATCGCAAGCGCGCAGAAGATGGATTTCTCGATCTATTACTGGGGCAATGACGACGGGGCGGGGCCGAAGAAATACGAGCTGCTGCTGGAGGGCGCGAAATTCGCCGACAGCCACGGCTTCTGCGCCGTCTGGACGCCCGAGCGGCATTTCCATGCCTTTGGCGGCCCCTATCCGAACCCCTCGGTGACGGGGGCTGCCGTGGCAGCGGTGACGAAGAATATTGCTGTGCGCGCAGGCTCTTGCGTGGTGCCGCTGCACCATCCGGCGCGGATCGCCGAGGAATGGGCGGTGATCGACAACCTGACCAACGGCCGCGCGGGCCTTGCCATTGCTTCTGGCTGGCAGCCTGAGGATTTCGTGCTGCGGCCCGAAAATACCCCGCCGAAGAACAAGGCGGCGATGTATGCCGCCGCCGATCAGGTGCGGCGGCTTTGGCGGGGTGAGGGGGTCGATTTCCCCAAGGCCGATGGCAGCCTGTTCACGGTCAAGACCCAACCGCGCCCGGTGTCAAAGGAACTGCCGCTCTGGGTGACAACGGCGGGCAACCCTGACACCTGGCGCGAGGCGGGCGAGATGGGGGCGAATGTGCTGACCCACCTTCTGGGCCAGTCGATTGACGAGGTGGCGGGCAAGATCGCCCTCTATCACACAGCACTGCGCAAGGCGGGCCATGACCCGGCCGATTTCACCGTGACGCTGATGCTGCACACCTATGTCGGCCGCGACCGCGAGCAGGTGCGCCGCGTGGCCGAAGGGCCGATGAAAGCCTACCTTGCCGCCGCGGTGGGGCTGGTCAAGCAATATGCCTGGGCCTTCCCGGCCTTCAAGAAACCGGCGGGCGTCACCAACCCGATGGACATTGACCTGCGCACCCTCTCGGATGAGGAAAACGCAGCGATCCTCGATTTCGCCTTCCACCGTTATTTTGAAGACTCGGGCCTGTTTGGCACGGTCGAAGACGCCATTGCCCGGGTCGAGCAGTTGAAGCGGATCGGGGTGGGCGAGGTGGCTTGCCTGATCGACTATGGCATCGCGCCGGAAAAGGTGATGGAGGGGCTTTATCCGCTGGCCGAAGTCGTCAAGCGCAGCAATGCGGGCGGTGCGGTTGAGGAAGACGATTTCTCGATCGCGGCGCAGATCCTGCGCCATGGCGTGACGCATCTGCAATGCACGCCCTCCATGGCGCGGATGATTGCCCTGAATGACGAGGCGCGTGGTGCGCTGACCGGGGTGAGAACCGTGATGCTGGGGGGCGAGGCGCTGCCCGGTGCCTTGGTGGGCGACCTGCGGCGGGCATCGAAGGCGCGCATCCTGAACATGTATGGACCGACCGAAACCACCATCTGGTCTTCGGTCGAAGAGGTGGGCGAAGCCGAGGCGGTGCAAAACATCGGCCGGCCGCTGATCAATCAGCAGATGTATGTGCTGGACGAAGGCGGCGCCCCGGTGCCGCCCGGCGTGGCGGGGGAGTTGTGGATCGGCGGCGACGGTGTGACGCGCGGTTACTGGCAGCGGCCCGATCTGACGGCGGAACGTTTCAAGGCTGATCCCTTTGTGACGGCGGACCGCGCCTGCCTCTGGGGTGCGCGGATGTATCGGACCGGCGACCTTGTGCGCTGGCGGGGCGATGGCAAGCTCGATTTCCTTGGCCGTGCCGATCATCAGGTGAAACTGCGCGGCTACCGGATCGAACTGGGTGAGATCGAAGCGGTGCTTGAGGCGCAGCCGGGTGTTTCGCAGGCCGTGGTCATGGCGCGTGAGGATCAGCCGGGCGATTTGCGGCTGGTGGCCTATCTGGTGGGGCAGGCGGGCGAGGCGGCGTTGCGGCCCGCACTGGCGGCGGTGTTGCCGGAACACATGGTGCCCGCGCATTTCGTGCGGCTGGACGTGATGCCCTTGACCCCCAACCGCAAGGTGGACCGCAAGGCGCTGCCCGCCCCCACCGCCGCCCCTGTGACCGAGGCTTTCGTCGCCCCCGAAACCGGGATCGAGGCGCAACTGGCCGCGATCTGGCAGCGGGTGCTGGGGGTGCCAAAGATCGGTGCGCGCGACAATTTCTTTGCGCTGGGCGGGCATAGCCTGTTGGCGGTGCAGGCCCACCGTGAGATTCGTGACCAGTTGGGGCTGACGAAACTGTCGATCACCGACATCTTCCGCTTCCCCACCTTGGGCGCACTGGCGCGGCATCTGGACGATGCGCCGAAACCGGCGCTTGTCGCCGAAAGCCGGGCCGAAGACCGTGCCGACGCGCGGGCGGATGCGATGGCGCGGCGGCTGGCGATGCGCAACCGGCGGACCGGGGTGGATGCCTGACCTCGCCACCGCGCTGCGGGCGGTGCTGCCCCCGGGGGCGGCGCTGGGCCTGCCGGTGGCGGGCGACCTGCCGCTGGAAGATCCCGGCCCGGTGGTGCCCGCCCGCCGGGTTGAGTTTGCTGCGGGGCGTTCGGCAGCGCGGGCGGCGATGGCGGCGCTGGGCCTGCCCCCCCTGCCGATCCCGATGGGGGCCGACCGTGCGCCGGTCTGGCCCGGGGGGGTGACCGGAACCATCACCCATTGCGCCGGGGCCTGCCTTGCCTTGGCCGGGCAGGCGGCCGATTGGCACGGGCTGGGGCTGGACGCCGAGCCGCTTGTGCCGCTGGAGGCCGGGCTTTGGCCGCTGATCCTTGGCCCGGACGAGGAAGGCGACGGCCTGCAGGCGCTGCGCAGTTTTGTCGCCAAGGAAGCGGCCTACAAGGCGCAATATCCCCTCAGCCGCATGCTGTTCGACTTTCACACCCTGCGGCTGGACTGGCGCGGGGCGCAATTCACCGCCCATTTCACCCGGGCGGTTCCCCCCTTTGCCAAAGGCGCGCAGTTGCAGGGGAGGTTGGTGCAGGCGGGGGGATTTGTGGCGGCGTTTGTCGCAATCGCAGCGTGAAATTGCCGCGCCGCAGAGACGAATTTGCAGGACTTCCCAAGGATCTGCGCTAACTTGCCGCAGCACGCAGGTTTTGGGAGGAGCTTCGGGTGAACAAAGTTATCGCATTGGTTTGCGTGGTCAGTTGGGCGGGCTTCTGGTCCTTCGGCTATCTCGCGCTTTCTGCGAATTCGGCCGACAGCCACCAAATGACCGTGGCCGCCCTGCTGGCGGCCATCGGGTTTCTGACCGGAACCTTCACCTACATGGCCTTGGCGCGAAAAATCCGCTGAGGGTCAGGCCGCCTCGGCAGGGCGGCGGATCGACGGGGCCGCGTCAAGCACCAGCGGGCGCAGGCCCTGACCGCCTGCATCCAGCACCTCGAACAGGTGGCGGCGCATCCGGGGCTCCCAGAAGTCGTTGATATGTGAAGATAATCCGGCCACACCTTCGGCATGGGGTTTCGATTCCATGAACTTGGCAATCTGGTTGGCCATATAGATCAGCTTGGCATGCGGTCCGTCATGCGACATGGGCGGCCTCCTGTGGTGCGATGCGGTGGGGGTGGGTGAATACCTCGAACCCGTCCGGGCGGGCGAGGGCGACAAGCGTGATGCCCGCCTGATCAGCCATCCGCACGGCGGCGGCGGTGGGGGCCGAGGCGGCAATGATCACCGGAAAATCCGCCGCCGCCGCCTTTTGCACCATGTCGATCGAGGTGCGGCAGGTCAGCACGACGGCGCTGCGCGGCAGGCCACGGACGGCGCCGATCAGCTTGTCCAGCGCATTGTGACGACCGACATCCTCACGCGCAGCAAGGATACCTTCGGGCGACCAGAGGGCAGCCGCATGGGCGGCGCGGGTCAGGTCATGCAGCGGCTGATGCGCGACCAGCTCGGCCATCGCCGACATGATCTGCTGCGGCGTCATTGTGAACTGTTGTTCTGAAATGGGCTGCGGCCTTCGCAGCGCCTGTTCCAGACTGTCGATGCCGCAAAGGCCACAGCCCACCGGCCCGGCCATGTTGCGGCGGCGGGTGGTTTCACGCGCCTCTGCTTCGGGGGCAAGCCAGATTTGCAGGTCGATGCCCAGCGGTGTTTCGGCAACCTCGACCGACTCGATCTCTTCCGGGGCAGCAATCCCCTCGGTGATCGAGAAACCATAGGCGAAATCAATCAGATCGGCAGGGCTCGCCATCATCACCGCCCGGGTCGATCCGTTGTAGGTCAGGGCCACCGCCACCTCTTCGGGCAGCTCACGCAAGCTGCCCGAGGCGCGGCTTTGCCCGAAGACAAGCCGCGGCAAGGGGCGGTGGGTGTTCATTCCGCCGCCGCGATACGGCGCGAACGGCTGGCCATGGCAGAATACTCCTCCTGCCACTCGGACGGGCCGTTCGACGGGCTGACCTGAACCGCGGTGACCTTGTATTCGGGGCAGTTGGTGGCCCAATCCGAATAATCGGTCGTAATCACATTGGCCTGCGTATCCGGGTGGTGGAAGGTCGTATAGACCACCCCCGGATTCACCCGGTCCGAGACCTTGGCCCGCAGCGTCGTCTCGCCAGAGCGCGAGGCCAGCCGCACGAAGGCCCCGTCCTTGATGCCGCGGTTATCGGCGTCGTGCGGGTGGATCTCCAGCACGTCCTGATCATGCCAGACGACATTCTCGGTCCGCCGGGTCTGGGCGCCGACGTTGTACTGCGACAGAATCCGCCCCGTGGTCAGCAACAGCGGGAAGCGCGGGCCGGTCCGCTCATCGGTCGCCACGTATTCGGTGTTGATGAACTTGCCCTTGCCGCGCACGAAGCCTTCGACGTGCATCAGCGGCGTGCCATCCGGCACCTTCTCGTTGCAGGGCCATTGGACCGAGCCTTTTTCTTCCAGCATCGCATAGTTGACGCCCGCGAAAGACGGCGTGGTCAGGGCGATTTCATCCATGATCTGGCTGGGATGGGTATAGGCCCAGTTGGCCCCCATGGCTTGGGCGAACATCTGGGTCACTTCCCAATCGGCATAGCCATTGCGCGGCGCCATCACCTTGCGCACGCGGTTGATCCGGCGTTCGGCATTGGTGAAGGTGCCTTCCTTTTCAAGGAAGGTCGAGCCGGGGAAGAACACATGGGCGTAGTTCGCGGTTTCGTTCAGGAAGAGGTCGTGAACGATCACGCAATCCATCGCCGCGAGGCCCGCCGAGACATGCTTGGTATCCGGGTCGGATTGCAGGATGTCTTCGCCCTGGCAGTAAAGGCCCTTGAAGGTGCCCTCCACCGCCGCATCCAGCATGTTGGGAATGCGCAGGCCCGGTTCGTTGTCGATCTTCACGCCCCAGAGGCTTTCGAAAATCTCACGCACATTGTCGTTCTTCACATGGCGATAGCCGGGCAGTTCGTGGGGGAACGACCCCATGTCGCAGGAGCCCTGCACGTTGTTCTGGCCGCGCAGCGGGTTCACGCCCACGCCCGGCCGGCCGATGTTGCCGGTCAGCATGGCAAGGTTGGCAATGCCGATCACGGTGGTCGAGCCTTGCGAATGCTCGGTCACGCCCAGCCCGTAATAGATCGCGCCATTGCCGCCCATGGCGTAAAGCCGGGCCGCCGCGCGAACCTCTTCCGCCTTGACGCCGGTCAGCATCTGCACCGCTTCGGGCGAATGCTGCGGCTGGCTGACGGATTCGGCATAGTCCTGGAACTCGTCCCAGTCGCAACGCTCACGGATGAAGGCTTCGTTGAAGAGGCCCTCGGTCACGATCACATGCGCCAGCGCGGTGACGACGGCCACGTTGGTGCCGGGGGTCAGGGCAAGGTGATGGGCGGCGCGGATATGGGGGCTGTCCACCATATCGGTGCGGCGCGGATCAACCACGATCAGCTTGGCCCCCTTGCGCAGACGCTTCTTCAGGCGGCTGGCAAAAACCGGGTGGCCATCGGTCGGGTTGGCCCCGATGACGATAACAACATCAGTTTCTTCAACGGAATCAAAGTCCTGCGTCCCAGCGCTGGTGCCGAAGGTCTGGCCAAGACCATAGCCGGTGGGCGAGTGGCAGACCCGCGCGCAGGTATCCGTGTTGTTGTTCATGAACACGCCGCGCGTGAGCTTCTGAACCAGATAGGTCTCTTCGTTGGTGCAGCGGGATGAGGTGATGACCCCCACCGAATGCCGCCCGTGCTTGGCGATGATGCCCTTCATCCGGTTCGCGGCAAATTCCATCGCCTCGGCCCAGGACACTTCCTGCCAGGGGTCGTTGATGCTGTCGCGGATCATCGGGTTCAGGATGCGGTCCTTGTGGGAGGCATAGCCATAGGCAAAGCGGCCCTTGACGCAGCTATGGCCACGGTTCGCCTTGCCATGCTTGTAGGGCACCATGCGTACCAACTCGTCGCCGCGCATTTCCGCCTTGAAGCTGCAACCGACGCCGCAATAGGCGCAGGTGGTGATGACCGAACGCTCGGGCGTGCCGATCTCGATCACCGATTTCTCTTGCAGCGTGGCGGTCGGGCAAGCCTGCACGCAGGCGCCGCAGGACACGCAATCGGATGCCAGCGCATTGTCCGATTTCATCCCGAAGGACACGCGGCTGTCAAAGCCCCGGCCCTCGATGGTCAGCGCAAAGGTGCCCTGCACCTCTTCGCAGGCGCGCACGCAGCGGCTGCAGACGATGCATTTCTGCGGATCATAGCTGAAATACGGGTTGCTGTCGTCGCGCGGGATGTAGTTCGGATTGGCGATACCCGAATTGTTCTTCGGTTTGAAATGGGTCTCGATCGCCTCATAGCGCACATCGCGCAGGCCCACGGCGCCCGCCATGTCCTGCAACTCGCAATCGCCGTTGGCCGAGCAGGTCAGGCAGTCGAGCGGGTGGTCCGAGATGTAAAGCTCCATCACGCCGCGGCGCAGTTGCTTGAGCTTCGAATTCTGGGTGTGAACCTTGAGGCCGGGCGCAACCGGGGTGGTGCAGCTTGCCGGGGTGCCGTTGCGGCCTTCGATTTCCACAAGGCACAGACGGCAGGAACCGAAAGCGTCCACGCTGTCGGTGGCGCAGAGTTTCGGCACCGAAATGCCTATTTCCGCCGCGGCCCGCATGATGCTGGTGCCTTCAGGCACCGTTACATCGAAGCCGTCGATGTTCAATGTGACCATTTGTTTGGATTTCGCCGCCGGGGTGCCGAAATCACGGTCGGGGATGATGAAGTCTTTCATTCGGCGGCCTCCTTCTGGGTCGAGAAGTCGTCGGGGAAATGGGTCAGGGCGGACATCACGGGATAGGGGGTAAAGCCCCCCAGCGCGCAAAGAGAGCCTGATTTCATGGTGTTGCAGAGGTCGGTCAGCAGCGGGATGGCCGAAGCGTCGCCCCGGGCGATGCGGTTGACGGTTTCCACGCCGCGCACCGCGCCGATCCGGCAGGGGGTGCATTTGCCGCAGCTTTCGATGGCGCAGAACTCCATCGCAAAGCGTGCCATCTCCAGCATGTCGGCGCTGTCGTCAAAGATCGTCAGGCCGGCGTGGCCGATCAGCCCATCCTTGCCGGCGAATTCTTCGTAGCCGAAGGGGGTGTCGAACAGCGCCTTGGGGAAATAGGCGCCCAAGGGGCCACCGACCTGCACCGCCTTGACCGGGCGGCCCGAAGCGGTGCCGCCGCCGATGCCCTCGACGATTTCGCCAAGGGTCAGGCCGAAAGCAATCTCATAAAGCCCGCCGTGTTTGACGTTACCGGCGATTTGCAGCGGGATGGTTCCACGCGACCGGCCAAGGCCGAAACCCTTGTAGAACGCCGCGCCTTTTTCAAAGATCACCGGGATCGAGGCGAGCGAGATCACGTTGTTCACCACGGTTGGCTTGCCGAGGAAGCCTTCCAGCGCAGGCAGCGGCGGCTTGGCGCGGACCACGCCCCGCTTGCCCTCAAGGCTGTTGAGCAGGCTGGTTTCCTCGCCGCAGACATAGGCGCCTGCGCCGACGCGCACTTCAATGTCGAAGGCCGGGCCGCGGCCCAGAACCGTGGCGCCCAGAACGCCTTCGCGGCGGGCAATGGCCACGGCTTCCTGCATCACGCGGATGGCGACGGGGTATTCCGAACGGATATACACAAATCCCTTGGTCGCGCCGCAGGCAAGGCCGGCAATCGTCATGCCTTCGATCAGGGTGAAGGGATCGCCCTCCATCAGCATCCGGTCGGCGAAGGTCGCGCTGTCGCCTTCGTCGGCGTTGCAGACGATGTATTTACGGTCGGCCTTGGCCTCGCTCACGGTTTTCCACTTGATCCCGGTGGGGAAGCCCGCGCCGCCCCGGCCGCGCAGGCCGGAGTCGATCACTTCCGCAACCATCGCGGCGGGTTCCATGCCCAAAGCGCGGGTCAGACCCGCAAGACCACCTTGCGCCCGGTAATCAGCCAGCGACAGGGGATCAATTACGCCGACCCGGGCAAAGGTCAGCCGGGTTTGCGCCCGCATCCATTGCAGGTCTTCGGTCAGGCCCAGCGCCTTGGGATGGCGGGCCGGTTCGCGGAACAGGGCGGGCACGTCTTCAACGGTCATCGGGCCAAAGGCCATGCGACCGTCGGGGGTTTCCACCTCTGCCAGCGGCTCAAGCCAGACCATGCCGCGGCTGCCGTTGCGGACAAGGGTCACGTCGATGCCATGGGCGCGGCCATGGGCCAGAATGGCCTCGGCCACCTCATCGGCGCCCAAGGCGACGGCGGCGGAATCGAGGGGCAGGTAGATTTTCATTTCAACTCTCCCACCAGACGGTCGAGCTTGGCGGCATCCACGCGGCCCACCAGTTTGCCATCCACCAGCGCGGCGGGGCCGCAGGCGCAAAGGCCAAGGCAGAACACCGGCTCCAGCGTGACCTTGCCGTCCTTCGTCGTCTCGTGCCAGTCGATGCCCAGCGCGCCCCGGGCATGGGTCGCCAGCGCATCGGCGCCCACGGCCTTGCACGCCTCGGCCCGGCAGAGTTTCAGCACATGCTGACCGGCGGGCGCCTCGCGGAAATCGTGGTAGAAGGACATCACGCCATGCACTTCGGCCCGGCTGAGGTTCAGATCGCGCGCGATGATCGGTAGCGCCTCTTGCGGCACATGGCCGAATTCCTCCTGAATGGCATGAAGGATCGGCAGCAAAGCCCCCTCCATCCCCTTGTGGGCGAGGAGAATTTCCCCGACGCGCTCTGTGGTCTGGACGGAATCAAGCATATGGCGGCCTCGGACTGGTAGCTTTGCCAAGGGATACGCCGCTTGATAGGGAAATCAATTTCAATTTCCCGTGGTTTGATAGTTTTTGACTATCATTCGCCCCGCGCGTTGAAGAAGTTGTAGACGGTTTCCGCCATCGCCGCCGAGATGCCGGGCACCGCCATCAGGTCCGGCAGGGCGGCGCGGGATACCGCCTTGGCGCTGCCGAAATGGGCCAACAGGGCGCGTTTGCGGGTGGCGCCGACACCGGGAATGTCGTCCAAGGGCGTGACGCCCACCGCCTTGGCGCGCTTGGCGCGGTGGGCGCCATTGGCCCAACGGTGCGCCTCATCGCGCAGGCGCTGCACGAAATACAGCACCGGGTCGTTGCGTTGCAGCGCCATGGGCGGCATCCCCTCGCGGTGGAATTCCTCTTTGCCTGCGTCGCGGTCGATGCCCTTGGCCACGCCGACCATGGCAATATCCTCAACCCCAAGCTCCGACAGGATACCACCCACCGCCGAAACCTGCCCGGCGCCGCCGTCGATCAGCAACAGGTCGGGCCAAGCATCGGATTTCCGCTCGGGATCTTCTTTCAGCAGGCGTTCAAAGCGGCGGGTCATCACCTCGCGCATCATGCCGAAGTCGTCGCTGTTCTTGCCGGCATCGGACCGGATGTTGAACTTGCGATACTGCGATTTCAGGAACCCCTCCGGCCCGGCCACGATCATGCCGCCCACGGCATCCGAACCCTGAATATGGGCGTTGTCATAGACTTCGATCCGGCGCGGCGGTGCATCAAGGTCAAACGCTTCGGCCAGACCCTGCAGCAGCTTGTTCTGGGTGCTGGATTCGGCCATGCGGCGGGCAAGGCTCTCGCGGGCATTGCGGGCGGCATTTTCCACCAGTTCGGCCTTTTCGCCGCGCAGGGGAACCGCAAGCTCCACCTTGCGCCCCGCAAGCCCTGAAAGCGCCTCGGTCACCAGATCGGGGTTTTCGACGGGGTGGGACAGCAGGATCAGCCGGGGCGGTTCCTTGTCGTCATAAAACTGGGTCAGGAAGGCTTCGAGGATTTCCGGTTCCTCGGCTCCGGCCCCGGTGCGGGGATAGAAATCGCGGTTGCCCCAGCTTTGATTGGCCCGGATGAAGAAGACCTGCACGCAAGCCTGCCCGTGGTCCAGATGCAGCGCCACCACGTCCGCCTCGGCCACGCCGCGCGGGTTGATGCCTTGGGTCGATTGCACCGCCGTCAGCGCCTTGATCCGGTCGCGCAGGGCGGCGGCGCGTTCAAACTCCATCGCTTCGCTGGCTGCCTGCATCTGCGTGGCAAGATCGGATTGCACGGTGGTCGATTTGCCCTCAAGGAAGCGTTGGGCATCGGCGACCAGCTCGCCATAGCCCTCTTCGCTGATCCGGCCGACGCAGGGGGCGGCGCAGCGTTTGATCTGGAATTGCAGACAGGGCCGGGTGCGGCTTTCAAACATCGCATCCGAGCAGTTGCGCAGCAGGAACACCTTCTGCAACTGGTTCAGCGTCCGCGTCACCGCGCCCGCGCTGGCAAAGGGGCCGAAATACTTGCCCTTCTCCTTCTTCGCTCCGCGATGCTTCTTGATCTGCGGAAAGGGATGCTCCGATGAGATCAGGATGTTCGGGAACGACTTGTCATCCCGCAGCAGCACGTTGTAGCGCGGCTTGAGCTGCTTGATCAGGTTCTGCTCCAAGAGCAGCGCCTCGGTTTCGGTCCGCGTGGTCAGGAACATCATCGAGGCGGTCTCGAAGATCATCCGGGCGATGCGGGCGGAATGGCCCTGTGGGCGGGCATAGTTCGACACCCGCGCCTTCAGATTGCGTGCCTTGCCGACATACAGCACTTCCGATGCCGCATTCAGCATCCGGTAAACGCCGGGCGAGCTGTCCAGCGTGCGCAGATAGTCCTGAATGACCTCATGTCCGGTGCGGGGTGTCTCTGTCATGGGATCAGGTGCTTTCGGGACTCATCGATTCTCGTTGCTGGCTGCAATGATATGGCACGGCGGGCAAGAGCAAAGCTGTCCACGCTTTCTGTGGATAACCTTGCGGAGAAGTTTTCAGGAGGGGGCGAAATTTCCTTGTTTTTGGCCCTATTCCTTGATCTGCCCAATTTTTAGGCGCTTCATTAAGGCATTGAAAAGAATATAAAGATTCTTTCGGATCGTGCAAATCACTGAAAAACCAACAGATTTGTAACGCGGGCGTGAAGGTGAATCCAAAAGTGGACAACTCGCCGCGCCCCTCTTGACGCAAGGTCACTCAACCCCAAGGACATCCGGCGTTTGCCAGCCCAGATGCTGGCCGCCGTCGGTGGCGATCATCTGGCCGGTGACGCCGGGAGAATCGAGGAAAAATCCCAGCGCCGCGACGATATCGGCAGGGTTCGAGCCGCGTTTCAGCACGGTCGCGGCGCGCTGGCGGGCAAAATGGCTTGCGCTTTGCCGTCCCCCGATCAGCGTCGGCCCCGGGCCGATGGCATTCACCCGCACCCGCGGCGCCAGCGCTTGCGCCGCGGTGCGGGTCAGCGCCCAGAGCCCCATCTTGGCCAGCGTATAGGTCATGAATTCGGGTGTCAGCTTCCACACCCGCTGGTCGATCATGTTCACGATCAGCCCGCGCGCCAGCGGCTCGCCGGCGATGTCGGGTTCCGGCGCGGGAACCTGTGCGGCGAAATCCTGCGTCAGCACGAAAGGCGCCCGCAGGTTCGATTCCATATGCCGGTCCCAGCTTTTGCGGGTGGCGCTGGTCAGATTGTCGTATTCAAAGATCGAGGCATTGTTGACCAGCACCGTCAGCGGCCCGGCCAGCGCCGCCGCCGCGCGGGGCACCAGCCGGCTGACCTGCGCTTCGTCCAGAAGATCGGCTTGCAGCACCTCGGCCCGGCGGCCAAGGGCGCGGATCATAGCGGCGGTTTCTTCGGCATCTTCGGCGGAACTGGCATAGTGGATCGCCACATCATGGCCGCGCCGCGCCAGATACAGCGCCATCTCGCGGCCCAGCCGCTTGCCCGCCCCGGTGACCAATGCCCGCATCTATCCGCCCTTCTTGCCGCAGTCACAATCCGCCTTGCCGATCAGATAGCGCCCGCAGCGCCCGCATCGAGTGGCCGGGCGCAACCCCAGCCGCTTTTTTGCGCTGCGGGTGACGCCCCCCTTGGTCAGCGCATTGCCGATCATCCCAACGGCCGCCATGGCCAGCAGAAAGACGAGGATGGTCTTGATCAGCATGTCACAGCCCGTAGCGGGCCCAAAGCGCCCGCTCCTCTGCCGCAAGCATCACGTCTTCGGCGAGGTTCAGGCCAAAGCGGGACAGCAGCCCCTTTTTCTGCCCCATGGGGATCAGCCGGGCCTTGTCACCGTAAAGCGCCTGCATTTTGGGCACCAGATGGGCAACCCCATCCACCAGCCCGAGATCGGCGGCCTCTGCCCCCACCCATATATCGGCGTTGAACAGGTCCGCTTCGGCCAGCCGCGCCCCGCGCCGTGCCTTCACATGGGCGATGAAGGCGGCATGGACCGGGGCGGACAGGGCACGCAGCCGCTCAACATCTTCGGGTTTGGCGGGCAGGAACGGGTCGGCAAGGCTTTTGGACTTGCCTGCCGTGACCACCCGCCGCTCGATCCCGTGACGGGCCATGAAATCGGGAAAGCCGAAGCTGGCAAAGATCACCCCGATGGAGCCGACCAGCGAGCTGTCATCGACCCAGATCTTATCCGCCGCACAGGCCAGCCAATAGCCACCGCTTGCCGCGACATCCTCGACAAAGGCGTGAACCGGAATGCCCTTCTTGTCCGCCAGCCGCCGGATGCGGGCGGCGATCAGGCTGGATTGCACCGCCGAGCCGCCGGGCGAGTTGATGGCCAGCGCCACCGCCGCGGGTTTCATGCGAAACGCCTTCTCGATTACCGGAGCAAGCCCCGCGTCGGACAGGGCGTTGCGCCCGGTGCCGATGGTGCCCTGCAGGCGGATCACCGGAACAAGGGGCGGCTTTTTCAGGAAAGGGATGAGGCTGCGCATGGCATAGAGGTAGGGCGGCCCGCGCGTGGGCGCAATGGCTGCATTGCCCGGACCTGTCGGGGCAGGCCCTTGCCTTCCGCCGCATCCGCGGCCACCCTTGGCGGATGATCGACAAGCTGGAAATGTTCATCGCCCTTGCGAACGAGCGGCATTTCGGCCGCGCGGCCGAGGCTT
The DNA here is from genome assembly GCF_013328815.1 of Tabrizicola fusiformis. Taxonomy (GTDB): domain Bacteria; phylum Pseudomonadota; class Alphaproteobacteria; order Rhodobacterales; family Rhodobacteraceae; genus Fuscibacter. The sequence continues at coordinate 361,822 of NZ_JABUHN010000001.1, forward strand.
GTGGCGTGGCGCAGCCCAGCCTGTCGTCCGCCATCCGCCAGCTTGAGGATCAGTTGGGTGTGCAACTGGTGTTTCGCGGCTCCCGCTTTCAGGGGCTGACGCCCGAGGGGCAGCGCGTGCTGGACTGGGCGCGGCGGATCGTGGGCGACATGCGCGCGCTCAAGGACGAAATGCGCACGGTTCACCGGGGGCTGTCGGGCAATCTGCGGTTGGGAGTGATCCCCACCGCCCTGCCGATGATTGCCGATCTGACCGCGCCTTTCACCGCGCGCCATCCCAATCTTCGGGTGACGATCCTGTCGCGCACCTCGGTTGAAATCCTTGACGGTCTGGAAAGCCTCGAACTGGATGCCGGTATCACCTATCTGGACAATGAGCCGCTGGGCCGTGTGACCCAGACCCCGCTTTATACCGAATTTTACCGTTTTCTCTGCGCCCCCGCCTCACCGCTCGCTGGGCGCGACAGTGTGACCTGGGCCGAGGTGGCGCAGGAACCGCTGTGCCTGCTGACCGCCGACATGCAGAACCGCCGCATCGTGAACCAGCATCTGGCCGAGGCAGGGGCGCGGGTGCAGGCGATGGTGGAATCCAATTCCTCGATCGCGCTGATCGCCCATGTCCGTTCCGGGCGCTGGGCCTCGGTCGTGCCGATGAAACTGGCGGGGATGTTCGAGGGTGCGGGCCTTGCAGCCATTCCGATTGTCGAGCCAGAGGCGGAACATCTGGTCGGACTGATCGCCCCCCGGCGCGAGCCGCAGACGCCCGTCCTTGCCGCGCTGATCGAAGAGGCGGTGCGGCTGGCGCGGCTGCTTTAGCCCGTCACCACCTGCACCATGACGGCGGCATAGAACACCATGGTGGCCGCCAGCACGAAGACATGCCAGATCGTCTTGTGGAACGGCAGCGCCTTCCACAGGTAAAAGGCCACGCCGGTCGTATAGATCAGCCCGCCGATGATCATCAGCACCACGACCGGCATCGGCAGCGCCGCCAGCATCGGCCCGCCCGCGATGAAACCCGCCCAGCCCATGCCAAGGTAAAGCGACAGCGCTAGCCAGCGGAACCGCGCCGGCGAGATGGTTTTCAGTCCGACACCCGCGGCAGCGGCGCCCCACATCACCGTGGTCAACCCCCAACCCTGACCCGAGATCAGCGCGAAGGGCGTATAGGTGCCCGCAATCTTGAGGTAGATCGCCGAATGGTCCAGCCGCCGCAAAAGCCAGTTCCAGTCGGGCCGCCCGATCATGTTGTAAAGCGCCGAGAACAGGATCATCAGCACCAGCGTCGCCCCATAGACCGAGGCGCCGACCACCGAAGGCGCATCGCCGCGCAGAAGGGCGGTCAGCACGATCAGCACCGGCACCGCCCCGGCCACCATGGCCAGCCCGGTGACATGCACCACAGCATCGGAAAGGCGCTCGGCGCGGGTATAGGCGGGGCGGGTGGTGATGGCGGAGGATTGCATGTGATAAGCCTGCCACGCCCCCCGGCCCCAGCACAAGTTGTGCCTGGGCCGTGACGTAGGGGCAACTGACGCGGCACTGTCACAATACTCTGTCATCTCCGGCTTTGAACGCGAGGAACCCATCAGATGCCGAAGACCCAAGACACCATCGCTCAGGATTGGCTGGCCGAAGAACTGGCCGAAATTCTGGACGAGGATTACGAGCTTGAAATCGAGGACGCGACCCTGTCGCGCGAAATCTCGCGCCTTTACAAGGACAAGCATCCCGATGCGCTGGACCGCCGGGTTTATCTTTCGGAACTGATCCGCCTGCAGTCCGAGTTGATCAAGCTGCAGGACTGGGTGCAGCACAGCAAAGAAAAAGTGGTCGTGCTGTTCGAAGGCCGCGATTCTGCAGGCAAGGGCGGGGTGATCAAGCGAATCACCCAGCGGCTGAACCCGCGTGTGGTGCGCACCGTGGCGCTGCCTGCGCCCTCGGACCGCGAGAAAACCCAGTGGTATTTTCAGCGCTATGTGCCGCATCTGCCCGCCGGTGGCGAAATCGTGCTGTTCGACCGCAGCTGGTATAACCGCGCCGGGGTCGAGCGGGTGATGGGCTTTGCCACCGAAGATCAGGTCGAGCAGTTCCTGAACGACACGCCCGAGTTTGAGCGGATGCTGGTGCGCTCGGGCATCCGGGTGGTGAAATACTGGTTCTCGATCACCGATCAGGAACAGCAGATGCGCTTCCTCATGCGGATTCACGACCCGATGAAGCAGTGGAAACTCTCTCCGATGGACCTCCAAAGCCGCGTACGCTGGGAGCAATACACCAAGGCCAAGGAAGAGATGATGGCCCGCACCAACATCCCCGAAGCGCCGTGGTATATCGTCGAGGGCAATGACAAGAAGCGGGCGCGGCTGAACTGCATCGCGCATCTGCTGGACCTGATCCCCTATGAGCCGGTCCCGCATGAAGAGATCCACCTGCCCGAGCGGGTGTTCAATCCCGACTATGAACGCGCGGTCCTGCCGCCCGAGCTTTACGTTCCCGGCCGCTACTGAGAGCGGCCTTCGCAAGGCAGCGACTGAAGTGCCACAGGGCGGCGTTGAATTTCCGCCCTTTCTTTCGGCGCGTTTTCGGCTACCAATCCGGCATGACCTGGAACATCCCGAATATCCTGACGGTCCTTCGCCTGCTCGCCGCACCCGGTGTCGCGGTGATGTTCCTGTATTTCCACCGGCCTTGGGCCGATTGGTTCGCGCTGTCGCTGTTCGTTGGCGCTGCGATTACCGATTGGTTCGACGGCTACCTTGCCCGGCTGTGGAAGCAGGAATCGAAATTCGGCGCCATGCTGGACCCGATTGCCGACAAGGCGATGGTGCTGATCGCCATCATGGTGCTGACCGGCTATAACGGCATGAACCCTTGGCTGATCCTGCCCGCCACGGTGATCCTGTTCCGCGAGGTGTTCGTGGCCGGCCTGCGCGAGTTTTTGGGCGCCAAGGCCGGGCTCCTGAAGGTCACCAAGCTGGCCAAGTGGAAGACGACGGCGCAGATGGTGGCGATTGCCACGCTGTTTCTGGGCACGGGGCTGGAATATCTCAACGGCGTGGCGATGCAGGGCATGACGCCCGAGCAATATGCCGAAGCGGTCAGTGCCGGGCTGGCCGATCCGATCCGCGCCTGCGGCAACCGCGATTGCGCCTCATTCGCCAATATTCTGGGGCTGGTGCTGATCTGGCTGGCGGCGATCCTGACTGCCATCACCGGCTGGGACTATTTCCGCAAGGCGCTGCCCTATCTCAGGGACGACCGATGATCGAGGTGCTTTACTTCGCCTGGCTGCGCGAGCGGATCGGGGAACGGCGCGAGCGGGTGGAAACCCGGGCCGCGACCGTGGCCGATCTGGTCGCGGAACTGGCTGTCCGCAGCGAGGGTCATGCGCTGGCCTTTGCCGACCGCACCAGCCTGCGCGTGGCGCTGGATCAGGAGCTTGCCGGTTTCGACAGCCCGCTGACGGGCGTGCGTGAGGTGGCGTTTTTTCCGCCGATGACCGGGGGCTGAGATGCGGCTTTCGGTGCAGGAAACCGCGTTCGATCTGGGGGCCGAAAGCAACACTTTCGCCGCTGGCGCTGCGGGCGCCGGGGCGGTGGTGACCTTCACCGGCCTTGTGCGCGACAATGGCGGTGCCTTGGCGGCAATGGAGATCGAGCATTACCCGGGCATGACCGAAAAGGCGATTGCGGCGATGATGGATCAGGCCAAGGCGCGTTTCGCGCTGGCCGATGCGCTGGTGATTCACCGCTTTGGCCGGCTGGCGGCGGGCGAGACGATCATGATGGTTGCCACTGCCGCCCCGCACCGCGCCGATGCCTTTGCCGCGGCCGAGTTCCTGATGGACTGGCTGAAATCCCGCGCGCCGTTCTGGAAGAAGGAAATCGGGGCCGATGGCGCGGCATGGGTTGCGGCCAAGGATGAAGACGAGGCGGCGCTGACCCGTTGGTAAGATGGGCAGATTGCCCATCCTACGCGAAATGGCTGCGCCATGCCGGTTGCAGGTCGCCCGGCATCGGTTCTGCCGCATGGACCCCGCGCGCAATGGCCCGCGCCAGACAGGTCGCCGCGGCATGGCCGATCTGGAACAGATCGGTTACCGGATCGGTCAGCGCCCGCGCGCCTGTGGCCGCGGCAAAGACCAGATCGCCGTCCAGAAGCGTATGCGAGGGCACGATCGCCCGCGCCATGCCATCCTGCGCCGCCGTGGCCATACGCGTCGCCTCGGCCTGCGTAAGCCGGGCATCGGTGGCGACAATCGCAATCGTGGTTGCTTCGCCCATCCGTTTGCGCGGCAGCGGCGCCTCTGACGGCGGGAAGGCCGAAACGGCGCCCAGCCCGCCGAACTCCGCCCCGATTTCCCAAGGGGCGGCCCAGAATTGCGGGCCGTCGCCCACAGTGACCGAGCCAAGTGCATTCACCGCCACCACCGCGCCCACCGAAATCCCCGACGGCAGCACACAAGAGGCGGACCCCAGCCCGCCCTTCCACCGCCCGGTCAGCGCGCCATATCCCGCCCCCGCGCTGCCAAGGGCAAAGCTGGCATCCGCCGCGGCAAGGGCCTGCGCACCAAGGTCGTAATAGGAATTGCGGGTCCATCCCTTGTCACCGCCGTTCAGCAGGTCGAACAGGATCGCGCCCGGCACGATGGGCACCCGCTGATCGCCCACCGCAAAGCCGCGCCCCATGGCGCGCAGGCCATCGGCCACCCCCGAGCAGGCATCCAGCCCAAAGGCCGAGCCGCCCGACAGCACCAGCGCATCCACCTCTTGCACCAGCCGGTCAGGCGCCAGAAGGTCGGTCTCGCGCGTGCCGGGTGCCCCGCCCATCACCGAAACCGCCGCCACAAAGGGCTGCGCGCCCAGCAACACCGTGCAGCCCGAGCGCAGGCGGGCATCAATGGCATGGCCCACCCGCAGCCCGGCAATATCGGTGATCAGATTGCGCTTGCCCGGCTTCATGGTTCCCCACCCGGGCGCCCGCCGCCCATGGGGCAGAAGATGGCATGGCCGGATGCCCGCGCAAAGCGGTTCAGAACAGAACCGATCCCCGCGCCTCGGCGGCGATGAACAAAAGCACCGCCGCGGCCAGCATCAGGCACAGCCGGAGCGGGGGAATGCGTTTGCGGTCCTTGGGTATGTCGAGCATCGGTTCCATGCCGCCTTCTAGCCCAGCGGGCTGCCCAGAATGTGGCGCCGCACCCGTTGCCACGGCGACAAGCCGTTTCTGCCGGGGAAACAGGCCGGCAATCCGCCGCCCTGCCGCTTCCCCTTGGCGCCGCTTTGCGCTAATCCCAGCGCTGACCATTCCCGGGCGCGACCCGGCACGAACCGCAAGGGCCAGACCGATGAAATTCACCCTGTCCTGGCTGAAGGATCACCTTGAGACTTCGGCCCCGCTTGACGACATCCTCTATGCCCTGACCGATCTCGGGCTTGAGGTTGAGGAGGTGGTTGATCCTGCCGCGCGTCTGGCGTCCTTTACCCTTGCCAAGGTGCTTCACGCCGAACCCCATCCCGATGCCGACCGTCTGCGCGTCTGCCGGGTGCTGACGGATGAGGGCGAAAAGCAGATCGTCTGCGGCGCCCCCAATGCGCGGGCGGGCATCACCGTGGTTCTGTGCAAGCCGGGCGATTATGTGCCGGGCATCGACGTGACCCTTGGCGTCGGCAAGATCCGGGGCGTGGAAAGCCACGGCATGATGGCTTCGGAGCGCGAGCTGGAGCTGTCGGACGAACATAACGGCATCATCGAGCTGCCCTCGGGAGAGGTTGGCGAAAGGTTTGTCGATTGGCTGGCCGCGAACCGCCCCGGCACGGTGGACCCGATGATCCATATCAAGATCACCCCCAACCGCCCCGATGCGCTGGGCGTGCGGGGGCTGGCGCGCGACCTTGCGGCGCGTGGCCTTGGCGTGCTGAAACCGCTGGTCATTGAGCCGGTGGCGGGGGCTTTCCCCTCGCCCATCGCAGTGCAGATCGACGATGCGCTGAAGGTCAACGGCTGCCCGCATTTCGCGGGCCGGGTCATTCGCGGCGTGAAGAACGGCCCCTCGCCCGACTGGTTGCAAGCCCGGCTGAAGGCGATCGGGTTGCGGCCGATTTCGGCGCTGGTCGATATCACCAACTTCTTCACCTTCGCCCTGAACCGCCCCCTGCATGTGTTTGACGCCGACAAGGTGACGGGCGGCGTGCTGCGCATTCATCCGGCAGCGGGCGGCGAAGAGCTTCTGGCGCTGGATGGCAAGACCTATGCGCTGCGGGCCGGGCAGATGGCGATTTCCGATGCCACGGGCGTGGAAAGCCTTGCGGGCATCATGGGGGGCGAGCATTCGGGCTGCACCGAGGGCACGGTGAATGTCTTCCTTGAAAGCGCGTTCTGGGATCCGATCACGGTGGCCAGCACCGGGCGGGCGCTCAAGATCAACTCCGACGCGCGCTATCGGTTTGAACGTGGCGTTGACCCGGCCTTCACCCTGCCGGGGCTGGAGCTGGCCACGCAGATGGTGCTGGACCTCTGCGGTGGTGAAGCGTCTGCGGTGGTGCAGGACGGCGCCGCACCCGATGTGACCCGCGCCTACCGGCTGGACCCGGCCCGGGTGATCAGCCTTGTCGGTATGGACATTCCCGAGGCCGAGCAGCGCGCCACGCTGGTGGCCCTTGGCTTCACGCTGAACGGCGATATGGCCACCCCGCCCACCTGGCGCCCCGACGTGCTGGGCGAAGCCGATCTGGTCGAGGAAGTGGCCCGTGTCGCCAGCCTGACCAAGTTGCAGGGCAAGCCCTTGAAACGGGCGGTGCCCGGCGTGCCGCGCCCGATCCTGACGCCGATGCAGATGCGCGAAAAGGCGGCGCGGCGGACCATTGCGGCGTTGGGCTACAACGAATGCGTGACCTACAGCTTCATCGACCAGACGGCGGCCACGCTGTTCGGCGGCGGGCAGGATGCGGTGCGGGTGGACAATCCGATTTCCTCGGAAATGACCCATCTGCGCCCCGACCTGCTACCGGGCCTTCTGCGGGCGGCGGCGCGCAATCAGGCGCGCGGCTTCATGGACCTTGCGCTGGCCGAAATCGGCCCCGCCTTCCACGGCGGCGAACCGGGCGAGCAGCATTTGCAGGCGACCGGGCTTCTGGTCGGCGCCTCGGCCCCCCGCGATCCGCATGGCAGCCGCCGTCCGGTGGATGTGTTCGACGTGAAGGCGGATGTCGAGGCGGTTCTGGCTGCCCTCGGCGCCCCGGCCAAGGTGCAAGTGGGCCGCAAACTGGCGGCGTGGTGGCATCCGGGCCGCTCGGGCACGCTGGGCCTTGGCCCGAATGTGATGGCGACCTTTGGTGAAGTGCATCCCCGTGTGCTGGCGGCGATGGAGGTCAAGGGGCCTGCGGTGGCATTTACCGTGCTGGTCGGCAATGTGCCGCAGCCCAAGGTGAAAACCCCGCTGCGCGCCGCGCTGACCATCAGCGACCTGCAGGCGGTTGACCGCGATTTCGCCTTTGTCGTGGACAAGGGGGTTGAGGTGCTGACCGCCGTGAATGCCGCGCAAGGCGCCGACAAGGCCCTGATCGAAAGCGTCCGGGTCTTCGACCAGTTCACGGGCGAGAAGGCTGAGGCACAGATGGGCGCAGGCAAGAAGTCCATCGCGCTGACCGTGCGGTTACAGCCGGTGGACAAGACCCTGACCGAAGCGGATATCGAGGTGGTCTCGAAGAAGATCGTCGAGAAGGTCACCAAGGCGACCGGCGGCACCCTGCGCGGCTGATCTGCCCGGCAGAAAGCAAAAGGCCCCCGAACCGGGGGCCTTTTTCATTTCTTGCGGCTGAACCAGCCCTTGATCTGGCCCCAGAATCCGCCGGCCCGGTTCTCGACCCCGTCCCATGCCTCTTCGACATTGGCGGCGGCGGGTTCCACCGTGCGCTCCCAGAACTGCGCCCACATCCGGCGGATCATCACCACCACAAACAGCAGAAGCACCAGCACGACGATGTTGACCCAAGGGATGATCTGCTCATCCGGGCCGCTCGCCTCGCGCACGGCGACGGCATTGGGATAGATCGACAGGATCGGCAGCCGCCAGCCGTAATGCGTCACCACCACCCATTTCGGATTGGCCGCGTCCGATTTCAGATTGGTCGCCTCGGCCTGCAGGTTCGAGCTGTCATATTTGAAATAGGGCGGCCAGACCCAGCCGGTATCCTCATTGCGATAGACCATCACCTTGCCGTTGGCGAAGGCGGTATCGACAAAGCGGATGTCGCGGGTGGTGGTGCCCTCTGCTGTGCCGGAATCCGGCGAGGAATAGGCCCAACTGTTTTCCGTCCCGACCGTGGTCAGTCGGTTATAGGTGTTGGTGATCCGCACGATATCGTGCTGCGGCAGGGTGTAATGCAGAAACCCCGCCACGAACAGGAACAGGACAATGCGCAACGTCCATTTGGCATAGGTCCAGAATTTACCACCCATCGGGGCCTCCGTTACTGATAGTTCACCAGATAGGTGGTGATGGCGACGATTGCCATGGGAATGATATAGACCAGCACGATCAGCTTGCGCCGCAGGCTGTGGCGATAGGCGGCCATCCCCGCCTCGATAAAGGCCGCCCGCTCATCCGGCAGGCTGCCTTCGCAGGCGGGGTCCGTGTCCCATTCCTTCTCAAGCCGCTCGCGCCGGACCGAGCGGGAATAGATCGAGACCAGCACATAGACCAGCGTCAGGGCGACAAAGCCGAACACGGCAAGGCGGATCAATCCGATCATCTTCTCTCCCTCTGCACCGCGCCCCATGGCCCGACCGCCGCCGCCAGATCGCGGGCGGGCCGGGGATGGGGCCGCTCGCGCGCATCCATCGACGGTTCCGGGCCGAACAGCGCCTCACGCGCGCCTTGGGCATCCACCTTGTATTCGCGTTCCAGAAAATCCACCACGAATTGCCGCTTGGCCTCGGACCAGCGGGTATAATGGGCGTAGAACAGTTCCTTGTGAACAATGAACATCTGCCGCACATCCATCGGCGACAGTTCCGACAACAGCATGTTGACCAGATCGCGGTCCGGCCCCGGCGCCCCGCGCAGGGTATAGAAATAGGCCGCATGTTCCGAGGTGATCCGCGGCCAGGGCCCGGCCCCCTCGACCCAGCGCAACAGCGCCGCCAGCCCAAGGAATTCCTCGGGCAGACTGTCGCCCAGCCGGTAGGCCACCTTGCGCAACTCGGTCCGCCGCGCGTCACCAATGTCGATGCCCAGCGTTTCCGCCGCCTCGACCAGAATGAAATCCATCTTCTGTCGCAGCACCGCCGCCGCATCCAGCCCCCGCGCCTGCACGATCGGCTCCACCAGCCCGTTGCGCTCCAGCCAGTCGGCAATCGCATTGCGCTGGCTCAGGTCCATCGCGGGCGACAGCGGCACGCGGCCAAGGCTTTCGCGCGGCAGGGTGCTGATCAGGCCGGGAAACTTCGCCTCCTGAAAGATATAGATGCCGCCGAAATGGCTGGTCCAGAAATTCGGCTGCTGGAAGGTCATGGCGGGCAAAGCGATGGGCTGGCGCGTGACATCGCCGGTCTTGCGCGCCAGTCCGATCATCTGGGCAATCAGCGCCTCATCGCGCCAGCCGTCCGGTTCCTCGCGGAAACGGTCAATCATCTGCGTCAGCTTTTCGGCATCCGCCACATGGCCGCCAATCGTATCCGCCTCAACCGTCACCCGCTTCATTTCCAGAAGCCGGGCGGGGGTAGAGACCTCATAGACCGAACCCTGCAACTCCCCCGCCACCGCATCCCGCGCCGTCAGGGCAAACAACTGCGCCTCGTTCTTTTCGATGAACTGCTGCAGAATCCCGCGCGAGGTGGAGAATTTCATATTCAGCAGCGGCGCGGTTTTCTGACTGGTGGTCAGCAAGATGAACTGCCGGTTGGCGCCATTGGGGTTGAGGTAGAGCGGATCGTTAAGCTCTTCGCCGATTTCCGGGGAGAAGCCGGAAATGTCGATATGGAAATCGGTCAGCGCGGTGGTCTTGCCGGTCAGATGTTTCAGCGCCCGGTTATACCGCTCGACCAAGGCCGGGGAGGAGATTTCGACAAGGTTGCCGAACATGAGGCCAGCGGCGATGAGGCGTTTCATGGCGACTCTGACTCCCAGATATCGATACCGAGCAACCTGTCTATTGCTGTTAGGCATTCGTGCAGACGAAGGACAGACAGCCTTATCTTCTGATCGCTCCCCAGTCGATCTTCTATTTGTATAGCACTCACAATTGATTTTCTAATCTCTATAAGCGCATCACTGCGGCACTTCTCGATTAGGCTTCCAAACTTTGCAGCAGTTTGATGCCTAAACTCCAAGAGGCGAAGCCAACGCTCAAAATCTCTGTGATGGGTCGATGATTTTGCAAGCTCATCTGGCTTCAAAAACGTAATTGATCCATCGGGGTCAAAAACAGATCCATAAGTTCGCTCATTCGCATACTTCCATTTCAGAGGCCACAGCGTTAAGTCGAAAATTTGGGTGCCAATCCTATTCAAACTTTCATCCAATTCTCGACGCGCACGGTCCTCGTTTCGAGCAATCTTTTCGTCTTCGAAAATATCAGCCTGCATCTGCATGACTTCAAGTTGTTTCTCCTGAGCCTCACGCGCGAGCTTCAATTCGCTTCTAGTAAGCTCTAGCTCTTTCCGTTGCTCTCGAAGCTCATGTCCCTGAATCCAAACTGTGATAATGATCCAAACAAACGCTAAGGCCCCGGCAAAGCCAGCGAGAGTATCACCCAATTCGTTCGGAGGTGAACTCAAGAACCATGCCCAATTTGTTCGACACTCCAGAACATCTGACGCCAACAAAATGCAGTTCTTTCGCCAAGCCATGAAAGCGAAGCCAGCCAGAACTAAGGCTGTAAGTGCGAACCCAACCTTAGTTGGCGTCAACCATCTCACGTTCTCGGCTTCCTCACTCACCCCCGCCCCTCCACATACCGCCGCTTCGCCTCTTCCTGACGCCGGAAGTCCCGCACCATGCCCTCAATCGCCACCTCATCCGACTTGTCGGCATAGCGGAATTCGCTGTCGGCATAGCGGTTGATTTCCTGCACCACCATGTCCACCGAGATCGGCGTCATCAGCCCGCGGATCATTGCCAGCTTGTCATCATAAGGTTTGAACAGGAACAGGTCGGGGTTTTCCATCCACTCATCCGGCAATTCAAAGTCCATCGCCCGCACCTTCACCGCATCGGTGATGTTCTTGATGGCGCGCCCCGTAAACCGCTCATCCGCCTGCTGGATCGCCTTCAGATAGGCGCCCAGCTTGGCGATGGTGTCCAATGGGCCGATCTCCGCCGCCACCTTGTCCCAGACCTTCACCAGCCCCGCCTCATGCGGGCGGGAGTGCCCCTCAAAACTCGCCGCAACGGCGCGTTTGATTTCCTGTGCCGCGTAAAGATCATGCTGGCCCAAGGGGATCGCATGGTTCTTGCCCAGAAGCATGGCGAGGATGTCGATATAATCCTCGCGCGTCTGGGGCCCATCGACCAGAAACCGCGCCCCGGCCCGCTGGCGCAGCGCATCATCGACATTCTCGGGATAGTTGGAAAACATGCCAAATGTGCAATTGCCGCGCACCACGGTATTGGCCCCGGCAAAGGCGCCCATGAAGACCGCCGTCACCTCTTGCTGACCGGCCGAAGATTGCCGGTCACCGCGCTTGCCCGCCACCTGATCAATGTCGTCGATGGTGCCAAAGCCGATCACCGTGGGGTCCAGCACCGTGTCGATGAAGGCTTTGGCGTTCTGCCCCGATTTGCCCTGATAGCTGTCGATCTGGTCGATGGAAAAGTTCTGATAGCGGAACGGATAGCCCGCCACCTTGCAGTAATCATTGAGCAATCCTGCCATCATCTGGATCAGCGTGGTCTTGCCCGTGCCCGGCTTGCCATCGCCCATGAAGGTGAAGATGAAGCCGCCCAATTCCGCAAAGGGGTTCAGGCGGCGCTCGAAATCATAGGCCATCAGCATCTTGGCCAGCCGCATGGATTGATATTTGGCGATGTGATTGCCGACGACCTCGGTCGGCTTCTTGAAGGCCATGGTGAGGGCGCCACCCTTCGCTGCCCGCGCCGGTTTGAAGCCGGCGATGGTCAGCCCGTCCGCCTCAACCCGCCATGACCCGTTGGTAAAGGCGCCCAGCCGTGCCGCCGTGGCCGCCCGCAGCGCCACCTTCTCCATCAGCGCCTCGCAAAAGGCGGCAATCACCGCGACAAGGCGGGTTTCGTCTTCGGCAAGTGCCGCGATGTCCTGATCCAGCTCCCACAGGGCGCCTTGCAGCGCGAGGGGGGCATTGTCGGTCAGCACCTCTTCAACCTCACCGATCTCGACCGTGGTGCTGCCCAGATGCGGGGCGAGCAGATAGGCGGTGGCGTTGGCGAAGGTATAGAGAACCGCCAACGCCTCGGCTGCCAGAAGTTCGGTGAATTCGGCGCGCTTGACCTCGGGCAGGCGGCCTTCGAGGTTGGCCTTCTTCAACTCCCCCAGACCCGACTGCGCGGCAAAGGTCTCCCCCAGCGCCAGTGCAATCGCCAGGCCCCGCCGCAGCGCGTTCAGCGCCGAAGATTGCAGCGGCGAGAGAAGGCCATCGCCCAGGCCCTCCACCCGCTCGACCAGCCGCACCCCGCCGGGCCGGGCGGTGGAGCGCGCCGCCATCCCCGGCACGGTCGAGCGGAACCGCGGCCGCGCGCCGATCCCGGGTGAGCGTTCCGGCGCTGCCACCTCAACCGCCTTGGCCAGCCGCGGCGCGTGGTCAAAGCCCTGCACCAGACCCAGTGCCGCCTCATACTGGCTGCGGATCGTCGCTTCGCGCAGTTCCATCGTGTCGCGTGTGGTCATTGTGAACCTCCTGAAACCTGCGCCCCGGTCTGGCCTGCGCCTCCGGCGGGGATATTTGCGCCAAGATGAAATCCGCCTTGCTTTTCATCTTGGCAGAAATATCCCGGGGGTTCGGGGGCAGGGCCCCCGGCGACGGCGGGAATGGTGTGCCGCCCGGTCATTCTACACCGCCGGAAGGATGCGGCCGCCGGCGCCGACGACGAACTTGCGCAGGTCGCGCAATCCGGGGGCGTTCAGGTCGGTCATCGCCTGAAACGGGCGTTCGGGCAGTATGACCATGCGTTCGGTGCGGCTGGTGCCGGTGTCGATGCCGGTCAGCGGGTCCAGCTTCCAGATCTGGCGATTGGCGGTCGAGAACCAGCCGTCCTTCACCTCTTCCTCGCGGTCCGAGATCAGGTCTTCCACGGTCCAGACCAATGCCCAGTCGTCGCCGTCAGGGGCGGCGGCATTGGTCAGAACGGTCGAGATCGGGCCGGATTGCAGCGTGAAATCATGGCTATACATCGGGCCAAGCGTCAGGCGGCGCAGGCGTTTGGGGTGCAGCGCCTCAAAATCCTTGTCGAAACCCTGCGCGATGGTCAAGAGTTTCAGCCCGGTCAACGACTGCGCCACCAGACCCTGACTGACCAGCGGCCAGCGGCGGTCGTCATTGGGCAGGGGCTTCTTGCCGGAATCCTCGACATTCAGCAGATAGACCACCGGCAGGTTGGCTTGGGTATCATAGACCGCCCAATGCACCAGAAAATGGCGGCGGGGGCCGCGATCTTCGATCCACTGTGCATCAGGGTCGTTGCGGGTCAGGAACAGGCCGCCCGCCGCCAGCGCCTCATAATAGAGTCGCTGTGACAGGGCGAATTGCAGCGCGGTGGGCACGGTCAGGTCGCGGACGATCTGGCGCACCATGCGGTCTTTCAGCTCGGTTTCCGAGGCCATGCCCTGCAGGTGCTTGCCCGCCTGCGCGGCATCGACGGCCATCACCATCAGTTCCTGCGCCACCGGAAAGCCACTTTCGTGCCGGTCAAAGGTCAGGCGCGGGGCGCCTTCGGCCAGGCCGGTCATCAGATACTTGTGGCTGAGGGCGCGGAAACTCGCCGTCAGGGAGGCAAGATAGCGGCCCAGAATTCGCGCCTCGGTCCGGGTCAGCTTCCCTTCGGCCTCAACCTCGCCTGCGACCCGCGCCAGATGGCCGGTGATCCGGTCGAACTTTGCAAAATAGCGCCGGGCGATGGCGGTGTCGTAAAGCTCGGCATGGTCGTTGACGAGGGTTTCCTTGATCGAGGGATCAGGCATCGGCTTCCACCTGTTGGGGGCGGGACCGCCGAAGCGGCCCCGGTCGGCTTACTCACCGTAAGCGTTCTTGTCGTGCTTCTCGACAATCGCCGCGAAGCGACGGGCAAAGCGTTCATCCGCCTTGGCCTTCTGCTCCAGAATCTGGCGGGCAAAGACCATGTGGCCTTCGTGGGCTTCCAGCATGTCGGCCATCTTGTCATTCGTCGCGGCACCGATGGCGGCCATGGCGGCTTGCGCCTCTTGATCCGTCTTCACGCCGATTTCGTTGATGCGGTGGGCAACGTCCTGCTGCTGTGCGGTTTTCAAGCTGCTGGTCAGCGCGTCATAGAGAACCACGCGCTGCTTGGTATCGGTTTGCAGCTTGTTGATCAGCACCAGTTGGGTGGCCGCCTGATTGGTCAGGCTGTCCACCCAGGTCTTGCCCTTCTCGATATAGCGTTCCAGCGTCTGGCTTTTGGCCAGTTGCACCTGTTCGTCCTGCACCAGCGCGTTGTATTTCGCGTTCAGTTCGGCAAGGTCGGTTTCCAGCTTGGTCCGCGCGGCGGCATCCATCTCGACCGAAATCTTGTTTTCCAGCTCGATGATCTTGGGGTCCATCGCGGCAATTTCGGCCCGAACCGCCTCAAGCGCTGCGACCGTGGTTTCCCGCTGGATCAGCGTGTCGCCCAGATTGGCCTCGACCTTGGCCTTCTGGACATTCAGCAGGTCAAGCTGGCCCTGCAAGAGCCGCACGATCACGTCGGATTTGCTGATCAAGTCCTGCAACTTGTCGTCGATGCTGGCCGTGCGCAGCCGTTCCTGCCGCAGCGATTCCGATTTCGCGCCCGAGAAGATGCCAACAAAGCTCTCCCAGCCGGTCTTCGAGCGCATCTCGTCGAAATCCTTCGAGAAACCCGCCGTCACATCGTCCAGCCCCATGATCAGCTCGGCGATATTGGCGTTCATCACGTCGGTATGCTTGCGCACATCGTCCAGCGTGGCGTTTTCCACGTCGATCGCGGCCTCACCGGCCTCGATCTTGGCGCGGCCGGCTTCGATCCGCGCCGTCACCTCGGAAATCTTGGCCTGTGCGGCGGCAACCTGCTTCTGGCTTTCCTGAATCTGAGCGTCGAAATCGGCCATCGGGCCCTCCCTTGCAATGACAACCAGCATATGGGGATGTTGCGACTGTTTACATCCCGCATCACAGGAAAATCGGATTGCCCCGCAGGGGTGTTGCGCGGCACTCTGTTCCCCATGAACGATGCCGATATCCTTGCCCAAGTCATGGCCCGCCGCCAAGACCTTATCGGTCTGACGCAGGATCTGATCCGCATTCCGACGCTGAATCCGCCGGGGCGGAACTATCGGGCGATCTGCGACTATCTCGCGGCGCGGCTGATGGCGCAGGGTTGGGCGGTGGAACTCTTGCGCGCGACTGGCAGCCCCGGCGACAGCGACGCCTTCCCCCGCTGGAACATGGTCGCGCGGTATGAGGGCGGGCCGGGGCCTTGTGTGCATTTCAACAGCCACCATGATGTGGTCGAGGTCGGCCACGGCTGGACGCGCGACCCGTTCGGCGGTGAACTGGACGGAGACCGCATCTATGGCCGCGGCGCCTGCGACATGAAGGGCGGGCTGGCGGCAAGCGTGATTGCCGCCGAGGCGTTTCTGGCCGCCCGCCCCGGCTTTCGCGGCGCCATCGAGATTTCGGCGACGGCGGATGAGGAAACCGGTGGCTACGGCGGCGTGGCCTGGCTGGCAGAGCGGGGCTATTTCAGCCCGGCCAAGGTGCAGCATGTCATCATCCCCGAACCTTTGCACAAGGACCGCATCTGTCTGGGCCATCGCGGCGTCTGGTGGGCCGAGGTGGAAACCCATGGCCGCATCGCCCATGGCTCGATGCCGTTTCTGGGCGACAGCGCGATCCGCCACATGGGCGCGGTGCTGGAAGAGATCGAGGACCGGCTTTACCCGCTTCTCGCCACCAAACGCACCGAAATGCCGGTGGTGCCCGAAGGGGCGCGGCAATCGACGCTGAACATCAATTCGATCCACGGGGGCGAGGCCGAGCCTGCGCCGGGGTCCACCGCCTTGCCCGCGCCCTGCGTGGCCGACCGCTGCCGCATCGTGATCGACCGGCGCTTTCTGATCGAAGAAGACCTCGCACAGGTGAAGGCCGAGGTTTCCGACGTGCTGGAGCGGGTGAAATCCCGCCGCCCCGGCTTCAGCTATGACATCCGCACCCTGTTCGAGGTGCAGCCAACCATGGCCAGCCGCGAGGCCCCGGTGGTGAAAAGCACTGCCGCCGCGATTGAGGCCGTACTGGGCCGGATGGCGGATTATGTCGTCTCGCCCGGCACCTATGACCAGAAGCACATCGACCGCATCGGGCGGCTGTCGAATTGCATCGCCTATGGGCCGGGCCTCTTGCATCTGGCGCATCAGCCGGATGAATGGGTGGGCGTGCAGGATATGATGGACAGCGCCAAGGTCATGGCGCTGGTGCTGGCGGATCTGTTGCAATAGGGGCGCTGCCCCTCGTCGCCTGCGGCGCCTCACCCCGGGATATTTTCAGAGAGAGGATGAACCCGCCGTTCAATATCCGCTCTCCTCAAATATCCCGGGGTCCGGCGCAGCGCCCCGGGGCTGCGGGCCTAAACCGGAATGTTGTCGATCAGCCGCACCCCGTCCAGCCAGGCGGCGGCCAACATCCGGCGCGGGCGGCGTGGGTCGTCCGAGGGCATCAGGGTTTCGGCATCGCGCAGCTCGATATATTCCACCCGCTCAAACCCCGCCGCGCGCAGTTTTTCCGCCGCTTCGCGGATGGCCATGCGGTCGGACTGTCCGGCGCGGATTTCCTCGGCGGCCACTGTCACTGCGGCATACAGCACCCCGGCCACCGCACGGCCTTCCGGCGTCAGCCGCACGTTGCGCGAGGACATCGCCAGACCGTCCGCCTCGCGGATGGTTTCGCAGCCCACCACCTCGACCGGAAGGTTCAGGTCGCGCACCAGCCGCAGCACGACCTGCAACTGCTGCCAGTCCTTCTGGCCGAAATAGCCGCGATCCGCTTCGGTCATGCCGAAGAGTTTGGTCACCACCGTTGCCACGCCGTCGAAATGGCCGGGCCGCATCCGGCCTTCCAGCGGTTCTGACACCCCGCCCACCGAAACCGTGGTGATGAAGCCATCCGGGTAGACCTCTTCCACACCCGGCGCAAAGACCACATCCACCGGCACGCCGGACAGCAGCACCGCGTCAGCTTCCAGTGTGCGGGGGTATTTCTTCAGGTCGTCGGGGTTGTTGAACTGCTTGGGGTTGACGAAGATCGTGGTGATCACCCGGTCACATTCCGCCCGCGCCCGGCGGGCCAGCGACAGGTGGCCTTCGTGCAGGGCGCCCATGGTGGGCACCACGCCGATCTTTTGCCCCGCCGCCCGCCACGCCCGCACCTTTGAACGCAGGTCTGCGACGGTCTGGATGATCTCGGTCATTTCGGGCCTTTCGCGGGAAGGGTGTCGGGGAAGGAATGCTCTTCGCCCGGGAACTGCCGCCCGCGCACCTCGGCGGCGTAGGCGGCGATGGCCTCATCGGCGGTGCGGCCCAACTCGGCATAGCGTTTCACGAATTTCGGGCGGAAGTCGGTGAAAAGGCCCAGCATGTCATCGACCACCAGAACCTGACCGTCGCACTGCACGCCGGCGCCGATGCCGATGGTGGGGATGGTCAGGCTTTGGGTGATCCGCGCGGCCAGCCCCATGGGCACCTTTTCCAGAACCACGGCAAAGGCCCCGGCCGACTCGACCGCGCGGGCGTCTTCCATCACGCTGTCGGCCTCACCCTCGCGGCCCACAACCTTGTAGCCGCCCAGCGTGTTCACCGCCTGCGGGGTCAGGCCGATATGCGCCATCACCGGCACGCCGCGGCGGGTCAGGAAAGCAATCGTCTCGGCCATATGCGCGCCGCCCTCCAGCTTGACGGCAGGGGCGCCGGTTTCGGCCATCAGCCGGGCGGCGTTGCGATAGGCTTGCTGCGGGCTTTCCTCATAGCTGCCGAAGGGCATGTCGATCACCGCCATGGCGCGTGTAAGACCTTTGACCACCGAGCGGCCGTGCAGGATCATCATCTCCATCGTCACGCCCAGCGTGCTGGGCATTCCGTGCAGCACCATGCCGACGGAATCGCCCACAAGGGCGATGTCGCAATGCGGGTCCACCAGCCGGGCGCCGGGCGTGGTATAGGCGGTCAGCACCACCAGCGGGGCGGTCCCCTTGCGGGCGCGGATCTCCGGCGGCAGGACCGAGCGGTGGGGGGATGTGGCACTCATCGCGGGGGCTCCGCCTGCAGTTTCAACCTGCCCGATATAAGGGCACAGCCCCGGCGGCTGTGCAAGAATATTGCGCTGCGCTGCGGCGTTCGGGCGGGGCTTGACCCGGGCCGGGGCGCGGTGCCCAATCGGCCGGTCCAGACAGGAGAAACATATGGCCTTGATCAAGCGCGTCAGCCGCGATGGTATTCCCCCCGAAATCAGCCGCCCCCGGACGGTGCTGGCGGGCGATCCGGTGCATACGACCTGGAATCAGGAAGAGCGCGGCACCCTCTATTGCGGCATGTGGCAATCCACCCCCGGGAAATGGGCAGTGACCTATTCGGAATGGGAATATGTCTATATCCACGAGGGCCATTCAGTGCTGACCGGCGCGAACGGCAGCGTGACCCATCTCAAGGCGGGCGACAGCTTCATCATCCGCCCGGGGTTCACGGGCACATGGGAGGTGCTGGAGACCACCCTCAAGGATTATGTGATCCTGTGACGGACCCATCCTGAAAAGCGGCGGAGCGTTTACGCTCCGCCGCCCGCCTTGGTGGAAAACTCAGCCCTGGGTGTCGGCCGCGCCCGCCGAAGCGGTCAGATCGGGCAGCGGCGGGCAGTCTTCGGCCGCGATACCTTGCCGCTTGCAGGCCGAAAGGCGCTTCTTGTCGGCCTTGGCCGCCTCTTTCGCGGCCTTCTCGGCGGCAATGCGGTCAGCCTCGGCCTGGGCCGCCTCATCCGCGGCGATCTGGGCCTTGTCGGTTTCCAGCTTGGCAATGTTCTCGGGCGTCTGCGGCACGGCGCGGCCCCAGGCATCATCCATATACGGTCCCTCGATGGCGAGGCTTTCCTCCAGCGAGCGCACCTTGACCGGGGTGCCGTTCGGGATGCGGTTGTAAAGGTCGATGGCATCCTGATTGAACAGGCGGATGCAGCCGGCGCTGGTGGCGTGACCGATCGACTCGTTCTGCACGGTGCCATGGATGCGGAACATCGTGTCGCGCCCGCCGCGATAGAGATACATCGCCCGCGCGCCCAAGGGGTTATCAAGCCCGCCCGGCAGGCCGCCCGCAAGATGGCCGTAAAGGTCGGGGCGGGTGCGCACCATATTGGCGGTGGGCTGCCACGAGGGCCATTCCGCTTTGCGCCCGATCACGCCCGAGCCGCGGAACGACAGCCCCTCGCGCCCGACAGCGATGGCATAGCGGGTGGCGGTGCCCCCCTCCTGCACAAGGAACAGCTTGCGCGCGAAAGTATCGACCACGATGGTTCCGGGCCGTTCGGGGCCGGTATAGGTAACCTCGGTCTTGGCGCGGTCTTCTTCCAGCAGGTTGGCGGGCACCGGCTCGATATAGAATTCGCCGTCTTGCACCCCCTCATAGCCGGGCAGGGTCTTGTTGGGGTCTTCGGTAACCTTTTCCTTCGGCCCGCCGCAGGCGGCGAGGGCGGCAAAGGAGAGAATCGCCAGAAGGCGGAGAATCGGGGTGTTCACGACTGAGTCTCGGCTTGTGGATAATTCGGGCAGAAAGCGCCCGGACCGGGCCCTGCGTCAAGCCCCGCTCTGAGGTTGCAAAAAGAAAAGCCCCCGGCGTTGCCGCCGGAGGCCCGATTCGCAAGTTCAAAGGCTTAGTTGGCGGCAGCGTCCATCTGGCCGATGCTCAAGAACAGGGTTTCGCCCGACGAATCGCTCACCCCGTCATTGTCGGTCACCACCCAGCCGGTGCCACCCACGTCGATGGCAAAGCCCTCGACCTTTTCGGCGGTATAGCCGTTCAGCACTGCCAGATCGGGCATGAGGTCACGCACCAGTTCCTTGGCCACCACCGGCAGCGCGCCGCCCAGCTCCACCGGGGTCATGTCGGTCCGCTTCACGCGGTAAAGCTTCTTGGTGACCGCCGCCGCGCCGATCTGGTTGTCACGCTCGACGATATAGGCCCAATCGCCGTGCAGGGTGATTTCCGACAGGCCCATCCAGGCGCCTTCGCCCGGCGCGTCCAGAGGGTAATGCACCGCGCCCCAGGTCTTCGCTTCGGTGTCATAGGCCAGAAGCTTGACCATCCCCTTCGGGTCGTCCTGCCATTCGCGCTGCACCGCCAGCCAAACGGTGTTGCCCGAAACCGCCACCCCTTCGAAGCCAAAGCGGATTTCATTGTCCAGCAGGGCTTCGGGCAGGGCGATCTCTTCCTTGATCTCGCCTTCGGCATTCACATGCAGCAGCGCGTGCGGCACCAGCTTGTCGCTGCGCCCTTCGGAGGCGAGCCAGAAGCCGCCCTCGCCATCGGTCGCAATGCCTTCAAGGTCCAGCTTCTGCGCCGCATCGCCGCCACGGGTCACCAGCAGCGAAGAGGTGATCCGCGCCGGGGTTTGCGTGGCGTCGATGCTATAGATCACCGGCGCGGCGCCATAGACCGAGTCCGAAACGGCAAAGAGTTTGCCCGCCTCTGCCGGATCGGCAGCAAGACCGGACAGCGCGCCCCAGCCGATGAGGTCCGCGCTGCCGGCCGAGGTGATCATCGGATAGGCCGCCGGGCCTTCGGCACGTTCATAGATCATCACATGCGCCCGCACGCCGCCATCTTCGACAAGGTCCACCTCATTCGCGCTGGCCAGCAGGTTGCGTTGCGGGATGGCCACCATACCTTCGGGCGACACGCCCGAGGGCAGAAGCTGTTTCAGCACCGGCGCCGCCGGGTCAGTCACATCGTAAACCCCGATGACCGACGCCCGTTCCGAGGCGACAAAGGCCAAGGGCGTGCCGTCGAACACCGCCGCTTCGACCGACTCAAGCTCCACGCCTTTCGATTTCGAGCGGCCTTCGGGATAATGGCCGATTTCGGCGATGGCATGTTCCAGCGTGGCGCCGGATTCGTAAACCACGGTGCCCGTGCGGTCGAACACCGTCCACGACCGGCTGCCGCCCTTGTAATCGCCCTCGTTGGCCACCGCGAACAGATCGTCGGTCAGCCATTTCACCCCGTCGGGTTCGCGCAGCACGCCTTCCTTCTTCTTCGAGAAGTCCAGCTTGCCATCGCTCTTGGTGTCGATGCCCTCAAGGTCGATCGCGCCGGCGCTGAAATGGCTGGTCACCGCGCCATCGGCGCCGATCACCACGACATGGTTGTTTTCCTGCAGGGTGACGACGATTTCGCCCTTGGCGTTGATATCGACAAATTCCGGCTCGGGATCTTCGGGGGCGATTTCGGCCAGACCCGTGACCTCGATCTTCTGCAAGGCCGCGCAATCGGCCACGCCATCCTTGATCGGCAGTTTCACCACATAGCCGGCGGGCATCTGCGGGATGGCGCCGTCATTCACCTCTTCGTCGCGCTCGTTCTCGATGGCGATGGCAAGGAAGCTGCCGTCCTTGGCGGCGGCGACCGAATCCGGCTGGCCGCCCAGATCGCATTCCGCCTCGACCGCTTTGGAGGCTAGGTCGATCGTCACCAGCTTGCCCGAAGGATTGGCAAAGCTTTCCGAGGTGTTCACCCCTGCAAAAATCTTGCCGGCCAGTTCTTTGGCCGTGGTCGGCTCGCCGCCCACCGCGATATTGCCAAGGGGCTTGGGCGCGCGCGGGTCGGCAATGTCGATCAGGCCGATCACGCCCAGCGGGCTGTCGGTATAGATCAGCACCATGCCATCCTCGGTGGCCGAAATGATCTCGGCCGAGGTCGGGCGGCTGCGGTCTTCGCCTTCGGCCATGTTGTCGGGGGTGGCGAAGGTGGCGATACGGTTGAACATCGGATCGGCCAGGGCGGGCAGGGCGGCACAAAGGGCCAGAACCGAGGTCATGCCAAGAAGGCGCGTGGACATGGGGTGTTCCTTGCTGGGGTTTCCAGCAAGGCCAATGGCGGGCTTGGGTGACGTGCGGGTGACGGGGACGTGACGGTTTTGCAATCGCTCCTCGCGCCCCGCTCGCGCCATTGTGTCCGGGCGGCGGTGGTCGCTGCGGCGCAGAGCGGGTATCCTGACCGGATGATCAACTTGCGCGCCCTGCTTTTCGGCCTGTTGGTGGTGGCCCTGCTGCCTTGGGGGGCGTGGCTGTCGGCCTCGGCCCAGCGACCCCAGCCGCTGGCGATCATGGCGCAGAAGGGTGAGCCTGTTGTGCTGCGCGCGGCGCATCGCTGCCGCACGGCGCTTTTGCCCGGGCAAAGCTGCGCACAAGAGCCGGGGCTTTTGCCTCCGGTTCTGCCGCTGGGTGCCCCCGGCACCACGCGGGCGCGCCCGCCGCTGGCAATCGTGATGGGCACGGCGCTGTTGCCCGATACGGCCACGCCACCGCCCAAGCGGGCCTGACCCTTTCCCGGCACCAACCCCAGACCCAATCCACCGCAAGGATATCCCATGCTTACCCGACGTTCATTCGTCGCGGCGGCGCCCGTTGCGGCGCTTGCCGCCTGTGTCCGCCCCGACCCCGCCCCGGTTTCGCCGCCCAAACCCGACTGGCCGCCGCTGCCCGCCTTCTATGGCGCGCTTTACGACGAACCCTTCCCGGTGCCCGCCGTGCCCGAAGATGTCGTCGATCCACGGTTCTGGCGGCAGCAGGTGGTGAACCCCTATCCCGAAGACGCCCCCGGCACGATCATCGTCGATCCGGGCGAGGGCTTGCTGCATCTGGTGGAAAGCCCCGCCACGGCCATGCGCTATGGCGCAGGCACCGGCGCCGCCGCCTTTTCATGGAGTGGCGCGGCGCGCGTGCAGTTCACCCGCGCCTGGCCGACATGGAAGGTGCCCGATGCGATGGTGATGCGCCGCCCGGAGCTGGCGCCCTATACCGTGGCCAAGGGCGGGATGCCGGGCGGGCCGGGCAACCCCCTGGGGGCGCGGGCGCTTTATCTGTTCCAGAATGGCGAGGATACCCTTTACCGCATCCACGGCGCCTGCGAACCGCAATATCTGGGCAAGGCGGTGTCTTCGGGCTGCATCCGGCTCTTGGATCAGGACATCATCGACCTTGAACGCCGGGTGCGGCAGGGCGCCTCGGTGCGGGTGCTGCCGGCGGAAATGCCGGTGCCGCTGGATATCGTCTATTGAAAAGCCCGGGCGCGCGTCACGGCGCGCCCGGGCCAAGGCATCAGCCCACCACGTTGAAATCGGGGCCATAGGGATATTTAGTGATATCCTCATTGCCGGTTTCGGTGACGATCAGGATGTCATGCTCGCGGTAGCCACCGGCCCCCGGCTGCCCGTCGGGGATGGTCAGCATCGGCTCCATCGAAATCACCATGCCCGGCTCCAGCACGGTGTCGATATCCTCGCGCAGTTCCAGCCCCGCCTCGCGCCCGTAGTAATGGCTCAGAACGCCGAAGGAATGGCCATAGCCGAAGGTGCGGTATTGCAGCACCTGATGTTCCTCGAAGAATGTGTTCAGCTTGGCCGTGACTTCGGAACATTTCGCACCGGGCACCAGCAGGCTCATGCCATATTCATGGGCTGCCACGTTGATATCCCAGATGCGGCGGCTGGCGGCATCAACCTCGCCCACGAACATCGTGCGTTCAAGGGCGGTGTAATAGCCCGAGATCATCGGGAAAGTGTTCAGCGACAGGATATCGCCGCGCTTGAGCTTGCGGCTGGTCACCGGGTTATGGGCGCCGTCGGTGTTGATGCCCGACTGGAACCAGACCCAGGTGTCGCGGTATTCGGCATCGGGAAAGCGCTTGGCGATTTCCAGTTCCATCGCGTCCCGGCCCGCCATGGCAATGTCGATTTCGCGGGCCCCCTCGCGCACCGCGTCGCGGATGGCAAAGCCGCCGACATCGGCCACGGCGGCGCCATGGCGGATCAGCTCAAGCTCGGCCGGCGATTTCATCATGCGTTGCAGCATGGTGGCGGGCGCAATATCCACCCCGCGCCGGGGTTTCAGGAAATGGTTCAGCTTTTCCGATTGCAGCAGCGTCAGATGGTCCGCCTCGCAGCCCACCACCCGGCCCTCGCCCACCACCGACAGGATCGCGCGCCAGTAATTGTCGCGCTGCCAATCGGTATAGGTGATGTTGTCGCCATGGCAGCGCCGCCAGGGCTGCCCCGCGTCGATGCCGGCGCTGATCGTCACGCTTTGCGTCGGCGTCACGACCAGCCCATAGGGCCGCCCGAACGAGCAATAGAGAAAGCCCGAGTAATAGGCGATGTTGTGCATCGAGGTGAAGACGCAGGCTTCGATCCCCTGCACCTCCATCATCTCGCGCAGATCGGCGAGGCGGGTGTCATATTCCTCGGACGAGAAGGGCAGAACCCGGTCGCCTTGGTGGAAGCGGTATTGCTGCGGACGTTCGGTTGTCATTTCAGACCTCATCACAGGGGTCTGACGTCATACGCCCGGACCCCGAAAGGTCCCGGCGTACAGGACGAAGGCAGGTTGCCCTGCAAGCGGCGGGGCATAGGCCCCTGGAACGACGCCATCGTTCCGGCTCAATCACAGGATAGTCGCTGGCGCCGGGTCTGTAAACCGTAGGATGGGCAATATTGCCCATCCTGCCAGATCAGATTGCCTTGCCCGCGAAATCGGCCGCCGAATGGCGCTCGGGCAGCTTTTCACTGTCCTCGCCCCATGTCTTGTTGACCATCCGGCCGCGCTTGACCGCCGGGCGGGCGTCGATCTTTTCCGCCCAGGCCAGCACGTTCTTATAGCTGGTCACGTCCAGGAACTCGCCCGCGTTATAGGACCGGCCCAGCACCATGCCGCCATACCACGGCCAGATCGCCATATCGGCGATGGAGTAGTTTTCCCCCGCGACGAAAGGCACCTCGGCCAGACGGCGGTCCAGCACGTCAAGCTGCCGCTTGGTTTCCATCGCATAGCGGTTGATGGCGTATTCGATCTTCTCCGGTGCATAGGCGTAGAAATGGCCAAAGCCGCCGCCGACAAAGGGCGCCGACCCCATCTGCCACATCAGCCAGTTCAGCACCTCGCTCCGCTCCGGCCCGGCGGCGGGCAGGAACGCGCCGAACTTTTCCGCCAGATGGATCAGGATCGAGCCGCTTTCGAACAGCCGCACCGGCTTGTCCCCGGTCAGGTCCAGCAGGGCCGGGATCTTGGAATTGGGGTTCACCTCGACAAAGCCCGAGCCGAACTGGTCGCCCTTGCCGATGTCGATGAGCCAGGCGTCATATTCGGCGCCACTGTGACCGGCTTCGAGCAATTCCTCGAACATCACCGTGACCTTCACGCCATTGGGCGTGGCCAGCGAGTAAAGCTGAAACCCATGGGCGCCGCGCGGCAGCACCTTGTCATGGGTCGGCCCGGCGATGGGGCGGTTGATATTGGCGAACTGGCCACCGTTGCCGGTGGTCCAGGTCCAGACCTTCGGCGGCTGGTAGGAAATGGTCATCGCGCTTCCTTTGCGGGCATCCAATCGCAGGAAACCTAAGCATGATTCCGCCATGCAGCAATGGTCGCCCCTTGTGCAATGCTGCACCGACCCCATCTCCGCTTTGCACGAAGATGGAGAAACACATGCGCTGCCCGGTAGATGGCGAAACTTTGGTGATGGCGGACCGCAATGGGGTCGAGATCGACTATTGCCCGAAATGCCGGGGTGTCTGGCTGGACCGGGGCGAGTTGGACAAGATCATCGAACGCGCCGCGCAGGCCCCCGCTGCCGCCCCGCGCGAGCCTGCGCCGGTTTACCAGCCCGAGCCGCGCGGCGCCGCACCGGCCTCTTACCGCGAAGAGCCGCGCCGCCGCCGGGACGATGACGACGATTACAAGGATGGCTACAAGCGCAAGCGGCGCGACAGCTTCCTCAGCGATCTGTTCGACTTCTAGCGGGGGTCAGCCACCCAGAACCTCGTCCTGATGCTGGCCCAGCCTTGGGGCGGGCCGGTCCAGCGACAGTTCGGCACCCGAAAAGGTCATTGGGCTGCGCACGCCGGGCACGCCTTCGGGCGCAATCTGCATCTGCCGGGCAAGGATTTGCGGATCTGCAAAGACCTCGGCCAGATCGTTGATCGGCCCGGCGGGCACGCCCTTGGCCTCGCAGGCGCCCAGAAGATCGGCCTTCTGCCAGCGCAGGGTGGCTGCGGTCAGCCGGGCGGTCATTTCGGCCCGGTGGGCGATGCGGTCGGCATTGGTCAGGAACTCTGGCGCTTCGGCCATCTCCTCAAGCCCCAGAATGCCGCAAAGCCGCTGATACTGCCCGTCATTGCCGGTCGCCAGAATGATCCAGCCATCGGCGCAGTCGAACACCGCATAGGGCGCAAGGTTCGGGTGGGCATTGCCCATCTTCACCGGCGCCTTGCCCGAAGCCAGATAGTTCATCGCCTGATTGGCCATGATCGAGGTGGCCACATCCATCAGCGCCATGTCGATGTGCTGGCCCTCGCCGGTGCGCCCGCGTTGCACCAGCGCCGCCAGAATGGCCGTCGCCGCATAGACGCCGGTGAACACATCCGTCACCGCCACGCCCACCTTCTGCGGCTGGCCCTCGGGCTCGCCCGTGACGCTCATCAGCCCGGCCATGCCCTGAATGATGAAGTCATAGCCCGCGCGATGCGCATAAGGCCCGGTCTGGCCAAATCCGGTGATCGAGCAATAGACCAGCCGCGGATTGACCGCGCGCAGGCTCTCCCAGTCCAGCCCGTATTTCGCCAGCCCGCCGACCTTGAAATTCTCGATCACCACATCGGCATCGGCCACCAGACGGCGGACGGTTTCCTGCCCCTCGGCAGTGCGGAAATCGCAGGTGATGCCACGCTTGCCGCGGTTGGTGGCATGGAAATAGGCCGCCGAACGGTCAATGCTGCCATCAGGCGCCTGCCGCTCGATGAAGGGCGGGCCCCAGCGACGGGTGTCGTCGCCTTCCGGCGCCTCGACCTTGATCACATCGGCGCCCAGATCGGCCAGGGTCTGACCAGCCCAGGGGCCAGCCAGAATCCGGGCCAGTTCGATGACCTTCACACCCTCCAGCGGCCCGGGCATTACTTTGCCAGCTCCGCCTCGATCAGCGCCTTCAGGTCGTCATAGCCCATGTTGGAATGCTTGACGCCGTTGATGAAGAAGGTCGGGGTGCCTTCCACGCCATCGGCGGTGAAGTTCTTTTCGAAATGCGCCACCAGCGCCTCGGCCGTCGCACCATCCTTCATGCAGGCGTCCAGCGCGGCATCATCCATGCCCGCCGTGCGGCCGATCTTCTTGAGATTGGCCACAACCGCCGCCGGATCATCCGAAGCGGCCCATTCGCCTTGCGTCGAGAACAAGATATCGGTGATCCCGAAATAGCGCATCTCGCCGCCGCAACGGGCCATCATCGCAGCCCAAAGGCCATAGCGGTCAAAATACACCTCGCGGTAGGTGAAGCGTACCTTGCCGGTGTCGATGTAATCTGCCTTCAGCTTGCCGAAGACCTCTTCATGAAAGCGCGCGCAATGCGGGCAGGTGAACGAGGCATATTCGATGATCTGCACCTTGGCATCCGGCACGCCGATGCTGAAATCCTGAATGGCATCCACCGCAGCCGTCGCGGGGGCCGTCTCCTGCGCCGCGACCGGCAGCGGAGCCAGTGCCGCGAAAAGGCCCAGACCGGCGGTCAGGGCAAGGGCGGTCAGGCCGGGCTTGAAATTCATGGTCATGGGGCATCCTTGGTTTTGCGGCGAGTTAAGATGTTTTGGGCGAGGGCTTCAAGTGCTGCGCGTAGCCCTTCGTCACGGATCGGTGCGGCCGTCTCGGCGGCTTTGGCGGCGATGGCCGGGTCTGGCGGCGGCGGCGCCTTGGGCGGGGCGGACATGAACTGCGCCTGGCCTTCGGCAAAGCCGCTGGCGGCGGTCTGGGTCAGCAGGATACGGCTGATCGCGGCATAGCCGTAAACGGCGTTCACCCGCTCGCGCAGCGCCTCTTTCTGCATTTCCACGATCGGCGCCATGGCGCCCGTCGTCAGCAAGGTCAGGCTGGCGCCCATCCCTTCGCGCCCGTAATGCACCTTGACGGGGCGGGTCACGCGCGCCAGCTCTTCTCCGGCGATCTCGGGCCAATGGGTCAGCAGCCGCGCCACGGCAAAACCGCGCGCCTCGCCTGCCGTGCGGATGCGGTCGGCCAGAAGCCGGGCAGTCGGCTCAAACCCGCGCATACGGCGGCTCGGGCTGGGCGGAGGGGCGGGGCTGCGGGCCATCTGGTCCTGTCTCGTTACCGCGCTATTCTAGGCCGGGGCGCCGGAGCGGGCCAGCGCTTTGGCCGGGGCAGGGGGATAAAGATTGCGTGACGGACAAGTGACGGAAATCGGGGCGGCTTTGCTGGGCTGGTATGATGCGCAGGCCCGGGTGATGCCTTGGCGCACCGGCCCGGCAGAGCGGGCGGCGGGCGTGCGGCCTGACCCCTATCGCGTCTGGCTGTCCGAGGTGATGTTGCAGCAGACAACGGTTGCCGCCGTCCGTGCCTATTTCCACCGCTTCACCCAACTTTGGCCGACCGTCGCCGACCTTGCCGCAGCCGAGGATGGGGCGGTGATGGCGGAATGGGCCGGGCTTGGCTATTACGCCCGGGCGCGCAACCTTCTGGCCTGCGCCCGGGCGGTGGTGCGCGACCATGGCGGGGTGTTTCCGGCCAGCCGCGAGGGTCTGCTGACCCTGCCCGGCATCGGCCCCTATACCGCCGCCGCGATTTCCGCCATCGCCCATGACGCGCCCGAAGTCGTGCTGGACGGCAATGTCGAGCGGGTGGCAGCCCGGCTCTTCGCGGTGGAAACGCCGCTGCCCGCCGCCAAGCCCGAACTTTACCGGCTGGCGGGCCTTCTGACACCGCAGCGCCGCCCGGGCGATCATGCGCAGGCGATGATGGATCTGGGCGCCACGATCTGCACCCCGCGCAGCCCCGCCTGCGGCATCTGCCCGGTGACGGGCTTTTGCGCAGCGCGGCGCGCAGGCATCGCCGCCGATCTGCCGCGCAAGACGCCCAAAGCCGCCAAACCCACCCGGACCGGCACCGTCTGGGTGGCCCGTCGCCCCGATGGTGCCCTGCTGGTCGAGCGGCGGCCCGAGCGTGGCCTCTTGGGCGGGATGCTGGGTTTCCCGGGCGATGGCTGGGACGGCAGCGCGGGTGCCGCGCCGCTGGATGCCGGCTGGCGCCCGGCAGGCGAGGTGCGCCACACCTTCACCCATTTCCACCTGATCCTGCAGGTTCTAGTGGCCGAGACGGCAGCCGCGCCCCGGCGCGGCGCCTATCTGGCCATGCCGGACCTGCACCCCACCGATCTGCCGACCCTGATGCGCAAGGCCCATGACCTTGCCCTTGCCGCACTGGCAGACGCCTCCGGCGGGAGTATTTGAAGAAGGGCAATTTCATCTTGGCCCAAATATCCCGGGGGGACGCGGCACGCGCCGGGGGCAGCGCCCCCTCCGACAGCCCCGCCAAAGCGCCGCGTTGAGGCTGGCGGCGGATCGGCTAAGGTGGCGGCAACCGAGGGGTCCAGATGCGCACCATTCCCGCCACCGAAGTCCGCCGCCTGACCAATGCGCTGCCGTTCTGGCTGTCGCTGGGCACGGTGCCGCTGGCCGTTTTCGGGGCCTTGCAGGGGGGCTGGGCGGTGGTGCTGTTGCCGGTCTATAGCTGGGGCATGTTCTCGGTCCTCGATGCGCTGATCGGGCTGAACGAGGAAAACGCCGACCTGACCACGCCCGAGGCCGGGCTGTTCTGGTATCGGGCGATCACGCTGATCTGGTTTCCGGTGCAGGCGGGGCTGCTTTTCTGGCTGATCTGGTATGTGCCGCAGGCGCCGCATCTGGGGTTGGCCGAAAAGCTGGTTCTGTTCTTTGGCGTCGGGGTGATTTCGGGCACCGTCGGCATCAACTATTCCCATGAGCTGATGCACCAGAAACCGGCGGCGGAACGCTGGTTGGGCGATCTGTTGCTGGCTTGTGTGCTTTACAGCCATTTCCGCAGCGAGCATCTGCGGGTGCATCACCTTTATGTCGGCACCCCCCGCGATCCGGTCACCGCGCGCTATAACGAAGGGTTCCACCGCTTCTTTCCTCGGGTGCTGCGGCAATGCCCGCCTTCAGCTTTTCGGGCCGAAGCGGCGATGCTGGCGCGGCGCGGTCTGCCTGTCTGGCATCGCAGCAATCCGTTCTGGCGCTATGCGGCGCTGCAAGTGGCCACGCTGGGGCTGGCCTTTGCCTTGGGCGGCTGGCAGGGACTGGGCCTGTTCCTGTGGCAGGCGGGCTCTGCCGTCTGGCAGTTGGAACTGGTGAATTACATTGAGCATTACGGCCTGACCCGCCGCCATCTGGGCGAGGGGCGTTATGAGCATGTCTTGCCGCGCCATAGCTGGAATGCGGCGCATCGGGCGTCGAACTGGCTTCTGATCAACTTGCAGCGCCATTCCGACCACCATTACAAGCCCGACCGCCGTTTCCCCCTGCTCCAGACCTATGCCGAGGATGAGGCGCCGCAACTGCCCTATGGCTATCCGCTGATGACCACGATGGCGATGATCCCGCCGCTGTGGAAGCGGGTGATGAACCGCCGTGTCAAGGCGTGGCGGCGGCGGTTCTATCCTGAGGTCACCGATTGGCACGCCTATAACAAGGCGCTGAACCCGCCGCCGAAGGGTGCCCCCTGATCAGCTCAGATGCCCCCAATGGCGCAGCGCCGCCGTAAGGGGGGCAACGAACCCTTCGTCCGGGCGGCCGCCGGTCGGTTCGGTCGGCCGGATCAGGCCGACATGCCCGGCGCGGCGCACAAGCGCCTCGGGCTTCTGTCCGGGCAGGGGCTTGAGGTGGATGAAACGGTCGAGTTGCACCGAACCTTCGGCCCCGCCGGTGGCGCCGAAATCGGGATAGGGCATGATCAGCAGGGTGCCGGGCCGTGCATCGGCAATGATGCGGCGCTCCAACTGCGTGCGCAGCCCGGTATCGGCAATGGGGCGATAGGCATAGATCACGTCAAAGCTGCCGTAATCGGCAAATTCCAGCGCGTCGCCGGACTGCACCGTGGCGCGCGCTTGCGGCGCGGTGCCGCGCAGCCAGGGGCTGGGGGCGTCGTCGGCCTCGGTCAGATGCAGGTGGGCGCGGTCCATCATCGCCTGCGCCGCAGCGGCGCGGGGGGCGTCATATTCGATGCCCACGACATGGGCGAACTGCTCCTGCGCCGCCAGAAGCTTGAGACCGATGCCGCAGCCCACCTCAAGGAACGACCAGGGCTCGGGCCGGTCCATGGCGCGCAGCAGGCGGGCGGTGGCGCGGATCAGGTTCTGGAACCGGGTCATCGGCAGGGGGATGTCGCCGTGAAACGGCCCCTCGTCCACATGATAGACCGGGGTGTCGGGCGACAGCGCCATATGCAGCCGCTCAAAAAAACGGTCGGTCGAAACGGCAACCGCCTCGTTCAGCGAACCGGGGCGCGGAGTATCGGGCGTCAGCGGGCGGGGGGCGGCCATGATGGTGGCCTCAAGCCGTTCCGCCGCGTCGTTCCACAGTTGCAGCAACTGGCCCAGCCGCAGGACGCGCCCCTGATGCTGCCGATCCGCCCCCATCTCGACAATCCAGCGGTTGCAGAGGCGGCCAAGGCGGGTGGCTTCGGTCTGCGCCTCGGCCAGAGCCGCCCGGATCTTGCGGCGGCGCGGGGGCGTGAAGGGCGGCTGGATCGCCGCAGCAAGGGCCTCGACCCGCATGGTCACCAAGGCTTCAAGCTTGGCGGCAGAGGCGACAAGGTTCACCCCCTCGCCATAAACATCGGGATCGGTCGAGAACATGGGGATTTCCAATGCGAAAGGTCAATGCCGCCAGCCTAGCGGATTTTCGCAAGCGGAAAAGGCCCTGCCGTGCGGACACGGCAGGGCAGTCATGCCGCGGGCGGACCACGGCACAGGCGTTCGGTGATTGTGTCGGGGTCAGTGCGGGCGGCCCTGATCGGCCTCCATCTCGGCGCGGATCTGCTGGCGCAGGATGTCGATGGGCACCATCTTGCCATCGCGCTTGAAGTGCCAGTAGGTCCAGCCGTTGCAGCTTGGCGCGCCCTCCAGTGCGGCGCCGACCTGATGGATCGAGCCCTTCACGTCGTTGCCGATCAGCGTGCCATCGGCGCGGACCTTGACCTTGAAGCGGTTACCGATCGAGAACAGCTCTTCGCCCGGGCGCAACATGCCGCGTTCCACCACCTGCCCGAAGGGCACCCGCGGCTCGGCCCGCTTGGACCCGGTGATCTCCAGCGCCGAAGCGTCGAAGCGGCGCACCCGCTCGATCCGTTCGCCAGCCGCCTTGCGATAGGCTTCTTCGCGCTCGATCCCGATGAAGTCGCGGCCCAGCATCTTGGCCACGGCGCCAGTGGTGCCGGTGCCAAAGAACGGGTCCAGCACGACATCGCCGGGGTTGGTGGTGGCCAGCAACACCCGGTGCAGCAGCGCCTCGGGCTTTTGCGTCGGGTGGGCCTTGTCGCCGTTCTCATCCTTCAGCCGCTCATGCCCGGTGCAAAGCGGGATCACCCAGTCGGATCGCATCTGCACGCCGTCATTCAGTTCCTTCAGCGCTTCATAGTTGAAGGTGTATTTCGCGGTTTCATCCCGCGAGGCCCAGATCAGCGTTTCATGGGCATTGGTCAGCCGCTTGCCGCGAAAGTTCGGCATCGGGTTCGACTTGCGCCAGATCACATCGTTCAAGAGCCAATAGCCCTGATCCTGCAAGGCCGCCCCAAGGCGGAAGACGTTGTGATAGCTGCCAATCACCCAGATCGCGCCATTGGGCTTCAAGAGCCGCTTGGCGGCGGCAAGCCATTGGTGGGTGAATTTGTCATAGGCGGCAAAGCTGGAAAACTGGTCCCAGTGATCATCCACCGCATCCACCCGGGAATTGTCGGGGCGGTGAAGCTCCCCCTTCAACTGCAGGTTATAGGGGGGGTCCGCGAAGATCAGATCGACCGAGGCCGCAGGAAGTGCGTTCATCACCTCGATGCAGTCACCGCCAAGGATCTGGTTCAGCGGCAGGGCTTGTGCCTGCGCCGGGGGAGTTTTGGTCGCCATCTTCTGCCTCGTTTGACGGCATCTTGTGTGCCGTTCCATGAGTGCAGGATGAGTCAGGAGTGATTCGCCGTCAAATTCTTTTTTGAATCAACTACTTACAGAAACATCTTGATACAATATCTTGTGGACAGGCGCGAAAGAGCGTCTATGCCAAGGGGTCACCCCCAAATCTAGAAGCGCCTGTAGATGGGCCTTTGTGGGGTAGCCTGCATTGCCCTCCCAGCCATAGCCGGGGTGCTGTTGCGCCAAATCCACCATAAGGCGATCCCGCGTCACCTTGGCCATGATCGAGGCCGCGGCGATCGACAGCGATTTGGCATCGCCCTTGACGATGGCTTCGGCCCGGCCTTGCAGCCCGGCGGGGATCAGATTGCCGTCGATCAGGGTATGATCCACTGCGCCAAGCCCGGCCACCGCCCGCTCCATCGCCAGATGGCTGGCGCGCAGGATGTTCAGCGCGTCGATCTCTTCCACCGTGGCATGGGCGATGCTGACCCGGGCCATGGCGGCAATCTGGTCGAACAGCCGTTCGCGCCGGGCGGCGGTCAGCACCTTGGAATCCGCCAAACCTTCGGGAATGCGGGCAGGGTCCAGGATCACCGCCGCCGCCGTCACCGGCCCGGCCAGTGGCCCACGTCCCACCTCATCCACACCGCAGACAATGGTGTGACCCCGGGCGAGGGCGGCGGTTTCATGCGCGAAATCTGGGGGAATGCGGGCCATTCGCTCGCGTAGCGCGAATGGCGGGGGAAAAAAAGGGGGCGGAGGCTGCTCACCCCTCCGCCCCGAGGCCGGGCCCGGCCAACAACACGCACACACCGGACCCGAGGGATTGCACGGCGGTTTCAGCGGCGGGGCACGCTGAAACCGGCGCCGCGCAGGCAATCGGGGGAATACAGCCGTTCGGCCCGGCCATAGATCGTGGCGCCACGGCCGCAGGCGGGCAGGCGCGTCAGCCCGTATTCACGCAGGCAGGTGCCGCCATAAACCACCACCGGGCGCGGCTGGCTGGCGCTTTCGATCTCGATGGCGCAGGCGCCGGGCACGCGGCGGCTGTCCACCGGATACACCGGCGGCTTGCGCTTGTCCTTCTGCACCTCGTTCACGATGGCGCCGACGATCAGCGCCCCGACGATCACCTTTGCGATATTGTCGCTGCGCCGGTCGGCATGCGAGGGCACCGCGCTGGCAGCGATCAGCGCCACGGCAGCGGCCAGCATGGTCAGACCGCCCAACAGCCGTTTCAGCGGCATCGCTTCGCCCGACTGGCTGCGGCCATGGGTGGTTTCGGCAAGGATGGAGGAGTGGATTGCGGGTTTCATCGGGGCTTCCTCGTCTGTTGCGGGTGGTGGCGTTGCGGGGCCACCTGATCTGCACCAAGGCTCGGCCAAACCGGCGCGGCCACGCAATAACGCCGGCTTGATAGGAGATAACAACGCCGCCGAACCCCTTTGGATATTGAATAGCCAGAGCGCTTTGCGCAGGATGGACAGACCTAGACGGAGTGTGCGGAATGACGCGCCCAATCGCCTTGCTGGCCGCTGCCCTTGCGGCGGTTCTTGCCCTTGCCGCCCCTGCAGCGGCTGATTGCTATGCCGATTACAAGGCCAAGCAGGACGACCCCCTGCGCCTGCATTACGGCGTCGCGCAGGTTTCCGCCTGTGACAAGGGCGGTGCCGAAGCCGAATTGCAGCCCCGCCTTGCCTCGGCTGGCTGGACCCTGTTGAACGTGCTATCGGTGTTCGGCCCTGAAGGTCTGGAAGAAAGGAAAGGCAGTGCAGGAGACTACTTCCTCCGCTACTGAGTCTTTGCGCGCGGGCAACCGCGTGGTGGGGTTCGGCATTGCCGCCATCGTGCTGATCCTGCTGGCAGCGGCGGTGTTCCTGTTCGTCAGCCTGCCCGATGCCAATGCCTTCAACGCCCGGGTGGAACGGCTGTTCGTTGAAAACAACGACCTGACCACGGCGGCGGAAATCAAGCTCTTGGAGATTCTGGCGCAGTCGGGCACCTCGTTCTCCGAGGTGCTGCAAAGCTATCGCTCGGTGATCTTCGTGCTGCTGGTCTTTGCCACCGCGCTGCTGATTGCCAGTCTGGTGTTTCTGGTCACCATCATCGCGCTGAACCGGCGGATTTCGGCGATCCAGCGGTCGGGCATTCAGGTGTCATCCATGCTGATCAGCCGCGAGGCGCGGGCGGTCTATATCAACGACATGGAATTCAGCCTGACCGAAGCGGCGATCGAAACCCTGTCGGTGCTGGCCGAAGCCCGGCTGGATGACGAGGTGATGACCGGCGTGCAGATCGAGGCGGTGATTTCGGGCCGCTCCGAGGCCGATTGCGAAGAGGCCGCTGGCGCGACCCGGGTCAAGCGGCTGCGCGACGCGCTGGGCAATCAACTGGTGTCGGAACTGCTGGTGAAAACCGTGGCGCGGCGCGGCTATATGCTGGCCGTGGGCAAAGAAGCGATCCGCATGATCTGACCTGCGGCGTCGTCGGGTTCAGCCGATCTGCCGCGCCCGTCCGGCCACGCGGACAGGGGCGCCGGGCTGCCCGGTCACCTCAACCTCGATCCGCGACGGCGCCCCCATATCCTGCCCTTGCAGGATGGTGAAACGGCCGCCTGTCGCCAGTCCCGGCCAACCCAGATCGACCAGAAGCCCGCCAAGCGCCGCTGCCGCCGCGCCGGTTGCCGGGTCTTCGACGACCCCGCCAATGGCAAAGGCGTTGCGCGACATGAAAAGATCCGGCGCGGCAATGTGGATCAGGCTGATCGTGGTCAGCCCGGCCTCCTGCATCAGCGCCTTGACCCGGGCAAAGGGATAATCCATCGCCGCCAGCCGTTCGCGGCGCAGAAGGGCAATCACCGCATGATCCACCCCGCCATGCGCACGCGACAGCGGCAGGCGCGGGTCAAGATCGGCCGGGGTCAGCCCGAAGGCGTCCAGCAGGGCCGCCGCCACCCCGGCCTCAAGCGGGGTTGAGCGGGTGGGGAGCGAGGTCAGCACCGCCGAATCCGCGCTCACCTCGACCGAGATGTCGCCCTGCGACAGCGACAGCACATGGCGCCCCGGGCCAAAGCGGCGCCCCAGTTCCGCCCCCAGCGCGATGGTGGCATGGCCGCAAAAGGCCACCTCGCCCTCGGGCGCGAAATAGCGCACCTGCCAGCCACCGGGCGCGGGCGCGGCGAACACGGTTTCGGAATAGCCGACCTCTGCCGCGATGCGCTGCATTTCGGCGGGGGGCGGCAGGTGATCGGCGATCAGCACCCCTGCCGGGTTGCCGCCCGTCTCCCCTTCGGCAAAGGCTGCGATCCGTTGCAGATTCATGGGCGCCCCCCTTGTTGCCGGCCCAGAATGGGGCGCTGCGCCGGGCAGGGCCAATGCCGATTTGTGGAGAAGGGGATCAGCAAAGGCGATGGCGCCCTATCCCTTGGGCCGGTGGTCCACGATCCGCACCGCCTTGCCCTGACTGCGCGGAACCGCGCCGGGGCCGCCGACCTGTGCCAGGATCGAAACACCCAGCATCTGTTTGACCCGCTTCTGGAAGGCCGAGGCGTGGCGGGCGCGGGTGGCCTCATCGCTTTCCGCGCTGGTTTCTACGGCGACGATCATCGTATCCAGCCGCCCTTCGCGCCGCATCTCGATCTGGAAATGCGGGCCAAGGCCCGGATGGGCCAGCAGTTGTTCCTCGATCTGGCTGGGGAAGACGTTCACTCCGCGCAGGATGATCATGTCATCGCTGCGCCCGCGCAGCTTTTCCAGCCGCCGCATGGTGCGGGCCGTGCCGGGCAACAGGCGGGTCAGGTCGCGGGTGCGATACCGCACGATGGGCAGCGCCTCTTTGGTCAGCGAGGTCAGCACCAGCTCGCCCACCTCGCCATCGGGCAGCACGGCGCCGGTGTCAGGGTCAATGATCTCGGCCAGGAAGTGATCTTCCCACAGCGTCAGCCCATCCTTGGTTTCCACGCATTCGATGGCCACGCCCGGTCCGATCACTTCGGACAGGCCATAGCAATCCAGCGCATGCATGTCGAAGGCCGCCTCGATTTCCGCGCGCATGGCATTGGTCCAGGGCTCGCCGCCAAAGATGCCCACCTGCAACGGCGATTGGCGCGGGTCGCGGCCCTGCGCGCGGTATTCGTCCAGAATCGACAGCATGTAAGACGGCGTGCAGCCGATGGTGGTCGCCCCGAAATCCTCGATCAGCGAAACCTGCCGCGGCGTCATCCCGCCCGAGACCGGAACCACCGTGCAGCCCAGCCTTTCAGCGCCATAGTGAAAGCCCAGCCCGCCGGTGAAGAGGCCATAGCCATAGGCCAGATGCACGATATCGCCCGGCCGCGTGCCGCAGGCCCGCATTGAACGCGCCATCAGCCCGGCCCATGTTTCAAGATCGCGGGCGGTATAGCCCACCACCGTCGGCTTGCCCGTGGTGCCCGATGAGGCGTGCAGCCGCAGCACCTGCTCGCGCGGCACGGCGAACATGCCAAACGGGTAATTCGCCCGCAGGTCGGCCTTGGTGGTAAAGGGAAAGCGGCGGATGTCGTCGAGGCTGCGCACATCGTCGGGATGCACCCCGGCGGCTGCAAAGGCGGTGCGGTAATGCGGCACATTGGCCCAGGCGTGGTTCAGCGACCATTGCAGGCGTTGCAGTTGCAGCGCCCCGATTTCATCGCGCGAGGCGGTTTCGATGGCTTCAAGGCTGTCACGGGCCGGGCCGAGGTCAAGCATAGGGCGTCCTTCGCACTCAAGCGACATTTACTGACCCTCAGGAAAAGCAGGCGAATCGGGCAATGTCATGGCGTTAGGGTGGTTTGCAGCCATGATGCCGCAAATTTCCCTCATCCGGGCAGAAAGCGTGCCTGTCCGCGCAGCAGCGCCACGGTGCGGCCATCGCCCGCCGTGACCGTCACGTCGATGATGCCGGTGCGCCCGGCGCGCGAGATGACGGCGGCGCGCGCGGTCAGCACCTCGCCCACCTTGGCGGGCGAGATATAGCTGATGTTGGCGGCCTGTGTCACGGCCCGCTCGGCCCCGCTGGAATGGGCGGCAAAGCCAAAGCAGGTATCGGCCAGCGTGAAGATCAGCCCGCCATGGCAGATGCCGTGAGTGTTCACATGGCGGGGTTCGATCGTAACCCGGGTTTCGGCCCGCCCGCCGCTGGCAACGGTCAGCGCGATGCCAAGTTCCAGCGGCAGGGCATCCACCTCCCAAAGGGCGGCAAGGGTGGCATCGATCATGGTGTTCCCCGGGTTTTCAGCGATGGTTCCGGCGGGATCACCCCGCCAGAATCTCGTTTACCATCGGAATGACCCGTTCGCCATAAAGCCGGATACACTCCATCAACTGCGCGTGCGGCATCGGGCCGGTGGCATATTTCATGTCGAACCGCTGCACGCCAAGGGCGCTGACCGCCGCCGCAATCTTCTTGGCCACCGTTTCGGGCGAGCCGACATAGAGCGAGCCGTTCTCCACCTCGTCGATGTAGCGGTCCTTGGTCGTGGCGGGCCAGCCACGCTCGCGCCCCAGACGACCGAACATTTCCTGATAATGCGGCCAGAGCGCCTCACGCGCGGCCTCGTCGGTTTCGGCGACAAAACCGGGCGAATGGATGCCGACCGGACGCGGAGCTTTCTTCAACTGGTCGCAGGCGCGGTGATAGAGGTCGATATACGGGGCAAAGCGGCGCGGGTCGCCACCGATGATCGCCAGCATCAGTTGCAGATCGTGGCGCACCACCCGCACCACCGATTCCGGGCTGCCGCCGACGCCGACCCAGACCGTCATGCCCTCGTCGCCCAGCGGCGGATAGACCTTCTGGCCCTTCAGCGGCGTGCGGTGCTGCCCCGACCAGTTCACCTCGGGGTTGCGCGCCAGCTTGGCGAACAGGTCCAGCTTTTCCTCGAACAGCATGTCATAATCACGCAGGTCATAGCCGAAAAGCGGATAGCTTTCGGTAAAGCTGCCGCGGCCCAGGATCGGTTCCGCCCGCCCGCCCGACAGCGCATTCAGCGTCGAGAAGCGTTGGAACACCCGGATCGGATCGTCCGAGGACAGAACGGTGACCGCCGTGCCCAGTTTGATTTGTTTGGTGCGCCCTGCGATGGCGGCCAGCACGATCTCGGGCGAGGAAATGGCGAAATCGGGCCGGTGATGTTCGCCCAGACCGATGAAATGGATACCCAGTTCATCGGCGAGAACCGCCTGATCAACCACGTCGCGCAGGACTTGATCCATGGGTTTCGGTGTGCCGTCCGCACCAAGGCTGACATCGCCGAAGGTGTCGAGGCCAAGCTGGATATCGCTCATGTCATGCTCCGCCAAATTGGGTTGCGACACAGATAGGCGCTGATGCCGCGCGCCGATAGCCGGATTGGCGCACAGGCTCTGCGCGCTGTGGCAATCCAATCATATATAAATGTTTGAATGTTTGTTGCCGCCATGCTAGGAGGCAGGCAAACGCGATAAGGAGAAATGCTGTGGCGGCAGGTTTCGGGATATGGGCCGGGATGGTCCTTGCGGTTCTGGCGGGCCCGCTGGCGGCGGGTGAATACACGGTGCAGCCGGTGCAAGTGACGGAAACCAAAGCGGTTTACGGGCGCATCGAAAGCCGCTTCGTCGCCCCCGCCCGGGGGCGGATCGGCGGCACGCTGACCGAACTGACGGTCAGCGAGGGCAGCATGGTGACCGCCGGGCAGGTGATTGGCCGCATCGTTGACCCCAAGCTCGAATCGCAGCTTCTGGCGGCCGAAGCGCAGATTTCCGCGGCAAAGTCGCAGCTTGCCAATGCCGAGAGTGAGTTGGCCCGGTATGAAGAACTGCTGACCCGAGGTGCCACCACCGTGCAGAAGGTGGATCAGACCCGCACCACGGTTGAGGTGGCGCGCGATGGCGTGACCCAAGCCGAGGCGGCGCAGGCCGTGACCGCCCGCCAGATCAGCGAGGGCGATGTTCTGGCGCCGGCCGATGGCCGGGTGTTGACCGTGCCTGCCCGCATCGGCGCCGTTCTGATGCCGGGCGAGCCGGTGGCGACGGTGGCGGCGGGCGGCGCTTTCCTGCGGCTGGCCCTGCCCGAACGTCATGCTGAAGACCTGACGATGGGCGCCCCGGTGGCGCTGCAACAGGGAACCGGCCAGATCGAGAAGATCTATCCGCAGATCGAAGAAGGCCGCGTTATTGTCGATGTCGCCGTGGCCGGCCTGTCGGATGCCTTCATGGGCAAGCGCGTGCTGGTCGAGGTGCCGGTGGGCACGCGGCAGGCGCTGGCCGTGCCGCCCGAAGCCATCGAAACCCGCGCCGGGCTTGATCTGGTCCGTATTCAGGGCGCCGATGGGCCGGTCGAGGTCGTGGTGCTGCCCGGTGCCGCGCTGACCACCGCCGAAGGGGCCCGCGTCGAAATCCTGACCGGCCTGCGCGCCGGAGATGTGGTGCTGCTGCCATGAGCGACCTGCCGAAATCCGAACCGGCGCGGGGCATCGCCGGTGCGCTGACGCGCGCCTTCATCGTCTCGCCGCTGACGCCGCTGGTGCTGTTTGCCGCCGTCATCCTTGGGCTGGTGGCGCTGATCACCCTGCCGCGCGAGGAAGAGCCGCAAATCTCGGTGCCGATGGTGGATATCCACATAGCAGCCAACGGTTTGCGGGCCGAAGACGCCGCCAAGCTGGTGACCGAACCGCTGGAAACCATCGTCAAGTCGATCCCGGGGGTGGAGCATGTCTATTCCCAGACCCGCGATGATGGCGCCATGGTCACCGCGCGGTTTCAGGTGGGCACCTCGGGCGATGCCGCCATCCTGCGCGTGCATGAAAAGGTCCGCGCCAACATGGACCGCATCCCCGAAGGCATCCCCGAACCGCTGATC
This sequence comes from Tabrizicola fusiformis, assembly GCF_013328815.1. Taxonomy (GTDB): domain Bacteria; phylum Pseudomonadota; class Alphaproteobacteria; order Rhodobacterales; family Rhodobacteraceae; genus Fuscibacter. The sequence goes on from NZ_JABUHN010000001.1 coordinate 403,073, forward strand.
GTGGGGCGCGGCATTGACGATGTGGCGATCATGGTCGTTACCCTGTCGCCCGAACCGGGGGCCGAGGGGCGCTGGACCGCCGCCGACCTGACCCGCGTTGCGGGCGAGGTTCAGGTGGGCATCGCGGCACTGGATGATATCGGGCTGACCTATGTCGTCGGCACGCAGGCGGCGGAAATCTGCATCGCGCCCGACCCCGAGCGGCTGGCGCAATATGGCCTGACGCTGCAGGCGCTGGCGGGCAAGATCGAGGGCGCCAACAAGGCGTTTGCGCTGGGCACCCTGCGCGATCAGGGCCGCCAGATTGATCTGGCCGCCGGACAAACCCTGAGCGGGCTTGACCAGATCGGCGGGCTTCTGGTGACCACGCGCGACGGCAGGCCGGTCTATGTCCGCGACGTGGCCACGGTCAGCCTGCTGACCGACCCGGCCGAAACCCGCGTTTTCAACATGGCCCGCAGCGAAGGCGGCTTCACCCGCAGCCCTGCGGTTTCCGTTGCGGTGGCCAAGCGGCCCGGCGCCAATGCCGTGGTGATCGCCGAGGAAATCCGCCATGCGGTCGAGGCGATGCGGGGCAAGATCATTCCCGAAGACCTGACCGTGGATTTCACCCGCGATTACGGCGAAAGCGCCAATGAAAAGGCCAATGAACTGCTGTTCCATCTTGGCCTTGCGACGCTTTCCATCGTGGCGCTGGTCTGGATCGCCATCGGCTGGCGCGAGGCGCTGGTGGTGGCCATCGTCATTCCGGTGACGATCCTGCTGACGCTCTTTGCCGCGCGGGTGATGGGTTATACTCTGAACCGGGTCAGCCTCTTCGCACTGATCTTTTCCATCGGCATCCTTGTCGATGACGCCATCGTGGTGATCGAGAATATCGCCCGCCACTGGGGCATGGGCGACGGGCGCTCGCGCCGTCAGGCCGCGATTGACGCGGTGGGCGAGGTGGGCAACCCCACCATCGTTGCCACCCTGACCGTGGTGGCGGCCCTGCTGCCGATGCTCTTCGTTTCGGGCATGATGGGGCCTTACATGAGCCCCATTCCCGCCAATGCCAGCGCGGCCATGGTGTTTTCCTTCTTCGTTGCGGTGATGGTCACCCCCTGGCTGATGCTGAAATTCGGCAAGCCCCATGCCGGCGGCCACGGGCATGACGCGGCAGATGGCGGGCCCTTGGGCCGGATGTATCGCGGGGTGGCGGCGCCGATCCTGGCCTCACGCCGCCGGGCGGGGATGTTCCTTCTGGCGGTGGTGGTGGCCACCTTCGCCTCGATGGGCCTCTTTTACACCAAGGCGGTGACGGTCAAGCTCTTGCCCTTCGACAACAAGTCGGAACTCGCGGTCATGCTGGACATGCCGCGCGGCACCTCGGTTGAGGAAACCGACCGCGTTCTGGCGCAGATCGCGGTGGCGCTGGCGCCGGTCGAGGAAATCACCACCATCCAAAGCCATGCCGGAACCGCCGCGCCCTTCAACTTCAACGGTCTGGTGCGGCATTATTACGAGCGGGCCGAGCCGCGCTATGGCGACCTTCAGGTCAACCTGACGCCCAAGGCCGAGCGTGACCGCGAAAGCCATGCCATCGCGCTGGACCTGCGGAACCGTGTGCTGGCGCTGGACCTGCCCGCAGGTGCCACGATCAAGGTGGTGGAACCGCCGCCCGGACCGCCCGTCATGGCCACCCTTCTGGCCGAGGTTTACGGGCCCGATGCCGAAACCCGCCGCGCCGTGGCGACCAAACTGCGCGGAATTTTCGCGCAGGTGCCCTTCATCGTTGATGTGGACGACAGTTTCGGCACCCCGGCCGAGCGGCTGCGGCTGGTGCTGGATGATGCCGCGCTGAACTTCCACAAGGTGGAACAGGGCGATGTGTTCGACACCATCGGCCTGCTTTATGGCGGCACCACCGTGGGCTATTCGCACCGGGGCGAGGGGCGCTTGCCGCTGCCGATCCGCATGGCACCGCTGAAAGCGGAAGGTGTGCTGGACGAACGCGCCTTGGCGACCCCGATCCCCGCCAACATCCTGCCCGGTGACCGTTCGGTCGTGGAACTCGGCGATGTGGTGACGGTGGAGCGCGAGATGCAGTCGCCGCCGATCTTCCGCCACAACGGCAAACCGGCCGAGATGGTGACCGCCGAACTCGCCGGAGCCTATGAGGCGCCGCTTTACGGCATCCTCGAAGTCGGCCGCCTGATCGACGCCGCCGACTGGGGCGAGTTGCCCAAGCCGCAGATCGCCCTGCATGGCCAGCCAACCGACACTGGCACGCCCGTCCTCCTTTGGGATGGCGAGTGGGAGGTGACCTGGGTCACCTTCCGCGATATGGGGGCGGCCTTCATGGTGGCGCTGGTGGGGATATACATCCTTGTCGTGGCACAGTTCGGCAGCTTCAAACTGCCGCTGGTGATCCTTACCCCGGTGCCCCTGACCTTCATCGGCATTCTGGGCGGCCACTGGATTTTCGGAGCGCCCTTCTCGGCGACCTCGATGATCGGCTTCATCGCGCTGGCCGGGATCATCGTGCGCAACTCGATCCTGCTGGTGGATTTCATCCGCCACGCCAACCAGCCCGGCACCAAACTGGTCGAGGTGCTGCTGGACGCCGGAGCCATCCGCTTCAAGCCGATCCTCCTCACCGCGCTGGCCGCCATCATCGGCGCCGTAACCATCCTGACCGACCCGATCTTTCAGGGTCTTGCGATCAGCCTGCTGTTCGGGCTGGCCTCGTCGACGCTGCTGACCGTGCTGGTGATCCCGGCGATCTATGTGCTGCTGCGGGGGGATAAGGTTGCGGAAGAGATCGTGGCAGAAGCCTGACGACATGGGCCGCCTTCGGGCGTCCCTTCTTGGTTTGGGGGCAGCTATGCGGACATCGCTGTCGTCGATTGCCAAAGCCCCGATGGCGGCTTTAGATTGGCCAGAACACAAGTAGAGTTTGACGACATCAACTGTCGCGATCACGCTCGGCGACCCAAAGCGTGAATGCGCAGTCAGCCCCACCAATCTCGATGACTCGTTTGTGGTGCATCAAAACACCAAGGCCATGCTCCTCGTCCCAATCACAGGAAAACTGATATCCCACATAGGGCAGCCCATCTTTCGAAATCTGGTGAACAAAAATTTCTTCGAGCGCGATTACTTTCGACAGGCCATCTGCAGAAGTTACCATTGGTAAATCGTCCTGGTTCTCCTTGATGTTGTAGTCTTCGAAGAATTGATGTCTGAACTCGGGATAAGCCTCGAGAACCGCGTTCAGCAGTAGATGCTTCTGCATTTCGTGGTTGTCTCTGACCCACGTTGTGAGAGCAATCTCGTCCGCTCTCATCGGCCCTTCATCTCTGCCTTCAGGTGCGAATGTCAGTGAGGTTGTGTTTCCTGCAGTGAAGTCTGACCAGGCAGGCAGGGCGACATCGGCTTGCCAATAATACCCATTAAATCCGAACTTCATGTCGCACCCGAGTAATCCTTCCGAAACTGCTTTTAAAGTTACTGAAAGCAGACATTTGCGCAACTCACATCATCGGTCACTTGGGCTCGAAGCGTCGATCCGCCCCCCTCACCCCCCGAAATGCCGCTCTCCCCTTGCCTCGGCCAAATCCATCTGCCGTTGCCGTTCCCTGAACCGCTCCCGGTCGGCCTCGGTATATTCCCCCACGCAATGGTGGCAGGCGGCGCCGCGTTCGTATTCGGGGCGGGTCTTGTCTTCGGGTGACAGCGGGCGGCGGCAGGCGTGGCAGCTTTCGTAGGCGCCGGGCACCAGCCCGTGGCCGACCGAAACCCGCCCGTCGAAGACATAGCATTCGCCGTCCCACAGGCTCTGCTCCGCGGGCACGTCCTCAAGATATTTCAGGATGCCGCCGCGCAGGTGAAAGACCTCGTTCACCCCCTGACCCAGAAGGTAGTTCGTCGACTTTTCACAGCGGATGCCGCCGGTGCAGAACATGGCAATCCGCTTGCCCGCGAATTGGGCGCGGTTCGCTTCCCACCATTGCGGAAACTCGCGGAAACTGCGGGTGCCCGGGTCGACCGCGCCGCGAAAGGTGCCGATGGCGACCTCATAATCGTTGCGGGTGTCGATCACCGCCACGTCCGGCGCCGCGATCAGCGCGTTCCAGTCCTGCGGGTTGACATAGCTGCCCACCTGCGCCGTGGGGTCCACATCCGGCTGCCCCATGGTCACGATCTCGGCCTTGATCCGCACCTTCATCTTGCCGAAGGGCATCTCGGCGGCCTCGGCCTCTTTCCACTCCAGCGCCGCGCAGCCGGGCAGGGCGCGCAGATGCGCCAGCACAGCGTCGATCCCGGCGCGCGGCCCGGCGATGGTGCCGTTCACCCCCTCACGCGCGAGCAGAAGCGTGCCCTTCACCCCCTCTGCCTGACAGAGGCCCAGCAGGCGCGCGCGCAGGGCGGCGGGGTCATCGAAGCGGGTGAAGTGGTAAAGGGCGGCAATGGTCAGCATGATCCGGGGATAGGCCCCCGCTGCGATGCCCGCAAGAGGGCAGCGCCGCAAGGCGCCCGGGATCAAAGCCCGCATCATCTCCCTTTGCGTTGACCCGCCCGGCCCGCAGCCTTACCCATTGAGTCAGGTTTGAAAAGGAGCCTGCCATGCGCCCCGCCGACGAAGCCCTGATCGTGATCGACGTGCAGAACGATTTCTGCCCCGGAGGTGCGCTTGCCGTCGCAGGGGGCGATCAGATCATCCCGCGGATCAACGCGCTGATGGACGAGTTTCGGACCGTGGTCTTCACCCAGGACTGGCACCCGGCCAACCATGCCTCTTTCGCGGCCAATCATCCCGGTGCCGCGCCGTTCAGCCTGACGGAAATGCCCTATGGGCCGCAGGTTCTGTGGCCGGTCCATTGCGTGCAGGGCACGGTGGGCGCGGCGTTTCACCCGGCCTTGCGCACCGATCCGGCGCAACTGGTGATCCGCAAGGGCTTTCGCCCCGGTATCGACAGCTACTCGGCCTTCTTCGAGAATGACCGCCAGACGGCCACCGGGCTTGAGGGCTATCTGCGCAACCGGGGGATCGCGCGGCTGGTGCTGGTCGGGCTTGCGACCGATTACTGTGTGGCCTTTTCGGCGGTTGATGCTGCAAGGCTGGGCTTTGCCACCACGCTGCTTGAGGGGGCCTGCCGCGCCATCGACCTTGACGGCAGCCTCGCCACCGCCCGCAGCGAAACCCGCGCGGCAGGCGTGATCTGGGCCGATTAATGGTTACCTTCTGTTAAGCATTCCGGCCTAGCTTGACGCGGAAGAGGAGCGGGCAGCACGATGACCGGCACGACGGGCAGCGCCAAAGATCAGTTCGACCGCCACAACAGCCCCGAGGGGCTGTTCCTGCGCTATGCCAGGGGCCGGTTGCGCAACTTTGCGATGCGCCAGACGATGACGGTCATGGGCTCGTTGACCATTGGCGGGCTGGGCGCGCCGTGGATGGGGTTTCTGGCCGCAGCACTGGTCCTTGCGGGTGAGGCGGTGGAATGCCTGACGCTGCGGGTTCTGGTGCCGATGCCGCGGATTCTGCCGCGCCACCGCCGCATCGCGGCCGTGACTGCGGGGATACAGTCGCTGACCATCGCGGCCAGCATCATGCTGTGCTGGCGGCTGATCCCGCTGGTCGAGGCGCGGCTTTTCGCGGCGGTCTTCCTGATGGGGGCCGCGATCAACGCCGGCATGGTGCGCCGCCATTTCCCCGAAGGCGCCAAGGCGCGGCTGACGGTCTTTGCATTCAGTTGTCTGGCCATGCTGATCATGGACAGCACCGTCGCCTTGCACAGCGGACGGGCCGGGGCGTGGTTCTTTGTGCTGACCGTGCTGATCCTGGCCTATACGGCGACACTCTTCATCCGCGCAGTGGAAAAGGGGCAAAGCGAACGGCTGCGGTTCGAGCGCGCCCTGATCGAGGAGCAGGCGGCGCTGGAGCGGTCGCGTCTGGCGCTGGCCGAAGAGGCGCAACGCGCCGCGCGGTTGGCCCTTGTGGCCCGCCACGCCAATGACAGCGTGGTCTTCACCCGCCCCGATGGCCGTGTCGAATGGGTGAACGAGGCGTTCAGCCGGATCAGCGGCTATAGCTTTACCGAGGTTGTCGGCCATGCCCCGTCCGAGGTGCTGGACGCCCCCACCACGGCGCAGAGCGCGTTGCAGACCCTGCGCGACGCCCAGCGGGAGCGGCGGCCCTGCGTGGTTGAAATCCAGAACCGCACCAAGGACGGCCGGCTGATCTGGATGGAAGTTTCGATGACCCCCGTCCTGAAACCCGATGGCAGCGCCGATGTCTTCATCGCCATCGAACGGGACATTACCCAAGCCAAAGCCCATGCCGCCGAACTCGCCGCCGCGCGTGAGGCGGCCGAGGCGGCGACGCAGGCGAAATCCGCCTTCCTCGCCACGATGAGCCATGAAATCCGCACGCCGATGAACGGGGTGATCGGTGTGGCCGAACTGCTTGAGGAAACCCGGCTTGACCCGCAGCAGCGGCAATATGTCGGCACCATCATCGAAAGCGGCCGCGCGCTTTTGACCATCATCAACGATGTGCTGGACCTGTCGAAATTTCAGGCCGGCAAGGTCGAGCTGCGGGTCGAAGCCTTTTCGGTGGCCGAATGCGTGGCCCGGGCGCTCGACCTGCTGCGTCCGACGGCACAGAAGAAGGGCATCGCGCTGACCTGCGATCTGCCCGAGCCTTTCCCGCGCCATCTGGGCGATGCCGGGCGGCTGCGGCAGATCCTGCTGAACCTGATCGGCAATGCGGTAAAGTTCACCTCCGAAGGTCAGGTCGGCGTTTCGGTGCGCCTGAAACCGGGGACGCGGCGCGACACGATCCAGATTGCCATTTCCGACACGGGCATTGGTATTGCCGCCGACCGCATCGGCCATGTCTTCGACAGTTTTACCCAGGCCGATGCCTCGATCTCGCGGCAGTTCGGCGGCACCGGGCTTGGTCTGACCATCTCGCGGCTGATGGCGCAGCAGATGGGCGGCGATATCGAAGTGTCTTCGGTGCTGGGGCAGGGCTCGGTCTTCACGGTTACCCTGCGACTGGCCGCCGCCCCGGTTGCGGGTGATGCAGCAGGGCGGGAAGAGCGCGCGGGGCCGCCGCAGACCGCGCTGCGCCTGCTGATCGCCGAAGATAACCGCACCAATATGCTGATCGCGCGCAAGCTTCTCGAACGCTCTGTCGCCAGCCTGGCCGAAGCGGGCAACGGCCGCATCGCGGTCGAGATGTATCGCGCCAACCCGCCCGATCTGGTGTTGATGGATGTCTCGATGCCCGAGATGGACGGGCTGGCCGCCACCCGCGCCATCCGCGCCCATGAGGCAGAGGCGGGCCTGCCGCGCTGCCCGATCCATGCGCTGACGGCCTATGCCTCGGCTGAACAGGAAAGCGCCTGTCTTGAAGCGGGCCTCGACGGGGTTCTGACCAAACCCCTCTCGCGGGCCGACCTTTATGCGCTGATCGAGCGGACGGCAGCACCCGCGGGTTTTGACCTTTCCCCCAAGGATGGCTTAGACATGGGGGGAAAGGGAGGGACGGCATGGTCGATATCGCCACCAGAGTCCACAATCACAACTGGAAGATCGACCCGATCGTCCGGTCACTGATCGACGACGATTTTTACAAGCTGTTGATGTGCCAGTCTGTTTTCCGCAACAAGCCGGAAACCACCGTCACCTTCAGCCTGATCAACCGCTCGTCCAAAGTGCGGCTGGCCGAGATTATCGACGAGGGGGAGCTGCGCGAACAGCTTGACCATGTCCGCTCGCTCTCGCTGTCGCGGGGCGAAAGCACATGGCTGCGCGGCAACACCTTTTACGGCAAGCGGCAGATGTTCCGCCCCGATTTCATGGAATGGTTCGAGGGGCTGCGCCTGCCCGACTATCATCTGGAAAAGATCGACGGCCAATATGAGCTGACGTTTGAGGGCAAATGGCCCGAGGTCATGCTGTGGGAAATCCCGGCGCTGGCGGTGCTGATGGAACTGCGCGGGCGGGCCGTTCTGAAAGACATGGGCAAGTTCGAGTTGCAGGTGCTGTATGCCCGCGCCATGACCCGGCTTTGGGAAAAGATCGAGCGGCTGCGGCGAATCGACGGCCTCAGGATCGCCGATTTCGGCACAAGGCGGCGGCACAGCTTCCTATGGCAGGACTGGTGCGTGCAGGCAATGCAAGAGGGGCTGGGTGCCAAATTCACCGGCACCTCGAACTGCCGCATCGCCATGAAACGCGACATCGAAGCGATCGGCACCAATGCCCATGAATTGCCGATGGTCTATTCCGCCCTTGCCAATTCCGATGCCGAACTGGCGGCGGCACCCTATCAGGTGCTGGCCGACTGGCACGAAGAGCATGAGGGCAATCTGCGCATCATCCTGCCCGACACCTATGGAACCGAGGGTTTTCTGCGCAACGCGCCCGATTGGCTGGCAAGCTGGACAGGCATCCGCATCGATTCGGGCGATCCGGCGGCGGGCGCCGAAACGGCGATCCGCTGGTGGACCGAACGGGGCGAAGATCCGCGGCAAAAGCTGGTGATCTTTTCCGACGGGTTGGACGTTGAACAGATTGAGGCGCTGCACGCCCGGTTCAGTGGCCGCGTGAAGGTGTCGTTCGGCTGGGGGACGCTTTTGACCAATGATTTCCGTGGTCTGGTGCCCAGTGACGGGCTGGCCCCCTTCAGTCTGGTCTGCAAGGCGGTCTCGGCCAACGGCCGCCCTACGGTGAAGCTCTCGGACAACCCGCTCAAGGCGATGGGGCCGGCCGAGGAGATTGCGCGCTACAAGCGGGTCTTCGGCGTGGGGGCGCAGGCCGCCCGCGAGGTGCAGGTCTGAGCCGCGCCTGCGGCTTTAGCCCCCCATCACCCGCCGCGCGCACAGGGCAAAGCGGGCGAGGTGGCGGCGATGCACCGGATGGTCGGGCGCCAGCCGGGGCATCATCCAGCCGACCGAGGCGCAGCAACGGGCGAGGGTGAAGGCATCGACCATCGCGGCATCCGCGGTGCCATAGCCCTCCATCAGCGCATCGCGCAGCGCGGTCGGGTCCGGCTCATACAGGTTCTGCGACATCGCCGTGCCAAGGTCATAAAGACGAAAGCCGATGCCGCTGTCGTCAAAGTCGATCAGGGTCAGCGCCTCGCCCTGAACCAGCACGTTTTCGCGCAGCACATCGGCATGGATCGGGCCCAGCCTGGCCGGTTCCGCCAGACGTTCGGCCAGAAAATCGCGGGCGCGCAGCAGAAGGGTGCGTTCATCCGGCGTGGCATCGGGGTGTTCCCAGAACCGGCCCCAGAACGGCGCCTCGCCCACCAGCCCGGCGCGGTCCCAGCGTGGCCGGGTGAAATCGGCGGGCAGGGTCAGTGCGTCGGTCGCATCATGAATCCGGCGCAGAAGCTGACCCAGCGCGCGATGCAGGCGGCGGGCCTGCGGCAGCGGCTGGGCGAGGGGCCTGCCGCCGACCCCCATCGCCTCGCCTTCGGCCCAGGCGATGGCCGAAGCCTGACTGCCGTCGGGCAGCGTCACCAGAAGCGGCCCCTCGCGGGAGGCGAGGGCTGCGGGAACCGCCACCCCGGCGGCGGCCAGTGCCGCGCACCACCAAAGCTCGGACCGGATCGCGGCGGGCGCCTGATAGCCCTGCCGGTGCAGGCGCAGCGCGGCACGGGCGCCGCCCGGCAGCGCCATTTCAAAGACAGCATTTTCACGATGGGCCAGCAGGCGCAGCGGCCTGCCGTTCCAATGCGCGGCGGCCTCGGTTGCGATGGCTTCGATCATTCCTCGTCCTCCACCCGGCCGCGCAGGGATTTCACTTCGCCACGGGCGGTTTTGGCGGCAATGCGGCGACGCTGGCTGCCCAGCGTCGGCTTGGTGGCGATGCGGCGTTTGGGCGCCACCAAGGCGGCGCGGATCATTTCGGCCAGCCTCTCGCGTGCGATTTCGCGGTTGCGGGCTTGGCTGCGGGTATCCTCAACCTGAATGACCAGCGCGCCTTCCAGCGTCCATTTCCGCCCGGCGAGCCGTTTCAGCCGCACCTTGACCGGGGCGGGCAGATGGGGGGAGCGTTCGGCCTCGAACCGCAGTTCGACGGCGGTTGAAACCTTGTTCACATTCTGCCCGCCGGGGCCGGAAGAGCGCACGAAACTCTCGGTCAATTCCCAGTCGGCCAGCGCGATTTGGTCGTTTATCCACAGCATGGGGCAAGGCTAGCGGGGACGCGGGCAAAGAGAAAGGGCCGCCGGTGCGCGGCGACCCTTTCCGAGTTCCAAGGAGATGGGCCAGTTAGGAGCTAGGCCCAATCATTTGATTGCGATTTCAAGGGGTTGCCCTAAAAATGCCCTCGCCTGACTGTCCGGACACCTCTCTCCAATATCACTCTAGACACTGGATCACCTCCTTTCAAAAGATTGCCGATAAGGGGAGGGTGGCACAGATTTTGTGTAGGTCAAGTTAAATTACACAAGTTTCGCCGCACGTTTTGCAACTGCCAAACGAAAGGGCAAAAGGGCGACACCATCGACCAGCACCTTCACCAGAAAGTCCGCCACGCCCAGCGAAACCCACAAGGGAACGGCGGGGCCGAAGTTCAAGAGCGGGATCATCTCGGCGGCCCAGGTCACGTCATTGGCAGGCTCGATGGCGGCAAAGACGGTGGCGAAGGCCAGCGGAAAGAAGATTGCGGTATCAATCGCCGATCCGGCGAGTGAGGCAAAGAACGGCGCCTGCCACCATGGCGCGCGGCGCAGCCGGGTGAACAGCGCGATGTCCAGCAATTGGCCCACCAGAAAGGCCGTGGCCGAGGCGAGAGCCACGCGCAGCGTGACCAGCGGCCCGAACTCGCCCATGATCTGCGTGCCGACAAAGGAACAGGCAAGGCCCACGACAAACCCGGCATAGACCACCCGGCGGGCGGCGGCGGGGCCGTGGAAGCGATTGGTCAGGTCGGTAACCAGAAAGGCCACCGGATAGGTGAAGGCCCCCCAGGTCAGCCAGGTTCCGACCGGAAACTGGACAAGGATATTCGAGGCCACCACGATGATGGCCATGGCAAGGATGCCAGGCAGAAGCGGTTTCATGTTGTGATCCGTTTTTTACAAGGTCGCGGAGACTTGGCCCCCGTAACGGGAAACGTCATGGGGGACGCGGCGGACTAGCGCCTTTCGGCGGTTCCGTCAATCATGCAGGCGATATTCGATGATCCGGGTGGCGAAGAGAAAGCTGAAGCCGTCATCGGCGATCAGGGTGGCGGTCAGCCGCCCCGCACTGTCGCGCCAGACCGACATGCCTTCCAGATTGGCGTGCAGGCCGACCGGGGTTTGCAGCAGCGTCGTCTCGCCGGTCAGCGTCTTGCCCAGATCAAAGCGCCTGAGCCGGGTGGAAAACCCCGCCAACCCGCGGAATTGCCGCTCCAGCAGATAGAACCGGCCATCCGGCCCGATATCCGCCGCCACGGCGAGGTAGCCACCCGAGCGTGGAATGCTCAGGTCGTGGTCCCATTTACCGTTGCGAAAGCGATAGACGGGAAAGGGCCGCTTTTCGCCGCCCGACCGCTCTGGCAGGGTGTAAAGCGTGCCGTCCGGGCCAACCGCCAGCGCTTCGAGCGCGGAATTCGCCTGCATCCGTGCAAATTCGGGCGGCGAGGGCAGGTTTTCGGCCGGGCCGTTCAGCCGCGCATAGCGCAGCACCCGCGCCGGCCCCTCGAACGAAACCCAGGCGCTGCCATCGGGCGCCATCGCCAGCCCCTCGCTGTCGGTGCGGCCGGGGCGCAGCGGCTCTTCACCCTGACCTTTCAGCGGCACCGGCGGGCTGGCGGTGATGCGGACAATCCGCCCCTCGCCATCCCGCTCGAAACGTCCCCGCACAAAGGCGCCCTTGTCGGAAAGGGCGACGAACCCCAATCCATCCGGCTGCACCTCAATCGCGGAAAACCCGCCAAAGCGGGGGTCGTCCATGGTCCAGACAACATCGGAAAGAAGGCCCGCGGGGGGAACCGGGGTGGCGCTGCCCTGAAGCCCCGCCAAAAGCCCGAACCCCGCCGTCAGGGCGAGGAAAGCACGTCTTTGCATTGCTTGGGCAGGTCGGCCAGCGTGAATTCGCGCGGCCCCTTTTTGCGGGGGGCGTCATCCTCGGCTGGTTTTTTCTTTTTCGAGGGTTTGGGGTGCAGGTATTCGTCCGACACCCACCACATCAGCGTGTCGTCACAGCCGTCGCCGCCCTTGGACAGCTCGGAAACCGTGGGCTTTTGCGTCTCGCACAGCCGTGCGCCCTTGGGGCATTTCAGGCGGACGTGGAAATGGGTGTCATGACCGGCGACGGGGCGGATTTTCTGCAACCATTTCTTGTCCTTGGCGGTTGCCGTCTTGCAAATCTCGATCTTCACCGCTGCGGCGACGAAAATCCGGTCCACCCGCGCATCGCTGGCCGCCGCTTTCAGAAGGGCGCGGCGGTCGGGAGTCCAGGCGTCGGTCACCGATTTCTGATCGGCCGAGCGGACCGGGATCGACGAGATATTCTCCCGCTCATCCCGCGACAGCGACAGGCTTTTGGGCCGCAGCCACCAGATATCGGCATCCAGCCCGATCTGGTGGCTGGCATGGCCCGAGGTCATCGGCCCGCCGCGCGGCTGGCTGATGTCCCCGATGTAAAGGCCGGGCCAGCCGACCTGCGTTGCCGCCACCGACAGATCCTGCAAAAAGCCGATCATCACCGGCTGGCCAAAGTTGCGGTTACGCGACAGGCGCATCGCCTGCCACGTCGGCCCGGTTTCCGGCAATTGCTGCAACCCCGCGGCACAGCCCCGGGCGTAAGAGCCGACCGGCATCGCATCCTGTCTGCTGGGTGCGTCTTTGGCGCCGAACAGCTTGTTGGCAAGGGCATCGGCTCCGGCGGGCAGGGGGGCCGCCAGCGCCAGAAGCAGGACAAGTCTGCGGATCATGCAAGTTCCCCTCTGGGTTTGACCCAGAGTAGCAGGATCAGCCCCACCGCGAACAGCCCGATCACCGGAGAGATGCCAAGTCTTGCCGATCCGGTCAGCCCGGTCGCCAAAGCGATCAGGAAAGGCGAGATGAAGCTGGCCACCTTGCCCGACAGCGCGAACAGGCCAAAGGCTTCGGTGGCCTGATCGGGCGTGGTGTGGCGCAGCATCATGGTGCGGCTGGCAGCCTGCAACGGCCCGCCTGCCGCCCCGATCAGCGCACCGCAGACATAGAACACGATGTCGGGCGTGGACGAGGCCGGGTCCATCGCAATGCCCCAGACGCTTTCCCGCGTCATGCCGACGATCACCAGACAGACAAGGATCAGCACCACGATCGAGCCGGCAATCACCGGCTTCGGCCCCAGCCGCTTGTCCAGCCCGCCGCCGATGAAGGCCGCCACCATAGCCGTGACCGCACCGAGGATTCCGAAGACGCCGATCTGGATCGTCTCCCACTCCAGCACATTATAGGCATAGACTCCGCCAAAGGCGTAAAGCGCGTTCAGCGCGTCGCGGTAGAACAGCGACGAGGCGAGATAGGCCGAAAGGCTGCGCCGGAACCGCAACGAGGCGAGAAGCTCCATCAGGCTGGCCAGCGCCGCGCCGATCTGCAACGGGCGGGCGGCGGTGCGGGGTTCTTTCACCCACAGAAAGAACGGCACCATGAAGACCGCATACCAGATTGCGCTGAACGGCCCCACCGCGCGGGTGCCCTCGCGTGCCTCGGCGTCCAGCCCGAGCAGCGGGTCCATCCCCAGCAGGGTTTTGCCGGTGGTGGCGCTTTCGGCAAAGAACAACAGCATCACGATCAGTGCCAAGAGCCCGCCCAGATAGCCGAAGGCAAAGCCGTTGCCGGAGATGCCGCCGATCTCGTCATGGTCCGACAGGGTGGGCATCAGGGCATTGGTGAAGATGGTGGCAAATTCCATGCCGATAAAGCCGACGCCAAAGAACAGCACCGCCCATGTCAGCATCCCGGCATCGCCGCCCGGCGCCACCCACCACAGGCCATAGGCGCCGACGAAATAGCAGATCGAAAAGAGCCAGACCCAGATCAGCCGCCGCCCCGTGCTGTCGGCCACCGCGCCCAGAATGGGCGCCAGCACCGCGATCACCAGCGACGAGATGGTCAGCCCATAACCCCAGTATTCCTGCGCCGCCGCCTTGGCCGCTTCGGCATCAAGGCCCGCGCCAAGGTAATAGCCGCTGGCCACCTCGGCAAAATAGGGGCCGAAGATGAAGGTCAACAACAAGGTGTTGTAGGGCTGGCTGGCCCAGTCGAAGAAATACCAGCCCCAGATGCGCTGCCGCTGCGTTGCCATTCCCGCCCCCTGATTTTTGCCGATCAAGCCTGAAAGTGGCGGTTCTGGCAAGTGAAAGGCTTAAACCGTCACGCCCGGGGTTTGCGGCGGCCATGTGCGGGCGGCATCGGCGGCAATCCAGGACTGGACCCAGTCGGGCAAGGGCGGGCTGGCTTCGGTCACGCCAAGGGCAGGCAGAACCTGCGTCATCGGCACCATGCCCCCCTTCGACACCACGGCCGAGCGCAGAAGCATCGCCGAGGTGCAGTCGCCCTTCCGCCAGAAGCTTTGCTCGATATAAAGAAACCGCGCGTCCCAGCCCAGAATGCGCGTCACCATGGTCAGCTTCTGGAACGTTGTCACCCGGCGGCGATAGCGGGTGGTGTTGCCCGCCACCGTCATGCCCCAGCCCTTTTCCCGCGCCAGCCTGTCAAACCCCATCCGCTTGCCCATCGGCAACCGGCCCAGATCGAACAGCGTCAGGGTGCGACCGTTGTTCAGCTCCATCCAGGGGTCAATATCCCATGGCCAGATGCGGTGGGTCGAGACATGGGGGTCAAAGATTCCCAAAGCGGGGGCCTTGCGGAACTTCCACAATTCCTTGGCCATGCGGAGATAGGGATACATGCGGCACCTCTTTGCCCCCTCGGTGCCGCAGCGCAGCGCAAGGGTCAAGCGAAACGCAGCGGCAAGCCTTGCCCTTCGGGGGGGCGGAGGCTATCCCTTGGCCGACCCTTTTGGCCGGAGCCGCCGATGACCTCGCTTTTCCAGATCCTTCTCCTGCTCGTCGATATCGTCAAATGGATCGTGCTTGCGAATGTGATCATGAGTTGGCTGGTCAATTTCAACGTGGTGAACCTGCGTCAGCCGCTGGTGGCGCAGATCTGGAACGGGTTGCAGCGGCTGGTCGAGCCGATCTATGCCCCGATCCGCCGCATCCTGCCGCCGATTTCCGGGCTGGACCTTGCGCCGCTGGTGGTGCTGATCGGCATTTATGCGCTGCGCATCGTGCTGGTGAACAACATGATGGCCTTCTACTGACCCATCTGCCCGATGCATCCTGAGCCGACCACCACCGATCCGCGCGGGCTTCTGGCCTCGGTCTTCGGCTTTCCCGGGTTTCGCCCGGGGCAGGAAGAGATCGTGCAGGCGGTGCTTGCGGGGCGCAACACGCTGGCCATCATGCCCACGGGCGGCGGCAAGTCGCTGTGCTTTCAGCTTCCGGCGCTGTGCCGCGCGGGGGTGACGCTGGTCGTCTCGCCGCTGATCGCGCTGATGCGGGATCAGGTCCGGGCCCTGCGCGCCGCGGGGGTCGAGGCGGGGGCGCTGACCTCGGGCAACACCGAGGAAGAGACCGAGGCGGTGTTTCAGGCGCTGGATGAGGGGCGGCTGAAGCTGCTTTACATCGCGCCCGAACGGCTGGCTTCGGCGGCAACCCTGCCGATGCTGCGGCGGATCGGCGTGCGCCTGATCGCGGTGGACGAGGCGCATTGCGTCAGCCAATGGGGCCATGACTTCCGCCCCGACTATCTGCGCATTGGCGAGATGCGGCGGATGCTGAACGTGCCCTTGGCCGCCTTCACCGCCACCGCCGATGCCGAAACGCGCGATGAAATCGTGGCGCGGCTGTTCGACGGCCAGCCGCCCGAAACCTTCCTGCGCGGGTTTGACCGGCCGAACATCCACCTTGCCTTTGCCGTCAAGGACAGCCCGCGCGAGCAGATCCTGCGCTTTGCCGCCGCCCGCAAGGGACAGTCGGGCATCGTCTATTGCGGCACAAGGGC
The DNA here is from genome assembly GCF_013328815.1 of Tabrizicola fusiformis. GTDB lineage: Bacteria > Pseudomonadota > Alphaproteobacteria > Rhodobacterales > Rhodobacteraceae > Fuscibacter. The sequence continues at coordinate 419,127 of NZ_JABUHN010000001.1, forward strand.
CAAGACCGAAACGCTGGCGCAGGCGCTGCGCGAGGCGGGGCACCTGACCGCCTTTTATCACGGCGGCATGGAGGCGGAGGAACGCCGCCGCGTCGAAATCCGCTTTCAGCAGGAAGACGGGCTGATCGTGGTGGCGACGGTGGCCTTTGGCATGGGCATCGACAAACCCGATATCCGCTGGGTCGCCCATGCCGATCTGCCGAAGTCGATCGAAAGCTATTATCAGGAAATTGGCCGCGCGGGCCGCGACGGGGGGGCGGCGGAAACCCTGACCCTCTACGGCCCCGACGACATCCGCCTGCGCCGCAGCCAGATTGATGAGGGGCTGGCGCCGCCCGAACGCAAACAGGCCGACCATGGCCGGCTGAACGCGCTTCTGGGGCTGGCCGAGGCGGTGCAATGCCGCCGCCGGGTGCTGCTGGGCTATTTCGGGGAAGAGTCCGAGGCTTGCGGCAATTGCGACCTGTGCGACCGCCCCGCGCAGGTGTTCGACGCCACTGATGCGGTGCGCAAGGCGCTGTCGGCTATCCTGCGCACAGGCGAATATTTCGGCGCGGGCCATCTGATCGATATTCTTACGGGCAATGCCACGCCCAAGGTGCGCGAGCGCGGGCATGACGGGCTGCCGACCTTTGGCGTTGGCCGCGATCTGTCGAAACCGGCATGGGGCGCGGTGTTCCGCCAGATGATGGGCCGCGACCTTGTGCGCCCCGATGCCGAACGCCACGGCGCCCTGCGCATGACCGAAGCTGCCCGCCCGGTGCTGCGCGGCGAGGCGCCGGTGCTGTTGCGGCAGGATACGGTGGACAAGGCCGCGCCACGGGTTGCGGTGAAAATGCAGGTGGCCGAAGAGGATGCGGGCCTGCTCTCGGCGCTCAAGGCCAAGCGGCGGGCGCTGGCCGAGGCGGCGGGCGTGCCGGCTTATGTGATCTTCCCCGACCGCACGCTGATTGAGATGGCCGAGGCGCGGCCGCAGACGCTGGATGCGATGATGGGGATAACCGGGGTGGGCGCGAAAAAGCTGGAAAGCTTTGGCGCGCAGTTCCTGTCGGTGATCACCGGTGCGGGGGAGGAACGGCTGCATCCGGCGCGGATGCGGCTGGCGGGCCGCGATGCCGGGGCAATCTATGACCGGCTTGAGGAAGAACAGGTGCGGCTGGCCCGGGGCGAGGATGGCATCGGCAAGCATCTGTCCTGCACCCACGCCACCCTGCGCCAGATTGCCGAACGGCGGCCCTCGACCCTGTCGGAACTGGCGCAGATCACCGGCATGGGGGAGCAAAAGGTAGAGCGTTTCGGCGCGGCCTTTCTCGCCGTGCTGAACGATTGATCCGCCTTAGTCAAAGGTGCCGGTCACCCGCCCGAACAGCATGAAGGCCCGCGCGGTGCGGGTTTCGGCCAAATCGGACAGGTCGCTGTCGCTGGCATTCTTTTCAAACTCCTGAAACGCCCGGTCGAAGGTGCGCAGGAAATGGTGCGCCGCGTCGCGGAACACAGGGTCTTCGCGCATCCGCCCCGCAGTCAGCGCCAGCGAGGAACGGTCGCGCACCCCACCCAGCGCCGCAATCGCGCGGCCCCGCTCGCCCGTGGCAAACTTGCGCCACAGCTCGGGGCCGGCGCGGTCGGGCTTGAGGTCATCCATGAAGATGCCCTCCTGCGCCAGAAGCGTCAGCACATCCTGCGCGGCGCGGATCAGCTTGGCCGTGGTGCGGTCTTCCAGCGCCAGCCGCAGGGCGCGGAAACCTTCCTTGTCATCCGGGCTTTCGGGAAATTGCAGCGCGCGGATGAAATCGGCCACCGACAGCGGCGCGCGCATGTCATCGGCGGGGGTGCCAAGGGCAAGACCCGGCTGCTCCGCCTGCGGTTCGGGGCGCGGTGGGGTCAGCGCCGCCTTGCGGTCGGCCGAAGGCACCGAAAGCCCCGGATCGCGCCGGGTCTGGAAGGTGGCCAGCACGGTTTCGGCGTTGCGGGTGGCGCGCTCGATCTCGTCCAGCTTTTTCTCGACCGAGGGCTTCATGCCGCCGCCCGCCTGCTGGCTGGCCTGATAGTCGCGGCGCATCGCATCGACCGTGGCTTGCAGCCGCGCCGCCTCGGCCCGCAGCGCCCGCACTGACCGCAGCGTGGTCACCGCCGCCCAGATCAGCGCCAGCGGCAGGAACACCACCAGCAGCGTCAGCACCAGACCCAGCGCCCCGGCATCGCGCGGCCCGGTCAGCACATAGGCGCCCACCGCCAGCACCCAGACAATAGACAGCCCGGCAGCGACCAGTTCGGTCACCGGCCTGCCCGGTCCGTCGGTTGTCTTGTCCTGGGCTTCGGTCATGGATGCCCCCTTGGGCCGGGGTCAGAGATAGCGGATGGAAAGGACTTCATAGCTGCGCTGGCCGCCGGGCGTGCGCACCTCGACCGAATCGCCTTCGTCCTTGCCGATCAGCGCGCGGGCCAAGGGCGAGCGGATGTTCAGCCGCCCGGTCTCGATATCCGCCTCGGTCTCACCCACGATCTGATAGGTCTTTTCCTCGTCGGTATCTTCATCGACCAGCGTCACCGTGGCGCCGAACTTGATGGCGCCCGACAGCTTGGTCGGGTCGATCACTTCGGCCAGCGACAGGATGCCCTCAAGCTCTTTGATGCGGCCTTCGATGAAGCTCTGTTTTTCGCGCGCGGCGTGGTATTCGGCGTTTTCCGACAGGTCGCCATGCTCACGCGCCTCGGCAATGGCGCGGATCACGGCGGGACGCTCCACCGATTTCAGGGTCTTCAGCTCTTCGTCCAGCGCGGTGAAACCCGCGCGCGTCATCGGAATCTTTTCCATCGCCATTCACCAAATGACAAGGCCACAGCCCTGCCGGACCATGACCTTGAACCTCTCAGGCCCCCACCTGACCCGAGCGGGCGCCAGATTGCAAGAGGCTTTGCCGCCTTTCGGCGGGCGGGTGTCGCGGGCGGGAAAGAAAGTTTCGCTCATGCTGCGATGCGGAAATATGATGTTGCGTCATGGTTGACCTGTGGTCGCCGTTGGGGCAATCACGCAGGCAAGCAAGAACCCGGGTGGAGGTGTAGCCATGGCGCAGGACATCGTGCGCGAGTCGATGGAATATGACGTGGTGATCGTCGGCGCGGGGCCTTCGGGCCTGTCGGCGGCGATCCGGCTGAAGCAACTGGACCCGAACCTGTCCGTCGTCGTGATGGAAAAGGGGTCCGAGGTTGGCGCCCATATCCTTTCGGGCGCCGTGCTGGACCCTGCGGGGCTGGATGCGCTCTTGCCCGAATGGCGGAGCATGGGCGCGCCCATCACCGTGCCGGTGAAAGAGGACAATTTCTATATCCTCGGCCCGGCCGGTCAGGCGCGCATTCCGAACTGGCCGATGCCGCCCCTGATGAACAACCATGGCAATTTCATCGTCTCGATGGCGAATGTCTGCCGCTGGATGGCGCAGGTGGCCGAAGGGCTGGGGGTGGAGATTTTCCCGGGCATGGCCTGTTCGCAGCTTGTCTATGGCGACAAGGGCGAAGTGGTGGGCGTTGTCGCGGGCGAGATGGGTCTGGCCGCCGATGGCACGCCGGGGCCGGCCTACGAGCCGGGGATGGAGCTGCGCGGCAAATATGTCTTCCTGTCCGAAGGCGTGCGCGGCTCGCTCGCCAAGGAAGTGATTGCGAAATACGACCTGTCCAAAGGCCATTGCCCGCAGAAATTCGGCATCGGCATGAAGGAAATCTGGGAGATTGACCCTGCCAAGCACCGGCTTGGCACCGTGACCCACACTATGGGCTGGCCGCTGGGCGGTAATGCGGGTGGCGGTAGCTTCATCTACCACCTTGAAAACAATCAGGTTTATGTCGGCTTTGTGGTTCACCTGAACTACAAGAACCCGCACCTTTATCCCTATATGGAGTTCCAGCGGTTCAAGCACCATCCGATGGTGGCCGAGCTGCTGAAGGGTGGTAAGCGCGTGGCCTATGGCGCCCGGGCGATCAGCGAAGGCGGCTGGCAGTCGATCCCGAAGATGGTCGCGCCGGGCGTGGCCCTGCTGGGTTGCACCGCCGGTCTGGTCAACGTGCCGCGCATCAAGGGCAACCACAATGCCATGCTCTCGGGCAAGGCGGCGGCCGAGGCGGCCTTTGCCGCCATCGGCGCGGGCCGTTCGGGCGATGAGCTGGCGGATTATGAGGCCGAAGTGCGCGGCGGCGCCATTGGCCGCGACCTCAAGAAGGTGCGCAACGTCAAGCCGCTCTGGTCGAAATACGGGCTGGTCGCCTCGCTCATGCTGGGCGGGGCCGACATGTGGGCCAATACCTTTGGCCTGACGGTGCTGGGCACGCTGAAACACGGCAAGACCGATGCCGCCGCCACCGGCAAGGCCAAGGATTTCAAACCGATCGACTATCCGCGCCCGGATGGCGTGTTGTCGTTTGACCGGCTGACCAACGTGGCCTTCAGCTTCACCAACCATGACGAGGGCCAGCCCGCGCACCTGCGGCTGAAAGACCCGTCGATTCCGATTGCAGTGAACTTGCCGGAATATGCCGAACCGGCGCAACGTTACTGCCCGGCGGGGGTTTATGAGGTGATTGCGGAAGAGGGCAAGGCGCCCCGCTTCCAGATCAACTTCCAGAACTGCGTGCATTGCAAGACCTGCGATATCAAGGATCCGTCGCAGAACATTGTCTGGACCACGCCGATGGGCGGCGGCGGGCCGAACTACCCGAACATGTAAGCGCACGATTGCGCGAGAATCGGCGGGCCGGGCGGTGCAAACCCCCGGCCCGCATTGCCTTCGCCCCGGGTGCCGTCTAGCCTGCCACCCTGTCCGCGCAGGAGCCCCGAATGCCCAAGCTGCCCCGTTTCCTTGTGACCTCGGCCCTCGCGCTGGTGCTGTCGCTGCCGGTTCAGGCGCAGGAGACCGGCAATTCCGGCGCCTACCTCGCGGCGCGGGTGGCCGCGAGCGAGGCCGATTATCGTGCCGCGGCGGATTGGTATGGCCGGGCACTCGCCGAAGACCCCGCAAATCCCGACCTTCTGGAAGGGGCGGTGCTGTCCAATCTCAGCCTTGGGCGCATGGCGCTGGCCGGGGATGCGGCACAGGCGCTGGCGGCGCAGGGGCGGATCGGGCAGGTCTCTTATCTGGCGCTGGTGGATGCCGCCGCGCGCAAAGGCGATTATGAGGCGATCCTGAACCTGTCACAGGCGGGCGCCAAGGCGGGCACTCTGCTTGAGGCGCTGGTTACAGCCTGGGCCCATTTGGGCGCAGGCCGGATGTCCGAAGCGACCGACGGCTTTGATGCGCTGGCCAAGACCAAGGGGCTTGAGGCGTTCGGTCTCTATCACAAGGCGCTGGCGCTGGCCTCGGCCGGGGATTTCGGCGGGGCGGATGACATTCTGTCGGGCCGGGCTGCCGGCCCCATCGGCGTGATGCGGCGCGGTGTGATTGCCCATGCCCAGATCCTGAGCCAGCTTGAGCGGAACGCCGATGCCGTGGCCCTTTTGGACCGCAGTTTTGGCAATGACAGCGACCCGCAGATCGACGATCTGCGCCGCCGTCTGCAGGCCGGTGAGCCGATTGCCTTTGACGTGGTGCGCAACGCGACCGACGGTCTGGCCGAAGTGTTCTTTACCCTTTCCACCGCGCTCAATGGCGAGGCGGATGATGGCTATACCCTGCTTTATACCCGGGTCGCCGTGGACCTGCGCCCCGATCTGACCGAGGCGGTGCTGCTGACGGCGGGGCTTCTGGAGCAACTTGGCCAGCACGATCTGGCCACCGAAGCCTATGCGGCGGTGCCGCCCGACAGCCCGGTGTTCCACGTCGCCGAAATGGGCCGGGCCGAAGCCGCCTGGAACGCCGGACGGCGCGAGGCGGCGGTGGAAATCCTGACCGGACTTGCCCGCAGCAACCCCACGCTTTTGCCGGTGCGGGCCGCCCTGGCCGATACCCTGCGCCGCGCCGAACGGTTTGCCGAGGCCCGCACCGCCTATGACGAGGCGCTGGCGCTGGTTGCCACGCCCGCGCCGGAGCATTGGGCGCTTTACTATAGCCGCGGCATCTGCGCCGAACGTCTGGGCGATTTTGCGGGCGCCGAGGCGGATATGCGCCGGGCGCTGGAGCTGAACCCCGATCAGCCGCAGGTGCTGAACTACCTTGGCTACAGCTTTGTGGACCGAGGGGTGAACCTTGAAGAGGCGCTGGAGATGATCCAGCGCGCCGTCGCGGGTCAGCCCGACTCGGGCTATATCATCGACAGTTTGGCTTGGGCCTATTTCCGCCTTGGCCGCTATGGCGAGGCGGTGGAGCCGATGGAGAAGGCATCGCTTCTGGAACCCGTCGATCCGGTGGTGACCGACCATCTGGGCGATGTCTACTGGAAGGTCGGCCGCACCCGCGAGGCGGAATTCCAATGGCATCGTGCCCTGTCCTTCGGCCCGACCGAGGCGGATGCCACCCGTATCCGCAAGAAGCTGGAGCAGGGGCTTGATGCGGTGATGGCCGCCGAAGAAGCCGCCAAGCCGCAGGCCGCCGCCACCAATGACAACTGAAACGGCGCTGGCCCGCGCCAAGGTGAACCTTGCGCTGCATGTGGTGGGGCGGCGGGCCGACGGCTATCACCTGCTCGACTCGCTGGTGGTCTTTGCGGAGTTTGGCGACAGGATCACCGTGGCGCCGGGGCAGGGGCTGCGGCTGACGGTGACCGGGCCGCAGGGCGGTGGGCTGGCTGCGGATGACGACAACCTTTGCCTGCGCGCCGCGCGGGCCATGGCCGGTCCCGGGGCGCAGATCACGCTGGAAAAACATCTGCCGGTGGCATCCGGCATCGGCGGCGGCTCGGCCGATGCGGCGGCGACGTTGCAGGCGCTGGCGCGGCTCTGGCGCGTGCCGCTGCCCGATGCGGCGGCGGTGCTGGCGCTGGGGGCGGATGTGCCGGTCTGCCTTGCCGGGCGCCCGGCGCGGATGGAAGGTGTGGGCGAGGTGTTGTCGCTGCTGCCACCCTTGCCTGCGGCCTGGCTGGTGCTGGTCAATCCCGGGGTGGCGGTGTCTACTCCCGCCGTCTTCCGCGCGCTGGAGCGGCGCGACAACGCGCGCCTGCCCGCAACGCTGCCGCGGCTGGCGACGGCAGAGGAACTTGCGGCCTTCCTTATGATGCAGCGCAATGACCTCGAGGCGCCGGCAATGGCGCTGGCGCCGGTGATCGGGCAGGTGCGGTCGGCACTGTCGGCACAATCGGGCTGCCTTATGGCGCGGATGTCCGGCTCGGGTGCCACCTGCTTCGGGCTGTTCCCCGATGCGCTGAACGCCGCCGCCGCGGCCGCCGCGCTGCGACGGGTGCAGCCCGGCTGGTGGGTGGAGGCGGCGGAACTCGCGCGTTAGCGCAGCCGCGCCACCACATAATCGGCCAGCGCATCCAGCATCTCGCGCAGCGGATGGTCGGGCAGCGGTGCCAAGGCCGCCCTCGCCCGCGCCGACCAGGCCAGCGCGTCATCCCGGGCCGCCTCCATCGCGCCATGGCGGGCCATGATCGCCAGCGCCTGTTCAAGGTCGCCCTCGCCCTGCTGGCCCTTTTCGATCACCCGCACCCAGAAGGCGCGCTCTTCCGCCGTCGCCTTGGCCACCGCCTTGATCACCGGCAGCGTCAGCTTGCGCTCGCGGAAATCGTCGCCCACGTTCTTGCCGATCGCCGCCGAGGTGCCGCCGTAATCCAGAAGGTCATCGGCAATCTGGAACGCAATCCCCAGCGCATCCCCGTAATCGAACAGGGCCGCCACCTGCGCCGGATCGGCGCCTGCAATGACGCCACCCACCTCGGTTGCCGCCGAAAACAGCGCTGCCGTCTTGCCGCGCACCACTTGCAGGTAGATCGCTTCGCTGGTCCGCAGATCCTGCGCGGCGGTCAGTTGCAGAACCTCGCCCTCGGCAATCGTGGCCGAGGCATTGGCAAGGATTTCCAGCACCCGCATGTTGCCGGTCGCCGTCATCAGCTGAAAGCTGCGGGCAAAGAGGTAATCGCCCACCAGCACCGAAGACTTGTTATCCCACAACAGGTTGGCCGTCGGCCGCCCGCGCCGCTGCGCGCTTTCGTCCACCACATCGTCATGCAAAAGGGTCGCGGTGTGGATGAATTCCACCGTCGCCGCCAGATGGATGTGGAACGGCCCGTCATAGCCGCAGAGCCGCGCCGCAGCCAGCGTGAGCATCGGGCGCAGCCGCTTGCCGCCCGCCTCGATCAGATGGGCGGTCACTTCGGGAATGCGGGGGGCATGCTGCGAGGCCATCCGCTCGCGGATCAGCGCGTTGACCGCCTCCATATCCGTGGCCAGAAAGGCGCCAAGCCGGTCATGCGGTTTCTGCGCGGCGTCGTCCAAGCTCATCCCATCCCCATCCGGTCTCGACATTCCCGGGCTGGCCCGCGACAACAGGGGGATGCGGCTGCTTTTGCAAACCACCGACCCGACCGTGATCGCCTTTGCCCAGGCTCTCCTTGAGGGCGAGGGTATAGCCAGCTTTGTGCTGGACGTCCACATGAGCGTCTTTGAGGGCAGCCTTGGCATATTGCCGCGCCGCCTGATGGTGGCCGACCGGGATCATTTCATGGCGGACAGTGTGATCCGCGATAATGGCATCGACCGGGGCTATGATGTTCGCTGAGGAGGATCTGACGCGCGACGCCTTCCTTTGCGGGCGGCTGCATCTGTGGCAACCGCGCAAGGGTTACCGTGCCGCGACCGATCCGGTTCTGTTGGCGGCGGCCTGCCCGGCTGTCGCGGGAGAGGCGGTGCTGGACCTTGGCTGCGGCGCGGGCGCGGCGAGCCTGTGCCTTGCGGCGCGGGTGCCGGGGCTGCGGCTGGCGGGGCTGGAATTGCAGCCCGGCTATGCCGCCCTTGCCCGCCGCAACGCTGCCGAGAATGCGATAGCGATGCAGGTAGAAGAGGGCGATCTGGCCGAGATTCCCCGGCCCCTGCGGGTGGACTTTGACCAGGTGATTGCCAATCCGCCCTATTACCCGCCGGGCGGCACGCCATCGCCACAGGCTGGGCGGGCGACGGCCTTGCAGGTGGGCACGCCGCTGGCGGCTTGGGTCGCGGCAGGTGCGCGGCGGTTGCGGCCCGGTGGCACGCTGACCATGATCTTCGGCGCCGATGGCCTGCCCGAGGTGCTGGCCGCACTGGCACCGCGGATGGGGTCCGCCGCCGTTCTGCCCCTTGCCCCGCGTGAGGGGCGGGCAGCGGGCCGCGTGATCCTGCGGGCCAAAAAGGGCGGACGGGCCGCCTTCCGGCTGCTGGCGCCGCTTGTGCTGCATCGCGGCCCGGCCCATGACGGCGACCGCGAAAGCTATACCCCCCGCGCTGAGGAAATTTTGCGCGGTGCTGGGCCACTTCTGGCCGAGTTCGCTTGAATTGAGCGCAAGCTTTTGCCGCCGCCTGTAACGGGCCTGCGAAGTTTTGGTGACACGACTCGAAATCCGTGTTCGACTGTCTTTGACCAAACCGTCAACAGGAGGATGTAGATGACTGTCACTTCCCACATTGCCGAGCTGAAGAAAAAGCACGAACACCTGTCGGATATGGTTGCCCAGGCGCAGCGCGCCCCGGGGTCGAGTGATCTTCAGATTGCGGAATGGAAGAAGCAGAAGCTGAAGATCAAAGAGGAAATCAGCCGCCTGCAGCAGGTCTGACCGGCTTCATGCTGGCGCGGGCGGCCAGCGCCGCCCCGCCGGTGATCAACACCGCCGCCACCAGCAACATGGGCGTGGCCGTTGCCCGCCCGCCCGCGATCAGGGCCAGCGTTGACAGAAGCGGCGCCGCATAGGAGGCGACACCCAGCAACTGGATGTCGCCTTTTTTCATGCCGACATCCCAGGTGAAAAACGCCGCCCCGACCGGGCCAAGCCCCAGCGCCAGCACCGACAGCCAGCCCCAGTTGCTGGCAGGCCAGACGGTTTGCTCAAACGCCAGATGGGCGGCGACCGACAAAACGGCGGTCGCCAGACAGTAAACCGTCACCGTCTCGGTCGGCACGGCGCCGAGCCGCCGCGACAGCACCGAATAGGCCGCCCAGGCCAGCGCGCAAAGAAAGGCCAGAACCAGCCCCATCACCGGCAATTCCGCCGCTGTATCGCCGCGCGACAGCACGATCAGCGCTGCCCCGACAAAGGCCACCAGCGCGCCGATCACATGCAAAAGGCCCAGCCGCTCCCCCGGCAAAAACCCGGAAAACAGCACGATGAACAGTGGCCAGAGATAGGCGATCAGCCCGGTTTCGGCGGCGGGTGCAATCCGAAAGGCGGTGAAATACAGCGCGTGATAGCCGAAAAGGCCAATCGTGCCAAAGGCATAAACCTTCCACGACACGCCGCGTAGCACCCCCAGCCCCGGACCCGCCGCCACCCAGATCAGCGCCAGCCCACCGCCGATGCCAAAACACAGCGCATTCAGCAGAAACGGCGGCACCGGCGCCGAGCCGATGGCCAAAAGCGCCAGCAGCGCCCACATCAGAATGGCGGTAAAGCCGATGGCCGTGGCCCGTTGCTGCGTCATGTCGCCCCCGTTCGCTGCCGCATAATGCCGATCCCGGGGGCAGGGGCAAGCCGTCAGCCGCGACGGCCCATCAGCGCCTCGGTCTCGTCAAGGCGGGCCTTGAAGGCGGGATGCAGCAGGCCCTTGTCCGCCGCGCGCTGATAGAGCGTGTGAACCGGGTTGGTGTTCACCTCGCCAATCAGCGGGCCGTCTTCGGTGATCAGCACGTCGATGCCCAATATGCCATGGGTCGGAAACAGCCGGTGCGTTTCGCAGGCCAGCGCGACCGCCTTGGGCATCTCGGGGATCGCCGCTTCGGCCAGCGGGACGGGCGCCATCAGCGCCTCGGTCATCACTTCAAGATTGGTTGCCGAATTGAACTGCGCCCGGATGAAGGCGCCGTTGGCAAGGTCCACCGAGGCCATGCCATTGGGCTTTTCGTTCGACGGGCCGTCGGTCATCGCGCCCTTGCCGGGAATCTTGAACACGGCATAAAGCGCCTCGGGGCCGCGCGGGCTCATCAGGGTGGTGATCCGCAGGCTGCCCACAGCCGGGCCACACAGCATCTGCAAGGCCGGGTGCATCCGCAGCAGTGGCTGGAACAGATAGCCCCGCGGAAAATTGCGCAGCACGGCGGCGGTGAACTCTTCCGGCGGCAATTCGTTGCCGTCCGACAGCACCAGCCGCCCCGCCTTGCGCCCGACAAAGGCCGCGCCGCCAATGGCGAATGTGCCGTCAAGCGGTTTGCCGAAACAGGGCAGTGGCGCCTCTTCGGCCAGATAGCGGGTCAATTCGGCCGCATCCTGCAAATGGCGCAGACCCGGCAGCGGCGCATCGGGGCAGTAGAGGGCCAGATTCGGCGTTGTCGGGATGCCCGCCCCCTGCAAGAGAAAGGCCGTCAACACCTTGTGCGAGGTGAGCGCCGGAACCCCCCATCCCGGCACCGTCAGCCGCCGGTTCAGCCGAGCCCCCGACAGGCCCGAGACGAAGCTTTTCTTATCGGCCATCGACAGGCTGGGGCGGAACAGCGCATAGCGGATATATTCATCCGGCGACAGGCGGCAGGACGACAGCGCCAGAATCGCCATGTCGCGCAACTGTCGCGCCACGCTCAACCCATAGGTTTTCGTGACCCAGCGCATGCTTTGCGCCACGTCAAACCCGGTGCCGACCGGGGCAAGCTTAAAGGGTTCGGGGGGCAAAGGGGGCATGGAGTCACCAGCTTGGGGGGTGACCGGGGCGGTCGGGGCAATCATTGCCGCCCCGACCGCGAAGAACAAGGCTCAGACGAAGAACTGTCCGCCATTGGCCGAAATGGTCGAGCCGGTGATGAAGCCGGCATCGTCCGACGCAAGGAAGACGACGGTGCGCGCGATCTCTTCCGGCTCGCCCAGACGGCCGACGGGGATCAGCGGGATGATCCGCTCTTTCAGCACCTTTTCGTCAATCGCCTTCACCATTTCCGTGGCGATATAGCCGGGGCAGATCGCGTTCACGGTGATGCCGGCCCGCGCACCTTCCTGTGCCAGCGCCTTGGTAAAGCCGAGGTCGCCAGACTTGGCCGCCGAATAGTTGGCCTGGCCTGCCTGCCCCTTCTGCCCGTTGATCGAGGAAATGTTGATCACCCGGCCAAACTTGCGGTCCCGCATCCCGTTCCACAACGGATGGGTCATGTTGAAAAGGCCGGTCAGGTTGGTGTCGATCACCTCTTTCCACTGGCCGGGGGTCATCTTGTGGAACATGGCGTCACGGGTGATGCCGGCATTGTTCACCAGAACATCCACCGGGCCGACCTCGGCCTCGACCTGGGCGATACCGGCGACGCAGGCGTCATAATCGGCGACCGACCATTTGAAGGTCGGGATGCCGGTTTCGGCGGTAAAGGCTTTGGCGGCCTCATCATTGCCGGCATAGTTGGCGGCCACCTTATAGCCCGCCGCCTTCAGCGCGACCGAAATTGCTGCGCCGATTCCACGCGATCCGCCGGTTACCAGTGCCACTCTTGCCATGTGTTCCTCCTTCAAAGGCATTTGAAATGGTATTACCGAAATGAATGAGGGCGCGCAACTTTATTGCGCGCCCATTTTGCACCTGCGGCAATATTTCCGCAGCAGCGGGATCAGGCGCGTTCGATGCACATGGCAACGCCCATGCCGCCGCCGATACACAGCGTCGCCAGACCCTTCTTGCCGCCGCTCCGGCCCAGCTCGTGGATCAGCGTGTTCAGGATGCGCGCGCCCGAGGCGCCAATCGGGTGGCCAATGGCAATTGCGCCGCCGTTGACGTTCACGATGGCCGGATCCCAGCCCATATCCTTGTTCACCGCGCAGGCTTGCGCCGCAAAGGCTTCGTTCGCCTCGACCAGATCAAGGTCGCCAACCTTCCAGCCAGCCTTGTCCAGCGCCTTGCGGCTGGCGAAGATCGGGCCGACGCCCATGATCGACGGGTCAAGCCCGGCCGTGGCATAAGAGGCGATCCGCGCCAGAACCTTGAGGCCACGCTTGGCCGCCTCGGCCTCGGACATCAGCAGCACGGCAGCCGCGCCATCGTTCAGGCCCGAGGCATTGGCCGCGGTGACCGAGCCGTCCTTGGTGAAGGCCGGACGCAGCTTCTGCATCGATTCCAGCGTGGCGCCGTGGCGGATGTATTCGTCGGAATCGACGGTGACCTCGCCCTTGCGGGTCTTGATCACGAAGGGGATGATCTCATCCTTGAACTTGCCGGCCTTTTGCGCCGCTTCGGCCTTCAACTGGCTGTTCAGCGCGAATTCGTCCTGCGCCTCGCGGCTGATCTGCCACTGGCTGGCGACGTTTTCGGCGGTGATGCCCATGTGATAGCCGTTGAAGGCATCCCAGAGGCCGTCCTTGATCATCGAATCGATGAAATTCATGTCGCCCATCTTCTGCCCGGCGCGCAGATGCGCGACATGGGGCGACAGCGACATGCTTTCCTGACCACCGGCAACGACGATGTCGGCATCGCCCAGTTGCACATGCTGCGCGCCCAGCGCCACCGCCCGCAGGCCCGAGCCGCAGACCTGGTTCAGCGACCAGGCCGAAGCCTCTTTCGCCAGACCGGCGCGGATGGCGGCCTGACGGGCCGGGTTCTGGCCCTGACCGGCGGTCAGCACCTGACCCAGAATGGTTTCGGCCACTTCGGCCTTGTCGATGCCGGCGCGGGCGACGACCGCCTCGATCACCGCGGCGCCCAATTCATGCGCCGGGGTCGCGGCGAAAGAGCCGTTGAAGCTGCCAACGGCAGTCCGAGCCGCCGAAACGATTACGACATTGGTCATGTTCTCACGCCCTCTCCCAGGAATACCACCGGCGGCTGTCGTGCCGCTGCGCAGCATGGCTATGGTTTCGGCCCGTGAAAAGCAAGCTGTGCCACCCGTTCACGTTGCCGCAGGGGCAGCATTGCGCGTCACGCCGACTTGCGCAACGGGGCTTGCGCGAAATCGGGTTTCAGGGTGGCGGCGCCGAAAAGGTAACCTTGCAGGCAATCCACCCCCATCTCCTGCAGCACCCGCGCCTCTTCCGGCCGCTCGACCATTTCGGCGACGGTAAACATCTGAAAATGCTTGCCAATCGACAGGAGCGCGGCGGTCAGGGCAGCATTGTCTGGGTCGGTGTCGATGTTGCGGATGAAGGCGCCGTCAATCTTGAGGATGTCGAAGAAGAAATCCTTGAAGTAGCGGATCGCGGTGTAACCCGAACCGAAATCGTCCAGCGCAAAGGCGACACCCTTGCGCTGCCACTCTTCCATGAAGGCGATCACCAGTTCAGGCACCATCATGGCCGAGCTTTCGGTGATTTCAAGAATCAGCCGCTCCCCCACGGTTGGGCCCGCGGCGATGCCGCGGCGCAGCACCCGGGCCCAGCGGGGATAGCCGATGGAGCGCGCCGACATGTTGACCGACACCCGCAACCCGGGATGCCGGGCCAGCGCGGCAAGGCCCATCTCCAGCGCCAGACAGTCGATTTCGCGCCCGATTTCGTGGGCTTCGACGGCATCCATGAAATCGCGCGCCGGAATCACCCGCCCCCCCGGTTCCAGCACGCGGATCAGCCCTTCGTGAAAGGCGATGCGGTTGGGGTCGCGGGCCAGCACCACCGGCTGCCAGGCCAGGCGCACACGGCGGGCGTCGATCGCTTCGCGGACCATCGCCATCGTGGCGCGGTCGTTTTCGGAAATCGCCACGCCGAGCGGGCTGTGCAGGCCCGCTGTGGCGTCGATCTTGGGTTTGCGCGGCTCGCCCGCCATACCATCCCCCATACCATCCCCGGGAATCGCCCCTGAGGGCCGTTTCGCCAGAGTGTCGCCACAGGGGTTAAGACCGGGTAAAGCTGCGGGATTGACACAAATACGAAAGATTGCGCGATGTCTGATGCCCTGCGGTGCCCCTGGTGCGGGAGCGATCCCTTGTATGTCGCCTATCACGACACCGAATGGGGGAGGCCCGAGCGTGACCCACGCGCCCTGTGGGAGAGTCTGATTCTTGAATGTTTTCAAGCTGGTCTGAGCTGGATCACCATTCTGCGGCGGCGTGAGGGCTTTCGCGCCGCCTTTGAAGGTTTCGATCCGGCGGTGATTGCCGGCTGGGGCGAGGCAGAAGTGACGCGGCTGCTGGCCGACCCGGGAATCATCCGCCACCGCGGCAAGATCGAGGGCACGATCCGCGCCGCGGGGGCCTATCTGCGGATCGAAGAGCGCGAAGGGTTTGCGAATTTCATCTGGCGCCATGCCCCGCCGCCGCGACCCCGCCCACGGGCGATGGGGGATGTCCCGGCGCAGACAGAAGCCTCGGTCGCGCTGTCCAAGGCGTTGAAGAAAGAGGGGTTTTCTTTCTGCGGGCCGGTGATCGTCTATGCCTTCATGCAGGCGTCGGGGCTGGTGAACGACCATCTGGAAAGCTGCCCGCACGGGTGATAGGCTGACGGGATGGGTCGGCAGTTCACCCAGACGTCACCGGGCCGTTTGGCCAGCTAAACCTGCCTTCTGCGCCGTCAGTCCCCCCTTCGGTGCCTGATCGTCAAGCCGGTGACTCACGATGTTGCAAGCGCACCTGATGAGGATGACATGACGCGCGATGCGCTTTGCCTGACGGTCGAGGATCTCTCGGCCTTTGCCCGCAACCTGCACAAACAGCTTGCGGCGGAACCGGCCCTTCCGGGCCATCTGAGCCTTCTCAACATGCTGGCCCGGGCGGCTGGTTTTCGGAATTATCAGCATTTTCGGGCCGTTGGCGCGGCGGCCGACCGGCTTGCAGCCCCAGAGCCCACCGCCGACATGGTCGCGGTGGAGCAGGCGCTGCGGCAGTTTGACGGCGCCGGGCGGTTAATCCGCTGGCCCGGGCGGACCAGCCAGCAGAAGCTGGCGCTCTGGGCGCTGTGGTCGCGGCTGCCGAAAGGGGAGACCCTCACCGAACGCCAGATCAGCGAGCGGCTGAACCATTGGCACCTGTTCGGGGATGCCGCGATCATCCGGCGGACGCTGTGGGAGATGCGGCTGGTCAGCCGGTCAGAGGGGCGGGATTACCTGCGGATCGAACAGGCGCCAGACCCCACGGCGCGGGCGCTGATCCGGGCGGTGATGGCGCGGCGGGGATAGATGGGGTCTTTTACCCGTCTTCTTTCTGTCTTGCTTCCGTCTCTACGGAACCCAAACGAAAAGGCCCCGCCGGAGCGGGGCCTTTTGCATAGCGGTGGCCTGAAATCAGGCCAGAGCGGCCTTGGCCTGTGCGGCGATGGCGTTGAACGCCTCCGGCTCATGCACGGCGAGATCGGCCAGAACCTTGCGGTCCACCTCGATGCCGGCCTTGTTCAGGCCGTCGATCAGGCGCGAATAGGTCATCTCGAGGTCGAACAGCCGGACGGCAGCGTTGATCCGCTGGATCCACAGCGCGCGGAACTGGCGCTTGCGGGCCTTGCGGTCGCGGGTGGCGTATTGCTGGGCCTTGTCAACGGCCTGGGTGGCGGTGCGGAAGTTGCGCGAACGGGCGGAGTAATAGCCCGAAGCGGCCTTGATCACCTTGCGGTGACGGGCGTGCGTGACAACACCGGATTTGACGCGGGACATCTGATGTTCTCCTTACCGGTCGTAGGGCATGTATTTTTTGACGATCTTGGCGTCGCTGTCGCACAGGATCATCGCACCGGACGCATCCCGAACGAACTTCGTGGTGCGCTTGATCATGCCGTGGCGCTTGCCGGCGGGACCGGCCTTCACCCGACCGGAGGCCGTGAAGCTGAAACGCTTCTTCGCCGCCGACTTGGTCTTCATCTTGGGCATTTCCATCTCCGTGGTTATCGCGCGCGACTCGGCATGCCACATTCGCCGGCCTCGCGGGGTAGTCGAAGCCGCCCTAATAGGCAGGCCCCGGGGAAAGAGCAAGGGGTTACTTCAGAAGCCGCCCGACCACACCCGCCACCACATCGGGCAGTTGGGCAAAGGTATAGCCCGAGGGGTGCCTGGTCAGCGCCACCACGATCAGCACGCCGCCGATCAGCAGCATGATGGCCCCGGTCCGGGGGGCGCGGCTTTCGGAATAGGCGGCAAGCAGTGAGGGGATGGCCAGCACCGACAGAAGCATCCCGATCACCAGTATCAGGTCGGTATCCATCTTACCCCTCACCACGTTGTTGACGGGCTTAGGTTATTCGGGATCAACCCGCGAAATCAACCGCTCATCGCAGGGGGCCACGCGCAGGATGTTGGTGGTGCCCTTGACGTTGAACGGCACGCCGGCGGTAACGACGATCATGTCTTCCTCACCGGCAAAGCCATCGGCCCGCGCCGCCTTGACGGCAGAAATCACCGCGCCCTTGAAGCGTTCCTGCGGTTCGGTGATCACGCAATGCGCGCCCCAGATCAGCGCGGTGCGCCGGGCGGTGGACAGAAGCGGCGTCAGGGCGATGATCGGCACATGCGGACGTTCGCGCGCCACAAGGTTCACCGTGTTGCCCGACTGGCTGAAACAGGCGATGGCCTTGATATTGGTCGCTTCGGCAATCTCGCGCGCAGCGGAAACGATGCCGTCGGCGATGGTCTCGCGGCGGACGACCCGGCTGGCCTCGATGATCTGGCGATAGGTCTGGTCCTTTTCGACCGACATGGCGACGTTGTTCATCGTGGCGACGGCCTCGATCGGATATTTGCCCGCCGCCGATTCCGCCGAGAGCATGACGGCATCGGCGCCTTCATAGATCGCGGTGGCCACATCGGACACTTCGGCGCGGGTGGGCACCGGGCTTTCGATCATCGATTCCATCATCTGAGTGGCGACGATCACCGGCTTGGCAGCGGCGCGGGCGCCACGCACAAGGCGCTTCTGGATCGGCGGCACCGAATGCACCGGCAGTTCGACGCCAAGGTCGCCACGCGCCACCATGATGCCGTCCGAGACCTGAAGGATGGCGTCATAGGCTTTGACCGCCGCAGGCTTTTCGATCTTGGACAGGATGGCGGCGCGGCCCTTGGCCAGTTGCCGCGCCTCGATCACATCCTCGGGGCGCTGCACGAAGGAAAGCGCCAGCCAGTCCACGCCCAGCTCGCAGGCAAATTCCAGATCGTCCCGGTCCTTTTCCGACAGCGCGGCCAGCGGCAGCACCACGTCCGGCACGTTCACGCCCTTGCGGTTGGAAATCGTGCCGCCCACCGTGACGGTGCAATTGGCGAAATCCTTGCCGCAATCATCGACATGCAGGCGGATCTTGCCGTCATTGACCAGAAGGGTCGAACCGGGTTCAAGGGCGGCAAAAATCTCGGGGTGGGGAAGCTGCACCCGGGCGGCGTCGCCGGGGGTGGCGGAAAGGTCCATGCGGAACTTTGCGCCTTCGATCAGCTCTTCGGACCCGTCGGCGAACACGCCCACCCGCAGCTTCGGCCCCTGAAGGTCGGCCAGAATGCCGATGGGGCGACCGGTTTCCGTCTCGATCTGGCGGATGATCTTGTGGCGGGCGGCGATGTCGGCATGGGTGCCGTGGCTCATGTTCAGGCGGAACACATCGGCCCCGGCCTCGAAAAGCGCACGGATCATCGGATAATCACTTGACGCGGGGCCGAGAGTGGCGACGATCTTGACGTTACGCAGGCGTCTCATGGGGCAGTCCTTCAATTCGCGGGTCCGGTGGCCGCGCGTCTTATCGCGCAAAAGCCCCGGCGGGGCAACTGCGGTGACCCGTTAGCGCTAACTTTTTCCGCCCGGCCTTCCAATTTGCCGCAGTCTGGGCAAGGAAGAGGCAAAGGCGGAGGGGCAATGGGCGAAGCGTTCCAGATCATCGGCGAAGATCGCCCCGGTCGCTGGCTGGTGACCTGCGACCATGCCTCGAACCGGGTGCCCGATTGGGTGGGCGGCGGCGACCTGGGCATCTCGGCGGAGGATATGGCGCGCCATATCGCCTGGGATGTCGGCGCTTGGGGGCTGGCGCAGGAGCTGGGGCGGCTGTTGGACAGTCCGGTGATCGGGTCATGCTTTTCGCGGCTGGTGATTGATGCCAACCGGGGCGAGGAAGACCCGACGCTGGTGATGAAGCTCTATGACGGCACGATCATTCCGGCGAACCGGCATGTCGGGCCGGTTGAGGTTGAAGAGCGGCTGGCGCGGCTTTACCGGCCCTATCACGCGGCCTATGCCGGGCTGGCGGCGCGGCGGGCGGATACGGTCGTGCTGGCGGTGCATTCGTTCACGCCCTGCCTGAAAGGGCGGGCACCGCGGCCCTGGCATGTGGGGGTGCTGCATTCTCATCTGGATGACCGGCTGTCGCGGGCGCTGATCACCCGGCTGCGGCAAGAGGCGGACCTGTGCATCGGCGATAACGAGCCCTATGCCGGGCATCTGCCGGGCGATGCGATTGATCGCCATGCGCTGCGCCCGGGGCGGCACAATACGCTGATCGAGTTGCGCAACGATCTGATCGGCGATGCGGCAGCGCAGGAGGCATGGGCCGCACGTCTGGCGCCGGTGCTGTCAGAGGTGCTGCCGGGGATGTGAGGCGGATGGGCCCGTAGGATGGGCAATCTGCCCATCTTACCCGCCGAAGGCCCGCAGCAGCGCCGCCACCGCCACCCCGCCAATCGCCGCCCCCACATCGTTGCGGGTCCAAAGCGCCAGCGCCGTTGCCGTGCCAAGGGCCAGCGCCTCGGTCAGCCCGCCCGCGGCCAGCGCCAGCGCGGTGATGCCCGACATCACCGCCAGCGGCGTGGCGCGCAGCGCGGCATCCAGCCGGTGCGAGCGGGGCAGATAGCGCATGGCGGCAAAGCCTGCCAGACGGCAGGCCAGCGCGGCGGCGGCGGCAACCAGCAGCATCGCGGTCAGCGAGGGGGTCATTTCCCGGTGCCTTTCCCGGTGTCTTTCGCAGTGGCCGCGGCAAAGCCGCCTCCGGCGATGCCCGCCGCGACGATGCCCCAGCCCGCTCCAGCCCATGCGCCCATGGCCAGCGCGGCCCCGGCGCCGATGGCCACCGGCACCAGCGAGGCGGGCGCCTTCACCATCACTGCCATCATCGAGGCGGCAAAGGCGGGCAGCATCAGGTCCGCCCCCAGCGCCTTGGGGTCGGGCAGGATGGCGCCGAACACCGCGCCTGCCAGCGTTCCGGCCAGCCAGACCACCAGCAGCGGCACGCCGGTGCCCAAGAGATAGGCCCGGTCCTCTTCGCCCGCGTCGATCACCTTCATGGTGGCGATCCAGTTGGCATCGCCCAGAAACAAAAGGCTGATCAGCGACCGCCCGGTGCCCGCCTGCGACAGCCAGGGTTGCAGCGTGGCGCCAAACAGCAGGTAGCGCGCGTTCATCACCAGCACGGTGGCGGCGATGGCCCAAAGCGTGGCCTGACCGCTTTGCATCACGCTGACCGCGGCAAGCTGGGCCGAGCCGGAAAAGACCGTGGCACTATAGGCCATGGCCATGCCGGCACCCATGCCCGCCTGTGCCGCGACGATGCCGAAGGCCAGCCCATAGACCAGAATGGGCAGCGCCATGGCCAGACCCACGCGGAAGCCGCGCCGGAATCCGGCCAGACCAAAGGGCGCGCGGGGGGGCATGGTCAGAGGGCGGCCTTGCGCATTTCGTCCAGATAGATCTCGCGCAGACGGGTGGCGACCGGACCGGGTTTGCCATTGCCGACATCGCCGCCGTCAACCTGCACCACCGGCATCACAAAGGCCGAAGCCGAGGTGATGAAGGCTTCGTCAGCGGCCTGTGCCTCGTCGATGGTGAAGGGGCGTTCTTCGACCACCATCTGCGCTTCGGCGGCAAAGCGCAGCACGGCAGCGCGGGTGATGCCGTGCAGGATGTCGCTGGACAGTTGCCGGGTGATGATGCGGTTGCCCTTGACGATATAGGCGTTGTTCGAGGTGCCTTCGGTCACCGCCCCATCCTCGACGAACCAGGCGTCATCGACGCCGGCCTTCTTGGCCATCATCTTGCCCATCGAGGGGTAGAGAAGCTGCACCGTCTTGATGTCGCGGCGGCCCCAGCGGATGTCGGGGATCGAGATCACCTTGAGGCCGATGGCGGCCTGCGGGCTTTCCGCCATGCCGGGCTTGGACTGGGTGAAGAGAACCACGGTGGGGGCCACGTCCGGCCCCGGGAAGGCAAAGTCACGGTCGCCCGGATTGCCGCGCGTGACCTGCAGGTAGACCATGCCATCGGTGATCTCATTGCGGGCCACCAGTTCGCGGTGGATCGCCAGCCATTCGGCATCGGAATGGGGGTTCTGCATCTCCAGTTCCGACAGGCTGCGCGCCAGCCGGGCGCAATGGCCACCAAAGTCGATCAGCTTGCCGCCCAGAACCGAGGTGACCTCATAAACGCCATCGGCCATCAGAAAGCCCCGGTCGAAGACCGAGACCTTGGCTTCGGTTTCAGGCAGGTAGTCGCCGTTCAGATAGACGGTGCGGGTCATGGGCATTCTCGCGGTTGAAGGTCAGTGCAGGGCGGAAGGGGCGGGCTTGGGTTGCAGATCGGGGCAGGTGATGCTGCCGATCCAGTCGTCAAATTCGTCAAATGGCCAGTCCAGATGGCTGGAAAGCGTCAGGAGCATAAGGTGGCGCATGCCCGGACGCTGCGAGATCACCACGGCCATTTGCGTGCTGCCCTCCGCATGGGTGTCGCGGCTGGATTTGCGACTGAAGATGCCGGGGCGGATTTCGCGCGTGGCGCTGGTGAAGCTTGCGGGCCAGGAAATGTCGGTGCCGGCGGTACTGTCCAGAGGAAGCTCGTAAATCTTCAGACCCAGCCAGAAGGCCGGATGTTCCCAGCCGCTGCCGTTTTCGTCGGTTTTCGGCGCAAGATAGCCGGGAAGGCTCAGCGTCCAGCTCGCTGTCAGGAAGTGACAGACCAAGCGCTTGCGGTAGCCGATGCCCCGGGGGGCGGGAACCTGATCGGTCGCCTTGCGCAGGGCCGCGTATTCGGCGCAGGCTTCGGCAAGATCGGCGGGCAGCGGATGGCCGAGGGCCACCAGTCGGGCAACCGTATGGTCGATCTGCTGTTCGGTCAGGGGGTCGGCGGCATTGCAGGCGGGGCGCCACGGGGCATTCATCCAGAGTTGCGCGCGCAAAAGCCCTTCCCAGGTGGCGGGCGTCAGGCCGCGATCCCACCAGATAAAGAACTCTGCCGCCCTGTCGCGCAGATCAGCCGCAGACAAGTCGGGTATCTGGGCGCACCACGCGGGGCTTTGCGGGCCGAGCGGGCCGTTGTAGGTCTCTCCGGTCAGACCAAGCCCCAAGGGCAGGCACAGGGCGTTGCCAGCCCCCGGCATGTTCGCCACGGACCACGACAGCCCGCGCAGGAAATCGGCCATGCTGCCTTGCAGGGCCGCGAAATCCTTGTGCCGGGCGTATCCGGTTTCGTCCAGGTCATAGCCTTCGCTGTCGGTCCAGCGCCAGCCCAGATCCAGTTTCCGGTCCAGATGTTCCATCATCTCGACCACAGCCGCGTGAAACCCCGGCCCGCCGTTGGAGCTGCGAAAATCGGCGGTGATCCGGTCATGTTCAGCGGTGAAGATCACCGGATCGGCGACGGGCACAAGGCTGATCTCAAGGTTCCCGTCATCAGTTATCTGGGTCTGGAATAGCGGGCCCAGCCCCTGTGCGCTGGCCCAGTCGCTGGCGCCGCGAGCGATGGTTTCAAGCGCCCGCCTGCCCGACAAGCGCAGGACCAGCCCTTTTGGCAGGGCGCGGCTGTAGGCCTGAGCGTCAATTCCCATCGCGCAAAGCTCCCGGCGCCGCAGGCCGGACGGGCAAGGGCTGGCTTCGGGTTTCGGACAGTTGAACCTTGCCGTCAAGGTGCGAAAGCCCGAGTCCCACCCGTCAGCCGAGGAGCAGCGCCATATCCACGCGGTCGAGGCCGGGGCCGAAACCGTCGGGGGTGTGGGCGGTGACGGCGAAGCCGAAACCGGCGTAAAAGCCCTGCGTGTGCTGGCTGGTGGAGAGGATCAGCCGTTCCACGCCCGGCAGGGTTCGGGCGAGGGCCAGCCGCGCCTCGGTCAGCCGGGTGCCGAGGCGCTGGCCGTGGCGGTCGCGCGCCACCATGCCCCAGGTCAGATGCGCGTCGGGGCCGCTGATCTCGATCCCGCCGCAGGCGAGGATATCACCTTCATCCTCCAGCACCAGATAGGGCGCGTCTGAGGGGCGGGGGGCGGTCAGGAAGGAGGCGAACTCCTCCCGCTCGGACGGGGCGAAAAAGCGGGGGCAGTTGCCGTCGAAAAGCGCAAGGCAGGCGGTGATGTCATCGGGCCGGAAGGGGCGGAAAAGGGTCATGGCGACGGCAGCCCGAACAATTGAAAAAAGGGGCCCGCGTGGTGCCGGGCCCCTGATCTTGCGCGGAACAGGTCGGCTCAGTTGGTCATCAGATAGTAGCTGTTGCGCTTGCTGCCGTTGTTCTGGACCGTGACATAGAAGTAGCCGTTCCACGAGGGCACGAAGTCGCAATAGACCTTGTCGGACCAGCTCACGTCATAGCAGATCGTGTTGCCGTTCTCGTCGGTCACCAGCACGTCGAGGTTGGCATCGCCGTCGCCGACCACGGCGAGTTCGGCATAGCTGTTGCCGTAGAAGGGCACTTCCCAGACATCGGTCTGCCCGGCGGGCAGGCGCGACAGGGTGGAGGACGCGCCGCCGATCCGCCCGCGCGACCCTTCGGCCTCGGCATCCTCGATCAGGCCGGCCAGAACCTCATCCTCGCCCGCCAGTTCCTTGGCCGAGGCCATCATGGTGGCGGCATCGACGGGGGCGTCGACGCCGTCTTCCTGACCTGCGGTTTCGGTGCCTTCGGTCTTCTTCTTCTGCTCGACTTCCTTGACATCGACCGAAGCGGCCAGCTTGGCGGCGGTCAGCACCGTCAGCGCATCCTTGTTGGCCATGCCAAGGGCGTAGAGGTCTTGCGCGAGGGCCAGCGTGGCGACGCCGCCCTTGGTGCCGGTGGCGCTGGTGTCGACATTGGGGCCTTTGTTCTCGGCCATCACGGGGAGCGAGAGCGTGACGAGGGCGGTGGTGGCGAGAGCGGCGAAAAGGGTTTTGGTGGTCATGTCCTGAAATCCTTGTGCTTTGCCCCTCCTCCGGGGCCGATGCGGCAAATCTTGCATCCCCGCGCCCTTTTGGGAAGAGGACAGCCCATGACAAATTCCGTCATTGGCGGCGGTTTGGGCGCTTTCACCGGGGCGCGGCGCGCGCTAGGTCTGGCGGACGACAGGGAGCAGGATGCAGATGCGCGATATTCTTGAACGGCTGATGGCGTTTGACACGGTGTCGTCGCGGCCCAACCGGGCGTTGATGGACTATGTCGCCGAGGTGCTGGCCGGGGCCGGGATTGCCTCGGTTCTGGTGCCGGATGCGGGCGGCGGCAAAGCCAATCTCTGGGCGACGGTCGGGCCGGAGGGGGTGGGGGGTGTCATGCTCTCGGGCCATACTGATGTGGTGCCGGTCGAGGGGCAGGCATGGACCAAGCCGCCCTTCGCGCTGACCGAGGCGGACGGGCGGTTCTACGGCCGGGGTGCGGCGGATATGAAGGGCTTTGTCGCCTGCGCCATTGCCGCCATGCTGGATGCCGCGCGGCGGCCGCTGAAGGTGCCGCTGCATCTGGCGCTGTCTTATGACGAAGAGATCGGCTGCATGGGGGTGCGCAGCCTGATCGACATGCTGGATGGGGCGCCGGTGCGGCCGCGCTTCTGCATCGTGGGGGAACCTACGGCGATGCAGGTGGCGACGGGCCACAAGGGCAAGGTGGCGCTGCGCGCAACCTGTGTGGGGCGCGAGGGGCATTCAGCGCTGGCGCCGCTGGCCCTGAACGCGCTGCATCTGGCGGCGGATTTCATCGGGGTGATCCGGGGCGTTCAGGCGCGCATCGCCGCCGAGGGGCCCTTCGACGGCGATTATGACGTGCCCTATACCACGGTTCATGCCGGCAAGATGAATGGCGGGGTGCAGGTGAACATCGTGCCGAATACCGCGGTGATCGACTTTGAAATCCGATCACTCGCGGGGGTGGATGTCGAGGCGCT
The DNA here is from genome assembly GCF_013328815.1 of Tabrizicola fusiformis. GTDB lineage: Bacteria > Pseudomonadota > Alphaproteobacteria > Rhodobacterales > Rhodobacteraceae > Fuscibacter. Next base: position 444,132 of record NZ_JABUHN010000001.1, read on the forward strand.
GATCGCCGAATTGCGCGCCGGGGCCGAAGCGGTGGTGGCGCCGCTGCGGGCCGATTTCTCCGAGGCGGAAATCCGGGTGGAGCGGTTGTGGGATTACCCCGGCCTTGGCACGCCGACGGATGCGGCAGTGGTGAATTTCGTCAAGGGCCTGACCGGGGCGAATGGCACGATCAAAGTGGCCTTCGGCACCGAAGGCGGCCTGTTCGACGCCCGGCTGGGGGTGCCCACGGTGATCTGCGGCCCCGGCTCGATGGCGCAGGGCCACAAGCCGGACGAATTCGTGACGGTCGAGCAGATGGACCGCTGTCAGGCGATGCTGGCCGCACTGGTGGCGCGCTGCGAGGCGGGGTTCTGAAGCCCCCGCCCTTTGGTTTGCCGGGCAGGCCGCCGGGGGTTTCACACCCCCGGAACCCCGTGGAGTATTTCGAAAGGTGCAAACGGGGCGGTGGATGAGGCGCGGAGGGAGGCGGGGCGATGGTGGATGACATGTTGCGCGCGGCCTTCTTCATCGGGCTGCTGACGGTCTGGCTGGGGTTTGCCTGCATGATCGTTCCGGCGCAGCTTCGCTTTGTTTTCCGGCGTGCATGGTGGACAACGCTGTCGATGCCCTTCGGCGAGCGGTTGCAGGTTGTGAACGAGGAAATCCGCAACATCGGGAAAACCCGGATTGGCCGGTTGGGGCAGGCTCTGGCGGCGGCGGGGATTTCGGTGCTGATCCTGACCGGGATCGCAAAAATCGTGCTGCTGGTCGTCGCGCGGCAGGGCGGCTAGGCCCGGGGGCGGGCGAGCCAGTCGCGCAGGCGGGACTGATGCGCGGGGATGGCGTCGGGCAGGGCGAGGTAGGTGGCGATGGGCGGGATGTCCCAACGCTCCCCTTCAGAGCCGAAGCGGATCAGCGGCAGGTGGCTTTCGGCGAGCGGCGCGACGAGGAACCATGCGGGCCGGGCGCCCGGTGTGGCGGCATAGCTGCGCTGGTGGCAGATCGTGGCGGGGTCGAGGGTGAGGCCGAATTCCTCGTGAACTTCGCGCAGGGCGCAGTCCTGCGGGCTTTCGCCGCCTTCGCGCCCGCCGCCGGGCAAGTCCCAACAGCCGGGGAAGGGCAGGCCGGGGAAGCTGTCGCGTTTGTAGATCAGGATGCGGTCAGCGAGCAGGAGGGCGATCTTGGCGCCGTGGAAATCGCTGCCGTCCCACATCGCCCTATCCCCGTGGCGCCGCCGCCCGCCGCAGCCGGTCATTGATGGCGCGGCCAAGGCCGGTTTCAGGGATGGGGGCGATGGCGATGGTGCCCCCGGGGCCAGCAAGCCGGTCTGCCTCGCGCAGCAGGTGGAAGAGGTTGGCGGCGGCTTCGGTGAGGTCGCCGGTGGGCGAGAGGTTCAGCGCGGCCGCGCCGGGGCCGAAGCCGAGGCGGATTTCGCCGGGGCGGGTGTCCCGGGCATTCAGGCGGATCGCGGCTGCGGGGGCGTAGTGGCTGGCCAATTGGCCGGGGGCATTGGGCTTGGCCGCATTGCCGCCGGTGGTGAGCGGGCCGATCAGCGCCTCGATCGACTCTGCCGGCAGGCCGCCGGGGCGCAGCAGGCTCGCGGTGCCGTCCAGCCCGAGGATGGTGGATTCCACCCCCACCGCGCAGGCGCCGCCGTCCAGAATGGCATCGATCCGGCCCGAAAGCCCTTCGGCCACGTGGGCGGCGCGGGTCGGGCTGACCCGGCCCGAGGGGTTGGCGGAAGGCGCCGCCAAGGGGCCGCCAAAGGCGCGCAGCAGCGCCTGCGCCACCGGATGGGCGGGCACGCGGATGGCCACGGTCGGCAATTCGGCGGTGACCAGCGGCGACAGGCCCGCGCCGGGGCGCAGCGGCAGCACCAGCGTCAGCGGTCCGGGCCAGAAGGCGGCGGCCAGCGCGCGGGCGCGGTCATCGAACAGGGCGAATTCTTCGGCGGCGGCAAGGTCGGGCAGATGGGCGATGAGGGGGTTGAAGCGGGGGCGGTCCTTGGCGGCAAAGATGCCCGCCACGGCCCGGTCGCTGCGCGCATCGCCGCCAAGGCCGTAAACCGTCTCGGTCGGGAAGGCGACCAGCCCACCCGCCCGCAGAATGTCTGCGGCCCGGGCAAGGCCGGCGGCGTCGGGAGCAAGGAATAGGGTGGCGGGCATGGCGTGACGCAGCGTAGGGGTTGAAGCGGAGGCGGGGCTGGCTAACCTCTGCCTGCATCGCCCATACCCGGCCCATTGCCGCTTGCCAAGCCGACCCGGAGACCCGCTATGACCTACCGCGCGCCCCTTGCCGATTTTCGCCTGCTGCTTGACCGGGTGCTGGGCTTTGATCAGGTGGCGGCAACCGCGCTGTTCGCCGATGCGGCGCCCGAAACGGTCGAGGCGATTCTGACCGAGGCGGCGAAGCTCTGCGAGAACACGCTGGCCCCGTTGAACCGCGCGGGTGACAAGACCCCGGCGCGGCTGGAAAACGGCGTGGTGCGCACCTCTCCCGGCTACAGCGACGGTTACAAGGCCATCACCGAAGGCGGCTGGGTGGGCATGTCGGCCAATCCCGAATATGGCGGCATGGGGCTGCCGATCACGCTGGCGACCTGTGTGAACGACATGATGGGTTCGGCCTGTCTGGCGCTGCAACTGAACCCGCTGATGACGCAAGGCCAGATCGACGCGCTGGAGCATCATGCCTCGGATGAAATCCGGTCGCTTTACATCCCCAAGCTGATCAGCGGCGAATGGTGCGGCACCATGAACCTGACCGAGGCCGGCGCGGGCAGCGATGTGGGCGCGCTGCGCACCCGGGCCGAGCCGAAGGGGGATGGCACCTATGCCATCACCGGCCAGAAGATCTTCATCACCTGGGGCGACAATGATTTCAGCGCCAATGTCTGCCATCTGGTGCTGGCCCGGCTGCCCGATGGCGCGCCCGGAACCCGCGGAATCAGCCTGTTCATGGTGCCGAAATTCCTGCCCAAGCCGGACGGCAGCCTTGGGGCGCGCAATGACCTGAAGGTCGTCAGTCTGGAGCATAAGCTGGGGCTGCACGGCTCTCCGACCGCGGTGATGCAATATGACGGCGCAACCGGCTGGCTGATCGGGGAACCGCACAAGGGCATGGCGGCGATGTTCACCATGATGAACAACGCCCGGCTGGGCGTGGGGATGCAGGGCGTTTCGGTGGCCGAGGCGGCGCTGCAACAGGCGCTGGCCTATGCGCAGGACCGCAAGCAGGGCCGCACGCCGCTGGGTGAGGGGGCGATCATCGACCATGCCGATGTGCGCCGGATGCTGGCGCAGATGAAGGCCGAGACGTTTTCGGCCCGCGCCATCGCGCTGGCCTGCGCCGTGGCGATCGACATGGCGCGCGCCACGGGCGATGCGGCATGGGCGGCGCGGGCGGCGCTGCTGACGCCGATTGCCAAAGCCTACGGCACCGATACCGGCAACGAGGTGGCCTATCTGGGCGTGCAGGTGCATGGCGGCATGGGCTTTATCGAGGAAACCGGGGCCGCACAGTTCAGCCGCGACGTGCGGGTGACCGCGATCTATGAAGGCACCAACGGCATTCAGGCGATGGATCTTGTCGGCCGCAAGATGATGGACGGGGGCGAGGCTGCCTTCCGCCTGATCGACGAGGTCCAGGCGGCGGCCGAGGCGGCACGGGCCGAGGTGCCCGATCTGTCCAAGGATCTCTGGACGGCGGCCGAGGCGCTGCGCGAGGCGACCGAGGCGCTGGTGGCAATGTCGGGGCATGACCGCAATGCCGGGGCGGTGCCCTATCTGCGCGCCTTTGCCCGGGTGCTGGGCGCGCATTACCATCTTGCCGCGGCCTTGGCCGATCGGGCGCGGATGCCGCTGACCCGTTTCGCCATCCGCCGCCTGTTGCCGGAACATGCCGCACTTCTGGCGCAGGTGCGCGAAGGGGCGGAGGGGCTTTATGCCCTGACGCCCGAGGCGCTGGGGCTTTGAATGCGGGGGATGGGCAGATTGCCCATCCTACGCGATACCCTGCGCACCCTGCTGTAGGATGGGCAATCTGCCCATCCTCGTGAAACAGCCCCGCTTGCCCATCCTGCCCGGGCCTGACACAACCGCCGCATGACGGATGCGATCACCTTCCCCTTTCCCGATCCCCCCGCACCCGGCGCGGCCATTGAGGTTGCGCCCGGCATCCTCTGGCTGCGGCTGCCGCTGCCGATGGCGCTGGACCATGTGAACATCTTTGCGCTGGACGATGGCGACGGCTGGACGCTGATCGACACCGGGATGAACAGCGCCCGGTCGCGCAGCCTGTGGGACGTGCTGCTGGCGGGGCCGCTGGCGGGCAAACCGGTGACGCGGGTGATCCTGACGCATCACCACCCCGACCATGTGGGCCTTGTCGGCTGGTTTCAGGCGCGGGGGGCAGAGTTGATCACCACCCGCACCGCCTGGCTTTATGCCCGGATGCTGACCCTTGACCTGCAAGAGCGCCCCTCGCCCGAGGCGATGCTGTTCTACACCCGCGCGGGTATGCCGCCGGACCTTCTGGCCAAACGCGCGGCCGAGCGGCCTTTCAACTTTGCCGATGTGGTGGCCCCCTTGCCGCAGGGGTTCACCCGGCTGGGCGAGGGTGACCGGATCACCGCCGGGGGCCGCCGCTGGCGCGTGCGGCTGGGGCAGGGCCATGCGCCCGACCATATCACGCTCTGGAGCGAGGCCGATGCGCTGGTGATCGGCGGGGATCAGCTTCTCCCCGGGATTTCGGCCAATATCGGCGTCTACCCGACCGAGCCGGAGGCCGATCCGCTGCACGACTGGCTGACGGCCACCCGCAGTTTTCAGCCCCATGCGCGGGACGATCAGCTTGTGCTGCCCGGCCACAAGCTGCCCTTCACCGGCCTGCCTTTCCGCCTGGTCCAGATGGCCGAGAATCACGAACAGGCGCTGGACCGGCTGCGGGCGCGGCTGGTGCGGCCGCACCGCGCCGCCGAATGCTTCCCTGCCCTCTTCAAGCGCGAGATCGGTGCGGATGCCTTTGGCCTCGCCCTTGTCGAGGCGGTGGCGCATCTGAACTATCTCTTGAAGCGGGGCGAGGTTTCACGGACCTTGGGCGCCGACGGGGCCTGGCTTTGGCAGGCCCGCTGAGGGGAGCACCATGGCCGAGACGCGACCTGCCAAACCGAAAGCTGCCAAACCGGCGGCCAAGGCCGAACCGAAGACCCCGGCGGAATGGGCCTATGACCGGCTGGTCCACTATATCCGCAGCTTCGAGACCCAGCTTGACGCCGATCACGAAGTGGCGATGGGCTTTGCCGGCTCGGATGCCGGGGTGCTGACCATCGAGGGCGTGGGCTATTTCGCGCCCGATATCCTGACCTTCTTCGGCCGCGATGAAGAGGGAATGAAGACCCAGCTTATCCAGCATGTCAGCCAGTTGTCGGTGCTGTTGCGCGCCGTGCCCAAATCGCGGCCCGAGGAACCGGCGCGGCGGATCGGGTTCCGGCTGGCCGAAGGGTGGAGCGGGGGCGAGTCGGGCGACGGTTCGGCCTGAGGCCCGCCCCCTAGCTGTGGAACCGCAACAGCCCGGCTACCCCCGCAACGATCAGCGCCATGCCCGCCAGTTGCCGCGCGCTGGTTTTCTGCCCGAAGATCAGGGTTGAAACGCCCTGCGCCAGAACCACCTCGATCAGGGCAAGGGTGCGGACATTGGCGGCGCTGGTCAGGGCAAAGCCCAGAAACCAGAACTGCGAGGCGAAGGCGCCCAGAAACCCCGCCAGCAGCGATTGCCGCCAGACACCGAAACTTGCCCGCAGCGCCGGGCGGGCATAGACCGCCATCCAGAGACCAAGAAGTGCGCTTTGCATCGCAAGGCTGATCACAAGGGTCGAGGTGGCGCGGATCAACTGCCCGCCGTGATCAAGGCTTGTGATGCCGCCGCGAAAGCCGATGGCCGACAGCCCGAACAGCCCCGCCGCTGCAAGCCCGCTCATCGCCGGGCCAAGCGCGGTCAGCCGCGCGCCGGGCCGGACCGTCATCACCAGAACGCCCGCCGTGGCGACAAGGATCGCCGCCAGCGCGGGCAGGGTCAGCGGATCACCCAGCACGGCCCAAGCGATGAGGGCGACCAGAACGGGCTCGGTCTTCAGCCAGGCCGTGGTGACGGCAAAGCTTTGCGACTTCATGGTGACCAGCATCAGTGCCGTGGCGCCGATCTGCGCCAAGGCCCCGATCAGGGTGAAGGCAAGGCTGCGCAGCCCGGGCAGCGGCGGCATTTCGGCGCCGAACCCCACCACCAGCGCCAGAAACAGCACCGCGAAAGGCAGGCCGAACAGGAACCGCACCTGCGTTGCCCCGGCGGTGCCGATCTGTCGTGTCAGCCCGGCCTGCGCCGCATTGCGCCCGGTCTGGGCCAGCGTGGCCAGCAGCGTGACGGGAACCCAAAGCACGCTCAGGCCCGCCGGATCAGGCGGCCGAGCCGGGTTATGCCTTCGTTGATCGCCGCCGCATCGGCGCAAGAGAAGGACAGCCGCAGCGTATTGCCATTGCTGCCATCGGCAAAGAAGGCGCGGCCCGGCACGAAGGCCACCCGCTCGGATTGCAGCGATTGCGCCAAGAGGTCGGCGGCGTCGATATGGGCGGGCAGGGTCAGCCAGATGAACATGCCGCCTTCGGGGCGGGTCCAGGTGACGCCCTCGGGCATCTCACGCGCAAGGGCCGCCAGCATCGCATCGCGCCGGGCGCGGTAGGTTTGGCGCAGGGTGGCGACATGGGTGGGGAAATGGCGGCGGGCGACATGATCGGTCACGATCTGGTTCGTCGTGGGCGAATGCAGGTCGGCGGCCTGTTTCATCAGCACCAGCCGCGAAATCACCGCCGCATTGCCGCAGATCCAGCCCACGCGCAGCCCCGGCGCCAGCGATTTCGAGAAGGAGCCGCAGTAAAGCGTCCGGCACTCCTCGATGCTGCCCTTGCGGGCAATCTCCAGCGCGAGGATCGGCGGAATGGCGGCGCCGTCATAGCGTAGGGTCTGATAGGCGGCATCCTCGACCACCGCGATGTCAAGATCGTCGGCCAGATCAATCACCGCCTCACGCGCGGCGCGGTCCAGCGTTTCGCCGGTCGGATTGGCGAAATCGACCGAGAGATAGGCGAATTTCGCGCGGCCCCCGGCGGCCTCGGCCGCTTCGGCAAAGCTGGCGGCGGGGCGGTTCCCGTTGGGGTCCAGCCGGTCATAGCGCGGCTCATAGGCGTTGAAGGCGCCCAGCGCGCCCAGATAGGTTGGCCAGCCCAGAAGCACGGTATCGCCGGGCGAAATCATCAGCTTGCCAAGGTAATCCAGCGCCTGCTGACTTCCCGAAGTGATCAGGATGTTCTGCGGCCCGCAGGGGATGCCCAGTTTGCCCATCTCGCCCGCGATCCAGTCGCGCAGCGGGTGGTAGCCTTCGGACACCGAATATTGCAGCGCCGCCCCGGCACGGTCATCGGCCAGCGCCTCGGCAAAGGCATTGCGGAAGGCTTCGGCGGGAAACAGCGCCGGGTCGGGAATGCCGCCGGCGAAAGAGATGATGTCGGGCTGATCCAGAAGCTTCAGAAGCTCCCGTATCTCCGACGCCTTCATCCGCGCGTTGCGTGTGGCCAGAACCTTTTGCCAATCCATGACGACCCTCCCCGTCCGTTGGGCGGACCCTGATCCGGTGGGCAGGATATGTCAAGATCATTGACCTATACGGCGCTTGGAACGGTGCGGACCGCAGCCTAGGCTGATCCCGTTCACCACAGAGTCGGGACATCATGCGCAGCATCAAGACCATCCATGTGATTTCCGCCCATGCCGAGGGTGAGGTCGGCGACGTGATCGTGGGCGGTGTCGCGCCGCCGCCGGGCGCAACCGTCTGGGAGCAAAGCCGCTTCATCGCCCACGACCAGACCCTGCGGAACTTTGTCCTGAACGAGCCGCGCGGCGGGGTCTTTCGCCATGTCAACCTGCTGGTGCCGCCCAGGCACCCCGAGGCGCAGGCCGCCTTCATCATCATGGAGCCCGAGGACACGCCGCCGATGTCCGGCTCGAACTCGATCTGCGTTTCGACGGTGCTGCTGGACGGGGGCATCCTGCCGATGACCGAACCCGTCACCGAATTCGTGCTGGAGGCGCCGGGCGGGCTGGTCAAGGTGCGGGCGGAATGCCGGAACGGCAAGGCGGAACGGATTTTCGTGCAGAACCTTCCCAGCTTTGCGCAGAAGCTTTCGGTCCCGCTTGAGGTTGAGGGGCTGGGCAGCCTGACGGTCGATACCGCCTTTGGCGGCGACAGTTTCGTGATGGTGGACGCGCAGGCGCTGGGGTTTTCTTTGGTGCCGGACGAGGCGCATGATCTGGCAAAGCTGGGCGCCCGGATTACCCGCGCCGCGACGGAAAGCCTTGGCTTCGTGCATCCGACCAATCCCGACTGGCGCCATTTCTCGTTCTGTCTCTTTGCCGGGCCGCTGACGCGCGCGGGCGCCGAGCTGCAGGCCCGTTCGGCGGTTGTGATCCAGCCGGGCAAGATCGACCGTTCGCCCACCGGCACCGCGCTGTCGGCACGGATGGCGGTGCTGCACGCGCGGGGGCAAATGGGGCTTGAGGACTGTTTGACGACCGAATCCCTGATCGGCTCGACCTTCTCGGGGCGTATCCTCGGGACGACGACCGTCGGCGGCATCGCCGCCATTCAGCCCGAGATCAGCGGCCGCGGCTGGATCACCGGCATTCACCAGCACATGCTTGACCCCGCCGACCCCTGGCCGGGCGGCTATCGGTTGAGCGATACCTGGGGCGCGCGCTGAGGCGTCAGCCGCCCCGCACCGTATCAATCATCAGTTGCACGTTGGCCGGGTCGGCGTCGGGGGTGATGCCGTGGCCGAGGTTGAAGATATGGGGGCCGTGGCGGAAGGCATCGACCACGCGGCGGGTTTCGCGGATGAGGTCGGGGCCGCCTGTCACCATGTGATGCGGTGCAAGGTTACCCTGCACGCAGCCGTCCTTCTGCACGTTCGCCGCTGCCCATTCCGGCGAAACCGAATTGTCGATGGCCACGCAATCGGCGCCGGTGGCGGCGGCGAAGCCGATATAGCCGTTGCCCGCCTCACGCGGGAAGGCGATCACCGGAATGCCGGGGTGCCGGGCTTTCAGCGCAGCGATGATCCGGGCGGTGGGTTTCACCGCGAAATCGGCGAAATCGGCGCCTTTCAGGCTGCCTGCCCACGAGTCGAACAGCTTCACCACCTCGGCCCCGGCCACGATCTGGGCGGAGAGATATTCCACAGTCGCCTCGGTGATGCGGTTAATCAGCGCGGCAAAGGTGGCGCGGTCAGCGGCCTTGAGCGCATGGGCCGCGCCCTGATCCTTGGACCCGCGCCCGGCGATCATATAGGTGGCCACGGTCCAGGGCGCCCCGGCAAAACCGATCAGCGTGGTTTCCTTCGGCAATTCCCGCGCAAGGATGCGGACGGTTTCATAGATCGGCGCGAGGGTGTCGTGAATCGCTTCGGTCGGGCGCAGCGCCGCGACCTGTGCGGCGGTGGTGGTGGTTTCCATTCGCGGGCCTTCGCCGGTCTCGAACCACAGTTTGGGGCCAAGCGCCTGCGGCAGCAGCAGAATATCGGCAAAGAGGATCGCCGCGTCAAAGCCATAGCGGCGGATCGGCTGCAAGGTGACCTCGGCCGCCAATTCGGGGTTGTAGCAGAGCGACAGGAAATCCCCGGCCTGCGCCCGGGTGGCGCGGTATTCCGGCAGATAGCGGCCGGCCTGACGCATCATCCAGATCGGCGGCGTGGGCAGGGTTTCCCCGGCAAGGGCGCGAAGGATCAGCTTGGTCATGGCACGGCTCCGGTCTGGTCCTGTTGGGGGTGGCCCGGCGCGCGGCGAAATGCAAGGGGCGGATGCGATTTCCTGACGCGCCGCAATGCCACAGCGGGGCACAGGACTTGCCGTTGGGTGCGTGCTTGCACGCACCGATGGCGGGCGGATGGTTGAACGCGGGCGCGGCTGCGGATAAGGCTGGCACATGGCACAGGCACTCCCTTCCCCCGACCGACCCCTGAAAATCGGTACCCGCGGCAGCCCGCTGGCGCTGGCGCAGGCGCATGAAACCCGCGACCGGCTGGCGGCGGCCTTTGGTCTGCCACAGGCTGCGTTTGAAATCGTGGTGATCAAGGTCACCGGCGACCAGATTCAGGACAAGGCGCTGAAAGAGATCGGCGGCAAGGGCCTGTTCACGCGCGAGATCGAAGAGGCGTTGCTGGCGGGCGGCATCGACATCGCGGTGCATTCGATGAAGGACATGCCCACGCTGCAACCGGCGGGGCTGCTGCTCGACTGCTATCTGCCGCGCGAGGATGTGCGCGATGCCTTCGTCTCGCCGCATGTGGCGGCGCTGGCCGATCTGCCGCAGGGCGCGGTGGTGGGGTCGAGCAGCCTGCGGCGGCGGGCGCAACTGGCACACCGGCGGCCCGATCTGCAATTGGTCGAGTTTCGCGGCAATGTGCAGACCCGGATGAAGAAGCTGGCCGATGGGGTGGCGGTGGCGACCTTCCTTGCCATGGCGGGCTTGAACCGGCTGGGCATGGCCGATGCCGCCCGCTCGGCCATTGCGGTGGATGAGATGCTGCCCGCCGTGGCGCAGGGCGCCATCGGGGTCGAGCGGCGGCAGGGGGATGCCGCCGTCGCGGACCTTCTGGCCGCGATCCATGACCGGGAAACCGGGCTGCGGCTGGCGGCGGAACGGGCGTTCCTGTTGCGGCTGGACGGATCGTGCGAAACGCCGATTGCCGGTCTGGCGGTGCTGGAGGGCGATGCCTTGTGGCTGCGCGGCGAGATTCTGCGCCCCGATGGAGCGCGGGTGGTCTCGGGCGAGATGCGCGGCGCGGCGACGGAGGGTGCGGCACTGGGCACCGCGCTGGCCGATGAGTTGCTGGGCCGGGCCGGCCCCGGCTTTTTCGCTTAACGCCGGTCGGCCCGCCAGAGGCCAACCGCGCCCAGAAGGGCCGCAGCCGTGCCCAGAATGGCCGTCAGAAGCGCACCGCCCAGTGCCATGCCGATGGCAAAGATCACGGCGGCCAGAATGTCGCTCACCAGCTTTTGCAGCGCGATCAGCGCCGAAGCGGCACCGGGCCGCCCCTGCATCAGATCCTGATAATAGGCGATGGGCAGGGTCAGGACCGCCGCCCCGCCAAAGCCCGCCAAGAGCGGCAGCACCCAGATCAGGCCCGATCCCGCCAGAAGCGGCATCAGGACCAGATGGGCGCAATAGATGGCGGTGCCAAGGCCGATCTGGGTGATGCGGTCCATCCGCCCGGCGATCCGCGGCAAGAGCAGCATGAAGGGCACCTCCCACCCGGCGACCAGCCCGACATAGAGCGCTACATCCCCCGGCCCGCGCCCCGGCGTGGCATCAAACACCAGCGAGACCAGCACCATATACAGCACCCCCGCGGCATTGATCGCTCCAAGGAGGAGAAGCCGCAGCAGGATGGCGGGCCGCGCGATGGCCGCCAGTGCCGCGCCCTGCGGCGCGATGGCCGTCCGCGGCCGGTCGGCAGGCCAGGACAGCAGCACGAGCGCCACAAGGCCAAGCCCCATGGCGCAGGCGACGCCGTAGACCGACATCACGTCCAGCCCGGCGGCAAAGGCAAAGGTGAAGCCCACCAGCAGCCCAAGGAAGGCCAGCGACATTGCCGCCCGGATCACCGGCTGCACCCGGTCGCGCAGGTCGGGGTCGGCGGCCATTTCCTGCCCCGCCAGTGTGAAGCCCTGCCCGAACAGCGACGAGCCGAGCGGGATCAGCAGCCCATGGGCCAGCATCAGTGTCAACGGCCCGGGGACGAGCCACATCAGCCCCACCCCCGTTGCCGCACAACAGGCGGCGATCAGCGCCAGTTGCCGCCGCCGTCCGCTGTGGTCGCCCCAGATGCCGAAGCCGACCGCCGTCAGCACCGCCACCGCCGAAGCCAGCGCCAGCAGGGCGGCAAAGGCAGTGGGCGACAGGCCCACCCGCTCAATGGCGATCAGCGACTGATAGGGGTAGACGGCGGCATTGAAGCCACCAAGCAGCAGCAACAGCAATGCCAGCATCCGCAGAACCGGCTGGCCGAAAACGGCGGCAAGCGGTGTCAATCGGGGATCACCTTGCCGGGGTTCATCAGATTGGCCGGGTCCAGCGCCGCCTTGATCGCCCGCATCACCGACAGCGCCACCGGGTCTTTGCGCCGCGCCATGGTGGTGCGCTTGGACAGGCCGACGCCATGTTCGGCCGAGAAGGAACCGCCCAGTTCCTGCACCACATCCTCGACCCCCTCGACCACGGCATCGTAAAGCGCGGGGTCGTCGCGGCTGGGAAAGACGGTGTAATGGATGTTGCCATCGCCCAGATGCGCCACCGAAAGCGTGTCGCAGCCGGGGTCCAGCGCGGGCAGCCGCGCCTCGATCCCGGCAAAGAAGGCGGGCACCAGATGCAGCGGCAAGGCGATGTCGGTGTCGATGGTGGGCTGGCGGGCAATGGTAATTTCGGCGGCCAGCTCGCGCCGCTGCCACATGGCCAACCGCTGCGCCTCGGTCTGGGCAATCTCGGCGTCCAGCACGGCGCCCTCTTCGATCAGCCCGGCAAGGGTGTCTTCCAAGAGCGCGGTCAGGGGGATGGACCCGTCGTCGCCCGCCGTGCAGTCGCGCGGGGCGGTGGCGGCGATTTCCACAAGGATATTCGTCTCATACCTTGTGCCGCCAAAGGGCAGTGCCACATCTGGCCGCGCCTCGGACAGGCGCTGCATATAGGTCGCGGGCATGTATTCAAAGGCTTCCACCAGCCCGCCCGTCGCCTCACGCAGGCGGTTCAGCAGGGCCAGCGCATCGGGCAGGCTGCGCGCAGCAAGGGTGGCCGTGGCATAGGCGCGCGGCGCCGGAACCAGCTTCATCACCGCGGCGGTGATCACGCCCAGGGTGCCCTCGGCCCCGATGAACAACTGCTTCAGATCATAGCCGGAATTGTCCTTGTGCAGTTCCGACATCAGGTTCAGTACCCGGCCATCGGCCAGAACCACCTCAAGCCCCAGACAAAGCGCCCGGGTGGACCCATAGCGCAGCACGTTCGAGCCGCCTGCATTGGTGGACAAGACCCCGCCGATCATCGCAGACCCCCGCGCACCAAACCAGAGCGGAAAATAAAGGCCCTGTTCCGCCGCCGCATCATGCAGCCGCGACAGCACCACCCCGGCCTCGACCACGGCAATCCGCGTCTCGGCCCGGATGTCGCGGATGCGGTTCAGCCGCTCGACCGAGAGCATGAGGCCGCCCGTCGTCATCGCGCCGCCGACAAGGCCGGTCAGGCCCGCGACGGGCACCACCGGCACGCCGTGCCGCGCGGCGATGCGCAGCACCTCGACCACTTCGGCGGTGGAGCCGGGACGGGCGACGGCGGCGGGGTTAGGCTCATAGTGACCCGACCATTCGGCGCGGTAGCGGGCGAGGTCGTCCCCCGTCAGGACATGGGCCGCGCCAAGGGCTGCGGCAAGATCGGTGATCAGGGACATGGGGTTCCTCGCTTTGGCGGCAGAATGGCCGGGCAAAGGCGAAAACGCCAGAGGTCCGGGTGCCAAATTTCTTGCAAGAAATTTGCAAAATCCCTGGTCAAGGATTTTGGCTGCGCCCGGCTTCGGCGATAAGGTCAATCACCAGCGGACCCAGCCCGGCAACGATGCGTTTCACCCCTTCGGCATTGGGGTGGATGCCGTCGGCCTGCATGAGGCCCTGCACCGCCGCCGGGTCCGCGCCGCCGTCCAGAAGCGGCGCGAAGAACCCCGGCGCGAGCAGCGCGCCGTATTGCGCTGCCAGTTCGGGATATATCGCGTCAAAGGCGGTCTTATAATCGGGGCCATAATTGCCCGGCGCCTGCATCGCCACCAGCAGCACCGGCAGCCCTTTGGCCTGTGCGCCTTTCAGGATGCCGTCCAGATTGGCGCGGCTTTCCTCGGGCGGCAGGCCGCGCAGCATGTCATTGCCGCCCAGCGTCACGATCAGCGCATCGGTGCCGGGGGCAAGGCTCCACTCCAGCCGCGACAAGCCGCCTGCGGTGGTGTCGCCCGACACGCCCGCATTGACCACCGTCACATCCTGCCCCTGCGCCACCAGCCAATCCTGCAACTGCGGCACAAAGCCCTGCGCGGGGTCAAGCCCGTAGCCCGCCGTCAGGCTGTCGCCCAGTGCCACAATGGTCAGCGGTTCGGCTGCAACCGCAGAAAACATCAGACCCCACGCCATCGTGACATTGCGAAGCCCGCGCAGCACCGCATATCTGAAGGGTGGATGAATGAGGTGGATCATGGGCGAGCCCGTCCTGCGGCTGGAGAATGTCGGTCTGACCCTGAGCGGGAATGCCGGGCCTGTCGAGATACTTAAGGCGATTTCGCTGACTGTCACCCCCGGCGAGACGGTGGGGCTGATCGGCCCTTCTGGTTCCGGCAAATCCTCGCTTCTGATGCTGATGGGCGGGCTGGAGCGGGCGAGTTCGGGGCAGGTTCTGGCCTTGGGGCAGGATCTGGGCGCGATGGACGAGGATGGTCTGGCGCGATTCCGCCGCGGCCGCATGGGCGTGGTGTTCCAGAGCTTTCACCTGATCCCGACCATGACCGCGCTGGAGAATGTGGCCTTGCCGATGGAGATTGCCGGGGTGGCGGGTGCCTTTGACCGGGCGCGGGACGAGTTGGCGGCGGTGGGGCTTGGCGGGCGGACCGGCCATTATCCGGCACAGCTTTCGGGCGGTGAGCAGCAGCGCGTGGCGCTCGCCCGTGCCGCCGCGCCGCGCCCGGCGATCCTTCTGGCAGATGAGCCGACCGGCAATCTTGATTCGGTCAATGGTGCTGCCATCATGGATCTGATCTTTGGCCTGCGCGATCGGCATGGCGCGACCTTGGTGATGGTGACCCATGCGCCGGAGCTTGCGGCGCGCTGTGACCGGGTGGTGCGGCTGGTCGATGGCCGCATCGCGGGGGATGCGGCATGAGTCTGCGGCTGGCCGCCCGCATTGCCCGGCGCGAATTGCGCGGCGGCATCGCGGGGTTTCGCATCTTTCTGGCCTGTCTGGCGCTGGGCGTTGCTGCGATTGCCGGGGTGGGCATGGTGCGCTCGGCCATCGAAGCCGGGATGACCGAGCAGGGCGCGGTGTTGCTGGGCGGCGATGGCGAGGCGCAGTTCACCTACCGCTTTGCCACAGATCAGGAACGCGACTGGCTGGAGGGCATTTCCGAGCGTATGTCGGAAGTGGTCGAGTTCCGCTCGATGGCCGTCGCGGGTGAGGCGCGGGTTCTGACGCAGGTGAAGGCGGTGGATGGCGCCTATCCGCTGCTGGGGCAAGTGGAATTGCAGGCGGGCACGCTGGCGCAGGCGCTGGCCGGGTCGGGTGGCCTGCCCGGCGCGGTGATGGACCCGGTGCTGGCCGACCAGATCGGGCTGGCGGTGGGTGACCGTTTCAAGCTGGGTCTGCAAGAGTTCCGGCTGTCGGGCCTTTTGCGGCGTGAGCCTGACAGCGCCACGGGCGGCTTTGCCCTTGCGCCGCGAACGCTGGTGCGGACGGTCGATCTGGCACAGTCGGGGCTGATTGCACCCGGCACGCTTTATGATACGGCTTACCGTCTGGATCTGCCGGAAGGCGCCGACCTGACCCCCTTGCAGGCCGAGGCCGAGACGCGGTTCCGCGATGCCGGAATGCGCTGGTCCGACAGCCGCCGCCCCGCCCCGGGGGTGGAGCGGTTCGTGGACCGGATCGGCGCTTTCCTGATCCTCGTCGGATTGGCGGGGATGGCGGTGGGCGGCGTGGGGGTGGCTTCGGCGGTGCGGGCCTGGCTGGAGGGGCGGATTTCCACCATCGCCACGTTGCGGACGTTGGGCGCCGACGGGCGGCTGGTGTTCCGCGCCGCCTTATTACAGGTGGCGGTGCTGGCGGTTCTGGGTGTGGTGGCGGGGCTGGCTCTGGGCGTCGGGCTGCCCCTTGCGCTGAAAGGCCCGCTTACGGCGGCGCTGCCTTTTCCGGTGGAGCTTGCCCTCTATCCCCGCCCGGTGATTGAGGCCGGGTTCTATGGCCTGACTTCGGCCTTTCTCTTTGCACTCTGGCCGCTGGCCCGGGCCGAGCGGGTGCGGGCGGCGGCGCTGTATCGCGGCGGGCTCACGGGCGGCTGGCCTGCGGCGCGGCATCTGGTGACGCTGGCGCTGCTGGCGGCGGCGCTGGTGGGCGGGGCGGCATGGGCCTCGGGTGCGTGGATCATGACGGTCTCGGTCGCGGGCGGGGTGCTGGCGGCGCTGGTGGTGCTGGGGCTGGCGGCGCTGGGCCTTGGCTGGTGTGCGCGGCGTGCGGCGCGGCTGCGGGCGATGCAGGGCCGGGTCGCGCTGCGGCTGGCGCTGTCTTCGGTCGGCAGCCCAAGGGCCGGGACGGTGCAGGTGGTGCTGGGGCTGGGCCTTGGGCTGACGGTGCTGGCGGCGGTGGGGCAGATTGACGCCAACCTGCGCGCCGCGATCCAGCGCGATCTGCCGACACGGGCGCCCTCGTTCTTCTTTGTCGATATCCAGCCGGATCAGATCGAACCGTTCAAGGCCATGGTCACCGGCAATCCGGCGGTGTCCAAGCTGGAAAGCGCGCCGATGCTGCGTGGCGTGGTGACCAGGATCAACGGCCGCGATGCGCGCGAGGTGGCGGGCGATCATTGGGTGGTGCGCGGCGACCGGGGCCTGACCTATGCCGACGCCATGCCTGCGGGCACTACCATCACCGAAGGCACATGGTGGCCCGAGGGATACAGCGGCCCGCCGCAGATCAGCTTTGCCGCCACCGAGGCGGCGGAGATCGGGCTGAAGCTGGGCGACCGCATTACTGTCAATGTGCTGGGCCGCGAGATTGAGGCCGAGGTGACTTCGTTCCGGGTGGTGGATTTCTCGAATGCCGGAATGGGGTTCGTGATGTCGATGAACGCGGGCGCGCTGGCCGGGGCGCCGCACAGCCATATCGCCACCGTCTATGCCGAGCCGGAAGCCGAGGCGGCGCTGCTGCGTGAGGTGGCGACGGCCTTTCCCAATGTGACCGCAATTGGCCTGAAGGCGGCCATCGCCCGGGTGGCCGAGGCGCTGACGGCCATCGCGCAGGCCACCACGATTGCCGCAATGGCCACGCTGGTCACCGGCTTTGTCGTGCTGATTGGGGCTGCGGCGGCGGGGGAGGGGGCGCGGGTTTATGAAGCGGCGGTGCTGAAGGTGCTGGGCGCCTCACGCGGGCGCATTCTGGCCAGCTTTGCCCTGCGGGCCGCGCTGACCGGGGCGGCGGCGGGGGGCGTTGCGGTCTTTGCCGGGGGCATGGCGGGCTGGGCGGTGATGCATTTCGTGATGGAGGTGGATTATGCCTTTGACGCGGGCTCGGCCCTGATGATCGTGGCGGGGGGCGTGGGGGCGGTGCTGCTGGCCAGCCTTGCCTTCGTGCTGCGGCCTTTGGGGGTGCGTCCGGCCCGGGTGCTGCGGGCGCAGGATTGATTGTGGAATTTTTCGGTTGAAAAGTTCCATGAGTGGAATATACGTTCCGAAACTGGCCCGCGCCCCGGCGCGCGCCTTGGCATGGAGGATGCAATGACGGTTCGGTTCGGACTTTTGGGCGCGGGGCGCATCGGCAAGGTTCACGCCAAGGCGGTGACGGGCGACGCCAATGCAAAGCTGGTGGCGGTGGCCGATGCCTTCCCGGCGGCGGCGCAGGCGATTGCCGCGCAATATGGCTGCGACGTGCGCACGATCGAGGCGATCGAGGCGGCTTCGGATATTGACGCCGTGGTGATCTGCACCCCGACCGACACCCACGCCGACCTGATCGAGCGTTTCGTGAAGGCCGGCAAGGCGGTGTTCTGCGAAAAGCCCATCGATCTGTCGCTGGACCGGGTGAAGCAATGCCTTGCGGTGGTGCGGGCGCATAAGGGCGTGCTGATGGTCGGCTTCAACCGCCGGTTCGACCCGCATTTCCGCGCCGTGCGGGCCGAGATCGACAAGGGCAGCATCGGGGCCGTGGAAATGGCCGTGATCACCTCACGCGATCCGGGCGCGCCGCCGGTGGAATATATCGGCCGCTCGGGCGGGATTTTCCGCGACATGACGATCCATGATTTCGACATGGCGCGGTTTTTGCTGGGTGAAGAGATTGCCGAAGTGGTGGCAACGGCGGCGGTTCTGGTGGACCCGGCCATCGGCACGGCGGGCGATTTCGATTCGGTGCAGGTGCTGCTGAAAACCGCCAGCGGCAAGCAGGCAGTCATCTCGAACTCGCGCCGCGCGACCTATGGCTATGACCAGCGGATCGAGGTGCATGGGTCGCTGGGTGCTGTTTCGGCGGAAAACCAGCGCCCGGTGTCGATCGAGGTGGCCAATGCCGCAGGCTATACCCGCCCGCCGCTGCATGACTTCTTCATGACCCGCTATACCGAAGCCTATGCCGCCGAAATCGCCAGCTTCATCGCGGCGCTGAACGGCAAGACCGCCGCGGCACCTTCGGGCGAAGACGGGCTGGCGGCGCTGGCGCTGGCCGAGGCGGCGCTGAAATCGGTGGCCGAGGGCCGTGTGGTGAAGCTGTCGGAAATACTCTGAGCGGCCAGAGGTTTCGCCTCTGGCTGACCCCGGAGGGGTTTTGCACCCCTCCGGACCTCCCCGCAGGATATTTGTGGAGAGAGGATGGGGCCGCTCTCAGGGGGCGGGCACCGTCCGCAGTTCCAGTTGCAGGATCGCCGGGCCGGGTCCGCTGTCGCCTTCGCCCTCATCCAGCGCCATGGCAGCGCGGGTGGTCTGGCCGAAACCCGCCTCGGTCAGGGCCGAGCGCAGGCCCCCCTTGGGCACTTCGCGCGTCATGTCGAGGCTGTCCTGCGCCAGAAAACTCAGGTCTTCGACCGGCGATTGCGGCGCGGCGGGGGTCATCACCACCACCATCCGCTCTTGTCCCAGCACGGCATCGCTGATCTTGAACAGGCCCTTTTTCAGCGTGTCGCCCGGTTGCAGGCGGCCCGAGAACCAGTGGCTGATCGACCAGTCGGCGCCGATATAGAGGACGTTCACATCCACCGGAATGTCCATGTGGTTCTGTGCCAGCACATGCACCTGATCTTCGGGGATCAGCCGCGGCACACCCGAGGCGGGCATCGGCGCGAGGTTGTTCTTGTCCGGCCCGGTCAGCATCTCGACCGACACGTCCAAGCCATCGGCGCCCACCGCGCCCGCCATCTTCATCAGGTTCATCGCCTTGGCCATGGCGCCCAGCGTATCGGCCAGCGTGGCGCCCAGCGTTGCGGCATCCTTGTCGGCGGTTGACACCGAAGGCGTGGTGGCCAGGTCTTCGGCCAGCCCGGTTTCGGGCAGCACCCAGATCGCATCGGGGCGGGGGCTGCCCGGCAGCACGGCAAGCCGCAGGTCAGCCTCGGGCGCCCCGGCGGGGACAAAGGAAATGCGGGGACCGGCGGCCTCCGTCAGGGCCTGCATAGCGGCGGCCAGCGCATCGGCGGGGGCGGAACCCGCTTCGGGCAGGGCCACGGTCAGGCTGAAGTCGAGGTCGGTGCCGATCTTGCGCAACATTAGCCCCTTGGGGAGTTCGCCGGGCAGGCTCTTGCCATCTTGCACAACGGGTTTGGCGGTGGCGGTGAAGGTGTCTACCGTCTCCAGCGCGACATAGCCCAGCGCCGCCTCGGTCGCATCCGCGGCACTGGCCATCACCGCCAGCACATCGCCCGGGGCCAGCCCGTGCAGGCTGCCTGCCGGGATGGTGAAACTGTCGTCGCTGCGGGTGGCGGCCCATTGCGCCACGCGGGCGCCCTTGGTTCCGGCAAAGGCCACCTGATCGAGGTCGCCTTCGAACATCGGGGTCGAGCGGGCGAGCGATTTGGTGGCATATTTGCGCAGCACCTCTTGCCCGATCTGGCCATAGGTGGCCTGCGGATATTCGGCCAGCACCTCGAACAGGGTATAGGTGAAGACGCCTTGCGGAATGCGGCCCGGCTTGCCCTTGGGCAGATTCTTTTCCGGGGTCACCTCATTGGTCTGGGCGGCGTAGAAGGCGACGAAACTGCCAGTGCCATCGGCATCGTTCAGGGCATCGACCGGCGCTTCGGGCTGGGCGCGCGGGTCTTCCAGACTGCGGGTCGTCACCTCCATCGCATCGGCGGAAAGACCCAGCGCCTCGGGCGGGAGCTGCCGGGTGCGCACCTCTTCGTCACCATCGGGGGCGCCGCGCGTCACGGTGCCGGAATGACAACTGTCGAACACCGCCCAGACATTGGCGCCCTTGCCGCGCAGCGCGTCGATCATCTGGCCGATCTCGTCATCGACAAGGCCGTTTTCCACGGCGCTGACCTCATTCGACCAGGGGCCGATGTCGGTGGGCAGGAACAATTCATCCAGCCCGTCCAGCTCGCTCTCGGGGTCGGCGGCGGGGGCCTGGGTGCCATGGCCGGAGAAATGCAGATAGACGAAATCGCCGGGCTGCACCTTGTCGGCCAGCGCCGCCATCTGTTCGCGGATCGCGGCCAGTGTGGGCGCCTGCGCGCCTTCGACCCCATCGGCCAGCACGGCGACATTGCCGGGGGCAAAGGGCACCGGCGCCTCGGTGGTCAGCCAAGTCTGCACCAGCTTCACATCGTTGGCCGGGCCTTTCAGCCAGTATTTCTCGTCCAGCCCGGGATAGGTGCTGGCCCCGATCAAAAGCGCGTAATTCTCACGCGCCAGCGCCGGAAGCGCCATGAGCGTCAGGGCCGAGGTCAGAAGCAGACGGCGCAGCATGGCATCCCCCTCAGTTCGTCATCAGCGCGTAATTGGCGCCCTGTGGACCGTTGTTTTCCACCTTCATCACAAAGCCGCCGGTCTGGTCGGGACGCCAGCCGCAATAGGCGATATGGCTCTTGTCGGTGTCGGAGCAAACCAGCCGCCCCTGTGCATCATAGACGGTCAGGTTCAGGTCGGTGGCATCCTTCGCCTCGACATAGACTTCGGCATATTCGCCGCCGACGAACTCGACAACCGGATAGGTGTCATTGCCGCCATTGCCCAAGGCGCCGATGTTGTAGACCGGACCCGAGGAGACGCCCTTGCTGCTTTCGGCGCGCACATCGTCGATCAGGCCCAGAAGGGTGTCATCGCCCTCGGCCAGAGTTTCGGCGCTGGCCAGCATCTCTTCCCAACCCAAGGGGGCATCGTCCACGGGCGTCGCTCCTTCGGCCAGAAGGCTGCCTTTGGCGGGGTTCAGCGTCTTGCGCAGCTTGGCGGCGGAAAGGATCAGCAGGGGATCGCCCATCTCGACCCCGGTTGCATAAAGCGCGGCGGAAAGCTGTGCCGTCTTGACCGGAGACAGGGGTTCCGCCCCGGCAGGAAAGGCAAGGGCGGCGGCGAAGGCGGCGGCAAGAAAGGGTTTCATGGTGTGGTCCCCGAAAGGCAATGGACAGGTCATGCACCATAGATGCGGCCCCGCCCGGCCCCTGTAAACAAGTGATTTTTCCATGACGGCTTTTGTCACGGGCCTGTCAGGAACCCGCTTGCTAGCTTGGCCTCACCGAACGAAACGAGGTTTCACAGCATGACGATCCGCCGCATTCACCCCAGCCTGCAACCGCGCGCCCGCCGCTGGCTGGCCGAGATTCTGGCGGGGGCTTTCGTGCTGGTTACCGCGCTCGCCACCACGCAGGGCCGCGCCGCGGAAGTGCCGCTTGAGGCGGCGATGGCCACGGTTTTCACCGTGCATTCGGCGGATGATGCCGACACCTTCCTTGGTTCGGCCTTCCTCTGGGGGGCGGCGGGCGAGGTGGCGGTGACCAATGCCCATGTGGTGAAGGAGGCCGCCGAAGTGCGTCTGCGCGATGCGGCGGGCCATGAAGAGATTGCAACCGTTCTGGCGCGCGACCCTGTGCGCGACGTGGCGGTGCTGCAGGTTGAGCCGGGGCGGAGCGGGTTGACCCCCTCGACCGCAAAGCTTGGGCTCGGGGCGGAGGTCTGGGCTCTGGGGGCCCCGCTTGGCATCGAATTTTCGGTGACCGAGGGCATGATCTCCGCCCTAAACCGTCAGGTCGATCCGGCGGCGCCGGTTCTGATGCTGCAACATGATGCGGCGGTGAACCCGGGGTCGTCGGGCGGGCCGCTGGTGGACGACACGGGCGCGCTGGTGGGGATGAACAGCCAGATCGCCGACGGCAGCCGGATGTTCGTGGGCATCGCCTATGCCATTCCCGCCGCCGAACTGGCGCGGATCGTGGACGGGCTGATTGCGGAAACCTTGGCCCCGGTGCCCGCGCTGGGCCTGCGCGCCCGTCCGGTGGACCGGCAACTGGCCGAGGTGCTGGGCGTGGCCCCGACCGGCCTTCTGGTGGATGAGGTCGAGGCGGGCGGACTGGCCGAGCGCGCGGGCCTGATGGCAGGGGATATCCTGCTGGCCGTGGGCGGACGGGCGCTGGACCATGCGGGCGACTTGCCCTTTGCGCTGGAGGCGGCGCAACCGGCGGGGCAGGCCGATCTTGCGGTGATGCGGACGGGGCGGATGCTGCTGCTGCCGCTGTCTCTGGAGGTGGAAGAGGCGGCGCCGACCCTGCGCGAGGTGTCAGGCGGGGTGCCGCAGAAGGTCACCTCTTACACGTTGGCCGCGCTGGGGCTGACGCTGGACGCTGCGGGGGTGATCACCGATGTCACGGTCAATTCGCCCGCCAATTTCGCCGGGCTGGCGGCGGGTGACCGCATTCTTGCGGTGAATGGCCAGCCGGTGGAACCGGGCGATCTTGCCGCAGTCACGCTGGACGCTGCCGCCTTGTTCCTGCTGGAAAATTCCGCCGGAACCCGCCATGTTCTCTTGGACCCCTACGGGCAGGGCACCGGCCTGCGCGCCATTGGCGGCGCGAATGTGCTTGACCCGGATGTGGTCGTGTTCTGAAAATCGGCGCAAAGGGAGTTCACCATGGACCGCATCCTGATTGTCGAGGATGACCCGGAAACCGCCGAGGCCGTCGCGCAGGAAGTGCGTGCGCTGGGCTGCGAGCCGGTCTGGCTGGCGACGCTGGACGAAGGCGTTGCCGCCTCATCCCAGGATTTCCGGGTGATCGTGCTGGACCGCATGTTGCCGGGGGGCGATGGGGTCGAGGCGATGGCGCGCATCCGCGCCGGGGGCAGCCGGGCGATGATCCTTGTGCTGTCGGCGCTGGGCCGGGCGGCGCAGCGGGTGGAGGGGCTGGAGAAGGGCGCGGATGATTATCTGCCCAAGCCCTTCGAGCCGGAAGAACTGCGCGCCCGCCTGCGCGCCCTGTTGCGGCGCGGCACGATTGAGGTGCTAGACAATGACCTTCTGGCCTTTGGCGATCTGGAAATTCGGCTGAAGGCGCGCACGGTGCATGTCCGCCGCGCCCATGTCGCCGTCAGTCCGAAAGAGTTTGAACTGATCACCTATTTCGCCCGCAATGCCGGGCAGGTGGTGACGCGGATGCAGCTTCTGGAAAACGTCTGGAAGCTGCATTTTGATCCCGGCACCAATGTGGTGGACGTGCATGTCGGCCGCTTGCGCCGCAAGCTGGAAGAGGCGGGTTCTGCCGCGATCCAGACCGCCCGGGGCGAGGGCTATGTCTTTGCACCGCTGAAGGCGGGATGAGCGAAAACCGCCCTCTTGCTGCAAGGGCCACGCTGCGGCTGGCGCTCTTGATGGCGGCGGCGGTGGCGGCGCTGTCGCTGATGGCGATGGCGCTGCAATACCGGCTGGTGGAAACCCGGATGACCGAGGCGGCGCGGGCGACGCTGACCGCCGATCTGGGCGGCTATGCGGCGCTCTATGAACAACGCCGGATCATCGCGCTGCGGCAGGCGATCGAATATCGCGCGGCGGCGCCCTCGGGCGCGGAAATGCTTTTGCTGCTGGACCGCCGGGGCAATGTGTTGGCGGGGACCGAAGCGCAATGGCCTGCTGGGCTGACGGCGCAGGGCGCGGGGTTCACCGTTGATCCGGCTGAGGAGTTTACCCAAGGCGGCACCCGTTGGCTGGCCGTCGCGCGGGAATTGCCGGGGGGGTTCCCGCTGCTGGTCGCGCGCTCGCTGGCGCCGGTCGATGCCACACTGGCCAGCCTGCGGCGCGGCATGGCGGCGTTGGGGCTGGCGCTGTTGCTCGCGGGCGCCGGGGTGGGCTGGCTGGCCGCGCGTTCGGTCATGCGGCGGATCGGGCGGCTGAACGATCTGGCCGACCGGGTGGCGGGGGGCGAACTGTCGGCCCGCCTGCCCGGGCCGCGCAGCCGCGACGAATTTGGCCTGTTGGAAACCCATGTTCACGGGATGCTGGACCGGATCGAGAACCTGAATCGCGCCACGCACCGCCTCTCGGACACGATCGCCCATGAACTGCGCACCCCCCTCAACCGGCTGATGCAGAAGCTGGGCCGGATCGAGGGGCAGGAAGAGGTGGTGGACGCCCTGCGCAGCGAAATCCGCCAATCGATCCGGGTCTTTGACTCGCTTCTGGATATCTCCCGGGCCGAGGCCGATCAGGGCTCGGGCGGCGGTCTGGTGCCGGTGGACCTGTCGGAAGTGGCGCAGGAGGTCTGGGAGCTTTACGAACCCATGGCCGAGGACAAGGGCCTGCTTGTGCAGGCCGATGTGGCGCCGGGGCTGCGGGTGCTGGGCGACCGTAACCTGATCGCGCAAATGCTGTCGAACCTGATCGACAATGCCATCAAATATTGCGGCCCCGGCGACAGCCTGCGCCTGACCCTGACCGAGGGCGCCGACCGCCATCTGATGCAGGTGGCCGACACCGGCCCCGGCCTGCCCGAAGACCTGCGGGCAGAGGCGTTTGACCGCTTTACCCGGGCCGAGCGGGACCGGGGGATCAAGGGCCATGGGCTTGGCCTCGCGCTGGTGCGCGCGATTGCCGCGCGCCATGGCGCCAAGCTTGAGATGCCTGCGGCGGAAAAGGGGTTTGTGCTGGATATCGGCTGGCCTAAACTCGCCTCCTGACGGGGGAGTGGGCCGATTCCAATGAAAAAACTGGTGTTTTGTCTGGCCTTGCTGGCCGGTTGCGCGGCATGGAACCGGCCGATCAATCAGGCGTTGCAGGGCGAGAATGCCGCGCTGGTTGATGTCACCCCCGAAAGCATCGGCAAGGGAGAGCTTTATGTCGGTCTTGCCTTTTCGGGCGGCGGGATGCGGGCCTCGGCCTTTGCCTATGGGATGCTTGAGGAATTGCGGGCGCAAGGTGCCGTAACAGGCACGCCGAACGGGCTTCTGGATGATGTGCGGCTGGTCTCGGGTGTGTCGGGCGGGTCCGTCACGGCGGCGCAGTTCGGGCTTTACGGCCCGGCGGGGCTGACGGGTTACCGCGAGCGGTATCTTGTGACGAATGCCGAGAAATACATGGCCAATTCGCCGTTCAACCCGGTGACCATCGTCAAGGGGCTGGCGGGCGGGGCCAACGGACGCAAGACCTTTGCCCGCTATCTGGATGAGGTGCTGTTCAAGGGGGCCACCTTTGGCGATCTGCGGGCGCGTTCCAAGATCAAGACATGGATCAACGCCACCGACATGGCGAACAACACGCCCTTCCTGTTTTCGCCCGAAACTTTTGATGCCCTGTGTTCCGACCTGTCAAAGCTGCCGATCTCGGAAGCGGTGGCGGCTTCGGCGGCCTTCCCCCTGGTCTTCACCCCGGTCGTGCTTGAGGCGCATCAGGGTGACTGCGGCTATAAAGAGCCGGACTGGCTGACAGCGGCCCGCAACAACCCCGAGGCGACGGCGGCGATGAAGGCGCAGGGCCGGGCGCTGGAAAGCTATGCCAATCCCGAAGAGGTGAAATACGTCAAACTGCTGGATGGCGGCATCACCGACAACTTCGGCACCACCGGCCTTGCTGTGGAGCGTGCCCGCGCGCAGGCGCCCTATGCGCCGATGACGCCGGAAGAGGCGGTGCGGATGAAGCGGATGCTGTTTCTGGTCGCCAACGCGGGGGTTGAGGCGGATTACGGCTGGACCCAGAAAATCCCCGGCCCGGGGGGCGTGGGCCTTGGCATGTCGATCGCCACGGCCTCGATGTCTGCCGCCACAAGGTCGGGCTATGACGC
Source organism: Tabrizicola fusiformis (assembly GCF_013328815.1). Classification (GTDB taxonomy): domain Bacteria; phylum Pseudomonadota; class Alphaproteobacteria; order Rhodobacterales; family Rhodobacteraceae; genus Fuscibacter. The sequence goes on from NZ_JABUHN010000001.1 coordinate 470,196, forward strand.
GATGCGCGGTGAGTTGCGGCAATGGGAGGCCGAGCTGATCGAATGGCGCTGCGCCCTGCCCCCGGGCGAGGTGCGGCGGCTGCGCGGCACGCTGGACGGCTGGGATTGCAGCGACCTGAAGCTGTTCATCGGGCAGGCGAGTTTCGAAGGTGTTCCTGCCGACATGCGCAAGAAGCTGAACAAGGTGCCGACCCGGCTGAAGCTGAAAACCGAGGAAGTCGATCTGGTGATCGAGGCCGGGCGGCTGGCCACCCGCGCCACGCCCGAATTCAACGGCTTTCTCGCCTCGCTGGAGGGCAATGACGTGGACGCCCGCATTCAGAAGGGCATCGCAGCGGGCGGGCGGCGGATTGCGCCGGTCAGCAATTAGGGCAGGGCGCGCTTGGGGCCGCGCCCTGGGATAGTTGAGCCAAATGAAAGATCAGCCGGTTTGCAGCATCGGGCCGAGCATCTCGGTCAGAGCGGCGAGGGCTTCGTCGCGGTTCTCGCAGCGGGCGGGCAGGCGGATGGCGACGCTGGTGGCCCAGCCAAAGCGCGGCGCGGCTTCGGCGGTGAGGGCGATTTCCAGCCCCTTCGGCGTTAGGCTGACGGCGGCCAGCGCCTCATCATCGCCGAATTCTTCGTCGTTCACCTCAAACCAGACTGCACCGCCCTCTACCGGCTGGCGGAACAGGGCATAACCTTCGTCATCCTCTTCGACGAAACCGACAAAGCGGAAACCGTCGTCTTCGGTGACGGTGGCATAGGCGGCTTTCAGGGTGAGGTCGGCCATGGGAACTCCGTTCAGGTTTCGAGCGCGACCCAAAGGGCCATGAGGGTAAGGGTGGCCGCCCCGACGCGGTGCAGCCGGGCCGAGATGACGGGATCGGCGGCAAGGCGCCCTGCGGTTCCGGCGGCAGCGACCACGGCCAGATGGACCGCCGTGGCGATGGCGACATAAAGCGTTGCCAATGCGGCGCTTTCGCCGCGCCCGGCGCCGGGCGGCAGGAAACCGGGCAGGATCAGCAGAAAGAACAGCGCCGCCTTGGGGTTCAGCAGATTGGTGAGCAGGCCGCGGGAAAATGCCTGTCCCATCGTCTCGCCGCCGCCGGCGCGGTGGTGCGCCGGATCGCGGGCATCCCGCCAGCTTTCCCAGGCCAGCCAGAGCAGGAACCCTACCCCGGCCCAGCGCAGCGCCGTCAGAAGCGGCGGATGCGCCGAGATCAGCGCGCCGACGCCCAGCGACAAAAGCCCGCCCATCGCCGCCAGCCCCGCCGCCACACCCAGAACGGCGGCAAAAGCGGTGCGCCGCCCCTCGGTCGCCGCCAGAAGGGCGAGCCAGATCATGTTGGGGCCGGGCGTCAGCTCGATCACCAGCGCGGTGGCGGCAAAGGGCAGCAGTTGCATCGTCTCAATGCCATTTGGCAAGCGGCGGCAGGCTCATCAGCACGGCATTGGCATCATGGCCGGTTTCCAGCCCGAATTTCGTGCCCCGGTCATAGACGAGGTTGTATTCGGCATAAAGCCCGCGATGGACAAGCTGGGTGTCGCGGTCGGCCTCGGTCCAGGGGGTTTGCAGGCGGGCCTCGGTCACCGGCAGGAAGGCGGGCAGGAACGCCTCGCCCACGGCGCGGGTAAAGGCGAAATCGGCCTCCCAACTGCCCGAGTTCAGATCGTCATAGAAGATGCCGCCGACGCCCCGCGCCCGGCCCCGGTGCGGGACGAAGAAATATTCATCCGCCCAAGCCTTGAAGCGGGGGTAATAGGCCGGGTCATGGGCGTCGCAGGCGGCTTGCATCCGGCCATGGAAATGTGTGGTGTCAGCGGGATATTCGATGCAGGGGTTCAGATCGGCCCCGCCGCCGAACCATGCGGCCCCCGGCGTCCAGAACATCCGCGTGTTCATGTGGACGGCGGGGCAATGCGGATTGACCATATGGGCCACAAGGCTGATGCCCGAGGCCCAGAAGCGCGGGTCTTTGTCCATGCCGGGCACGCCGCGCGCGGCCATGGCGCGCTGTGCCTTGTCACCAAGGGTGCCGTGGACCTCGGACCAGTTGACGCCGACCTTTTCAAAGACGGTGCCGCCGCGCATCACGCTCATCAACCCGCCGCCGCCATCGGTGCGGGTGGTGGGGGTCACCTCGAACCGGCCGGGCGCGCGGGCGCCGGCATGGCGGGTTTCAAGGTCTTCAAAGGCGGCGACAATCTGGTCGCGCAGGCTGCGGAACCATTGGGCGGCACGGGCCTTGCGGTCGGTGAAATCGTCGGACATCGGGCGGGCCTCCTCTGGATGCCCTTCGTTAGCACCGGGGGCCGGCAGGCTCAACGCGGCTGATATGGCATAGCACGGCAGAGCGGCTATACTGGGCGGGTGTTTTCAGGAGGTTGCGATGAAACGTCTGGCCTTGCCCGCCCTCATGGTGCTGTCGGCCTGTGGCACGCCGCAGGAACAGTGCATTTCGGCGGCCACCCGTGACATGCGGATGGTGGACCGGCTGATCGCCGAGGCCGAGGGCAATCTGGCCCGCGGCTATGGCTATCAGGAGGTGACGGTCTGGACGACGCGCTGGGTGCGCTGCGGCCCGCTGCCGCCGCCCCATGCCGAGGGCGAGCCGCCCGCCAAGCCGCAGCTTTGTCTGGACGAAGTGCCCGAGACCATCCGCAAGCCGGTGGCGCTGGATCTGGGGGCCGAGGCGCAGAAGCTGGCCGGGCTGAAGGCCAAGCGGGCAGCACAGGCCAAGGCAGCGGCGCCACAAATCGCCGCCTGCAAGGCCGAATATCCCGAATAGCGCCCTAATGCGCCGGGGCAGAGACGCCATCAAGCAGGCTGCGCCCGCCATCCACCACCAGAACCTGCCCGGTCACGAAGGCAGCGGCGTCAGAGGCAAGGTATTGCACCGTCTCGACGATTTCGGTTGCCGGGGCGATGCGGCCCAGCGGCGTCGCGGACTCGATCGCGGGGCGCCAGCCGGGTTCTTCGCGCAAGAGGTTTTGCAGGCTGGCCGACATCACCGACCCCAGCGAGACCGCATTCACCCGGATGCGTTTCGGCGCCAGTGTCAGGGCCAGCGCACGGGTCATCTGTTCGACCGCGGCGCAAGAGATGGAATAGCCCATCAGCGTGGACAGCGTGCGCTGCGAGGTGATCGACGACAGGTTGATGATGGTGCCCGCCATGGCCGTGGTGTCTTCGTCGCGTTCGGCCTGCTGGATCATGCGCTTGGCCGTCATCTGCGACACGCGCAGCGCGGTCATCAGGTTCTGTTGCAGCATATCCTCGACGCAATCGGCGCCCAGCATCATCGGGTCCGAGCGTTTCATCACGCGCGAGGCATTGACCAGAATATCCACCCGGTCAAAGGCGTCGATGGTGGCGGAAAGCAGGTTGGTGATGGCCAGCTTTTCGCGCAGGTCACCTGCGAACATCCGCACGGCGCCTTCGCTGCGGGCCTCGTCGCCGATTTCGGCCTCAAGCTTGCCTTCGTCCATGTCGGCGAACATCACGCGGGCACCGCGGTCAAGGAAATGGCGGGCGATGGCAAGGCCAATCCCGTTGGCCGCGCCGGTAACAATGGCGGTCTTGCCGGTGATCGAAAAGGACATCGGAGGTCTCCGGTTTCAGCGCGCCCGGATCGGCAGGGCAGCGCGGGTCAGCCTGAAGGCGGCGTCGCCGCCAATCTCCTCGACCTGACGGAAGAGGATGGTGAGGCTGCGATCATAGGGCAGATGGCGGTTGGCCACCAGCCAGAGGCTGCCCGAGGGGGTCAGGTAACGGTGGGCGGCGCGGATGAACGCCTCGCCCAAGGCAGGATCGGGCGCGCGGCCGGTGTGAAACGGCGGGTTCATCACCACCGCATCCCAGAGTTTGGAGGGCTTGAAGGCGGGGACATCGGCCCAATGGAACCGCGCCCGCGGGTCTGGCAGGTTCACCTTTGCACAGGCCAGCGCCTCGGCCTCGGCCTCGACCAGATCCAGTTCGGCCACGCCGTCGCGTGCGAGGATGGCACGCGACAGACAACCCCAGCCGGCGCCCAGATCGGCCACCCTTGGGGGCAGTCGGGCGGGAAGCGCCGCCGCCAGCAGGGCCGAGCCACGATCCGGCCCATCGGCGGAAAAACAGAAGGGGCCGGTGGTAAAGCCTTCGACCTGCCGGGGCTGCGCGGCCCAGCCTGCCGGGGGCGGGGCAGCGCGCAACACCACCGCCTTGCCATGGGCTTTGGACAGAACCTCACCCATCAGCAGCCCTTCGGCGCGACAGGTTTTGATGATCGCCTCGATCCCGTCGGTCTTTTGCCCGTCCAAGAGCAGGGGCGCGCCGGGGGGCAGGGCGGCCAGCCCTTCGGCCAGCAGGGCAAGGGCAGCGGCGCGGGCGCGTGGCAGGCAGACCACGGCAGCGGCAAAGGGGCCGTCGCCGCTGGTCGCATAGCCTGCCTTCTGAAAGTGGTGAAAATCCGGGCGAAAGCCGGTGCGCACCACCACGCGGTCGCGCGGCAGGGGCGACAGATCGTCACCGGCGCGGGGGCGCAACACCAGAATGCCGCCCGCGGGCGGCAGCACCAAGGCACCCTCGTTCAGCGCCAGTTCAAGCCGCGCGGCCAGCATCGCCCGACCCCGCGCCTATTCCTTTTCCATGGTGCATTGCAGCGGATGCTGATGCCGGCGGGCGAAATCCATCACCTGCGCCACCTTGGTTTCGGCGATCTCAAAGCTGAAGACACCGACAACCGCCAGCCCCTTCTTATGCACCGTCAGCATGATTTCAAAGGCTTGCGCGTGGTTCAGGCCAAAGAACCGTTCCAGCACATGCACCACGAATTCCATCGGCGTATAGTCGTCATTCAGCAGCATCACCTTGTAAAGCGGCGGGCGCTGGGTGCGCGTCTTGGTCTTGGTCAACAGCGAGGTGTCGTCGCCGGGGCCATTGGGGCCAGAGGACTTGTCAGACATGACGGGTGCGCGCAGGGGCAAGGAAACCTCGCAAGGGGATTCGGAAACATCAGGGTTGCCGCGCACTATAGCGGATTTCCGGCTTGCGAAAAGGCCCCGGGCGGAACAGCTTGCCCGCAAAGGAGGAATCCATGCTGACCACCATCGGATTCGATGCCGACGATACGCTTTGGCAGAACGAGAGCTTCTTTCGCCTGACGCAGGAGCGGTTCACCACCCTGCTGGCCGACCATGCTGCGCCGGACCATTTGCAGGCCCGGCTTCTGGCGGCCGAGCGGCGCAATCTGGGCCACTACGGTTTTGGTGTGAAAGGCTTCACCCTGTCGATGATCGAAACCGCCGTCGAGGTGACCGAAGGCCGGGTGCCCGCCCGGGTGATCGGCGAGATTCTGGCGGCGGGGCGCGAGATGCTGGAGCATCCGATCCACCTTCTGCCCCATGCCCGCGCCGCCGTGACCACCCTTGCGGCGGAATACCGGGTGCTTCTGGTGACCAAGGGCGACCTTCTGGATCAAGAGCGAAAACTGGCGCAATCGGGCCTTGGCGATCTGTTCGACGGGGTGGAAATCGTCTCGAACAAGACACCGGAAATCTACAAGCTGGTCTTTGCCCGCCACGGCACCGGCGCCGATCAGGGGATGATGGTGGGCAACTCGCTCAAATCCGATGTGCTGCCGATGCTGGCGGCGGGCGGCTGGGGCGTGCATGTGCCGCATGAAATGACATGGGAGCTGGAAGCCGCCGATGCGCCACGCGGCGATGGCCGCTTTCACGACCTGACCGACCTGTCGCAATTGCCCGATCTTGTGGGCCGGGTCGCCGCCACCCACCAGACCTAGGGGGCGGGCAGGGGATGTCACCGGAATCCCGCTGTGAAGAAAATTCGTAAAGCCTTTGAATGGAAGGGGTTTTCCGACAATTTCCTTCATGCTAGCATTCCTCTCGCAAAGAAGGCTCCCGTTGAATGAGGAGCTGCAAGAGGCAGAGCAGATGACTGGGACAGTGGCGCACCTGCGGGGGCAATCCATTCGCAATTTCCTGTTTCTCGTGGCGCTCACGCTGATCGCAGCCTGTGGTGGTCCGCGCGAATCGAACGCCGCCCCGCCCTATGCCGCCCATGTCATGGATGCCCGCACCGGCGAGACGCTTTATGCCGAGAATGCCGATACGCGGCTGCACCCGGCCTCGCTGACCAAGATGATGACGCTTTACATCACCTTTGAAGAGATCGAGCGCGGCAATCTCTCGCTTGATACCATGGTCACGGTGTCGAAGAATGCCGCGGCGCAGCCGCCTTCGCGCCTTGGACTGAAGGCCGGGCAGAAGATTCAGGTGCGCTATCTGATCCGGGCGGCGGCGGTCAAATCGGCCAATGACGCGGCGGCGGCGCTGGGCGATTTCATCGGCGGTAATCAGGAAAAATTCGCCAACCGCATGACCCGCACCGCCAAGGCGCTGGGCATGAAGAACACGACCTTCAAGAATGCCAACGGGCTGACGGCCTCGGGGCATCTGTCCACAGCGCGCGACATGTCTGTGCTGGGGCGGCATCTGTTCTATGATTTTCCGCAGTATTACAACATCTTCTCGCGCCGCTCGACCGATGCGGGGCTGGCCACGGTGAACAACACCAACCGCCGCTTTCTGGACAAATACGACGGCGCCGACGGCATCAAGACCGGCTATACGGTGGCGGCCGGCTTCAACCTGACGGCTTCGGCTGAACGGGGCGGGGTCCGCATCATTGCGACCGTTTTCGGCGGCAGCTCGACCGACAACCGCAATGCCAAGATGGCCGATCTTCTGGATCTCGGCTTCCGCAAGGCCAAGCGCAACGTGCAGGAAGTGCCGCCGGTGATCGCGGCCCCTGCGGATAACGAACTGGTGGCCGAGGCCGCGCCCGATGATGGCCTGCCCGAGGTCGAAGGCGGCGCGGGCAAGACGCTGCGGCTGGTGACGGCGGTGGCAAATTCGCCCCGGCCGCTGGCCCGCCCGAATGCCGAAACGGTTGCCGCCGCCGGGCAGGTCGTGGCCTCGATTGCCGATGATATCGCGGGGGCTGTGGCCGAAGCCAATGCCGCGCCGCCGCCCGAAGGCACGCTTGAGGCGCAGCAACTTGCACTGGCCGAAATGCCGACCGATGTCGAGGCGCTGTCTGCCGCCGGTGCCGCCGCCGCGCCAGAGCCGCTGACCATCACCGCCAAAACCGTGGCAAGCCCGGTCACGCTGGTTGAATCCGCGCCCCGCCCGCCGAAACGCCGCGCGCCGATCTATGACGAAGCGCCGGTCGAAGAGGCCGTCGCCATGGCCGAACCCGCGGGCGAGGTGATCACCCGCGTCTCCACCTCGGGCGGGCGGCATTGGGGCATCAACGTGGGGCGTTTCAACACCTGGGGCGAGGCGGACCGCGCCCTGATGAAGACCCAACTGGCCGAAAGCGCCACGCTGGGCCAAAGCCTGCGCAAGGTCACCCAGAAGGGCGGTGGTTTTGACGCCAACTTCCTTGGCCTTGGTCAGGACGAGGCGGAACGTGCCTGTGCGCAGTTGCAGGCGCGCGGCGTGCAGTGCTTCACGATGGGGCCGTAAGATGCCGGATTATGTTCTGCCGCCGCCGCCGGTCGTTTCGGTTCCGGTAGACGGCGACAGCCGCCGCTTTCCGGTGCGCCGCATCTTCTGTGTCGGGCGCAATTATGCCGAACATGCCCGCGAGATGGGCGGCAACCCGGATGCCGAACCGCCGTTCTTCTTCACCAAGCCCGCCGATGCCGTGGTGGAAAGCGGCGCGGTTCTGCCCTTTCCGGTGGCAACCGCCGATCTGCACCACGAGGCGGAACTGGTGGTGGCGCTGGGTGCCGGGGGGGCCTTTGTTCCCACAGATGCGGCGCTGTCGCTGGTCTGGGGCTATGCGGCGGGCAATGACCTGACCCGACGCGATTTGCAAGCCGAAGCCAAGGCCGCGCGGCGGCCTTGGGATATGTCGAAGGGGTTTGACGCCTCGGCGGTGCTGGGGGCGATCCGCCCCGGTTCGGCGGTGCCGCAGGGCCGTATCCGTTGCCGTGTGGACGGGCGGGTGACGCAGGATGCCGACCTGTCCGAGATGATCTGGCCGGTGGCGGGCATCATCGCCCATCTGTCGCGGCTTGTGACACTGGCACCGGGCGATCTGATCTTTACCGGCACGCCTGCCGGGGTGGGCCCGATTTCCGCGCGGCAGACCTGTGTGGTCGAGGTCGAAGGGCTGGCTCCGGCTGCGGTGTCGTTCCGGTAATCAGCGCGGCTCTTCCGCCTTGGCGCGGGCGAGAAATCCGGCCAGAGCGCGGCTGGTGGTGGCCGTGGTGCCCGGCTTGTCCAGCGCGGCAAAGGGCAGCGGGCGGCAGGTCTCCATCGCGGCAAGACCGACACGGGCGGTCAGGGCGCCGTTCACCACCCCTTCGCCAAACCGCCGCGATAGCCGGCCCAGCACCCCGCCCGAAGCAAAGCTGCCCACCAGATCATCGGCCAGCGCCATGGCCCCGGCCCCCAGAAGCGCCGTGAAGACCCGCCGCAACAGGCGCAGGTTGCCAAGGGACGATGAGCGCCCGCCGTAGATTTCCGACAGCCGCCGGATCATCCGCAGGTTGGAATAAAGCGCCGTCGCCACATCGGCCAGCGCCATCGGCACCAGCGCCGTGACCATGGCCACCTGCCGCGCCGCCGCCTCGACTTCGGCCAGCGCGGCGCGGTCCAAGGGGGCCATCACCTCGGTTTCCACCAGATCGAGCAGGGCATCGGCATCCATCACCTCGCCCGCCCGCTCTTCCACCCGGGCAAGGCCCCAGCTTGCCTCGGGCCGCCCGGCGTAAAGCGCGGCAATTGCGGCCTTGACCCCCCGCGCTGCGGGCAAATCGGCAGCGGTGCGGGCCGCTTCGGCCCGGGCGCGCAGCCGGTCAATCCGCGCCATGCGGGCGAATCCCGCCGCCTCGCGCAGCGCCAGCAGCGCCAGAACCAGAACCGCCAGCCCGAAAAGACCGAAAGCCAGCCAGCCCAGCACCGTGTTCTGCGTGAAAAGCCGGGTGACGAAATCATAGGCCGCCACCGAGATCACCAGCGAGAACAGCGCCCCGAACACCCAGCGCGCGAACCGGCCAAGGGCCGAACCGCGTCTTGTGGTCAGCGCCGCCGCCGTCTGCATAGCGCGGCCTTGCGGCATCGGATCGGGCGGCGCCTCGGCCAGACCGGGGTCGGCGGGGGCACTGTCATCAAGCTCGACCACGGCGGGGCCGCGCAGGCGGGGATTTTCGTCAGTCAGATGCAGGGTCACAGCCGGTCTCCGAACAGGAATTCCGCCGCCCGGTCCAGCCGGATATGCGGCGGGCCTTCACCGGGGCGAAGGCTGGCGCGGGCGGGGGCAAAGGCCATCAGCCCGTAATCGGCATCCAGCCATTGCGCCGCCCCCTCGCGCGCGGGCGACAGCAGGCGCAACGGGTCGGAAGGCAATTCGCCCGGATACATCACCGCCTGCTTGCCGGTATCGAGCAGCCGCCCCCGCACCGCCGGCAGATCGGCGCCGCCCTGTGGCAGCCGGTCTTCGACCGTGCAGCGCAGCCCGGCCAACGACAGGGCCATGGTGTCCGCCCCGGCAAAATCGGCGCGCGATTTCGCCTCGCGCAGAAGCGCCTCGGTGATGGCGGTCAGGGCAGGGTGCTGTTCGTGGTGCAGATGGTCGGCCTTGGTTGCGGCGAACAGGATCTTTTCCACCCGCTTGCCGCCCAGAAGCGCCGAAAGCCAGCCGTTCACCCCGGGGCGGAAGGCGGTCAGCACCTCGGCCAGCGTGCGCCGCAGATCCTCGATCGCCCAGGGGCCGTGATGGATGGCGCCCAGCACATCGGCCAGCACGATCTGCCGGTCCACCTTGGCGAAATGATCGCGGAAGAAGGGGCGCACCACGCGGTCCTTATAGGCCTCATAGCGCCGCGCCATCTCGCGCCAGAGGCAGCCGCGCGGGGTATGGGCCGGGCGGGGTAGAGGCGCAAAGGTCAGCACCGGGCTTCCCGCAAGATCGCCCGGCAAAAGGAACCGCCCCGGCGTGCAATCGGACCAGCCTTTGGCGCGGGCGGTGTGAAGATAGGTGGTGAAGAGGCCGGCAAGGTTCTGAATCTTGCCCTCATCCAGCGGCAGCGCCCCATCCTCGGCCCTTGCGGTGGCCATGAACCCCGCCGCCTCGGGGCGGCGGTCCAGCCGGGACAGCGTCGCCTCGGACCATTCGTCAAAGCTCTTGTCCATCAGCGCGAGGTCAAGAAGCCATTCCCCCGGATAATCGACGATATCCAGATGCAACGTGCGCGGCCCGCCAAAGCCGCCGAAAAAGCCCTTGGACCGCGTGCGGAACGACAGGCGCAATTCGCTGACGGCGCGGGTCGATTGCGGCCAGCGCGGATTGTCGCCGGTCATCGCCGCCAGATGGTCTTCATAGGCAAAGCGCGGCAGGGTGTCGTCGGGTTGCGGCTGCAGATAGACCGCCTCGATCCGGCCTTCGGTTGCGGCACGCAATTGCGGCATCCGACCCCGTTCCAGGAGATTGGCGACAAGGCCGGTGATGAACACCGTCTTGCCCGCCCGGCTCAGTCCGGTGACACCCAGCCGGATCACCGGCTCGAATGCCGGGCCGCCAAGTGCGCCCAGACTGCGGCCGATCCCGTCGGTAATGGCATTGAAAACCAAGGCGCGCCCCCTTTGACCGCCTCAAGATAGGCAGCCGGGCCGGGAAAGGGTAGGGGGGAATGGACAGCGCCGGGCGGGCAGGCTAACCCGGAGCCATGCCAAGATATGCGCTGAAGATCGAATATGACGGTGGCCCCTTTGCCGGATGGCAGCGGCAGGCGCAGGGGCTGGCCTCGGTTCAGGGCGCTGTCGAAGCGGCGCTGGCGCGGCTTGAGCCCGGCCCCCATACCATCGCCGCCGCTGGGCGCACCGATGCCGGGGTCCATGCGCTGGGGCAGGTGGCGCATTGCGACCTTGCCCGCGACTGGGCGCCGTTCCGTCTGGGCGAGGCGCTGAACCATCACCTGCGCCCGGCGCCGGTTGCGGTGCTGGCGGTGGCGCAGGTGGAGGACGATTTCCACGCCCGGTTTTCGGCACGCGAGCGGCGTTATGTCTTTCGGCTGATCGCCCGCCGCGCGCCGGTCACGCATGACCGGGGCCGGGTCTGGCAGGTGCAGAACCCGCTGGATATCGACGCGATGCGGCAGGGCGCGGCGTATCTGGTCGGGCACCACGATTTCACCACCTTCCGCTCGACGCTTTGTCAGGCGAAAAGCCCGGTGAAATCGCTGGATGAAATCAGCATCGAGGAACTGCCCTATCCGGGCGGCATCGAATACCGGCTGTTTCTGCGGGCGCGGTCGTTCCTGCACAATCAGGTCCGCTCGATCACCGGCACGCTGGAGCGGGTGGGGGCAGGGGCCTGGCCGCCCGAACGGGTGGCCGAGGCGCTTGCAGCCCGCGACCGCGCCGCCTGCGGCCCGGTCTGCCCGCCGCAGGGGCTGTATCTGAGCGGGGTCGGCTATCCGGCCGATCCTTTCGCCGGCTGATCCGGCGCGGGGGAGCAGACAGCCCCCTGCGACGATGCAACCGGGTGGACCGGCGGCGGGCTAAGGGCTACACCGGAAGGGCACAACCGGAGCCGCGCCCCATGCCCCTGTCCGACCTTCTTCTCAGCCAGCTTGCCGACCCTTTCCGCATCGGGCTTCTCCTTGCCCTGATCGTGACCATGCAGCGCACGCGGGCGGCGACGGGCGTCTGGCTGCCGCTGGCGGCGGGGGCGCTGTTCGTGGCGGTGATCATCCCGGTCACGGCGCAGCGTGCGGGCTTGCCGCTGCCGCTCTGGCAGGTGGTGGCGGTGGGGGTGGTGGCGAATGTCATCCTGCTCGCCATCGCGCTGGCGGCATGGGAAGCCTATCGGCGCCTGCGCGGCTGATCTTTTCGGACAAGGCAGACGCCGCCCCGGACCCTCCGCGGGCGGCTTTTCCATGGGTGGGCCGGACCAATGAAAAGGGCCGGGGTGTTGGCACCCCGGCCCTTCTGCTTCCATCTTGTGACCGATCAGTTGCTGTCGGCGAAGATGTTCTTCTTGTGGGTGCCGTTCGGAACGAAGATCGTGCCGATCACCACGGTCATCAGGGCGACCACGATCGCATACCAGAGACCCGCATAGATGTTGCCCGACTGTGCCGAGATGGCGAAGGCGGTTGCCGGCAGCAGGCCCCCGAACCAGCCGTTGCCGATGTGGTAGGGCAGCGACAGACCGGAGTAGCGGATGCGGGTCGGATAGAGTTCCACCAGCATGGCGGCGATCGGACCGTAAACCATCGTCACCAGAATGATGAGGTAGGTCAGGGTCAGGATGATCGTCAGCTTCTGCGCGGTGAAGATGTCGATGAAGTTCGACGCCTTGGCGATGGTGGTGTTGTCGGCGGCAACCAGCGGATAGCCGGCGGCCTTGAGCGCCTCGTTCACCGATTTCTCGAAGGCGGCCTTCACGCCGTTGGCGGCATCCAGCGCAGCTTGTGCGGCGTCGGTGGCAGCCTGATCGGTGCCGGCCTTGGCGGTTTCCAGCGCGGCTTTCGCGTCGGCAATCGCCTTGGAGTTGGCTGCGCCGTCATAGGATTCGATGACGGTTTCGCCGATCTTGACGGTGGCGGGCTTGCCCGCTTCGCCGGCGACGGTGGTCGAATTCACCGAGGTCTTCGACAGCAGGGCCTTGGCGATGTCGCAGGAGTTGGTGAACTTGACAGTGCCGGTCGGGTTGAACTGGAACGAGCAGTCAGCCGGGTCGGCGGTCACGGTCACTTCGGTCAGTTGGGCGTTGTAGAGCGCCGGGTTGGCGGTCTGGGTCAGGAACTTGAACACCGGGAAGAAGGTGATCGCCCCGATCAGGCAGCCGGCAAGGATGATCGGCTTGCGGCCGATCTTGTCGGACAGACGGCCGAAGAAGATGAAGCCATAGGTGCCGAGGATCAGCGACCAGGCCACAAAGACGTTGGCCGAGAAGCTGTCAACCTTGATCACGTTCTGCATGAAGAACAGCGCATAGAACTGGCCCGAATACCAGACCACCGCTTGACCGGCGGTCAGGCCGAAGAGCGCGATCAGCGCGATCTTGGCGTTCTTCCACTGACCGAAGGCTTCACGCAGCGGAGCCTTGGACTGGGCGCCCTCTTCCTTCATCTTCTTGAAGGCGGGGGATTCGTTCATCTGCAGACGGATGTAGAGCGAGATCAGCAGCAGGAAGATCGAGCCCAGGAACGGAATGCGCCAGCCCCAGAGATCGAAAGCCTTGATCATCTTGGCGGTGCCGTCGGCGTTCAGCACGGCGACGCCGTTCTGCACCAGTTCGGTTTCCGGCCAGTTGCCGTTGATATAGCCCTGCACCAGCAGGATCACGACCAGCGAGAGCAGCAGACCCAGCGTGGCCGTGGTCTGGATGAAGGCGGTGAAATAGCCGCGCTGGTTCTGCGGCGCGTGTTCGGCCACATAGACCGCCGCACCACCGTATTCGCCGCCGAGGGCGAGGCCCTGCAACATCCGCAGCGCGATCAGGATGATCGGCGCGGCCATGCCCCAGCTTTCATAGCCGGGCAGCAGGCCGACGAGGAAGGTCGAGGCGCCCATGATCAGGATGGTGGCAAGGAAGGTATACTTCCGGCCGATCAGGTCGCCCAGCATCCCGAACACCAGCGCGCCGAACGGGCGCACGATGAAGCCCGCCGCGAAGGCCAGAAGCGCGAAGACGTTGCGCGTGGCTTCGGGGAACGAGGTGAAGAACTGCGCGCCGATGATCGCGGCCAGCGAGCCGTAAAGGTAGAAGTCATACCATTCAAAGATGGTGCCGGCGGACGAAGCAAGGATAACCTTCTTCTCTTCCCCGGTCATCGGGCGCGAGCGTGCGCTCACGTCTGCGGATGTGTTAGCCATGTGGCCTCCCCTGTGTTGCCCGGCCTTCGCCGGTTCCCTTGCGGCGCCTTCGTCCGGCCTTTGGCCTGATCTCGGGCGCCTCTCCCTCGTCCCTCCCCGCCCGGCCTGACGCCCGGGCGCGGCATTCCGTTTACGCCGCGACGCCGGCCACGATCCGGCCAAGGCTGCTGCGGATCTCGGCGATGGCACCCATCGCGTCGAGCTTTTCCAGCACGCCCTTGCCATCGTAATAGGCGATCAGCGGGGCCGTCTGGGCGTGATAGGCTTTCAGCCGTTCGCGCACCGTTTCGGCATTGTCGTCGGCCCGGCGCTTGAAGCTGGAGCCGCCGCATTTGTCGCAAACCCCCGCCACGGCGGGTTGCTTGAACTCGTCATGGTAGCCTTCGCCGCAAGCGCAGGTGTAGCGGCCGGACACCCGGCCCACCATCGCCTCGTCATCCACCTCAAGGCTGATGGCGGCGGTCACCTTTTGCCCGGTGGCCGCAAGCAGCGCATCCAGCGCCGCCGCCTGACCCGCCGTGCGCGGAAAACCGTCAAGGATGATACCCTTGGCCACATCCGGCTGCGCCATGCGGTCTTTCAGGATCGCCAGAACGATCTCGTCCGACACCAGTTGCCCGGCCTCCATCACCGCCTTGGCACGCTTGCCGGCTTCGGTGCCTGCGGCCACGGCGGCGCGCAAGAGGTCGCCGGTGGAAAGCTGGACCAGACCGAAATCTTCCTCCAGCATCCGGGCTTGCGTGCCCTTGCCGGCCCCGGGGGGGCCAAGCAGGATCAGGACGGGCGCTTGTGCGGTCATCGGTTCAGCCCCGGTTCATGCGGTTGGCAATCAGCTCATCCACCACCGACGGATCGGCGAGGGTCGAGGTATCGCCCAGCGCGCCATAGTCGTTCTCGGCGATCTTGCGCAGGATGCGGCGCATGATCTTGCCCGAGCGGGTCTTGGGCAGGCCGGGGGCCCATTGGATCAGGTCGGGCTTGGCAATCGGGCCGATTTCGGTGCGAACCCAAGCCTCAAGTTCTTTGCGCAGGGCGTCGGTGGGTTCCACGCCGTTCATCAGGGTGACGTAGGCATAGATGCCCTGTCCCTTGATGTCGTGGGGGTAGCCGACCACGGCGCTTTCCGCGACCTTCGGGTGGGCGACCAGCGCCGATTCCACTTCCGCCGTGCCCATCCGGTGGCCGGAGACGTTGATCACGTCATCCACGCGGCCGGTGATCCAGTAGTAACCATCCGCATCGCGGCGGCAGCCGTCGCCGGTGAAGTAGTAACCGCGATACTGGCCGAAATACGCCTCTTCAAAGCGTTGATGGTCGCCCCAGAGGGTGCGCATCTGTCCCGGCCAGCTGTCGGCGATGCACAGCACGCCATCGGTTTCGGTGGCTTCCTGCACCTGCGCGTTGGACGGGTCCAGCACGATGGGCTTGACGCCGAAGAAGGGCAGGGTGGCCGAACCGGGCTTTTGCGGCACGGCACCCGGCAGCGGGGTGATCAGATGGCCGCCGGTTTCCGTCTGCCAGAAGGTATCGACGATGGGGCAGCGGCCCTTGCCGACATGGGTGTTATACCAGTTCCACGCCTCGGGGTTGATCGGCTCGCCCACCGAACCCAGGAGTTTCAGGCTGGAGAGGTCGTGCTTTTCCACCCATTCGGCGCCAAGGCCCATCAGGCTGCGGATCGCGGTCGGGGCGGTGTAGAACTGATTGACCTTATGCTTGGCGCAGACTTCCCAGAAGCGGCCCGCGTCGGGGAAGGTCGGCACGCCTTCAAACATCACGGTGGTCGCGCCATTGGCCAGCGGGCCATAGACGATATAGCTATGGCCGGTAACCCAACCCACATCGGCCGTGCACCAGAACACGTCGCCATCATGGTAATCGAAGGTGATCTGCTGCGTCATCGCGGCATAAACCAGATAGCCGCCCGAGGTATGCACCACCCCCTTCGGCTTGCCGGTGGAACCCGAGGTGTAAAGAATGAACAGCGGGTCTTCGGCGCCCACCTCGACATAGGGGCAATAGGGGCGGGCTTCGGCCATCTCGGCCTTGACGTCGAAATCGCGGCCATCAACCCAGGTGGTCTGGTCGCCGGTATGCTTGACCACAAGGCATTTCACCCGGTCGTCACAATGCAGGAGGGCGGCATCGGTGTTGGATTTGAGCGCGGTCTTCTTGCCGCCACGGGGGGCGTAATCGGCGGTGATCACCACCTTGGCTTCGGAATCGTTGATCCGGTTGGCCAGCGCGTCGGGCGAGAAGCCCGCAAAGACGATCGAATGGATGGCGCCGATCCGCGCACAGGCCAGCATGGCATAGGCCGCTTCGGGGATCATCGGCAGATAGATCACCACCCGGTCGCCCTTGGTCACGCCATGCGCCTTCAGCACATTGGCCATGCGGCAGGTGTTTTCCAGAAGCTGGGTATAGGTGATGTGGCGGGCCGGGGTCTTGGGGTCATCGGGTTCCCAGATGATCGCGGTCTGGTTGGCGCGGTCGATCAGGTGGCGGTCGATGCAGTTGGCCGAAACGTTCAGCGTGCCGTCCTCGAACCATTTGATCGAGACATTGCCGAATTCGAACGAGGTGTCTTTGACCTTGGTATAGGGCTTGATCCAGTCGATCCGCTGGCCTTCGACGGCCCAGAACCCCTCGGGGTCATTGACCGAGGCGGCGTATTTGGCCGCATATTGCTCGGCATTGACATGGGCATGGGCGACGAAATCCGCCGATGCGCTGTAAAGGCCGGTGGCCTGACCCGTTTCTGCCATAAGTTCCTCCTCGATCCCAAAGCGGCTGTCAGAACCGCCTTTGCACGGCCTGCGCGGCGCGCAAGTCTCCCCCGTTTCATGGCATGATAACGCTTTTGTAAACGAAAGTGTAACTCTTTTTATCATCAGTATTTTCTTGTAAAAATATTGACAATGTTAGCGGTGAAGCCTGTAAATCCTTCGAAAAAGGGCAATGAAATGACAGGGGCGTGATCGGGGCCGTGATCGGCCCTTGGGGCAGCGGTGCCGCGCCGCCCGCGCGGCGCCGTGACGCGGCGTCATGTCGCTGCGTCGCGGCAATGGCGCAAGGGGCCGTCTACTCACCCTGCGGGCGAATCGCCTGGCGGTCTTTCGACAGTCTTGCGCGGCGGTGCCGCGCCCCCCGTCAGCAGCGCCGGAACAGAGATGGTCAGCAGCACCGCCGCCAGCGGCAGCGAGAAATAGAACCCCATGGCGCCATAGCCCACGGCCCCCACTACGCCACCGGCCAGAAAGCCGGTCACCTGCAACACCAGAATGCTCAGTTTGCGGCGGTCGGCCCGCACCCCGCTGCCGGGTTGCAGCGTGCCGAACACCGTCCGGCCCAGTTCGATGCCGATATCGGTCACCATCCCCGTTGCATGGGTGGTGCGGATGCGGGCGCCCGACAGTTTGGTGATCGTGGCATTCTGCATCCCCATGATAAAGCACAGGCAGGCCAGCGAAAACAGCCGCCCCGCTTCGGAGGTAAAGATCCAGCCCCAGGAGAAGCAGATCAGAAAGCAGCCCTGCACCGCGATGGGCAGGGCGTATTGATGCTGGCTGTGGCGGGTGCGTGCCCAATTGATCAGGATGGCCGAAAAGGCAGCCCCCGCGATGAAGGCCGCCAGCGCCAGCAGGCTGACGAAGCTGATCCACAGGTTCAGGATCGCCAGATTGTCGGCCAGTTGCGCCAGATACCCCGTCATATGCGAGGTATACTGCCCCAGCGCAAAGAACCCGCCCGCATTGGCCGCGCCCGCCACCGCCGCCAGCACCACGGCAAGCTGGCGGTCCTCTGCCTCGGACCGCTCGGGGTGAACCAGCCGCCCGCGCACGCTTTGCCGCAGGGTCACGGGTGGCCCTCCGGCGTGCCGGGTGATGGTTCGGAACGGGTCATGTCAGCTCCGCTGCGGTCGGGGTGACAATCCACCCAAAGGGGCAAAACGGGTCATGTGCGGAAAGACTTGGGCGAAAATATCGGCTTGGCCAGAAGACCTCTGCCCCGGCCGCTTGTCAACGCCCCCGCCGCCGCAGCCGTCAAAGTGGCTGGCATCGCCGCGCGAAACCGGCTAGCTGGGGATGGTGACTGTTTCTGTCAACTATCTGGAGTCCGCAATGACCACCCGCCCCGATCCCGTCGCGCCGGCCGATGATGCCGCCCGCGCCCAGGCCCGCGACATGCTGCGGGCGGCCAATCATGCGGCCCTGTCATGGCTTGAGGCGGACGGCACCCCGGGCATCAGCCGCATCGCCTTTGGCCTTGATCCCGAAGGCGTGCCGATGACGCTGATCTCGGGTCTGGCGCCGCATTCACCGGCGCTGAAGGCGCGGGCGGCCTGCGCGGTGATGGTGGGTGAGGTCGGGGTCAAGGGCGATCCCCTGACCCATCCGCGCCTGATGGTTCGCGCCCGGGCGCAGTTCATCGCGCCCGATGATCCCGCGCGTCCCGCCCTGCGTGCCCATTGGCTGAAGGGCCACCCGAAGGCGGCCCTTTATGTCGATTTCCCCGATTTCGCCTTTGTCCTGCTTGAACCTTTGGGCGCCCTGCTGAACGGCGGGTTCGGCAAGGCGTTCCGGTTCGAGGCGGCCGATCTGCGGGCCTGACCCCGGCACAGGCTTCAAACGGGGTTGTCGCAGCGCATCGTCACCTGCGCGATCCCCTTCACGGCGGCGGGCCATTTCAGATGCACCAGCTTGCCGCCGGTTCCCTGCTCGACCAGCGCATAGGGTTGCGCCCATTGCACGGCATTGGCGGTGTTGGTCGGCGCCCCCTCCAGCACGACCGCAGTGACATTGCGGGCGCGGGCCCCGAACGGCAGATAGGCGCCGCCATCGACCACCCATGTATCGGCTGCGGTGGCCTGATTGTGCTGGATATGCAGCGGGCTGGAGGTGACCTGCGTGACCCCGTTATAGGTATTCGACTCAAAGACGATGTTGCGAAAGCTGAAATAGTTCAGCGTGGCATAGGTCGTATCCACCTTCTCGGCGCGGTCGGCATTGCCGTCGCGGGCGCGGAACACATTGCCCGTCACCGACAGGCCCGAGATGAAATGCCCCGTGCCGCGCGGCGTCACCACCAGCCAACTGAATGAGGCGCCAACCCCCTGCGCGGTAAAGGTGTTGCCGGTGATGGTCAGCCCGCCGAAACTGAACTGCGAGCCGAAGTTCGGCTCGGCCTCATGTTCGTTGGTCAGCTCGACAAAGCAATTGTCGATGTAATTTCCGGTGATCATCGACTTGCTGTTCGGCGTGGTCAGCACGATCCCCGCGCGCCGCACGCCCGAAGGCTCGCCGTCGCCCTGAAAGAAATGGTTGCCGACGAACATGTGCCCGGTGCCCTGCATCACCGCCGTCGTGGCGAATTTCACCGCCCGGCAGTTGCGGATCTTGCTGTCGTTCTGGTTGATGTTGAACATGATCGTCGTGCGGTCCTGCACCCGGATGTCCTGTTCGTTCGACAGGAACTGGCAATGGTCCAGCAAAAGCCCCTGACAGCCCTGATTGAACGAGGTCAGGCCCCGGTCCTTCGGCCGGTTGAAGACCGAATCCGCCACGCGAAAGGTGTTGCCGGTGGCCGAGAGCAGAATGCCGCTGGCCGTGCCGCCGCAGAGGAACTCGATGTCGGAAAGCTCGAACTTGGCCAACTCGGCAAAGCCTGAGAAATCCAGCATGTAGCGATAGCGGTCAAAGGTATAGGGCCGCGTGCCCGACCCGCCGACCAGAGGCGCGCTGATGTCCAGCGTGCCCGCGCCGATGTTGCGCCCGGTCACATAAACCTCGCGGCCCACGCCGCTGCCACTGATCCGCGACCCCACCTCGATGGTGCCGACATTGGCCACTGCCGTCAGCCGCGTCGGCTGGGCGGTGGAATAGGTGGCGGTGGCGGTTACCGAGGCGGTGGTCCATGCCGCCCCGGCGGCCACCGTCAACTGCCCGTTGCGCACCAGCCGCCGTTGCAGAAAGGTCGTCAGGCCGCAGAGGGCAGCCACATCAATCGGCTCGGTCAGCTCGATCCGGCGGCCGTTCAGGTTCAGTTCGACATGATCAGTATAGTAGAACAGCACCTGCAACGCGCGCTTGAAACCCGCAAGCTCGCTGCCAAAGGCCGCCGCATAGGTATCAAGGTCGTAATTGCGCGTGCAGGCCAGCCGTGCGGCAGCGGGCATGGTGATGGTGCCCTCGAACTTGACCGGATTGTCGAAGGTCATGTTGCTGGCCAGATAATAGGTGCCGGGCGAGACCACCACCGTCTTGCCCGCCGCAGCACTGTCGGCGGCATCGAAGGCGGGGCGGTCATCGGTTACCCCGTCGCCCACCGCGCCATAATCGCGCACATCGACCCAGTTGAACATCTCGGCATGAAAGACCGAAGTGACATCTTCGATGGTGATGTCATCGATTCGCACCACACCGCCATTCGCTCCGGTCAGGTTCAGCCCGAAATGGCCATAGGCCGGCGCCGTGCCCCATGACATGTCCACCCCCTGCCGGTTGCCCGATCCGACGATGGCCGTTACCGTCACCACGCTGCCATAGCTGGTCAGCGCCACCTCCGGCCCCACCTGATCGGCGGTGGTGACATTGGCCCCGCTGCTGTCGCCGGCCCATGCCGCAATCGCCACCGCCGGCAGGGCGCCGCTGACCGCCTTCACCCGGGCGGTGATGCGCAGATAGAGGCCCGGCTGAAACGGAATCTGCTGAAAACAGCGCAGCTTTTGCGTGGCAGAGATCTTTTGCAACTCCAGACAGCCCGCGAAATCGGCATCCGCCGGCACATAGGCCGCATTCGGCTGGCCCGCGTAAGAGCCCTGTCCGGGGAGGCCATCTTCGCGCGACCACAGCGCCAGCCCTGCCGAAAAGGCCGGCGGCATAAGCACCAGACCCTGGGTAATCGCCTTGTTCATCTGCAACCTCGCCGTTTCCAAGCCCCACGCGGCCCGTGCCGCAACAGGCCACAGGGTCTAGCGGGCGGCAGTTAACAGCGGCTGCCGCGCCCGCGCGCTGCCTGTCGCTTGGGCGCAACGCCGCCGCCCGCACGGGCGGAATCGCAACAGGGGCGGGTTTTGCCGCCCTTGCCCCGCCAAGGCGCTGGCAGGCTGCCGCATTCTGGCCTAGAAATCCCCAAAGGCCGGGCCACGGTATTGCAAGAGGGTTGCCCCATGACGACTGCGCGCCGCCGCGCCGCGATCTGTTCTGCCGTGATGGCTGGGCTTCTGGCTGCGCCTGCCGCGGCCGAGATGCGCCCGACCCTGTCCTTCGGCGGCATGACCGGCCTGATCGACATGCCCACGGGCGAATCGCAAAATGATGGGGTGCTGTCGATCACCTCGGCACATTTTGGCCCGATCTCGCGCACCACCCTCAGCTTTCAGATCACGCCGCGGCTCTCGGGCAGCTTCCGCTATGCGGGCACCCGCGACTGGAACCGCGTCGTGCCCTTCCCGCTGGAAACCTATTACGACCGCAGCTTCGACCTGCGCTATCAACTGCTGAACGAAGGCACCTATGTTCCCGGCGTGGTGATCGGCTTGCAGGACATAATCGGCACCGGCCAGATGTCGGGCGAATATATCGCCGCCACCAAGACCTTCGGCGACAAGCTCAAGGTCACGGCGGGCCTCGGCTGGGGCCGGCTTGGCAGCTATGAACCGATCGGCGCGATCGGCACCCGCCCCGATTTCGACTATGGCCTTGGCGGCACCGTGCGCACCGGCCAATGGTTCAAGGGCGATTTTGCCCCCTTTGCCGGGATCGAATACCAGATCAACGACAAACTCGGCTTCAAGGCCGAATATTCCTCCGACGATTATGTGACCGAAGCGGGTGAGCGGCAGACGTTCGAGCGCAAGAGCCCCTTCAACTTTGGTCTGGAATATCAGGTCAACGGCGTGCTGCGGGTTGGTGCCTACTATATGTATGGCTCTGAACTGGGCCTTTCGGCGCAATTCGCGCTGGACCCGCGCCGCAGCCCCACCGGCGGGCTGACCTATGGCGGCCCCCGCCCGCTCAAGGACCGTGCGGCAGGCGCCGACTGGTCCACCGAATGGGTCAGCGACCGTGGCCGCCAGTCCACCCTGCGCGACAGCATCGCCCGCGATCTGCGCGCCGATGGCATGACGCTGGAAAGCATCAGCTTCGCCGCTTCGGCGGTTGAACTGCGCGTCCGCACCCCGCAGCGCGAGAACGGCCCGCAGATGCTGGGCCGTGCGGCCCGGGTGCTGGCGGCGCAACTGCCCGCCTCGGTGGAAACCTTCCGCATCGTTCCGGTCTGGAACGGCGTGCCGCTGTCGCAGGTGGTGATGCAGCGGTCCGACCTTGAGGCGCTGGATCACGCCCCCAATCAGGATGCCCTGATGCGCAGCCGGACCGAGATTCTGGCGGTTTCTGGTGCCACGCCCGAAGGGGCGCTGATGGGTGAGGGGCTTTATCCCCGCTTTGGCTGGGGCGTTTCGCCCTATGTCCGCACCAGCCTGTTTGACCCGGAAGACCCCCTGCGCGCCGATTTCGGCCTGCGCCTGTCGGCCCGCTACGATATCGCGCCGGGCCTCGTGCTGTCGGGGTCCGTCACCAAGAAGGTGATCGGCAACCTTGATGCGTCCGACCGGGTGTCGAATTCGGTGCTGCCGCATGTGCGCAGTGACGGCAACATCTATGACCGCGAGGGCGACCCTGCCCTCGAAACCCTGACCATGGCCTGGTATGCCAAGCCGGGCGAAAACCTCTATAGCCGCGTCACCGTGGGTTATCTCGAACGGATGTTCGGCGGCATCTCGGGTGAATTGCTGTGGAAACGGGTGGACAGCCCCTTTGCACTGGGTGTCGAGCTGAACTATGTCCAGCAGCGTGACTTTGACCAGATGCTCGGCTTCCAAGATTACAAGGTCTTCACCGGCCATGTCTCGGGCTATTACAGCTTTGGCAACGGCTATGTGGCGCAGCTTGACGTGGGCCGTTACCTTGCGGGCGACATCGGCGCCACGCTCGCCATCGACCGCGAATTTGCCAATGGCTGGAAGGTCGGCGCCTTTGCCACCATGACCGATGTCTCCTATGAAGACTTCGGCGAAGGCTCGTTCGACAAGGGCATCCGCATCCAGATCCCCTTCAACTGGCTGCTCGGCAGGCCCAGCGAAAAGGCTTATGCCCCCACGATCCGCCCGATCACCCGCGACGGAGGGGCGCGGCTCTCGGTGGACGGGCGGCTTTACGACAGCGTGCGCGGCTATCAGCAGGGTCGCCTCGACGACCAGTGGGGGAGATTCTGGAGATGACCATGCGCCTTGCGCCTCTGGGTCTGGTGGTTGCGGCTGCCCTTCTGTCCGGCTGCGGCCTTGGTCAGCGCGCCCTTGCGCCTGCCGCCGGAATGCTGGGGGGAAGCGGGCAGGCGTCAACCCCCGCCATGCCCAAAAGCGGCCCCGGGACCGAAGTCACACTGTCCTTCCGCGGTTTCAAATTCCCGATGCGCGAGCTTGAGCGGGACGGAAACGTCGTGACCTATGTTGCGGCTGATGGTGCCCAGATGGAATTGCGCGACGGCATCCTGATTGCTACCCGTGGTTTCGGCACGGATCTGATGTCCTCCAGCCAGCCCGGCCTTGCCGAGTTGGTGCGGGGCGCGGCGCACAAGCGCAGCGATTTCTATCTGGACGGCACCGACACCATGCTGCGCCGCGATTTCGATTGCACAGTGGCCGCCGGCGATGGTGGCGAGGGCCCCGCAGGCACCCGCCATATCCGGCAGAAGTGCAGTTCGCCCGATGGCTATATCACGAATGACTATTGGCTGCGGGGCGGTCGCATCGTGCAATCCAGCCAATGGGTCTCGGATTATGCCGGTTATGCAGGCTTTGTTGCCCCCTAGCATCACCCAAAAGGCGGTAATGCTTTGCAACAGGGGAGAGAATCACTATACTGGCTTCAAGAATCCCCATTCCAAGGAACGATAACATGAAGAAAATCTCTGCTGCTCTTGCTCTGCTTCTCGCGGGCACCGCTGCTCATGCCGGTGGCATCAGCGAGCCGATCGGTGAACAAAAGCCGGCCGTCGTCGCCAAAACCCCGAGCAGCAAAGGTGGCCTGCTGGTTCTCGCTCTCCTGCTTCTGGCTGGCGCTGCCGTTGCCGGCGGTGGCAGCGACGGCACCACCGAAGAGTGATCTGAACCCTTTGGGTTTTCGCAACGCCCGCGCCATTTGCGCGGGCGTTTGCATTCCGGGTGCCATCGCTTTGGGCAAAGGGCGTGCGGCGCTGCGGCATGGCGGCGCAATGGCGCGAAATCCTTTTTCATATTGACCGGCCAATGTTAGGCCGGATCGGCAAGGAGGCCGCCCATGCCCGATCCAACCCGCCCCCGGGGGCGTCCCCGCACCAGCCCCGCCGACCCCGAACAGCACACCGTTGTCGCCCTTGACCGCGCCCTTGCGCTGCTTGAGGTGATTTCGGCCCGCCCCGGCCTCAGCCTGTCCGATCTGGCCGAACAGACGGGGCAGGCGCTGGCCACCACCTTCCGCGCCCTTGCCACGCTTCAGGCCCGCGGCATGGTCGAAGGGGTGGAGCCGGGCCCGCTCTGGCACATCGGCCCGGCGGCCTTTCGCCTTGGCACCGCCTATCTGCGCCGCACCGGGCTTGAGGTTCAGGCCCGCCGCGCGATGGATGCGCTGGTCGCGGCCTCGGGTGAAACCGCTTCTCTGGGCATCGTTTCGGGCGGGCGGCTTCTGGTGCTGACACAAAGCGAAACCCGCCAGCCGATCCGCGCCATCTTCCCACCCGGCACTCTGGCGCCGTTGCACGCCGCTGCGCCCGGCAAGGTGCTGCTTGCCTGGGCGGATGAAGACCTGCGCGAAGAGGTGCTGGAGGGGCAGCGGCTTGAACGTCTGACCACGCTCACCATCACTTCGCCCGAAACCCTCGCGCGGGAACTGCTCCGCACCCGCAGCCGGGGCTTTGCGCTGGATGATCAGGAGCAGGCCGAAGGGATGCGCGGTGTGGCCGCCCCGATCTTTGACGGCGCAGGCCGCGTCGTGGCGGCGCTGGCCGTCGCCGGGCCTGCCTTCCGCTTTGGCCTGTCGGATGCCACCCGTCTCGGTGCCGCCGTCCGCGCCGCCGCCGATGGCGTGACCGAAGCGATTGGCGGCAGCGCGCCCGAAGATATTTGATCAAACCTGTTGCGGGCGGCTTGAAACCCCGCCCGGCCCATGATCAGACTTCGCCCAAAGGGGAGGGCCGGTCATGCGTGTCTTCATCAACGGCTTTGGCCGCATCGGTCGGTCGGTTCTGCGGGCTTGGGCCAAAGGGGCGGCGCCCGGCCTGACCATCACCGGCATCAACGACATCGCCGCGCCCGAGATGTGCGCCTATCTCTTTCAGTATGATTCCGTCTTCGGCCCCTGGCCCGGCAGCGTGACGCTGACCGATGGCGCCTTGGTCGTCGATGGCCGTGCCATCCCGCTCCACCGCACACCGGATATTTCCACGCTGGACCTCGCCGGAACCGATCTGGTTATGGAATGCACCGGCCGCGCCGATTCCCGCGCGGTGGCCGAACGGGGCCTGCGCGCCGGCGCGCGGCGGGTGCTGATCTCCGGCCCCTCTGCCGCCGCCGATCTGACGGTGGTTCTGGGCGCCAATGATGCGGCCCTTGCTGCACAGGAAATCGTCTCGAACGCCTCCTGCACCACCAATGCACTGGCGCCGCTGGCCCGGCTGATTCATGAACACTGGGGCGTCGTGACCGGCTCGATGACCACGATCCATTGCTATACCGGCTCGCAGCCCACCGTCGATGCGCCGGCTGCCGACTATGCCCGCTCGCGTGCGGCGGCGCTGTCGATGGTGCCGACCACGACCAGCGCGCAGCGTCTCCTGGACCTCGTTTTGCCGCAGATCGCGGGCCGGATCGAAGGCTCGGCGGTGCGGGTGCCGACCGCTTCGGTCTCTGCCGTTGACCTTGCCGTGATGACGGAACGCCCGGTCACCGCCACCGAAGTCAATGCCGCGCTGGTCGCGGCCGGCGGGGTGATCGGCATAACCGAACAACCGCTCGTATCGACCGATCTGCGTGCCCGGCCCGAAAGCATCATCATGGCCCTGCCGGAAACCCGTGTCACCAAGGGCGGGATGCTGCGGGTCTTTGGCTGGTATGACAATGAATGGGGCTTTTCCAACCGGATGCTGGATGTCGCCCTAAGGATGGGGTAAGCCATGGCTTTGCAGGGTTTTTTTGTTCCCGGCCCCTTTGATGACGGCGATTCCGTCACCGGCCATTATTACGAGACCGCCTCACCCGATCCGAGCCGCCCGCAGGTCTGGGGCTATAGCGATGCGCTATCCTACCGGCTCGGCGACACGCTGCGCCTGCATCTCAGCTCCACCGCAGCCAAGGCCCGCGTCACGATCTGCCGTGATGGCCTGACCCCTGAAACCGTATTCGATGCCGAGGTCGCCGCTCATTTCGCACCGACGCCAAACGATTGTTCGGAAACTGGCTGCAACTGGCCAGAGGCGCTGGCCCTGCCAATCCCGCAGACCTGGAGATCCGGCCTTTATACCGTGACTTTCACCATCGCTGGCCACCAATCCGAACATATGTTCGTCTTGCGCGCCGCGCAGCCTCAGGCAAAGATCGCCCTTGTCCTCGCCACCGGAACCTGGTGCGCCTATAACGACTGGGGCGGGTCGAACCATTATCAGGGCCTCAGCGGCCCGCGTGGCGATGATTTCGCCGCCCATGTCAGCCTGCTGCGCCCCTGGGCACGCGGCTTTGTCCGCTGGCCGGAGGATGCCCCGCGCATCCCCCATGCCTCGCCCCTGCTGTCAAAGCCGCGCTATCCGCATATGGATTACGCCCGCGCCAAGGGGATTTCCAAGAAATACGCCTCCTCCGGCTGGGCCGCTTTCGAGCGTCCCTTCGCCCTGTGGTGCGAGGCGCAGGGCATTGCGCTTGACTACCTTACCCAGCACGACCTGCACCGCGATCCCACCGCGCTGAACGGCTATCCCCGCGCCCTGATCGTCGGCCATGACGAATACTGGACATGGGAGATGCGCGACCATCTCGACGGGTGGCTGGACTGCGGCGGTCAACTGGCGCGCTTTGGCGGCAATTTCTTCTGGCAGACGCGGCTTTCGCCCGACCTCCTGACGCAAACCTGCTTCAAATCCCGGGCCGAGGCGGAAGACCCTAACCCCGCCCGCCTCACCTCTTACTGGGATCACCCGCAGGTCGCGCGCCCGGCGGTGGCGACCATGGGCCTGACGGGTTCGGCGGGCGTCTATGCCGGGTGGAGCCGCTGCGCTGCCCATGGCACCGGCGGGTTCCTGATCTGGCGGCCGGAGCATTGGGCGCTGCGCGGCACCGGACTTGGCTATGGCGATGTGCTGGGCGCGGCGAGCCGGATTTTCGGCTATGAGGTGGACGGCATCGACTTCACCTTCCATCAGGGCCTGCCGGAACCCGTCGCCCCCGGTCTGCAAGGCCCGCTGACCATCGTCGGCCTGTCGCCCGCCACCACCCTGTCGCATTCCACCGGCCCGCAGGATGCCGACAGTTTCATCGGCACCGCCGATGCCGAAGAGGTCGCTTTGCATGTCTATGGCGTGGTGACGCCCGAAACCGTCGCCCGCGCCAGCCGCGGCAACGGCTGCATGGCCGAGTATCGCCGCGGCAAGGGCGCCGTCTTCAACGCCGCCTCTTGCGAATGGGTCGCGGGCCTGATCGCCCGCGAACGCCCGGTCGAGCAGGTGACGCGCAACATCCTTTTGGGCGACTGGCTGTAGATACGGAAAATATACGCAGAATATACGGGAAATTGACGCAGACTTTACGCCTTGTTTGGCGCCGGAGCCCCCCCCTCGAACCTGTTGCCGTGGCGATGGTCGCAGGGCGCCTCCTGCATCTGCAGATGCAGCCCGGTGCCGGTAAAGGGATGCGCCCGGGCCAGATCCTCGTCAAATTCGATGCCCAGCCCGGGGACCTGCGGCGGGATCACATAGCCGTCTTCCCAAGTGATCGAATTGCGGATGAGGGCGAGGTGGAAGGCGCCGCCCGTCTGAATTGTCTCTGCAATCAACAGGTTGGGGATAGAGGCCGCAAGGTGGATATTGGCCGCCCATTCCACCGGCCCGGCATAAAGATGCGGTGCCATTTCGGCATTGTAGATTTCCGCTATGGCGGAAAGCTTCTTGGCCTCCCAGATACCGCCGAGCCGCCCCAGAGCCGGTTGCAGGATTTTCACGCCTCCGGCGCGCAGCAGCATCCCGAATTCGGTCTTGGTGGTCAGCCTTTCCCCCGTGGCCAAGGGGATGCGCACCTGCCGGGCAACCTCTTGGAATTCCAGAAGATTATCCGGCGGAATCGGCTCTTCATACCAAAGCGGGTTATAGGGTTCCAACTCCCGGCCCAGCCGTATCGCCCCTGCCGTGGTGAACTGGCCATGAGTGCCGAACAGAAGGTCCGCCTTGTCGCCGACCGCCTCGCGGATGGCTTTGCAGAAGGCGACGGACCGCGAGATGTCGCTCATGGCGGGTTGGTGACCCCCACGGATGGTATAGGGCCCGGCCGGATCGAACTTGACCGCCGTAAACCCCTGCGCCACGCAGCGCGCCGCCTCTTCCGCCTGCCAGTCGGGGTTCACCCAGAACTCGGCCGCATCCACCCCCGGCTGCGGGTAAAGATAGGTATAGGACCGCACCCGCGCATTCATCATCCCGCCCAGAAGCGCCCAGACCGGCCGGTTCCGCGCCTTGCCAATGATATCCCAGCAGGCGATTTCAAGGCCGGCAAAGGCGCCCATCACCGTGGGGTCGGGCCGCTGTGTAAAGCCGCTGGAATAGACGCGGCGATACATCATCTCGATGTTTTCGGCACTTTCCCCCAACATATGGCGTTCAAAAACATCTTCGATCACTGCGATCATCGCCTTTGGCCCCACGGTCGAGGCATAGCATTCGCCATAGCCGATGATCCCGTCATCGGTGGTGATCTTGGGGAAGATCCAGTAGCGCCCCCCCCAACCCGGTGCCGGAGGGGCGACAACGAAAATCTCAAGCGTGCGCAGTTTCATCGGCAATCCTCCGTTTTGACGGAAGTTTGGCGCCAGCAGCGCTGCCTCTCGCGCGGAACTCCGACATGGGCGCCCTGTTTGCGACAGGATTCGTCGCTAACAGTCTGAGAGTTCGTCTAAGGTCCGTGCCAGCGCCCCCGGCATCGACAGAAACGGCGAATGGCCCGATGGCAGGCTGCGCTGAACGGCAATTCCCGCGGCCATATCCTGTTGAAAACCCAAAGGAATGGCGCGGTCTTCGGTGCAGAGAATTGCCGCGCGGGGCAGGTCGGGCAACCGCTCCAGCGCGGTTTCCTGTGGGGGGACCGGCTCGGCGCACAGCCGGGCGGCAGCCTGTTCTGGCGCTGGGCAATCGTGGAAAAACAATGTCTTGGCGGTATTCGCATCAAAAGCAAAGCTCTGCCGATCAGCCGCCACACGATAGGCGCCCCGCAGTCCGATCCCCGGACAGGCCCGCCGCAGATCGGCGATCGAGCGGCCCGGCTGCGGGATGAAAGCGCAGAGATAGATCAGCCGCACCACCCGCTCCGGCGCCATCGCGGCAGCGGCGGTAATGGCAAAGCCGCCCGCCGAATGGCCGACCAGCACCGTCGGCCCCTGCAGAGCCGCAACGATGGCCCGCGCCTGCGCCTCCAGCGTGGTAGCCACCCCGCCGCGCCCCGGCAGGTCGATGGCGCGGGCGTCATGGCCAAGGGTGGTCAGTTTCGGGATCACCTCATCCCAGGCCCAGGCGCCGTGACCCGCGCCGTGGATCAGCAAAAACTCAGCCATGTCCGATGCTTGCAAGGAAGTCGCGCAGCAGCGCCGCATAATCGTCGGGCCGCTCGACCATCGGCAGATGGCCGGCGCCGCGCATCAGATGCCAGCGGTGGCCAAGGATCAGCTCTGCTGTTTCGCGCACAAGGTCAGGCGGCGTGGTGCCGTCCTTGGCCCCGGCGATCACCAGTGTCGGCAGGGTCAGGCTGGCGGTGGTGGTGTAGAAATCGGTGCCCGCAATCGCCTCGGCGCAGCCGATCCAGCCTTCGGGCGGCGTCGATTCAAGAAGCGCGCGAATCCGTGGCATTTCAGGGGCTTGCCGCCAGTTGCGCCCGAAAATCCGCTCCATCGCGCCGGGGGCATAGGCGGCAAGGCCCTTATCCGTAACCTCGGCGATCCGCGCTTTCCACAGCGCCTCGCCGCCGATCTTGGCCGCCGTGTTCGACAGCACCATACCGCGCACCAGATCAAGCCGCTTGACCGCCAACCCCTGCGCCACCAGCCCGCCCAGCGAGACGCCGACCACCACCGCCTCGGCCATGCCGGCATGGGTCATCAACCGTTCGGCATCGCGGATCAGCGCGCCCATGGCATAGGGCGGCGGCGGGCAGTCGCTCGCCCCATGGCCACGCAGATCGAAGCGCAGGATGCGGTGGCGGGGCAGGCGGGCCACCACCCCGTCCCAGATCGTCAGGTCGGTGCCCAGCGCGTGAATCAACACAAGGGGCGGGCCGTCCGAAGGGCCATCCAGAACCGCATTCAGGCGCAGATCGTCAAGGTAAATCAGAGACATGACCTAGGCATACCGCTGCAGGACATCGGCGAAAAGAGAGGGCTCCACATTCCCGCCCGAGGCGGTGCAGATCACGGTATCGGGCAGATCCTTGCGGAAGAGGGCCGCCGCAAGTGCCACCGCACCCCCCGGTTCCACCACGATGCGCAGATGGGTAAAGGCCAGCGCCATTGCCCGCAGCGCCTCTTCATCCGTCACGACCAGTCCGGGGCCGCAAAGTCGTTGCAGGATGGGAAAGGTGATCTCGCCCGGGCTTGGGGTCACGATGGCATCGCAGAGCGAACCCGCCAGCGCCGCGTTCCGCTCCCGCCGCCCCGAGGCGAGCGAGCGGGCGGTATCGTCAAACCCCTCCGGTTCGGCCGGCCGCACCCGCAGCCCCGGCGCCCGCGCCTCAAGCGCCAGCGCGATACCGGCGGTCAAGCCGCCACCGCCGCAGCAGGTGATCACATCGGCCTCTGCGATGCCCGCTTCGGCGGCCTGCGCGGCGATTTCCAGCCCGACCGTGGCCTGCCCGGCAATCACCTCCGGCTCGTCATAGGGGCGGATCAGGGTCAGGCCGCGGGCCTTGGCAAGGGCGGCGCCGATGGCGTCGCGGTCTTCGCTGACGCGGTCATAAAGCACCACCTCGGCGCCATAAGACTTTGTATTCTCGATCTTAACCCTGGGGGCATCGACCGGCATCACGATGACGGCTGGCACGCCATGGCGGGCGGCGGCCAGCGCCACCCCCTGCGCATGGTTGCCCGAGGAATAGGCGATCACGCCGCGCGCACGGACCTCGGGCGGCAGGGCCGAGACCGCCGACCAGCCGCCACGGAACTTGAAGCTGCCGGTCCATTGCAGGCATTCCGCCTTGACGAAAATACGCCGCCCCGCCAGCGCATCCAGCAAGGGCGCGTTGAGCAGCGGCGTCACCCGGGTCTGTCCGGCCAACCGGGCTGCGGCGGCTTCGATGCGGGCAAGGTCGCTCATGCCATCGCCCCCAGCCAGTTGCGGATGACGGACAGGCTTTCGGCTTCGTCCAGAAAGGGCACATGGGCGCGGTCGGGAACATCGGCAAACAGCATGTCGGGCCGGCGGCGCTGCATCTCTGCGGCGGTCTCTGCCGACAGAAGGTCCGAGTTTGCCCCCCGGATCAGGGCCAGCGGCAGGCCCGCCAGCATGTCGAACAGCGGCCAAAGGTCTACCGGCGGCCCGGCAAAGGCGGCAAGAAAGCTGTCGCGCAGCGCCGGGTCATAGTTGATCCGCAGCCCTTCTGGCGTCTCGTCATAATGGTGGCGCACCTCATCCAGCCAGCGGCTGTCGGGCACATTGGCAAAGCCGGGCAGGGCGCGCGGCAGTTTGGCCGCCATTTCGGCATGGGTGCGGGCGGCGGGATTGCGCCCGACATAATCCATGATCCGCTCCAGCCCCGGGCGGTGAATTTCGGGGCCGACATCGTTCAGGCAAAGCCCCAGAACCCGCCCGCGCGTCATGGCCCCCAGCCCCAACCCGATCAGCCCCCCGCGGGAGGTGCCAAGGATCGCCGCCTGCGCAATGCCCAGATGATCCAGCAGCGCCAGCGCATCCTGCCCTTCCTGCGGCACGGTATAGGTTTCGGCGCCGGTCCACTGACTTTGCCCGCGGCCGCGATAATCCATGCGGATCAGGCGAATACCCGGCAGATGCGGTGCCAGATAGTCGAAATCCGCCATGGTCCGCGTCAGCCCGGCAAGGCAGAGAACGGGCAGCCCCGCCCCCTGATCGGCATAGGCAAGGCGGGCGCCGTCGGCGGCGGTGAAGAACTGGGTCATCGGGTTTCCTCGGCTTTGGGCAAGGCTGGCACGGGGCCGCGGCAAGGGGAAGAGGCCAAGGGGAGGAGTAATTCATATAATGATTATTGAATGTGTTTGCCGAAGCTGCTATGCCCTCGGCAACCCAATCTATAGGAGT
Source organism: Tabrizicola fusiformis (assembly GCF_013328815.1). Classification (GTDB taxonomy): domain Bacteria; phylum Pseudomonadota; class Alphaproteobacteria; order Rhodobacterales; family Rhodobacteraceae; genus Fuscibacter. The sequence goes on from NZ_JABUHN010000001.1 coordinate 502,629, forward strand.
GGAAAATGACCCTCGACCGTTCGGTTATGCTGTTCGCCGGTGCCATGGTGCTGTTGAGCGTGGCGCTGATCGCCTTCGTCTCGCCCCTGTTCATCTGGTTCACGGTGTTCATCGGGCTGAACCTGATGCAATCGGCGATCACCGGCTTTTGCCCGGCGGCCTCGGTGTTCCGTAAACTGGGCATCAAGGCGGGTTGCGCCTTCAACTGATCAGTTGAGGAAGCCGCCGTCCGAATCGTCGCCGGTGTGTTCCAGCAAGGCGTCGAAATCGGGCACCACGACATGGCGCTTGCCCTCAAGCTGGATCAGGCCGTCGCGCTTCAGCGCCGAAACCTGACGGCTGACGGTTTCCAGTGTAAGGCCAAGGTAATCGGCCATTTCCTCGCGCGTCAGCGGCAGGTCAAAGGCCAGCGCACCCTTGGCCGAGCGCAGTTTGAGGCTGGCATCGCGGCGGGCGATGATCGCCAGAAGCGAGGCGATCTTTTCCCGCGCAGTCTTGCGCCCCAGAAGCAGCATCCATTCGCGCGCCGCATCCAGCTCGTCCAGCGTCATTTCCAGAAGACGCTGGGCGACATGGGGCGTGGTGGACATCAGCTCTTCAAAGGGTCGCTTGCGGAAGCAGCACATCACCAGATCGGTGGTTGCGGTCACGTCATAGGCCGCCTGCGCGCGGCCCGGGCGGCCGACGAAATCGGATGGCAGCAAAAGGCCCACCATCTGCCGCCGCCCATCCTCCATCGTCTGGGTCAGCGTGGCGATTCCCGAGACGACCGAGGCGACGAAATCCATCCGGTCGCCGGACCAGACCACGGTCTGCCCGGCCTGATAGCTGCGGTAATATTTGATGGTTTCCAGCCGGGAGAGTTCATCGGCATCGCAGCGTGCGCAGACCGCGCGGTGCCGGATCGGGCAACCGCCGCAGTCATGTGACATAAGTTGCAGATCCTGATGCGACATGCCCTGTCCGGGTTGATTTAGGTCAAGGCCAGCGGGCCGGTTCCAATCATAGATACGGGAATGACCATTCAAGCGCAACTCACGCGGTTGGGGCTTTTTGACGCTCGCGTTCCGCGCTACACCTCCTATCCCACGGCGCCGCAGTTTGCGGGCGGCGTGGGCTCCGAAACCTTTGTGCAGTGGATCGAGGCGATCCCGGCGGGGTCTTCGATCTCGCTTTACCTGCATGTGCCCTTCTGTCGGCGGCTCTGCTGGTTCTGCGCCTGCCGGACGCAGGGCACATCCAGCGATGAGCCGGTCCGCGCCTATGCCAAGGTGCTGAAGGCGGAAATCGCGCTTTTGCGCCGGCATCTGGCGCCGGGGGTGCGGTTGTCGCGGCTGCACTGGGGCGGTGGCACGCCCACGTTGATGCCGGCCGACATGATGCGCGATCTCGCCGACAGCGTGTTTGACGCGGTGCCAATGGCCGCGGGCGCTGAATTCTCGGTCGAGATCGACCCGAATGAAATCGACGCCGCCCGGCTGGATGCGCTGGTGGCTTCGGGGATGAACCGCGCCTCGATCGGGGTGCAGGATTTCGACCCCGAGATCCAGAAGACCATCGGGCGCGAACAAAGCTATGAACTGACCAAAGAGGTTGCGGACATGATCCGCGACCGTGGCGTGACCAGCCTGAATGCCGATATCCTTTATGGGCTGCCGTTCCAGACCAACAGCCGGATTGCGGATTCGGTGCAAAAGCTGCTCACCCTCTCGCCTGATCGGGTGGCGCTTTATGGCTATGCCCATGTGCCATGGGTCAGCCGCCGCCAGCAGATGATCCCCTCGGACGCCATTCCCACCCCGCAGGAACGGCTGAACCTGTTCGAAACAGCGCGCAAGCTGTTCGTCTGGGACGGTTACGACGAAATCGGCATCGACCATTTCGCCCGTCCCGGCGATGGCATGGCCAAGGCGGCCAAGGCCGGAACGCTGCGGCGCAATTTTCAGGGTTACACCGACGACACGGCGCCGGTGCTGGTGGGGCTTGGCGCTTCGTCGATTTCGCGGTTTCCCCAAGGCTATGCCCAGAATGCCTCGGCCACGGCGGTTCATACCAAGGCGATCCGCGAGGGCCATTTCTCGACCCACCGCGGCCATGCCTTTACGGGCGAGGATCAGATGCGTGGTCGGATCATTGAGGCGCTGATGTGCGATTTTCGGGTGGAGCGGGCCGAAATTCTGGCCAGCTTTGCGGTGACCGAGACGCGGCTGGACACCCTTCTGGCCGAGGCCGCTGCCGCCTTTCCGGGGATGGTGACGCTGGATCAGACCGGGCTTGCCATCCTGCCGCAGGGCAGGCCGCTGGCCCGGATGGTGGCACGGGCGTTCGACGCCTATGACCAGAGCAAGGCGCAGCATTCGGCGGCAATCTAGGCGGCCTGGCCATCGGCACGGGCAATCGGCAAGTCTGCCGAACAATTCACTTTCTCTTTATCCGGCGCTGGATAGTGTTGCGCCGGTCAGGCCAGCCGTGCCGGGGTTCTGACGAAACTCACCCTTTGCTTGCGGATTGCAACATGCCTACACGTCTTTCGCGCCTGCGCCTTTCGGGGCTAGCGGCGCTTGGTCTGATCCTGACCGGGTTTGCCGCCACCGCCCAAGAAGAATACACAGACTATGGCAAGACACGTGGATGGGACGTGCTGTCTATCACCTATGACGGCTCGTTCATGCGCTGCAGCGGGGTCAGCATGGATTTCCCCTTCACGCTTGAAAAAAGTAGCGAGGGCTGGAGCCTGACCATCGATGGCCCGCTCGACAATCCGCCGGAAGTGGTGGGCTATGTCGATGTTGACCGCGCCTCGTTCGAGGGCACCTTCTACCCGCAAGGCAATGGCCGCTATGCGATGTTCCTGGAGGACGGTCTGGTCGAGTCGATCCGCGACGGCAGCCGCCTGCAGGTTGAGGCGAATGGCCAGATCACCCCGGCGGCCCTTTCCGGTTCCAGCGCTGCGATGCTGAAGATCGAGGAATGTGTGGACCGCGCCGGGCAGGTTGCCGCCGCGCCCGCCACCCCCAAACCTGCCGCAGCGCCCAAGCCGAAGCTGGCGCAGACGGCCCCCCCGATCGAGGATGACGCTTCGAACATGGGCCTGGGTTGCCCCGGTTATGGCGACGCGCCCTCGCCGCAAAGTTCCGATCCGGCGCAGGTCGAGTTTGTGAACCGCAGCGACATTGCGGTGTCGATCTCCTGGCTCGACTTCGCCGGGGCGCCGGTGGAATATGCCGGGCTGCTGCCGGGTGAGGCGGTGACACTGGATACCTATGTCGGCCATCTCTGGCTTGCCAAGGATTTCAACATGGAATGCCATGGCGGCATCTGGGGCGCCAATCCGGACTTTACAAGCTACGAAATCTACTGAGGGCGGCGAGTAGGATGGGCAGATTGCCCATCCTACGGGGCAAAACCCTCGACAAAGGCGACGGTGCGCGGCAGGCAGATGCCGTGCAGGTCATAGCGTTCCAGCACGGTCGCCCGCGCGGCAAGGCGGCGGGAGGCAAAGCGGTCGGGTTCGGCCAGCGCCGCGGTCAGGGCGCGGCTCCAGCCCGGCACATCGAAGAAATCGACCAGCGTGCCGTTCACCCCGTCTTCGATCACCTCCTGCACCGGCGCGGTGGAGGAGGCCACCACATGCGCCCCCGCCGCCATTGCCTCGAGCATCGACCATGACAGCACGAAGGGATAGGTCAGATAGGCATGGGCACGGGCAACCTGCATCAGTGCCACGAACTGCGGATAGGCCAGCTTGCCCACGAAATGCACCCGCGACAGGTCCAGCCGGTCGCGGACCTCGGCCAGGAAATGCTCTTTCCAGCTTCCGGTTTTCGGGGCCGCGCCATAGCTGACCGCATCGCCGCCGACGATCACCACCTGCGCCTCTGGCCGGGCGTCCAGCACTGCGGGCAGGGCGCGCAGAAAGGTGTGATAGCCGCGATAGGGTTCAAGGTTGCGGTTCACGAAGGTCAGCACCTCATCCCCCGCCCGCAGGATGCGGCCATCGGGCAGGGTGACCTGCGCCGCGGGATCGGGGCGCAGCCGGGCGGTATCGACCCCGTCGAAGATCACCGTGATGCGGTCGCGCAGAGCGGGCGGATAGGTGGATGCCTGCCAAAGCGTGGGCGACAGCCCGGCATCGGCATGGATGAGCGCCTGCCCCAGATGCGCGGCGCGGCCCTGTGCGATCAGCACCTGATCGAAATGCGGCGGGTTGAACTCGGGGTCAAAGCCCACATCGGCGCCGCGCCCCTTGTAATAGAACTCGGCATAGACCAGCAGCTTGGCCTCGGGCCAGACCTCTTTCAGGAACAGCGTCTCGCCCCAGCCGGAATGACCGAAAATCACGTCGGGCACATAGCCCTGCCCGCGCAGTTGCAGGGCGGCGCGCGCCACGGTCACACCGCGGTCGCTCATCGTGGTATAGTTGCGGCCCAGCCGGGTGGCAGCGGGATCGACCGGCGGGACGACATGGCGATAGCGCAGCACCTCCACCGGGCTGGGGCGGGTGTTGCCGCCGTCGGTCAGCGCCCGCACCTCATGCCCGCGGCGCTGCAATTCCGGGGCGAGGTGCAGGAATTGGCCGGGAAAATTCTGATGGACGAAGAGGATTTTCATGGCGGGGCGCCAAAGGCCGCCGCCATCAGTGCCCGTGTGTAATCGCTTTGCGGATCGGCAAAGATCGCGGCGCTGTCGCCTGCTTCGACCACATCGCCTTCTTTCATCACGATCACCTTGTGCGCCAGTGCGCGCACCACCCGCAAATCGTGGCTGATGAAGACATAGGCCAGCCCCCATTTGCGCTGCAATTCGCGCAGAAGGCCCACGATCTGCACCTGCACCGTCATGTCCAGCGCGCTGGTCGGTTCGTCCAGCACCACCAACTTGGGCCGCAGGATCATCGCGCGGGCGATGGCAATGCGCTGGCGCTGCCCCCCCGAGAATTCATGCGGATAGCGGCCCATGGTTTCGGGATCAAGGCCGACCTCGGCCATGATCGCCGCCACCATTTCGCGCCGGTTGCGCCCGGGTTCCAGCCCATGCACGCCCAGCCCTTCGGCGATGATCTGCTCGGCGGTCATGCGGGGGGAAAGGCTGCCGAAGGGATCCTGAAACACGATCTGCAAATCGCGGCGCAGCGGGCGCAGATCGGCACCCGTCAGGCCCTGAATCTCGCGGCCCAGCACGGCGATGCGGCCCTGACTTTGCAGCAGCCGCAGCACCGCCAGCGCCACCGTAGTCTTGCCCGATCCGCTTTCGCCGACGATGCCAAGGGTTTCACCTGCCCGCACCACCAGATTGGCGTCATTGACCGCCTTCACATGGCCCACTGTCTGGCGCAGAAAGCCGCGCTGGATCGGGAACCACACCCGCAGATGTTCAGTCCGCAGCACCTCTGGCGCATCGGGCGCAACGGGATCGGGCCGGCCCTGCGGTTCGGCGGCAAGGAGTTTTTGCGTATAGGGATGGGCGGGGGCGGCAAAGACCGCCGCCGTCGGGCCCTGTTCCACGATCTCGCCGCCCTGCATGACGCAAACCCGGTCGGCGATGCGGCGCACGATGTTCAGATCATGGGTGATGAACAGCAGGCTCAACCCCTCGGAGCGTTTCAGATCGGCCAGAAGATCAAGGATCTGCGCCTGCACCGTGACATCCAGCGCCGTCGTCGGCTCATCCGCGATCAAAAGTTCCGGCCCGTTGGCCAGCGCCATGGCGATCATCACCCGCTGCCGCTGTCCACCCGAAAGCTGATGCGGATAGGCGCCAAGGCGGCTTTCCGGGTCACGGATGCCGACCTTGCCCAAAAGCTCGACAATCCGCGCCCGCGCTGCGGCGCCGGTCAGGGCCTGATGCAGGGACAGGCTTTCGCCCAACTGCTTTTCAATGGTGTGCAGCGGGTTGAGGCTGGTCATCGGCTCCTGAAAGATGAAGCTGATGTCATTGCCGCGCACCCTGCGCAGGTCGTTTTCCGAGGCGCGCAGCATTTCGCGGCCGAGATAGCGGACCGAGCCAGAGGTTTCGGCGCTGTCGGGCAAAAGGCCCACCGTCGCCAGCGCCGTCACCGACTTGCCCGAGCCGCTTTCGCCGACCAGAGCCACGGTTTCGCCCTTGCCCACCGCAAAGGACACGCCCTTGACGGCCTCTGCCACCCGGCCCTCTTGCCGGAAGGCGATTTTCAGGCCCGCAACCTCAAGAACCGCGCTCATTTGAAGGTCTTTCGCGGGTCAAAGGCGTCGCGGACCCCTTCGAAGATGAAGACGAGGAGCGACAGCATGATTGCAAAGGTGAAAAAGGCGGTGAAGGCAAGCGAGGGCATTTGCAGGTTCTGTTGCGCCTGCCGCGACAACTGCCCGAGCGAGGGCAGCGATGCGGGCAGGCCAAAGCCAAGGTAATCCAGCGTGGCGAGCGAGCCGACCGCGCCGGTGACGACAAAGGGCAGCATGGTCAGCGTGGCCACCATGGCATTGGGCAGCACATGGCGGAACATGATCACCCGGTCGGGCACGCCCAAAGCCTTGGCGGCGCGGACATATTCAAAGTTGCGCGCCCGCAGGAACTCGGCCCGCACCACGCCAATCAGCCGGGTCCAGCCGAACATCACCATCAACAGAATCAACAGCCAGAAACTGCGCTGCCAGACGGAAAAGACGATGATGATGACATAAAGCTCGGGCGTGCCGGACCAGATTTCAAGGAACCGCTGGAAGATCAGGTCCACCTTGCCGCCGAAATAGCCCTGCACCGCCCCCGCCGCGATGCCGATGACTGAGGTCAGCACCGTCACGATCAGCGCAAAGGCCACCGAAAGCCGGAAGCCGTAGATCACCCGCGCCAGCACATCGCGTGAGGTGTCGTCAGTGCCCAGCCAATGGTCGGTATCTGGGGCCGAGGGAGCCGCCTTGCCACCCAGCTCGTTGATCGTGTTGTAGCTGTAGGGGATCGGCGCCCAGAGGATGAAGCCCTTCTGGAACCCTTCGGTTGCGGCATCGAAGCGGTCCAGTGCCACCGCCTGGATCATGCTTTCCGGTTCGTCAAAGCAATCGACCAGCCCGCCGGTCACGATCAGGCATTGCACCTCGGGCGATTTGTAATTGGCCACGGTCTTGAAATCGCCGCCGAAATCCGCCTCGGAGTAAAAGCGCAGGAAGGGCATCCGCCATTCGCCGCGATAGCTGACCAAGAGCGGTTTGTCATTGGCCAGCACCTCGGCAAACAGCGACAGGCCGAACAGAACGGCAAAGATCCAGAGCGACCAATAGGCCCTACGGTTGGCCTTGAAGTTCCGCCAGCGGCGGGCGTTCAGAGGAGAGAGGGCCATCTTAACCCCTCCGCTCAAAGTCGATGCGGGGGTCAACCCAGACATACATCAGGTCAGAGATGATCCCGATGATCAGCCCCATCAGGCCAAAGGCGTAAAGCGTGCCGAAGACCAGCGGATAATCCCGTTCCAGCGCCGCGCGGTAGCCAAGCTGCCCCAGCCCGTCCAGCGAGAAGATCGTTTCGATGATCAGGCTGCCGCCGAAGAACACGCTGATGAACAGCGCCGGAAAGCCGGCAATCACGATCAGCATGGCATTGCGGAAGACATGGCCATAAAGCACCCGCGCCTCGCTCAACCCCTTGGCGCGGGCGGTCATCACATATTGCTTCTTGATCTCGTCCAGAAAGCTGTTCTTGGTCAGCAGCGTCAGCGTGGCAAAGCTGGAAATGGTAGAGGCGATCACCGGCAGCGTGATGTGCCAGAGGTAGTCCAGCGCCTTGCCGAACAGGCTCATCTCTTCCCAGCCGTCCGAAGTCAGGCCCCGCAGCGGGAACCATTTCCAATAGGACCCCCCCGCGAACAGCACCAAGAGCATGACCGCGAACAGCAAGCCCGGAATGGCATAGGCCGCAATGATGATGCCCGAGGTCCAGTTGTCAAAGGGCGAGCCGTCGCGCACCGCCTTGCGGATGCCGAGCGGGATCGAGATCATATAGGCGATCAGCGTGGACCAGAGGCCCAAGGTGATCGAAACCGGCATCTTTTCGGCCACCAATTCCAGCACGCCTGCCGAACGAAAATAGCTTTCGCCGAAGTCAAAGCGCAGGAACTTGCCCATCATGATGAAGAACCGCTCGACCGCGGGGATCATCTCTTTGGTGCATTCGGGGGTATCAAGGCTGGGTTTGCCGGTAAAGCCGGGGGCGCAGACCCAGCGCGCAAAGCCGAATTCGACCTCCAGCTTGGCGCGGAACTCGGGCGGCAGGCCCCGGGCGCCGACATAGCCGCCCTTGGCTTCGCTGCCCGGGTCGCCGCCCTCGTTGCCGGTGACGGCCTTGATCACGTCGCCTTCGCCTTCCAGCCGCGCCTCAAGCTGGTCGAACGGGCCGCCGGGCACGAATTGCGTCAGGCCGAAGTTGATCACCATGATCCCGAACAGTGTCGGGATCACCAAGAGCAGACGACGAAGGATATAGCCGCCCATCGCTTATTTCAGCGCGCCCGAAGCCTTGAGCTTGGCGGCCTTGTCGGCATCGAACCACCAGAAGCTCAACTCGCCCAAAGCATAGGGTGGCAGCGGATCGGGGTGGGCATACTGGTCATAATAGGCGACGGTATGGCTTTTCTTATACCATTGCGGCACCCAGAACCGGGTGGCGCGCAGCACGCGGTCCAGCGCGCGGGTCGCCACGTCAAGCTCTGCGCGGGTCTTTGCCGCCTCGACGATATCGGTCAGCCGGTCCACCGCCGGATCGGACATGCCCATGCGGTTGCGGGTGGAATTGTTGGCGGTGACCGAGGCATAGGCCTGTTTCATCTCGCCGCCCGGCTCATAACCGTTCAGGGCATTGCCCACGATCATGTCGAAATCAAAGGCGGGCGGGTCGCTGCGCTGGCTCATCTGTGCGGGGTCAACCAGCGTCAGCCGGGCATCCACGCCCAGCGAGCGCAGGTTTTCCACATAGGGGTTGATCACCCGCTCAAAGCTGGGGCTGTCTTCCAGAAACTCGACCTTGAGCGTTTCGCCCTTGGCATTGCGGCGCATCCCGTCAACGCCCACTTCCCAGCCCGCCTCATCCAAGAGGGCTGAGGCCGCGCGCAGGTTCTTGCGGTCAAGTCCCTTGTCGGGGTTCGAAACCGGCGCCATCACCGCATCATCGGTCAGGATGCTGGCGGGCAGCAGCCCTTCGTCGATCAGGGGTTGCAACAGGGCGGCCTCTTCGGGACTGGCAGGGCCGGTCGCGGCCATCTGGGTGTTGTCCCAGATCGAGTTGATCCGGGTGTAAAGCCCATAGAACAGCGTCTGGTTCGACCATTCGAAATTGAACATCAGCCCGATCGCTTCGCGCACGCGGATGTCCTTGAACGTGTCGCGCCGCAGGTTGAACAGAAACGCCTGACCCGAAGCGATGGCACCAGACGGCAATTCGGCCTTGATCACCGCGCCATTGGTCAGGTTCTGGAAATCATAGCCGGTCGCCCATTGCTTGGACGAGTTTTCGTTGCGGAAGGTGTAGACGCCCGATTTGAACGCCTCGAACGCGGCGTTGTCGTCGCCGAAATATTCCACCCGAATGCGGTCGAAATTGTATTGGCCGACCGAAAGCGGCTGCGTGGCGCCCCAATAATCGGGGTTGCGGGCATAGATGATCTGCTGACCGGGCTTCAGGCTTTGCAGCACATAGGGGCCGGTGCCGAGGAAGGGTTCCAGACTGGAATCCTCAAGATCGCGCTTCTTACCCTCATAATCCGCCTTGGAGAAGACGGGCGTGCCGCCCACGCTCGCCGGCATGTCGCGGAAGGGCGTGCCGGGGGTGAAGGTGAATTTCACACGGTAAGGATCCAGCACCTCGGCCGACTGCACCTTGTCGTTGAAGACCGAGCGGAACTCGGCAATGCCTTTTTCGCGGAAAAGGTTGTAGCTGAACACCACATCCTCGGCTGTCATGGGCGAGCCGTCCGAGAATTTCACGTCTTTGCGCAGGTTGAAGATCACCCAGGAGCGGTCCTCGGGATATTCCATCGTTTCGCACATCAGGCAGTAGGAGGCGCCGATTTCGTCGGCGGTGCCACCCAGAATCCCTTCGTAGAACAGGGTGGACAGCGCGGCAGGCACGCCCTTGACCGAATAGGGGTTCATCGAATCGAAGGTGCCCGGCGCCCATTGCGAGATTTCGCCGCCCTTGGGCGCCTCGGGGTTCACATAGTCCAGATGGGTGAAACCGGCGGGATATTTCAATTCGCCAAAGGTCGAGATGCCATGGGAGACGATCACCTTGCCGCCGTCCGCCCGCGCCGCATGGGCAAAAGCCGCGGCGGTCAGGGCCAGAAGGCCGCCCGCAAGCCGCATCTGCCAGGTCATTGCCGGAACCGAAAGAACCTTTGCCCGCTGGGTCATGCCCGATCTCCCCTGCCTTGCCGCCGTTGCCGCGGCCCGGAGCGGAATCTAGTGCGGAAAGCCGCAGGCTCACAAGGCGCGAATGCGTGAAGTTCGCGTGTGGCAACGAAAAAGGCCGCCCGGAGGCGGCCTTTGCAGCACCGTATCGCGGTGCTTACTGCAGGGTCGCCAGATAGGCGATCACATTGGCGCGGTCCTGCACCTTGGGCAGACCGGCGAAACCCATCTTGGTGCCGGCAACCAGACCCTTGGGGTTGGTCAGGAAGGCGTCCAGATGTTCGGGCGTCCACGGCTCGGTCACGGCCTTCATCCCGTCGGAATAGCCGAAGCCGCCGACCGAAGCCGCCGCGCGGTTCACCACGCCGTTCAGATGCGGGCCGGTGCTGTCGCTGCCGTCGATCTTGTGGCAAGCTTTGCATTTGCCAAAGACTTTCTCGCCGGCGGCCGGATCGGCGGCGGCAAAGACCTCGGCGAAGGACGGGCCTTCTTCAACCGCTTCGGCCGGAGCTTCGGCGCCGGTGTCGATGGTATAGGCTTGCGCCACTTCCTCGCCGCCATGGCTGGCGGGCGCGGTGCTGTAAAGCGCATCGGCAGCCCAGGACGCAAAGAGATAGACCAGAAGCGAGCCGCAAACAGCGCCGGTTGCCTTGGTCAGGGTCATCGTGTCGAACATGTCTCGCATTCCCTCAGGGCTGGTTTGCGGGCTATCTACCCGCTTCCCCCTGCGGTTTTCAAGGTGTAGTAGCGCGACCAATCGCCCCTTTGGGGGGTTTTTGATCGAGGAGCGCCCGATATGACCGGCCGCATCGCCTTTCAGGGGGAACCCGGCGCCTATTCGCATCAGGCTTGCCAGCAGGCGCGGCCCGATATGGAGGTGGTTCCCTGCACCACCTTTGAAGATGTGGTCGAGATGACCCGCTCGGGCGAAGTCGATCTGGGCGTGCTGGCGGTGGAGAATTCCACCTATGGCCGGGTGGCCGATGTGCATTCGCTTTTGCCCAAGGCCGGGCTGCATATCGTGGACGAAGCCTTTGTGCGGGTGCATGTGAATCTGCTGGGCGTGCCGGGTGCGCGTCTGGAAGACGTGCGCGAGGCGCATGGCCATGTGGTGATTCTGCCGCAATGTGCGGGCTTCCTGAAGACCCATGGCATCAAGGGCAAGGTCAGCAGCGACAACGCCCGCGCTGCGCGCGAGGCAGCCGAGGCGGGCGACCCGGCCCGGGCCGCGCTGGCCAGCGAAATTGCGGCGCAGATCTATGGGCTTGATGTCCTCGCCCGCCATATCGAGGACCACAAGAACAACACCACCCGTTTTCTGGTGATGAGCCGAGAGGCCGATTACCGCCGCCGCGCCGATCAGATGATGACGACCTTCATCTTCCGGGTCCGCAACATTCCGGCGGCGCTTTACAAGGCGATGGGCGGCTTTGCCACCAACGGCGTGAACATGACCAAGCTGGAAAGCTATATGGTGGACGGCAGCTTCACCGCGACCGAATTCTATGCCGATATCGAAGGCCACCCGGACGATCCCAACGTCAAGCGCGCAATGGAAGAGCTGGACTATTTCACCAGCGAATTCCGCATTCTGGGCGTCTATCCCGCCGATCGCCCGCGCTAAAGGCTGCGCTGGCGCGCGCGCGCCTCGACATCCCGGGCAAGGGTGGCGACGCGGGTCTGGAACTTGCGCTCGACCCGCGCACGCGCCAGCCGCAGCGATTGCAGGAACAGGCGGGCGCCAAGGCTTTGCGGATGCACCTCAGTCGTGACATGCATCCGGGTGCGCTTGGCCGCCATTTCCATCAGCTCAATCTGAATATCCGCCTCGACCGCCTGCGATCCTGCCTTGAAGCCCAGACGATGCAGCGCCTCGACACGGGTCAGCGCAATGGTCATCGCCCGATCCTTGCCGCGATACAGAAAGCGGGCGGTCCATGTCATGCCCGGAGCAAGGCTGCGCAGGCTGTCGGTGCGCGCCACATCGGCGCCCCGGCGCATAGCAGCACGTTCCCACGCTTCAAAATCGGTCAGCGTGGCCCAGACCTGTGCCAGCGGCGCCTCGATATCCTGCCGGGTGGTAAGTTTCATGCTGCCTGTCCTTACTGCACGCTCTGACCCTTGGCCGGCGCATCTTTTCGTCCCCAGCGCGAAACTGGCGTCAATCCAGCCTGTCTGCAAGCCAGTTGAGCATCAGAAACCGCGCAATGGCGCCTTTTCTGCCGGGCCGGATGTCCGGATGCCTTCCGGCGAACACTTCGACCAACTCTTCGCGGCTGACCCATCGGGCGGCCTCAAGCTCCACCGGGTCCAGCGTGATGGTATCGCTAACGGCCTCGGCATGGGCGCCCAGCATCAGCGAGGCGGGGAAGGGCCAGGGTTGGCTGGCGAGATAGCGCACGGCACCGACCTTTACCCCCGCTTCCTCGGCCACTTCGCGGCGGACGGCGGCCTCCATCGTCTCGCCGGGTTCCATGAAGCCCGCCAGAAGCGAGAACATCCCCTCCGGCCAACCCGGCGAGCGGCCCAGCAGCACCGAATTGCCCCGGGTGACCAGCATGATCACCACCGGATCGGTGCGGGGGAAATGGGTGGCGCCACAGGCCGGGCAGTCGCGCTGCCATCCAGCCTGCGCCGGGACCGAGGCGGCACCACAGGCGGCGCAAAAGCCGTGGGTGGAATGCCATTGCAGCAGGCCGCGGGCGGTCGCGGCCAGTTCGGCATCCGTCGCGCTCAGATCGGCCATGCGCCCGCGCAGGTCTTCAAAGGCGATGCTCTCGGGCAGGTCCGGGTGGCCTTGCCGTCCGCTGTCGAACAACCCACCCGTCACCACTGCAGGCTCGGCCGGGGACCAGTGGGACAGGTCTGCCGCGAAATGCCCACGATCCCCGACCAGACCAAGGAACAGCTCGGGCGCCCGGCCGTGCAGCAGCGGCGCATCGGACGGCAGCCACGCCAGCCCGCCCGTCGCCGCATCGACCAGCACGCGCCCCCGCCAGAGCGGCAGAACCAGCCCCCCGGCCAGCAATTCGGTCAAACGGGCAGGGTGGCCGCGCAAACTGGCGGCGCGGTCCAGACCGCCCCCGCCGAAGGTCACCGTTTCTGCCAGCTGCATCGCGCCTCACCCCTCTGTCCTGCGCGCCTTCATGGCATGACCGGACCGGCAAGGCCAAGGGTGAACAATTGGCGAGCGGCTGGGCAGAAATGCAACTATATGGCGAAAATTGATGAATTTGATCCAGCGCAATCCGGGCGATCTTCCCATGGTTGTAAACGTGTTCCAAGACAGGCTGAACGGCCTAGCCATGCCGTTCCAAAGGGAAAATCATGGACGCAACTGGCATTATCGGTCGCCCAGACCCGCAGGGAACGCCCCCTGACGCGCCCGTGCTTCGCCTCTTGGCCACCAGCGACCTGCATTGCCAGTTGCTGCCTTGGGATCATCATTCCGACCTGCCTGCCGAAGGGGTTGGCCTGTCGCGGCTGGCCGGGCTGATCGCTGCGGCGCGGGCAGAGGTGGCGGTGTCGGTCCTGCTCGACAATGGCGATTTTCTGACCGGCGGCCCGCTGTCCGAAGATCTGGCGCAGCGCGGGTCGGTCGCGCCGGGGGCGCCCCATCCGATGATCGCCGCGATGAACAGCCTGCGCTATGATGCCGTTGGTCTGGGCAACCATGAATTCAGCCTTGGCCGTGCCTTTCTGCACGACAGTCTGGCAGATGCCGAGTTTCCGGTGCTGTCGGCCAATCTCTGCGATGCCGAGGGACGCCCGCTGCACCGGCCCGGTCTTATCGTGGAGCGCAGCCTGCCGGACGAGACGGGGCAGGTGCATCCGCTGCGGATCGGTGTCACCTCGGTTCTGCCGCCGCAGACCGCGCTTTGGGAGCGGCACCATCTGGGCGAAGCCGTGACGGTTTCTGAAATGCGGGCCACGGTGCGGGACGAGGCCGCCCGGCTGCGGGCGGCGGGGGCCGATGTGGTGGTGGCGCTGGCGCATTCCGGGCTGGAGCCGGCCGGAACCGCGCCGGACGGGGTGGGCGAACATGCGGCCCGAGCGATCCTTGGCCTTCCCGGGGTGGATGCCGTTATCGCCGGGCACAGCCACGAGGTTTTTCCGCCTGAAGGCGCGGCAAGCCCGGTACCGCTGGTGCTTCCGGGGGCGCATGGGTCGCATCTTGGGGTGATTGACCTGACGCTGGCGCGGCAGGGCGGATGCTGGCAGGTGGTGGGCCGCCGGGCCGGGCTGCGCGCCGTGGCGCGGCGCGATGACAGCGGCAGGCTTGCGGCGGATGTGGCCGATGACCCGCAGATCGTGGCCGTCGCCGGGCCATCCTATCAGGGGTTGCGGGCGCGGGCGGCAGAGGTGATCGGCGAGACCTCGGTGCGGATCGACAGCCATTTCGCGCTGGTGCGGCCCTCGGCCATGCTGAATCTGGCGGCGGCGGCGATGGTGGGCCATGTCGCATCGCGGCTGGGCCAGACGGATGCGCCCCTGCTGACACCCGTGCTGGCTGCGGTGGCGCCCGCGCGGGTGGGCGGACGCGGCGGGCCTGAAAATTACACCGATATTCCGCCCGGGCCGTTGCGTCTGCGGCATCTGAGCGATTTCTTCCCGCATCCCGACCGGATCGTCGCGCTGGACATGACCGCCCGCGGCCTGCGCGATTGGCTTGAGCGGGCGGCGAGCCTGTTTGTGCAACTGATCCCGGGCCAGCGCGATGCACCGCTGATCGACCGGGACGTTCCGGCCTTTACCTTCGATGTGGTGCCGGGTCTGGCCTATGAGATTGACCTTTCCGCCCCCGCCCGCTTCAACGCCTGCGGCGGCATTGCCAATCCGGGGGCATCACGGATCGGCGCGTTGGTTCTGAACGGACGGGTGCTGATGCCCGAAGAGCGGCTGGTTCTGGTGACCAGCAGCCACCGCGCCGGGGGCGGCGGCGGGTTTCCGGTGCCCCCGGGGGCGGTTCTGACCGAAGCCAGCGGCGCCGGTCTGCGCGATGTCATGCGCGCCCATCTTGCGGCTGCGGGACATGTTGCGCCCCATGCCGGGCCCGGCTGGTCCTTTCGCCCGCTGCCCGGAACCACGGCGCTGTTCGACAGCGCGGCAGGCGCCGTTGCGCCCGATGCCGCGATCGAGCCGTTGGGACCGGCGCCGGGGGGATTTCATCGCTTTCGCCTGCATCTTTGATCGGCTATTGCCGGGGCGACCCCAGTGCGGAGCCTGCCGATGTTCGACGCCCTTCTTTTCGACCTCGACGGAACGCTGGTCGATACCGAGAGCCTTGCCATGGCGGCAGGGATGGCGGCCTTTGCCGAACTGGGCCACCCGGTCAGCGAAGGTTTCATGCATGGGCTGGTCGGCAAAGACCTGCCCACCGCCGGGCGGCTGATTGCCGAGGCGCTGCCGACGCTGGACCAGGCGGCGCTGCATCCGCTGTGGCACGGGGCGTTTCTGGACAAGGTGGCGCAGGGGTTGCCGCTGAAGCCCGGGGCGGATGTGTTGCTGGCGGCGCGGCTGCGGCCCATGGCCATCGTCACCTCGTCACGCCGCCGCGAGGCGGATCACAAGCTGGGCGTGGCGGGCATCGCCGGCGCCTTTGCCCATATCGTGACCTATGACGATGTGACGGCGCCTAAACCCGCGCCCGAGCCCTATCTTCTGGCCGCCCGCCTTCTGGGGGTGGACCCGGCCCGCTGTCTGGTGTTCGAAGACAGCGAGACGGGGGCCGAAGCGGCCTTTCGCGCCGGATGCCGCGTGGTGCAGGTGCCCGATGTCGTGCCCAGCGAAGGGCGTTGGGCGCATCATCTGGCGGGCGACCTGATCGAAGGCGCCCGGCTGGCCGGGTTGCCGATCTAAAGCGCCACGACCTGCGCCGGGTCCAGCAGCCAGGGCGCGACGATGCCGCAGGTATCGGCCAGTGGCAGCAGGGTTTCGGGCACCTCCATGCCGATCACCTCGCGCATGAAGCGGCTGCGGGCGGCGATCCGCGCCGCCACTTCGGGGAAACCCTGCACCAGCGCGGCGCGCAGCCCGGCATCGGCGAGGACATAGCCGTCTTCCATCCGGGTTGAGCCATAGGTGGCATGACCGGGGATCACATCCATCTGCATCGCCATCCCCGAGGCGAGCGGCACCTCCGACCCCTCGGCAATCGGCGACGACATCCATTCGTCCAGCCCGATCAGATGCCCGGGGTTGAGCGTGATGCCAAACCGCGCGAAGGGCAGCGCGTCCTGCATCGCCTGCCAGACCGCCCCCCCGGAGACCCCCGGCTGCATCAGCGCGCACCAGTCCGACATCGCGGCGACATAGGGCAGCACGAAAGCTTCGAGATAGTCTTGCGCTGCAACCGGCAAATCGCCCGGCCCCAGCGCCAGCCATCCCGCACGGCATATGTTCGAGCCCCAGTGGCAGATGTTGAAGCTGATGGGCGAGCCAAGGCGCAGCACCTCGCCCGTCGGCCCCGACAGGCCCTGTTCGGCGCGACTGCCGGTGGCAAAGGTCGGATGGCAGCCCAGCGGCAGGCCGCCCACCCGCGCCGCCTCGAACGCCTCAAAGTCGCGCATTCCTTCGCGCAGGGAAAAGACCATCCGGCGCAGGGCCTTGGCCGCCATATGGTTGGAAAACTCCAGCCGGGCGATTTCGGCGGCATCTACCCGTGCGCGCAGCCCATAGGCCGGATGCATCAGCAGCGGCGTGGCATTGGCCACCCGCCCGGCGCGGGCGCGCAGCGGATCGGCCAGAAAGGCGGGCACATCCAGCGCAAGCGCCGGATCGGCGCCGGGGGGCAGCTCGCCTGCCTCAAACCATTTCCACCCGGCTACGCCCACGCTGGCGCCCGCCGGAACAATCTGATCCAGCCAGCTTGCCAGCCCGCGCCCGCCGCGCGGCTGCGACGGCAGGGACAGGCTGGAACAATGCCCCACCCCGATGGCTCCCGATTGCACCAGCGGCGAAATCCCGGTGTAGGGCAGGCATTCATTCCCGGCCAGCAGCAGCGCGTCATCGGGCGTCACCACCAGCACGGCCTCTTCAAAGCGCGGATCAAAGCCGGTCAGCCAGTGCAGGTTGGCGCTGTGTTCGCGGTCGCCATAGACCACCAGCACCTCATGCCCGGCCAAGGCCCCGACCCGGCGAAAGGCGGCCAGCCGCGCCTCCATCTCGGGCAGGGTCAGGTCGGGCGGCAGATCGGGTGTGCCGAAATCCGGCCAGTCGATACGGATCAGTTGCGCCATCGTCCCCTCCGCTTTTCGGGAAGGTTAGTCGATGATCGCCGGCCAAAGAACCGCATTCTTCCGGTTGAAGGCATCCAGATGGCCGACCCGATGTAGCCCATATTGGGCAGGGTGCAGTACCAACTGCCGCTTATACGCCTCGGGATAGCGCGCCATCAGCCGCCAGACGGCGGGCTGGGTGACCAGATCGTCATCTGCCACCGCAATCATCCGCATCCGGGCGCGTACGCGCGACGGGTCGGGCAACGGCAGGCGCGTGCCGAAATCGCGCGCATTCCAGTCGCGGCTCAGGCACCAGCGCCGCCAGTCAAGATAGACCTGCAACGGCAGGTCCAGCCCCATGCCCAGCGCCCGCCCCGGCAGATAGCCCAAAGCCCGCGCAATCACCGGCACCGGCCCGCGCCAGAAGATCTCGGCCCGCCAGCGATAGCGCAGCGGGTGGTCGCTGACATGGGCAAGGCCGGAGCCGACGGTGATCACCCGCTCCACCCCCGCCATGCCGGGATGATGCGCCATCCAAAGCCCGCCCAGTGAATGGCCGATCACCCAGCGCGGGCTGTCGGGCAGCCGCGTCGCCATCCAGTCCAGCGCCGCGGCCTGATCGCGCAGCCCCCAATCGGCCATGCTCGCCCGCGACTGCCGCGGATGGCTCTGCGCCGAAGCGGCAAATCCGCGGTAATCATAGGTCAGCACCGCCAGGTCGCGCTCCTCTGCCAGCCAGGTGGCAAAGGCACGGTAGAACCCCGCCGGAACCCCGCTCGCCCCATGCAGCACGACCGAGGCGCGGGCCCGTCCGCGCGGCAGAAACAGCCGCCCGCGCAGGGCGGCGCCCTCGGCGGCAATGGTGATGTCTTCGGGCGGCGGGAGGATGGGCTGCATCTGCATCGGCGTCTCCTGCGGATTGGACCGATTGGTCTAATAGCAGATATAGACCAATCGGTCTAGTGGCCCCGGCCCCTTTCGCCGCGCGCCCCGCCACGCTAGGCTGGCGCAATGCAGGAAGATGCCACCACCCGCGACAAGCTTGTGACCACCGCCGCGCGGCTCTTCCGGCAGCAGGGCTATCACGGCACCGGCCTTGCCGCGATTCTGGCCGGGGCGGGGGTGCCCAAAGGCTCGCTCTACCACCACTTTCCGCAAGGCAAGGCCGACCTTGCCCGCGCCGCCGTGGACCTGACTGCGGCCGAACTGGTGCGGATCACCGGCGAAGCCTTTGCCGGCGCGGAAAACTGGCAGGGGGGGGCGACGACCTTCTGCCACAAGATGGCGCGGCTTTTCGATATTCTCGACAGCGCCGATGCCTGCCCGATTTCCGGCCTGATGTTCGAGGGGCCTGAAGCGGGCGATTTCCGCGCCCATGCAGCGGCGGCCTTTGAGCGGATCATCGCGGCGGCCGCCGCCGAAGGGGTCCGGCTGGGCCTGCCCCGGGCCGCCGCCCGCGATGCCGCCGAAACCCTGCTGATGAGCTTTCAGGGCGGCTGGACCCTCGCCCGGCTGCGCCGCGACTCGGGCGTGTTGCGCGGATTGCCCGCCCGCCTGTTCCCATGACCGCCGGTTCTCCCGAATTGCGCTGAAACCCACCCTTGCACCCGCCCCGCCCCCCGACTATATCGACAGTCGAGAGGTTGGCGCGGGCAGGCACCTCGCCAACCCGGTCAGGTCCGGAAGGAAGCAGCCGTAACGAGCCCCGCTTGGGTCGTTGTCCAGCCTCTCACCCCATCACCCGACAGATGACCGCCAGGGAACCCGCTGCGAAATCAGACGGTTACCTTGGCCTGTTCGGCGCAAAGCCTACGAGAACAGCCCTTCGCGCAACGCGGAAGGTGCTTTATGCAGTTTGACTTGTTCAGGAAAGTGGCAGCCCGTAGGGAAGGGCACTTCTCTTGCAATATTAATGGACTTAGCTTGTCCAACCCTGCCAACTGGCACCATTGAAAACAATGGCGAAAATCGGCGTTTGTCCAACCGATTTGACGGTGCTGAATACGGAAGCGCCGATGCACCGATCCTTGGAAGGCGTGTTGATCAGAACGGCAACTGGAACCGTGCCCGCTGGGGATGGCTCAAAGCGATCACGGGTGACCCTGATCTGTCGCCCATGGCCCGGCTTCTCGCCCATGTTCTCGCAACGCAGTTTTCGCACCATGAGACGGCGCATTGCGCGCCCGGCACCGACACCTTGGCCGATGCCCTTGCTACGTCTGTCGATACCATCAAGCGCGCCCTACGCGATCTGGCGGCGGCGGGATGGCTGATCAAGACCGAAGGACGCGGGCGCGGGAATCGGTCTGAAATCTTCTTTCTGGGCGGCAACAACGTGGTGCCGATGATCTGCCCGAAGGGGCCGGAAGCGTCCGGCCATGACCGCCCGAAAGCGGCACAGGCACCAACCACGAAGCACAAAAAGGGGGGCAAGCCTGCACCCGTTTGTATCCGCGAAAGGGCAACGGAAAAGGGGGCAGTTATGCGCGGAAAAGGGGGCAAGGCTGCACCTTCCCATATAAAGGCTGATCCAAAGAAGATCCAAAGGGCTGGCCAGCTATCAGAAGCCGATCTTTCGAAGCGATCTTCTGGACGGATGGACTGGACTTCTTACGACCGGGCGACGGCACCCGAAAAATGGACTGGTGTCCTTTTCACGATCAAGCGCTGCGGTAACGCTGAAGCAGCTTGGAACGATTGGCTTACGAGTCATGGGTTTCCGACACTGGCCGAGATCGGGCCGACAAGCGGCGCGGATGGTTGGGCGGTGCCCTGCACCCTACCGCCGCGTCGTGACGGTGATCGGTTTGAAGTCAGCTTGGCCGAGAAATGGGCGCGCGTTTTTTCCCGCAAGATGGAGGGCCGGGCCAATGTTTGAGCAAGCGAAGGACAGATGGCTTCGAGCCGTGATGTATGACCGTGGCCTGTCCCCGGCTGCGCGCGTTCCGGGCGCGGTGCTGATCAGCGACTTCCTAGGCAATACCCGCGCCCCGGATATCGACGCACTCGCTAAGGCGTTGTGTGTGTCGCCGCGAACCACGAAGCGGGCACTGAACCAGTTGGAACAGGCGGGTTGGCTGACCATTGGCAATCTCGGTAAGCGCGGCAAGCCGGTGCACCTTGCCTTGATCGACCGCCCTTTGCCGACTTTGGGTCCTTCCCGGCCCTGACCTATACGGGGGGCAGAGGCGCGATGCTTGAAGCTACGCAATAATTTACAAGGGGTTAAAAGATGCGGATCATGTCGGAACTGCCGGGGCTGGGGGGCGACAAGCCCGTCCATCGCATTGGCGGTTCCGACCTTTGCGACCTGTTCGGCATCACGCCGGGGATGCTGACCACCCTTGGCAAGCGGGATATCGTCCTTCGTCTTGGTCATGACGCTTATGACCTTGAAGAAAGCACCCGCCGTTACATCGCCAGCCTGCGCGAGACGGCAAGCGGGCGCGGCGGCGAAGAACAGGTGTTGAACCTGACCAGCGAACGGGCGCGGCTGGCACGGGAACAGGCCGACGCGCAGGCCCTGAAGAACGCCGTCCTGCGCGGCGAATACGTCCCGGCAAGCGACGTGGAACGGGCGTGGTCCGATACCCTGCGCGCCCTTCGATCCCGGCTTCTGGCGGTGCCTTCCCGGCTGCGCCAGTCCATGCAGCATCTGACCACCAGCGACGTGACGATGATCGACCGCGAATTGCGCGACGCCTTGCAGGAACTTGGCAATGCCGACGCTTGACCAGATCACGAAGCAGGCGCTGCGCGCCCTGATCCCCCCGCCGCGCCTGCGCCTGTCGGAATGGATCGAACGGGAAATCGTGCTGCCCGACGGGGTGTCCGCTTTGCCCGGTCCGGTTCGCCTTTGGCCGTTTCAGCGCGAGATTGCCGACGCAATAGGCGACGCTGAAATCGAACGGGTGACTCTGGTGAAGCCCGTCCGGGTGGGGTTCACCACGCTCTTGACCAGCGCCCTTGCGTCCTTCGTCGCCAATGAACCCGCGCCTATCCTCTGCCTTCTGCCCGCTGAAGCCGATTGTCGCGACTACATGGTGTCAGATATCGAACCGATCTTCGGGGCTTCCCCGGCGCTTGCCGCTTCCCTGTCGGATGAACAGGACGAGTCCGGGCGCAACACGCTTCTGTCGCGCCGCTTCCCCGGCGGATCGTTGAAAGTGGTCGCGGCGAAGGCACCCCGCAACCTGCGCCGTCACAACGTCAGGGTTTTGTTCATGGATGAAGCCGACGGCATGGAATCGACCGCTGAAGGGTCGCCAATCCTCTTGGCCGAACGCCGCACCATGTCATTTCCCGACCGCAAGATCGTTCTGGGCAGCACCCCTGTTCACGATGAAACCAGCCATGTTTTGCGCGCCTATGCTCAATCCGACGCCCGAATCTATGAAGTGCCGTGTCCCGAATGTAGGACCATGAGTGAACTTCTGTGGCCCGATATTGTCTGGGATGCAGGCGCACCCGAAACGGCCCGCTGGCGGTGCCCGCATTGCGCCTCAGCGGTATCGGAACGACACAAGCCCGAAATGGTCGCGGCTGGCCGGTGGCGCGCCACACGGCCCGAAGTCCGGGGCCATGCGGGGTTCCGCATGAACGCCCTGATCAGCCTTCACACCAACGCCGCTTGGGGCAAGCTGGCCGTGGAATTCGTCCAGGCGAAAGACGATCCGACCACGCTGCAAACCTTCGTCAACACGATCCTTGGCCAAGGCTGGCGCAGCGCCGGGGATGAGCTGGCTGAAGATGAGCTGATGGCCCGCGCCGAACCTTTCGGACTTGCCGCTGTCCCCGCCGAAGTGCTGGCCTTGACGGTTGGCGTGGACGTTCAACACGACCGTCTTGAAGTCACCTATCTTGGCTGGACCGAAGGCGGTGTGGCGCTTGTGCTTGGGCATCGGGTGATCTGGGGGCAGTATGACGCCGAAGAAACTTGGGTCGAACTGGACGGGCTGATCGGTGCCCGCTTACCCCATGCGCTTGGCGGCAAGATCGGGGTGGACGCCTGCGCGATTGACGCAGGCGACGGGGTTTCCATGCACCACGTCACCGCCTTTGCCACGCCCCGGACGCGGCGCAAGGTGCTGGCGATCAAGGGCGCGCCCGGCAATCGTCCAATGATCGAACGGGCAGGATCGACCACCAAGACGGGCGCGCGCTTGTGGATCATCGGCGTGGACACGGTGAAGCAGCAACTGTTCGGGCGGCTGGCGCAGGCGGGCAGCTTCCGGTTTTCGGCCGATCTGCCCCCGGTCTGGTTTGAACAACTTGCGTCCGAACGGTCTGTGGTGCGCTACACGCGAGGTCAGCCGGCGCGCAGCTTCGTTCGGATTCCGGGGCGGCGGGCAGAGGCGCTTGACTGTGTGGTCTATGCCTTCGCTGCGCGGGCGTTGCTCAATCTGGACTATGACCAGCGCCGGGCAGACCTTTCGACCGAAGCCGCGCCCGCGCCGAAGCGCGCGCCGGTGCTTGCGTCAAGCTGGATGCAGCGACGGTAGCAAGGCAACACGATGAAAAGGAAAGTTCCCTTAGTTCGGTGGAAATCCATGCCATTACCCCTAACCTACCGCAGCACACCTCAAAAAGCTCTTCATGCCGGGTTATTGGCAATGAAAGACTGTAACTTCCGAACCGTAAGTGCCGCTTCGGTTCTACTCTCCCAACCAGAAACGTTGCGGACTATGAATGACACATACTTTTGAATCTGTGCGTTCATCAAGGCTCTCTGACCGCCATCAAACTTTGATTTATAAATCTCCAGGAAAGCAATAAGTTCTTTGTGCCATGCAAACGCTTGCCCGCGCCCATGGGTTCTTTCATCGTCAGCTTGAAGAGTCAGCAAGCTTAGAACTTCACCAAGATTGGTAAATGCAGTTGAGGTATCAATTTCAAGTGTTGTCGCGCGCTCAAGAAGACAAACAATCAACTGATTCTGGGCGTGATACGGAACATAGTTTGGCCCACGGAGCTTTGCATAACTGATGCTTGTCCTAAAGTGCTTAACGGCAGAGTCAAAATTGCTAAGTGATCTTTCACTCATGCCGAATGCATTCCAAAACAAATCGTCACTGTTAAGATTTGAATTCGACGATAGATTTGAGTAAAGTTTCGATATTCTCTTAAGTCTAGAGTGATCCTTGCCAGCGATGACTTTAAGGTAATTGAACCGCAGAAGGTCAACTAGGACAAGCTTGACTTCCGGAAACAAAGGGCGGCTGTTGGCGAGATTATTGGCAGCCTGTTCTATTGTACTAATAATATCCTCCGGAACACAAATTTTCTCCATTGCATATTTGGCGAAAATGGAACCCTTGAAGTATCCGCCCGTCCCACCAGAAGGTGAGAAGAATAGCCTAAATATATTTGCCACTTCGTCAGTAGAGTTTAAATTGGCGAGATCAAACTTCATAGCTTGATCAATAATAAACTCGTCAATATGGTTGTTTGTGAACTCAAGATACATAGAGAGAAGTACCGCACTGTAGGCGTCTGAAGAAACTCCCTTCAGAATTTCAAGTTCCTTCTTGATCCGGCCAATCATCTCGCTGGAACTCATCAATCCCACTAGGATGTCTGCAAAGTTGGCTTGGAACCCATTTTCAGTGACGGAAAGAAGCGCCTTCGCCTTCTTTTCACTGGGGAAGTCGGACATGTTTCCCCACATGCCAGCTTGGTTGATCAACGGGACAAGTGCTTCAGCGTCAACTTCGGAAAGGTGGCCTATTCTAATATCAACCACTTCATGGTTCAAAAACTGCGATGATAACTCTTCCTTTCGAATTTCGTGTACGCTCAGTCGTGAAGTGAAAATGAAAATGGCATCCTTGGGCGAGAGCTTAGAAAGCTCTTTGTGATGACGTGAGTATTTGTAGTAGTCATCAAGAATGAAAATTGGAGTACTGAAGTTCGTGATTATTGAGCGCACCTCTTCCATGAACTCGTCTTGGTTTCTTATGGCCAGAAATACTTCGTAAGTCTTCCCTAATTCGGCGGTCAAGATTTTGGTAAGGACGGTCTTCCCATGGCCGAGCGGGGAGTATAGCGAAATTAGGTTCTTCCCGTTTTTCAGTTCAGATTTTACCTTTTCTACGTCTGACGGACAGATAATATAATTCGATTGGCCTGAAACAATATCTGCCTGAAGTACATCGTCCTGAACGCGCCCGAATAGGAACAAATCGCTTAGGTCTTCATAATTGATTACCCTGTGTGTAACACTAAAATCCTTCGATGGGCGAAAGCAGATGTATCTCCGTTGGGTAACGTCAGTACCAACAGGTAGATCAATAATGGTTCTTGCAAGACCATCCTTTTCAATGTTGACCGGAGTGCCGAAACGCTCTTGCATATAAATCAATTCTTCGTCTTCAATTCTATGGTTTATAAAGAAGATCTTGCTCTTTGAGTTTCCACCTTGAAGAGTTAGTTTTGCGATTTCTGGATCGTATAGTGAATATCCTAAAAACACCACAATGTCAGCTGTAGAAATGTCGTTCTTAAGTTCTGTGGCCCAAGGACCTTCGTAAACCGAATTTGCGACATTGGAACCATAGTCCAAGATGCATTCTTCACGAATAGTGTCGATGCGAAAATGGTTCACAAATCCGTGTAAGTGAATGATTGGAATGCGATCTTCTAGGATATCTGTGGGTTTATCTTTAGCGGTAAGAGTTTGGCACTTCTTTGCAATTTTTGCACACGCAAGTTCCACACTGTCATCATAATTGGTCGAGTATACGCGCTGCCAAGGGAATGACATGATGCTCACCATGTCATCAGACACCGATTTCACTTTGAAGCATTCCGTGATGATCTTAAAGTAGTCACGAATAGATTGGTCCGCCACTTTGGAAGCTGCTATTTGAATCTTTGAGAAATTCCTTCCCAAGTGTTCATTAAACTTTCTCAGCAGGGGATTGGCCGCTGGAAGTTCCTCTAGATTGAACCCCAAAGAGTCTAGGGACGCCCCCGCGCCACAAAACAATATTGCTTTTCCGTTGCCGGCTTTCTCAAGCGCATCTTTGAAGTTTTCAGACACTATGTTTAGCCTCGTTGACAAGGGGTGAGAACCTTTAGCAGACCGCGCTCGTTCGTTTGGGAATATTGGTCGTGTTGCATGATCGGCCAGAATGATCGATCTTTACCATAGTGGTCGAGTTCGGTTGAGACGTAAAGTGGCGCGTTGAGAATGGGTGTTAGGGTCAGGACCCATAAATTCACTTGAGTGTCGGCTCGCGGCATGATTCAAGCTCCCGACTTGTGGGGAGGGATCATGAGCGAGCGT
>NZ_JABUHN010000010.1 GCF_013328815.1 Tabrizicola fusiformis
CTATCACAGAGGTCGCGGGGTAGGTCTGTCCACGGAAAGGGGAGGTCCCACGATCAACCGATTTGTGCAACAGAGCCATGCGCGATGCAAAGTCCTACTGCAGTGTTTTTGTGGATGATAACAATCGAAAGCCGGTTTGCCGGCTTTACTTCAATTCGAAATCAAACAAGGCTATCGGGCTCTTTG
Organism: Tabrizicola fusiformis; assembly: GCF_013328815.1. Lineage (GTDB taxonomy): Bacteria > Pseudomonadota > Alphaproteobacteria > Rhodobacterales > Rhodobacteraceae > Fuscibacter. The sequence goes on from NZ_JABUHN010000010.1 coordinate 187, forward strand.
ATTCTGAAAAGAACGAGACCAAGCACCCGATTTCGGAGCTTGGTCAGATACTTGGCCATGCAATCGCCATCGAAGGGGTCATCCGGTCTTACGCCGGATAACCCTCCTATCGCAGGGGTAACCGTCACACCAACCGCTCAACCTCTTTCGCGGCCCGCACGAAATCCGCGAACAGGGGATGCGGGGCGAAGGGTTTCGATTTCAGTTCGGGGTGGAATTGCACGCCGATGAACCACGGATGGTCCTTCACCTCGACGATTTCCGGCAGCTTGCCGTCCGGGCTCATCCCCGAGAAGATCAGGCCGCACTCTTCCAGTTGGGCGCGATACTGGATGTCCACCTCATAGCGGTGGCGGTGGCGTTCCTCGATCACCGTGGCGTGGTAGACTTCGGCCACCCGCGAGCCGGCCTTGAGATTGGCGGTATAGGCGCCCAGCCGCATGGTGCCGCCCTTGGCATCATCGGCCTTGCGGCGCACGGTGTGATTGCCCTGCACCCATTCCTTGAGGTGATAGACCACCGGGGTAAAACGCTTTTCACCCGCCTCGTGGTCAAACTCCTCGGACCCGGCGTTCTTCAGGCCGACCAGATGGCGGGCGCTTTCGATCACCGCCATCTGCATTCCCAGACAGATGCCCAGATAGGGGATTTTCTTTTCGCGGGCGAATTGGGCGGCCTTGATCTTGCCTTCGGTGCCGCGTTCGCCAAAGCCGCCGGGCACCAGAATGGCGTGGAAATTCTCCAGCCAGGGGGCCGGGTCTTCGCGCTCGAAAATCTCGGCGTCGATCCACTCGGCCTTGACGCGGGTGCGGTTGGCCATGCCGCCATGGGTCAGCGCCTCGGCGATCGACTTATAGGCGTCTTCAAGCTGGGTATATTTGCCGACGATGGCCACCTTCACCTCACCCTCGGCATGGGTCAGGCGGTCCATCACATCTTCCCAGCGGGCAAGGTTCGGTTTCGGCGCCGGGGTGATGCCAAAGGCATCCAGCACCGCCTGATCCAGCCCCGCCTTGTGATAGGCCAAGGGAGCCTGATAGATCGTCTTCAGGTCATAGGCCGGGATCACCGCCTCTTTGCGGACGTTGCAGAAGAGGGCGATCTTTTCCCGCTCGCGGTCGGGGATCGGATGTTCGCTGCGGCAGACAAGGACATCGGGCGCAAGGCCGATCGACTGCAATTCCTTGACGGAATGCTGGGTCGGCTTGGTCTTCAGCTCGCCACTGGCCGCCAGATAGGGCAGCAGCGTCAGGTGCATCAGGATCGACTGGCCACGCGGGCGCTCATGGATAAACTGGCGGATGGCTTCGAAGAAGGGCAGTCCCTCGATATCGCCGACCGTGCCGCCGATCTCGCACAGCATGAAATCGACCTCATCATCGCCAATGCGGAGGAAGTCCTTGATTTCATTGGTGACATGCGGGATCACCTGAATGGTTTTGCCCAAGTAGTCGCCGCGGCGTTCCTTTTCCAGCACATTGGAGTAAATCCGCCCCGAGGAAATGGAATCCGTCTGCCGGGCATGAACCCCGGTGAAGCGTTCGTAATGGCCAAGGTCCAGATCGGTCTCGGCGCCATCATCGGTGACGAAAACCTCGCCATGTTCAAACGGGCTCATCGTGCCGGGATCGACGTTCAGATAGGGGTCAAGCTTGCGCAGCCGCACGGTATAGCCGCGCGCCTGCAACAGCGCCCCAAGGGCGGCCGAAGCCAGCCCCTTGCCCAGAGAGGACACCACACCGCCGGTGATGAAGATATAGCGAGCCATTGGGCCTCCCGTAGTCGATAAAAAGCGCGATTCGGCGCGTGGGAATCGCAGCACCACGGGAGTTGACCTATAGCCGAGGAATGACCAAGGCGCAACCGGACCGCAAGATTTTGCAGTCGGTTTCGTGGTGGCGTCAAAAGGTAGTGGTCAGTTTTCGGCGGCGGGCGGGGCGGCAGGCGCATCGGCCGCGGGCGGCGGCAGAAGGTCGGTGCCGGTGGGCAGGTTGCCCCCCGTGGCGGGCGCTTCGGGCGTGGCGGGGGCCGTGGTGCCGATCTGGTCGGCGACCGAGCCTTGATCCGCGGCACGGCTGGCCAGCACGGTCAGCGTGATCGAGGTGGCGATGAAGGCGATGGCAAAAATCCAGGTCAGCTTGGCCAGTGCCGTGGCCACGCCCCGGCTCGAGACCACGCCGCCGCCACCGCCACCCATGCCCAGGCCGCCCCCTTCCGAACGCTGAAGCAGCACGACCCCGATCAGGAGAAGCGCAAGGATCAGGTGGATGATAAGGACGACGTTTTCCATGGGAACCCCGAAGCTGACGCGCCTATCTAGGCGGAACCCCCCGGCGGCGCAAGCCCGTCCGGCGCCTCGCAGACGGCGGAAAGCTTGTTGCCGTCCGGGTCACGCAGATAACAGGCGTAGAAATGCGGCCCGTGGGGGCGCAGGCCCGGCGCGCCTTCGTCGGTTCCGCCTGCCGCCAGCCCCGCCGCGTGAAAGGCATCGACGGCGGCCCGGCTGGGCGCCACCAGCGCCGGCATCGAGCCGTTGCCCACCGTTGCGGGCCGCTTGTCATAGGGATGGGTGATCCAGAGCGTGATCCGCGCCGGGGCAGGCGGGCCATAGCCCACCTCATCAGGATATTCGGCGCGCAAGCCATGGCCGAGCGTCGGCATCACCGCATCGTAAAAGCGTTTCGCGGCGGCCAGATCATTGGTGCCGAGGGTCAGGTAGAGAAACATCGCATCCTCCTGCGGCCATTTTGCTGTTTCGCTGGCCGCCTGTGGTCGCTATAGCTCGCACGGTTTTTCCAAAGCGCAAGGACCGTGCATATGGCAAACGTGGTTGTCGTGGGCGCCCAGTGGGGCGACGAGGGCAAGGGCAAGATCGTGGACTGGCTGTCGGAACGTGCCGACATCGTGGCGCGATTCCAGGGCGGCCACAACGCCGGCCATACGCTGGTGATTGACGGCAAGGTCTACAAGCTGTCGCTGCTGCCTTCGGGGATCGTGCGCGGCGGCAAGCTTTCGGTGATCGGCAACGGCGTGGTGGTGGACCCCTGGCACCTTGTGACCGAGATCGACAAGCTGCGGGCGCAGGGCGTGGACATCACGCCGGAAAACCTGATCCTTGCGGAAAATGCCAGCCTGATCCTGCCGATCCATGGCGAGCTGGACCGCGGCCGCGAAAGCCAGACCGGCGTGGCCAAGATCGGCACCACCGGGCGCGGCATCGGCCCGGCCTATGAAGACAAGGTGGGCCGCCGCGCCATACGCGTGGCCGACATCTTTGACGAAGCCACGCTCGACACCCGGATCGGCCGCCTGCTGACCCATCACAACGCGCTGCGGGCGGGGCTTGGCCTTGATCCGGTGGACCCGGCGGCGCTCAAGGCGCAGATCCTTGAAATCGCACCCAAGATCAAACCCTATGCCGGCCCGGTCTGGAAAGTGCTGACCGAAGCGCGGCGCGCGGGCAAGCGCATCCTGTTCGAGGGGGCGCAGGGCGCCCTTCTGGACATCGACTTTGGCACCTATCCCTTTGTCACCTCGTCCAACGTGATCGCCGGGCAGGCGGCGACGGGCACCGGCCTTGGCCCGACCGCGATTGATTTCGTCCTTGGCATCGTCAAAGCCTATACCACCCGCGTCGGCGAAGGCCCGTTCCCCGCCGAACTGCATGACGCCGATGGCGAGCGTCTGGGCGAGCGGGGGCATGAGTTTGGCACCGTCACCGGGCGCAAGCGCCGCTGCGGCTGGTTCGATGCCGTGCTGGTGCGCCAGACCTGCGCCACCTCGGGCGTGTCGGGCATCGCGCTGACCAAGCTCGACGTGCTGGACGGGTTCAAGACGCTGAAAATCTGCGTCGGCTATGAACTCGACGGCCAGCGGATGGATTACCTGCCCACCGCCGCCGATCAACAGGCCCGCTGCACGCCGATCTATGAAGAGATGGAAGGCTGGTCCGAGAATACCGCAGGCGCGCGGTCCTGGGCCGATCTGCCGGGGGCGGCGATCAAATATGTCCGCCGCATCGAAGAGCTGATCCAGTGCCCGGTCGCGCTCCTGTCCACCAGCCCGGAACGGGACGACACCATTCTGGTGACCGATCCCTTCGCCGACTGAACCCCGGAAGGAACGGCCATGGCCCTTGGCTACAAGACCCGCCGCCGCCTGTCGCTGCTGATCCTTCTGGTCGGGCTGCCGCTGTATATCGTAGTGGCGGTCAATCTGGTGGATTGGCTGAATGCCTGGCGGGGCCGCCCTTCGGTTCCGATGGAGTTCCTCGTCTATGTCGGGCTTGGCGTCCTCTGGGCGCTGCCCTTGCGGGCGGTGTTCCGCGGTGTGGGGCAAGACGACCCGGACGCGCCGAAAGACCCCTGAAAGGCAAAAGGCGGACCATCCCCCGATGGCCCGCCTTCGCAAGGGCGTGAGTGGCAGCCTCCGCCCCGATGTTCTGTCCCGGTATCCTGATCAGCCGGCGTTGCGCAGTGCCTCGGCCAGGATCGGCGAGCGTTCGGTCACCGCAAAATGCCCGGCCCGGATCTTGGCGATCCGGCCCTTGCGCATCAGATAGCCAAAGCTGCGCAGGCATTCTTCACGCGCAAGGCCCGCACCGGCGGGCAGTTCGGCAACCTGACGCAGCACCAGCGGCCGCGAAAATTCGGGCCGCTTCAGCACCATGGCGCAATAGACCGCCGCCGCCTCGATCAGATCGGGAAGCTGCGTCGCCCCCAGCCGTTCGGCAAAGTCGGCAAAGCCCTTGCTGTCGGAGAAGACATTGCCGTCGTCCTCATCCTCATCATCCAGATCGAAGGCATCCAGATCGGCCTGCGGCGGCACCACCTGCGGGCGGGGCGGCGCGGGCGGGGCGACCGGCGTTTCTTCGGGCGCCAGTTCGGCCACGGTCTGGGCCACAGCGGCAGTATGGCGTCCCGCCTTGACGCGGCGCGGACGCACCGGGCCGGGGGCGCTGGCCGGGGCGGCGGGCGCTGCATCGGCCAGATTGTCCGACGCGACCGAAAGCGCCGCCGTCGAGGCGGTCGAGCGCGGGCGGTCGATGCGCTGTTCCGAAACCAGAACCAGCGGCGACAGCCGTTGGCCTTCGGAACGCTGCGGGCGCACGGCCTGTTCCAGATCGGCGCGGTAGGCATCCTTGCGGGTTTCGCCGCGCGCGGGCGTGGCGCCCTGCATCTGGCGTTCGGCGGTGGTGGCGGCCACGGCAGCCTTGAGATGCTCGATGGCCGAGCGGCGGCGGCGGGTGTCTTCGCCGTCCATCTCGGTGTCGGTGCGCGCGATCAGCCGCGACACCGAATCATCCGCGCCGGTGCCAAGGGCGCCGGTCTCGGTCCGGCGGCGCGGTTCGGCCTCGGGCTGTTCCATGGGTTGAACGGCGGGCTGGGCAGGTGCATGGACCTCAGGCCCGCCGATCTCGGCTTCGAGCGCGGCCAGTTCGGCCTGCAACGCCGCTTCGGCTTCGGGTGACAAGAGCGAGGTGCGCAGCGGCTGCGCCGCGGCTTCGGCAGGGGCGGGTGCCGCGACAGGAGCTGCGACGGGGGCCACAGCCGGCGCATCGCTGCGGCGAATACGGATCACCCGGGCGCGGGCCCGCTGGGCCTTTTCGCTGACCGGGGCGGGGGTCGCCTCTTCGGCCAACTCTTCGGCTTCGGGCGCAGGCGCAGGGGCCGCGGCCACCAGTTCGGCCGCGTCGATCGCTTCGGTGCCGGTGCTGGCCTCGGCCTCATCTTCGGCAAAGCTGTCATCCGCATCGTCGTCAAAGTCGAAGGTCGCGGGCGCGGTCAGGTTGCCAAGGGCAAACCCGTCATCTTCGGCGTCATCCTGCGCGGCGGCCGGGGGGGCCTCGGGCTGCGGATCGACCAGAGCGGCCAGCATGGCGGCGGTGTCGTCACCCTCATCCTCGTCGTCCCAGTCCTGATCTTCGGGCAGGGCATCGGTCCCCGCTTCCGTCACCGCTTCGGTGGCAGGGGCGGGCGCATCCAGCACTGCAAGCGCAGCCAGCATCGCCTCGTCGCCGTCATCGGCGAGATCGGTCTCTTCGGACAGGTCGGTGTCTTCGGCAAATTCCTCGGCAAAGCTGTCGGGCAACTCTTCCGCGACATCCGCGTCGAGAATTTCAGCCGCAGTCAGCACCGGCTCGTCCCCGGCAAATTCCTCGCCCAAATCTTCGATCAGGTCTTCGGCCAAGTCTTCGACGGGCTCTTCGACAAATTCTTCGGCAATCTCTGCCACCGGCTCTGCCACCTCGGGCAGCAGATCGGCCTGCGGCGCCTCGGGCTCCAGATCGCCGTCATAGTCGAAATCGGCGCCAAAGCCGGTTTCCACCGGCGCGTCATCGTCAAAGCCGACATCGGCGCGCAGGTCTTCGACCGGCTCATCCTCTTCATAAGCCGCCGCCAGAACCGGCGCCGTGGGGGCGACCAGCGGGGCTGCTTCGGGTTCACTCGGCTCTGCCGCCGACTCTGCCGCGGGCGCCACAGCGGGCGCAACCGGCAGCACCGCCGCCTCGCCGCGCAGGCGGCGCAGCTTGTCCGCCGCGGATTCCGCCGGGGCCGCATCCGGTGCAGGGGCCGCATCCAGAAAGGGGGCCACAGCCGGAACCGGCGCCGCCCGCACGCTGCCCTCGTCACCCGCCCGCAGGATCACGCCGTTTTCCTGCACCTTGGCCTCGACCCGGCGCTGAATCTCGCGCTCGGCGATACGGTGCAGCATGGCGGCATCGGGGGTGGGCGGCTCGGCGCCGAAATAGCGGTCCTCGGCGGCCAGATCGCGGAAATATTCTGCGATCGCCTTCATCGTCGAGAAGGGCTCGTCAAACCCCTCCAGCGTGCAGGAGAATGTCCCGTAGGACACCGTCAGAATTTTACTCGCTCCGAGCATCGGATGCCGCCTCTTGACTATTCACCCCGCCAAATTGCCCGCCGTCCTGTTCGTTTCCATGGACAGACGGCGGTAATTTGAAGGATTGATTGTGTTCACCGGATGGGCTCTTTGCCGCAATTGGATGAACAGTATTGGCATGAATCAGGGGATTGTCGAATCCCGCGAGGGGGTGACACTGGCCGGCGGGGCGCCTTTCGGCGCGGCTTTGCTGCGCCGGGCGCTGGCCCATGCCCCTGAAATCGTTGCCGCCGATGGCGGGGCGGACCGGCTCTTGCGGCTGGGGGTCATGCCCCGGGCGGTCTACGGCGATTTCGATTCGATTTCGGCAGGGGCACAGGCCCGGTTGCAGGGCCGACTGTTTCCCGTTGCGGAACAGGAAACCACCGATTTTGACAAGGCGCTGCGCCATATCCGGGCGCCCTTCGTGCTGGGCGTGGGGTTTCAGGGGGCGCGGCTGGACCACGGGCTTGCCGTGCTGAACGCGCTGACCCGCCACCCCGACCGCCGCGCCCTGATCCTGAGCGCGCAGGAGGTGACGTTTCTGGCGCCGCCCGAGATGGAGCTGCACCTGCCCGTCGGCTCGCGTCTGTCGCTCTTCCCCATGGCGCCGGTGCAAGGGACAAGCGAGGGGCTGCGCTGGCCGATCGACGGGCTGCACTTCGCGCCGGACGGCATGATCGGCACCTCGAACGAAGTCAGCGCGCCGCGGGTGCGGCTGCGCTTCGACGCGGCGGCGATGCTGGTGATCCTGCCCGTCAGATCGCTTCGGGCAGTTCTGCGCGGATTTGGCCTGCCGTCACCCGCTCGCGGTGGATGATGTAAAGCCCCGAGGCGATGATGATGCCCATGCCGACCCAGGTCAGCGCATTTGGGAAATCGCCGAACACGGCATAGCCAAGGGCGACGGCGGTAACGATCTCCAGATAATGGATCGGCGCCAGGGTGGAGGCCGGGGCATGTTTCAGCGCCAGCGTCATGCACATATGGCTGGCCGCCGCCCAGAAGCCCACGCCGAACAGCCACACCCATGCCCAGCCCTGCGGCATCACCGGATCGAACATGGCCAGCCCTGTGCCGTCCAACAACACCATGGCCGGCAGGCAGATCGCCGCCCCGGCAATCGAGGTGTGCAGTTGCTGGATCACCGGATGCACTTCGGCGGCAATCGCCCGGGTGACCAGCATGTAGAAGGCAAAGGCAAAGGCCGAGATCAGCGGATAGAGCGCCACTGTGCCGAATGCCGCGAGCGAGGGCTGGATCACCAGCATCGACCCGGCAAATCCCACCAGCGAGGCGATGATCCGGCGCGGCCCGATATGGTCGCCAAAGATCAGCCGGCCCAGGATCAACAGGATGAAGGGCTCGACAAAGACGATGGCCAGGGCATCGGCAATGGGCATGAACTGCACCCCCGCGACAAAGCCGAAGGTCGAGGCGATCAGGAACACCGCCCGAAGGGTGATCAGCGCCAGCACCCGCGGCGAGGCCCCCCAGGACAGCCGCATGACCAGCGCCACCGGCACCATCAGCACCCCCTGAACCAAAAATCGCGCCGTGGTGATCTGGCCGACGGGAATGGTCGCCGTGGCCAGCTTGGATGCGGTGTCCAGCAGCGGCGCCAGCACGCAGAAGGCCAACATGAGGATGATGCCGGGAAGGATGCGGTCCTGTGTCATGCCGCCTTCCTAACCGGATGCGTCGCCGCAGGATCGTCTGATTGCGACCTCGCGGGTGTTTCCCCTTCCGGGGCGGCCGCTTGGGGGCATCGAGCCCCCGCGCGCCCGGCTGCCGCGGACGACAGACCGGGGCGGTGGTCTGGCGGAAGCCGGGGCCTCCGGCGGGAGTATTTCAAAAGGTGCAAATGTAAGGGAGTTGTTTACCATTTCGCCGCATCATGATCCTGCGGAACAGGGAGGAGTCCCGATGGCCGCAAGGTGCAAGTCGTCCCGGTCGCGTGGGCGTTAACCCCTGCGCACTGGACTGGTGCCGTCGGCCGGGACGCAATCCCTTGCATTTGCACCTTTGGAAATACTCCACGGGGGTGCGGGGGTGTGAAACCCCCGCTCCTGCCGAAGACCGGGGTGCGGCCTCAGCAGTTGGGCACGTTCACCGCCAGCCCGCCCAGCGAGGTTTCCTTGTATTTCTCGTGCATGTCATGACCGGTCTGGCGCATGGTCTCGATGCAGGCATCCAGCGAGACCAGATGCACCCCGTCACCGCGCAGCGCCAGCGAGGCGGCGGAGACGGCCTTGATCGCGCCAAGGCCGTTGCGTTCGATGCAGGGCACCTGCACCAGCCCTTTCACCGGGTCGCAGGTCATGCCGAGGTGGTGTTCCAGCGCGATTTCGGCGGCGTTTTCCACCTGCATCGCGCTGCCGCCCATCACAGCGCAGAGCCCGGCGGCGGCCATGGCGGCGGCGCTGCCCACTTCGGCCTGACAGCCGCATTCGGCGCCCGAGATCGAGGCATTGTGTTTGCACAGGCCGCCGATGGCCGCCGCCGTCAGCAGGAAATCGCCCACGCCCGAGGGGGCGGCGCCCGGCACATGGTCAAGCCAGTAGCGGATCACCGCCGGAAGCACGCCTGCCGCCCCGTTGGTCGGCGCAGTCACCACTTGCCCCCCGGCGGCGTTTTCTTCGTTCACCGCCATGGCGTAGAGGCTCATCCAGTCGTTGATCGTATGCGGGGCGGTCATGTTCAGGCCGCGCTCGGCCATCAGTTGATCATGGATGCCCTTGGCGCGGCGGCGCACCTTGAGGCCGCCGGGCAGGATGCCTTCGCCGGTCATCCCGCGCGAGATGCAGGCGTTCATCACCTCCCACAGCCGGGCAAGACCGGCGTCGATCTCGGCGGCGGTGCGGAATTTCAGCTCGTTGGCGCGTTTCATCCGGGCGATGCTCAGGCCCGATTTCGCGGCCATCTCCAGCATTTCAGCCGCCGTTTCGAACGGATAGGGCACGTCGGCGCGGGCCTTGGCGCCGGCGCCGCCGGCTTCGGCCAGTTCCGCCGCGGTCAGCACGAAGCCGCCGCCGATGGAGTAATAGGTTTCCTGCAGGATCACGTCGCCCTGCGCATCCTTTGCCTTGAGGATCATGCCGTTGGCATGGCCGGCCAGGGGAGGGCCGTAGTCAAAGGTGAGGTCGGTTTTCGGGTTGAAGGCCAGTTCCGGCAGGCCGGGCGGGGCGATGCGGTGGGTCGCCTCGATCGCGGCCAGCGTGGTTTCGGCCTTGGCCGCGTCATAGCTGGCCGGCTCGAACCCGGCAAGGCCGAGGATCGTGGCGCGGTCGGTGGCATGGCCGACGCCAGTAAAGGCCAGCGAGCCGTGAAGTGAGCCTGCAACCCCGTGGAAATGGAAGGGTGAGGCGCGCATCAGGTCAAGGAACCTTGCGGCGGCCACCATCGGCCCCATGGTGTGGGACGATGACGGGCCGACGCCCACCTTGAACATGTCGAAGACGGAAAGAAACATGGCGCCTCAGGTGCTTGCGGTGAAGGGCAGGGGGCCGAGCCCCTCGTGTCGGCCGACGGATTGTGCCGCGGGCCGGGTTTCCAGCGCGGCCAGGACGCGGTGCAGCGCCGGATAATCCGCCGGGTCAATCCGCAACCCGCTGTCGGGGGCAAAGCTGCCCATCCAGCGCAGGAGCATCGCAAGATAATAGCCGAGGATGGTGGGGCGGTGCGGCGAAAGCCAGTCGGGCGCCGCGGCTGCCGCCGCCTCAAGCGCGGGCAGATAGCTGACAAAGCGGGCATGGGCCGCCTGTGCCACCGCATCGGCGGCCTCGGGGCCGATCAGGCGGTGTGGGTAGAAGACCTGCAACAGCGTCGGGTGCAGGTTGGTCGAGGTGTAGAAGAACCATTTCAGGAAATCGCCGCGCGCCGCATCGCCCGGCGCCGGGGCCAGCCGCGCCTGCGGATGCCGGTCGGCCAGCCAGAGCAGGATCGCCGCCGTCTCGAACATCACGCCTTCGGGCGTTTCCAGTGCCGGGATCAGGCCAAGCGGCTGCATCGCGCGGTAGGCGGCGCTGTCGCGGCTGCCATCCTCGCGATTCACCAGTTGCAGCCGGTGCGGCAGGTTCAGCTCCTCCAGAACCATCCGCACGGCCATCGAGGCCGAGTCGGGGGAGTAGTGCAGGACATACATCTTGGACCTCCATTTGCCGCGACTATGGCAAGGGGCCGCCCTGACCGGAATGCAAAATGCGACGCTTTGGGACGCCGGATGCCAAAAGACCGGGCAGGTCCGCAGATTTGGCGGTCGGTCTTGGGGGCGGGGATCACACCCCGCCGAAGAAATCCACCAGCAGTTTCAGGTTCAGCCCCACGATCACCACCGCGATCGCCGTCGCCAGAACCACCAGCCAGCGCGGCGCCACCAGCGCCCCCATCTTGGCGCGGTCGGCGGTGAACATCACCAGCGGCACCACGGCAAAGCTGAGTTGCAGCGACAGAACCACCTGCGTCAGGATCAGAAGCTCACCCGTTCCCGCGCTGCCGTAAAGGATCGTCACCCCGGCGGCGGGCAGGATGGCGATGCCCCGCGTGATCAGCCGCCGTGCCCAGGGCGCCAGCCGCATCCGCAGAAAGCCCTCCATCACCGCCTGCCCCGCCAGTGTCGCGGTGACGGTGGAGTTCAGCCCGCAGGCCAAGAGCGCCACCGCGAACAGCATCGGCGCCACCGTGGCCCCCAGAAGCGGGCCAAGCATCCGGTGCGCATCGCCGAGTTCGGCGACCTGCGGCTGCCCCGGCCCGTGGAACGCCGCCGCCGCCAGAATCAGGATCGAGGCATTGATCAAGAGCGCGAACATCAGCGCCACCGTGCTGTCGATCGTGGCATAGCGCAGCGCCTCGCGCTTTTCGGGCAGGCTATCGCCCCAGGCGCGGGTCTGCACGATGGCCGAATGCAGGTAGAGGTTATGCGGCATCACCGTGGCGCCCAGAATGCCCAGCGCCAGATACAGCATCTCGGGGTTCTTCACGATTTCGACCGTGGGGGCAAAGCCCTTGATCACCGCACCCCAATCGGGATCGGCCAGCGCGATCTGGATGGCGAAAGAGGCGGCGATCACCCCCAGCAGCGTGATGACAAAGGCTTCAAGCCAGCGGAACCCCTTCTTTTGCAGCCAGAGGATCAGGAAGACATCCAGCGCGGTGATCACCACCCCGATCTCCAGCGGCACCCCGAAGAGCAGGTTGAGCCCGATGGCCGTGCCGATCACCTCGGCAATGTCGGTGGCGATGATGGCGATTTCCGCCAGCGCCCAGAGCGGCACCGAGACCCAAGCCGGAAAGGCATCGCGGCAGGCCTGCGCCAGATCGCGCCCCGAGGCCACCGCCAGCCGCGCCGCCAGCGCCTGCAACACGATGGCCATCAGGTTCGACACCAGCGCCACCACCAGCAGCGTATAGCCAAAGGTTGAACCGCCCGCGAGCGAGGTCGCCCAGTTGCCCGGGTCCATATAGCCGACGGCCACCATATAACCCGGCCCAAGGAAGGCGGCAAAGCGGCGCCATGTGCCCTTGGGCAACTGGATCGTGCGGCTGACATCCGACAGCGCCGCCTCGCCGCGGGCCCCGCGCCAGCCCGAGGCAAGATCGAAAGCGGGTTTGTGTGTCATGGTGCTTCCTGCTAATGCGAATTATTCGCAACATAACCCGCGGCCGCGACAAGTCAAGCACGGCTGCAAACCCGCAGCAAAACCCCTCGCATGGCCGTGCGCTTCGGCCTATAAGCGCGGCAACAACCCCCGGAGGCCCCATGCCCGCAGATCTTTCCCCCATCGACAAGGCCAAGTTCGTTGCCGCCAAACGCGCGGTGGACTTCGTGCAGGACGGGATGAAGCTGGGCCTTGGCACCGGCTCGACTGCCGCATGGATGGTGCGCTGCCTGGGCGAGCGGGTGCGCGAAGAGGGGCTGCGCGTGGTCGGCGTGCCGACCTCGACCCGCACGGCGGAACTGGCGCGGCAGGTGGGGGTGCCCGTCACCTCGCTGGACGATGCCAAATGGCTGGACCTGACGATTGACGGCGCCGATGAATTTGACCCCAACCTTGCGCTGATCAAGGGCGGCGGTGCGGCGCTGTTGCAGGAAAAGATCGTCGCCACCGCCTCGGACCAGATGATCGTGATTGCCGATGCTGCCAAAGAGGTGGCGCAGCTTGGCGCCTTCCCGCTGCCGGTGGAAATCATCCCCTTCGGCTGGCAGACCACCAAGGCGCTGGTCGAAGAGCTGCTGGTCGGCATGGATGTGCTGGACCGCGACGTCACCCTGCGGATGAACGGCGACAAGCCGCTTCTGACGGATGAGGCGAATTACATCGTTGACCTTCACCTGAAACGCATCGGCAACCCGCGGCAATTGTCGCTGGTGCTGAACCAGATCCCCGGCGTTGTGGAGAACGGTCTTTTCATCGACATCTGCGATATCGTGATCATCGGCCATGGCGATGGCCGGGTGACGGTGCGCGACATCAACGAAGGCACCGAGCGGGACGACCGCATCCTTTTCGCGCCCGACACCAACATTTTCGCCGATCTGGGCGACTGATCTTTCCTTTTCCATCCTCTCTCCCCAAATATCCTGCGGGGGCCGGGGGTGCAAAACCCCCGGGTCCGACATTTGACACAAGGACCGGACTATGACGCAATTCGACTATGACCTTTTCGTCATCGGCGGAGGTTCGGGCGGGGTCCGGGCGGCGCGGATCGCGGCGGCGGAAGGTGGGGCGCGGGTCGGTCTGGCCGAGGAAAGCCGGATGGGCGGCACCTGCGTCATCCGCGGCTGCGTGCCGAAAAAGCTGATGGTGAATGCCTCTGCCTTCCCGCATCTGATCGAAGACGCCCGTGCCTATGGCTGGCAGGTGACCGGCGGCGCGTTTGACTGGCCCGCCTTCCGCGCCACGCTGGCAGCCGAGCTGGACCGGCTGGAAAACGCCTATCGCGGCACGCTCAAGGGCGCGGGGGTGACCATCCACGACACCCGCGCCGTGGTGGAAGACGCCCATACCGTGCGTCTGGCGACGGGGGAGCGGTTCAGCACCCGACATATCCTGATCGCCACCGGCGGCTGGCCCTTTGTGCCGGATATTCCGGGGCGCGAGCTGGCCGTGACCTCGAACGAAATGTTCAACCTGCCCGCCCTGCCGAAACGGGCGCTGGTGGTGGGCGGCGGCTATATTGCCAGCGAGTTTGCCGGCATCCTGAACGGATTTGGCGTTCAGGTGACGCAATATTACCGGGGTGCCCAGATCCTGCGCGGCTTTGACGACGAGGCGCGCGGCCATGTCGCAGCGGCGATGCAGGCGGCGGGCATCATCATCCGCTGCGGCACGGATGTCGCCCGGCTGGAGCAGACTGCCACCGGCATCCGCGCCGAAACCATCGATGGCGCCGCCGAAGAATTCGACCTTGTGCTTTACGCCACGGGCCGCAAGCCCAATGCCCATGGGCTGGGGCTTGAGGCGCTGGGGGTCGAGATTGACACAGCAGGCGCGGTCAAGGTCGATGACTGGTCGCAGACCGCCGTGCCGTCGATCTTTGCGGTGGGCGATGTGACGAACCGGGTCAACCTGACCCCGGTCGCCATCCGTGAAGGCCATGCCTTTGCCGATACCGTGTTTCGCGGCGTGCCGACGCAGTTCCGCCACGAAAACATCGCCAGCGCCGTCTTCACCCAGCCGGAACTCGGCGCCGTTGGCCTGACCGAGGAACAGGCGGCGGCGCGCGGGGCCACCGATGTCTATGTGGCCAGCTTCCGCCCGATGAAGACGCTCTTCGCCGGCCGGCAGGACCGGATGCTGATGAAGCTGCTGGTCGATGTGGAAACCCGCAAGGTTCTGGGCTGCCATATCGTCGGCGAGGGCGCGGGCGAAATGGTGCAACTGGCCGCCATCGCCATCGGCATGGGCGCGACGAAAGAGGATTTCGACCGCACCGTGGCGGTGCATCCCACCGCCGCCGAAGAGCTGGTGACCATGCGCAAACCCACCCGCCGTGTGGGGCAAACGGCCTGAAACCGGGGCGCGCCGGGCGGTTTCACCGCCTTGTCGCGCGCCCGCCCGCCGCGACAAAGCGCGGGATTGTCAGGCTTTGCGCCGCAGGGCGCTTGATTTTGCGGTCAAACTGCCCAATTCAGGGCAAGGAAATCTGACGGGAAGGACAAGACCTATGGCAGGCAGCGGAGGCCCTTGGGGCGGCGGCGGTGGCTCGGGCGACGATGACCGGGGCCAGGACCGGGGACCGCGCGATGAGGGCAAGCGCAATGGCGGCGGTCGGCGTCCGGGCGACGGCGGGCAGATCCCCGAAATCGACGAGCTGATGAAAAAGGGGCAAGAGCAGTTGCGCGTCCTGATGGGCGGGCGTGGCGGGCGCGGTGCGCCGCCCGGTGGCAATGGCGCCGGGCAAAACCCGATCGGGCCGCTCTTCACGCGGCAGGGGCTGATGCTGGGCCTGCTGGGGGCGGCGGCGCTCTGGGGCTATATGTCGTTCTACACGGTCAAGCCCGAAGAACGCTCGGTCGAGCTGTTTCTGGGCGAATATACCGGAACCCCGGGCAATCCGGGTCTGAACTTTGCGCCCTGGCCCTTCGTGACCGCCGAAGTCGTCTCGGTCACGGGCGAGCGGACGACCGATATCGGCACCGGCGCCGCGGGCGACATGGACACCGGGCTGATGCTGACCCGCGACCAGAACATCGTGGATATCGAATTTCAGGTGGTCTGGAACATTTCGGACCCGTCGAAATACCTCTTCAACCTTGCCGATCCCGCCGACACGATCCGCGCTGTGTCCGAGAGCGCCATGCGCGACATCATCGCGCGCAGCGAACTGGCGCCGATCCTGAACCGCGACCGCGGCCGGATCGCCACCGATCTGCGGACGGCGGTGCAGGGCACGCTCGACAGCTATGATGCCGGCATCAACGTGGTGCGGGTGAACTTCGCCAAGGCCGACCCGCCGCGCGAGGTGATCGACGCCTTCCGCGAAGTGCAGGCCGCACAGCAGGAACGCGACCGGCTTGAGAAAGAGGCTGATGCCTATGCCAACCGCGTCACCGCAGGCGCGCGTGGTCAGGCGGCGCAGCTTCTGGAAGAATCCGAAGCCTATCGCGCGCAGGTCGTGAACAATGCCGAGGGCGAGGCGAGCCGTTTCCTCTCGGTCTATGAAGAATACGTCAAGGCGCCCAAGGTCACCCGCAAGCGGATGTATCTGGAAACCATGGAACGGGTCTTTGGCGGCATGAACAAGGTGATCCTTGACGGCGTGCAGGGTGGCGAGGCCGGGCAGGGCGTGGTGCCCTTCCTGCCGCTGAACGAACTGGGCCGGATGAACTCCGGTGCCGCTGCCGCCACGAACGGGGGGACCAACTGATGCGCGCCGCTGTCATTCTTCCGGCTCTTGCCGTTCTGGGCGCGCTGGCCCTGTCCTCGGTCTTCATCGTGGACGAGCGCGAGCGCGTGCTGGTGCTGCAATTCGGTCAGGTCAAGCAAGAGGTCAGCGAGCCGGGCCTTGGCTTCAAGATCCCGCTCATTCAGGAAGTGGTCCGCTATGAAGACCGCATTCTGGGCCTGCCGACCCAGCCGATCGAAGTCACCCCCGCCGATGACCGCCGCCTTGTGGTTGATGCCTTTGCCCGCTGGCGGATCACCGATCTGCTGGAATTCCGCGAAGCCGTCGGCCCGGGGGGCGAGGATCAGGCCCGCGCCCGGCTGGACCGGATTGTGAATGCCGCCATCCGCGAGGTTCTGGGCTCGGTCCCCTCGGGCCGTGTGCTGTCCGAAGACCGCACCGCGTTGATGAACCAGATCCGCGATCTGGCCCGGCGCGAGGCGGCCTCTCTGGGGGTCGAAGTGATCGACGTGCGCCTGACCCGCACCGACCTGCCGGACCAGAACCTTGAGGCGACCTTTGCCCGGATGCGGGCCGAACGCCAAAGGGAAGCCGCCGACGAAATCGCGCGTGGTAACGAAGCGGCGCAGCGTGTGCGCGCCGCCGCCGACCGCACCGTGGTCGAGCTGACCTCCGAGGCGCGCAAGAACGCCGAGGTGGTCCGCGGTCAGGCCGATGCCGAACGTAACCGCATCTATGCCGAGGCGTTTGGCCGCGACCCCGAGTTCTTTGCCTTCACCCGCTCGCTCACCTCGTATGAGCGGGCGTTGCAGGGCGGCAATTCCTCGATCGTGATGTCGCCCGACTCGGCCTTCTTCGACTATCTCAACAGCGATCAGGCCGCGACACCCGCTCCGGCACCCTGAGCCGTGACAGATTGCGAAAGGGCCGGTCATTGCACCGGCCCTTTTTGCTGCGCGCCGCCCCCTTGCCGTGACAAACCCCTTCACGAGGCGTTGACGGCGCGCGAGCGGGATTGCATTGCCTTCCCGCTTGGTTACCTGATGATGCAACCCAGATCCGAAGGGGCCGCAGGGCCCCGCCCAGAATGAAAAGGAGTTCGGACGTGTTGACCCGTTTCCCTGCTCAGGCCCCCCGCCCGGCGCCCCTGACCCCCCCGGCCCGCCGGCCGGTGGCGCGTGCGCTGATGGCGACCGCCCTTGGCCTGTCGCTGGCCTTCTCGGCGCTGCCCGGCGCCCCGGCGCTGGCGCTTGGCGCGCCGGAAAGCTTTGCCGATCTTGCCCAGTCGATCAGCCCTTCGGTGGTGAACATCACCACCACCGCCGTTGTCGCCGCCCCCGCCGATGGCGGGCCGATGGTGCCCAAAGGCTCGCCCTTTGAAGAGTTCTTCAAGGACTTCGGACAAGAGGGGCAGGGCCCGCAGGAACCGCAGCGCGAACAGGCGCTGGGTTCGGGCTTCGTGATTTCGGCCGATGGCTATATCGTGACGAACAACCACGTCATCGAAGGCGCCGATGAAATCGAGATCGAGTTCTTTTCCGGCAACCGGCTGAAGGCCAAGCTGGTCGGCACCGACCCCAAGACCGATATCGCGCTTCTGAAGGTGGACAGCCCCGAGCCGCTGCCCTTTGTCACCTTCGGCGACAGCGACCATATGCGCGTCGGCGATTGGGTCATGGCCATGGGCAACCCGCTGGGGCAGGGCTTCTCGGTGTCGGCCGGGATCGTCTCGGCCCGGGGACGCGAGTTGCAGGGCACCTATGACGATTTCATCCAGACCGATGCCGCGATCAACAAGGGCAATTCGGGCGGCCCCTTGTTCAACATGGACGGGCAGGTGATCGGGGTGAACACCGCGATCCTGTCGCCCACGGGCGGCTCCATCGGGATCGGGTTCTCGATGGCGTCGAATGTGGTTTCGAAAGTGGTGGATCAGCTCAAGGAATTCGGTGAAACCCGCCGCGGCTGGCTGGGCGTCAAGATTCAGGACGTGACCCCCGACGTGGCCGAGGCGATGGGCCTTGCCGCTGCCAAGGGTGCGCTGATCACCGATGTTCCCGAAGGACCGGCGCGCGATGCCGGGCTTCTGGCGGGCGATGTGATCCTGACCTTCAACGGCGACGAGATCAGCGACGTGCGCGACCTGACCCGCACCGTGGCCGATGCCCCGATCGGCGAAGAGGTTCCGGTTCTGGTGCTGCGCGAAGGCAAGGAACAGACCATCCCCGTCAAGCTTGGCCGCCGCGAAGAGGCCGAAGCGGTGGTGCCCGCCTCGGGCACGCCGCAGGGTCAGGCCGAACCGCAAGAGGCCGAGGTGCTGGGCCTGACGCTCTCTCCGGTCGATGATGAGGTGATCAAGGGCATGGGCCTGCCTGCTGGCACCGAAGGTCTGGTGGTGACGGCGGTCGATGCCACCTCGGATGCGGCGGGCAAGGGCGTGGCGCCGGGCGATATCATCGTCGAGGCCGGGCAGGCCCCGGTCACCCGTCTGGCCGATCTGCAAGCCCGCATCGACGAGGCCAAGGCTGCCGGGCGCAAGTCGCTTCTGCTCCTGATCCGGCGCGAAGGCGATCCGCGTTTCGTGGCGCTGTCGGTCGAATAACCCGATCCGCCTGCACAGAAAGGGGCGGTCCCGCGCGGGGCCGCCCTAACCCATTTCATGCAACAGCCGGTCGCGGAAGCCGCGCAGCCAGTCCGCCCGCTCTTCGGCCAGCGCCCGGCCCGCCGCCGTCTGCATCAGCGCGGGCAGCCGGAAAAGTTTGGTTTCCAGATGGTCCAGCGCAAAGGCGCGGTCGTTCAGCGGGCGGTTGCACGCCAAAGGGTCGTCCGGGTCGGCGATGGCGCGGCCCATCGCCCCGGCCACCACGAACATCCGCGCCAGCCCCACCGCCCCCAGCGCCTCAAGCCGGTCGGCATCCTGAAGGATGCGCGCCTCGGCTGTTTCCGGCGCGATCCCGGCGGAAAAGCTGTGGGCGGCAATGGCATGGGCCACGGCGGGCAGGCGCGCGGGATCAAAGCCTTCGCCCTGCAATATCCGCACCGCCGCCTCGGCGGAAAGGGTCGAGGCGCGGGCGCGGTCGGGGTGATCCTTGGGCAGGTTGACCAGATCGTGGAACCAGACCGCCGCCTCAAGCACCGCCATATCGACGGCGATGCCCCGCGCCGTCTCATCCGCAGCAATCACCTTTGCATTGGTCCAGACGCGGGCCAGATGGCCAAGGTCATGCGCGCCGTCGGCGGGGCCCTGCGCCCAGACCGCCGCCACGATCGCACGGTAGCTGTTCACAGCCGGTCCAGCTCCACCGCGCTCAACCCCAGTTCGCGGGCAGCGGCGAGCGAGAGGGTGGCGCTGTCCAGCCCCCGCTCGGCCTGAAAGCGGCGGATGGCGGCGGCGGTGGCGCCGTCCATCACCCCGGTCACCGGCTGATCATAAAGCCCCCGCGCCTTCAGCGCCCGTTGCAGCGTGGCGACAAAGGCCACGGTCTGATCCGCAGGGCAGGGCGCGCGGAACCAGACCTCCTCCCGCTCGCGCAGCATCCGCTGCGAGGTGATGGTGCGAAAGCTGGCAGGCACAATCACCTTGCCCGCCGCATCGCGCTGCTCTTGTGTTACCACGACCTGCTCGGTCACCGTCTCGATCACTGCGGGCGTGGTGTCCTTGGCCCAGCAGGCCCCGGCGGGCCCCTCGGGCGCTTCCGATCCCGGCGGGCGGCGGATCAGCTCGCGCGCCAGATCGGCACGCGCGGGGCCGGGGCCGCTGCCGCCCTGCGCCACGCAGCCCGCCAGCAGCGCCACCACGGCGGCGCCCAGCCAAAGGCTGCGAAGGGAGGGAAATGCCATGCTCTGCCCTTTTGCGCGCCGGAGTTGCCCCCCGGACGGTTCTCTGCCGCCAGCATAGCGGCCCCTGCGCCTGCGCGAAAGTCCTGCACACCCCACCCTCTGGCAAATCGCGGCAATCTGGCCTATGTCCTGCGAAAGGCCGCAGGGCGGCGCGAAACCGGGCAGGAAAGAATGGCGAAGATCACCTATGTGGAACATTCCGGCAAAGAGCATGTGGTCGAGGTGGCCGCAGGTCTGACCGTGATGGAAGGCGCACGCGACAACGGCATTCCGGGGATCGAAGCCGATTGCGGCGGCGCCTGCGCCTGTTCGACCTGCCATGTCTATGTGGCGCCGGAATGGGTGGAAAAGCTGCCCAAGAAGGATGCGATGGAAGAGGACATGCTGGATTTCGCCTGGAATCCCGATCCGGTCCGCTCGCGCCTGACCTGCCAGATCAAGGTGACGCCGGCGCTCGACGGGCTGCGGGTGCAGATGCCGGAAAAGCAGATCTGATCTGCGGTCAAAGGGGCAGGGGTCTTCCCTGCCAATCCTCAAAACAGCCGGTGGTGGCAAGGGACAGGGCGGCAAATCGGCCCATCAGCCCCTTGGCCGCCACCTCGGCCTCAATCTCGGCGCCGCTGCCGCCCATATCGGTGCGCACCCAGCCGGGGTGATAGATGCCCACCGCAATCCCCTCGGCCCGCAGATCGGTCGCCAGATTGCGCCCCAGATTGACCGCCGCCGCCTTGGACGCCCGATAGGCATAAGACCCGCCCGGCGCCCGCGCGCTTGACCCCATCTGCGAGGCGATGAGGGCGATCTTGCCGCCAGAGGCCCGCAGCGCCGGCAGATGCGCCTCAACGGTCAGCCAGACCCCCACGACATTGGTGGCAAAACTGTCCTGCCAGACCTGCGGACCATAGCCGGGCGTGGCCTTCTCGGCATAGATCCCCGCATTGCAGACCAGAAGCGACAGCGGCACCCCCGCCAGCCGGGCGGCAAGGGCGGATTGCGCGGCGGGGTCGGTCACCTCAAGCTGCTCCCAGCGCGGGCCGGAAAGGCCGGGGGTCGGGCCGCGCGTGGTGGCAATCACCTCCTGCCCGCGCGCCAGCGCCTCAACCGTCAGCGCCAGCCCGATGCCCCGCCCGGCGCCGGTGATCAGAACCGCCATCAGTTGGCCTTCCGGCCGGGCAGGAAGGGCAAGGGCGCCACCGGCACCCCGTCTTCGATCAGTTTGCGCGCCTCGTCGCCCCGCGTCTCGCCATAGATGGACCGGGCGGGGGCGTCGCCATCATGGATCGCCCGCGCCTCGGCTGCGAAATTCATGCCGACATATTCGGAATTTGCCTCGATCTGGCGGCGCAATTCGGCCAAGGCTGCCTCGGCTTCGCTCTGCGGCTGGTCCAGCCGGGGGCGTTCCGCCGCCTCGCCCGTGGCGACCTGCGGCGCCATCAGCGCCTTTTCGACATGGGCAGAACCACAGGCCGGGCAGGCGACATGCCCCGCCGCCCGCAGCGCATCATAGCCCGCAGCCGAAGCGAACCAGCTTTCAAACTCATGCGCCTTGTCACAGCGCAGGGCATAACGGATCATCTTGCAGGCGGTCCCAAGCCAAGGATGTCTGGGCGCAGACTGCGCCCGAACTCATTCCGCCGCAAGGGCGGTATCGACACCCAGCAGCATCGGCAGCGCCATCAGCAGGCCGCGCAGCTCGGGCTCGGCCACCTTGCGGGCGGCCTTGGCATGGTCGAACCACTTGCGGCGGCGCATCTTGCGTTCGGGAAACTTGTCGGCCAGCTCCGACACCCGCAAGCCATAGACATTCACCCTGCAATGCAGCGCCTGCCCGGGCTTCAGCAGCTTGTCATAGCAGAAGGCGCCGATCTCGCCCTCGTCCAGCGCGCCGCGCACGCCGGCCTCTTCCCAGGCTTCGCGCGCAGCCGCCCCGCCCAGGGTGAGGCCGCTCATCGGCCAGCCCTTCGGGATCACCCAGCGCCCGGTGTCGCGGCTGGTGATCAGCAGCACTTCAACGCTGCCACGATGTTTGCGCCAGCAGACGGCGCCGCATTGAATGGGCAGACCGTCGCGGTCTTCCGCGGTGGGGACAAGATCTTTGGGCACGGGTTACGCCTGTATCGGATGTCCGGGTCTGCGCCCGGATTGTAACAGTTTCATGACATAGAAATATGGGTATACAAAGGGAATATTACAATTCTTTCCCATTTGATACCCGGTTTTGCCCAAAAGCGCCTTTCAGGCCACCGGACTGTGCAAAGCGCGCAACACCGCCTGCACCACCGGCTCGCCGCCGTCCTGCGGTGTCAGGAGCCGGGTCGCCACCGTCGCAAGCGCCGCCTGACGCGCAGCCGAAAGCCCACGCAGCGCAGCGCCCAGATCTTCGGGCCGGGCAAGGCGCAGCGCGCCGCCCTCGGCGTCCAGCCGCGCGAAGGGGCCGGCGAAATTCTCGACATCGGGGCCATGCAGCAGCGCGCAGCCGGCACGGGCCGGCTCCCACGGGGTATGGCCGCCGCGCGGTGCGAAACTGCCACCAATCAGACAGGCGCCAGCCATGGCATACCAGCCCGCCATCTCGCCCAGCGTGTCGGCCAGATAGACCGGATGCACCGCCGCCTCCCCGCGCGAGCGCAAGCCATAGGCCACGCCGCGCCGGTCCAGCATCTCTTGCACCTCGGCGCTGCGGCGCGGATGGCGGGGGGCAAGGATCAAGAGGTCAAACTGATTGGGGGCGGCAAGAAAGCCGTCCAGCGCAATCTCCTCCTCGCCCTCATGGGTGGAGGCGGCGAGCAGAACCCGCTCACGCGGGGCAGGCGGCGCAAAGGGCAGCGGCCCCGCCGCCGCGCCGCCTTGTGCCTTCAGCACAACCACCGGCCCCGCCGCCGCCTCGGCCAGACCCAGCGCGCGATACCGCGCGAGTGAGGCACTGTCCTGCGCCGACAGCCACGACACCCGCGCCAGCGTGCCCCGGATCAGCCCGCCCGTCTTGGCCCAGCGTGCCGCCGAACGCTCCGACATCCGCGCGCCGATCACCAGCACCGCCACGCCGCGCCGGTCCGCCGCCGCAAGCCGCGACGGCCAAAGCTCGTTCTCGATCACCACCAGCGCCTGCGGCTCCCACAGGTCCAGAACCCGGCCCGGCGCCCCGGCGGTGTCCAGCGGCGCATAGGCCGCGACCACCCCCGGCAGACCCCAGCCCACCACCATCGCCCGCCCGGTGGCACTGTTGGCCGTGACCAGCACCTGCACCCCGGGCCGGGCCGCCAGCACCGCCTCAAGCACCCAGCGCGCCGAAGTCAGCTCACCGTTCGAGGCGCCGTGCAGCCAGAGGCGCGGCCCCGCCCGGTCCTCGGGCTGCGGCACGAAGCCCAGCCGCTCGGCCAGACCGCCGCGGATCAGCGCGGCCAGCATCAGCCCCGGCAGGGCCAGCACCATGAAAAGCTGATAGATCACCATGGCGCAGGACTATCCCGCCGCCGCCCCTCCGTCCAGTGCAGGCGGGCGGCGCGAGGGCCAGTCGGTGGCGCGGTGCCAGCCTTGCCCCAGCGCCAGCACCCTTGCATCGGCGCCCACCGGCCCGGCAAGCTGCATCCCCATCGGCAGGCTCTGCGGCCCGAACCCCACCGGCACCGACAAAGCAGGCAGACCGATCAGACTGATCGGAATGACCACTTCCATCCAGCGGTGATAGGTGTCCATCGCCCGCCCGCCGATCGCCTGCGGCCAGCGCCATTCGGCCGGGAAGGGCCAGACCTGCGCCACGGGCAGGGCGATAAAATCCACCTTTGAGAACAGCCGCGCCATATGGGCGTAATAACGGCTGCGGATCACGCTGGCCTCATGCACCGCCGCCGCCGTCAGGTTGCGGCCCTGCTCGATCTCCCACAGGGTTTCGGGCTTCAGAAGCGCGCGCTTGGCCGGATCGTCATGGATCGCGCGGAACCCACCCGCATTCAGCATGGCGCGCAGCGTGACCCAGGACTGCCAGAGCTTCTCGGCCGGGAAGGGCGGCGGCAGGGTTTCCACCACCGCACCCATCTCCTCAAACTGCCGCAGGGCCGTTTCGCAAAGCTCCAGAATCCCCGGCTCCATCGGATAGGCGCCGCCCCAATCGCCCAGCCAGGCGATCTTCACCCCGCCCAGGTCGCGGTCCAGCCCCGCGACATAATCCTCCACCGGGCGGCCAAAGGGCACCTCGGGGTTTTCGCCCGCCTGCACAGCCAGCAGCCGCGCCACATCCTCCACAGTGCGGCCCATCGGCCCCTCGGTCGCCAGCGTGGCGAGGAAGGTGTCGCCCTCGGCATCGCCCGGCACCAGCCCCCAACTGGGCCGGAAACCATAGACGTTGCAGAACCCCGCCGGATTGCGCAAAGACCCCATCATGTCGCTGCCATCGGCCACCGGCAGCATCCCCGCCGCCAACCCCGCCGCCGCCCCGCCCGACGATCCGCCCGCCGTCCGCGACAGGTCATAGGGGTTGCGCGTCACACCGAAGACCGGGTTGAAGGAATGGCTGCCATGGCCCCATTCCGGCGTGTTGGTCTTGCCGATGAAAACCGCCCCCGCCGCCCGCATTCTTGCGGCCAGAAGATCGTCCTTCGCCGGCACATGATCGGCAAAAAGCGGCGAACCCCATGTCGTCCGCACGCCTTTGACCGCGCAGAGATCCTTCACCGCCATCGGCAACCCATGCAGCCAGCCCGTGGGCGCCGCATCATCCGCCGCCCGCGCCTCGGCCATCAGCACATCGCGGTCGCGCAGCGACACCACGGCATTGACCGCGCCATTGACCGCCGCAATCCGGTCCAGATGCGCCGCCATCACCTCCGAGGGCGCCACGACCCGCGCCGCGATCATCCGCGCGAGGTCCGAGGCCGAATGCTGCCAAAGCTCCATTTGCCCTTCTCCAAATACTCTCGGGGGGAGGCCGCGTCCGCGGCCCGGGGGGCGAAGCGCCCCCGCACGCGCGTCAGCGCTCATAGGAATGATGCGGGGGCCATGGCCCCCGCATCGCCGTCAGATCACCCGTGGAAAAGGGCGCTTACTTCTGCAACTCGGTCCAGATCGCCGTCATGTACTCCTGCGCCTTGGGCGAGCAGGTCGGCAGGAAATGGCCCGATGCCTTGAACTCCTCCGGCGTCATCACTTCCGGCGCGGTCTTCATATCTTCAGGCATGAAGGCATCCGAGCCCGCGATGCCATTGGCATAGCGCGCGAAATCGGAAATCATCGCGGCATTCTCGGGCACCATGATGAAGTCGAGGAACTTGTAAGCCTCTTCCACGTTTTGCGCATCGGCCAGCAGGGCGACCGAATCCATGAACAGCGGATAGCCTTCCTTCGGATAGCCGTATTTCACATCCGGGTTGGCGGTGCGGGCGCGCATGGTCGAGCCGTTCCAGTTCACGCTCGCCGCCCAGTCGTTGTTCGACAGCTTTTCGGTGGCGCCGTAATCCATCGACAGCCAGTTCGGCTTGGCCGCCAGCAGCACGTCGCGCGCCTTTTTCAGCACTTCGGTATCTTCGGTGCAGGGTTCGCCGCCGACATACCAGATCGCCAGGTTCACCACGTCGTTCATTTCCGGCACGACGTTGATCTTGCCGACCAGCTCCGGCGGCACGTCAAGGAAGACGGCCGAGGTGTTGATGTCACCGCCGTAAACCTTGGTGTTCACCGCCACGCCGGTCGAACCCCATTGCCACGGAATGGTATAGGCGCGGCCCTTGTCCCACGGCACATCCTGCCATTCCGGGGCGATATTGCCCTTGTTGGCCAGCTTGCTGGCGTCCAGCGGCACGATCAGGCCCTTTTCCACCCAGATCGGCACATAGTTGGCCGAGGGCACCACAAGGTCAAAACCCGAACCACCCGCCTCGACCTTGGCCAGAGCGGCATCGTTGCTGTCGTAGTCGGTCACCGTCACGGTGATGCCGGTTTCCGCCTTGAACTTCTCCAAGAGCGCGGGCGAGGTGTAGTTGCCCCAGTTGTAAAGCTGCAGCACGCCTTCGGCATGGGCAAGTGCGGTGCCCGACAACAGCAGCGCGGTTGCGGTCAGAATCTTCTTCATGGTCTTCTCCCGGTTGGTTGTTCTTGGTCTTAGTCGTTCTTGCGCGTCAGCAGGAAGAACGCGGTCAGAATGGCCACGGTCAGCATCAGCAGCATGGTCGAGATCGCATTGATTTCCGGCGTAAGCTGCCGGCGCATCTGGCCCAGCATATAGGTGGGCAGGGTGTCCTGCCCGCCGGATTTGACGAATTCGGTGATCACCACATCGTCCAGACTGATCACGAAGGCCAGCATCGCCCCGGCGATGATCCCCGGCCCCAAAAGCGGCAGCGTTACCCGGCGGAAGGTCTGCCATGGCGTGGCGTAAAGATCGGCCGCGGCGGTCTCGAGGCTGAGGTCCATCCCCTCAAGCCGCGCCCGGATCGGCAGATAGGCAAAGGGAATGCAGAAGGCCGAATGCGCCAGGATCAGATAGCCCAGCCCCTGATACCCTGTCGCCACCTTGATGGCGGCGAAAAAGATCAGCAGCGCGACGGCGGTCACGATTTCCGGCACCATCAGCGGCTGATTGATCATCACATAGATGAAGGTCTGGCCGCGGAACGCCTTGCGCCGGGTGGTGCCAAGCGCGGCCATGGTGGCCGCCGCCGTGGCGATGGCGCTGGCCGAAACCGCGATGAGCAGCGACCGCAGCGTCGCCTCCTTGACCTGAGTATTGGCCCAGGCCTTGGCATACCAGTCGAGCGAGAAGCCCCCCCAGACCGCCACCGACTGGCTGGCGTTGAAGGAATAAGCGACAAGGGTGAAGATCGGCACATAAAGCGCCAGAAACACCAGAACCGCCGTGGTGGTAAAGCCGGGCAGCCGCACGGCCGAGAAGCTTTGCCTAGCCATGGGCATTCTCCCGGTTGGCAAACCGCACATAGATCAAGAGCGCCACCATCACCACGACCAGAAGCGCCATCGACAGCGCCGACCCCAGCGGCCAGTTGCGGCCCTGACCGAACTGCAATTCGATGAAATTGCCAATCATCATCTGCTTGCCCCCGCCCAGCACCCGTGGCGTGACATAGGCGCCCAGCGAGGGCACAAAGACCAGAATGGACCCCGCCACGATCCCCGGTTTCACGATGGGCAGGATCACCCGGCGCAGAACCTGAAGTCGGCTGGCATAAAGATCATAGCCCGCCTCCAGAAGCCGCATGTCGAAACGGTCGATGGCGGCAAACAGCGGCAGCACCATCAGCGGCAGATAGACATAAGTCATGCCGACAAAGATGGCGAAGGGGCCGTAAAGCATGTCCAGCGGCACCTCGATCACCCCGAGTTTCAAAAGGACCGCGTTCACCAGCCCCTCTTTGCGCAAAACCTCGTTGATCGCATAGGTGCGGATCAGCAGGTTGGTCCAGAACGGAATGGTGATCAGGAACAGCCAGAGCGCCCGCGCCTTGGGCGGCCTTGTGGCGATGAACCATGCGGTGGGAAAGCCCACGACAAAGGTGATCAGCGTCGTCAGAATCGACAGTTTGACCGACCGCCAGAAGATCGTGAGGTGGGCATCGGCCAGCACCATCGTATCGTCGAAAATATCCTTGGTGAACAGGATGCCGCGCCAGCCATCCAGGCTGAACCCCCATTCCACATTGCCGTATTGGCCCTTGAGCAGGAAGGAATAGACCAGCACGATCAAGAGGGGCCCCGCCGCGGCGACGGTCAGCAGGATCAGCGCCGGCGCCGACAACAGCCAGGCATTGCGGATGGTGCGGGCCCCTTGGGCCTTTTCGGCGGGGCTCATCGCTAATCCTCCAGCACCTGAACCGCGCCGGGGGCAAAGCGGATGCCCACCTTCTCGCCGGGGTTCAGCGCCATCTCGCCGGTCACGCCGGACACCACGCAGGCTTCGATCTCGCTGCCATCGGCAAGGGCAAGCTGATAATTCATGTCGGTGCCGAAATAGACCGCGCCCTTGACGGTGGCGGGCATCGCGCCGGGGCTGTCCGCCGCCTCGATCCGCACATGTTCGGGGCGCACGGCAAGGGTGACGGCACCGGGCCGGGTCACCGCCGCCTCGATCAGCGCGCCCGAGGGCAGGCGCACGCCGCCCGGCGCCGAACTCCCCGTCAGGAAGTTGGTGTCGCCGATGAAGCTGGCGACAAAGCGGTTCACCGGGCGGGTGTAAATCTCGCGCGGGGTGCCGACCTGTTGCAGTTTGCCCGCGCTCATCACGCCGATGCGGTCGCTCATGGTCAGGGCCTCTTCCTGATCATGGGTGACGAAGATGAAGGTGATGCCGGTTTCATGTTGCAACCGCTTCAGCTCGACCTGCATTTCCTTGCGCAGCTTCAGGTCCAGCGCCGACAGCGGTTCATCCAAGAGCAGCACCTTGGGTTTCGGCGCCAGGGCCCGGGCCAGCGCCACGCGCTGTTGCTGGCCGCCCGAAAGCTGGCTGGTCTTGCGCGTTGCCATCGCATCCAGCTTGACCAGCGCCAGCATCCGCGCCGTGGTTTCCTTGACTTCCGCCGCCGGTTTGCCCTGCATCTGCAAGCCGAAGGCCACATTCTGCGCCACCGTCAGATGCGGAAACAGCGCATAGCTTTGAAACACCGTATTCACCGGGCGCTTGTTGGGCGGCAGGTAAGTGATGTCCTGCCCGTCCAAGAGGATCGTGCCATCGGTCGGCATCTCGAACCCGGCGATCAGGCGCAGAAGCGTGGTCTTGCCGCAGCCCGAGGGGCCAAGCAGGGTAAAGAACTCTCCCTGCCGGATTTCGACCGAGACATCGTTCAGTGCCCGCACCTCGCCTTCGCCCTGACCAAAGGCCTTGACCACATTGCGCGCTTCGATGGCCAGACGGCCCGGTTCGGCCGGTGTCGGTGCCGGGCTCGCTGACTGGCTCACGGTGACTCGCTCCCTGTTGTTTTGATCATATTGAGCCGGGCTTGACCCGCGACGCAACGAATACTTGGCCGAAGCGTTGCATCGGTTTTTCCGATGTCAAGCCAAGGGCGCCCGCAGATCGCCCCAGGGTTGCGCCGCCTCCAGTTCGGCGCACAGCGCGATGAGGGTTTCATCGTCCCCGAACGGCGCCGCCAAATGCAGCCCGATGGGCAAACTTCCAGCGGACATCGCCATCGGCAGGCTGGCGGCGGGCTGGCCGCTGGCATTGAAGACGGCGCAGAAGGGGGAATAGGGAAACACCCCCTGCGGCCCCAGACGGAAGCCGATGTAATCCTCGGTCTGGTGGCTGAACCTGCCGATGCGGGCAGGAGGTTCGGCCAGTGTGGCCGACAGCAGGATATCCCAGCCCTGATCGAACCAGCCGGCCATCTGGCGGCCAAAGGCGTGAATCTCGCCCACCGCCGCAAGGTATCGGGTCGGATGCAGGGTTTCGGCATGGGCAAGGGCACCGCGGCTGACGCCCTCGACCAGATCGGGCGTGGCCGGGCGGCCTTTCAGCAGCTTTTGCAGCGACAGGGCGGTGCCCACGGCAACGATATCGGTCCAGGCCCGCATCATCATCGGCACATCCGCCGTGGGCAGGGCAGGGGCCACATGATGGCCAAGGCTTTCCAGAAGCCGCCCGGTGGCGCGCACCGCCTCGGCCACTTCGGGGTGGATCGGGTCGCCGGTGAAGCTGGTGTCGCAGATCGCCACGCGCAGGCGGCGGGGCGGGCGGCTGATGGCATCCATATGGCTGCGGACCAGCGGCGGCGCGACATAGGGCGCACCGGGGTCGGCCCCCGCGCAGGCATCCAGCATCGCCGCCTGATCGCGGACCGAACGGGTCAGGAACCCGTCAATCGCCATCCCGGCCCAGCCTTCGCCCGCGTAAGGCCCATCCGGCAGACGTGCCCGCGTCGGTTTGAACCCCACCAGACCGCAGCTGGCGGCCGGAATGCGCACCGATCCGCCGCCGTCGCTGCCATGGGCCATGGCGACGATCCCCGCCGCCACCGCCGCACCCGCGCCGCCCGATGAACCGCCCGGCGTATGGTCAAGGTTCCACGGGTTGCGGGTGGGGCCGCCATAAACCTTTGCCTCGGTTGCGGCACCGATGCCGCTTTCGGGGGCAGTTGTGCGCCCGAATGTCACCAGCCCGGTCGCCTGCATCCGGGCAAAGATCGCCGAATCGCCCGGATAGCGGGTGTTCATCTGGAGACGACTGCCGTTGTGGCCCGGAAAATCCACCGCCTCGCAGCCCAGATCCTTGAGCAGGAACGGCACGCCCCGGAACGGCCCGCGCGGCAGACCCGCCGCGATGGCGGCCCGCGCCGGCCCTTCCTGCACCAGAACCACCGCGTTCAGTGCCGGATTGCGTGCCGCGACCGCGGCAAGGGCCGCGTCCAGCAATTCCTCTGCCGACACCTCGCGCCGCGCCACCAGCGCCGCCAGCGCGGTCGCATCCCTTTGTCCCAGATCGCCGATCATCGTCTGTCCCCCTGCATTCTGGCCCAGCCTCCGCCGGGCGGCGGCCCGCGTCCATCCCGCCCGCGCCCTGCCGTGGCCCGGATGCGACGCCCCGCCCACCTGCGGCGACAAGCGCGGCAAGAGCCGCTTGACAGCGCCGCGGCGCAGCCTATGCAGGTCTGGCCTCAGGTTCCGGTCTTGCAGCCGGATGAAAAGGGAATTTGGTGCTGGCCTCCGGGCCTGATGCCAAAGCTGCCCCCGCAACTGTAAGCGGCGAGCGACGGCGAAAACGGCCACTGGGAAACCGGGAAGGCCCGCCCGAGCAAAGACCCGCGAAGCCAGGAGACCTGCCGAGGTGATCACCCTTTCCGCCGCGCGGGGTGCGCGGAGGAGGCGGCTCTCCGCCAGAGGTGACGTTCACACCTCGCGGGCGGATCACCTCTTCCTGCGGCAGCGCATCGCGGACGGTGAACCGTCCGAAAGGGGTAAGTATGAAGCAAAGCATCATCTCGGCATTGGCCCTGTCGGCGGCAATGGGACTTCCGGCCCGGGCGCAGGACAGCACCGATGGTCTCATCATCCTTGATCCGGTCACCCTGTCGGCCAACCGGACGGCAACCGAGGCCAACCGCACCGGCGCCTCGGTTTCGGTGATCACCAAGGTAGATCTTCAGGCGAGCGGCGGCCTGTCGCCGCTGACGGTGCTGGCCGGGCTGCCGGGCTTGTCCTTTTCGCAGCAGGGCGGCTTGGGCCAATCGGCCAATCTGCGCATCCGCGGCGCCGATACCCGCTATATCGCCGTCTATTTCGACGGCATCCGCATCACCGACCCTTCTTCGACTCAGACCGCGCTGGATTATGGCACCCTACCGACCCTGGGCATCGCCGGTGTCGAAGTGTTGCGCGGCAGTCAGTCGGCGCTGTGGGGCGGCTCTGCCGTGGGCGGCGTGATCAACTTCACCTCTGCCGCCGCGGAAGAGGAGGGGGTGCATCAGGAGGTGGCGCTGCAAGCCGGCGATCTCGGCACCGCCGCCCTCAGCTATAGCCTGACGCAGAAGACCGGCGATCTGGAGACGGCGCTGACCCTGTCGCACAGCCAGACCGACGGCTATTCGGCAGCCGCGATCGGCACCGAACGGGATGCGGCCCGGCTCTCGCGCCTGTCGCTGACCGGGAAATACCATGTCACGGACACGCTGACGCTGGGCGCCGCCGCCTTCACGCAATATTCGGATGTGGATTACGACGGCTATGATCCCTTCACCTATACGCTGGAAGATCAGGACAATGCCCTGCGCCGCCGCGAGGCAGGGGCGCGGCTTTTCGCCGAACTCTCGGCGGGCAATACCGAACATGTCTTCGATCTGACGCGCTATGACATCGGCCGGGTCTATGACGACGAATTCAGCCCCGCCGATTATGATGCCAGCCGCACCACGCTGGGCTGGACCGCGACGACCGAAGTGTCGGATCAGATCAAGCTGGTTTACGGCGCCGACTGGATGCGCGAAGAGGCAAGCTATACGAACCTGACCTCCGGCTCTGCCGATACCCGGCAATACGGCGGCTTTGCGCAAGTGCTTTGGGCGCCGCGCGACGATCTGGACCTGGCCGCGACGCTGCGGCGTGACGAACATTCCTCGTATGGCGGTTTCACCTCGGGCCGTCTGGCGCTGGCCTGGCGTCCGGCCGAGGGCACGACGCTGCGCGCGGCGCTGGCAACGGGGTTCCGGGCGCCGTCGCTGGACGAGCTTTATGGCGACTATCCGGCCTTCTTCTTTCACGGCAACCCGGATCTGACGCCCGAGGAAAGCACCAGCTATGAACTGGGGATCGAGCAGGAATTCGGCGCGGGCGCCCGCCTGACCGCCACCTTGTTCCGGCTGAACATCGACAATCTGATCGCCACTTCGGCCGATTATTCCTCGCTTGAAAATGTGGCGGGGCAGTCGGTGCGACAGGGGCTGGAACTGGGTGCAGAGGTGAACCTTGGCGAAGCGGCCACGCTGGGCCTGTCCTATACCTATATCGACGCCACGCGGGCCACGGGCACGCGGCTCGCGCTGGTGCCGCGCCATGACCTGACGCTGAAACTGGACGCCCAACTGGCCGACCGGGTGAAGGCGGGGGTTTCGGTGCATCACGTCGCCGACCGGCTGGATGATTTCGCCAGCTTCCAGATGCCCGACTATACCGTGGTCGATGCCCGCATCAGCTATGACCTGAACGGGGAAACCGAGGTTTGGGGCGGGGTCGGGAACCTGTTCGATCAGGATTATCAGACCTCCAACGGCTTTGCCGCGCCGGGACGGACGATCTATGTCGGCCTGCGCAAGAGCTTCTGAACTGGTGCTGGCGCTGGCTTTGGCCAGCGCCGCGCCCCCCGCCATGGCCGAAGGGCCGCGGCGGGTGGTTTCCATCAATCTTTGCACCGATCAGCTTGCCATGCTGCTGGCCGCACCCGGGCAGCTTCTGTCGGTCAGCCATCTTGCCCGCGAGCCGCAATCCTCGTCCATGTCCGAGGCGGCGCTGGCCTATGGCGAAAACCACGGGCAGGCCGAAGAGGTGTTCCGCCTTGCCCCCGATCTGGTGCTGGCGGGCAGCTATACCGCGCTGGGAACGGTCGATCTGCTGCGGCGTCTGGGCGTTCCGGTGGTGCAGGTGCCCCCGGCCAATACGCTGGACGAGGCAGTCGAGCAGGTCCGCACCGTTGGCCATGCTCTGGGTCAGGATGCCAAGGCCGAGGCGATGGCACGCGATTTCGCGGCCGGTATCGCCGCCGCCCGGGTGACGGGGGGCAGGCATTCCGGCGCCTTCTACCATCCCAACGGTTATACCACCGGCAGCGGCACGCTGGCCGATGCGGTGATGCAATTGACCGGCTTTGACAATGTGGGCGCCACGGCGGGGGTGACGGGCGGCGGCGTGCTGCCGCTTGAACGGCTGGTGCTGGCCGCGCCGGACCTGCTGGTTACGTCAGAACCCTATCCCGGCGCCTCGCGTGCAGAAGAAATCCTGACGCATCCGGCCTTGGCGGCAGCCGAGGCGAAGGCTGTGGGGTTGAACAGCGATGCCGACTGGGTGTGCGGCACGCCCCATCTTCTGCGCGCCATTGCCGCGATGGGGGCGGCGCATGACCGGCTGGGGGCGGCGGAATGAATGGAAGATTTTCCTCCGAAAAATCTTCGGGTTGCGCCCTGCAATGAAGGTATTCATTTCACTGTCCCTTCTGGTTTTGGCACTCTTTGCCGCCTCGCTCCTGACCGGGCCGGCGGGGCTGGGCCTGGGCGAGAGTCTTGCCGCGCTTGTCACCGGCAAGGGCGAGGCGCTGGTTCTGGTCATGCGTGAAATCCGGCTGCCGCGTGCGATTCTGGGGGCGCTGGTGGGTGCGGCCTTGGGGCTTTCGGGGGCGGCGATGCAGGGGTATCTGCGAAATCCTCTGGCAGAACCGGGGATTATTGGCATTTCCTCAAGCTCTTCCTTAGGAGCTGTTCTGGCGCTGCAAACCGGCATGGCCGCAGCTTTCCCGCTGGCGCTGCCGCTGTCGGCGCTGTCCGGGGCGGCGGTGGCGGTTCTGCTGATCCTGACCTTGGCCGGGCCGCGCGGCGGGGCGCTGGCGCTGATCCTTGCCGGGATCGCCATTTCGGCGTTGGCGGGGGCGGCAACCTCGCTGGTGCTTAACCTGTCGCCCAATCCCTTTGCCGCGATGGAGATTGTCTTCTGGATGATGGGATCGCTGGCCGACCGCTCGATGCAGCATGTCTGGCTGGCCGCACCCTTCATGCTGGCGGGGATGGCGGTGCTGTTGCGGCTGGGCCGGGGTCTGGATGCGCTGACGCTGGGGGCCGATGCCGCGGCCACGATGGGGGTGAACCTGATCCGGTTGCGCTGGGGGGTGATCCTGGGCACCGCGCTGGCCGTGGGGGCTTCGGTGGCGGTGGCGGGGGCCGTGGGCTTTGTCGGGCTGGTGGTGCCGCATCTCTTGCGGCCGCTGGTGGGCGCGCGGCCGTCGCGGCTGTTGCCGGCGGCGATGCTGGGCGGGGCGGCCATGGTGCTGGCGGCGGATGTGGCGGTGCGGCTGATCGCGCCGGATCAGGATCTGAAGCTGGGCGTGCTGACCGCACTGATCGGGGCGCCGTTCTTTCTGCATCTGATCTGGCGGCTGCGGGGGGATGAGGCATGAGCCTGTTGCAGCTTACCGGACTGAGCGTGCTGCGCGGGCAATGCCCCGTGGTGGACCGGGTGAGCCTGACCGTGGAGGCGGGCGAATTCGTCGGCTTGATCGGGCCGAACGGGGCGGGCAAAACCTCGCTCCTGCGCGGCGCGCTGGGGCTTTTGCCGCATCTTGGGCATTCGTCGCTGGCGGTGCTGCCGCCCTTGGCGCGGGCGCGGGCGGCGGCCTTTCTGCCACAGGGGCGCGAGATTGCCTGGCCGGTCAGCGTTGCCGCGCTGGTGGCGCTGGGACGGGGCGCGCAACGGACGCGGGGCGCTGTGGCGGACCGGGCGGCGGTTGACCTTGCGCTGGCCCGGATGGGGCTGTCGGGGTTCCGCGACCGGCCTGCCACGGCGCTTTCGGGGGGCGAGCAGGCGCGGGTGCTGATCGCGCGGGCGCTGGCGCAGGAAACGCCGCTCTTGCTGGCGGACGAGCCGGTGGCGGGGCTGGACCCCGAGGCGCAATTGCGCACGATGGAGGTCTTCGCCGGGCTGGCGCGCGAGGGGCGGGGGGTTGTCGCCTCGATCCACGATCTTGGGCTGGCGGCGCGGGCCTGCACGCGGCTGGTATTGCTGCACCGCGGGCAGATCGTGGCCGACGGGGCGCCGCGGGAGGTGCTGTCGGAGGCCAATCTGGCCGAGGTGTTCGGCGTGCGTGGGTTCCATGCCGAAACCCCGGATGGCCCGGTGTTTCAGCCGATGGGGGTGATCCGGTGAATGTGACGCTGGACCGGCCATGGCTGCGCATGGCGCTGCCGCGCGAGATGCGGGTGTTGAGCTGGGCACCGCATGGCGCGGGCTATACGCGCGCCGATACGATCCTCTGGCGCGAGGTGAAGAATGCCGATCTGGTGCCGGGCTTCGATGCCGAAAGCTGGCTGTCGGCGCAGATGCCGCCGGGGGCGGTGGGGATGCTGACCTCGCGCGATATCGGCACCTTTCATCAGGCGCGGGCCGAGGTTGAGGGTGTGGCCTGCTGGTGCGTGGCCACCGTGGGCCTGTCGAATGGTGAGGCGGTGGGGCGACGGCTGCCCTATCACACGGCGGATTTCGGCACGATCAATCTGGGCATCGCGCTGCAAGCCGGGCTGACCGAGGCGGCCCAGCTTGAGGCGCTGACGATCGCGGTGCAGGCCCGCACCGTGGGTGTATATGAGGCCGGGGTAGAGGCGGCGACGGGCCGCGTCACCGGCACCGGCACCGATTGCGTGGCGCTGGCCTGCGATTCCGGGGACGGACGCTATGCCGGTTTGCATACGGCTGTGGGGGAGGCGGTTGGTGCTGCGGTGCGGCAGGCTGTTGCACGGGCGTGCAAGGATTGGGTGATCTGGCGCGATGCCGAAAGGGCGCGGCGGGGCGGGGCATGAGCTATCGCCGCATCGTCTGCCTGACCGAAGAGACGGTGGAAACCCTTTATCTTCTGGGACAGGAGGCGCGGATCGTCGGTGTGACCGGCTATGCCGTGCGCCCGGCGCGGGTGCGGGCGGAAAAGCCACGCATCGGCGCCTTTACCTCGGCAGATGTGCCAAAGATTCTTGGGCTGCGGCCCGATCTTGTGCTGGGGTTTTCGGATCTTCAGGCTGATATCGCCGCCGAACTGATCCGCGC
The DNA here is from genome assembly GCF_013328815.1 of Tabrizicola fusiformis. Lineage (GTDB taxonomy): Bacteria > Pseudomonadota > Alphaproteobacteria > Rhodobacterales > Rhodobacteraceae > Fuscibacter. Next base: position 36,487 of record NZ_JABUHN010000010.1, read on the forward strand.
CGGGATCGAGGTGCATATCTTCAATCAGCGCGATGTGGCCGGTATTCTGCGGATGATCCGCAACCTTGGCGCGATGATCGGCTGCGCCGATCAGGCCGGGGCGCTGGCCGCAGGGTATGAGGAGCGGATCGCCGCGCTGCGCAGCGTTGCACGTCCGTGCAATCCGGGCGTCTTTATCGAGGAATGGGATGTGCCGCTGATCTCCGGCATCGGCTGGGTGTCGGAACTGGTGGAGATTGCGGGCGGGCGGGATGTATTTGCCGAACGGGCCGCCGAAGCGCTGGCCAAAGACCGCATCCTGGGGCCCGAAGAGGTGCCGCCGCGGGCGCCCGATGTGATCCTTGCCAGTTGGTGCGGCAAGAAGGTGGTTCCCGCGCGCATCGCCGCCCGGCCCGGCTGGGACAGCATTCCGGCGGTTCGCAACGGGCGCATCCATGAAATCAAATCGCCGCTGATCCTGCAGCCGGGGCCGGCGGCGCTGAGTGACGGGCTGGATGCCATCCTGCGGGCGCTTTGGCCCGAAGGTGGCTGACGGTCCTCAGGGCAGGGGCGAGAGCTGCTCGGCCAGAAGGCGGCCGACCGCTTCGGGCAGGAGCGGCTTGGTCAGGCAGCCGTCCAGCCCGCCCTGCGCAAGGCCATGCTGCGAGCGGGTGGCCAGCGTGGCATCCGCCGTCATCGCCACCACCCGGATGCGGTTGGCGGGCGGCGGCAGCGCCCGGATGCGGCGCAGCGTTTCGGCGCCGTCCATGCCGGGCATCGCCATGTCGAGCAGAACGAGGTCGGGCGGGTCGGCGGCAATGCGGGCAAGGGCGGTTTCGCCATCCGCCGCCTCTTCGCAGCGCAGCCCGTAAAGCACCAGATGCGCCCGCGCCACCAGCCGGTTGGTGGCGATGTCATCGACGATCAGCACCCGCGCGCCGCCAAAATGCAGCCGCTCGGCCCGGGGGGGCGTGTCGGGCGCGGCAATCGCCCTTGGCAGCGGGTCAAGCCGCAGCGTCAGACGGAAACAGGCGCCGCGGGGCCGCTGGATCAGCCGCAGGTCGCCGCCCATTGCCCGCGCCAGCGCCCGGCTGATCGACAGGCCCAGCCCGGTGCCCGCCACCGCGGTCTTGCCCTGCCGGAAGGGCTCGAAAATCGCCTCGGCCTCGTCCAGGGCCACGCCCGGGCCGCTGTCGGCAACCTCAATCGACAACAGCCCGGCCAGATCGCGTTGGGCCGAAACCGACACCCCGCCGCTGCGGGTGTGTTTGAGCGCATTGGACAGCAGGTTGGTCAGGCATTGCCGCAGCCTCTGCGCGTCAAACCCGGCGCGGGGCGGCAGATCGGCGGCAAGGTTCAGCGTCAGCGTCAGACCCGCCCCTTCGAAGAACGGGCGGTAAAGGGCAGCGACAGAGCGGATTTCGGCGGCAGGGTCGGCCGGGGCAGGGCGGATCGGCGTGCGGCCTTCCTCGATGGCCGAAAGATCTAGGATGTCGTCCAGCATCACCCCCAGACTGCGCGCCGAAGCCACGATCAGCTCAAGCCGCTCTCGCCGCTCGGGCGTGATCGAGGCGGCAAGCTCGGCATGGCCAAGTCCAAGGATGGCATTCAGCGGCGTGCGCAACTCGTGGCTGATCTGCGCCAGAAACCGCGATTTGGCGCGGTCGGCGGCCTGTGCCGCCTGCCGGTCGCGCGTCATGGCATCATGCATCCCGTGGTTCGAGCGCATGGTGGTCAGCACGAACCACGCCGCCCCCGCAATGCAGATCAGCGGCACTGCCGACGGGGCATCGGGGCTGTCAATGAAAGCTTCGACCAGAACGGCGGCAATGGCAAAGACCAGCGTGGTCAGCCAGCCGGTCATGGCATGGGGCAGGTGGATCGCCCGGACCGAGGCCAGTTGCAAAAGCGTCAGCGTGACAAGTCCGGTCGCCAGCGCCTTGGCATAGGGGCTGTCATGCTGCCACAAGAGGCCGGCCTGCGCGGTATAGCACCCTTCGGCCACGGCAATCATGCCCAGCGTGACCAGATAGCGGCCCGGCTGGCGGGCCGGGTCCAGCTCCCGCATCAGGCGCAGGCCGATATATTCGGCAGCCGTGTCGATCACCGCCAGAACCAGCGGAATCCAGAAGGGCAGATAGCTGGTGCCGATCACATAGACCAGCAGCGTCAGTATGACCCGCATCAGATGGACGCCGCGCAGCGCCTCATACTGGCGGGCGATCTCTTCGGCGGGCTGCCGCAGGGCAAAACGGTGAAGGCGGTCGATCAGCAGCGTGGCGATGGCTCCGGTCCGGGGCGGTTCTTCAAAAAGACCGCAGCCCGGGGCAAGGTCAAGCCCCGCGCGGTTCGGGGGCGTTCGCCGTGCTGCGTCATAAAAGCGTTACAAAACCTTCACATTGCCGGCGCCCCGTGATTGTCTGCGGAAAAACGGGGGCGGGAATGGTCGAACTTGGGCTGGCGGCGGCGAATCTGGGGGTGGCGCTGGGGTGTGGTGCGCTGATCGGGTCAGAGCGGCAGGTGCGGCAGCGCATGGCGGGCCTGCGGACCAATGCCCTTGTGGCGCTGGGGGCGGCGGCCTTTGTGATCTTCTCGCAACTGGTGCCGAACGAGGTGTCGCCCACCCGGGTTGCGGCGCAGGTGGTGTCGGGAATCGGCTTTCTCGGGGCTGGAATCATCTTCCGCGACGGGTTCAACATTCACGGGCTGAACATGGCGGCAACCTTGTGGTGTTCGGCAGCGGTCGGGCTGACGGCGGGGATCGGCGCCTGGCCCTATGCGCTGGTGCTGACGGCGCTGGTGGTGTTCGTCAACCTCGGGCTGCGGCCCTTTGTCAAATGGCTCAAACGCCATACCCGCGCTGGAGAGCCGCCTTCGCGCGGGTATCGGGTGATCCTGACCACCGCCCCGCAGGATGAGGCGCTGATGCGGGCCAAGCTGTTGCACGGGCTGACGGTGGGCGGGCTGCATGTGTCTGAAATCACCGTGCGCAATGGCGAGGGTGGGCTTGACCTGGCGGTGACCGTGACGGGCGAGGGGGCCGCCGAAGCGGCGCTGGATTTCGCCGTGCAGCGGCTTGCGGCCGAACCGGGGCTGTTGCGGCTGCGCTGGTTGCCTTTGGAAGAGGCATAGCCGCGCCGCCGTTTCCCTTTGGGCCAAGGAATGCTAGACTTCTGGCAGCAGCGGCGCTAGAACACCCGCGTTAGCGCTAACAGCGCCCAAACTGCGAGGTATGCCATGGCTTTGCGCGTCATTCCGGTTGATCCCTTTGATCTGGTGATCTTCGGGGCCACCGGCGATCTTGCCCGGCGCAAGATTCTGCCGGGCCTGTATCGGCGCTTCCTTGCCGGTCAGATGACCCCGGAAAGCCGGATCATCGGCGCGGCGCGAGCGGAATTGACCGATGCCGCCTTTGCCCAGAGCGTGCAGGACGCCATCGAGGAATTCGTGCCCGCCGCGCAGCGTGACGCGGCTTCGGTTGCGGCGTTTCTTGCGCTTCTGGCCTATGTGCCGATCGACGCCAAGGGCGAGGGCGGCTGGGCCGCGCTCAAGGGCCGGGTGCGGTCGGGGGTGGTGCGGGCCTTCTATTTCTCGGTCGCCCCCGCGCTCTTCGGTGATCTGGCGGAACGGCTGCATCTGCATGGCATCGCCGACGGGCAAAGCCGGATCGTGGTGGAAAAACCCTTTGGCCGCGACCTTGCCACCGCCCGCGCCCTGAACACCGCGCTGGCCCGGCACTTCGCCGAAGAGCAAATCTACCGGATCGACCATTATCTGGGCAAGGAAACCGTCCAGAACCTGATGGCCGTGCGTTTCGCCAACATCCTGTTCGAGCCTTTGTGGAAGGCCGAATATATCGACCATGTGCAGATCACCGTGGCTGAAACCGTCGATGTCGAGGGGCGCGGCGCCTATTACGACAAGTCGGGCGCGATGCGGGATATGGTGCAGAACCACATGATGCAGCTTCTGTGCCTGATCGCCATGGAGCCGCCCTATCACTTTGACCCGGACGCGGTGCGCGACGAAAAGCTGAAGGTGATCCGCGCGCTGGACCCGGTGAAGCCCGAAGATATCGTGCGGGGCCAGTATCTTGGCGCCAATGGTTCCGGCAGCTATGTCGAGCATTCCGAAGATCCGGCGTCCAGGACCGAAAGCTATGTCGCGCTGAAATGCCATATCTCGAACTGGCGCTGGAAGGGCACGCCCTTTTATCTGCGCACCGGGAAAAAGCTGCGGGCGCGGTCGTCGGAAATCGCCATCACCTTCAAGGAACCGCCGCATTCGATCTTTGATGACGACCGCGGCTGGCGCGAAAACGTGCTGGTGATCCGGTTGCAGCCGAATGAGGGCATGAACCTCATGGTGATGATCAAGGAACCCGGCCCGGGCGGGATGCGCCTGATGCAGGTGCCGCTGGATATGAGCTTTGCCGATGCCGTGGGGGCCGAGGCGGTGGATATTCCCGATGCCTATGAACGGCTGATCATGGATGTGATCCGCGGCAACCAGACTCTGTTCATGCGCGGGGATGAGGTTGAGGCGGCCTGGGCCTGGGCCGATCCGATCATTCAGGGCTGGGAAGGGCGCGGGGACAAGCCGCAAGCCTATGACGCCGGCTCTTCCGGGCCGGATGATGCGATGATGCTGATGCACCGCGACGGGCGGCGCTGGCGCGATATCCGCTAGGAGAGGGCGATGGACCTTCGGACCTATCCCGACCGGGAACTGATGTTCCTGAGCCTTGCCGACCAGATCGCGGGGCAACTGGCCGATTTCCTGCGCCGGTTGGGGCGGGCCTCGCTTTGCGTGCCGGGCGGCAGCACGCCCGGCCCGGTGTTTGACACTTTGTCGGGGGTGGACCTCGACTGGGCCAGGGTGGCGGTGTTCCTGAACGACGAACGCTGGGTTCCCGAAAGCTCGGACCGCTCGAACACGCGGCTTCTGCGCGAAAGGCTGATCCGCGGCAAGGCGGCGGCGGCGGAACTGGTGCCGCTTTATCTGCCCGGCATGAGCGCCGAAGCGGCGATGGCCGTGCTGGAGACGGGCCTGCGCCCGCATCTGCCGATTTCGGTGCTGCTTCTGGGCATGGGCAATGACATGCACACGGCGAGCCTGTTTCCCGGCGCCGACCGTCTGGCCGAGGGGCTGGCAGCGGATGCGCCGCTCCTTTTGCCGATGCGGGCCGAAGCGGCGGTGGAACCCCGCATCACCCTGACGGCGCCCGTGCTGCGCGGGGCGATGAACATCCATGTGCTGATCACCGGCGCCGAGAAACGTGCGGCCCTTGAGCGTGCGCTGACCCTTCCCTCGGAACAGGCGCCGATCCGTGCCGTTCTAGATACCGCAACCGTGCATTGGGCGGAGTAACCTATGACTGACAAATGGCAGGCCCTTCTGGCCCATCACGCCGCCGTGGCCGACCGGTCGATCCTTGACCTTTTCGCCGCCGATCCGAACCGCGCCCAGGGCTTTTCCGCCCGGGCCGGGGCGATGCTGTTCGATTATTCCAAGACCGGAATCGACGCCACCGCCCGCGCCCTTCTGGTGCGGCTGGCCGAGGATTCGGGCCTTGCCGCCAAGCGCGCCGCGATGTTCTCGGGCGATAAGATCAACGATACCGAAGGCCGCGCCGTGCTGCATGTCGCGCTTCGCGCCCCCGAGGGTGAGGCGATTCTGGTCGATGGCGCCGATGTGATGCCCGAGATTCGCGCCACCCGTGCCCGTATGGCGGCCTTTGCCCGTGATATCCGCGAAGGCCGGGTGACCGGGCAGGGCGGCAAGATCACCGATGTCATCAACATCGGCATCGGCGGGTCGGACCTTGGCCCGGCCATGGCGACGCTGGCACTGGCGCCTTACCATGACGGGCCGCGGCTGCATTACGTCTCGAACGTCGATGGCGCCCATATTGCCGACACGCTGCGCGGGCTGAACCCGGAAACCACGCTGGTGATCGTGGCATCGAAAACCTTCACCACGATTGAAACCATGACCAATGCCGACAGCGCCAAACGCTGGATGGCGGAAAAGGTTGCCAATCCGGGCGCGCAATTCGCCGCCGTCTCGACCGCCGCCGACAAGACCGCCGCCTATGGCATTGATTCCTCGCGTGTTTTCGGCTTCGAGGACTGGGTCGGCGGTCGCTATTCGATGTGGGGGCCGATTGGCCTGTCGCTGATGATCGCCATTGGCCCCGAAGCCTTTGACGATTTCCTCGCCGGGGGCCGCGACATGGATGAACGCTTTCTCTGGGCGCCGTTCGAAGAGAATATGCCGGTCATGCTGGCGCTTGTCGGCATCTGGCACAACCAGATCTGCGGCCACACCACCCGCGCCGTGCTGCCCTATGATCAGCGGCTGTCGCGGCTGCCCGCCTATCTGCAACAGCTTGAGATGGAATCGAACGGCAAGCGCGTCGCCGTGGACGGCAGCGACCTGACCACCCATTCCGGCCCCGTGGTCTGGGGGGAGCCGGGCACCAACGGCCAGCACGCCTTTTATCAGCTGATCCATCAGGGCACCCGCATCGTGCCTTGCGAATTCCTTGTCGCCAAAGAGGGGCACGAGCCGGATTTGGCCCATCAGCACCTGCTGCTTGTCGCCAATTGCCTTGCGCAATCCGAGGCGCTGCTGCGGGGCCGTTCGCTCGATGCGGCGCGGGCGATCATGGCGAAAAAGGGCGCCATGGGCGAGGAACTGGAACGGCAGGCCCGTCACCGGGTCTTTCCCGGCAACCGGCCCTCGACCACGCTGGCTTATCCGAAACTGACCCCCTTCACTCTGGGCCAGATCATCGCGCTTTATGAACACCGGGTCTTTGTCGAAGGCGTGATCCTCGGCATCAACTCCTATGACCAATGGGGGGTGGAGCTGGGCAAGGAGCTGGCGCTGGCACTGCAACCCGTGCTGGAGGGCAAGGCCGGGACCGAAGGCAAAGATGGCTCGACCGCAACACTGGTCGATTACCTGCGGAACTGACCGCTTTTGCCGGGCGGGAATGCGAAAGGGGGGCCTCTGGCCCCCCTTCAAATTCGTTCGAACGAATTTGCAAATTTCTTCGAAGAAATTTGGCCTTACTTCAGCGCGGCGGTCACGATGACTTCCACCAGATAGTCCGGCGTCGCCAGCTTGGCCTCGCCCGTCGCACGCGCCGGGGTGTTGCCCTGCGGCACCCATTGATCCCAGACCGCATTCATCTCGCCAAAGGTGGCGATATCGGCGAGCCAGATCTGGGCCGACAGGATGCGCGTCTTGTCGGTGCCGGCCTCGGCCAGAATCCGGTCCACCTCGGCCAGACATTGCCGGGTCTGATCGGCCACCGAATCGCCCGGATTGCCGACCTGACCGGCTAACCAGACGATGCCGTTATAGGCCACCGCCTCGGACATGCGGGCGCCGACGCCGATGCGTTTGATCTCGTTGCTCATGGGGATACTCCTTGAAAGACCTGCGCCTTGCTATCTTGCGGGGCGCCGAAAGGGAAGAGAGAGCGCCGTTTCGCGGAATTCCGCCTTCACGCCCGATCACATTGGCGAGAACCCGCCACCCCTGATCTGCCGGTCTTGCCGCAGGCGCAGCATCCGTGCCACCCAAGCGGCGACCGTGCGGACCTGCCGCCACCCCAAAAGACCGATGGACTGATGCCCGCAAAACCCTTCGCCGCCGCCCTTCTGGCCTGTGCCCTGCTGTTTCCCGCCTCTGCCACCTTCGCCGAAGCGCGCGATCCGGGCCCGATGGTTCAGGTTTCGACCGCCAAGGTGAAGATGTCGCGCAAGGAGCGCCGGGCGCTGGCCGCCGCCGAAGCTGCCGCCGAAGCCGACCGGGCCGCCCTGAAAGAGGTGGTGGCCGAAGTGGCCAGCGCGCCGAAGAAAGGCCGCATCTGGTGCGTGCCCTTCGCCCGCGCCGTTTCGGGAATCGAGATCAAGGGCAATGCCGCCACCTGGTGGAAACAGGCCGCCGATCTTTATGCCCGTGGTAATGAACCCAAGGTCGGCGCCGTTCTGAACTTCCGCGCCAGTCGCGCGATGCCGATGGGCCATGTCGCCGTGGTCTCGGCCGTGGTCAGCGACCGCGAGGTTCTGGTCGATCAGGCCAATTGGGAGCGCAACCGCATCACCGAAGACACGCTGGTCGTCGATGTGTCGGCCAAGAACGACTGGAGCGAAGTGCGCGTCGCCAATGCCAATGGCACCCTGGGCCGCACCAACCCGGTTTACGGCTTTATCTACCGCTGATCCCGGCAACAGACGGCAAGCAGGCGGCGCTTCGGCGCCGCTTTTTGTTTGTCCGAAAGAGGGAAAATTGGAGCGGGTGAAGGGCGACTGGGAGCAAAATCGAACCCGGCTACGCTGCCGCTTTTTCCTTCTTTCTCAATAACTTCGGCCCGCTTGGCGTCCCGGTGGATTGCTACCGTGTGTGCCTGATGTGCTGTCAGTGTGTGCCTCGGTGTAGACGGCTTAGCCTAAACACACAACTCCTTGCGGAAGCGAGAGTTACCCGTCATGCTCAAGGGCACCGTGCTTCAACAGATCGGTTCACTTTGATGTTTTCTTTGCAGATTGGCGAAGCCCCCGTTTCAAGTGGAAGTGCGACAGATTGGATGGACTTGCTTTCGTCCGTGGTCGCGTCACTGGCGTGGCCGCTCGCTATCGTTGCTGTCGCATGGATGTTCAAAGATCCCATCACGACTTTGATGGACAAGATTCGAAAAGCGTCTTTCGGCGGCGTGTCTGTCGAAATCTCGGGGAAGCTCGATGACGCTGAGAAAATCGTTCAAGAGGAAGCGCCTGAGCAATCAGCGGCGTCCGATGCGAACAACGATGAACGGAAAGAAGCCCTACAGTATCCGCCGGATTACGTCGTCATTAACGAATGGCGTAGTATCGAAATCATGCTGAGGAAAATCGCCCAAAGCCGTGGAATGACCGGCCGCGCGCAATCCCGCATGACTATTCGTGATCTGATGAAAATGGATTTAATCAAGCCGACCACTGTTGCGCTCATGGATGACCTTGCTGCCATCCGTAATCGTGTCGCCCACGGCGAAGCAGAAGTCTCCCAAGCAGACGCGCTGCGGTTTCTTGACCTTGCCAGTATCGTCAAGGCGGACCTGAGTAAGCATCTCAGTCCATTTGAAAACGAATGAAAAATCCGAAGCCCTGACCTCAACAGGTGAAGCCGCGCGTGACCCCCCCCCCGGTGGGGTCGCCTTCTCCACCGCCCGGGGCACCCCATACCACAACTTTGGTCCACCCTCCGGGACATGGCGAAGTGCATCTGATGCACTAACCTACCACGCTATTAACATCCACAACGTTCTTTGTCGTTTGTCCCTTCTCGAACTTTCCAGCAAAAGCCATTGAACACATTGGATAAATCCGTCAGGAAGGCGGAGCAATCCAAGGTGGAAATTCATGGCAAGAACATTGATGGAAGTTGTATCCGGCTCTCGGCCCATCCCCTTCGTGGACAGTGAACTAAGGACAGCTATGGAGGCAGTTAAGGTGCGTCGGGGCAAGGGCAGCGACCTCAGCATCGGGCACCCGAAGTTTAGTGAGGGCGGTGCTGGTGTGATGGAAGCTGCACAGGAAGGGCTATTGTTCTTTTACTCCCCGACTCAGCTTAGGAGCGCGTTCCTGTTCGTGAAACTGGACGCTGGGCGGGGTCTCCTTGGTGGGCAGAAAGCTGTTTATGCAAGCTACGTTGCCACCGATCTGGAAGCCGATGAATGGGAAATCGGCACAGTTTTCAAGATGTGGGGGATTGCGGTCACGTCAATCGGTAACGTGTATCGCTCTTACGGCTAACACCCGCTGCCACCAGATCAGCACGACGCCGCAAAGCCTCCGCATAGGCTTCCCGCTCCGTCGCTTTGGCACTGGACGCCACCTCCGACCGCACCCGGCCTAGTTTGGCCTCTGCAATCTCTCGCTCGACCATTGCGTGATGTAGGGGATATGCCGCGATGGCTTCCCCTCAGTGTCCCCGATCACTTTCTTAAATTCTCGGTCAGTAATGATCGCGGCAATCGCCTTGGGAACCCTCCGGCGATACTGCCACTTGCCCGACTTTGTTCGCTCTAAATACTTCAAAACTAGACCCATGTGCGCCCCGTGTGTGCCTTAATGTGCACCGGAGAGAACCGTAAGGGCTTGAATTATTGAAAAAAAGCTGCCTAGAGGGGCAAATGGAGCGGGTGAAGGGAATCGAACCCTCGTCATCAGCTTGGGAAGCTGCGGCTCTACCATTGAGCTACACCCGCGTTGCCCCTGACCTAAGCCAGCCGGCTGGCGGCGTCAAGAGGCGGGCGCAAGGGGTATTCAGGGGGCGGTGATCTCGACCCGCTCCCCGGCGGTCACGGCAAAGGGTGTGTCGGTCTTCACCTCGCCCCTTGTGGCCTGCAACAGATAGTCTCCGGCGGGCAGCACGATCTGCCAGCTCTCCTCGAAGGAAAAGCCAAGGCTCTTGCGGTTGCCGGCGATGTCGGCCTTGGCCGACAGCACCTCCTGATAGCTGGCGCCGGGCGCGGTGAGTGCGGCCACCCCGGCATTCAGCACTGCCGTCACCGCAAGTTCGCCGCCCGAGGTGGCGGTGAAGGGGAAAGCGGCCTTGACCCCGCCCAGCGAGACCTCTGCCACATAATCGCCGGGCGGCAGGTCAAAGCTGCCGGTGGGGCCATAGGCGAAGGCCACCGATTTGCGGTTGCCCTGAATGTCGGCTTTGGCGCCGAACACCTCGATGAATTGCTGCGGGTCTTCCACCGCCAGCCCCTCGGCGTAGAAGCTGGACAGCACCACCTTGCCGGTGCCGAAGGTCATGTCATGACTGACCACCTCACCGGGGCGCAGGCTGATGTTTTCGCGCAGATCGGCGGCGCCGAAGGTGGCGTGCAACGTATAGTCGCCAGCCGGCACATAGGCCGATGTCGTGCCGAAGCCGAAGCCCAGATTGCCGCCGTCGCCGCCCAGCACCTCCCAATAGCCGCTGTCGCCGGTCTCTACCCCCGGCGCGGACATCAGGCGAACGGTCAGATGGGCGGCATTCACCACGATCACCGGCTGCGAAAGCTGATCTGCCGTCACCGCAACCTCGGTTTCGGCGCGGGCCGAACCCAGAACCGCCTGCACCAGATAGCGCCCGGGCGGCAGAAGACCGTCGCGGTCACCATAGAAAATCTCGCTCTTCTCGGCCTTCTGGCCGGTGGTATCCAGCGCCCAGACCTCAAAATATCCATCATCGGGGTTTTCGGGGCCTTGGCCCCCCGCGGCCAGCAACAGGACGGGATCGAAGTTTTTCTTCAGCGCCTTCGCCGGGGCGGGCTCGGGAACGGGCACAGGTTCCGGCGCAGGGGGGGACGCGGGGTCTTCCAGCACCACCTCGACCAGCGCATCGGACAGGCTTTGCAGATCGGAGGCTTGCAGATACAGGCCCCCCGTCGCCTTGGCGAGGCAGGCAACCTGCGCGCCCTCATCCTCGCTCAGGCCGAAACCCACGACATGCGCGGTAAAATCGACGCCCGACGCCTCAAGCTCTGCCCCCAGCGAACAAGGGTCGGCCTGACAGGTTTCGATCCCGTCGGTGATCAGGATCACCGTTGCCTTTTCCTCGGTCGAGCGCAGTTCGGCGGCCGCCATCCGCACCGCCGCGCTGAGGGGGGTCTTGCCCTTGAATTGCAGGGCATTCGCGGCGGCCGTGATGGCCGGCCCCGTGCCCGGCCCGGGCGGAACCAGCAATTCGATATCCGCACAGGAACCTTTTTCGCGGTGGCCATAGGCCATCAGGCCCACCTCGCTGCCCGCAGGCAGGTCGCGCAGCACCTGGCCCAACGCCTCACGCGCAATCTCCAGCTTGGGGCGCCCGTCGATCTGGCCCCACATCGAGCCGGAGGCATCCAGCACGATGATCGACCGCCCCTCGGCCATGGCGGCAAACGGCATGACGAGCGCAAGAAGGCAAAGGGCAAGACGGCGCATTACACCCCCGGACGGATCAGGATGACCCAAGGCTAGGTCGGGTCACCCCGGCTGACAAGGCGGGGCAGGGGTATGGAATCCCCCAGCCCCGCCCGCCGGAAACATCCGGTTCACATACAACCCGCACCGGGGACAGGGGCGCGGGCACGCGGCGGGCGGGACCGGAGGGGAGATGACGGCCCCGCCTGCCGGTTCTTACATCGCGGGCAACAGCACGGTGTCGATCACATGGATCACGCCGTTCGATTGCTTCACATCGGCGATGGTCACGGTGGCGACATTGCCCTGACCATCCTCGATCATCACCTTGCCGTCCTTGGTCATGGCGGTGAATTCGCAGCCACCGACGGTCTTGACCGTATGCTTGCCGCCATCATCGGCCACCATCTTGGTGATGGCATCCGACATCGCATTGGCGGCGACGACATGGCAGGTCAGGATCTTGACCAGCGTGTCCTTGTTCTCCGGCTTGAGCAGGTTTTCCACGGTGCCTGCGGGCAGCTTGGCAAAGGCTTCGTTGGTGGGGGCAAAGACGGTGAAGGGACCGGCGCCCGAAAGCGTCTCCACCAGACCGGCGGCCTGAACAGCGGCGACCAGCGTGGTATGATCGGCCGAATTCACCGCGTTTTCGACGATGTTCTTGTCTTCATACATCGCAGCACCGCCCACCATCGGGTTCTCGGCGAAAGCCATGCCGGCGGTCAGGGCGAGGATGGCGGTTGCGAGACGGAATTTCATGGTGTTTCTCCCTTGATCGAGGCAGGACCACCCTGCCTTCATGGGAGTTACGCGGCAGTTGCGCGGTAAGTTTCACCGCTCGCGTTTCTGTGATTACAAGGTGATCTCGGTCTGCATCATCACCGGCCCGGTCGGCTTGCCCTCGGGCGCGCCGCCTGCGGGTTCCACGGTCACGGCCAGCACCCAGCCCGCGGGCGGGGTCGGATAGGCCACCACCAGCGGCCCCCGCGCCAGAAGCCCCAGCGACACCGGAGCAGCCCCCGGCGCGATGATCCACAGTTCATGCACCTGCCCTTCGGGCGCGGGTTCGCCCGCAACCCGGGTGACGGTCAGGCGCAGCCCGTCAAAGACCGCATCATAGGTCAGCGTGCCGTTTTCCGCCGTCAGCACCGCCTCGACCCGCGCCGGCGGAATGGAAAAGACAAGGAACGCCACCAGTGCCAGCGCGGTCACCCCCGCCAGACCCAGCCCGGCAAGTGTCATCCACAATGTCCGGCGCGGGGCAGGGGCGGGGAACAGCCGCGCCTCGATCCGGTTGAGCATATCGGGCGGCACCGGCGCTTCGGCAAAGCCGTGGTTCAGGGGCGCCAGCCGCTCTTGCCAGGCGATCACCCGCGCCATAAGCGCCGGGTCGCGGCGCAGACGCGCCTCGGCGGCGGCGCGTTCGGTGCCCTCCAGCACGCCCAGCGCCAGTTCGGCCGCCAGCGCGTCATCCTCGGGCAGGGCTGGGATCGGCGGCTCGCTCATGGTTCAAGGCATTCCCGAAGACTCAGCAGACCGCGCCGCAGCCAGGTCCGCATCGTATTCAACGGCACCGCATGGCGCGCCGCAAGATCGGCATAGCTTTGCCCCTGAAGATAGGCGCCCCGCAAGGCTGCCGCCCGGTCCGGTTCCAGCCGGTCAAAGCAATCGGCGACCCGCCGTGCCTCGCCTCTGGCGACCAACTGCACCTCGGCACGCGGGGCGGTATCGGCCAGCGCCTCCATCGCGTCGTCGCCTTCGGCGCGGGGCGGGCGGGCGCGCAGCCGGTCGATGGCGTGGTTGCGCGCCAGCGCAATCAGCCATGTCATGCCCTGACCGCGCGTGGCATCGAATTTGCCCGCCCGCAGCCAGACCCGGGTAAACACCTCTTGCAACGCATCCTCCGCTTCGGCCCTGTCGCCAAGGATACGCAGAAGAACCCCCATAAGTTTCGCCGAAGCCGCCGCATAAAGGGCGCGGAACGCCGCGCGGTCCTGCGCGGCAATGCGGCCAAGGTGCTGTGCGATGTGATCATCCGTCATGACCTGCACCTAGCGCGCCGCCGCTGGCCGTCAAGCCCTAACGCCGCCGCCGCCGCCCCTCGCTGCCCGCGCCTGCGGTGTTGAAGCTGACCTCGGGCAGGGTGACGACCTTTCCCAGTTCCGGGAAGGCATCCACCGCGTTCGGAATCGCGCTGGCATTGACGAAATGCTCCTGAAAGCGCGGCTCGATGGCGGTTTCGACCTTGTGGATGTCATGCACCACCGCCTCAATCTGGTCACGCGCCGCCACGTTGCACAGCGCAATCCGTGCGCCGGTGCCCGCGGCATTGCCCGCCGAAATCACCTTGTCCAGCGGCACATCGGGGATCATCCCCAGAACCATCGCATGTTTCGGGCTGATATGGGCGCCAAAGGCCCCGGCCAGAACGACCTTTTCCACGGTATCGACGCCCATTTCATCCATCAGAAGCCGGGCGCCCGCGTAAAGCGCCGCCTTGGCCAACTGGATGGCGCGGATATCACCTTGGGTCACCAGAATGCGCGGCCCGCCCTCGGCGCTGCCGTCGTGCAAGAGATAGGAATGCGTCCGCCCCTCGGGGACACAGCGCGGCGTGCCCACCTGATCGGGGCCGCCGATCAAGCCGCCCTGATCCAGAATGCCCGCCATGCGCAGTTCCGCCACCGCCTCGATGATGCCCGAGCCGCAGATGCCGGTGATGCCGCTGGCCTTGGTCGCCTCGGCAAAACCCGGATCGGTGGACCACAAGTCGGACCCGATCACGCGGAAGCGCGGTTCCTTGGTCACGGGATCAATCTCCACCCGCTCGATGGCGCCGGGGGCGGCGCGCTGGCCCGAACTGATCTGCGCGCCTTCAAAGGCCGGGCCGGTGGGGCTGGAACAGGCCAGAACCCGGGCCTTGTTGCCCAGAAGAATCTCGGCATTGGTGCCGACATCGACGATCAGCACCATTTCCTCGGATTTGCCCGGCTCTTCCGACAGGGCCACCGCCGCGCAATCGGCGCCGACATGGCCCGCGATGCAGGGCAGCACATAGACCCGCGCCGCGCCGTGGATATTGCCAAGGTCAAGGTCGTTGGCATCCAAGCTGAGACTGCCCGAGGTGGCCAGCGCAAAGGGCGCCTGACCCAGCTCCACCGGGTCGATCCCCAACAGCAGATGGTGCATCACCGGGTTGCAGACGAAAACCACCTCGAAAATCGCCTTGGGGTCGATCTTCGCCTCAGCGGCAATTGAAACGGCCAGCGCATTGATCGCCTCGCGCACGGCGCGGGTCATCTCCACATCACCACCGGGGTTCATCATCGCATAGGAGACCCGGCTCATCAGATCCTCGCCAAAGCGGATCTGCGGGTTCATCAGACCCGACGAGGCCAGAACCGACCCATCGGCCAGCGAACAGAGATGCGCCGCAATCGTGGTCGAGCCAAGGTCGATCGCCAGCCCGTAAAGCCCGCCCTCGTGGAAGCCCGGATAAACCTCGAGAATGCGGGGCCGGTTGTCATGGTTGCCCTTGGTCAGAACGACGGTGACCTTCCACTCGCCCTTGCGCAGCACCGGCTGCAGGCGGCGCAAAAGGCCCAGATCAACCAGCGGGTCTTCCACCCCCCATTGCGTGGCAAGCGCCCGCTTCAGCCGCTCGAAATCGCCGGTGGGTTCGTGCATGTCGGGCTCGTCCACCTCGACGAACAGGGCGCGGGTCGCCGGGTCCATCACGATGTCGCGCTGGGTGGCGGATTTGCGGATCACCTGCTTGTGGACCTGAGATTCCGGCGGCACGTCGATCACGACATCGCCCATCACCTGCGCCTGACAGCCCAGACGGCGCCCCGGCGCCATGCCGCGCTTGGACTTATACCGCTCTTCCACCGCATTCCACGGCGTCAGTGCATCTTCATCCACCGTCACGCCATGTTTCGGAAACTCGCCATAACCGGGGCTGATCTGGCATTTCGAACAGATGCCGCGCCCGCCGCAGACCGAATCGAGGTCCACCCCCAATTGCCGCGCCGCCGTCAGAACCGGCGTGCCAAGCGCAAAGCGCCCCCGCTTGCCCGAGGGGGTAAAGATTACAAGCGCGTCGTCGGTCATGTCTGGTCCCTGGATTCGTCGGGGGCTTCGTCGGGGAAGCGGTAACTTATGTCATCAAAGGAATCGGCGGCGAAGGTGTAGAACCATTTCAGCGCCGTCTCGACCCGCGGCACGCCGTGCAAGGCCCCCCCGGGAATGTAAAGCGCCACGCCCGGCGCCAGACGATGCGCCACACCGTCGATCATCACCTCGCCTTCGCCCTCAAGCCCGAAATAGACTTCGGGCTGCGGGTGGGAATGGAGGGCAAAGGTTTCGCCGGGGGCCATCAGGGCCACGCCGCAGACAAGGCTGTCGCTGGGCGTGGCGGGGGCCGAGATCAGGGTGCGGAAACGGATGCTGCCGCGCGCCGGGTTGTCCCAGCGCTCGTCGGGAAGGGTGGCGGAATCCGCCGAGATGGGTCGTGTTGTCATGATCCGTCCTGCTCGCTCCCCCCTTTCTAGGCGAGCGCGGGGCAGGGACAAGGGCCGAATCCGTCCTGTCCCGGTCAAGGAGCGGCGTGATCCTGCAAGGTTGCGCGTGTTTGGGGCCGCGGACCCTCCGGGGGGGATATTTGGATCAAGATGAAACCCGCCGCATTCATCTTGGCAAAAATATCCCCGCCGGAGGCATCCGGCGCCGGGGAAGGGGGGTCGGCTGTCAGCCCGCCCGGAACTGCTTGGCCAGTTTCAGGCCCTGCCCCTGATAGTTGGACGCGATCCCGGCGCCGTAGAGCGTTTCCGGTCGCGCGGCCATGCGTTCGTAAACCAGCCGCCCCACGACCTGCCCGTGTTCCAGCACGAAAGGTGCCTCGTGGCAGCGCACCTCCAGCACCCCGCGCGAACCGGCCCCCCCGGCGGCGGCATGGCCAAAGCCGGGGTCGAAGAAACCCGCGTAATGCACGCGGAACTCGCCCACCATGGCCAGATAGGGCGCCATCTCGGCGGCGTAATCGGGCGGGATCGTCACCGCCTCGCGGCTGACGAGGATATAGAAGGCGCCGGGGTCAAGGATGATGCGGCCATCGCCGGCGCGCACCTCTTCCCAGAAGTCGCGGGCGGGGTAATGCCCGATCCGGTCAAGGTCGATCACCCCGGTATGGGGTTTCGCGCGGTAGCCCAGCAGGTCGCCCGTTTCGGGCCGCAGATCGACCGAAAATCCCAGCCCTTCGGAAATCACCGCGGCGCCCGAAACCAGCGGTTCCTCGGCGTGCAGGCTGCGCAATTCTGCATCCGACAGCACCGCCTGCCCCTGACGGAAGCGGATCTGGTTCAGCCGCTGCCCGGCGCGCACCAGCACCGAAAAGCTGCGCGGACAGACTTCGGCATAGAGCGGGCCGTGATAGGCTTCGGGGATGCGGTCAAACTCGGTGCCGCCATCGGTGATGGTGCGGGTCAAGAGGTCCAGCCGCCCGGTTGAGCTTTTGGCATTAGCGACGGCGGTGATGCCCGCAGGCAGCGCCAGCCGCTCCATCAGCGGGATGACATAGACGCAGCCCTTTTCCAGCACGGCGCCTGCGGTCAGATCGACCCGGTGCATCTCGAATTCGGCGATGCGGTCGGCGACCTTTGCGCCATGGCCCGCCAGAAACGAGGCGCGCACCCGGTAGGCCACCGTTCCCAGCCGCAGGTCAAGGCTGGCGGGCTGAATCTGATCGGGGCGGATCGCGGGATCGGCGGCAAGGGCGCCAGTTTCGATCAGGTGGCGCAGATGTTGTGCGGGAAGAACGCCGGCTGTCATGATCAGTGCCCCTGAATGTGGAACCGCCCGCAAGCCTTGCGGCAAGCGGGCGGTTTCATATGGTCGGGCCGGTGAGATTCGAACTCACGACCTCCCGCCCCCCAGACGGACGCGCTAAACCAGGCTGCGCTACGGCCCGACGATGGCGGCGATACATAACGATATTCCGGGCGGGGGCAAGCAGGAAAGTGCATGATTTTTCCGCCTAATAGGGCGGGGCCGTCATGCGGTCTTCCAGGGCAAGCAGCCGGTCGCGCAGCGCCCGCAGCCGCGCCCGCCAAGGCAGCAGGGCGGAAACCGGCAGGGCAGCGATTCGTGCGGCAAGGGCGGGCAGATCGGCCGGTTCCGGCGCGTCATCGGTGCCTTCGGCTGCGGCGGCGGCATCCTGCACCTGCCAGATGGCATCTTCGGCGGCAATCTCGGCCTGCAAATCGGCCTCAAGCTCGGCGGCGACAAGGGCGGCAACCGCCTCTTCCTCTTCGGGCGGGGCATCCTCGGCCTCGGCCGCCAGTGCCTCGGTCACTTCGAGGAAGATTTCCGGCTCTTCGGCAGGCGTCTCGGCCACCGGATCGGCCGGGCGTTCGGGTGTCAGCGAGACCACGATCGGGTCGGTATCGGGCAGATCGAACAGGCCCGCGAAAAGGTTTTCCTGCACGGCAGGCCGCGGCGGCGGGTTGCGGCGCAGCGCGGTTTCCAGCGCCACGATCTGCGCCGTCTCGATCTCTTCCACCGGCAGCGGCGCATCGTCTTCGCCGGGGAAATTCGCCGCAAGCGCCGCCTCAAGCGCCGCCTCGGCATCTTCGGAATGCGCCTCGCCGGTCAGGCCGGCGACATGGCGCACGCCCTGCTCGCGCAGGATTTTCTGCACGCCGCGGATCGTCATGCCTTCATCATGCAACAGCCGCTTGATGCCGGTCAGCAACGCCACATCGGCGGGCCGATAATAGCGGCGCCCTCCGGCCCGTTTGACGGGTCTGATCTGGGGAAAACGGCTTTCCCAGAAGCGCAGCACATGCGCCGGGGTTTCCAGAAACTCGGAGACCTCGGAGATGGTGCGGAAGGCGTCCGGCGACTTGTCCATCCGCGACGGACCTCCTTAGGTCTTCTTGCCCAGCGCCACGCGATCCTTCATCAGATGCGACGGGCGGAAGGTCAGCACCCGGCGTGGCGAGATCGGAACCTCGTCGCCGGTCTTGGGGTTGCGGCCGACACGGGCCGTCTTGTCGCGCACCGAGAAGGTGCCGAAGGACGAGATCTTGACCGTCTCGCCCGAAGCCAGCGCGTCGGACATATGCGACAGCACCGATTCCACCAGTTGCGCGGATTCGTTGCGGCTGAGGCCCACCTCACGGAAGACGGCCTCGGACAGATCCATCCGCGTCAGAGTCTTTTCGCTCATCATATCCCCCCCGGGTTATTCAGGGCAGATTGGGCGCTTGGGATTTCCGAGTCAATATCAATCACTTGGAGCGGGGGATTGAAGCGCTGTCACCAGCGCAGAACGACCGATCCCCAGGCAAGGCCGCCTCCGATCGCCTCGGTCACCACCAGATCGCCGGGTTTGATCTGCCCGCGCGCCTTGCCGACCGACAGCGCCAGCGGAATCGAGGCGGCCGAAGTGTTGCCATGGTCCTGCACGGTGACCACAACGCGGTCCATCGGCACCTGCATCCGCTTGGCGGTGGCTTCGATGATTCGGATATTGGCCTGATGCGGCACGATCCAGTCCACATCGGCGCCGGTCAGTCCCAGCTTGTCGAGGCCCGTATGGGCGGTTTCGGCAAGCTTTTCAACGGCATGACGAAAGACTTCCTTGCCTTCCATCCGCAGGTGCCCGGTGGTGCCGGTCGAAACCCCGCCATCGACATAAAGAATGTCGCGGAAACGGCCGTCGCTGTGCAGGTCGGTCGCCAGAATGCCGCGGTCGGTATTGGCGCCTGCGCCTTCGCTGGCTTCCAGCACCAAGGCACCCGCGCCGTCGCCGAACAGGACGCAGGTGCTGCGATCGGTCCAGTCCATCAGCCTGGAAAAGGTTTCCGCCCCGATCACCAGCACCCGTTTCGCCGAACCCGAGATGATCAGCGCATTCGCGTTGGTCAGGGCAAAGACAAACCCGGCGCAGACCGCCTGCACGTCAAAGGCAAAGCCGCCGGTCATGCCCAAGGCGCCCTGGATCATCGTGGCAGCCGAAGGGAAGGTCAGATCGGCGGTCGAGGTGGCGACGATGATCACGTCGATATCGCCCGGCTCCAGCCCGGCATCGGCCAGGGCGGCGCGGGCGGCGCGGGTGCCGATATCCGAGGTGGTCTGGCCTTCGGCGACAAAATGCCGCCGCTCGATCCCCGAGCGGCTGCGAATCCATTCATCCGAGGTCTGGACCAGGGCCTCAAGCTCGCTGTTGGGCACAACACGTTCGGGCAGATAGTGCCCGACGCCCCTGACCACGGCGCGTATCGTCATTCGCTGGACCCTGCCTTCTGCCCGTCTGTATGCCCCTCTGCGGCGGCATCCTGCCCCGCACGGCCTGCCGATGCAACCCGCGCCGCAAGCCGTTGGGTGAAGTCCGCGGTGGCCAGACGGTGGGCCAACTGGATTGCTGCGGCGATGCCGGTTTCATCCGCCGAACCATGGGATTTGACCACGGTGCCGTTCAGCCCCAGAAACACCCCGCCGTTCACCCGGCGCGGGTCCATCCGCTTTTGCAACCGCTTCAATGAGTTGAGCGCAAGCAAGGCCGCGAATTTCGACAGGATGCCGGCGTTGAACGCCTCCCGCAGGAAATCGGAAATCAGCTTGGCCGTGCCTTCGCCGGTCTTCAGGGCGATGTTGCCGGTGAAGCCATCGGTCACGATCACATCCACCCGGTCCGAGGGCAGGTCGCTGCCCTCGACGAAACCGATGTAATCGTAATCCCCCGCTTGGGCCGCAGCGGCCATCTGGCGCGCGGCCTCGTGCAGTTCGGCCCGGCCCTTGTGGTCTTCGGTGCCGACGTTCAAGAGCCCGACACGCGGTCGCAGGATGTTCATGCCGTTGCGCGCGTATGAGGCGCCCATTGCGGCATATTGCAGAAGGTCCGCCGCCTCGGCCTTGATGTCGGCCCCCACGTCCAGCATCACGTTGAAGCCGGACGGGTTGCGCGAGGGCCAATAGCAGGCGATGGCGGGCCGGTTCACGCCCGGCAGCTTGCGCAGCCGCAGCATCGACACGGCCATCAGCGCGCCTGTATTGCCGCAAGACACCGCCGCCCGCGCCTCGCCCGATTTGACCGAGTCGATGGCGGACCACATCGAGGTGCCGTCGCCATGGCGCATCACCTGACTAGGCTTGTCGGTCATCGACACGGCCCGCGGCGCATGGCGCAGCGTCACACGATCGAGAATCGCCGGATGCCGTGCGAGCAGACGCGAAAGCTCGGCCTCGTCGCCATGCAGCACGAAACCGGCCTCGGGAAGCATCTCGGCAGAAATCAGAAGGCCGGCGACAACTGCCGCCGGACCGCGATCTCCGCCCATCGCATCAACGGAAATGACAACGCGCGTCGCGCCTTCGGTGGTCGGAGTTGAGGTTCCGGAAGCCATCGGGGCGCGGCGGCGTCAGAGGCGGCTTACGCCGCGTCCTCGTCCGTATCGACGGCCTTGGTCGCCACGACTTCACGGGCATCATAGTGGCCGCAGGACGGGCAGACGTGGTGGGCGCGCTTCAGCTCGCCGCAGTTGCTGCATTCTTGCGGGTTGCCGGCAACCAGCGCGTCATGGGCGCGGCGCATGTTGCGGCGCGAACGGGTGACTCGGTTCTGCGGGACAGCCATGTCTCGACCTCGAAGTTGGGGGACATGCCCCTGATTTTCCTTTGATTTCAGAAACCTGAACCCTGCACCAAGGCAGGGCGGAAAGCCCCTGAATGAGGCGCGGAACATAGCCGGATTCCGCCCGGGCGCAAGCCCCTTTCTGCCAAAGGGTTATTCGCCCGCCCCGTCATCCTTTTTCAGCCGCTCGGCGAGGCTGGCCAGCCCGGCAAAGGGGTTGAGGTCGGCCTGCCGCATCGGCGCGACACCCGGTTCGGCAAAGACCGCCTCACCCAGTTCGGCCCCCGGCGCGCGCGGCCAGGCGGGCAGCGCCAGGGCCAGCGCCTCGACCGCGACGGCGGCAATGTCGATCACTTCGGGCAGGGGTTCGCTTTCGTCTTCGGTGATTTCCACCTCATCGCCCTGCGGTGCCGCATAATCGGCCAGATAGCGGCGCAGCACCGGCTCCTCCACCTTGGCGGGCACCGGGGCCAGCGTCACCGAACAGGGCTGCACCGCTTCGGCCACCAGCCGCGCCTCAAGCCGCAGGTCGCGGCGGCCCTCGGGGCGGATTTCGCCGACAAGTTCCAGTGCGGGCAAATCCAGAAGGCCAAGCGCCGCCGCGATCATTTCCCGTGCCGCGCCGTCGGGGCGAAAGGCAAAGCGGGTCGGCTTGCGGCTGGCCAGGGTCGCCACACGAAGCGGCTGGCTGGGCAAAGCGGTTGGCGCGGCGGTTTGCGTGGTCATGGCGGTTCTCCTCGGGGCCGGGATGGCGGCAGGGATGGCGGACAGGATCGGGGCGATCACCGCCCGGCCAAGCAGTGCATTCTTGAACAGAAGCGCGTCCTTCTGTAAGCCCTTGGGACAGAACCAGAGCGGACGCAGGTCCAGCCCCCCGGATAGTGCCGCGACGCGGTGCTTGCAAGGGTGACGGGGCGCTCCGCCAGTGGCGAGTGGGATCGAGGGGCGCAATGGCACGACACGGCATTACTCGGCTTTGCCTGCGGGCCGGGCTATTGGTGGTCCTGCTGGCGGTGGCGGCCTGCACGCCGATCTATCAGAATCACGGCTATGTCCCCTCGGATGAGGAGCTGAAGCTGATCGAGGTCGGCAAGGACAGCCGCGAAACCGTTGCGGCCACGCTGGGCCGGCCTTCCGCCTCGGGGCTTTTGAACGATGTCGGCTGGTTCTATGTGCAAAGCCGCTGGCAGACCCGCGGCGGATTCGAGCCGAAAGAGATCGACCGGCAGGTCGTCTCGATCACCTTCAATGATGAAGGCGTGGTCGAGAATGTCGAACGCTTCGGGCTGGAAGACGGCAAGGTCGTCGCCATCTCGCGCCGGGTGACCAAGCCGAACATCCGCGGCCTGACCTTCCTGCAACAACTCTTCGGCTCGGTCGGCCAGTTGCGCGCCGGCGACATCCTGGATTGACGGCAGACCAAAGGGGCGGAGGGGGCTGCGGATGCAGCCCCTTGGCGGCTGTCACTCTTCCGGCTGAAAGTCCAGCGCGACCCCGTTGATGCAATAGCGCAGCCCGGTGGGGGCAGGCCCGTCAGGGAAGACATGGCCCAGATGCGCGTCGCAGCGGTTGCAATGCACCTCGGTCCGCCGCATGGCAAAGCTGCGATCCTCGGACTCGCCCACGATCTCGCCGTCGATCGGCGCGGTGAAGCTGGGCCAGCCGCACCCCGAATCGAACTTGTCTTCGGCATCGAACAGCGGCGCCCCGCAACACTGGCAGCGGAAGGTGCCCGCCACATCGGGGAAATCGTCATGGGTAAAGGCGCGCTCGGTGCCGTGCTGCCGCGTGACCTTATAGGCCAGATCGGACAGCCGGCTGCGCCACTCGTCGTCGGACAGGATCAGTTTTTCCATCGCACCCTTCCATTGCTGCATCGCGGCGCTTGCAGGGCGGCGCCGACAGCGCCAGAAATAGGGCGGAACGGCCGGGGCGCCAAGGGTTGCCGCAAGTCCGGCCGTTCAACAGCAGGAGAGGCCGGATGCAGGCGCTGGAAACCGGACGGCTGCGCGCAAGGTTGGCCGAAGGATCACAGGACATCGCCCGCGCCCTTGCGCTGCGCCAGATCTGCTTTCGCGGCGCGGGGGCGGGCACGGATGCCGATGCCCATGACGCCGCCTGCCAGCACCTGCTGGTCGAGACGGCGGCGGGTGAGCTGCTGTGCTGCTACCGGCTGCAGGTGATCGCGGGGCCCGCGGGGCTGGAGCAAAGCTATGCGGCGCAGTTCTATGATCTGGCGCCGCTGGCGGCACTGCCCGCCCCGATGATCGAGATGGGCCGCTTCTGCCTCGCCCCGGGCGCCGCGGACCCCGATATCCTGCGGCTGGCCTGGGCCGCGATGACGCGGATCGTCGATGATTGCGGGGCAGGGCTGCTGTTCGGCTGTTCATCCCTGCGTGGCGCGCATCCTGCCGGTCATGCCGCGGCGCTGGCGGTGCTGGCGCATCATGTCGGCCCGCCGCAGCACCGCCCGGGCCGCCGCGCGCCCGAAACGGTGGACCTGCCCGCCGCCGAAGGCCGCGGCACGCCCGCCGCGCTGCCGCCCCTCCTGCGCAGCTACCTGGCGATGGGGGGCTGGGTGTCGGATCATGCGGTGATCGACCGCGACCTTGACACGCTGCATGTCTTCACCGGGGTCGAGATTGCCGCCATCCCGCCCGCCCGCGCTCGGGCGCTGCGGGCGCTGGCCGGTTAGGCGCAAAGCCACTGTAAATTCCTTGCAAGGAATTTGGCCCATGTTGACGCCGCCGCGCGCTGCGCATACCTCGCGGCCATGGCACGCGCACCCCTTCTCCAGCTTTCGCAGATTTCGCTGACCTTCGGCGGCAATCCGGTTTTCGACGGTCTTGACCTTGTGGTTCAGCCGGGGGACCGGGTGGCGCTTGTCGGCCGCAACGGTTCGGGCAAATCCACCTTGATGAAGGTGATGGCCGGGCTGGTCGAGGCCGATCACGGCATCCGTGTCGTCCCGCCCGGGGTCAGTGTCGGCTATATGGAGCAAGACCCCGACCTTTCGGGTTTTGCCACCTTGGGCCATTATGCCTCCTCGGGCCTGTCCGAGGGCGAGGAATACCGCGTGGCCATGGCGGCCGAGGGGCTGAAGTTCGATCCCGAAACCCCGGTCTCCACCGCTTCGGGCGGCGAACGGCGCCGCGCCGCACTGGCCAAGCTGATGGCCGAGGCGCCCGAGCTGATGCTCTTGGACGAGCCGACCAACCATCTGGACATTCAGGCGATCGAGTGGCTTGAGGCGCAGCTTTCCGAAACCCGGCAGGCTTTCGTCCTGATCAGCCACGACCGCGCCTTTCTGCGGGCGCTGACCAAGGCGACGCTCTGGATCGACCGGGGTCAGGTCCGCCGCCGCGAGGCGGGGTTCGAGGGGTTCGAGGATTGGCGCGAAACCATCTGGGCCGAAGAGGATGAGGCGCGCCACAAGCTGGACCGCAAGATCAAGGCCGAGGCGAAATGGGCGGTCGAAGGTATCTCGGCCCGGCGCAAGCGCAATCAGGGCCGGGTGCGGGCGCTGGCGGCCTTGCGGGCAGAACGTGCCAGCCAGATCCGCCGTCAGGGCACGGCGGCGATGGAATTGGACGCCGGCCCCACCTCAGGCCGTAAGGTGATCGAGGCGAAGGGGATTTCAAAGGCTTATGACGACAAGCTCATCCTCAAGGACTTTGACCTGCGGGTGTTGCGCGGCGACCGGGTGGCCTTCGTCGGCCCCAATGGCGTGGGCAAGACCACCTTGCTGAAAATGCTGGTGGGGCAAGAGGCGCCCGACAGCGGCACGGTGACCCTTGGCACCAATCTGGACATCGCGGTCTTTGATCAGAGCCGCGCCCAGCTCGACCCAGAGGCGAGCCTTTGGGAAAACCTGACCGGCGATCCGACGATGAAGGTTTCGGGCGCTTCGGATCAGGTGCTGGTGCGCGGCAATCCGCGCCATGTGGTGGCCTATCTCAAGGATTTCCTCTTTGACGAACGGCAGGCCCGCGCCCCGGTGCGCAGCCTGTCGGGCGGCGAGAAGGCGCGGCTCTTGCTGGCCAAGCTGATGGCGAAACCGTCGAACCTGCTGATTCTGGATGAACCGACCAACGATCTGGACGTGGAAACGCTGGACCTGCTGCAGGATATTCTGGGCGAATATGACGGCACCGTCCTTTTGGTCAGCCACGACCGCGATTTCATCGACCGCGTGGCCAGCCAGACCGTGGCGCTGGAGGGGCGGGGGCGCGCCACCGTCTATCCGGGCGGCTGGTCGGATTATGCCGCCCAGCGCCCCGTGGCCGAGGCGGTTGCGGCTGCGGTTTCGGCGAAATCTGCCCCGGTGGCGGCGCCCGAACCCAAGCGCGCCGAAAGTGGCCTGACCTTTACCGAAAAGAAGCGGCTTGAGGCGCTGCCCGCCGTCATCACCCGGCTTGAGGCGGAAATTGCCAAGCTGACCGAATTCCTCTCCACCCCCGGGCTTTATGAGACGGAACCCGCCAAATTCCGCAAGGGCAGCGAGGGGTTGAGCGAACGGCAGACCCTTCTGGCCGCCGCCGAAGAGGAATGGCTGGATCTGGCCGAGCGTGAAGGCTGAGACTCAGGGGCAGGAATCCGCGGGAACCCGGGGCAGAACGAACACCCGGTCATCGCCGGAGATGCCCGAAACCTCAAGGAAATCGGCCGCCTCGAAGGTCAGGCCGCCGTGCCCGACCTCAAGGCGCAGCGTGCCATCGGCCTTGGGCCAGAGCGTGAACCAGCCGCCATCCCCCTCAAGCTGGCACGAAAGCGCGCCGCCGGTATTCTCGCAGGCGGCGCGGCCCTCATACCGGGTGTTGCTGCCCCGCCGGTATAGCGCCAGCCGCAGCCCCAGAACCGGCGCGTCAAAGGTAGCGGGTTCGGGGCCAAGGGCGATTTCGGCGACGTTCTGCTGCGGGTGGCTGGCCAGATGTCCGGCGCTGTAATGGCGCAGATAGCAGGATGCATCCGAAGGGAAGATCGCATCGCGCGGGCTTTGCGCAAAGGCAGGGGTGGCAAGCAGGCCAAAGACAAGGGCAAGGCGGCGCATGGGAAACCTCCGGGTCTGCGCCAAACCTGCCGCCCGTCGCGCGGCGCGTCCAGTGACAAGAGCCGTCACCAACGCCCCGAAGCGCCGCCACCCGAAGAGCGCCCGCCGCCAAAGCCGCTACTGCCCGAGTCGCCCTGACTGTCGCCCTTGCCGAAACCGCCTGTGCGGATCAGAAGGGTCTCGCGCCGCTCATGCCCGCATGAGGGGCAGCGCGTCAGCCGCCAGCCTTCGCCGGGGGTGGTGGTTCCGGCAATCATCGTCTCGCCCGTCGTCCGCTCAAGCCCGCGATGGCCGCAGGAGGGGCAGCGGGCAAATCGCTGCCATCCGTCGCCGATCCTCTGGCGCAGCGCCAGAAGCAGAACCGCGCCGATCCCAAGCCCAAGAAGCGGCAGCGGCAAGCCTGCATCCGGCACCACTTCGGCGGGCTGACCCGCCGCAAAGGGACGGGCAATGCGGGTGATCACCTGGTCCACCCCGGCCTCGATCCCGGCCTCGATCCTTCCCGCCCGGAACCCGGGCAGAAAGCCCCGGTCGATCGCCGCCTGCGCCGCATTGTCCCAGACCGCATCATAGCCCACCCCCAAAGCCACCCGGATTTCGCGGTCTTCGGTGGCGACAAGGATCAGCACCCCATCATTGCGCGCCTTGTCGCCCACGCCCCAGGCGTTGAAGAGGCCCTTGGCATAGCTGTCGATCCGCATTCCCGCGCCGCCATGGTCGGCCAACCGCGCCATGGTGACCAGCACCACATGGACCCCGGTTTCGTCCCGCGCCGTCTGCAGGCGGTCTTCCAGCCGCGCCGCAGCCTCGGGCGACAGCACCCCGGCCCAATCGTTCACCTTGTCCGACAGTGGCGCGGGATAGTCCTGCGCCAGCGCGGCGAAGGGCATCAGGATCAGCAGGACCAGCGCGCGCAGCATTTACCCCTCCATCAGTTCGGCCACCACTGCCGCAATCACCATGACATCGGCCCGGGTGCAGTCGAATTGCCCGACCTGCACCCGGATCACATAGCGCCCGTCATGGCGCGTCTGCGTCAGGTAAATCCGGCCATCATCGTTGATCCGTGACAAGAGCGCCTCGGTCGCGGCATCCCCCTCCAGCGCGAAGGTAAAGAGCGACAGACGCGGCTCGGTGGTGATGGTCACGCCCGGCAGGGCGCGCAGCGTCTCACAAACCTCTTGCGCCCAGGCCACATGGTTGCGGATCATCCCGCGCAACCCCTCAAGCCCATAGGCGCGCAGGTGGAACCACAGTTTCAGCGCCCGAAAGCGGCGGCCCAGCGGCACGGTCCATTCGTTGAAATTGACGATCTCTTCGCGTCCCGCCGTCTCCAGATATGTCGGGCGCAGGCCAAGGGTTTTCACCTGTGGCCCCGGATCGCGCAGGAACTGCACGGCGCAGTCAAACTGCGCGCCCAGCCATTTATGCGGGTTGAAGACAATGCTGTCGGCCTGTTCCACCCCGGCCCAAAGGGCGCGGAACTCGGGTGCAATCATCGCCGAGCCGGCCCAGGCGGCATCGACATGCACCGGCAGCCCCTCGGCATGGGCAACGGCAATGCAATCGGCAATCCGGTCAAAGGCGCCAACCGAGGTGCCCCCGGCGCAAAGGATCACCCCGGCGGGCAGCATCCCCGCCGCGCGGTCGGCGGCAATTGCGCCCGACAGCGCGCCGGGCTTCATCGACAGGCTGCCATCGGTCGGCACCTTGACCAGATTGGTCTGCCCGATGCCCGCCACCCTTGCGGCCTTGTCCACGCTCGAATGGGTCTCGGCGCTGGCATAAAGCCGCAGCCGGGGCAGGGCGGACAGCCCTTCGGCATTGCCCTGCCAGTTCAGCGCCGCCTCGCGCATGGTCAGTACCGCCGACAGCGTGGCGGTGGTGGCGGAATCGTGGATCGTGCCGGTAAACCCCTCCGGCAGGCCAAGCGCCTGCCGCAGCCAGCCGATCATCACCTGCTCCACCTCGGTCGCGGCGGGCGAGGTCTGCCACAGCATCCCCTGACAGGCCATCGCATTGGCCAGTTGCTCGGCCAGCATCGAGGCGGGTGAGGCATTGGCCGGGAAATAGGCGAAGAAGCGCGGGTGCTGCCAATGGGTCATCGCGCCGGGAACGATCCGCTCGAAATCGGCAAAGATCGCGGCCATGTCTTCGGCGGCCTCCGGTGGCGTCGCAGCAAGCTGCGCCGCGGTGGCGCCCGGCA
Source organism: Tabrizicola fusiformis (assembly GCF_013328815.1). Classification (GTDB taxonomy): domain Bacteria; phylum Pseudomonadota; class Alphaproteobacteria; order Rhodobacterales; family Rhodobacteraceae; genus Fuscibacter. Next base: position 65,310 of record NZ_JABUHN010000010.1, read on the forward strand.
CCAATGGCGCCCGCACCGGACGGTCACGCAGGCCGGCGTGATAGTCGCGCGCCCAGTCGGCGGCGCGTTTCGACCAGTGGTTCAGATCGTCATGGTTCATCGCAGGCTCCCCCTCGGATCAACAATTTAACATGTTAATCATTTATCGCAAGAGGCAGAGCCGGAAGGCCAGGGCTGCAAAGGGTCAGCCAAGGCTGGCCTGCACCTTCTTCGGCAGGCTGGCGCGGATGATCCGGTAGGAGGTTTCCAGCCGCTCGCCCAGTTCGGCCTCATCCACCAAACCCCAGGGCAGGCGCACCCAGCTTGCGTGGAAATAGGGCGCGCGTTCGGCGCGGCCCACCTCGATCAGCAGGCGGGCGGTCTCGACATCGGGGCATTTCACCGACACGCCATGGTCTTCCATCGCGCCCACCACGGCAAAGAGCTTGCCGCCCACCTTCCACGCATCATGCCCGCCGCCCCAAGGGTCGGAGTGAGTGGCGCCGGGCAGGACGGCGCAACGGGCGTTGACGAAAGCGCGGGTCATGCCGCCAGCCTACAGGCAATCGCCGTCCGATCAAGCCACTCGGGCGCGCTCCCAAATATCCCGAGGGGGCAGCGCCCCCTTGTGCCCGCCGCCACAAGCGCAGCTTCAATCCGGTTCGTGCCGGTCCCCCATCAGCCAGCGCGGCCCCGGCCCATGGCGGGCCGCCGCATCGCCGGGATTCCACAGCGCGCATTTGTCCAGCGACAGGCAGCCGCAGCCGATGCAGCCGTCCAGCCTGTCGCGCAGCCCTTCCAGCGCGGCGATGCGGGCGTCGATCTGCACCCGGAACCCGGTGCCGATCCGCGCCCAATCCTGCCGCGAGGGCGGGCGGCCCTGCGGAAGCCCGGCCAGCACCTGCGCAAGTTCGGCCAGAGGAAAGCCCAGGCCCTGCGCGATGCGCACGAACGACAGCCGCCGGATGTCGCTGCGGTCATAGCGGCGATGCCCGCCGGCATTGCGCAAGGGCGCCAGCAGACCCAGCGTTTCGTAATGCCTTATGGCGGGCACCGACAGCCCGGTGCGCGCGGCCAGATCGCCGATGGAAAGTCCGCGGGTCATCCATGTCCCTTGATCTCAAGTGCGCTTGAGATTCCACAAAAGAGGCCATGACCCCGAATCGCAAGACAAATCGCAAGGCAAAAGGAGCCGCGACCATGGCATTTCTGGAACACGTCAACCTGACCGTCCCCGACCCCGAGGCGACCGCCGCCCGGTTGCAGCGCCTCTTCGGCTGGCAGACCCGCTGGCAGGGTGGGTCGATCTATGGCGGACGCTCGGTGCATGTGGGCACCAAGGACCAGTATCTGGCGCTTTACCGCGGGCAGGGCGCGCAAGGCGGCCCGCCAGACAGCTATACCACGGCGGGCGAGCTGAACCATCTGGCGGTGGTGGTCGATGACCTCGACGCCACCGAAGCGCGTGTCAAGGCCGAGGGGATCGAGACGCATTCTCATGCCGATTACGAACCCGGTCGCCGCTTTTACTTCCGCGACCCCGATGGCGTAGAATATGAGATTGTGAGCTATACCTGACACCCCACGCGGGCCTTGCGCTGCGCCGGGCCCGCGTGATAGCCAAGCCAGCATGACGAAACGCTGCATCATCGGCACCTGCTGCATTACCTGCTGACCATTGGTCGCGCGGGCGCATTCGTCATTCCTCCGGAAGACCGAACTTGCTAGACCCGCGCCGGGAAGGGCGTGCCTGAGGCTGCTTTGGGGGAAGACATGAAAATCCGGCTGCACAACTCCAAGACGCGGATGAAGGAAGACTTCACCCCGATCGACGACAAGAACGTGCGGATGTATGTCTGCGGCCCCACGGTCTATGACCGCGCCCATCTGGGCAACGGCCGCCCGGTGGTGGTGTTCGACACGCTCTATCGGCTGCTGCGGCATGTCTATGGGGCAGATCATGTCACCTATGTCCGCAACTTCACCGATGTGGATGACAAGATCAACGCCACAGCTTTGGCCCGCCAGAAGGCAGGTGCTGCGGGTTCTCTGGAGGACCTGATCCACGAGCGGACCGAGGAAACCATCGGCTGGTATCACGCCGACATGGATGCTTTGGGCGCGCTGCGGCCCGATCACGAGCCGCGTGCGACCGAGTTCATCGGCGCGATGATCGCGATGATCGAGGGGCTGATTGCCGGCGGTCATGCCTATGAGGCGGCGGGACATGCCCTGTTCCGCGTGCGCTCCTACAAGGAGTATGGCGCGCTCTCGGGCCGGTCGGTCGATGACATGATCGCCGGCGCCCGGGTGGAGGTCGCGCCCATCAAGGAAGACCCGATGGATTTCGTGCTGTGGAAGCCATCGTCCGACGAGGAACCGGGCTGGGACAGCCCTTGGGGCCGGGGGCGGCCCGGCTGGCATATCGAATGCTCGGCGATGGCCGACAAGCTCTTGTGGGAAGACCTTAAGGAAAAACTTTCAGTCGAAGCGCAGCGACATTCGCACGAATTCGACATTCACGGCGGCGGCCTTGACCTGCAATTCCCCCACCACGAAAACGAAATCGCCCAAAGCTGCTGCGCGCATCCCGGTTCTGGCTTTGCCAAGGTCTGGATGCACAACGAGATGCTGCAGGTCGAGGGCAAGAAGATGTCCAAGAGCTTGGGGAATTTCTTTACGGTAAGGGATTTGCTGGATCAGGGCGTGCCGGGTGAGGTGATAAGGTTCGTTTACCTCTCCACCCATTACCGCAGCCCGATGGACTGGACGGCGGAGAAGGCGGCACAAGCAAAGCAGACATTGATAAAATGGTATCGGCAAGTCGGCTTGTCCAAGAACGATACAGAGCCATATCGACCGGTTGTCGATGCTCTTGGTGATGATCTGAATACCCATGAGGCCATTACACAATGCCATGCATTGTCGAATGCTGGTGATGCCTCGGCATTGCGCGGCAGCCTTCACCTTCTGGGCTTCATGGACAACGGCGTGCCCGATTGGACGCGCGTGAAGGGATTTTCGGATGCCGAGACCGGGCTGATCCGCGATCTCTTGCAGAAGCGTGACCGAGCCAAGGCGAGGAAGGACTGGGCGGCGGCTGATCGCATTCGTGACGGGCTGAGGGCCGCTGGCGTCGCCGTAAAGGATATGAAAGACGCCGAGCCGGAGTTCGAACGGCTCGAAGAGTTTGACGTGAACCTGCTCGATGCGTTGTGGGGAGAGTAGGATGGAACGCCTTTACCTATTCGACACCACGCTGCGCGACGGGCAGCAGACGCAGGGCGTGCAGTTCTCGGCCGCCGAAAAGCGCCAGATCGCCCTGGCGCTGGATGCGCTTGGCGTCGATTATGTCGAGGGCGGCTGGCCCGGCGCCAACCCCACCGACAGCGAGTTCTTTGCCGAGGCGCCGCCCTTGCGCGCCACGATGACCGCCTTCGGTATGACGAAACGGGTGGGCCGCTCTGCCGAGAATGACGATGTTCTGGCGGCGGTCCTCAATGCCGAAACGCCCGCCGTCTGTCTTGTCGGCAAGACGCATGAATTTCACGTCACCACCGCCCTTGGCGTGACCCTTGAGGAAAACCGCGAGGCGATCCGCGCCTCCATCGCCCATCTGGTCGCCAAGGGCCGCGAGGCGATGCTGGATGCCGAGCATTTCTTTGACGGCTACCGCGCCAATCCCGGCTATGCGCTGGATTGCCTGCGCGCCGCGCTGGATGAGGGTGCCCGCTGGGTGGTCCTGTGCGACACTAACGGCGGCACGCTGCCCTCTGAAGTGGGCCGCGTGGTGGCGGAGGTGATTGCCTCGGGTATTCCGGGCGACCGGCTGGGCATCCATTGCCATGACGACACCGGCAATGCCGTGGCCAATTCGCTGGCGGCGGTCGAGGCGGGATGCCGGCAGGTGCAGGGCACGCTGAATGGCTTGGGCGAACGCTGCGGCAATGCCAATCTGGTGACGCTGATCCCGACGCTTCTGCTGAAAGAACCCTATGCCAGCCGGTTTGACACCGGCGTCAGCCATCACGCGCTGGCAGGGCTCTTGAAAACCAGCCGGATGCTGGACGATATCCTGAACCGCGTGCCGTTGCGGGCGGCGCCTTATGTCGGCGCCAGCGCCTTTGCCCATAAGGCGGGCCTTCATGCCAGCGCGATCCTGAAAGACCCGACCACCTACGAACATATCCCGCCCGAGGCGGTCGGCAATGCCCGCGTCATCCCGATGAGCAATCAGGCCGGGCAATCGAACCTGCGCGCAAGGCTCGCCAGCGCGGGCATCGAGGTGGAGCCGAAGGACCCCCGCCTTGGCCGCATCCTTGAAATCATCAAGGAGCGCGAGGATCAGGGTTACGCCTATGACGGCGCTCAGGCCAGCTTTGAACTTTTGGCGCGGCGGGAACTGGGGCTTTGCCCGGACTTCTTCGAGGTCAAGCGCTACCGCGTCACGGTGGAACGCCGCAAGAACAAGTATGACCGGATGATCAGCCTGTCCGAAGCAGTGGTCGTGGTGAAAATCGGTGACCGCAAGATGATGTCGGTCAGCGACAGCATGGACGAAACCGGCGGCGACCGTGGCCCGGTCAACGCGCTGGCCAAGGCGCTGGCCAAGGATCTCGGCCCCTATCAGACCTGCATCGACGATATGAAACTGGTGGATTTCAAGGTGCGCATCACCAATGGCGGCACCGAAGCGGTGACGCGGGTCATCATCGACAGCGAAGACGGGCAGGGCCGCCGCTGGTCCACCGTCGGCGTGTCGCCCAACATCGTGGATGCCAGTTTTGAGGCGCTGCTGGATGCCATCACCTGGAAACTGATCCGCGACATTGGTGCCCCGGCATGACATGGACCGCGCCCGGATGGCAGGACTGCGCCGATCTGGTGCAGAAGGGCGACCCCGACCGTTTCGCGGCGCTGATGGCGGCGCGGCCGCCGGCGCGTCCGGCGCTGGCGGTGCTTTATGCCTACAATCTGGAACTGGCCCGCGCGCCCTGGGCCAGCAAGGAACCGATGATCGCCGAAATGCGGCTGCAATGGTGGGTCGATGTGGTCGCCGAACCCACGCCCCGCGCCCATGAGGTGGCCGGTCCGCTTCATGCCCTGATCCGCGATTGTGCGCTGCCGGTGGCGGCCTTGCAGGCCATGGCCGAGGCCCGTCGCTGGGATGTCTGGAGCGAGGCTTTTGCCGATCCGGCGGCGTTTCAGAGCTATCTCGACGCCACATCAGGCGCGCTGATGGCGTTGTCTGTGCAGGCGCTGGGGGGCGATGCTGCGGCGGTCGCTGTGGCGCGGCAATTCGGCGCCGCCGCCGGGCTGGCCGGGTTCCTGCGCGCGGTTCCGGCACTTGAAGCGCGGGGGCGGCTGCCGCTGGTGGACGGTCGGCCTGCTGCGGTGCAGGCGCTGGCCCGGGCGGGGCTGTTGCAACTTCACGCCGCAAGGCAAGGCCGGGCGGCGCTGCGCGGGCTGCCACAAGAGGCGCTGCTGGCCGGTTGGCAGACTGAGAGCCTGCTGCGGCTCGCGGCAAGCGACCCAATGGCCGTCGCCGAAGACCGACTGACCCTGTCCGAGTTCCGCCGCCGCGGCTCCCTGCTCTGGCAGGCGCTCAGCGGCCGCTGGTAATCCGCGCCCTTTTCATCTGTCTGAAAATATCCCACGGGGGTCCGGGGGTGTGAAACCCCCGGTCCGACCCCGGCCAAAAGCGCAACGCCAGGGATTCTAGCGCGTTTCCTTCGGCCGCAGCATCAGCCAGATCAGCGCGCCCCCAGCGAGGATCAGGAACGGCGTCATCGCCAGGTTCACCGCCTGCCAGCCCGCCTGCACCGATCCGCCGGAACAGTTCATCAACCCACCCGACGACAGGCTGGCCAGCGTCACCCCGCCGAACACGATCAGGTCGTTCAGCCCCTGCAACCGGCCACGCTCTTCGGGCGCCTGCGCTGCGGTCAGCATCGCCGTGGCGCCGATGAAGCCGAAGTTCCAGCCGATCCCCAACAGGATCAGCGCGAGATAGAAATTCTCCAGATCAACCCCGGCCAGCGCCACCCCTCCGGCTCCTGCCAGAATGAAGAGGCCGATCGCCACCACCCGCTCGGCCCCCAGCCGGGCAATCACATGGCCGGTAATGAAGGACGGCGCATACATGGCCAGCACATGGCCCGTCACGATATTGGCCGCATCCGAGGTCTGGAACCCGCAGCCCACCACCGCCAGCGGCGAAGAGGTCATCACCAGATTCATCAGCGCATAAGAGACCGTGGCGCAGATCATCGCCACCGCGATCACCGGGGTTTTGATCAGTTCCATCCGGCTGCGGCCCTGAGCGGCGCCGGGCGCTGGCGGGCGCGGCTTGGGGATTTTCAGCCAGATGAACAGCAGCACACCGACCGCATTCAGCGCGACCACCGCCAGATAGCTGCCAAGGAAGGGCACCACCATCGCCTCGGCGGTCGCCTTCACCAGTTGCGGGCCGAAGACGGCCGACAGCAGCCCCCCCGCCATCACCCAGGAAATCGCCTTGGGCCGGAAGGCGGGGCTTGCGGTATCGGCGGCGGCAAAGCGGTAAAAGCCCTGCGCGCTCATATAGATGCCGGTAAACAACCCGCCCAGCACGAACAGCCAGAAACTGGACCACAACAGCCCCAGCGCCCCCAGCAGCGCCCCGGTGGCGCCGCCCATGGCCCCCACCACGAAACCCGCCTGCCGCCCGAACCGCGTCATGAAGGCGGAAATCGGCGTCGCGGTCAGCATCGAGCCCAGAACGGCCGCCGAGATTGGCAGCGTCGCCCAGCAGGGGTTGGGCGCCAATGACTGGCCTGCAAGACCGGCAATGGTGAAGATGATGGGCATCTGCGCCCCCAGCACCGCCTGCGCGGCAACAAGGACCAGAACATTGCGGCGGGCGAGGCGGTCGTCTACGTCTTGCATGATGCGCAAGGCGTAGACCCACGCCCGCAGGGCAGCAAGGGCAAAAGAGGAAACCATGTTCGGACGGATCATACAGACCGATGCCTGCGTGGCCGAAGGCGCCGCATGGCTGGCCGGGCAGGATGCCCGGTTTGCCGCGGCGCTGGCGCTGACCGGGCCCTTGCCGCTGCGCCGGCAGGAAGACGGCTTCACCGCGCTTCTCGATGCCATCGTCGGCCAGCAGGTTTCCGTCGCTTCGGCCGATGCGATCTGGAAACGGCTTGAGGCGGCGGGGCTGACCGGACAGGACGCCATGGCGGCAGCCAGCGACGAAGACCTGCGCGCGGCGGGCCTTTCCCGGCAGAAGGCCCGCTATGGCAGGGCGCTGGCGCAATCGGGCATCGACTTTGCCGCGCTGCGCGACATGCCCGATGCGCAGGTGGTCAAGGTGCTGACGGCGGTGCCCGGCATCGGCCTCTGGACCGCCGAGATTTATGCGATGTTCGCGCTGGGGCGAGCCGATGTCTTCGCCCCCGGTGATCTTGCCCTGCAAGAGGGGGCGCGGCACCTCTTCGGTCTGCCCGACCGGCCCACCGAACGCGCCCTGCGCACCATGGCCGAAGACTGGAGCCCCTGGCGTGCCGTTGCGGCGCGTGCGCTTTGGGCCTACTACCGGGTGATCCGGTCAAGAGAGGGCATCCGATGACGCGAGAACTGAAATTCGGCCGCAAAGCCGCCCGCTCGGGCAAGACGCGCAGCCTTGTGGTGTTCCTGCACGGCTATGGCGCCGATGGGGCCGACCTTCTGGGTCTGGCCGATCCCTTGGCGCCGCACCTGCCCGATACGGTCTTTGTCGCCCCCGACGCGCCCGAGCCCTGTGCCGGCAACCCGATGGGGCGGCAATGGTTCGGCATCCCCTGGATGGACGGCACGCCCGAGGAAGAGGCCAAGGCCGGGGGGGCCCGTTCGGCCGAAGACCTCAACGCCTTCCTTGACGCCCGCCTTGTGGCCGAGGGCCTTGGCCCCGAGGCGCTGGCGCTGGTCGGTTTTTCGCAGGGCGCGATGATGAGCCTGCATGTCGCCCCCCGCCGCGCCCCGGCCGTGGCAGCGGTGGTGGCGATTTCCGGCCGGCTGCTTGCCCCGGAATTGTTGGGCGAGGTGAAAACCCGCCCGCCGGTCATGCTGATCCATGGCGACCGTGACCCGGTGGTGCCCTTTGCCGAAATGGACCGCGCCGCCGAGGCGCTGGCGGCGGCGGGGTTCGACGTCTACGGCCATATCATGGAAGGCACGCCGCATGGCATCGCGCCGGATGGGTTGAGCGTGACTATGCAGTTCCTGAAAGAACAGCTTCCGGGCTGAACCCCGGGGCCGGGCGCGAAAAATTTTCGGCGAAAATTTTTCCTGCCGCCCCCCGGAGGCGTGTCACACCCGCAGCGGATTGGCCTTGGCCAGCCGGTCGAAACCCATCAGGCTGTCGATCAGCGCGGGCATGTCATGCAGGCGGATCATGTTCGGCCCGTCTGACGGCGCCTTGTCCGGGTCTTGGTGGGTTTCAAGGAAAACCCCGGCAATGCCCAGCGACACCGCAGCCCGCGCCAGCACCGGCGCAAACTCGCGCTGCCCACCCGAACTGTCGCCAAGGCCCCCAGGGAAGGCCACGGCATGGGTGGCATCCATGATCACCGGATAGCCGGTGCGCGCCATGATCGGCAGGCTGCGCATATCGGCCACAAGGCCGTTATAGCCAAAGGTGGTGCCCCGCTCGGTCAGCATGATTTTTTCATTGCCGGTCGAGGCGATCTTTTCGGCGACATTGGCCATGCCATAGGGGTCCAGAAACTGGCCCTTCTTCACATTCACCACCGCGCCGGTGCGGCCCGCAGCCAGCAGAAGGTCGGTCTGACGGCAGAGAAGGGCCGGGATTTGCAGCACATCCACTACTGAGGCCACTTCGGCGGCCTGTTCCGGCTCGTGGAAATCGGTCAGCACCGGCATTCCCATAGCCTTGACGGCCGCCAGCACCTTGAGGCCCGCCTCCATCCCCATGCCGCGCTTGCCCTTGAGGCTGGTTCGGTTGGCCTTGTCATAGCTGGCCTTGAACACATATTGCGCGCCGGCCTTGGCACAGGCTTCGGCCAGAACGCCTGCGATCATCTGGGCATGGTCCAGGCTTTCCAACTGGCAGGGCCCCGCGATCACCAGAAGGGGGCGGTCATTGCCGGCGGTCAGGCCGCCGATGGATACGTCTTTCATTGTCACCTCAGGCCGTGACCTGCTCGCGCAGGATCGCCACTGTCATCGAGATCATCAGATAGACCCCGGTAAAGATCAGCAGCACCACCAGCGTGTTTTCAAAGGCACGCGGATAAGAGGCTTCGTCCGGGGCCACCGGAGCGACCGAGATGGCAAGATAGCGGGTCTGGCGGTTGGCTTCCACCCGTGAAGATTCCATCGCCTGCAAGGACGAGGCCAAGAGCATCTGCCGGGTCTGCACATCGGCCTGCGCCATGAGGAGTTCGCTTTGAATCTTGGCCACCGACAGGCCCGAGGCGCTGTCTTCGGTCAGCTTGGCGCGCAGCTTGCCGATTTCTTCTTCCAGCGTGGCGATGCGGCGTTTCAGCGGTTCCATACGGGCGGCATTCGGGCTTTCGTTCGATTCCATCTGTGCCAGCGACAGTTTGTCTTGCGTCAACTGGCCCTCAAGCTGGCCGATCTGGCCGGTGATCAGCGAGACCTCGACCTCCGAGGAAATGGTCTTGAACCGTTCCTGCAACTCGACCACGCGGCGGTTGGCATCGGCCAGTTTGGCCTCGGCCTCGTCATAGGCTTCCTGCGCGCCTTTCATCTGGTCGTCGCGCAGGCGCAGCGTCATCTGATCGACCTGCTCTTCGGCATAGCCGATCAGCGCCTCGGCAAACTCCACCGCCTTTTGCGGATCGGCGGCCATCGTCTCCATCTGGATGACGCCTTCGGTCGGGTCATATGAGATTTTCACCGTCTTGCGGTAAAGCCGGTAGACATCCCCCTCCGAGGCATCGGGTGCGATGCGCTGGATCGGGTCGATTTCGGGGGCCGAGAAATGCGCGCGATAGCCGTTGTCGGCCTCAAGCCGGGTCATGGCGACCTGACTTTGCAGATAGCCCTGCACCGCGATGCTGTCCTGAGACGAGGCCATGGGCGTGCCGCGCAACAGGCTGGTCATGCCCGCCGCCGCCGCCGGTTCGGCCTGCTGGATGACGAAGGCGGTCTTGGCCGAATAAAGCGGCGTGGCGATGGTGTAATAATAGATCCCGGCAAGGATCGTCGGCAGGATCACAAAGATGAACAGCCGCGCCATCAAGAGCGCCGAACGGCGGCGGCGGCGGCGGGCAATGTCGCGCTGAATGCGGCCAACCTCGGCGATATGGGCCTGTTCGGCCCGCAATTCGGGCGAGGGCAGTTGTGCAGCCTTGATCGTCTGCGGCAGTTGCATCCCGCCCTGTCCGCCCGGCGTCACGGTCAGCGCCCGCGAGCCGCCCGGCGGCAGGCCGTCGCCGCCGCCCCCTGCGCTTGTCACAAGGTCCAGCACCGCGTTGCTTTGGAACGGGTCAATGCCGCGGGCGCGCAACAGGCGCACCGCGTCGAAATCCGAGGTTGCGGGCAGTTCGTGCTTTTGCGCCAGACGGCGGGCCATGCGCAACTGGCGCCCGGTCAGCCCCTCGCGCCGGATGGCGTCGATTTCCATCGGCGCAGCTTCGGGCGAGCCGGGGGGAACCATGGCGGTCCCGGTTGGCGCAGCATTCTGCGGCGCGCGGGCGGCGGTGGGGAAGGGGCCGGCGCCAAAGCCGTCCTCCTCGGCCCCGGGCTGAAACGCATCATCGCCGATCACCGGCTGCGGGCGCGGCGCGGGCGCGGCGGCGGGACGGGGCGGAACCTCGGTCACGGGAAGGCGGGGGGGCGCGGCGGCGGCAACGGGAGCCGCCACGGGCGCCGCCGGAGCCGGTGCAACAGGGTCGGGACGGCGGGTGCGGAACCGATTAACTTTGAGCTTCATAGTCATAAAGCCGCTTCGCCTCTTCCAGAGTGTCGAACATATACAACTGGCCATTGCGCAGCACGGCTGCGGAACGGCAGAATTTTTCCAGCGTGGCCGCCTGATGCGACACGATGATCACCGTGGCATTCTTGAGCCGCTGCCGCAGAACCTGCCCGGCCTTGCGGTTGAACTCGACATCGGTCGAGGAGGGCATCCCCTCGTCAATCAGATAGATGTCGAATTCCAGCGCCAGCATCAGCGCAAAGGAAAACCGCGACCGCATCCCCGAGGAATATTTGCCGATCGGCAGGTCGAAATAATCGTCCAGCGCGCAGAGCCAGCGGCAGAAGCTTTCGACATAATCGGGGTCAAGGCCATAGAGCCGCGCGATATAGCGGCTGTTTTCGGTGGCCGAATGCTTGGCGGTGATGCCGCCCATGAAGCCCAGCGGAAAGGAAATGCGCGAGGTGCGGATCACCCGCCCCTCATCCGGCTTTTCAAGGCCCGCCATCATGTTGATCACGGTGGTCTTGCCGGTGCCGTTTTTGGCGAGGATGCCCAGCGAATTGCCCAGCTCCACCTTGAACGAGGCGCGGTCGAGGATGACTTTGCGCGTCCGCCCGGTCCAGAAGGATTTGCTGACGTCTTCGAACGCGATCATCCCTGCCTCTTGCCCCGTCCTGCCCTGGATAGCGGAGTGTCCTTAACGACCCGTTTCATCCGCCGGGTTCCTGACCTCTTGCGATACCGTGCTATTGGGGCACGATTATGTCGTCATCGCAGTTTGATTGACAATGGGCTGCGGGCGGCGAAATTGTTCACCGTTTCAGCAGCCGTGCCGCCAGAAGCGCCAAAGGCCCCGCCAAAAGCGACAGCGCAAGGCCAAGCCGTGCCGCCTCGGTCATGCCGCCGCCGGGCAGGGCGCTGTCCAACGCCACAACCGGCACCGTAAAGCCCATGCCCGACACCATGGCGATCAGCAACAGGTCGCGCCCGGCCACCCCCTGCGGCAGCCTTGCGCGCAGAAAGGCCAGCGCCACCGTCAGCCCGGCCAGCACACCCAGCGGCTTGCCGATCCACAGTGCCGCCAGCGTGGTCAGCGTGGTGGGGGCAAAGGCCGCAAGCTCGATCCCCCCGCGGGTCAACCCGAACAGGAACAGCACCAGCGCCAGCGGCCGCACCAGCAGATGCGCCAGCCGGTTCAGCGGGTCATGCAGGAATTCCTCCGCCTCGGCGAACAGGCCGAACGAGCGGTCGGCATGGGGAATGGCCGGGATCACCGGCAACAGCCCCAAGGCCGGCGGCAGGCCCGAGGCGGCCACGCCGATAAAACTCACGATCCCCGCCAGCACATAGGGCCAGAGCGCCATGCCGCGCCGCCGGTCCCGCTCGGTCGCATGGGGGCCGGGGCGGCGCCCGACCAGCGCCCAGACCCCGCCCGAGGCGAGGGCAGGCAGCGCCAGCCAGACCAGCCGCAGCGTCACCTCCGGGTCGCCCAGACCCATCACCACCAGCCCCAGAATGTCAAAGCCGATGGTGATGAGCAGCAAAAGATGCAGCGCCGGATGGCCCGGCCCGAACACCCGTCGCCCCACCAGATAGCCCAGAACCACGTCCGAACCGATCGGCACCGGCCAGCCTGTGGCAAATTCCGCCTCGATCGCCGTCTCGATCAGGGCGCCGGTCAGCACCCAGAGCAGAACCGCCCCCAACGCGCCGCCGATCACCGCCGACAGCGGCGCCCGGGCCCGCCCGCCCGACATCGCGCCGCGCTCCAGCACCAGCGCCTCCCATAATTCCTTGCCGATGAAGGCCATGAACAGCGCCATCAGCCCATCGGACACCAGCGACAGCGGCGTCAGGCTCAACCCCTGCGGTGCCAGCCAGCCGGGCAGGTTCAGGTCGAGCAGCCGGTATTCGATGGCGTCATAATAGCCCGCAGGATCGGTGTTGACCCAAAGCGTCGCCGCCCCGGCCCCGGCCAGCAGGGCAACGGCGAAATGGCGCACGAAGGGAGAGACGCGATACATGGGCAGCTTTCCGGGGGCGGGTTCCGGGGGGTGTTTTTCCGGGCTTAACATGGGGCGCGGGCGGCGCAAGGGGGCGGGCGCGGCTTTGCCCGGACTGTGACAGGAAGCGCGCTTTGCCGGTGCCGGTCCGGGCCGTTGTGGCAGCGGGCAGTTTGCGGCAGGCTGCGGCCATGGAACTTGCCGATGAGATCCGCGCCTGCCGCCTGTGTGCGCCGCGCTTTGCCGCGACGGTGACGGCACATGCGCCGCGCCCGGTGGTGTGGTTCAGGCCCGGGGCGCGGCTCTTGATCGCGGGGCAGGCGCCGGGGGTGCGGGTCCACGGCTCGGGCCGGCCGTTTACCGACCCGTCGGGGGTGCGGCTGCGCGACTGGCTGGGGCTGGACGAGGCGGCGTTCTATGACCTTGCCCGCGTGGCCATCGTGCCGATGGCCTTCTGCTTTCCGGGGCTGGATGCGAAGGGCAGCGACCTGCCGCCGCCGCCGCTTTGTGCCGCGACATGGCGGGCGCGGGTGATGGCGGACCTGCCCGACCTGCGGCTGCGGGTGCTGCTGGGCGGAGCCGCAATCCGCTGGCATCTGGGCCTGCGCGATGTGACGGCAGCCGTGGCCGACTGGCGCGCCCATGCCGCGCAGGGGGTGTTTGTCTTGCCGCATCCGTCCTGGCGCAACTCCGGCTGGCTGAAGCGGCACCCGTGGTTCGAGGCTGAGGTGGTTCCGGCCCTGCGCCGCGCGGTGCAAGAGGCGCTGGCGCCGTCCTGAACCGCAGGTTTTGCTTGCCGCCCGCCCGGGGCGGGTCTACCGCTGTCTGGCCTTGGATGCCCGGAGGAACCGCGATGCAGACCGCTCTTGATCAGGCCCATGCCGCGATGCGCGCGGGCGGCGAGGCCGAGGCTTTGGCCTTTTACCGCCTTCTGGCCGATGTCCCGCTCTTCCTGCTCTTGGAGCGCGAGGCCGAGGGTGAACGCATTCAACCCCGCGTCTTTGACCTTGAGGATGGCCCTGTCCTCTTGGCCTTTGACGCCGAAGAGCGGCTGGCGGTGCTGGGCGATGCGCCCTTGCCCTATGCCGCGCTGCCCGGGCGGATCGTGGCGCAGCATCTGGCGGGGCAGGGCGTATCGCTGGGCCTGAACTTCGGCACCGGCGCGCCCAGTGAGGTGATGTTGCCGCCCGAGGCGATGGGCTTCATCGCCGAACGGCTGGGCGCCGACCCGCAGGCGATGGAGGCGAAGGTTGAGGCGTTTGTGCCGCCGCAGGGCCTGCCGCCCGCGCTGGACGATGCGCTGCGCTTTACCCTTTCAGGCGCCGCGGGGCTGGCGCGGGCCGCCGTGCTGGCGGGGGTGCGTTATGAGTGCGGGCGGCGGGGTCATGTGCTGGCCATCCTTGATGCCGTGCCCGAGGCCGAGGCGCCGCTGGCCCGCGCCATGGCCGAGGCGCTGGCCTTTTCCGGCGTGGATGCGGCAGAGCTGGACGTGACCTTCATGGCCTCAGATGCGGCGGCAGTGCCGGCGCTGCTGCGGGCCGGGCTGGTCTTTGACGTGCCGCTGCCCGAGGTGGCGCCGGAACCGGCGGCCCCTGCGGCGCCGGGCAGCGATCCTCTGAAGCCGCCGCGCCTGCGGTGAGGTCGGCGCCGGGGGTTTCACACCCCCGGACCCCCGTGGGATACTTGGGGAGGAATGGGGTATTATAATACCGTATTTTGTAACGCATTGATTTTGATTGGTATTAAATGAAGGTTGACGCTTGACCTGATGGGCGCTTCCGGCGATAAGCCGCCATCCGAGATTCCGGGGGGCAACCCTCGCCATTCCTCATGGGACAGCCACATGAAAACCTTCACCGCTACTCCGGCGGATATCGAGAAGAAGTGGATCCTGATCGACGCCGAGGGCGTTGTTCTGGGCCGCCTCGCCACGATCGTCGCCAACATCCTGCGCGGCAAGAACAAGCCGACCTTCACCCCCCACATGGACATGGGTGACAATGTCATCGTCGTCAACGCCGACAAGGTGCAGATGACCGGCAACAAGCGCAATGACAAGGTCTATTACTGGCACACCGGCCATCCGGGCGGCATCAAGCAGCGCACCGCGCGGCAGGTGCTGGAAGGCGCGCATCCCGAGCGCGTCGTGGTCAAGGCCGTTGAGCGCATGATCACCCGCAACCGTCTGGGCCGTCAGCAGATGACCAACCTGCGCGTTTACGCCGGCGCCGAGCATCCGCATGAAGCGCAGCAGCCCACCGTTCTGGACCTGAAAGTCCTGAACCCGAAGAACACCCGGAGCGCGTGATCATGGCCGACATCAAATCCCTCGACGATCTGAAATCGGCCGTCGGCGCTGCGGCTCCGGCCGCCGAAGCCGTGGCTGCCGCCCCCCGCGTCGCCGTGCGTGACAAGCTGGGCCGCGCCTATGCCACCGGCAAGCGCAAGAACGCCATCGCGCGCGTCTGGGTCAAGCCCGGCTCGGGCAAGGTCGTGGTCAACGGCAAGGAAATGGCGGTCTATTTCGCCCGTCCGGTTCTGCAGATGATCCTGAAGCAGCCCTTCACCATCGCCAATGTGGAAGGCCAGTTCGACGTCTACGCCACCGTGGTCGGCGGCGGTCTGTCGGGCCAGGCTGGTGCGGTGAAGCACGGCATCTCGAAGGCGCTGCAGCTTTATGAACCCGCCCTGCGCGGTGCGCTGAAGGCTGCCGGCTTCCTGACCCGTGACAGCCGCGTCGTGGAACGCAAGAAATACGGCAAGGCCAAGGCCCGCCGCTCGTTCCAGTTCTCCAAGCGCTGATCGCTTGCGAAATTTCTTGCGGAAAGGCGCCTTCGGGCGCCTTTTTGCATCTGGAGGATTGCCATGTATCTGCCGCCGCATTTCATCGAAGCCGACCCGGACGAGGCCGACCGGCTGATTGCCGCCTTTCCGCTGGCCACTCTGGTTGCGCAGACGACCGAGGGGCTGGTGGCCGATCCCCTGCCGCTGTTGCGCGACGGGGCGGGGATGATCGGCCATGTCGCCCGCGCCAACCGGCTGCACGAGTTGGTGATGCAGGGGCAAGAGGTGCTGGCGGTGTTCCAGGGCGAAGACGGCTATGTCTCGCCCGACTGGTATCCGTCCAAGGCAGACACCCACAAGGCGGTGCCGACCTGGAATTATCAGGTGGTGCAGGTCACGGCGCAAATCCGCTGGGACGACAGCGACAAGTTCAAGCGCCGGGCGGTGGGCCTTCTGACCCGCAAGATGGAGGGGGCGGCAGGCTGGAAGATGGCCGATGCGCCGCGCGACTATATGGACGGGATGCTGGCGGCGATTGTGGGGTTCGAGTTGCAGATTGTGCGGATCATCGCCAAGACAAAACTGAGCCAGAACCGCAGCGATGCCGATTTCGCCGCCGTGCGCGACGGGCTGCAGCGTCAGGGCAAGGCGGCGCTGGTGGCGCGGATGCAGGCCATGGGCCGGGACTAAAAAAGAGGCCGCCCGAAGGCGGCCCGAGGTTGGGGAACGGGAGGGCGCCTAGGCGCGCCAGAAGGGTTTCTGCGCCTCGGCCCTTGCCTCATCCACGGGCAGGCCAATGTCGCGCAGCATGTGATCATCCAGCCGGCGCAGCGCATGACGCTCGATCCGGCGGGTTTCCCAAGCCATCACGGTGCGCGCAACCGCAAAGGCCATGCGCGACAGGGGCGGAACCTGCGGCGAAAGCGGGCGGGCGAGGCCGGTGGCGACGGGGGCGGACATGATCATCTCCATTTGTGTTGATACAAAGAACCGTTTTCGATAGACACACCATACAATCATGCGATTCCCGCCGCCAGAGGAACATTGTCATGGAGACAAGTTGGACGCCGCTGTTGCCCGAAGGCGAGGGGCCGAAGTATCTGGCGCTGGCCCGGGCGCTGCGCGAGGCAATCCGGGCGGCTGTATTGCCCGAAGGCACACAATTGCCCACGGTGCGCGATCTCGCCTGGCGATTGTCTGTCACGCCGGGCACCGTCAGCCGCGCCTATCAGATTGCCACGCAAGAGGGCCTGCTTGAGGCGACGGTGGGACGCGGCACCTTTGTTGCCGCCCGTGCGCCGCGTCTGGGGCCGACGCAGCCGCTGTTTCTCGAGCGCGATCCGGGTGTGGCGCAGGGCCGGGTGGACCTGCGCTCACCGCAATTGCCGGATGTCGGGCAGGGCGAGGCGATTGCCGATGCGCTGCGCCGGATGGCGGGTGCGGTTGGCCCCGATTGGCTGGATTACACCAGCCAGACCGCCGAGGCGCCGCTGCGGGCGGCGGTCTGCGACTGGCTGGCGGACCGGGTGATCGGCCCGCTGGACGCCGATCAGGTGATGCTGACCCATGGCGGGCAGAATGGCATCGGGCTGGTGCTGTCGATCTGTCTGCGCGGCGACCGGCCGGTGGTGCTGACCGAAGACCTGTCTTACCCGGGTTTCCGCTATGCCGCGCGGCTGGCGCGGGCCGAAGTGGTGGGCGTCGAGATGGACGACGAGGGGATGCGCCCCGATGCGCTTGAGGCCGCCTGCCGCCGCCATGGTCCGCAGGTTCTGTGCCTGACGCCCGACACCCAGAACCCCACCACCGCGCGGATGGGCGCGACCCGGCGGGCGCAGATCGTGGCCATCGCCCGCCGGTTTGACCTGCAAGTGATTGAGGATGAATGCTATTCCCCCTGGACCGCCGCCGATGCCGCGCTGCGGGCGCTGGCGCCCGAGCGGGTCTGGTATGTCGGCAGCCTGTCGAAATCCATCAGCGCGGCGCTGCGGTTCGGCTATGTCGTCTGCCCGACCGGCATGGGCGAGACGGGGCGGCTGACGGCGCAGCACGGGTTCTTCGCCCTGAGCCGGGCGGTTACGGCGCTGTGCCTTGATCTGTTCCAGTCGGGTGCGGCCAATGACATCCGCGCCGGGGTGCAGCGGGAATTGGGCGAGCGGCTGCAACTGGCGGTGAACCGGCTGGGCGCCTTTGATCTGGCCTGGCAGGCGGGAATGCCCTTTGCCTGGCTGCGGTTGCCGCAGGGCTGGCGCGCCTCGACCTTTACCCGCATGGCCGAGGATGAGGGCGTGCTGGTCCGCTCGGCCGATCAATATGCCATGGTGCATGGCCGCGCGCCCAATGCGGTGCGGCTGGCGATGGTGGGCAATATTCCCCGCCAGCAGCTTGAGGCAGGGCTGGCAAGCCTTGCCCGGCTTCTGCCGCGGCCGCCCAGCGATATGGCGGTTTGACGCCGCCGATTGTGGCGGCATTGTGGCATCTTTGCGGCGGATTGCGCCGTCTTGTGTCCTGTCTGTGGCCGATGTGCCGCGAAATTCACCCTCGCGGCGGTTTCGGGGGCCGGGCCTTGCAGCGCGGAATTGACCAAGTGTCTGACCATGCGCAAGATTCCGCCAGAGCAGAGCAAAAGGAAGCCCGAAAATGGGACAGCAGGCCGGTTTCCACGCCCCCCACGGCGGGGCGGATTTCCTTGGGTGGCGCAAGACCCGTCTGGGCGCCACCGAGATTGTCTATGACGATGGCGTGACCCGCCGCATGGTCTGGCGTGTGGCCGATGCCGATGCCAGCGAGGCGCGTCTGTCAGACGCCCTGCGCGCGGCGGTGGGCGCGGTGCGGGTGCTGCCGACGCTGTATGACGAGCTGAAGAAGCGGGCCATCGCCATCGAACGCATCGGCGGGTGATCGCTTCGAAAGGCTTGCCCGCAAATCGGGCATCTGCACATCTTTCGCCAGAGCCCGGCGAATTTTGCTTGCGGGATATTCGCCGCTGCGGCTAGATTTGATCAAAATGTAACAAACACGCCACTTCAACAGGGGGCATGATGGGGAACGCGTCAATCTGGGGCCGCATCCGGCAGTCCGAGGCGGCCAGCGGGCTGGCCTTGGTGTCGCCGACGGCGATCTATGCGATCCTGCTTCTGGCGGCACCTCTGGCGACGGTGTTCCTTTATTCCTTCGCCGCCAGCGAGCAGGGCCGGATCGTCTGGGACTTCTCCTTTGACAATTACATCAAGATCTGGACCGCGCCGAATGTGCAGTTGATCCTGCTGCGCTCGCTGACCGTGTCGATGTCGGTGACGCTGGCGACGGTGCTGCTGGCCTATCCGGTGGCCTATTTCGTCAGCTTCCATGTGCCCGCCTCGAAAAAGTCGATCTGGCTGTTCCTGATCACCATTCCGTTCTGGACCAGCTACATCATCCGGGTCTTCCTGTGGAAGGGCATCATCCTGGGCTATAACGGGGTGATCAACACGGTGCTGATGGGCATTGGCATCACCGACGAACCGTTGCAGGCGATCAACTACAACGCCGGGGCGATGATCATGACGCTGGCCCATGCCTATGCGCCCTTTGCCATCCTGCCGATCTTCGTGGCGCTGGAAAAGATCGACCGCAGCCTGCTGGAGGCCGGGCAGGACCTGGGTGAAAGCCGTCTTCTGACCTTCTGGCGCGTCACGCTGCCCTTGTCGATGCCGGGGGTGATTGCGGCGGTGCTGATCGTCTTCATCCCGACCATCGGCGATTATGTGACGCCCGACCTGATCGGCGGCGGCAAGGTGCCGATGATTGCCAACATGATCGAGGTGCAGATGCTCAAGCAGAACAACAAGGCGCTGGGATCGGCCATCGCGGTGACGACCATGCTGATCGTCTGCATCGTCTCGATTGTCTTCCTCTTGCTCAACCGCCGTTTCCTGAGGGCGCAGAAATGAAGTTCTCCGCGCTGAAGACCTATGCCATCGTCTATCTGATCTTCCTTTACGCCCCCATCGTGCTGCTGCCGATCTTTGCCTTCAACGACAGCAAGGTCATCGCCTTTCCGCTCTCCGGTTTCACCACCGAGTGGTTTTCGCAGATGTGGCAGGATGACCTCTTGTTCCGGGCGGTGAAAAACTCAGCCATCATCGCGGTCTCTTCGGCGGTGCTGGCGACCTGTCTGGGGGTGTTCGGTGCCCGCGCCTCGACCCGGTTCCGCTTTCCGGCCAAGGCGGGGATCATGGGGCTGATCATGCTGCCCATGGTGCTGCCGGAAATGATCATCTCGATGTCGATGCTGGTGATCCTCTTGGGCATCGGCGTTCCCCTGTCGCTCTTCACCATCATCATGGGCCATGTGCTGATCACCACGCCTTTCGCGGTGGCGATCCTGTCCTCGGCCTTCCAGTCGCTGGACAAATCGCTGGAAGAGGCGGCCTATGACCTGGGCGAGACGCCGCTTTCCACCTTCCGGCTGATCATCCTGCCGCTGGTGATGCCGGGGATCGTGTCCTCGCTGCTGATCTGCTTCACCATCTCGATCGACGAGTTCATCATCGCCTATTTCCTTGGCGGCAATCAGACGGTGCTGTCGGTCTATATCTATGGCCAGTTCCGTTTCCCGGCCAAGGTGCCCTCGATCCTCGCGCTCGGCACGATCCTTGTGGGGCTGTCGATCCTTCTTCTGACCATCGCTGAATATTTCCGCCGCCGTGGCATCGCCAAGACGGGTGGCAAGGATACCGGAGGCTTCCTGTGACGTTCTCAAGCGACAAACCGAACATGATCGAGTTCAAGGACGTCCATAAATATTATGGCGACTACCACGCCCTGCGCGGCATCACCGCCACGATCAAGGCCGGGGAGTTCTTCTCGCTGCTCGGTCCGTCGGGCTGCGGCAAGACCACGCTCCTGCGCACCATCGCCGGGTTTGAGGGGATTTCCTCGGGCGCCGTGCTGATCGACGGCAAGAGCATGGAAAACGTGCCCGCCAACGTGCGCCCCACCAACATGGTGTTCCAGTCCTATGCCATTTTCCCCCATATGACCGTGGGCGAGAATGTCGGCTTCGGCCTGCGCAAAGACCCGCGCTCCAAGGCCGAAAAGGCCGCGGCGGTGGAAGAGGCGCTGGCGATGGTCGGCCTCAAGGGCTATGGCGGGCGGGCGGCCCATGCGCTTTCGGGCGGGCAGCGGCAGCGGGTGGCGCTGGCGCGGGCGCTGATCCTGAAACCCAAGGTGCTGCTGCTGGACGAACCGCTCTCGGCGCTCGACAAGAAGATGCGCGAACATATGCAGGTGGAGCTGATCAAACTGCAACGGCAGGTCGGCATCACCTTCATTCTGGTCACTCATGATCAGGAAGAGGCGCTGGTGATGTCCGACCGCATCGCCGTGATGTTCGAAGGCGAGATTGCCCAACTGGCCGATCCCGAAACGCTCTATCGCAAACCCGCCAGCCGCAAGGTGGCCGACTTCATCGGCACTATGAACTTCCTGCCCGCGAAAATCCTGTCCGAGGCCGGCGGCAAGGCCGAGGTTGAGACCCCGGGCTTCGGCCGCTTCACGCTGGACGTCGAAGATCAGATCACCGGCAAGCCAAGCGAGGGCGGCCCGACCGTGGGCTTCCGCCCGGAAACCCTGACCATCCTGTTCGATGGCCAGACCGCACCCGACCATGAAAGCCCGGCGACGATCACCGAAGTCGTCTACTACGGCGACATGACCTATTACGACATCAAGCTGGACGGTTCGGACGAACCCTTGCGCCTGTCGATGCGCAACGTGTTTGGCCGTCCGGTGCTGGACATCGGCACCCGGACCCGGGTGGCATGGGCCCCCGGCGCGCTGGTGCTGTTCCGCTGACACCTGACTGTTGAAGAGGAAGGTTCGGATATTGGTCGGCGACAAGCCGGATTTGGTCGAGCGGCTGTGCCGCACGGCCAGATCAGACCAGTTCGTGATCACCTCTGCCGATCTGGCACAGGCGCCGCTGACCCGGCATGACGTGGTGCTGCCGCTGACCTTGACCGATCATGCCGCCCTGACACAGCGCATCGCGGCGGGCGAGGGGGTGCGTGCGCTGCTGCCCTCGGCAGAGGCGGTGGCATTGTGCGATGACAAACTTGCGTTCAATCAGCACCTGATCCGTGCCGGGCTTGGCCATCTGGTGCCGCCGTTGCTGCCCGAAGACACGCCGCCGCCCTTCATCCTGAAACAGCGGCGCGATGCCTGGGGCGCCAAAAGCCGCATGGTGACCGACCCGGACGAGGCCCGGCGCCTGCGCCCCGGGCCTGACTGGTTCCGTCAGGCGATTGTGGCCGGGAACCGGGAATATGCGCTGCATGTGCTGATGCAGGGCGGGCTTCCGATCTATCATCGGTTGATCACCTATCACACCTTTGATCAGCCCTATGTTCTGGGCAAACATCAGCGGCCCCGCAGCTTTGACTGGTCAGAGGGGACCGAATATCTGCCCGCGCTGTTGCCCGCGCTGCAAGCGGTGGGCTGGCAGGACGGGCTGTGCTGCATCGACTTCAAGCTCCAAGGCGATCAGCCGCTTCTGTTCGAGGTGAACCCGCGGCTGGGTGTCTCGCTGGCGGGCCATCCGAACGGTGTGCTTCTGGCCTATACCCGCGCGCTGGCCGCCTAGAGCGTTTTGCGTTTACATGGTATCGGAATTCAAACCAATTTCGTTCGAATTCCGATACTTGTTCAATCAACAAAAACGCAAAACGCTTTAACGGTCGGGCGGCAGCAGGCCCAGCCCGCGCAGGTAAATGCCGATTCCGGTTTCCAGCAGGTCTTCGGGCGGCCAAGGCCCACGGGCGCCCTGACCGCGCATGTAAAGCTCCACCACGCCATGGCTGAGAGCCCAGATATGGGCCGAGACCATGCTGGCCGGCGGGCGCCGCCCCTCGGGCAGGTTCTGTGACAGGGCCGCCGCCGCCTGCTCCAGCACCGCCCGCGCCTTTTGCGACAGTGCGGCCAGATCGGGATGAGCGTTCAGCGAAAGGCCGCTTTCGAACATCGCCATGTAATGGCCGGGATATTTGCGGGCAAAGGCCAGATAGGCCCGCCCCGTCGCCTCGAATGCGGCCAGCGCCGAAGGTTTGCCGCCGTTCCATGCAAATTCCATCAGCGCCGCAAAGATGTCGAAGCCCTGCCGCGCCACCTCGGCGATCAGATCATCGCGCCCGGCGAAATGGCGATAGACGGCAGCCGGGGTCACCCCCGCCGCCTTGGCCGCTTCGGACAGGGTAAAGCCGGTCGGCCCCTGCTGCGCGATCAGCTCAAGCGCCGCCTCGACCAGAGCCTGCCGCAGATTGCCGTGGTGATAGCTGGTCTTCATTTCGGCCGGATCTTGGGGCCGCCCGCGATCTTGTCGTCGATCTTGCCGATCACGCCCTTGTCGCGGCCCTTGTAGTCCACAGCTTCCAGCACGGTCTGCACGGCGGCGATGCGGGCGCGCAGCTTGTCATCCGACAGGATCACGGTCCAGGGAGCGTGTTTGAAGTGGCTGCGCTCCATCGTTTCGTCGATGGCGGCGGTGTATTCATCCCATTTCGGCAGGCCGTCGATGTCGATCGAGCTGAGCTTCCACTGTTTCAACGGATCCTGTTCGCGGTCGAGGAAGCGGCGCAACTGTTCGGCCCGACCCACCTCAAGCCAGATCTTCAACAGGATGATGCCCTCATCCACCACCATCTTTTCGAACTCGGGCAATTGGCGGAAAAACTTTTCCCGCTGTTCGGCTTTGCAGAAGCCGAAGACATGCTCGATCATCGCGCGGTTATACCAACTGCGGTCGAAAATCGCCATTTCCCCGGCGGCCGGCAGCCAATCGACATAGCGTTGAAAATACCATTGCGCCGCCTCGCGCTCGGTCGGTTTGGCCAGGGCGACCACGGCGCAGTTGCGCGGGTTCAGGTTTTCGCGCAACACGCCGATGGTGCCGCCCTTGCCCGCCGCATCGCGCCCCTCGAACACCACGATCAGCCGCTTGCCGGTGCTGCGCAGGTCGGCCAGCATCTTGACCAGTTCGACCTGCAGCTTTTCCATATGCGCTTCGTAATCCTTCTTCTTCATCTCCTCGTCATAAGGAAAGGAAGCCGTCAGGATATCGTCCTTGCCCGCGCCTTCGATTGCCTTGCGGACGCCAGCGGGGGCGCCCTCGCGGTAATAGCGGCTGATGGCACCGTCAAAGGGCAGGGTCATGGCAAATCTCCGCATGAGGCTGGCCCGGTCAGACTAACGCTTTCACGGCGCAAGAAAAAGGGCGCAATCAGCGCCCGATTTCCGCCAGATCAAAGGGCGTGCCCTGATAGATTTCATTCACCCAATTGCCGTAAAGCAGATGCGCATGGCTGCGCCAGCGGTTCAGCGGCTTTTTCGACGGGTCATCGCCGGGGTAATAATTCATCGGCACGTTGATCGGCGTGCCGCTGGCCACGTCGCGGTCGTATTCCTGCTTCAGCGTCTCGTTGTCATATTCGAAATGGTTGAAGATATAGAGCGCGCGATGCGCCGGATCTTCCACCAGACAAGGGCCGGTCTCGGCGCTGCCCAGAAGGGTGCGCAGCCCAGGAGCCGCCGCAATCTCGCTTTGCCGCATTTCGGTCCAGCGGCTGACGGGGATGACGAATTCATCCGAAAATCCCCGCAGATAGGGCGAAGTGGGCGCCATGTTCTGCTGCGGGAAACAGCCGAAAGCCTTGTGGTCCAGCATATGCTTTTGCACGCCATGGAAGTGATAGATCATCGCCATGCCGCCCCAGCAGACGCCAAAGGTGGAAAACACATGGCTCTGCGTCCAGTCCATCACCCGGCGCAGCTCATCCCAATAGGTCACCTCCTCAAACGGCAGATGTTCGATCGGGGCGCCGGTGATGATCAGCCCGTCGAACTTTTCCCCGCTCGCCTCGATCTCGGCGAAGGGGCGATAGAAGGTTTCCATATGTTCGGCGGCGGTGTTCTTGGTCAGATGCTCGGTCATGCGGATCAACTGGAAGTCGATCTGCAAGGGCGTGGCACCGATCAGCCGGGCGAACTGGTTTTCCGTCTGAATCTTCTTCGGCATCAGGTTCAGAAGGCCGATGCGGATCGGGCGGATTTCCTGCGAGGCGGCGCGTTCGGGCGACATGACCATGACGCCCTCGTTCCGCAGAACGTCAAAGGCGGGCAGGGTCGATGGCAGGGTGATCGGCATGGTTTCACTTGTCCGAAGATGCTCGCTGTAATTAGATTACCGTGTGGGTGGTAACAAGGGGCGGGAGAGAAATGCTTAAGCGGTGGGGAGCATTGGCAAGTGTTGTTTGTTCACTGACGGCTGGTGCTGCGGCGCTTGCCCAAGCGCTTTCCGAGGACGTGATGGAGGTTCAGCGCTGCGTCTGGTCATGCGAGCGCAAGACCGCCGGGGCGGGCAGCGAAGCCTATCAATCCTGCGTGACCAACGAATGTGGTGAGGCGCCGTTGCAATCGACGCCACGCCCTGCGGTCTGGCGCGTTGAAGAGGTCGAAGAGGGGCGCGGAAAGGCGGCTGTCGCCGAAGATGGCAATATGGGCACCGCCCTTTGGGTGATCTGCGGACCGGACGGAGGGGAGCGCACGATCGAGATTCGCGGCGCCGAGGGGCCGGATGCGGTCCTGCAACTCAACATCGACGGGACCGCGATTTTCCCGCTGTTGTTCAAAGAGGCGGGCGGGCGCGGGCGCGCTGATCTTCTGCCGCCCTATGCCGAGATAGCGGCGCTAAAGGCCGGCAATTCCGTCGCGCTGCTGAATGAGCCGGGCTATTCGGTCTTCTCTGCGTCGCTTGCCGGTTCATCCGCCGCGATTGATGCCGCCTGCGGTGACCTTGCCGCGGCGGCCCCGGCCGAAGCCGCGACCGATCCGGCGCAAGATACGGCCACCGACGGCGCTGCGGACGGCGCTGCGGAGCCTGGCCCCGTCCCGGCTGCTGCAGGCGGCTCGGGCCTGAGACCCGCCTACGCCGGGCTCACCTCTGACATAATGGCCGAGCAATGCGTCCTGGCCTGCCTGAATGTTTCCTCCGGCGCGGCCAGTGCCGAGTTCGGCGCCTGCACGGCCCGCAACTGCAGCGAGGACCGCGTCTCTTCAATTCTGGGCTCGGCAGAGGATCCGGCCGCCACCACCAACGCGCCCGGTGCCGTGCCCGCCGGACCGATGCCCTGGCAAGCAGCTGACATTCCGGCCTGCACTGCCTCTTGTGCCGATCTGACCCCCGGCACGAACAGCATCGAATACCACAGCTGCGTGCTGGAGCATTGCGACAGTGAATACGGCTTTACCGATGGCCCCGATCTGGCGCGCAGCGTCGCCATCTCGGTTCCGCAGATGGACTATCCGGTGCCGTCACCCCTCTGGACAGTGCGGACCTCCGACGACGGCAAGGCCAGAATTGCCGCCGTGACCGATCCCACTTCCGGCAACGAATTCTCGGTCTGGTGCCCGGTAGATGGCGGCGCGCGGTCCTTTGCGGTCAAGGGGCCGCTGTCACCGGCCACGACGCTTGGGCTGATCATGCTTGACCTGCCCTTCCTGCTCAAGTTCCGGCCCGACGGTGACCTCTTGCGGGCCACGCTTCCCTCTGGCGGGCTTGAGGTGCAGTTTCTGGCGAAGACCCAGACCTTTTCGATGAACATGACGGCGGGCTACACGCTGGTCTGGATCACCATGAACGGCGCCGACAAGGCGCTGGCCGAGGCCTGCCCCTGAAGCCCCTTCACGCCTCGCGGTCGATGGCGCGCGCGATCAGCGCGTCAAAATCGCCGGGCATTCGCACCGCCTCCACCTCTTCGGCCGTCACCGTCACCCCCCAGCGGGCCATCGCGGCATAGCGCGGCTGGCGGCTGTCGAGCAGCCGCGCATAGCCAAAGCGCAGGAAAGCGTCCGGGTCCACCTGATCGGGGGCGCGGCCTTCCTGTGCCAGATACTCGCCCCAGACCTGCGCCAGAAAGGCCGGGCGGTAATACATCGGCTTCGGCGCCTGATCGAAGCGGGCGCAGAGCTTGGCCTTGTGGGCCTCGCTGCCCTTGATCCAGACCAGGAGGTGATGCGCCGCAAGCTCGGTCATCACCGGGTCTTTCGGATCCTCCGCCTCGACCACCTCGCAGATGGAACCGGAGGTGTCACAGAGGAAATGCGGATAGCCGTAAATCTCTTCCGCCCGCGCCATGAAACGGGTGGTGTCCAGCATCGCCGCCACTTCGGCCTGCGCGTGCTGCGCCTGACGGTGCTGATATTCGGCAAAGGGCAGGCCGCCGCGCGCCGGATCGCCGGGCTTGCCCAGATAGGTCGAAAGCGGCGCCAGATTGTCAAAGGTGATGTTCGAGGCGATATAGACGGAATCGCTCATCAGCAATTCGCGCAGCAGGGGCACCTTCATCGCCTCGCGCTTGAAATTGTCGGCGATGAATTCGCCCATATAGCGGGTGCCGATCCGGTAATCGACCGAGTAGTGGAACCAGCCCCCCGCCGCCCGCATCAGATTGGCCAGATAGGTCTTGCCCAGCCCCGACATGCCGAAGAGCAGCACCCGCTTGCGCGGCGCCGCCAGATAATCGCTGCCCGAGCTGTAGATCATCGCGCCACCTGTCTTATTCCGGCCCGGTTTTCCGGGGCTGGTCACCGATAGCGCGGCCCGCCGCTGATTTCACGCGGAAAATCGTTTGGGCAGCGGGAGGCGCCCGTCCAGCACCGCCAGCCCCAGCGCGATCAGGCCGAACCCGGCCAGCGCGCCCGCCGAAAGACGTTCCCCGAACAGGAGCGCGCCCAGCACGATGGCGACCGGCGCCACCAGAAGCGTGACCAGCCCCAGATTGCCCGCCCCCGCCAGCGTGAGAACCGCATAGAACAGGATATAGGCCACCGCCGAAGCCGCCAGCGCCAGATAGGCCAGCGCGGCCAATGTGGCGGCATCGGGCAGGGCGGCGGGCAGTCCGTCCACCATCAGCGCCGCCGGCCCCAGCACAAGGCTGGCCGCGGTCAGCATTCCGGCCGCGCTCACCTCCGGGCGCACGCCTTGCAGCATGATCCGGCCAAAGGCGCCCGACACCGCATAGGACAGCGCCGCGCCAAGGCAGGCCAGTTGTGCCGCCGAACGCAGGTCGAACCCGGCCAGCGCCGCCGGGCCGATCGCCACCACCACCCCGGCAAGGCCCAGCACCACGCCCACCAGCCGGGGCAGGGTCAACCGCTCATCGGCAAAGACCGCCGCCGCCACCAGCACGCCGAACATCGCGGTCGAGGCGTTGAGGATGCCTGCAAGCCCGGCCGGAATCTGCTGCTGCCCCCAGACGATCAGCGTGAAGGGCAGGATGTTGTTGAACATCCCCATCCCCGCGCAGGCCGCCAGCCAGCGCGCCCCGCGCGGCACCGGCAAACCCCGGACCGCGATCCAGAGCCAGAGCGCCAGTGCCCCGCCGCCAACGCGGATGGCCACGATGGTCAGCACCGGCAGCCCGGTCAGCGCCTGACGGTTGGCCACGAAAGACCCGCCCCAGATCAGCGCCAGCGCCGCCATCAAAAGCCAGCCTAGGGGGGAAATGCGGTGGGGGAGTGTCTTCTTATTCATGCCGCGACCCTAAGCGGCGGCACGGCAGACCGCGACCCGTTTCTTGTGATGAAGACAATTCCAAAAGGAAATCCCCGCGCCATCGGCACGGGGATCAAGACCATCGTCACGCGGTGATCAGAAGCTGTAGCCGATCCGCAGACCCACACCCACCGCCGAATTGTCGGTGAAATTGGCCGAGGCGGTGGTGCCGTTCAGCGTGGTTTGCGCATCGCCGATCATCACATAAGACACACCGCCCGACACCTTCCAGTTGTCCTTGGTATAGGTTGCGCCGATGGTGATGCTCTTCTTGCCATCGGTCGGCCCGAGGTTCGAGGCGAAACCGCCCGACTTGCCCTCATAGCCCAGCGAGATGGCGCCTGCCCAATTCTCGTTGAAGCGGCGGCCGATGCCGATGCTGTAGGTCACCGTGTCGCTGTCATAAGACACCAGAGCCGAGGCCGGCGGATAGTTCGTCGGGTCGATCACGAAGGACGACCAATCGACCCAGCGGATCGAGCCGAAGACCAGCGTATCCTTGGCCACGCCCGACTGGAAGTCGAGGTTGACGCTCTGCGGCGAATTCACCGTGGTGGTCGAGGCCACGTCAAGGCCGCCGGTCAGCAGGCTGGCTTCCACCGTGTTGAAATCATGGCTGATCTTGGAATTGTAGGTCAGCGCGACGCGCAGGGCGATTTCCGGCTTTTCATAGGCCACACCCACCAGATAGCCCGCGGCACCCGACGTGTCGGAGGACACGCGGTAGCTGGCCACGAAGGGCATCGAAGCTTCGGCGCGCATGGTTTCATAGCGCAGACCGCCATAGACCGAGACGTTCGATTCGGTGGTGTATTTCAGCACCCCGGTCACCGCCGTCGTCGAAAGCGTCGCGGTGGACCCTGCGGCGTAATAGACCGCCGGCGGAACCGCCAGAACCGGATAGCTCACATTGGCGCCAAAGGGCTGATCCATGATCAGCGCGAAGGACAGGTTCTTGCCAAGGTCGGTCTTCACCGCCATGCCGATCTGGTTGTAATCGCCGGCCATATCGCCCGAGGCAAAGCCGCCGTAGGGCGCCGTTGCCACACCCGAGACATCCGGGGCCACGCGGCCAAAGGACAGCTCGGCATAATTGCCCTTCTCGAAGATCGCCAGCACCGACTGGCCCGAGCGGTCGATCCCGCCGGCATGGGCGGCAGCGGTGGTCAGGGCCAGCGCCCCGAGCGTCGTCAGTGTCTTTTTCATGGTCCTCATCCCTTAACGTCGCCCGCGTCCCCGATCATCTTGACGTGATCCCCTCATGCAGGCCGAACATGAAGAAAGGGTAAGGCGGCATTGGGCGATGGGTCAATTCATGACGCGACGTCACGGTTTTGTGACCGCCGGACTGTGGCCTTTCGGGCGTAGCTCGGCCCGCAGGTTGATCCAGATTCCAGCGAAAACCACCGCCCCGCCCAGCAGCACCCAAGGGTCCAGCGGCTCGTCATAGAACAGCGCCGCCAGCACCGCGATCAGCGGCAGTCGGGTGAAGTCGATCGGCACCACGAAACTTGCCGGGGCCAGCCGAAGGGCCGAGGTCAGCGACAGATGCGCCAGCACCCCCGAGGCCCCGATCAGCGCCAGCCAGGGTGCGGTGGCCGCCGTCGGCCATGTCACATGCCCGTCCAGCGCCGCACCGGCAAAGCCGAATGCCATCTGCAACAGCGTCAGCCAGAACAGAATGCCGATCACCGGCTCATCCACCGTCAGCCGCTTGGTCAGGATCGAGGTCAGCGCAAAGCAGACCGCGCTCGCCGCCGCGGCCAGCACCCCGGGGTTCAGCGCCGAGGGGTCGGGCCGCGCCACGATCAGGATGCCCGCAAATCCCAAAGCGGCGGCAAGGGCGCGGGGCCGCGTCATCCGCTCGCCCAAAAGCAGGGGCGCCAGCAGCAGCACCCAGATCGGCATGGTGAATTCCAGCGCGAAGAGCTGGGCAAGCGGGATCATGGTCAGCGCCCAGAACCACAGGTTCTGCCCGGTGAAATGCACGATGTTGCGCAGCACATGGCCGGGCAGGCGGCGGGTGGAAAGCTGGCCCAACTGCCCGCGCGCACCGCCGATCACCAGCACCAGCGCCAGACCGACCGCGGAACGGGCCCCCATGATCTCGAATGTGTCATGGGCAGCACCAATCTGGCGCCCGGCAATCGCCATGGCGGAAAAGGCCGCAATGGCGCCGGTCATCCACAGGGCGGCGCGCAGCGCGGCATTGGGGCGGGCGTCGGGCATCGGTTCTTCCTTGGGGTTTGCGGCGGTCATGCGGCGGTCATGCGGGCCGCCTTTGCTGACGCGCGCGGCGCCGGATGTCCAGAGGGCGCCGCCAATCTGTGCGCAGCCGAAGGGCAGCCCCTGCATCAGCGCGCGTTGTGCCGCAGCGCGGCAGGCCCTAAATTGCCGTCAAGGCCGTTACCGCAGGACTTGCCATGACCGTCGCTCTCAAATCCCCCCGCGTTCCCGATCATGTGGTCGATGCGCAATTCACCGGCCGCTGGTCGCCGCGCGCCTTCACGGCGGAAACCATGTCGGAAGAGGCCCTGCTGACCCTGCTCGAAGCGGCCCGCTGGGCGCCTTCGGCGGTGAATGTGCAGCCCTGGCGCTTTGCCTGGGGGCTGCGCGGCGATGCCGGTTTTGCCGCGATTGCCGGCGCGCTGGTGCCGTTCAACGGCTGGGCGAAAGAGGCGGCGGCGCTGGTGGCCGTGGCCTCGAAGACCACGCGCACGGCCTCGGACGGCAGCGAAGTGGCCAACCCCTCCCATGCGTTCGACGCCGGGGCGGCTTGGGTCAGCCTTGCGCTTCAGGCCCATCTGGCGGGCTGGGCGGCGCATGGCATGGGTGGCTTCGACGCGGAGGCGGCAGCCAAGGCGCTTGATCTGCCCGAGGACCATGTGATCCATGCCATCGTCGCCATCGGCCGCATCGGCGACCCCGCCAGCCTGCCCGAGGCGCTGCGCGCCCGCGAAGTGCCCAGCCAGCGCCTGCCCCTGAGCGCGCTTGCCGGCCACGGCAAATTCCCCGCCTGATCCTGTGGCCCCGGCGCCCCGCCGGGGCGCCGTCAGTCGCCGATTTCTTCGATCTGAAAGCGGCGCAGAATGCCGCGGGTGGCCGCGAACCAGTCGCTGTCGCGGGTGCGCGCCTGATGGGCGTCAAAGGCGGCGCGGTTGCGGAACGTCTCCATCACCTCAAAGACCAGCGGGTCTTCGGTATCGGCAATCTCGAAGCTGAGGCAACCCGGCTCGGCCCGGGTCAGCGCCTCATGCGCGGGCCGGTGCCTCTGCACCGCCACCGCTTCCTCTGCCGCAAGGCAGACCAGTTGACCGCGCAGCCGGATCATTCCAGTTCGATCGTCCCCGGCGGTTTCGAGGTGCAGTCGTAGAACACCCGGTTCACGCCCTTCACCTCGTTGATGATCCGCGTGGCGGTCTCGCCCAGGAACTCATGGGTGAAGGGGTAATAATCCGCCGTCATCCCATCGACCGAGGTCACGGCCCGCAGCGCCAGCGCGTAATCATAGGTGCGCCCGTCGCCCATCACGCCCACGGTGCGCATCGGCAGGATGGCCGCGAAAGCCTGCCAGATCTCGTCATAAAGCCCGTGCTTGCGGATCTGGTCGATATAGACCGCATCGGCCCGGCGCAGGATGTCGAGCTTTTCGCCGGTGATTTCACCCGGGCAGCGGATGGCAAGGCCCGGGCCGGGGAAGGGGTGGCGGCCGATGAAGCTGGCGGGCAGGCCGAGTTCGCGGCCAAGCGCGCGCACTTCATCCTTGAACAACTCGCGCAGCGGCTCGACCAGTTTCAGCCCCATCTTTTCCGGCAGACCACCTACATTGTGGTGCGATTTGATGGTGACCGAGGGGCCGCCGCTGAACGACACCGATTCGATGACATCGGGGTAAAGCGTGCCCTGGGCAAGGAACTTGGCCCCGCCCACCTCATTGGCATGTTTCTGGAACACGTCGATGAAGAGCTTGCCGATGGTCTTGCGCTTCACCTCGGGGTCGGAGACCCCTTCCAGCGCGCCGAGGAACAGGGCCGATTCATCGGCATGGATCAGCGGCATGTTGTAGTGGTCGCGGAACATCGTCACGACCTGTTCCGCCTCGCCCAGCCGGAGCAGCCCGTGGTCCACGAAGACGCAGGTAAGCTGGTCGCCGATCGCCTCATGGATCAGCACCGCGGCGACCGAGGAATCCACCCCGCCCGACAGGCCGCAGATCACCTTGGCGTCACCCACCTGTTCGCGGATCTTGCGGATCGCCTCTTCGCGGTAGGCGCCCATGGTCCAGTCGCCCTTGAACCCGGCCAGCTTCACGAAATTCTCGTAGAGTTTCGCACCCTTGGGGGTGTGATGCACCTCGGGGTGGAACTGCACGGCATAGAAATTGCGCGCAACATCGGCGGTGATGGCAAAGGGCGCGTTGGGCGAGGTGCCGTAGACGCGGAAGCCCGGCGCGATTTTCGACACATGGTCGCCGTGGCTCATCCAGACCTGTTCGTTACCCGCCTCGAACCAGCCATCCAGAAGGGGCAGGCGATCGTCGCTGGGGGTGACGAAGGCTTTGCCGAATTCGGCGGTGCCATGACCGCCTTCGACATTGCCGCCAAGGCAATGCATCATCACCTGCTGGCCATAGCAGATGCCGAGGATCGGCACGCCAAGGTCAAAAACCCCCGCGGGCGGCATCGGCGCGCCTTCCCAGTAAACCGAGGCCGGCCCGCCCGAGAAGATCACCGCGCGCGGGGCGAAGTCCTTCAGAAAGGCGCTGTCGATTTTGTTGTAGGGGTGGATTTCGCAGTAGACATTCAGCTCGCGCAGGCGGCGCGCGATGAGCTGGGTGACTTGACTGCCGAAGTCGATGATGAGGAGGCGATCATGCTGGGTCATGCGCCCGCGTAAGACAAGGGCGCGAGAATCGCAAGGGGGGCGCTTGGGGCGGGCCGCCGGGGGTTTTCCACCCCCGGACCCCCGGAGGATATTTGTGCCAAGCTGAAAGGGTCGTTTTCGAGGGGGGCGGATGTCGCTTTTGGGGGCCAAGCGGCGTATTTTGGGGACGGCGGCGCGGCGCTTGGGGGCATAAGGGCGGCAAACGGAGTTGGAGGCGAAGATGAACGAAGTGGCAGGCGGACGGCGGGCACGGGGCGGCGGCGGGGCGAGCCGGCGGGCGGAACGGACGGCGGTCTCGTTCGAGACGGCGCGGTTCATCGAGCGCAACATCCCGAATTTCGAGATTCTGAACGAAGAAGCCCTGCAGATCATCGAGCATAATGCCGAGGTGGTGCTGGAAGAGATCGGCGTGAATTTCGTCGAGAATCCTGCCGCGCTGGACCTGTGGCGCGCAGCGGGCGCCGATGTGCGCGGCGAGCGGGTGCATATTCCGCGCGGCCTTGCGCGCAAGCTCTGTTCCACCGCGCCCCGCACCTTTACCCAGCACGCCCGCAACCCTGAGCGCAATGTCGAGATCGGCGGGCGTAACCTTGTGCTGGCGCCGGTCTATGGCCCGCCCTTCGTGCGGGACATGGAAGGCGGGCGGCGCTATGCCACCATGGCCGATTTCGAGAATTTCGTGAAACTGGGCTATATGTCGAAATGGCTGCACCATTCCGGCGGCACCGTCTGCGAGCCGACCGACGTGCCGGTGAACAAGCGCCATCTGGACATGCTGCGAGCCCATATGGTGCTGTCGGACAAGCCCTTCATGGGGTCGGTGACCGAACCCAGCCGGGCGGCGGATTCGGTGGAGATGGCCAAGATCCTGTTCGGCGACAGTTTCGTTGACCAGAACACGGTGATGACCAGCCTGATCAACATCAACAGCCCGATGACCTTTGACGGCATCATGATGGGCGCACTTGAGGTTTTTGCCCGCGCCAATCAGGCGGCGATCATCTCGCCCTTCATCGTGGGCGGGGCCATGGCGCCGGTGACGGTGGCGGGCACGCTGACGCAGGTGCTGGCCGAGGTTCTGGCGGGGGTGGCCTATAGCCAGTTGGTGCGCCCCGGCGCGCCGGTGATCTTTGGCGCCTTCGTGACCTCGATCGACATGAACAGCGGTGCGCCGACCTTTGGCACGCCCGAGGCCGCGCATATCACCTATGGCGCCGGGCAACTCGCCCGCCGTCTGGGGCTGCCCTATCGTTCGGGCGGGTCGTTCTGTGGCTCGAAGCTGCCCGATGCGCAGGCGGCCTATGAGACGGCGAACAGCCTGAACATGGCGCTGCTGGCCGGCGTGAACTTCATGTTGCACGCCTGTGGCTGGCTGGAGGGCGGGCTGGTCTCGTCTTACGAGAAATTCGTGATGGATGCCGACCAGTTGGGCACGCTGCACCATCTGGCCAAGGGCATTTC
Organism: Tabrizicola fusiformis; assembly: GCF_013328815.1. Classification (GTDB taxonomy): domain Bacteria; phylum Pseudomonadota; class Alphaproteobacteria; order Rhodobacterales; family Rhodobacteraceae; genus Fuscibacter. The sequence continues at coordinate 99,940 of NZ_JABUHN010000010.1, forward strand.
GCTGGATGCCAATGCGCAGGCGATGGATGCGATCCGCGAGGTTGGTCCGGGCGGCCATTACCTTGGCTGCGCCCATACCCAGGCGAATTTCAAATCGGCCTTCTGGCGGTCGGACCTGCTGGACTACAAGCCCTTTGAAACCTGGGACGAAGAGGGCGCCCGCGACACCCAGACGCTGGCCAATATCCGCGTCAAGAAGATGCTGGGCGACTATCAGGCGCCCGCGATTGACGAGGGCGTGCGCGAGGCGATTGACGCCTATGTCGCGCGGCGCAAATCGGAAATGCCCGACGCCTTCATGTAAGCGCTCTGGCATGTAAGCGCCCCGGCGCCGGACAGGCCCGCAGCCGCAAGGCCGCGGGCCTTTTCGTTTCAGACGGCCTGCGGCCCGCGCGGCAACAGGCGCACTTCGGCCATCAGCGCGATCAGCACCTCGATATGGCGGGCGACCGAGTAATCGGCGCGGCCCTCGCGGCGGAAGGTCTCCATGCGTTCCTCTTCGTCGATCAGGCAGGGCACGGCCCGCGAGGGTGGCAGCGGCTGCGGGACCAGCCGGCGCAGGTCACGTTCGCGGCGATAGTCGCCGATTCCGAAACGCGCGGCGCGGACCAGAAGGCGCGGGCGGCTGAGGTTTTCGAGAAAAGCGCGGAAATCGGTCATGGAAGCCTCCTGAGTGGGATGAGTCACAGTAACTCAACGCAACCCGGCGTTGCATTTTGACGTTTTCGACCGCGCGGAGGTTTCTGGAATGTTTAGGAAATGGAAACAATTATCGGAGTTGCCTCAGAAATTAACCCTTAGGTAACCAATGCCACTCACGGTTGCGAAAGTCCAAGACCTGACGGGGACACCCGCTGCGATGGAACGGAGCGCGAGGATGCAGAGCGATCTTGGCCCGGTTGCGGGTCTGCCCGGCTGGTTGCCCGATGCGGTGAAGCTGTATCTGCACCATACCGAAGAGGGGCTGTCGCTGCGGGCACTGGCCCGGCGCGACGGGCGCCATGCCTCGACGGTGATGCGTCTGGTGCGGCGTTACGAGAGGCGCCGCGATGACCCTTTGCTGGACGAGGCGCTGGCGGCGCTGGCACCGGCAACGGGCGTTGCGGGTTCCCCTCAGCAAAAGGACACGCCGCCGATGTCAGCCCCGATCCGTCCCCAGACCGTTGCCCCGCATACCCTTGTTGCCGATGAAGCCACGCTGGAACGCGAGGGCCGCCGCATTCTGCGCCGTCTGGCAGAGCCGGGGGCGGTGCTGGCCATCGCGCCCGATCTAGAAAAGGCGGTGGTGATGCGGGAATTTCCCGATGGCCGTTCGGCGCGGACCGGGGTGATGGAGCGCGCCATCGCGCAGGCTTTCGCGCTGAAGGACTGGATCACCTGCCGCAAGGCGGGGCGGGTGTCGAGCTATGAGATCACCACGGCGGGCCGGGCCGCGCTGATACGGATGATCGACGCCGACGACCGGGCGAAACTCGCCTCGGGTCTGGCCGAGGCGCCGATGGCCTTTGCCGATCAGCACCGCATCTGGGGCGAGCGGGATGTGGCCGAGGAAGACGGCCCGCGCCGGGTACGGCACAATCTGGCCGAAAGCCCGGTGGCCGTGCTGGGCCGCCGCCGCGACAAGGATGGCAAACCGTTTTTGGAGGAAGAGCTTGTCGAGGCGGCAGAGCGGCTGCGCGAGGATTTCGAGCTGGCCCAGATGGGGCCGAAAGTGGCGCAGAACTGGGAGCGGTTCCTGACCGGCGGCGACCGGGGCAGCTATCGCGCCGACAATCGCGCCGAAGGCCCGCGCGATGCCCGCGACCGCGTGGCGCTGGCGCTGCGCGATCTGGGGCCGGGTCTAGGCGATGTGGCGCTGCGGGTCTGCTGCTTTCTGGAAGGCATCGAGACGGCAGAGCGGCGGATGGGCTGGGCGGCGCGTTCGGGCAAGATCGTGCTGCGCATCGCGCTGCAACGCCTGCGGCGGCATTATGACGAAACCTATGGCCGCTCCGGCCCGCTGATCGGCTGACCCTCAGGCGGGGGCGACGAAGGGCTGCGAAATCTCGGCAAAGACCGCCATCGCCTCGGCGGCGGCGGAATGGGCGGCAAGGGCCGGGTAATCGGCCAGCGTGATCAGGCCGGGGTGTGCATCGCTGGCAAAGCGCAGGGCGCAGGCCAGTGCAATATCGGCATGGCCCAGTTGCGCGCCGAACCACCACGGCCCGGGCCGTGCCGCCCGCTCTGCCTCAAGCGCGGTCAGGACCGAGCCGATCTGCGCCGCGCAGCGCGCCTCCCAGACCGGCGAGGTCACCTCATGCAGGCGGCGTTCGTAGAACAGGCTCACCGCCTTTTCCGCCAGCCCGCAGGCCAGCGCTGCCACCCGCAAGGCCGCCGTCCGCCCGGGTTCCGAACGCGGGAACAGTGGCACGTCGGCCCGGCCATCCAGATGGTCCAGAATCATATGGCTGTCCACCAGCGCCGTGCCATCTTCAAGCAGCAGCACCGGCACCCGCATCAGCGGGTTGAGCTCGCGCACCGCCTCGCCATCGCCGAACACCGACAACGGGCGATGCGCAAAGGGCAGGCCGTAAAGCCGCAGCGCGATGCCGACACGGCGCACGAAGGGGCTGTCATATTGACCGATCAGGGTGATCATTCGCGGGTTACCGCCGGAATCGCCTTGAGATAAGCCGCAACGGCCTTGCGGTCACTCTCGGGCAGGGCGGCCATATTGTCCACCACATGCGCCATATGGCCACCGACCGAATCGAACTCGGGCGTGAAGCCTGTGGTCAGATATTCCACGATTTCCGCCTCGGACCAGTTGAGCCCGCCGGGGGTGATGTTGGGGATGCGCCCCTTGCCCGAAGGGTCCGGCGCCCCGCCCAGCCATTGGCCGGTCTTCAGCCCGCCAAACACATTGCGCGGGGTATGGCATTCACCGCAATGGGCCAGCGCCTCGACGATGTAGCGGCCCCGCTCAAGCTCGGGCGTGGCGGCGGTGTCCAGAGCCCAGCCGCGCGTCTGGAACAACAGCTTCCATCCGCCCAGACTGCGCCGGATGTTGAAGGGAAAGCCCACCCGGTGCGGCTGCGACGGCGTGGCCGAGGGCGGCAGCGTCTGAAGATAGGCCCAGAGATCGACCAGATCGGTGTCGGTCATCTTCGCATAGGCGGCATAGGGCAGGGCAGGGTAGTAATGGCTCCCCTCGGGTGAAACCCCGTCGCGGATCGCCCCGGCGAATTGTTCAAGCGTCCAGCCGCCAATGCCCTCTGCCGGGTCTGGCGAGATGTTGGGTGCAAGGAATGTCCCGAAAGGCGAGGCAAATTCCTGCCCCCCCGCCAGCACCAGCCGCTGGTCGCCCGCGGCCCCCGGCGCCATGTGGCACGAGGCGCAACCGGCGGCGGTGAACACCGCCTGCCCCCGCGCCGCATCGGCATTCAGCCCCGCCAGCGCCTCGACCGGACTCATCCGGGGGGCGGTCACCAGAAGGAAGGCGGCAAGGCCGATCAGGGCAGCCCCGGCAAGGGCAAAGGCAAGGCGTTTCATGGGGCAGGACCGTTGGTTTGACCGCCGACACCCTAGACTATCACAACCAGAGGGAAAGTTGACTTTTTCGTCAGGTCTGCCGCCGCGCGGATCAGCGCCGCCGGTTCACCGTCAGCCAGTCCGGCCAGCCCCAAAATTGCTCAATCCCCCAAAGGGCGAAACAGGCCACGATCACCGCCGCCATCAGCGCCGCCATGCGGGGCGAAGGCGGGTTGCGCACAAGTCGCGCCATGCGCAGAAGGAAATTCATGTTCATGGCCGCAGCCTGACATGATCGGCCAGCGCCTGCCAGACCCCGGGCGAAAAATGCCCGTTGGCGCGCGAAGGCGAGGGCAGGGCCCAGACCGCGCTGCCCGCAAAGCCGCCGGGCTGCGGTCCGGCATTCAGCGCCTTGTCCCCCAGCGCCAGCCGGGCGGCGGTCAGGCTGGTAAAGGCCACAACCCCCGGCTGCCATTCTGCCACCAGCGCCGCCAGCCGGGCCGGGTCATAGGCGCCCGCCGGAATCTCGCGGTCCATGCCCGCGACGCCCTTGGCCAGATCGGTCAGACCCAGCCCGAATCCCGGCAGCAGATGGTCCTCTTCCGGCGCAAGCTGCCGCGGCGTCAGCCCGGTCGTGGCCAGCAGCCCCCAGAACCGATTGCCCGGCCCGGCATAGTAATGCCCCCGCGCGGCCGAGGCGGTGCCCGCCGCCGTGCCGCAAAACAGCACCCGCAGCCCCGGCGCAAGGTGGTCGGGCAGCATTCAGGTGAACCGCACCTTGCCGATGAAGGGCAGGTTGCGGTTGCGCTGGGCAAAATCGATGCCATAGCCGACGACGAATTCGTCGGGGATTTCAAATCCGGTCCATGTGGCGCGGATATCCACCTCGCGCCGCGAAGGCTTGTCGAGCAAGGCGCAAATCTCCAGCCGCCGCGGCTCGCGGCTCTGCAACAGCCGCTTGACGTGGGACAGGGTAAAGCCGGTATCGACGATATCCTCGACCACCAGCACGTCGCGGCCGGCAATCTCGCCCCGCAGGTCTTTCAGAATGCGCACCTCGCGCGAGGAATGCATCGCATCGCCATAAGAACTCGCCTCAAGGAAATCCACCTCGACCGGCAGGGCGATCTCGCGCACGAGGTCGGCGATGAAGACGAAGGAACCGCGCAAGAGGCCCACCACCACCAGCTTGTCGGTGCCCGCGTAATGGGCGGTGATTGTGGCCGCCAGCGCCTCGACCCGGGCGGCGATGGATTTGGCGCTGATCATCTGGTCGATCACATAGGGACGTTCGGGCATCGCGGTCCTTTCCGGCGGCTTGCCTTGCGGTTTTGCGCCAGCTTTGCCGCGCTGCAAAGCCCTTTTGCGCGCCCATCGGTCGCGCCCCCTTGCACTTTGGTCCCGGGATTGGGAGATCAGGCAAAACCCTGCCCCCCGACGACCCAAGGCCCTTCATGCCCCGCCACGCCGAAACCAAGACGCTGCCCTACCGCGCCGATCAGATGTTCGCGCTGGTGGCCGATGTCGCCCGCTATCCCGAATTCCTGCCCTGGACCGCCGCCGCCCGCATCCGCAGCCGCAAGCCGGTTGAAGGGGGCGAGCTGATGGAGGCGGATCTGGTGATTTCCTTCAAGGTCTTCCGCGAGCGGTTCGGCAGCCGGGTGACCCTATTGCCCGGGCAGAACCGCATCCTGACCGAATATATCGACGGGCCGTTCAAGCATCTGAAATCGGTCTGGACCTTTGCCGACCGGCCTGAGGGCGGCTGCGATGTGGGCTTCGAAGTGGATTTCGAATTTCGCAACGCCATTCTGGCAGGCATCATCGGGCTGGTCTTCAACGAAGCCATGCAGCGCGTGGTGCGCGCCTTCGAGTCGCGGGCGAAGGTGCTTTACGGCTAGCGCCAGAAGATTTTTCGTCCGAAAAATCTTCGGCCCCGGCGATCAGCCGAGCGCCCTTGCCAGAAGCGACAGCGCATGGTCGCGCGCGGCGCGGCGCACCTTGTCGCGGCCCTTCGCGCCGAACTCGACGGTTTCCACCTGCGTCGGCTGCCCGCGCCGGGCCAGCCCGAAGCAGACCCGGCCTTCGGGCTTGAACTCGGACCCGCCCGGCCCGGCGATGCCGGTGATTGATACCGCCAGATCGGCGGCGGAATGGCGCAGCGCGCCTTCGGCCATTTCGCAGGCCACCTGTTCCGAGACCGCGCCATGGGCCGCCAGTGTTTCGGGCAAGACGCCCAGCATCTCTTGCTTGGCCGCGTTGGAATAGGTCACGAAACCGCGCTCGAACATATCCGACGACCCCGCCACATCCGTCAGCGCCGCCGAAACCATGCCGCCGGTGCAGCTTTCTGCGGTGGCGATGCGGTGGCCCCAATAGCGGGCCGCTTGCAGGATATCGGCGGGTTTCATGCTCACCTCATCAGGATCAGCGGCAGGTGCCAGGCAGCGGCGGCCAGAATCGTTGCGATGCCGGCGAACAGTCCGGCCCAAAGGTCATCCAGCATCACCCCCGCCGCATCGCCGCGCCGGTCGGCCCGGCCCACCAGCCAGGGTTTGCGGATGTCGAAGAGCCGGAAGAACAGAAAGGCCGCCAGCGGCGCGGGCCAGGGCAGCCAGCCCTCCCAGCCGCGCGCCCAAAAGGCGGCGGCGGGCAGGAGGAGGGCAATCCACTGGCCCGCCACCTCGTCAATCACGAATTCGCCCGGATCATCACCGGGCCGGTCGCGCAATTCGACCCCCACCGCCCAGAAGCCCAAGAGCGTGACCAGAACCGTCGCCGTCACCAGCGCGGGAAAGCCAAGATAGCGGTCAATGGTCCAGCCCAGCAGCACCGCCACCAGACTGCCCCATGTGCCCGGCGCGGGCCGCAGCAGGCCGACACCGAACCAGATCGCCAGAAGCCGGGTCATGCCGCCACCAGCGTTGCGGTGGCAATCGCCGCAATCCCCTCTTCGCGCCCGGTAAAGCCCAAGCCTTCCGATGTGGTGGCCTTGACCGAGACGCGGCCCGGATCAATCGCCAGAATGGCGGCCAGCGCCGTCTGCATCGCGGCGGCATGGGGGCCGATCTTGGGCCGCTCGCAGATCAGCGTCACGTCGCAGTTGGAAATCGTGAACCCCCGGGCGCGGGCCAGTTCTGCCGCATGGGTCAGAAAGATATGGCTGGCGGCGCCTTTCCATTGCGGATCGCTGGGCGGGAAATGGCGGCCGATGTCACCCTCGGCCAGCGCGCCATAGATGGCATCGGTCAGGGCGTGCATCCCCACATCGGCATCGGAATGGCCCAAGAGGCCCCGGCCATGCGGCACCTTGACCCCGCACAGCCAGACGTGGTCGCCCTCACAAAAGGCATGCACGTCAAAGCCGTTGCCCAATCGTATATCCATCTTCCGCCTCTGCAACAGCGCCCCGGCCCGGGTGAAATCGCCGGGGAAGGTCAGTTTGAGATTGTCTTCGTCCCCCTCGACGATGGCCACGTCAAGACCTGCCGCGCGGGCGACCTCGACATCATCGGCCGCGCCGCCCGGATGGGCGCGGTGGGCGGCGAGAATTTCGGCAAAACGAAACCCCTGCGGCGTCTGCGCCCGGTAAAGCCCGGCCCGGTCGCGGGTGCCCGAGACCAGCCCGCCTGCGCCCGTCCACAAGGCATCTGTCACCGCCAGCGCCGGGGCGGCGCCGGGATGGTGGTCAAGCGCGGCCAGAACGCGGGCGATAACCGCCTTTGAAATCAGCGGACGGGCGCCATCATGGATCAGAACGCGGGCAATCCCTTGACCCGCAAGCGCCTCAAGCGCCGCGCGGACCGAGGCATCGCGCGTCGCCCCGCCTTCCACGACCTGCGCATCTCCGGCAATCGCCTCGGCCCGGGCGCGGTCGTCGGGGTGGATCACCAGAACCCGGGCAAAACCGGCAAAGGCGGCAAGCGTATGGGCCAGAACGGGTTTTCCGGCCAGCATCTGCCATTGCTTGGGCAGATCGCCCCCGGCCCTTGTGCCGCGCCCGGCGGCAACGATGATGGCGGCAGTATCGGGGGCAGTTCTGGAAACCTCGGTCATGGCGCTCTCCTTGCGGTCTTGCTATGCCAAGGCGGCGGCCATGACAATCTGGCCGCGAAAACGGGCGTGATTGCACAAAATTTGCGCATTGCCCGAAAAGACGGCATATCAATCGCTGCCATCCCTTGGCCCGGCGCCGCCGAAGGCGCAGGATCGCCCGTGAAGGAAACCCGCATGTCGCCCGAGATCAACGCCCTTGCCCTGACTCCGCCCGTGCTTCTGGCCCCGATGGCCGGGATCACCGATCTGCCGTTCCGGCGGATCGTGGCGCGCTTTGGTGCCGGGCTGGTGGTGTCCGAGATGATCGCCTCGCAGGATGTGATGAACGACCGCCCCCTTGCGCGCGCCAAGGCCGAGCTTGGCTTTGGCGAGGCTGCGACCTCGGTGCAGCTTGCCGGGCGCGACCCCTATTGGATGGCCGAGGCGGCACGCTATCTTGAGGCGCAGGGCGCGCAGGTCATCGACATCAACATGGGTTGCCCGGCGAAACGGGTCACGGCCTCGGGCGGGGCGGGGGCCTGCGGTTCGGCGCTGATGCGCGAACCGGCGCTGGCGCTGCGGCTGATCGAGGCGGTGGTGGGCGCGGTTTCGGTGCCGGTCACGCTGAAAACCCGGCTGGGCTGGGATGAAAGCGACCTGAACGCGCCGGCGCTAGCGCGGGCGGCGGTGGGGGCGGGGGTGAAGATGGTCACCATCCACGGCCGCACCCGGTGCCAGTTCTACAAGGGGCAGGCCGATTGGGCCGCCATCCGCGCCGTGGTCGATGCCGTGGCCGTGCCGGTGATCGCCAATGGCGACATCGTGGATGCCGCCACCGCCCGGCAGGCGCGGGCGCAATCCGGGGCGGCGGGCGTGATGGTCGGGCGCGGCGCGCAGGGGCGGCCCTGGGTTCTGGCGGAAATCGCCCATGCGCTGCATGGGCATCCCGCGCCGCAGGTGCCGCAGGGCGCCGCGCTGGCCGATCTGGTGGCCGAACATTACGAGGCGGTTCTGGCCTTTTACGGCACCGAACTGGGCCTCAAGGTCGCGCGCAAGCATCTGGGCTGGTATCTTGAGGCGGCGGGCACCACCGCCCTGCGCGGCGCCATCCTGACCAGCGACGATCCGGCCACCGTTCTGCGCCTTTTGCCGCAGGCGTTTGCCGAACCTGCCGCCGAAATCCCCGGGGTGGCCGCATGAGTGCTTATCGGCTGCCCTATCCGGTTCCGGGGGTGATCTGGGCCTCGCTGCCGGTGCCCACCGTGCTGATCGACCGCGAGGGGCGCATCGCCGAGGTGAACCCGGCGGGCGAAACCTTCCTCAACGCCTCGTCGCGGATGCTGAAAGGCCGGCCGGTCTTTGACCGCCTGCTGATCGACGCCCCGATGGACGAGGCGCTGGCCCGTGCCCGTGCCAATCATGCCGCGCTTTTTATCAACGATGTGGATGTGACCACCGGGGAACGCCCGCCGGTGCAATGCAACATCCAGATCGCTCCGATGCATGACAATGCCGATTATGTGATGATCCTGATGTCGCCCCGCGATCTGGCCGACCGTCTGGGCCGGGCGATGCAGGTGAAATCGGCGGCGAAATCGGCCATCGGCATGGCCGAGATGCTGGCCCATGAAATCAAGAACCCGCTGGCGGGGATTTCCGGCGCCGCACAGCTTCTGTCGATGGGCCTGTCGCCCGAAGACCGCGAGCTAACCGATCTGATCGTCGAGGAAACCCGGCGGATCGTGAAACTGCTGGAGCAGGTGGAGCAATTCGGCAACCTGCGCCCGCCGGACCGCAAGCCGGTGAATATCCATGACGCGCTGGACCGCGCCCGCAAATCGGCGCAGATGGGCTTTGCCGCCCATATGCAGATCATCGAGGATTACGACCCCTCGCTGCCGCTGACGCTGGCCGACAGCGATCAGTTGATGCAGGTCTTCCTGAACCTGATCAAGAATGCGGCCGAGGCTGCGGGCAGCAAGCGCGGCACGATCCGGCTGCACACCCGCTATGACCAGTCGCTGCGCCTGCGCCGCAAGGACGGCACCGGCGCGATATTGCCCCTGACGATCGAGGTGATCGACGACGGCCCGGGCATTCCGCCCGAGATTGCCGCCGACATCTTTGAACCCTTCGTCTCGGGGCGCGAGAACGGCACGGGGCTGGGTCTCGCGCTGATTTCCAAGATCATATCCGACCATGAGGGCTGGATTTCGGTGGATTCGGTGCCCGGGCGCACCGTGTTCCGCGTCTCGCTGCCCGTCGTTCCCAAAGTAAAGAAGGAGAGCCGCTAGATGGATGGCACAATTCTGGTCGCAGATGACGACCGCACCATCCGCACGGTGCTGACGCAAGCGCTGACCCGGGCGGGTTGCAAGGTTCATGCGACGAGCAGTCTGATGACGCTGATGCGCTGGGTCGAAGAGGGCAAGGGCGATCTGGTGATCTCCGACGTGATCATGCCCGACGGCAACGGCCTTCAGGCGCTGCCGCAGATTGCCCGGATGCGGCCCGGCCTGCCGGTGATCGTGATTTCCGCGCAGAACACCATCATGACCGCCATTCAGGCCGCCGAGGCGGAGGCGTTCGACTATCTGCCGAAACCCTTCGACCTGCCCGACCTGATGAAGCGTTCGGCCCGCGCGCTGGAGATGAAGCGCCACGCGCCGAAAGTGGCGCCGCAGCCGCGCGAGGCGGGCGACGATCTGCCGCTGGTGGGGCGCACGCCCGCGATGCAGGCGCTTTACCGGCTGGTGGCGCGGGTGATGAACGTGGACCTCGCCGTGCTGATCACCGGCGAATCGGGCACCGGCAAAAGTCTCATCGCGCGCGCGATCCATGATTTCAGCGACCGCAGGGGGCAGCCCTTTGTGGTGGCGCAGGCCGCCGATCTGGCCGGGGTGGACGGGATTTCCACGCTTTTGTCGCGCGCCAAGGGCGGCTCTCTGGTGCTGGACGAGGTGGCCGACTTTGACGAAGACGCGCAGGCCCGTCTGGTGCGGATGCTCGACATCATGGGCGAACAGGGGCCGCGGATCATGGCCACCAGTCAGGCCGATCTGGCGCAGCGGATGGAGGCGGGCAAGTTCCGCAAAGACCTCTACTATCGCCTTGGCGGCGTCACCATTTCCGTGCCCCCGCTGCGCGAGCGGGTCGAGGATATTCCGCTGCTGGCCGAACACGTCCTTGCCAAGGGCGAGCGTGAGATGGGCGCCACCCGGCGCCTGTCGGCCGAGGCCATGGCTCTGGTGCGGGCCCATCCCTGGCCGGGCAATGTGCGTCAGTTGGAAAACATGCTGCGCCGCCTGCTGGTGACCGCCACCGAGCCCGAGATTTCCAAGGCCGAAGTCGAAGCGGCCCTTGGCGCCGCCGCCCCGACCATGCCGGTCAAGGGCGGGATGGAGGGCGAGAAACTCTCGGCCTCGATTGCCCGCCACCTGAAACGCTATTTCGATCTGCATGGCGGGCAATTGCCGCCGGCGGGGGTCTATGACCGCATCCTGCATGAAATGGAGATTCCGCTGATCGAGATTGCGCTGGATGCCACCGGCGGCAATCAGGCCAGATGTGCGGACCTTCTGGGCATCAACCGCAATACCTTGCGCAAGAAGATCACCGATCTCGATATCCGCGTGACACGGCGGCGCAAGCTGATGTAAAAGCGCAACATGGTGCGTGTCCCGAAAGCCCCGGCTTTCAGGAACAGGCGATGTTGCGGGATGGGCACAGCCCCCCGCCGTTTTGGGGGACGGGTGTGGCGGTTACCGGCGCAAGAGGCGGCACCTGGCTGCGGCTGACACGGTTGCGCCGTCAACGCCGGGTGCAGACGGCCTTTACCTTTGCGCTAGTGCTGCTCGGGCCGGTGCTTGCCGTGCTGACCTTCCTTGCGCTGGGGCCTTATGACCTTGGCGCTTCGTCCAACACGCTGCGCCTGATCCTGCTGGCCGATCTGGTTTATGTGCTGCTAGTGGCGGCGCTGGTTCTGGCGCGGGTGGTGCGAATGATCGCCGACCGCCGCAGCCAGTCGGCCGGCTCGCGGCTGCACCTGCGGCTGACCGGGGTGTTCGCCTTTGTGGCCCTCGTGCCGACGATTCTGGTCGCGGTCTTTGCCGTGCTGAACCTGAACATCGGGCTGGAAGGCTGGTTTTCCGACCGGGTGCGCAACGTGGTGGGTTCCTCCCTCGCCGCGGCGCAGGCGTATGAAGATGAACACCGCACCGCGCTTTCCGAAGATGCGGGCAAGCTGGCGGCCTATCTGAACGTGGCCAAACAGTCGCAGTTCTTCCTTGACGACGGGCAGGTGCGCCCGGTCCTGACCCAAGGGCAGGCGGCCATCCAGCGCGGGTTGAAAGAGGTCTTCCTGATCGACGGGACAGGCACGCTGAAAACCCGGGGCGAGCGGTCATTCCTCTTTGATTTCGACATGCCCGATGCCGCCGATATCGCCAAGGCCAAGGCCGGTGAGACGGTGATCATCGAAGACTGGCCCAATGACGAATTCCGCGCGCTGGTGCATCTTGAGGCTTTTGCCGACCGCTATCTTTACGTCTCGCGCACGGTGGACGGGCGGCTGTTGTCGCTTCTGGATGATACCAAGCAGACCGTCGCCCTTTATCAGCAGCTTGAGGCGGAGCGGGGCACGGTTCTGTTCAACTTCGGCCTGCTTTATCTGGGTTTCGCGCTGATCCTTGTGCTGGCCGCCGTCTGGCTGGGCCTGTGGTTTGCCGAACGCCTGTCGCGTCCGGTGGGGCGGCTAGCTTCGGCGGCGGGGCGGGTTGGCGCGGGCGATCTGGACGTGCGGGTGATCGAGGAAGAGGGCGACGACGAAATCGCCATGCTGGGCCGCATCTTCAACCAGATGACCCGGCAGTTGAAAGGCCAGCGCGAGGCGCTGGTGGAAAACCACCGCCAGACCGAAGAGCGGCGGCGGCTGTTCGATTCCGTCCTGTCCAATGTCACCGCAGGGGTGATCGGGCTGAATGCCGAAGGGCGGATCGACTTTTCCAACCGCGCCGCCGAGCGTCTGCTGGACCTGCCCGAAGGCGCCGATACCGCGCTGGCCATTGCCGTGCCCGAATTCGCGCCGCTGTTTGACCGTCTGCACGAGAGCGACGGCGCCGCCGTGCAGGAAGAGGTCCGGCTGACCCGGCGCGGCAAGCTGGAAAGCCTGCTGGTGCGGATGTCCGTGCGCGAGAGCGAGGGCGGGCGGCTTGAAGGTTTCGTGGTGGCCTTCGATGACGTGACCGATCTGGTCAGCGCCCAACGGATGGCGGCCTGGGGCGATGTTGCCCGCCGCATCGCGCATGAGATCAAGAATCCGCTGACCCCGATCCAGCTTTCGGCGGAACGCATCAAGCGCAAGTTCCGCCGCGAGGTGGCAGAGCCGGACGAGCTGGAACAGCTTGCCGATGTGATCGTGCGCCAGACCAATGACTTGCGCCGCATTGTGGATGAGTTTTCCAAGTTCGCCCGGATGCCCGAACCCGACCGGCGCGAGAATGACCTGACCGCGCTTCTGCGCGCCGCCGTGATGTTGCAGGAAAACGGCCAGCCCGGCACCACCTTCCGCCGCTCTGTGCCGGATCAGCCGGTGGTGATGGAGCTGGACGCCACGATGATCGGGCAAGCCTTGACAAACCTAATCAAGAACGCCGGGGAAGCCATTGAATCGTTGCAGGAAAAAGGCGCCCCTCAACCGTTTTCACCAGAAATCCGCGTGACGCTGACCACCGATGAGACGGCGGCGGAAATCCGCGTGATGGACAACGGCATCGGCCTGCCGCTTGATCGTGCGCGCCTGTTCGAGCCCTATGTGACCACGCGCGAAAAGGGCACCGGCCTTGGGCTGCCGATTGTGAAGAAGATCATTGAAGAACATGGCGGGACGCTGACGCTTGAGGATGCGCCGCTGTTTGAAGGTAACGCCCATGCGGGCGCGATGGCGGTCATCCGACTGCCCCGCGCCCCCCGCATCCGGCGGGCGGGCAAGAAAGCGGCCGCGGTTTCCGGCCAGGGGGGATGATGACCAGCATTCTGATCACCGACGACGAAAAGGACATCCGCGAACTGATCGGGGATATTCTGAAGGACGAAGGCTATGTGGTGCGTCTGGCTGCCAATTCCGACGAATGCATGGCCGAGATCAACGCCGAGCCGCCGGCGCTGATGATCCTGGATATCTGGCTGAAAGACAGCCGGATGGACGGGATCGACATTCTGAAAACCGTCAAGCGCGACAACCCGGATATTCCGGTGGTGATCATCTCGGGCCATGGCAACATCGAAATCGCCGTGGCCGCGATCAAGCAGGGCGCCTATGACTTCATCGAGAAACCCTTCAACATCGACCAGTTGATGGTGGTGGTGTCCCGCGCGATGGAGGCCAGCCGCCTGCGCCGCGAAAACGCCGACCTGCGGCGGCGCGATGGCGCTTCGGCCGAAATGCTGGGCTCTTCGACCGCGTTCCGCGCGCTGAAGGCGCAGCTTGAGAAGGTGACGAAATCCAATGGCCGGGTGATGCTGGCCGGGCCCGCCGGTTCGGGCAAGGAAATGGCCGCCCGCTTCATCCACACCCATTCCAACCGCGCCGGAGCACCCTTCGTGTCGGTCTCGTCCGCCACGGTCGAGCCGGACCGCATGGAAGAGGTGCTGTTCGGCCGCGAAACCGCCGAACGGGGGGTGGAAAAGGGCCTTCTGGAACAGGCGCATGGCGGTGTGGTCTATTTCGACGAGGTGGCGGATATGCCGCTGGGCACCCAGTCGAAAATTCTGCGCGTGCTGACCGAACAGCAGTTCATGCGGGTCGGCGGCACCGACAAGGTGCGCGTCGATCTGCGGGTGATCTCCTCGACCACGCGCGACCTGCGGGCGGAAATCGCGGCAGGTCGCTTCCGGCAGGAGTTGTACGACCGTCTCAACGTGGTGCCGATCGCCGTGCCCTCGCTGGAAGAGCGGCGCGAGGATATTCCCGAACTGACCCGGCATTTCATCGACCTCTTTCACCGCAGTCAGGGCCTGCCCAACCGCAGCCTGACGCCCGAGGCCGAGGCGATGCTGCAAACCATGTCCTGGCCCGGCAACGTCCGCCAATTGCGCAATGTGATCGAGCGGGTGCTGATCCTGGGCGACAGCTCTGGCGCAATCGAACCGCGCGAACTGCCCGGACAGGAAAGCGCGGGCGACGGCGGGGCGCGGCTGGTTCTGGGCGGCACCATGGCCACCCTGCCGCTGCGCGAGGCCCGCGAGGTGTTCGAGCGGGAGTATCTGCTGACCCAGATCAACCGCTTTGGCGGCAACATCAGCCGCACCGCGGGCTTTGTCGGCATGGAACGCAGCGCCCTGCACCGCAAGCTGAAATCGCTGGGCGTGGTCACCACCACCAAGGGCCAGGGCCGCGCCGATGAGGATGACGGCGAGGAGGAATAGGCGATGAAAGTCATCATCTGCGGCGCCGGGCAGGTGGGCTGGCAGATTGCCCGCCACCTCTCGGGTGAAAAGAACGACGTGACCATCGTCGATCAGAACGCCGACCTCGTGCGTCGGGCGACCGAGACGCTGGATGTGCAGGGCGTGCATGGCTTTGCCAGCCATCCCGACATTCTGGAGCGGGCGGGCGCGCGCGATGCCGATATGGTGATCGCCGCGACCTATTCCGATGAAGTGAACATGGTGATCTGCCAGGTTGCCCATTCGATCTTTTCGGTGCCGCGCAAGGTGGCGCGGCTCAGGGCGCAATCCTATCAGGATGCGATCTATGCCGATCTTTACCGCCGCGACCATCTGCCGATCGACGTGGTGATCTCGCCCGAGCGCGAGGTGGCCGAGGCTGCCTTGCAGCGGCTGGCCGCCCCCGCCGCCTTTGACACCGAAAGCTTCATGGCCGGCCGCGCGCAGCTTCTGGGCATCCAGTTGACCGAGGATTGCCCGGTGCTGATGACGCCCTTGCGCCAGTTGAACGAGCTGTTTCCGACGCTGCGCGCCATCGTGGTGGGGGTGCGGCGCGGCGGCAGTCTTTTCGCGCCCGAACCGCGCGATTTCCTGCTGCCGGGGGATCAGATCTATGTCTTCACCCATGTCGAGGACGTGAACCGCACGCTGGAAGTCTTTGGCAAGAAGACCCAAAAGCAGGAACGGGTGGTGATCGTCGGCGGTGGCAACGTGGGCCTTGCCGTGGCCCGCGCGCTTGAGGCGCGCACCGACCGCGTGCGCGCCAAGATCATCGAGAAAAGCCGGGCCCGGGCCGAACTGGCCGCCGACGGGCTGACGCGGACCATCGTGCTGCATGGCGACGGCATGGATATCGACCTGCTGACCGAAGCCGCGGTAGACCGCGCCGATGCCGTTCTTGCGGTGACCGATGACGACAAGACCAACCTTCTGGTGGCGGTGCGGGCGAAACAGGCCGGTTGCCCGATGGCGATTGCGCTGGTCAATGACCCGACGCTTGCCCCCCTGATGGGCCCGCTTGAGATCGACGCCTATATCAACCCGCGCGCCACCACCGTTTCGTCGATCCTGCGCCATATCCGGCACGGCAAGGTGCGGGCGATCTATTCCTTGGGCGATGGCGAGGCCGAGGTGATCGAGGCGCAGGTGCTGACCACCTCGCCCATGGCGGGCAAGCTGATCCGCGACATCGACTTTCCCGAAGGGGTGCTGGTCGGCGGGGTGATGAAGGGCGACAAGGTAATGAAGCCGACCGGCGATCTGCGGGTGGATACCGGCGATGTGGTGGCGCTTTTCGCGCTGTCCAAAGACGTGCGCGAGGTCGAGCGTCTCTTGCAGGTCTCGGTCGAGTTCTTCTGAATGGCGCGGCTGCGCGATACGCCGCTTCTGATCCTGCTGATGGCCTTGGCGGGGGCGGCGATGCTGTTGCCGGCGGGTCATGCCGCCATTTTGCGCGACCACGCGCTGGCGCGGGCCTTTCTTTATGCGGCGCTGATGGTGGCGGTTCTGTGCGTCATGCTGGCGCTGGCGCTGGCGGGGCGGCGGTTCCGCCCTACGGCGCGCGGGCAGTTGGCCACGGTGGCGGCGGTCTATCTGGTGCTGCCGCCGCTTCTGGCGCTGCCGCTTTTGCCGGACGAGGGCGGCGGGCTGCCCCTTGGCGATGCCTGGTTCGAGATGCTTTCGGCGCTGACCACCACGGGCGCCACGCTTTACGCCCCCGATGAACTGACGGCCACGGTGCATCTGTGGCGGGCCTTTGTCGGCTGGATGGGCGGGTTCTATTCGCTGGTTGTGGCGCTGGCGGTGCTGGCGCCCCTGAACCTAGGCGGGATGGAGGTGGTGTCCGGCCGCACCCCGGGGCGCAGTCAGGGCGGCGCGCAGATTGTCGAGGTGGCGGGCATCCGACAGCGCATGGCCCGGTTTGCGCTGCAGCTCCTGCCGGCTTATGGCGGGCTGACACTGCTTCTGTGGCTCTTGCTGATCTTCGCCGGCGATGCCTCGCTGGTGGCGTTGTGCCATGCGATGTCCACGCTGGCGACCAGCGGGATTTCCCCGGTGGGCGGCTTGCAGGGCGGGCAGGCGGGCCTTGCGGGCGAGGGGCTGGTGGCGCTGTTCCTGCTCCTCGCCCTGTCGCGGCGGCTGTTGTCGCTGGGGCAGGGGCAGGGCAGCCGGCCGCTGACGCGCGATGCAGAATTGCGCACCGCCGCGGTGATTCTGGCGCTGGTCGTGGGGCTTTTGCTGATGCGGCAATGGGCGGCGGCCTGGCGGCTGGGGCAGGGCGAGGATCTGGGCGCGGCGTTGGGTGCGCTCTGGGGCAATCTCTTCATGGCGCTGTCCTTCCTCACCACCTCGGGCTTTGAAAGCGAACATTGGCTGCGCACCACGCTCTGGACCGGGCTTTCGCCGGCAGGAATGGTGCTTTGGGGGCTGGCCATCGTCGGCGGCGGCATCGCCACCACCGCGGGCGGGGTCAAGCTCTTGCGGGTGGCAGGGCTTTTCCGCCACGCCACGCAGGAACTTGATCTCGTGATCCATCCCAATGCGGTGGCCGGAACCATGGGCGGGCGGCAGATCGCGCGGGGCGGCACCTATCTGGCCTGGGTGTTCTTCATGCTTTTCGCCTGCACCATCGTCGCGGTGACGGGGCTTTTGACGCTGACCGCGGAACCCTTTGAATCGGCGCTGGTTCTGGCGATTTCGGCCCTGACCAACACCGGCCCCCTTGCGGTGCAGATGGTCGAGGTTCCCGCGCCATGGACCGAGGTGGACGGGGCGGGCCGGGTGATCCTGGGCGCTGCGATGGTGGTGGGGCGGCTGGAAACCCTGGCCATTCTGGCGCTTCTGTTGCCAGAGGGCTGGAAAAGCTGACTCTGGCGGCGGTAAATCGCTGATTTGGGGCTGGAATCTGCCGCGAACGCGCGCAATACTGCGCCCGAGGTGGTCCGTCAGGGGGATCACTGCGTGCGACTGAACAACAAGGACAAGAAACCGATGGCCGCCGACAAGCAGAATTTGCAGGATGCCTTTCTTAACCATGTCCGGAAATCCAAGGTTCCGGTCACCATTTTTCTGATCAACGGGGTCAAGCTTCAGGGCGTGATCACCTGGTTTGACAATTTCTGTGTGCTGTTGCGCCGCGATGGCCAGTCGCAGCTTGTCTACAAACACGCGATCTCGACCATCATGCCCGGCGGGCCGGTCAATCTCTATGAGGGTGAAGACTGATTTCCGATCTTCCCGAGGAAGATGAAGAGTTTGACCCGCTGTCGGAAGACGGCGGGATTGATGCCTATGAAACCGCCGCCCGGCCGACCCGGGCCTTCATCCTGCATCCCGATCTGAAAAGCGCGCGCTCCCGCCGCCTGCCCGAACATGGGCTGGCCGAGGCGGTCAGCCTTGCCGCCGCCCTGCCGGGGCTTGAGGTTAAGGGCGCCGAGGTGGTGCGGCTGGCCAAGCTGCATCCCGGCATGTTGTTCGGCGCCGGCAAGGTTGAAGAGCTTGGCACGCGGTTCAAGGCGCTGGGGGTGGAACTGGTGCTGGTCGATGGCCCGGTTTCGCCGGTGCAGCAGCGCAATCTGGAAAAGGAATGGTCGGTCAAACTGTTGGACCGCACCAGCCTGATCCTTGAGATTTTCGCCGACCGCGCCCGCACCCGCGAAGGCGTGTTGCAGGTGGAACTGGCGGCTCTCAGCTATCAGCGCTCGCGCCTTGTGCGGGCCTGGACCCACCTTGAGCGGCAGCGCGGCGGTTTCGGTTTCGTCGGCGGCCCCGGTGAGACGCAGATCGAGGCCGACCGCCGCGCGATCGACGATCAGGTGATCCGGCTGAAGCGGCAGTTGGACCGCGTGGTGAAGACCCGTGAGCTGCACCGCGCCGCCCGCCGCAAGGTGCCTTTCCCGGTGGTGGCGCTGGTCGGCTATACCAATGCGGGCAAATCCACCCTGTTCAACCGGATGACCGGGGCCGATGTGCTGGCCAAGGACATGCTCTTTGCCACGCTGGACCCGACGATGCGGGGGATCACCCTGCCTTCGGGCCGCAAGATCATCGCGTCCGACACGGTGGGGTTCATTTCTGACCTGCCGACGCAGCTTGTCGCCGCCTTCCGCGCCACGCTGGAAGAGGTGCTTGAGGCGGACTTGATCCTGCACGTCCGCGACATTAGCCACCCCGAGACGGCGGAACAGGCGGCGGATGTGACCGATATCCTCGCATCGCTGGGGGTGAATGCCGCGACACCGCTGATCGAGGTCTGGAACAAGCTGGATCTGGTCGATCCTTCGGCGCGTGAGGCGCTGGCGGTGCAGGCCGCGAACCGTGACCGGGTGTTCCCAATTTCGGCGGTGACGGGCGAGGGGGTGGCGGTGCTGCTCGATGCGGTATCCGCCGCCTTTGACGAGGAAAAGACCGATCGGCACCTGACCCTGCCCTTTGCCGATGGCCGGCGCCATGCCTGGCTGCACGCCGAAGGCGTGGTTCTGGCCGAGGTGCAGGGCGAAGAGGGCTGGCAGATTGACGTGCGCTGGACCGCCCGGCAGGAAAAGCGCTTCCGCGACCTGTAGGATGGGCAATCTGCCCATCTTGCCGATCAGAGGATGGGCAGATTGCCCATCCTACGCGCCCGGCCTGCCGCCCCAATCCCCGCGCGGCAGCGCCAGATAGACCGAATCGCACCATTCCTCGCCCCAGAGCAGCGTGCGTTCGGCCCGGTGGGTTTCTCGGAAGCCCAGCCGCGCCAGCAGCCGCAACGAGCCTGCATTGCGCGGGTCGGCCTCGGCTGTCAGATGCTCCGGCCCATGCCAGCGGAAAAGATGGTCCACCACCGCCGCCATCGCCTCATGCGCCAGACCCATGCCCCAGAAACCGGGATGCAGCAGGAAACCGACCTCGGGCAGGTTCCAGGCGCCGGCCTTGCCGATCACCCGGCCCTGATCGCGGGACACGATCACGAAATCATCGGCCTTGCCGCCGACCTCGCCCACGATCATCCGCGCGACAAAGCCTTCGGTCTCGTCCAGCCGCTCATGCGCGGGGCGGGTCCAGTAGCGCATCGCCTCGGGCCGCGACATCGCGTCATGCAGATCGACCGCATCTTCGGGCCGTGCCTTGCGCAGGATCAGCCGCGGGGTTTCGATGATCTCGGGCTTCATTTGCCTTCCGGGGTCAGCGTGGTGGTGCCGACGGCGGCTGCGATGGCAAGGGCGGGGTCCAGGCTCATCGGGATATATTCGCCGCGCCGCCACAACTCGGACAGGTCATCATAGAAGCGCGACAGCGGATGGCCCGACTGCCCCGTGGAGATGATGAAGACCGAACTGTCGGGATCAGCAAAGTCATAGACCCCACGGTAGGCCCCGGCATGGACATTGGTATAGGGATCGGGCCCGGTGCCCCGGGTGCGCCCCCGCATCAGCGTGGTATCGCCGCCGGAACTGGACTGCCGGATGTTCACGAAATAGCGCAACACCGGCACCTCTCCCAGCACCGGATGGTCATGCGCCGCCACATGGGCATCGCCCCAGCGCCAGCTTTCCAGATTGGTGCCATAGCGTTCCGACAGTTGCAGCAGCGCATCGTCCAGCGCCAGACGGGCAATGTCGGTGCAGGTTTCCACCGCCGCCGACTGGATCACGTCGCACCAGATCGAGGCGCCTGCGGTGTTGCGGTAGACCCGCTCGATGAACAGCGGCTCGGGGTGGACAAACTCATCGGCCAGGGGGCCAAGCTCATCCCGCGTCAGCCGTTCCTGCAACGCGCGCAGCCAGGCTTCGGCGATCAGCGGTTCGGGCAGATGTTCGTTCATCTCGCCGTTCCATTCGGCCAGAAGGGTCAGCGCGCGCTGGCGCAGGCGCTCGGGCGTGCCATCGGGGGCGGGTTCGCCGGTGAACCACAGATCGGCGCCGATCAGCGGCAGCAGACTGCGCGCCGTGGGGGAAACCGTATCAAGCTGCGCCTCGATGAAGCTTTCGCGGGTGTGGACGGCGCGGGTCTTCATCAGCGCCAGCCAGCGTTGAATCCGCTGGGTGTCCCCCCAGTCGAAGGACACATGGTTGGGGAAGGGGCGGTCCACCGTCTTGTTGTTGGTATTGCCCAGAAGGCCGCCCACCGGGTTCACAAAGCGCGGATTGCCCTCATAGGGCAGCATCCCGGTCCAGCGGTTTGCCCCCTCCCATCCGGGGGCGGGCATCCGGCCCCTGGTGCGGTGGCTGGCGTCACGCGCGGGCATGGCGCCGATCAGTTGCATGGCGATGCCGTTTTCATCGGCCAGCATCAGGTTCTGCGCCGGGGCGATGAAAAGCCGCCCCGCCTCGATCGCCTCCTCCACCGAAGCCGAGGTCATCAGCCGCACCGCCGCCGTCATCGAGGTATCGGCGCCCGAGAGCGCCGTCCATTCCAGCGCCGCGACATGGCCCTGCGGCGTGACCGAGGCGAGGTCATAGTGGCTGCCGGGCAGCACAGGGCCGCTTTCGGTCCAGCGCTGGGTGATGGTGACCGGGGCGGCATCCTTGATGGTGATGATGGTGCGGCGGGTGATGAAGGGTTTCGGCCCCTCGGGCGTCAGATATTCCTCGGGGTTCTCGGGGTTCACCCGTTCGATCACCACGTCCTGATCGTCGAGATAGGAGGAGGTCAGGCCCCAGCCCAGCTTTTCCGACCGCCCGACCAGAACCAGCGGCATCCCCGGAATCGTGCCGCCGATCACCCCGCCCGTGGGCAGTTGCAGCCGCGCCAGATACCAGATCGACGGCGCCGTCAGCCCCAGATGCGGGTCATTGGCCAAAAGACTGCCCCCCGCCGCCGACTTGCCCGGCATCGCCGCCCAGGCGTTCGAGGCGCCGGCGAAATCGCGGCTGTGGAAGGGGGACAGCGGATCGTCCAGATAGGCCATCTTCGGCTGCGGCAGCGGGAAGGGGCCGGGCATCAGGCCGGAATACTCGGGCAGGGCGGCCACGGCGGGGTTGGGATCGTCGGCCAGGATATCGGCCAGACGCTCGGGTGCCAGAACCAGCGAAAGCTGGGCGCGCTGCACCTCATTCTCCAGATGCGCCGACAGTTGCAGCGCCATCAGTTTCAGGATGGCCAGCGAGTCGGCTGGCGACCATGCGGCGATCTCATTGGAAAAGAAGAAGAACTCGGGCGCCCCCCGGCCGCGCGCCCCGGCGTTGACCTGCGCGATCCAGGCATTCACCCCGGCGGAATAGGCCGTCAGCGCCGCCTTGGTGCGGTCGTCCTGCACCTCGACCGAGCTTTGCGCGAGGGTGTAGATGTCCAGCCGCCGCAACAGTTCATCAATCTTAGCGGTGCGGGCGCCGAAAATCTCGGACAGGCGGCCTTGGGCGGAGCGCCGCAGCATGGTCATCTGCCAGAGCCGGTCCTGCGCATGAACGAAGCCCAAGGCATAAAAGGCATCCGCCTCATCGCGGGCAAAGATATGCGGCACATTGTTGTTGTTGCGCACGATATCCACCTGCTGGGTGATGCCGGGCAGGGTGAAGTCCTCGTCATAATCGGGCAGGGACCGGCCAAGGATGTAATAGGCCAGCAAGACCACCACCAGACCCAGCCCGATCAGGGCGGCAAGGGCACGCAAAAGCCAGCGGAAGGCGACGATCATCGGGGGGACTGTCCTTGACGGGAATGACGCGATGCCTTCCTAGTCCAAAGCCGGATGGGCGGCAATGCAAGGGGATCTGCACGATGGCGAAACTGGCGTTTCTGGGCCTTGGGGTGATGGGCTTTCCGATGGCGGGGCATCTGGCGGCCAAGGGCCATCAGGTGACGGTCTGGAACCGCAGCCCGGCCAAGGCCGAAACCTGGGTTGCCCGCCATGGCGGCGCCCGCGCCCTGACGGCGCGCGAGGCGGCGGCGGGCGCCGATTTCGTGATGGCCTGCGTCGGCAATGACGATGACCTGCGGCAGGTCTGCCTTGGCGCTGATGGCGCCTTTGCCGGCATGGCGCCCGGCGCGGTTCTGGTCGATCACACCACGGTTTCGGCGCAGGTCACCCGCGAACTGGCGGCGGTGGCGGCCGAACGCGGCATCGGTTTCGTCGATGCGCCGGTTTCCGGCGGTCAGGCGGGGGCGGAAAATGGCGTGCTGTCGATCATGTGCGGCGGCACCGAAGCCGATTATGCCGCGGCCGAACCGGTGATGGCCGCCTATGCCCGCATTTGCCGCCGTCTTGGCGGCAGCGGCGCCGGGCAATTGGCCAAGATGATGAACCAGATCTGCATCGCGGGCCTGATGCAGGGCCTGTCCGAGGCGCTGGCCTTTGGCCAGAAGGCCGGGCTGGACGGGGCGGCGGTGGTCGAGGTGATCGCGCAGGGTGCTGCCGGAAGCTGGCAGATGGTCAACCGCCATAAGACCATGCTGGAAGGCAAGTTCGACTACGGCTTTGCCGTGGACTGGATGCGCAAGGATCTGAAGATCTGTCTGGAAACCGCCGATCAGATCGGCGCGGCCCTGCCGGTGACGGCGCTGATCGACCAGTTCTACAAGGATGTGCAGCAAATGGGCGGCGGGCGGAACGACACCTCCAGCCTGATCCGCCGGTTGGGCTGACGGGGAGGATGGGCAGATTACCCATCCTACGAAGGCCCGAACCGCAGGTAGGATGGGCAATCTGCCCATCCTCACAAAGGATTACGGAATGATCCGGCTATACTTCACGCCCGCCAGCGTCGCCCCCGCGATCAACCCCTGCTGACCGAAGACAAGGCCGATCACCGGGTCCATCTCGGTGGTTTCCTTGCCAAGGCTGGCGCCCTGTTCCGGCGTGGCATAGCGCACATCGGCGCCCGCCGCCCAGCCATTGGACCGCCGGAAGCCCTGCAACGCGGCATCGGTCATGAAGAACAGCGCATGGGCATATTGCTGTGCCCCGATCTGAAAGCCGATGGTGGCCCGGGCGGCGGAATAATAATCCACCGTCACCCCGTTGATCCGCAAGGCGCCCCGGCCATAGCCGCCGCCGATGCCGAACCCCGCCTCGGTCACCAGGGGCATATAAAGCACCCCCAGCGCGCGCGAAGCAAGGTCGCGCGTGCCCGGATAGCGGCCAAAGAGATAGTCGCGCGTCGCATCCACCCGCGCGTCGATCTGCGCCGCACCGCGTGAGCCGATGCCATTGCCCGTCACACAGGCCGACAGCGCCAGCGCGCCGCCCGATGCCAGAAAGATCCGTCTTGAAACCTTGGTCGCCATACTGCCGCCTCCTCGCCCGTCAGGGCTTACCCGCCCTTTGTTGACAGAAGGTTATCCGGTCTTTGCGGCGCTGTCATCTGGTCGCATCACAGACCGGCGCGGATCAGCCGGGCGGCGGCGGGGGCGAAATAGGTCAGGATGCCGTCGCAGCCGGAGCGCTTGAATCCCATCAGGCTTTCGAGCATCGCCTTTTCGCCGTCGATCCAGCCGTTCAGCGCCGCCGCCTTGATCATCGCATATTCGCCCGACACCTGATAGGCGAAGGTCGGCACGCCGTAAGTGTCCTTCACTCGGCGGCAGATGTCGAGATAGGGCATCCCCGGTTTCACCATCACCATATCTGCCCCTTCGGCCAGATCGCGGGCGACAAGGCGCAGCGCCTCGTCGCTGTTGGCGCAGTTCATCTGATAAGTCTTCTTGTCGCCCTTCAGCGCGCCCGAGGCGCCCACCGCATCGCGGAACGGACCGTAGAAGGCCGAGACATATTTTGCAGCATAAGACATGATCGCCACGCCCTGATGACCGGCCCCCTCCAGCGCGTTGCGGATTGCACCGATCCGGCCGTCCATCATGTCCGAGGGGCCAAGGATGTCTGCCCCTGCCTCGGCCTGCACCAGTGCCATCTTGACCAGCGCTTCGACGGATTCGTCGTTCAGGATCACCCCATCCACCACAAGCCCGTCATGGCCAAGCACGTTATAGGGGTCCAGCGCCACATCCGTCATCACCGCGATATCCGGCACGGCAGCCTTGATGGCGCGGATGGCACGGTTGGTCAGGTTCTCGGGATTCCACGCCTCTTCGCAGGTGAGGGTCTTCACCGCCGGGTCGGTATAGGGGAACAGGCAAATCACCGGAATGCCCAAACCCGCTGCCTCTTCCGCCGCCTTCACCGCCAGATCGACCGAAAGCCGGTCTACCCCGGGCATCGAGGCAATCGGCTCGCGCAGATTCACGCCCTCGCGGACAAAGATCGGCCAGATGAGGTCAGCCACGGTCAGGGTGTTTTCCTGAACCAGCACCCGCAACGGGGCCGAGCGGCGCAGGCGGCGCAGGCGGTGACCGGATGGAACGATGGGGTGCATGGGGACCTCGCGGGCGAAGGGGCTTGCGATTATGCGCCTTGCCTGCCATGGAAAGCGCAAGGTCCACAAGCGGTCAATTCGGCGCGGGTGGGGCGGTGTGGCAGAACGGGGCGCGCGGGCATTGGACTGGTACAAGATCGTTTTCGAGCTGATCGACCTGCGGTCCTTCTCGAACCTTTGGTACTGGATCATGCTGGGGGTGGTCTGGTCGATGGCCAGCCACTGGGTTCTGGGCGTGCCCTTCGACATGATCCAGCGTGCCCGCCGCGATGGCGGACAGGCCGAACAGGATCTTGAGGCGCTGGTGCGGATCAACACCCAGAGGATGCTATATATCTCGCGTCAGGCCGGGCTCTGGCTGGTCGGCATGGTGTGTTTCCTGCTGTCGGTCCTGTCGATCCTTGGGTTTTGGTATGGGATCGAATTTGCGCAGGCGTTGCTGCTGCTGCTTTTTCCGCTGATGCTGCTCTTTGCGCTGTCGCTGCGGCAGGCCCGGCTGATCGAGGCCGGGGCGGGCAGCGGCGAGGCGCTGTATCAACGGCTGCGCCGCCACCGTTTTGGCACCCAGCTTCTGGGCATGGTGGCCATCTTCGTCACTTCGCTGTTCGGCATGTGGCAGAACATGCAGATCGGCTTTCCGCATTAAATGGCGGCCGAGCGCATCATCTCGGGCGGCGCGCCCGAGGGCTTTGACGCCCGGCTGCTGATCCGCGAACTGGGCCGCGGCCAGCCGGTGATCCATGTCGCGCGCGACGACAAGCGGATGGAGGCGATGCGCGCCGCCCTCGCCGTCATGGCGCCCGGAACCGTGGTGCTGGAATTTCCGGCATGGGACTGTCTGCCCTATGACCGGGTGTCGCCCAATCCCACGATTTCGGCGCGGCGGATGGCCACGCTGGCCACGCTGGCGGCGGGGCTGAACGGTGCCTTCGTGCTGCTGACCACACTGGCGGCGGCAACGCAGCGGATACCGGCGCGCGAGGTGCTGCGCGGCGCCAGCTTTGCCGCCCGGGTGGGCGACCGGGTGGATGAGGCACATCTGCGCGGCTTTCTGGCGCGGATGGGCTTTTCGCCGGTCTCCACCGTGGCCGAGCCGGGGGATTTCGCCATTCGCGGCGGCATCGTTGACCTTTGGCCGCCGGGCAAGGGCGGGCCGATCCGGCTGGATTTCTTTGGCGATCAGTTGGACGGCGCCCGCCGCTTTGATCCGGTGACCCAGCGCACCACCGAAAAGCTGTCAGCCGTCGAATTCGCCCCGATGTCGGAAATCATTCTGGACGAGGCCGCGATCACCCGCTTCCGCCAGACCTACCGGGTGGAATTCGGCGCAGGCGGGCAGGATGACCCGCTTTATGAAGCCGTTTCGGCGGGTCGCAAGCATCAGGGGATGGAGCATTGGCTGCCCTTCTTCCACGAGCGGCTTGAGACGCTGTTCGACCATCTGCCCGATGCCTCGGTCATGCTGGACGATCAGGTGACGCCCGCCCGCCTTTCCCGCTGGGAAGGCATCGCCGACGCCTATGACGCAAGGCGCGAGGCGATGAATGCGCGCGGGCGGCTGGATTCGGTCTACAAACCCTGCGCACCGGGGCTGCTCTATCTGGACGATGCCGCGTGGGAGGCCGCACTGGCGCCCCTGCGCGTGGCGCAGCTTTCGCCCTTGGCGCAGGCGCCGGGGCCGGGGGTTCTGGATTCCGGCGGGCGGATCGGCCGCAACTTCGCGCCCGAGCGGCAACAGGAAAGCATCAGCCTGTTCGGTGCCTTGGCCGACCATCTTCAGGAGTTGCGTCAAGACCGGCAGGTGGTGATCGCCTCATGGTCCGAAGGCGCGCGGGAACGGCTGAAGGGGCTTCTGGACGATCAGAAGGTCAAGGGCGCCGCCCTTGTGAAGGATTTCCGCGAGGTGCCTGAAGGCAAAGGCGGATTGTTCCTGATGATCTGGGCGCTGGAGGCCGGGTTCACCGCGCCCGGCCTTGCCGTGATTTCCGAACAGGACATTCTGGGCGACCGTCTGGCGGCCAAACCCCGGCGCAAGCGCAAGGCCGAAAACTTCCTGCGCGACGCCGAAAGCCTGTCTCCGGGCGACCTTGTGGTGCATGTCGAGCATGGGGTGGGCCGTTACCTTGGCCTTGAAACCATCACCGCGCTGGGGGCGCCCCATGCCTGCGTTGCTCTGGAATATGCCGACAATGCCAAGCTTTACCTGCCGGTCGAGAATATCGAGCTGCTCAGCCGTTACGGTCATGAAGAGGGGCTGCTGGACCGTCTGGGCGGCGGGGCATGGCAGGCCAAGAAGGCCAAGCTCAAGGAACGCATCAAGGAGATTGCCGACCGCCTGATGCGGATTGCAGCCGAGCGTGCCCTGCGCCATGCGCCCATTCTGGAGGCGCCCCATTCCATATGGGAGGCTTTTGCCGCCCGCTTCCCCTATCAGGAAACCGATGACCAGCTTGCGGCGATTGCCGATGTGGTGGCCGATCTGGAAAAGGGCAGCCCGATGGACCGCTTGGTCGTCGGTGATGTCGGCTTCGGCAAAACCGAGGTGGCGATGCGCGCGGCCTTTGTCGCCGCCATGTCGGGGATGCAGGTGGCGGTGATCTGCCCGACGACGCTGCTGGCCCGGCAGCATTATCGCAGCTTTGCCGAACGGTTCCGCGGCTTTCCGATATCGGTCAAGCCCCTGTCGCGTTTCGTTTCTGCCAAAGAGGCGAATGCCACCCGCGCCGCCATGGCCGAAGGGCAGGTGGATATCGTGGTCGGCACCCATGCGCTTTTGGCAAAGGGCGTGCGGTTCAAGAACCTTGGCCTGCTGATCATCGACGAGGAACAGCATTTCGGCGTGGCCCATAAGGAACGCCTGAAGGAAATGCGCTCGGAAATCCACGTCCTGACGCTGACTGCGACGCCGATTCCGCGCACGCTGCAACTGTCGCTGACGGGGGTGCGTGACCTGTCGCTGATCGCCACGCCGCCGGTGGACCGCCTGGCCATCCGCACCTATGTCAGCGAATTCGACACCATCACCATCCGCGAGGCGCTCTTGCGTGAGCATTACCGCGGCGGGCAAAGCTTCTATGTGGTGCCGCGCCTGTCGGACCTGCCCGAGATCGAGGAGTTCCTGAAAACCCATGTGCCGGAGGTCAGCTATCTGGTGGCGCATGGCCAGATGGCAGCGGGCGATCTGGATCAGCGGATGAATGATTTCTACGACGGCAAGGCGGATGTGCTCTTGGCCACAACCATCGTGGAATCGGGTCTGGATATTCCCACGGCGAACACGATGATCGTGCATCGCGCCGATATGTTCGGCCTTAGCCAGCTTTATCAGATCCGGGGCCGGGTCGGCCGGTCAAAGACGCGGGCCTATTGCTTCCTCACGACGAAACCGCGTAGCCCGCTGACACCGCAGGCGCAGAAACGGCTGCGGCTTCTGGGCAGCCTTGACAATCTGGGTGCGGGCTTCAACCTTGCCAGCCATGACCTTGATTTGCGCGGGGCGGGCAACCTCTTGGGCGAGGAACAGTCGGGCCATATCAAGGAAGTCGGCTATGAGCTTTACCAGCAGATGCTGGAAGAGACGATTGCCAAGATCAAATCCGGCGAGATCGGCGGGTTGAGTGCGATTGACGACCAATGGTCGCCGCAGATCAACCTTGGCGTGCCGGTGATGATCCCCGAGACCTATATTCCCGATCTGGACATCCGCCTTGGCCTCTATCGCCGCCTGTCGTCGCTGGCGACCAAGGTGGAGCTTGAGGGGTTTGCTGCGGAGATGATCGACCGTTTCGGCCCGTTGCCGAAAGAGGTCAACACGCTCATGCTGATCGTGCGGATCAAGGCGATGTGCAAACGCGCGGGCATCAGCCGGATCGACGCCGGGCCGAAAGGCGCCACGGTGCAGTTCCACAATGACAAATTCGCCAATCCGGCGGGTCTGGTGGAATTCATCCGCGAACAGGGCGCAGCGGCAAAGGTGCAGGGCAACAAGATCGTGTTGCAGGGCGAGATGAAGTCGGAAGCCGACCGCATCAAGGGCGCCTTCGCCATCGCCCGCGACCTGGCCGAAAAAGCCCGGGCCAAGTAGAAAATTCTTCGTCCGAAGAATTTTCGCCCGGCTTAACGCGCCAAGCGCATCAGACCCAGACAGAGAATGGCATAGGCCAGCACCCCCGCCATCAGCGGCAATGCCGTGCCGTCAAACAGCAGCCCCAGCGGCACCGCCAGCAAGACCGAGCCGATGGTGCCCAAGGACGAGATCACCGAGGCGGCCAGCCCCGCGACATGGCCCAAGGGCTCCATCGCCATGGCGTTCAGATTGCCCAGCGTCAGCCCCATCATGGCAAAGATGCAGATGGTCCACAGGATATGCGCCGGAAAGGCGAGACTCTCGGGCATGAGGCCGGCAACATTCAGGAACCAGAGCCCGCCCGTCACCGCGATCTGCGCCGCGAAGGTCAGGTTCAGCACCCGCCGCATTCCCAGCCGCACCACCACCCGCGCATTCACGATCGAACCCCACATCGACACCACGGCAATCAGCGCGAACCACAAGGGGAAGCTTTCGGCCCGGCCAAAGCGCAGATCGAATATCCCCTGCATCGAAGACAGCACGCCGAACAGCATCCCCGACACCAGCGCCTGCACAAGGATGGACAGCCGCACCACGCGCAGCGACAGCACCTCGCGCGTGGCGGCCCAGAGGGCGGCGGGCTCCAGCGGCTTGCGCCGTTCGGGCGGCAGGGTTTCGGGCTGACGCAGGGCGAACCAGCCCATGGTCAGGGCCGAAAAGACCAGAAAGGCAATGAAAATCCCCTGCCAGGGGCCAAAGCCCATCACCGCCTGACCCATCAGTGGCGCCACGGCAGGCACCAACGAAAAGATCGACATTGCGACAGACACGATCTTGGCCATCTCGCGCCCGGAATAGAGGTCGCGCACGATGGCCAGTGTCACCGTCCGCGGCCCGGCGGCGCCAATGCCCTGAATGACGCGGGCGATCAGCAGCATTTCCAGCGAGGGCGCCGCCCAGCAGGCCAGTGCCGCCAGCGCATAGAGCGCGCCCCCCGCCAGCAGCACCCGCCGCCGCCCGAAACGGTCCGACAGCGGCCCGGCGAACAGCGTGCCGATCCCCATGCCCAGCACGAAGCTTGTCACCACCAGTTGCGCGCGGTTCGGGGCGCCCGGGCTCATGGTGGCGGCGATTTCGGGCAGCGCGGGCAGCATCGCGTCAATCGACAGCGCCACGGTGGCGAAGAGCATGGCGATGAGGATGGTGAACTCGGTCCGCGAGGGCAGGGTCTGGGGCATGTCAGGCTTTCACGGCAGATTTGGGACGGCGGAACCACAGAACAGCGGCCCAGAGGATCAGCGCCAGCTCGGCCAGGGCGCTCCAATGGGTCAGGAAGGACAGGACCCAGTGCGACCGGGTGGCAGGCACCTCGACCAGCGCATAAAGCCGGTTGGAAAATGGCCAGAGCCACATTATGCTGCCCGCCAGCGTGTCGAGCACGAGGTGCAGGAAGACCGCGGCCAGAAACAGCGCGGCGGGCAACAGGACGCTCGGGGCAAAACGGCGGATCATCGGCAGGGCCAGCGCCGCGATGATCAGCCAGAAGCCGGGCGCGTGGACCCAATAGCGGTGGTGGTGAAAGGCGCGGTCGTCGATCAGGTAGAACCAGATCAGGTCCAGATCGGGAAAGACCGCACCCGCCAGCGTCGCCATCAGGGTCAGCCCTCGCGGCTGCCCGGCCAGACGTGCAAGCACATAACCCGATGGCAGATGCGCCAGGATCACCCGCGTTTCTCCGCCAGTTCTGCAATCACCTTGCCCCAGACCTCGGGCGGCTGCGCGCCCGAGACGACATATTGCTGGGCGATCAGGAAGGTGGGAACGGCGCTGACCCCCTTCTTGCGGGCGTCCTGATCGCGGGCGCGGATGTCATCGGCATCGGCTTCGCTTTCCAGCAGCCGCAGGGTGACGGCTCGGTCCATCCCCGCCGCCGCCGCGATGTCGGCCAGCACGGCGCGGTTGCCGATGTCGCGGCCCTCTTTCCAATAGGCGCGGAACAGGGCCGAAACCAGCGGCGTCTGCCGCCCCTCAAGCCCCGCCCAATGGATCAGCCGGTGGGCATCCAGCGTGTTCGGAATGCGCTTGGGCACGTCCGGGTCAAGGTCCACGCCATTCTGCCGGGCGATATCGCGCAACCGCTGATGCACACCGTCCACCTTGTCGGCGCCGCCGAAACGGTCGGCCAGATACTGGCGCTTGTCCACCCCCGCCGCGGGCATGTCGGGGTTGAGCTGGAACGGATGCCATTCAATGCGGAAGGGATGCTCCGGCGCCGCCTCAAGCGCGCGGTCAAGATTGGCCTTGCCCAGATAGCACCAGGGGCAGACGGGATCGGAAAAGATATCAAGACGGATCATCGGCGGACTCCAGTTCCGCGCGCAGGGCGCGGCGGTTGAGCTTGGCATTGGCATTGCGGGGCAGGGCGGGCAGGCGGCGGTAAAGCCGGGGCTGTTTCCAGCGGGCAAGGCTCTGATCGGCACGCGCGATCAGCGCGGGCTCCAGATCGGCAGCGGCGACATAGGCGCAGGCGATCACGCTGACGCCGGGGCGCAGCGCGATCTCGCAGACGGCCAGATCGGTGACACCTTCGGCCCCGGCCAGCGCGCCCTCCACCTCAAGCGGTGAAACGCGAAAGCCGCCGGGGTTCATCATGTCATCGGCGCGGCCAAGAAAGCGCAGGGCGCCGTCCGGCCCCGCTTCGGCCAGATCGCCGGTCAGGAACCAGTCGCCGTCAAACCGTGCCGCCGTCGCCTCGGGCGCATCGAGATAGCCCAGCATCAGACCGGGGTCGCTGCGGTGCAGGGCGATCTGGCCGTCGATCAGCCGCAACTGCCGTCCGGGCTGCGGATAGCCGGTGAACCCTTCGGGCGCCGGACGCGCCGGATTGCCCGACAGATAGGTCGAGCATTCCGACATCCCCAGCGCCTCGTGCAGGTCGGTGCCGGTCGCCCGGCGCCACTGGTCGCGCAAGCTGGGCGCCAACGCCTCCCCCGCCACCAGCCCGTGGCGCAGCCGGGGCAGGGCGGGCACGGGTGCCTTCAGCATCTGCCGGATCACCCCCGGGGCGGCGGCAAGGATCGTGGCATCGAACCGCTTCATCAGCAAAGGCAGTTGCGCCGGCATCACCCCCGGCCCCGGGATCAGCGCCGTGGCACCGTTCACCCAAGGGTCCAAAAGGCCGGTGCCCAGCGTGAAGGTCCAGTTGAAGGCCCCGGCGTGCAGCAGCCGGTCACCCTCGCCCAACCCCTCCCAGCCCTGATGCATCATCCCCCGCGCCCAAAGCGCACGGTGGGCATGGGCCACGGCCAGCGGCGCCCCCGTGCTGCCCGAGGTGAAGACGATATAGGCCAGCCGGTCTGGGTCGCCCATCGCCCAGTCACAGGGCGGCAAAGCCTCGGCCGCCAGAACCTCGGCCGCCGTCATGACCGGCGCCGGATGATCGGGCAGCGCCACACCCGCCTCGGCCAGCACCAGCGCCGGGGCGATCCGCGCCGCAAGCCGCGTCACCTCCGGCCCGGTCAGCGCAGCCGAGGTCGGCACCGGCACCAGACCCGCCGCGATGGCCCCCAGAAACCCCACCGGAAAGGCCGCCGAATTGCCCAGACGCAGCAGCACCCGCTCGCCCGGCAGCAACCCCCGCGCCAGAAGCGCACTGCCAAAGCCGCGCACCGCCGCCTCAAGCCGGCCATAGCTCCAGCGTTCGGCCCCCTGCGGCCGGATCACCTGCAAGGCCGATTTGTCGGCCAGCGCCCCGGCCCGCGCCAAGGCATGGGCGGCCAGATTGAACGGCGCGGGGCAGGGCGGAAAGCGGTCCATGCCCCCCGTTACCGCCCCGCCCGGCCCCCGGCAAGCGCCGCCCGCGCACAAACCTGCCGCAACTCCGTGCATTTGCCCTTCTTCAAATACTCCCGCCGGAGGCCCCGGCCCGCCCCGGGCGCTCCCCTCAGCCGCTTGCAACAAGGCAAGGTTCTGCTAAGGCATAGGCCCATGTCCAGCGATCCCAAACGCCTGATCCGCATTGCCCGCGAGACCGGCCCGGCCCCTTCGGTCGAGCCGATGGACCTTGGCCCGCGTGTGCGTGAATTGCGCAAGGCCAAGGGCTGGACGCTGGAACAGGCGGCGGCGCAGGCGGGGCTGGCGCGCTCGACCCTCTCCAAGATCGAGAACGGCCAGATGTCGCCCACCTATGAGGCGCTGAAGAAGCTGGCGCAGGGCATGGATATGTCCGTGCCGCAGCTTTTCACCCCGCCCTCCAAGGCGCAGGTCTCGGGCCGCATTTCGGTGACGAAATCGGGCGAGGGGATGGCCCATGCCACCACCACCTACGAACATGAACTCCTTGCCGGCGCGCTGACGAAAAAGCAGATGCTGCCCTACCGCGCCACGATCCGCGCCCGCAGCATGGAGGAATTCGACGGCTGGGTGCGCCATGACGGCGAGGAGTTTCTGTTCGTTCTGACCGGGGTGATCCGGCTTTACACCGAATTTTACGAGCCGGTCGAGTTGCGCCGCGGTGACAGCGCCTATTACGACGCCTCGATGGGCCATAACGTGGTTTCGGTTTCCGATGATGATGCGACGATCCTCTGGGTGACATCGCTGACCTGAAAACCCTGCGTCAGCGGGACATAGCGTCGCGGTGACGCGCCGCCGCAGAGCGCCTAGGCTGGCCCGGGGACGATGCCGCGGTGCTGCGTCGGAGGGGGAGAGTGAATGCGTCTGGCCATCCTGACCGATATCCACGCCAACCGCGAGGCATTCGAGGCCGTGCTGGCCGATCTGACCCTGCGCAAGCCCGACCGCATCGTGTTTCTGGGCGATCTGGTCGGCTATGGCCCTGATCCGGGCTGGTGTGTGGACAAGGTGGCGGCGCTGGTGGCGCAGGGCGCCCTTGCGGTGCGCGGCAACCATGACCGCGCCGTCGGTGTCGCCGATGGCGCGCTGAACGCCAATGCCCGCCGGGTGATCGACTGGACGGTGAACCGGCTGACCGCACCGCAGAAGCTGTTTCTGGAAGACCTGCCGCTGACCGCGACCGAAGGCGATGTCCTCTTCGTCCATGCCAGCGCCAATGATCCGCAGGACTGGATCTATGTCACCGGCGAGGCCAAGGCGATGCCCAGCTTTCGCGTCTCGGACGCCCGGGTGATCCTTGTCGGCCATGTCCACCGGCCGCAGCTTTACAGCTGCGATCTTGCGGGCCGGGTGATGGGTCATCCGGTGGTGCAGGGGCAGGCGGTGCCGCTGATCCGCTCGCGCCGCTGGCTGGCGGTGGTGGGCTCGGTCGGGCAGCCGCGCGACGGGGCGGCGCTGGCGGGCTATGCCATGCTCGATACCGACAAGAACGAGCTGACCTTTCGCCGGGTGCCCTATGACGCGGCCACCACCGCGCGCAAGGTGCGGGCGGCGGGCCTGCCCGAGGCGCTGGCCTCGCGGCTGATCAAGGGGGAATGACCGATGCAGCAGATCAAGCCGCAACCGGGCCTTGAGATTGACGGCTTCACCTTGGGCGAGCAATTGCACAAGGGCGGCTTCGCCACGGTCTGGGAGGTGACGCATCCGCTCTACCGCACGCCGATGGTGATGAAGATTCCCACCATTCTGGACGGCTACGACGGCCCGACGATTGTGGGCTTCGAGGTGGAGCAGATGATCATGCCCCGCCTGACCGGCCCGCATGTGCCGCGCGTGATGGGCGAGGGCGATTTTTCGCGCATGGCCTATATCGTGACCGAACGCATCCCCGGCGGCTCGATGCACCAATTGGTCAAACGCGCGCCGCTGCCGCTGGACGAGGTGATCGAGGCGGCGGCGCGCATGGCGCAGGCGGTGGCCGACCTGCACCGCCAGCATGTAATCCACCTTGACCTGAAACCCGACAACTTCCTGCAACGCGAAACCGGCGAGATGGTGCTGGTCGATTACGGCCTGTCGCGGCATGATGAATTGCCCGATCTGCTGGCCGAGGAATTCACCATTCCGATGGGCACCTTCCCCTATATCGCGCCCGAGCAATATCTGCGCCAGCGCGGCGATCTGCGCAGCGATCTTTATGCGCTGGGGGCGATGATCTATCAGATGGCCACCGGCAAACTGCCCTTTGGCGAGCCGGAAAAGCTGTCACAGGTCCGCGAGCGGCTGTGGCGCGATCCGGTGCCACCGCGGGCGCTGCGCACGGAAATCCCCGAATGGCTGCAAGAGATCATCCTGCGCGCGCTGGAGGTGGACCCGGCCCGGCGCTATCAGTCGGCGGCGCAGATGATCTTTGACCTGACCCATCCGCGGCAGGTCAAGATCACCGAGCGCGGCCACAAACTGGCGCAGGACGGGTTCTGGACAGTCTGGAAACGCAAGCGCGCGATGAAGGGCGTCAAGGGTTTTGGCGCCCCGGTCTCGACCGCCGCCCATGGCGACCGCGCGCCAATCCTGCTGGTCGCCGTCGATCTGGCGCCGGAAATGGAGGCGCTGTCGGCGGCCCTCTTTTCCTCGGTCAAGCGGATGCTGGTGATCACGCCCGAGGCGCGGGTGGCTTGCGTCAATGTCATCAAGACGGCGCGGCTGGGCATCGACCAGACGACGGATGATGACGGCAACCACCTGCATGTCTCGCGGCTTGTGGCGCTGCGCGGCTGGGCCGAGGGGATCGAACTGCCCGATGACCGGCTGACCTATACCATTCTGGAAAACACCGATCCGGCCAGCGCGATCCTCGACCATGCCGAAGCGGTGCAGGCCGACCACCTGATGATGGGCGCGCGTGGCCATTCCACGACGCGGCGCTTTCTCGGTTCCGTCTCGGCGCGGGTGGTGGCCGAGGCGCATTGCTCGGTCACCGTGATCCGGCTGAAGGACGGCGCCCGCACAGCAGACGCCGCCTGATACCCCGGGGGGAGGCGGAGTTTTCGACAACTCCGCTGCGGAGCCTTCAAAGGCTCCGGTCCGATGTCTTCGAAGACATCGGTGCCCGGCCCCTCAGTTGAACCAGCCCTGAACGGTGCGCGCGCCGCCAGAGACATCTTCGCCCGCGCCTGCAATCGTGTTGCAGGCGCCCAAGGTGATCAGCGCCAAGAGCGCAAGTTTCTTCATTCCTGAACCCACCAGACATCGGGCTGAAAGCCCAGCCAATCGCCGTAAAGCGGCACATGGTCAGGATAATGCAGGCTCTTGGCATAGGCCAGACGCGAGACCGGCGAATAACCGAACGGCACCACATAACGCCCCGAAATCAGCACCCGGTCCAGCGCCTGCACCGTCTGGGTAAAGGCTTCCGGCGTGTCCGCGGTCAGCATGGTGGCGATCAGCCCGTCCACGGCGGGCGAATTGACCCCCATCCAGTTGCGCGACCCCGGCTCGTTCACCCCGCTCGAACCCCAGTAGAGCGTCTGCTCATTGCCGGGCGACAGCGACAGCGACCGGATGTAATGCGTCATGTCAAAGTCAAAGCCGGTGGTGCGTTCCTTGTATTGCGCCGAATCGACCACGGTCACCTTGGCGGCAATGCCAAGGGCCTTCAGCGCCTCGACATAGATGTTTGCCGTGGCGATGCTGTCGTCGGCACCGATCTGCAACAGGATTTCAAAGGCGAAAGGTTCGCCCGCCGCATTCGCCAGCACGCCGTCCTGCACCGTCCAGCCCGCCTCTTCCAGCAGGGCCGTCGCCTTGCGCAGCCCGGCGCGGTTGGTCACGCTGCCATCGCTGACCGGAAGGGAATAGCCCTCCAGCGCGCCGGGCAGGAGGCTGTCCTTATAGGGCTCAAGCAGCGCCAGAACCGGCCCGGCAGCCGGATTGGTCACATCGCCCGCCAGAACCGAATTGCCGAAATACGAGCTGATCCGGGGCAGGGCGCCCGCGTTCAGCGTCTGGTTCACCAGTTCAAAGTTGAAAGTTTGGATCAGCGCCTCACGCACGCGCCAGTCGGCAAAGACCGGCTTGCGCATGTTGAAGGCAAAGCCCTCGATCCCCGAGGGGCGGGAATGCGGGATTTCCGCCTTGATCACATCGCCCGAGGCAATCGCCGGGAAATCATAGTTGGCCGCCCATTTTGCCGGGTTCGCCTCGCGGTAGCTCATGATGTCGCCGGCCTTGAACGCCTCGAACACCACCAGACTGTCGCCGAAATACTCATAGCGGATTTCGCCGATGTTATAGAGACCGCGGTTGAACGGCAGATCCTTGCCCCACCAGTCGGGGTTCTTCTTGTAAGCAATCGCGCGGCCCGGCTCGAAGCTGTCGATCACATAGGGGCCGGAACCGATGGGCGCCTCAAGCCCGGCCACGGTGAAATCCTTGCCCTCCCACTGCGCCTTTTTCAGGATCGGCCGCAGGCCGAGGATCAGCGGCAATTCGCGGTCTTCGGTGTTGAAGGTGAAGCGCACGCTGCGCGGGCCGGTCTGTTCGGATTTGGCGATCTTCTTCCAGGCGGCGGAATAGCGGGTATGGCCATCGACCCCCAGCTTTTCGAAGGACCAGATCACATCCTCGACCGTCACCGGGCTGCCGTCCGAGAATCGGACGCCCTCCCGCAGGGTGAATTCCACCCATGTCCGGGCCGGATCCGTCTCGACCGATTCGGCCAGAAGGCCGTAAAGCGTGAAGGGTTCGTCATAGTTGCGGCCCATCAGCGTTTCGACCGTCAGCGCGGCGATGCCGGTGGCGGGCGAACCCTTGACGATGAAGGGATTGAGCGAATCATAGCTGCCCGCCTCGCCTAGCACGATGCGGCCGCCCTGCGGGGCATCGGGGTTCGCCTGCGGCAGCGACACAAAATCGGGTGGAAGCGCCGGTTCGCCATACATAGCTATGCCGTGGCGCGGTTCGGCCCCTGCCGCCGCAGCCGCCAGACCGAGAATCGCCGCCGCCCCGAGCGCCCGCAGGCCAAGGCGCAAGGGTGTGAAAAAATCCTGTTTCATTCCGGCAACAATCCTCCGCCGCGTGGTTTTCTTGACCACCAGCCTAAGACGGCTTGCCAGCCAATTCAAACTTTTAGCTTGGATAGCTCAGAAAGGCGGCGTATAAGATGCTTACTGCTCGATAGGTTTCTTGCCTGTATGAAACCTGCCTCAATGACTTAACGCCGGCCTCGCGCCGGCGTTTTTTTTGGCATTGCACACGGGCTCGTGGCTTTCCTTTGCAGGTGCAGCATGTAGGCTGGCGCCGAACCAGAAAAGGAGGCTCCCATGGCCCTGCTCCGCGGCAAGACCGCCATCATCACCGGCTCCAACTCGGGCATCGGCCTTGGCGTGGCCGAGGAACTGGCGCGGGCGGGCGCCGATGTGGTGCTGAACAGCTTCACCGACCGCCCCGAGGATCACGCGCTGGCCGAGGCGCTGGGCGCCCGCCATGCGGTGAGCGCCCGCTACATCGCTGCCGACATGTCCAAGGGCGAGGATTGCCGCGCCCTGATCGAAAAGGCCGGCGGCTGCGACATTCTGGTGAACAACGCGGGCATCCAGTTCGTGGCGGCGGTGGATGAATTCCCGGTGGACAAGTGGAACCAGATTCTGGCGATCAACCTGTCCTCCGCCTTCCACACCACCGCCGCCGCCCTGCCGGGGATGAAGGCCAAGGGCTGGGGCCGGGTGGTCAACATCGCCTCGGCCCATGGCCTGACCGCCAGCCCGTTCAAATCGGCCTATGTCGCGGCCAAGCATGGCGTGGTCGGCCTGTCAAAGACCGTGGCGCTGGAAGTGGCGGGCAAGGGCATCACCTGCAACGCGGTCTGCCCGGGCTATGTGCTGACCCCGCTGGTCGAAGCGCAGATCCCCGACACGATGAAGCAATACAACATGGACCGCGAGACCGTGATCCGCGAGGTGATGCTGCAACGCCAGCCCTCGCGCCAGTTCGCCACGGTGGAACAGATCGGCGGCACCGTGGTTTACCTTTGCAGCCCCCATGCCGATCAGGTGACCGGCACGACAATCTCGGTCGATGGCGGCTGGACGGCGCTCTAAGGCCGGACGGCAGCGCAGGCGGCCAGCGTCGCCCCTCCGGGGGAGTATTTCAAAAGGTGCAAATGGCAAGGCATCGCAGGATTTGCACCTTGCCAAATACTCCCGCCGGAGGCGTCACCCGTGCCGGCAGATCAGGAGAAGCGATGACACGGATCAACCTGGCCTTGCAGGGTGGCGGCGCGCATGGCGCCTTTACCTGGGGCGTTCTGGACCGGCTGCTGGAGGAAGAGGGGCTGGAGATTGCCGCCATTTCGGGCACCTCGGCGGGGGCGCTGAATGCGGCGGCGCTGAAGGCCGGCTGGCTTGCCGATGGGGCGGCGGGGGCGCGGGCCAGTCTGGCGCGGCTTTGGGCCGATGTGGCAGAGTTGGGCGACCTGCGGCTGGCGCCCTGGCTCAAGGCGCTCTGGCCGCAGGCGGCGGCGGTGGCGGATTTCGTGACCTCGACCATGCCGGTCTCACCGGCGGGGATCGCGGCGCAACTGGTCACCCCCTATGCCTGGGGGCCCGGCTGGAGCAATCCGCTCGAGCCGGTGGTGCGGCGGCTGGATTTTGCGGGCGTCTGTGCCGACAAGGGGCCACAGCTTTTCATCGGGGCGACCCGGGTCAAAAGCGGGCGCATCCGGGTGTTTTCGGGCGAAGAGATCACCCCGGCGGTGCTGTTGGCCTCGGCCTG
Organism: Tabrizicola fusiformis; assembly: GCF_013328815.1. Taxonomy (GTDB): domain Bacteria; phylum Pseudomonadota; class Alphaproteobacteria; order Rhodobacterales; family Rhodobacteraceae; genus Fuscibacter. The sequence continues at coordinate 139,915 of NZ_JABUHN010000010.1, forward strand.
TCTGCCGACGGTATTTCAGGCGGTGGAGATTGAGGGCGAGCCCTATTGGGATGGCGGTTATTCTGGCAATCCGGCGCTGTTTCCGCTGTTTGCGCCCGATCTGCCGGATGATGTGCTGATCGTGTCGATCAACCCGATGGAGCGGCCGGGCCTGCCGGTGACGCCGATGGAAATACAGGACCGCATCAATGAAATCAGCTTCAACGCCGCCCTGTTGGGAGAGTTGCGGGCCATCGGCTTTGTCCGCCGCCTGATCGCGGAGGGCCGGGTCGAGCGGGGGCGGATGAAGGATGTGCGGCTGCATCTGATTGCCGACGATGCCACGATGACCGCGCTTTCGGCGGGGTCCAAGCTGTTGCCCAATCCGCGGCTGATCGAAAGCCTGCATCAGGCGGGGCGGCGGGCGGCGTCGAAATTCCTGCGCGCGGGCCGCGCCAAGCTGGGCCATGAGGCGACGCTGGACATCGCCAGCCTGCTGTCGTGAACGGATCAGCGGGCGGCGATGGCCGCCTGCGCCTGTTCCTTGGTCACCGGATAGACCAGACCGGCCGAAACGATCAGCCGGATCGCCTCATCCGCCTTCATGTCGAGGAAGATCACCTCGCGCGCAGGCACGAACAGCAACATCCCCGAGGTCAGCGGCGTCAGGCCGAGAAAGACCGAGACCATCTCTTCGCCTTCGGGCAGCTTAGCCGCGATTTCGCCCTTGGGCGCGGCCGAGACCATGCCCACGGCCCAGCTTCCGGGGCGGGGAAATTCCACCAGACAGGTGCGGTCAAAGCTTTTCTCGGATTTGGCAAAGAAGGTCTCGGTGACCTGTTTCACCCCGGAATAGATCGAACGCACCAAGGGAACCCGGTCCACGATGCCTTCGGCCTGCCGCATCAGGGTGCGCCCGATCAGCCCGCGCGCCAGCCAGCCCATCAGCGCGGTGAAGACAAGGAAGACCAACACCCCCACGCCGCGCACCGGGAAATTCGCCTCGGGGCCGAAATAGCGGCGCATCAGGGCATCGGGTTGCAGATGCGAGGGGATCAGCGGCAGGATCCAGCCGTCGATCCAGCCGATCACGCCCCAGACGACATAGATCGTCAGGCCGACCGGCAGCACCACGACAAGCCCGGTCAGGAAAGAGGAACGCAGCGCCCCGAGAAGGGAACGGCGCGCGGGGTGATCGGGTTCGGACATGGGGCCTCCTGCAAGCGTTCCCAATCTAGGCAGCCGGCCCGCCGGGCACAATGCGTCAGCGCGTCAAAGCCCGCGCAATTGCCGCCCCCAGCCGCGCATTGTTCAGAACAAGGGCGATGTTCGAGGTCAGCGAGCGCCCCTCGGTCAGGGCAAGGATGCGGTCCAGAAGGAAGGGCGTCACCTCTTTGGCGGCAATGCCCTGCGCCTCGGCCTCGGCCAGCGCGGTTTCGATGGCGGGGGTGATTTCGGCACGCGGGATTTCGGCCTCGACCGGGATCGGGTTGGCCACCAGTTGCCCGCCCGGCAGGCCCAGCCGCCCGCGCATCCGGTGAGCGGCGGCGATGGCCTCGGCGCTGTCCATCCGCAGGGGGGCCTTCAAACCGGACGAGCGCGACCAGAAGGCGGGGAAATCATCCTGCCCGAAGGCGATCACCGGCACGCCGGCGGTTTCCAGATATTCCAGCGTCTTGGGCAGGTCGAGAATGGCCTTGGCCCCCGCCGCCACCACGGTCACCGCCGTTGCGGCGAGTTCCGGCAGGTCGGCCGAAATGTCGAACGAGGTTTCGGCGCCGCGATGCACGCCGCCGATGCCGCCGGTGGCAAAAACCTCGACCCCGGCCAGTTGCGCACAGATCATCGTGGCGGCAACCGTGGTTGCCCCCATGCCGCCAGTCGCCAGACAGGCCGCCAGATCGGCGCGCGACAGTTTGGCAACATGGGACGCCTGTCCAAGACGGTCCAGAAGGGCATCGGTCAGGCCGATGTGAATCTGGCCGTCCATGATGGCAATCGTTGCGGGGGTGGCGCCATGGGCGCGCACCTCGGCCTCGACGGCGCGGGCGGCTTCTACGTTTTGTGGGAAGGGCATCCCATGGGTGATGATGGTGGATTCCAGCGCCACGATGGGGGTGCCAGCAGCACGGGCGGCGGCCACTTCGGGGGCGAAGGTGAGGGGAAGGCTCATGTGCCGATGTCTCCGGATACATAGATTGCGGCGGCGTGGATGGCGCGGGCAAGGGCCTCGGCCCGCGGGGCGCCCTGACGTTCGGCCACGATATGGGCCGCCATGAAGGTGTCGCCGGCGCCGGTGACGCGGGCGACCATGACCTGCGGTGGCGTGGCGGTGATCACACCCGCGCCTTGCGTGCCCTCGGCGCAGGGCTGGCCGCCATGGGTGACCAGCACCCGGGCGGCCCCGCGCAGCAAAAGCGCCTCGGCGGCCTCGGCGGCGGTTTCGGCGCAGCCCTGCGTCAGCAGGTTGGCCTCTTCGAGGTTCACATACAGCGTGGCGCGGGGATGGCGCATCAGCGGGCGCAGACGCTCGGCCTTGCCGGGGCTGGCGGGGGCGACGCGCAGATCGGCGGCAGCGAACAGCGGGCTGTCGGCGATGCGCGACAGCAGCGCCTCGGTCAGGTTGCCGTCCAGCGCGATCAGGCCGGGCCAGGGCGCCGCAACCGTTCCCAAGGCGCCATCGGCCAGCGGGGCAAGGATCTTGTCCCCCGCCGCTTCAAGCGAATGGGCATCGGCAATGGCCGCGATCAGGCCATTGGCGCCTTCGACCGCCATATAGCGGTCGGTCGGCAGGTCATCCGAGCGATAGGCATGATCGACCCGCAGGCCCAGACGGGCACAGGCGGCGATCAGCTCATCCCCTTCGGCGTCGCGGCCGATGGCGGTCAGGATGGCGGGGGTCAGGCCAAAGCGGGCCAGCGTCATGGCAATGTTCATCGCCACCCCGCCGGGCAGCCGGGTGATGCGCCCGGGCACATCGGCGCCCAGCCGCATGGAGGAGGGCGAACGCCCGATGATGTCCCACAGGACAGAGCCGATGCAGAGGATATCCGGTGTCATGGCCCTTTCATCGCCCGCCATCGCCAGAGGCGCAAGGGGGGTTGCAGCCGTCGCAGCGGCGGCAATTCCGTGCTAGGATGGCGGGGCAGGGCCTTTCCCTTGCGGGGGGCGGACCGCAGCCGGGTGGTCCCGCGGTTGCGGTCTTTGGGCGTGGGGCCGGGGAGGGCAGGATGTCACGCGAGGCCACCGCAGCGCTTTTGTCCCGAATGGGCGGCGGGCTGCATCTGACGGATGGCGGGCTGGAAACCGCGATGATCTTTCTTGAAGGGCTGGAACTGCCGCAATTCGCGGCCTTTCCCCTGCTGGACGATCCCGCGGGCAGGGCGGCGCTGGAACGCTATTTCACCGGCTTTCTCGATCAGGCGGCGGCCCTGGACATGGGCTTTGTGCTGGACACCGCCACATGGCGGGCCAGCGAAGGCTGGGGCGAGGTGATGGGCCTTGCCCCGGGCGCGATCGACCGCGCCAACCGGGCGGCGGTGGCCTTTGCCCAGGGTCTGCGCGATGGCCACGGCCGCGGTGCGGCCATCATCAACGGCGTGATCGGCCCGCATGGCGATGCCTACCGGCCCGACAGCGTGCTGGGCCCGGACGAAGCCTTTGACTATCACCACCGGCAGGTGGCCGTTCTGGCCGACGCGGGCGTGGATATGGTGACGGCGGTGACGATCTCCTCGACCGGCGAGGCGATCGGCATTGCCGAGGCGGCGCAGGATATGGGGGTGCCGGTGGCGCTGTCTTTCACGGTGGAAACCGACGGGCGGCTGATCGGCGGCCAGACCCTGCAAGAGGCGACGGCCCTTGTCGATGCCGCCACCGACGGTTACCCGGCGTGGTATGGCATCAACTGCGCCCACCCGTCGCATTTCGCCGACCAGTTGCGCGGCGGCTGGGCCGGGCGGATCGGTGCGATCCGGGCCAATGCCTCACGCCTCAGCCATGCCGAGCTGGATGAGGCGACCGAGCTGGACGCGGGCGACCCGCAGGCGCTGGCGGCGGACTATGCCGCGCTGCGCCGCCATCTGCCGGGGCTGCGGGTGCTGGGCGGCTGTTGCGGCACCGATCTGCGCCATGTCGCGGCCATCGGCCACAAATGCCGCTGATCCGGTCTTTCGGCTTGCGTTCCTGATCCGGCCAGCGTAAAGGGCGCGCACTTCACAGGCAGGTGCGGGCCTTTGCGGGGAGAAATCCCGCAGGGTCCACCGGTTGGGGGAAACCCTGAGATCACCTGCCAAGGGCAAAACCGGAAAGGATACGGACATGGCTCTTCCCGAGTTCACCATGCGTCAGCTTTTGGAAGCTGGCGTTCACTACGGCCACCAGACCGCACGCTGGAACCCCAAGATGGGCGAGTTCATCTATGGGGACCGCAACGGCATCCACATTCTCGACCTGACGCAGACCGTCCCGATGCTGGACGCCGCACTCAAGGTCGTGCGCGACACCGTCGCCAAGGGCGGCCGGATCCTGTTCGTCGGCACCAAGCGTCAGGCGCAAAAGCCGATCGCCGAAGCAGCCGAGCGTTGCGCGCAATTCTACATGAACCACCGCTGGCTGGGCGGCACGCTCACCAACTGGAAGACCATCTCGCTGTCGATCAACCGTCTGAAGCAGATCGACGAAGTTCTGGCTTCGGGCGCCGAGGGCCTGACCAAGAAAGAGCGTCTGAACATGGAACGCGATCAGGCGAAGCTGCAGGCTTCGCTGGGCGGCATCCGTGAAATGGGCGGCACCCCGGACCTGATCTTCATCATCGACGTTGGCAAGGAAGACCTCGCTATTCTGGAAGCGCAGAAGCTGGGCATTCCGGTTGTGGCCGTGGTTGACACCAACTGCTCGCCCAAGGGCGTGGACTATATCATCCCCGGCAATGACGACGCGGCCCGCGCCATCTCGCTTTACTGCGAACTGGTGGCCCGTGCGGCGCTGGACGGCATGTCGGCCCAATTGGGCGCCGCCGGCGTTGACCTTGGCGCGCTGGAAGCGGCGCCCGAAGAAGACGCCGCTGTCGAGGCCTGAGCCCCGTCACATGCTTGATACCCGGCGGTGTTAGCCGCCGGGCCATATCCGTTTTCAGGAGACTGACATGACAATCACCGCAGCGATGGTGAAGGAACTGCGCGATTCGACCGGCGCAGGCATGATGGACGCCAAGAAGGCGCTGACCGAGACCAATGGCGACATGGAAGCCGCCGTTGACTGGCTGCGCACCAAGGGCCTTGCCAAGGCCGCCAAGAAGGCCGACCGCGTTGCCGCCGAAGGTCTGGTGGGCGTCGCCGTGACCGATGGCCGCGGCGTGGCCGTGGAAATCAACTCGGAAACCGACTTTGTCGCCAAGAACGCCGACTTCCAGTCGCTGGTGCGCGAAGTGGCCAAGGTGGCGCTGCAAACCGGCGAGTCGGTTGAAGTGGTGCGGGCTGCCGACCTCAACGGCAAGACCGTTGACGAGGTGATCCAGGAATCGATCGCCCGGATCGGCGAAAACATGACCTTCCGCCGGATGCACATTCTGGAAGGCGAAACCGTTGTGTCCTATGTCCACAACGCCGCCACCGAAGGCATGGGCAAGATCGGCGTGCTGGTCGCGCTGAACGGCCCGGCCGACAAGGCGCAGGCCATCGGCAAGCAATTCGCCATGCACATCGCCGCCACCAACCCGCTGTCGCTCTCCGAAGCGACGCTGGACCCGGTGATCGTCGAGCGTGAACTGGCGGTGCAAACCTCCAAGGCGCTGGAAGAAAACGCCTCCTCGGCCAAGCCGAAGCCGGATGCCGTGATCCACAACAACATCATCCCGGGCCGCATGAAGCGCTTCCTGTCGGAAAACACGCTGCTGGGCCAGGCTTTCGTGATCAACCCGGACGTGACGGTGGAAGCCGCCGCCAAGGAAGCCGGCGTCGAAATCACCGGCTATGCCCGGGTGATGGTGGGCGAAGGCGTCGAGAAGAAGGAAGAAGACTTCGCAGCCGAAGTCGCCAAGATGGTTCAGGGCTGATCCATCTCGCAGATTGCAGGGCAGGGGCATCGGGGCAACCCGGTGCCCCTTTTCTTTTTGCCCTGTCCTATCGCCATGAAAAAGCGGTGCAGCCCATCGGACTGCACCGCGCGCCATGCCCAGGGGATGCGGGCAGAGGGCAGGGCCAAGCAGGGCCAGCCGGCAAAGAACCGGCCCCAGACAGGGAGAAGCCACGCCGGGGAAGCGCGGCCAGCCGTTGCAGACGGGTCAGGACTGAAAATGCAATCCATCCCCGTCTGCTGTTCCTGGCCGAAGCCATCACTCACGGAACGCGGAAAACGTCCCATTTTGGCAGGCTTGACGAAAGTCAGGGATTCCCTACCTCACCGCGACCAGCGGTTCCGGCTCGGGGTCGGGGGTGAAGATTAGGTTCATCAGCGCCGCCTTGGCCACCGCCTGCGCCGTGGTGTCCACGCTCAACGCCTCGCGCGTCAAGCGCAGGTGCTTTTCCACCATGGCCGGTGAAATCTCCATCAACAGCGCCACATCCTGCGTGGTCTTGCCATCGGCCACCCATTCCAGCGCCTCGCGCTGCCGCTGGGTCAGCGGTCGGCGGGCGGTGGGGAAGGGCAGGTGCGTCAGCTTCAGGTGCATCATGTGGCACAGCGCCAGAATCTCGTCCCGCCGCATCTCGAAGATGCGGTCAACCGTGGGCGGGTCCAGCCCCGGATCGGCGATCAGCCCCATCGCGCCCTTGGCCCGGGTCGAGCTTTCGGGGAAACTCACCGTGATGCCGGCCACGATCCCCATGGCAAGGTTCTGGCGCACGGTTTCGGCCTCTTCCGGCGTCAGGCGGCCCGCCAGAAACGCCTCGCGCACCCAGGACCAGGTGCAGGCGCCGACATTGTTCAGCGTCCAGCGAAAGGCCGGCGTCTTGGCGAAAAATCCGTTGCGGAAGTAGAATTGCGCATAGACCGGGTCCGCCGTGGTCAGAAACAGCGCATCATCCGGGTCACCGACCGACCGTTTGCCGCGAAACAGGGTGAAACCGTAATTCACCCGCGAAAACCCCATCGCAGCCAGATGCGAGGTTGCCAGCGACCAGACCTCGGCCATCGCCTTGGCCTCGGCAATGCGTGTCAAAAGCGACAGTATTTCTGTCACGTCGGCTTTCCCCATTTTGCGACAAGCGGTTGCGGTAATTCGCCCGGCTTGTCCTTTCCCCGACCGAAGTCTATGCCTTCGCGCAACGGTCTGTCGAGACCGTTCAACGGCGGAGAAGGCGAGATGACCGAAGGCGTGGATGTGGTGATCATTGGCGGGGCGGTGATGGGCGCCTCTTGCGCCTATTGGCTGACCCGGATGCAGCCCGGCCTGCGGGTGCTGGTGGCCGAGCGTGACATCAGCTTTGCCAAAGCCTCGACCGCGCTGTCAGTCGCCTCGATCCGCTCACAGTTCTCGACGGCGGTGAATGTGGAAATCTCGCGGTTCGGCGTTGATTTTATTCGGAATTTCCCTGAACGGCTTGGGGTTGAGGCCGGGGTAGGGAGCCTGGGTCTGAAAGAAAACGGCTATCTCTTCCTGTCGCATACCGCCGAGGGGGCCACGCTTTTGGAAGAGCTGGCCGCCATGCAGCGCAGCCACGGCGCCGCGACCGAGGTCTGGACCCCGGCGCAGGTGCAGGCGCGCTTTCCCTGGCTGAATGTCGAAGATCTGTCGGCAGGCAGCTTCGGCACCCGGGACGAAGGCTGGTTCGACAATATGGGCCTTTTGGCCGGTTTCCGCGCCGCAGCCAAGGCGCAGGGCGCGCGGTTTGTGACGGATGAGGCGGTGGGGCTGGAAATCACCGGCGGCAAGGTGACGGGCGTGCATCTGGCCAAGGGCGGGCTGATCGCCTGCAATGCTGCGGTGAATGCCGCGGGCACCCGTGCGGCCGTGGTCGCCGGCTGGGCCGGGCTTGCGCTGCCGGTCGAGCCGCGCAAACGCACGGTCTTCGTGATCGACGCCCCGAACGCGCGCCACCCCGATGCGCCCTTGCTGGTGGATACCGGATTTTACCTGCGCCCCGAGCAGGGCCAGTGGATTACCGCCACCGTGCCGCAGAACGACGGCCCCTGTGACGCCGACGATTTCGAGCCGGACCTGAACCTGTTCGAAGAGGTGATCTGGGAACAACTCTGGAACCGCGCGCCGGGCTTTGACGCGGTGAAGGTGGTGCGCCACTGGGTGGGACATTACGCCTATAACACCTTGGACCAGAACGCGATTTTGGGTCCGCACCCGGAACTGCCGAGCCTTTTCTTCATGAACGGCTTCTCCGGCCACGGTCTGCAGCAATCGCCGGCCATCGGGCGCGGCCTGGCCGAACACATCCTGCACGGCGGCTGGCAAAGCATTGATCTGTCAGATCTTTCGATAGACCGCGTTCTGCAGGGCAAAGCCTTCCGCGAAGCCGCCGTGGTGTAAAAAGGGCCGCCTCAGGGCGGCCCCCACCGCACGGTCAATTAACGCATAATCTATATTATGTCATTATAAGCTCCCGCCGCCCATGCCGATACAGCCCTGAAATGCCTGACAAACCGTCAATACATCGAACAATCATCTGTGGGAGGTTTGGCGCACCCAGCACGATTCGAACGTGCGACCTTTGCCTTCGGAGGGCAACGCTCTATCCAGCTGAGCTATGGGTGCCTTGTCGCGCTGCTATAGCCTGACACGCCCGGCGGTGCAACGCGAAACCGCCGGGAAGTTCAGGCAAAAAGCTCGTGACACAGTTCCAGCGCCGAGATCAGCGCATCGACTTCCTCGGTGGTGTTATAAAGGCCGAAGGACGCGCGGCAGGTCGCGTGCTGGCCCATCCGCTCCATCAGCGGCATGGCGCAATGGGTGCCGGCACGCACGGCAATGCCGCGCTTGTCCAGCACGGTCGAGATGTCATGCGCATGGGCGGCCCCTTGCAGCGTGAAGGAGAAGATCGCACCCTTATCGGTCGAATTTCCCTGTATCTGCAACCAGTTGAGGCCCGAAAACCGCGCTTGGGCATAGTCGCGCAAGGCCCGCTCATGCGCGCCGATATAGGCCATGCCGAGTGCCATCAGGTATTCAAGCGCCACGCCCATGCCGATCTGCTGCACGATGCCAGGCGTTCCGGCCTCAAACTTCATGGGCGGGTCGTTGTAGGTCACCGTGTCGCGTGTCACCTCGCGGATCATATCGCCGCCGCCAAGGAACGGCCGCATCTCGGCCATCCTCTCATGGCGAATGAATATCGCACCGGAACCGCTTGGCCCGTATAGCTTATGTCCGGTGATCGCATAGAAGTCGCAGCCCATGGCCTGCACGTCCACCGGCATATGCACCGCGCCCTGACTGCCATCGACCAGCACCGGCACGCCACGCGCCCGGGCGGCGGCGCAGATCGCGGCAATATCCACCACGGTTCCGGTGACATTCGACATCTGGGTCACGGCGACCAGTCGGGTTTTCGGCCCGATGGCGTCGATCACCGCCTGCGGGTCAAGATCGCCCTTGTCGTCGCAATCCACCCATTTTAGCACAACCCCTTGACGTTCCCGCAGAAAATGCCACGGAACGATATTGGCGTGATGCTCCAGCACCGACAGAACAATCTCGTCGCCCGGCTGCAAACGCGGCGCGGCCCAGGCGTAAGAGACCAGATTGATCCCCTCGGTCGTGCCCGAGGTGAAGACGATCTCCTCTTCCGACCCGGCATTCAGAAAGCGCGCAACAATGCCGCGCACCGCTTCATACTTTTCGGTCGCAAGATTGGAGAGATAGTGCAAGCCACGGTGAACATTGGCATATTCCATCGAATAGGCCTGCGTGACCGCATCAATCACCACCTGCGGCTTTTGCGCCGAAGCACCGTTGTCGAGATAGATCAGCGGCTTGCCGTTCACCTGCCGCGACAGGATCGGGAAATCGGCGCGGATGCGGTTCACGTCATACATGGCTTAACCTCCCGGGCTGATGCCCAAAATCCCGACAAACAGCACGCCCACCGCCAGCGCGGTGGCCAGAATGCCCAGAAACACCATCCCCAGCCGGCGAAAGCCATGCAGCTCGGCGGTAAAGACCGTCAGCAGCCACAGGAACAGCCCCATCGCCATCAGCCCCAGCAGTTCGGCCAGAAGCGGCAGCGCAAAGATCAGCACAAGCTGCGCCAGTTGCACCAAGAGCAGCACCGCCTCAAGCCAGGCCATCAGCGCCACCGCATCCGACAGCGCCCCGCGGCCGCCGAACAACCGTCCGATGAAGAAAATCAGAAAGGCCGCAACGCCTTGCACGGCGACCTGCATCAGCGCAAGGCCGAAGGGGCTGCCAAAGACCGCTGCCATCGCCGGATCGTCGCCCATCCCCGAGGCGAGGAATGTCAGCGCCGCCAGCACGGCCGCCAGAACCGAGGTGAGCAGAAGCGCCAGAACCGCCGTGCCCAACGGCAGCCGCAGCGCGATCACCCGCTGCGCGCCCGCCCGCGCGTCAATCACCGTATCGCGGGCCGCAAGCACCAGACCTTCCAGCATCAGCCGCGCTCCGCCTCGACCAGCATTGAAAGCCAGATCCACAAAAATCCGCCCCCGGCAAGCAGTTGCACCGCGATCAGCCCCGGGCTTGGCCCGATCATCCCGGCCACCAGACCCTGCAACAGCGCCACAGGTGCCACCGCCAGAAGCGCCCAGAAGAACGCCAGACGCGCCCCGAACCCCTGCCCCTTGCCGCCGACCGCCCGGGCCGCCAGATGGCTGAGACCCGCCACGGCATAGGCCAGCAGCGGCAGGAGGAACAGGCTGCCCAGCAGCGCCCCGCCCAGCCGCGCCTCAAGCGGGGTGGTGGGGTCCAGATAGGCGGCGCGGGCATGAACCGGCCATTGCGCCACGAAGAGCAGCCCGCAAGCCGCCATCAACAGCGCAAGGGCGCGGTCTTCGCGCGGCCCCTGCCCCAGCTTCTCGCGGATCAGCGCCCTTGGGTGCCGCCATGCCCGCAGCATATCGGTCGAGACGGCCATTCAATGCGCGTGGCGGTGAAGCCAGCCCTCCAGACGGCTGCGGATGTCTTCGGCAATCGCCTCGTCCTCGATCTCGCCAATCGCTTCGGCAAGGAAGGCCAGCACCAAAAGCGATTGCGCCTGCCGCAGCGGCACCCCACGCGAGCGCAGGTAGTAAAGCGCGGTATCGTCAATCGCACCCGAGGTGCTGCCATGGCTGCATTTCACGTCATCGGCGTAGATTTCCAGTTCCGGCTTGGCCAGAAACTGGCTGTCGCCGTCCAGAAGCAGGCTTTGGGAAATCTGATAGCCGTCCGTCTTTTGCGCGCCGGGCTTCACCAGGATCTTGCCCTGAAACACGCCGACGGCGCCATTCTTCAGCACCTTCTTGAAAACCTGACGGCTTTCGCAACGCTCGCCCTCATGGGTGATGAAAACGGTGTCGTCATGGTGGAAATCGCCGTCGCCCATCGAGGCGCCCGCGACATGGGCCACGGCATCGTCGCCCACCAGTTCCAGCACCGCATCGTTGCGCGTCAGGCGGCCATTGGCGGTCAGGGTGAAGGATTTGAACAGCGCCCCTGCCCCGATCCGGGCAAAGACATGGGTCGCCGCGCGGCGGGCGTGGTCACGACCCTGCGCGCGGATGTGGTGGAAGCGGGCGCCCGTCCCCACCTCGACCTCCAGCACCTTGGTAAAGCGCGCGGCAGCGGGACCGTTTTCCAAGAGCGTCAGTTCGGCACCCGGCTCAAGCTTCACGCAGTGATGCAGGATTGCATCGGAAGTCTCTGACACATGGCGATAAATCAGGGAAACCGGCTTGGCCGCCCGGCCCGTCACCCGGATCAGCACGCCGTCCGAGGCAAAGGCGCTGGCCAGCGCCGCCAGCGGGCGTTGCACCGGGGTCTGTCCCCGCGCCTCCAGCGCGCCATAAAGGCCCTGCGCCCAGTGGATATCGGCCGCGCCAGCCTCGGCAAGCCGCTCGATCTCGACCCCGGCCAGCGTCAGATCGTCCGAAGCGTCAGCATCGAACACGCCATCGGTGAAGACCAGCTTCACCCGGTCGATACCGTCGAACACCGGCGTCTCATCGCCGGCGTCAAAGGCGGCGGCGGGCGGCGCCTCGGGCGTGGTCAGGCTGGTCGGATCGGTATAGCGCCAGTATTCATCGCGCTTGCCCGGCAGGCCCATCGCGCCCAGCCGCGCCAGCGCCTCGGACCGCGCCGCACCCAGCCAGCCACGGGCGTCAAAGGACAGGCCCGCAAGCCGCGCCGTCAGCGCATCCTGTTTCGCCTTGGGAAGGTTCATTGCGCCACCTCGGCCAGAAGATCGGCGTAACCGTTGTTCTCAACCTCAAGCGCCAGTTCCGGCCCACCCGACTTGATGATCCGGCCTGCGGCCATGATATGCACCACGTCGGGTTTGATATGGTCCAGAAGCCGTTGATAATGCGTGATGACAAGGAAAGACCGCCCGGCATCGCGCAGCGCGTTCACGCCATCGGCCACCAGCTTCATCGCATCCACGTCAAGGCCGGAATCGGTCTCGTCCAGAATGCACATCTTGGGTTCCAGCATGGCCATTTGCAGGATTTCGTTGCGCTTCTTCTCGCCGCCCGAAAAACCGACATTGACCGGACGCTTCAGCATTTCCGCGTCGATCTTCAGCGTCTTGGCCTTGGCCCGCACCAGTTTCAGGAAATCCCCGGCCGAGAGTTCCTCTTCGCCGCGGGTCTTGCGCTGCGCATTCAACGCGGTGCGCAGGAAGGTCATATTGCCAACCCCCGGAATTTCCACGGGATATTGGAAGGCAAGGAACAGGCCCGCCGCCGCCCGCTCTTCCGGCTCCATCTCCAGAAGTTCCTGCCCTTCCAGCGTGGCGGAACCCTCGGTCACTTCATAGCCATCGCGGCCCGACAGCACATAGGACAGCGTGGACTTGCCCGAGCCGTTCGGCCCCATGATGGCATGCACCTCGCCTGCGCCAATCTTCAGATCGACACCGCGCAGGATCACCTTGTCCTCGTCTTCAAGCTTCACATGCAGGTTGTTGATTTCCAGCATTTTATCCTCATTCTACTTTTGACGGTCCCGTCAGCGCGGGTCCAGATAGCTGTCGGCCAGCAGCCGCAATGCCGCAGGCGACAGGGCTGTGGGGGTGAGTTCGAACCGCGCCAGCCGGCCGGCCTTTGCCACCGGCTGCACCAGAGTTTCGACACGGTGATAATGCGGGCGATCGTCGTAATCGTCCCAAAGCACGGTGACCGGATGCGGCGTCTTCAGCATCACGGTCAGGAAACAGGCGATGCGGAACCGCCCGTCAACCAAGACGACATCCGGCGCAACGAACCCGGGTTCGTCCCAGATTTCAATGGGATAACCGGCCCATTTCATGTGGCTGCGCAGATATTTCGGATAGCCCCAATCGCGGGTCGTGCCGATATCCGCATGATGGACCGTCACCGGCGAGGCCGGGGGATGCGCCGTGAACCAGTCGCGCATCCGCTGCGCCCAGGCCCGGTCGCTTTCAACCGAGGTCACGGTCTTGCCCGCCATCTCGGCCGCCAGCACGGTCGAGCCGCCCGAGCCATATTCCAGGATCACACGCCCCGCCGCATAGGCCGCCGCCACCGCCGCCGCCTCATCGGGCGGCAGGGTCAGTATGGGTGCCGTGTCTGCGGGCGGGACACTCATTTGACGGCCTTGAATTTGGGGGACAAGAGATGATCGGGCAAAAGCCGCAGATAGGCGTCGGCCAGATTGCGCCGGGCCAGCCCGCGGCGCACCGCCTCGTCCAGACAATACAGCACAAGACTGTGACTTTCGAGGACCAAAGACGCCAGCAGCGTCAGATGCAGAACCTGCTGGTCACTCCATCCGGCGATCCCGGCAGGGTTGCGGATATAGGCCACATCGCCATCAACCGCCTGATCGGCCGTCGCCTCACGCGCCAGAAACTTGCGCCGCGACGAGTTCAGTTGAAAACTGTTGATCGACAGCAGCTTGTGGATGGCAAAGCCCTGCGCCGTCAGCACGGCATCCACGCCAGCCGCCATCGGCTCGCCTTCATAAAGGCGGAAATAGCGCTGTTCGGTAATCACGACCACGGCTTCGCCCAAGGCGCCGAGGGCATGGGCCAGCACCGCCGCTTCGCCACCCTGAATGTCGATCTTGATCAGATCAACCGCACCCAGCGTATCGAGATCGTCCAGCCGGACGGTCTGGAACGGCACTTTGGCAGTGATTTCCTGCCAGTCGCCGGTGGCAAGGATACGGGCTTCAGGATTGGGCGGAAAGACCGAGGCAAACCCCTGCGAGGTGTAAAGATGCAGGATCTGCGCACTGCCATCGCCGACGGCATGGGGAAAATAGGTCTCGTTCGGGCCCTTGTCGCGCATCAGGGCGGCAAATGCTTTGTCCTGCGGCTCGAATCCCACCACGTCGCATCCGCCCAGCCGCAGCAAGGCCGCATAAGGCGCCGCGTCCAGCAGCGGATTGGCACCGACATCCACCACCCGCGTCAGGCGCGCGAAAGGCAGTTCGGCGCGCAACAGCGCCAGATGTGCCGCAAGTGTCGAGACCTCGGTCTCAGCCAAGACGCACCGCCGTTCCCGAGGCCGAGACCATCAGCATGTTGTTGATCACCTCATAGTCGAGGTCCACCCCGACAATGGCCTGCGCCCCCAGCGCCGCGGCCTTTTGCTCCATCTCGCGCAGCGCGGTTTCACGGGCGCGGCCCAATTCCTGTTCATAGGCAGCCGAGCGGCCACCCACGATGTCACGGATGCCCGCGAAGAGGTCGCGGAAGATGTTGGCGCCCAGAATGGCCTCGCCGGTGACGATGCCCAGATAGCCGGTGATGGCACGGCCTTCGATCGAGGGGGTGGTGGTGACGATCATCCGTTTGCTCCGCTTACGGGGGTCATCAGACCCGGCAACTCAAACCCGAGGTTTGCGAGCCCGGCCTGAAAGGCGCCGTGGAACGGCAGCCAAAGGAACAAGCCCATCACAAACCCCATCAGAAACCGGCTGGTCCTTATGGCCCCCATGAGGGCAAGGCTGATCAGCCGCCACAACACCACGGCCACCAGCGCCGCTGCGATCACCGCCCAAAGGCCCTTGGTCTCCAGATGGTCAAAAGCCCAGTCCACCACATGCGGCCCCCGTGTCAGCAGCGCCGCCGAACCGGCAAAGGACAGGAACAAAGCACCCGACATCAGCCCGGCAACGCCGCCCAGCGTGAGGTCGATGGCCGCGCGGTCTGCCCCCGGGTCGCGGATTGGCTGCACCGCCGCGTCGGCTGAACCGGCTGCCGCCCGTCGCGCCCGCAGATGCGGCACCATCCACAGCGCCGCAAAGGCCAGCGCGAGCGGCAGCGTCACCTCGCGCCGCTCCAGCAGCGCCGGATCACGCCAGAGTGCAACGCCGATTCCGCCGCCCAGAACGGCCAAGGCCGCACCGCGCCAGAGGCGGCCTCCTGTGGCAATCTGGCGCGCCCGCTCCGCCATCAGCCCACAGAACCCTCAAGGCTGATCGCCACAAGGCTTTGCGCCTCCATGGCAAACTCCATCGGCAGGGCTTGCAGCACTTCCTTGCAGAAGCCGTTCACCACCAGCGCCACCGCCTCTTCTTCATCCATGCCACGGCTGCGGCAGTAGAAGAGTTGATCGTCGTCCACCTTCGAGGTGGTCGCCTCATGCTCGACGCGCGAGGAGTTGTTCTTCACCTCAATATAGGGAACCGTATGGGCGCCGCATTTGTCGCCGATCAGGAGGCTGTCGCATTGGGTGTAATTGCGGCTGTCGGTGGCCTTGGGGTGCATCGACACCAGCCCGCGATAGGTGTTCTGCGCGCGGCCCGCCGAAATCCCCTTGGACACGATGCGCGACTTGGTGCGCTTGCCCAGATGGATCATCTTGGTGCCGGTGTCGGCCTGTTGGGCATTGTTGGCGATGGCGATGGAGTAGAACTCCCCTTGGCTGTCATTGCCGCGCAGAATGCAGGACGGATATTTCCATGTGATCGCCGAGCCGGTTTCCACTTGCGTCCACATCACCTTGGCCCGGTCGCCCCGGCAATCGGCGCGCTTGGTGACAAAGTTGTAGATGCCGCCCTTGCCGTTCTCATCGCCCGGATACCAGTTCTGGACGGTGGAATACTTCACCTCGGCGTCTTCCAGAATGACGATTTCCACAACGGCGGCATGGAGTTGGTGGGTGTCCCTCTTCGGCGCGGTGCAACCTTCGAGGTAGGACACATAGCTGCCCTTGTCGGCAATGATCAGCGTCCGCTCAAACTGGCCGGTGTTTTCGGCATTGATGCGGAAATAGGTCGAAAGCTCCATCGGGCATTTGGTGCCCGGCGGGATGTAGACAAAGGAACCATCTGAAAACACGGCGGAATTCAGCGTGGCAAAGAAATTGTCCGACTGCGGCACGACCGAGCCCAGATATTTCTGCACCAGTTCGGGATGTTCGCGCACCGCTTCGGAGATCGAGCAGAAGATCACCCCGGCCTTGGCCAGTTCCGCCTTGAAGGTGGTGCCGACCGAAACCGAATCGAAGACGGCATCCACGGCCACCTTGCGCTCACCCTCGGGCGCCTCGACACCGGCCAGAAGCGCTTGTTCCTTCAGCGGAATTCCGAGTTTCGCATAGGTGGCCAGCAGTTTCGGGTCCACCTCGTCCAGCGATTTGGGCTTCACGCCCATGCTCTTGGGCTTGGCGTAGTAATACTGGTCCTGATAGTCGATTTCCGGGTAATGCAGCATGGCCCAACGCGGCTCTTCCATCTGCAACCAGCGGCGATAGGCGGCAAGGCGCCAGTCCAGCATCCATGCCGGTTCGCCGTTCTTTTCGGAAATCAGCCGCACGATATCCTCCGACAGGCCCTTGGGGGCATATTCGGTTTCAATCTCGGTTTCCCAGCCGTATTTGTATTTGCCCGCCATGGCCTGAACGGTTTCGATGGTTTCCCGATCGACGCCATCCCGCACTTCAGTTTCCAAAGCCGCCATGGCTTGTCCTTTCCTCATAAGGGGTTACCCCCCGTCATTCATGCGGCGCGCGAACGGATGCGCCGGTAGTCGCGGCTCCAGGCTTCGGTGAAGCGCAGAACCTCTTCCTCGGTGGTCGAAGGGCCGATCGAGATGCGGATGGCCTGTGCGGCCTGCCCCTCGTCATAGCCCATCGCCCGTAGCACGCGGCTGGCGCGCACCTTGCCGCTGGAACAGGCCGAGCCTGCCGAAACGGCAAAGCCGGCAAGGTCCATCGCCATCACCTGCGTCTCACCCTTCCAGCCGGGCGCGATGAGGCACAGCGTGTTGGGCAGGCGCGGCACCGATTTTCCGACTGAAATAGTCTCAAATCCCTGGGCAGACAATGCTGAGTCTAGAATATTTCTAATCTCCGCCACCTGCTCCCACACCCCATCGGCCAGATCGCGCGCAGCCGCCGCAGCAGCCGCGCCAAAACCCGCAATGCCAATCAGGTTTTCGGTGCCCGCACGGCGCCCCATCTCTTGCCCGCCACCCTTGAGCTGCGGCGACACATCCAGCCCGCGGCGCAGCACCAGCGCACCTACGCCCTTCGGCCCGCCCAGCTTGTGCGCGGCGACAAGACCCATGTCACAGCCCAGCCAGTTGAAGGCGAGCGGCAGCTTGCCGAAGCCCTGCGTCAGGTCTGACACCGCCAGCCCCTGCGGCAGATCCTGCACCACCCCGGTTTCCGAATTGGCCAGTTGCAGCGCCGTGCGGGCCGGATCGGTCACCGCCACCCTGCCCTGCGCATCCACCGGCAGCACACCATCACACCAGGCGGCCACCGCCTCATGCTCCACCGCTGCGCAAGCCAGCCCCCGCCCGGCGCAGGCCAGTGCCGCCGCCTCGGTCGCGCCCGAGGTGAAGACGATATCTGCCCCTTCCGCCCCCAAGGCCGCCGCCACCTGCACCCGCGCCTTCTCGATCAGCGCCTTGGCCGCCCGACCTTCGGAATGCACCGAGGAAGGGTTGCCCACCACCTCCATCGCCGCAACCATCGCCGCCTTCGCCTCGGGGCGCAGCGGGGTGGTGGCGTTCCAGTCGAGATAGCTGCGCCTCACTCGTCCACCACCTGAAACAGCGCCGGAACCGCCGGGCAGGGCTTCATCTGATTGCCGATCACATCCGAAAGCCGGGTCTGGTGCAGGAAGACATAGACCTGCGCCGAAAGCCCCTCCCACAGCCGGTTGGTCATGCTCTGCGCCCGTGTGCCCGAGACGCCGCCACTGGCCCCCGCCCCGGTGTGCAGCGCGTCCACGGTCTCTTCCACCGCCTCCATCACCTCGCTGACGCGGATATCGGCCGGCGGCCGCGCCAGACGGTAACCGCCGCCCGGGCCGCGCACCGCCTCGACCAGACCGGCGCGGCGCAGCTTGACGAAAAGCTGCTCCAGATAGGGCAGCGAGATGTCCTGCCGCTTGGAAATCGCGGCCAGCGACATCAGCTCATCGCCGCCCGCCCGCGCCTCGGCCAGCGCCAGATCGGCCAGCGCCACCATCGCATAGCGCCCCTTGGTCGAGAGTTTCATGCCTGCACCTGCAAATCCATTGACGCCAAAGCCCCCGGACATTACCTGCAAAAGGCAATGCCATCCATGGGCTTCACTCTTGGAATGGTTCTAAGTTATCCGAGGGATTCCGTCAAGAAATCCCTCGCGCAAGAGGCGGATCGAATGCCCGAAGTGATTTTTGCCGGCCCTGAGGGCCGTCTGGAAGGCCGCTACCACCCGCAGAAGGACCGCGACGCGCCGATTGCCATCGTGCTGCATCCGCACCCGCAATATGGCGGCACGATGAACAACAAGGTGGTGTATAACCTGCACTACGCCTTCTATAACCTTGGCTTCACGGTGATGCGGTTCAACTTCCGCGGCGTCGGGCGTAGCCAAGGCGAATATGACATGGGCATCGGCGAATTGTCCGATGCGGCCTCGGCGCTCGACTATCTGCAAAGCATGAACCAGAACGCCAAGCATTGCTGGGTCGCTGGCTTCAGCTTTGGCGCCTGGATCGGGATGCAGCTTCTGATGCGGCGGCCCGAGATCACCGGCTTCATCTCGGTCGCGCCGCCGGCGAACCTGTATGATTTCAGCTTCCTCGCCCCCTGCCCCTCGTCCGGTCTGATCATCAACGGCACCGCCGACAAGGTAGCGCCGCCGAAGGATACCGTCAGCCTTGTGAACAAACTGCACGAGCAGAAGGGCATCACCATCACCCATGAACAGATCGAAGGCGCCGATCACTTCTTCAAGGATGATGAACATCACATGAAGCCGATGATCGACACGGTTTCGACCTATGTGAAGCGTCGTCTGGGCGAGGTCAGCCGCTGACATGGCCATCCTTCAGGATCTGACCGAGGCTTTGGCCAAGGACGTGCTGGACGCGCAGGACGAGCTGGGCGACGACCGTTTCTATGAAAAGGTCTCGAAGATCCTGCTCGACGCCTCACCCACCACGCAGGAAGCCTTCATGACGGCGGTGCGGGTGATCCTGGCCGAGCGGCGGGCGCGCAAGTTCCTTGAAGGCAGCCTGAAGGCCAAGCGGACCGGCGCCGCCGCCCCGATGGCGCCGCGCGATTCGGTGGGGCATTGAGCCGGACATCGGGGCGGGTTCTGGCCGCCACCGGCATGGCGATCCTGCCGCCGGTGGCACTTCTTGCCCTTCTGGCGCGCGCCGAAGAATCCTGGCGCGAATGCTATTATGAAACGCCCTTCGGCTATGCGGCGGCCCTGAAATCTCAGGTCACGCTGCTCAACCTTGCGCTGGCCCTCACACCCTTTGCCGTTCTTGCCGCCCTCTGGCTGTGGTGCACGCGAAAGACCCGGACATTCCTGATCTGGGCCGCCCTTGCCACGCTGTGCCTTGCCCCGCTGCTGCCGGTTGAGGGGCTGCATCATTGTGACAGAAAGGGGATGCAGGGCGGGTGGCTTGTCCTCCTGCTGCTGCCGCTTGGGCTGCTGGCCATCGGCATGGCCCTTTGGAACACCAAACACGAGGCCGCAACATGAGCGCCGATCTTGACGCCCAATTCGCCTTTCTGAACGAGGCGGACCGGCTGAAATCGGTGCTGCGCGCCACGACGCTGTGCGACGGGTCGCGGCGGGAAAACTCGGGTGAGCATTCGTGGCATCTGGCGCTTTATGCCATGGTGCTGGAGGGTCAGGCGGCGCCGGGCGTGGACATCAACCGCGTTATCCGAATGCTCCTGATCCACGATCTGGTCGAGATTGATGTGGGCGACGTGCCGATCCATTCGGCCAATGGCCTTGCCCATGCCAGCGCCGATACGATGGCCGCCGAAAAACGCGCCGCCGACCGGATTTTCGGCCTGCTGCCGCAAGATCTGGCCGTGGCCTTCCGCGCGCTCTGGGATGAGTTCGAGGCAGCCGAAACCCCCGATGCCGTCTTTGCCAAATCGCTGGACAGGGTGCAGCCGGTGATGGCCAATCTGCAATCGGGCGGCGGGACTTGGGTTACCTATGATGTGACCTATGACCAGTTGGAGAGTCGGGTTGGCGTCAAGGTGGCGCGCGGCGCCCCGCAACTCTGGGAGTGGGTCAGGGCCAAGGCGCGCCTCTGGTTCGCGTAGGATGGGCAATATGCCCATCCCGCCGCAAGCATCCCGCCCGACGACAGGCTGCGACAATTCTGTATACCGTCGCATACCATCTTCCCCGCGCGCCGCTTTTCCGCTATGCAGCCCCCATCCGAATCCCCACAGCCAAGAGGCCCAAGATGACCAAAATCAAGGTAGCCAACCCCGTCGTCGAGCTTGACGGCGACGAGATGACCCGGATCATCTGGGACTTCATCAAGCAAAAGCTGATCCTGCCCTATCTCGACATCGACCTGAAGTATTACGACCTCGGCATCGAGGAGCGGGACCGCACCAATGACCAGATCACCATCGACTCTGCCGAGGCGATCAAGAAATACGGTGTCGGCGTCAAATGCGCGACCATCACCCCCGATGAGCAGCGGGTGGAAGAGTTCAACCTGAAACAGATGTGGAAGTCGCCCAACGGCACCATCCGCAACATCCTTGGCGGCGTGATCTTCCGCGAGCCGATCATCTGCAAGAACGTCCCCCGTCTGGTGCCCGGCTGGACCCAGCCCATCGTGGTCGGCCGTCACGCCTTTGGCGACCAGTATCGCGCCACCGATTTCCGCTTCCCCGGCGCGGGCAAGCTGACGATGAAATTCGTCGGCGAGGACGGCACCGTGATCGAGAAAGACGTTTACAGCGCGCCCTCCTCGGGCGTGTTCATGGGCATGTATAACCTGGATGACAGCATCGGCGATTTCGCCCGCTCGTCCTTCAACTATGGTCTGCTCAAGGGCTGGCCGGTCTATCTCTCGACCAAGAACACCATCCTCAAGGCCTATGACGGCCGCTTCAAGGATATCTTCGCCAAGATCTATGCCGAAGAATTCGAAGAGCAGTTCAAGGCCAAGGGCATCCATTACGAGCACCGCCTGATCGACGATATGGTCGCTTCGGCGATGAAATGGTCGGGCGGCTATGTCTGGGCCTGCAAGAACTATGACGGCGACGTGCAGTCGGACACCGTGGCGCAGGGCTTTGGCTCGCTGGGTCTGATGACCTCGGTCCTGATGACGCCCGATGGCAAGATTGTTGAGGCCGAAGCCGCCCACGGCACCGTGACCCGCCACTACCGCGAGCATCAGAAGGGCAAGGCGACCTCGACCAACTCGATCGCCTCGATCTTCGCCTGGACCGGCGGGCTGAAGCACCGCGCCAAGCTGGACGGCAACGAACAACTGATGCGCTTTGCCACCACGCTGGAAAAGGTCACCGTGGACACGGTCGAAGACGGCTGGATGACCAAGGATCTCGCGCTGCTGGTCGGCCCGGATCAGAAATGGCTGACCACCATCGGCTATCTGGAAAAGGTCGATGAATATCTGAACAAGGCGCTGGCCGGCTGAATGGCGGGATGGGCAGATTGCCCATCCTACACCTGATGGCCCGCTGGGCCGCGTAGGATGGGCAATCTGCCCATCCTTTTTTCTTGCCGCTCAACAAGCCGCCCGCCCCGGCGCCAGAAGGCCGGGCAGCGGGGGCGCCGGTGGTTCCGGCTCAAGCCCGATGTCGCGCAGGAGATGCGGACTGAGCCGGGCGATCAGATCCGGCGGATGGGCTGGCCTTGGCCGCCTTGCACGCAGCATCAGCCGCAACAGCGTCACCAGCACGCGGCGCCCGCCATGCAGGCGGATCAGTTCGGAAAGCGCGGCGACAGGTGTGGCAGACGGGTCAATATGGGTCTGGATCATCGGGATTCCCGCCGGGATTTGCCCGGGCGGCCTCTGGAGTTTGGATGTGGGAAAGCCGGAACGGACAGACCATCCGAAGGGATGGCAAGTCAGCATCGACTTGGGAAAGGATCAGGCCCTGAAACGGGCGGCGGCGTCAGATCGGTCGGTTTGACCGGCGCAGTCCGTAAGCCTGATACGCTCCGCCAATTGCGAAGGTCGAGCGGGTGATATTCATCGCAGCCTCCCTTCGTGTTGGCGGATGCCGCTCTCGTGCCGCAGCGGGCACCGGGCTGTAAAGCCCCCCTTTGCCCGGATTTTCGCTCCTGCGGTTTTGGCGCCACAGGCTGCGCGTGCAGAAATAGGGTCAGCATTATTGACATTATAGCCACCTCTGCTAGGCTGCCCCCATGTCCGACCCGACCCATCATTCCGCCATCGAAGATGCCCAAGGCATCGCCTTTGGCGTCTGCATGGGGGCGGTGGGGATGCATGTGCTGTCCTATATGGGCTTTGTCGCGGGCCAGACCCCCGGCATCGCCGCCCTGATTGCCCATGTCACCGGATGGAGCTTTCCGGCGGTCTATTTCGCGGTTTCGGCGCCGTTTCTGGTCTTTGGCTGGCGGCGGATGGGGGCGGGCTTTGCGCTCAAGACGCTGGCCACCGTTGCGGCGCTGTCGCTGCTGACTGCCCTCTTGCCGCGCTGGATCAGCTTTGACCATATCGCGCCGGGTTTCGCGGCCATCCTGTTCGGCTCACTCTTCGGCATTGCCGCGCTGGCGGTGGTGCGCCATGGCGGCAGCTTCGGCGGGGTGTCGATCCTGTGGCTGATGTTACAGGACCGCACCGGCTTTCGCGCGGGCTATGCGCAACTGATCTTCGATGCGGCGCTCTTCGCGCTGTCAGCCTTTTTCATCGCGCCCGCTACGCTGGGCTGGTCATTCCTCGGTGCGCTGGTCTTCAACCTGTTTCTTGCGATAAACCACCGCAAAGACCGCTATATCGCCACCTGAGAGGCCCGATGCCCCCCGCCTTGCCCGAAACCACCCGCCACACCGTCTTTGAAGATGCCCAAGGTCTGGCCTATGGCGCCGGAATGGCGGGTTTCGCCATCACCATCCTGACGCATCTTGGCCTTTTCACCGGGCAGACGGCGGGGCTGGCGGTGCTGATATCCTATGCCACCGCCCTGCCCTTTGGCGCGGTGTTCTTTGCGGTGAACATCCCGTTCTACTGGCTGGGACACCGCCGCATGGGGCTGGCATTCACCATCAAGACCTTTGTCGCGGTGGCGCTTCTGTCGGGGCTGACCCTGATCTTCCCGTCCTGGGTGCAGTTTCAGGCGCTGAACCCGGTGGTGGGCGCGGTGCTGTTCGGGGCGATTTCCGGCTCGGCCCTGCTGGCGCTGTTCCGCCATGGGGCAAGCCTTGGCGGCATCGGCATTCTGGCGCTTATCCTGCAGGACCGCACCGGCTTTCGCGCGGGCTGGACGCAGCTTGCCTTTGACGCCGCCCTGTTCGCGGTGGCGCTGACCTTCCTGCCGCTGCGCACCGTGGCGCTGTCTTTCCTCGGCTCGGCCGTCGTCAATCTGGTGATCGCCGTCAACCATCGCCGCGACCGCTACGTCGCCACCTGATGGCCCCCCTAGCCACGGACCGCGAAACGCGGTAAGCGGCGCTGCAAATGCACAATTGAAAGTGACCCCTCCCGATGGAGCTTCGCAACATCGCCATCATCGCGCACGTTGATCATGGCAAGACCACGCTCGTTGACGAGCTTCTCAAACAGTCCGGGTCGTTCCGCGACAATCAGGCGGTTTCCGAACGCGCCATGGACAGCAACGATATCGAGCGCGAGCGCGGCATCACCATTCTGGCCAAATGCACCTCGGTGGAACACAACGGCGTGCGCATCAACATCGTCGATACCCCCGGCCACGCCGATTTCGGCGGCGAGGTGGAGCGGATCCTGAACATGGTCGATGGCGTGTGCCTGCTGGTGGACGCCGCCGAAGGCCCGATGCCGCAAACCAAGTTCGTGACCTCCAAGGCGCTGGCGCTTGGCCTGCGACCCATCGTGGTGCTGAACAAGGTGGACAAGCCCGATGCCGAACCGGACCGCGCGCTGAACGAGGTGTTCGACCTCTTCGCCAATCTGGGCGCCAATGACGAACAGCTTGATTTCCCGCATGTCTATGCCTCGGGCCGTTCGGGCTGGGCCGATCTGGAGCTGGACGGGCCGCGCAAGGATCTGACGGCGCTGTTCGACCTGATCGTGAAACATGTGCCCGCGCCGAAGCAGATCGCCAAGCAGGCCGAACCCTTCCGCATGTTGGCGACCACGCTGTCGGCCGACCCGTTCATCGGCCGCATCCTGACCGGCCGCGTCGAAAGCGGCACGGTGAAGGTGGGCGAAAGCCTCAAGGCGCTGACCCGCACCGGCGAGCGGATCGAGCAGTTCCGCGTCACCAAGGTTCTGGCTTTCCGTGGCCTGACCCAGACCGCGATTGAAGAGGCGGTGGCGGGCGATATCGTGACGCTGGCCGGCATGACCAAGGCCACCGTGGCCGATACGCTTTGCGCGCTGGACATCGATACCGCCCTGCCCGCCCAGCCGATCGACCCGCCGACGATCACCGTGACCTTCGGCATCAACGACTCGCCCCTTGCCGGCCGCGACGGCAACAAGGTGCAAAGCCGTGTGATCCGCGACCGGCTGAACAAGGAAGCCGAAGTCAACGTCGCCATCAAGATCGCCGACACCCCCGGCGGCGAAGCGTTCGAGGTTTCGGGCCGCGGCGAACTCCAGATGGGCGTACTGATCGAGAACATGCGCCGCGAAGGCTTTGAACTGTCGATCAGCCGCCCGCGCGTGATCTTCAAGGACGAAGACGGCGTGAAGATGGAGCCGGTCGAGGAAGTCATCGTTGACGTGGACGACGAATATTCCGGCGCGGTGATCGACAAGCTGACCGGCGAGCGCAAGGGCGATCTGGTCGAGATGAAACCGGCCGGCGTCGGCAAGACCCGGATCATCGCGCATGTGCCGTCGCGCGGGCTGATCGGCTATCACGGTCAGTTCCTGACCGACACCCGCGGCACCGGCGTTCTGAACCGCATCTTCCACGGCTGGACCCCGCACAAGGGCCCGATCCAGGGCCGCCGTCAGGGCGTGCTGATCTCGATGGAGAACGGCGTTTCGGTGGCCTATGCGCTGTGGAACCTTGAAGACCGTGGCCGCATGTTCATCGGGCCGCAGGAAAACGTCTATGAGGGCATGCTGATCGGCGAACACAGCCGCGACAATGACCTTGAGGTCAACCCGCTCAAGGGCAAGAAGCTGACCAACGTGCGGGCCTCGGGCACCGACGAAGCCGTGCGTCTGACACCGCATATCCGCATGTCGCTGGAAGAGGCGATTGCCTATATCGACGATGACGAGCTGGTGGAAGTGACGCCCAAGATCATCCGCCTGCGCAAGCGCATCCTCGATCCGCATGAGCGCAAGCGGCAAGGCCGCGGCTAAGGGGCGCTGCCCCTCGGCCCGTTCCGGGCCTCACCCCGGAGTATTTGAAGAAGGGCAAATCCTTGGCGGGTTTGCCCTTCTTGCATTTGCCCTTCTGGAAATACTCTCTGGGGGTCCGGGGGGCGAAGCGCCCCCGGCTTAGGCCAGCGGCTGCGCGCGTTCGACCAGACGGGCGAAGAAGCTGGCGCCGACCGGGGCGGCCTCATCGTTGAAGTCATAGGCGGCATGGTGCAGCCCTGCCCCCGGCCCGGTGCCAAGGAACAGATAGGCGCCGGGGCGCGCTTCGAGCATGTAGCTGAAATCCTCGGACCCCATTTCGCGCACGGAATTGTCGTTCACCGCATCGGCACCGGAAATCTCGCGCGCCACTTCGGCGGCAAAGGCGGCCTCATCAGGGTGGTTGATCGTGGCCGGGTAGCCCCAGTCATAGTCGATCCGCGCCTGCACGCCGTAGGCCGCGGCATGACCTTCAACGATCTCGTAGAAGCGTTTCTTCAGAAGCGCCCGGACATCAGGCTTGAAGCAGCGGATCGTGGCGCAGAACATCGCCTCTTCGGGGATGATGTTGCTTGCCGTGCCGGTGTGGATCTGCGTCACGGACACCACCGCTTCATCCAGCGCATAGACGTTGCGCGGGATGATGGTCTGGATGGCCGAGACCATGCCGACCACCGCCACCACCGGATCGACGCATTCATGCGGCGTCGCGCCATGGCCACCCCGGCCCGTCAGATAGACGAAGGCGGTGTCAACCGAGGCCATCAGTGCGCCGGGATTGGTCAGGAAATGGCCAAAGGGAATGTTCGGCGCATTGTGAATGCCGTAGACCTGCCCGATGCCGAAGCGGTCCATCACGCCTTCCTGCACCATCACCTGACCGCCGCCGCCATCCTCTTCCGCCGGTTGGAACAAGAGCGCCACGCGACCGGCAAAGTTCCGCGTCTCGGCCAGATATTTGGCGGCGCCCAGCAACATGGTGACATGGCCATCATGGCCGCAGGCGTGCATCTTGCCCGGCACTTTCGAGGCATGTTCGGCGCCGGTCAGCTCCTCGATCGGCAGGGCATCCATATCGGCGCGCAAGCCGATGGTGGGTCCGGGCCGCGCGCCGTTGATGATGGCGACGATCCCGGTCTTGGCGATGCCCGGATGCACCTCATCCACGCCGATCTCGTTCAGGCGGGCCACGATCCAGTCTGCCGTCTGGTGGCAGTCAAAGGCCAGTTCGGGATGCTGATGCAGATGGCGACGCCAGCCCTTCATTTCTTCGGCATAGGCTGCGATACGGTTGAGGACGGGCATGGCGGGCTCCTGTTTTGCCCTTTGATCAAATCGCAAAACCGAGGGAACGGCAATGCCCCCGACCGACTCTGACCGTCTTGTTCACGACCCGGATGGCGGAATGCCGCGCCTCTTGGAGATCATGCGGCGGCTGCGCGACCCGGCAACGGGCTGTCCCTGGGACATCGAGCAGGATTTCGCCAGCATCGCCCCCTATACGCTGGAAGAGGCGCATGAGGTGGCCGATGCCATTGCGCGGCAGGCTTGGGCTGAGTTGCCGGGAGAGTTGGGCGACCTGCTGTTTCAGGTGGTGTTCCACGCCCAGATGGCCCGGGATCAGGGGCTGTTCGGCTTTGACGATGTGGTCCGCGCGATTGCCGACAAGATGGTCGCCCGCCATCCGCATGTCTTCGGCAACGAGAGCCGCGACAAGACGCCCGAGCAACAGACGGTGGACTGGGAGAAGATCAAGGCGGCCGAGCGCGGCCCGGCGCGGGTGCTGGACGGGGTGGCGCTGGGCCTTCCCGCGCTGACCCGGGCGGTCAAGCTGCAAAAACGGGCGGCGCGGGTGGGGTTCGACTGGCCCTCCACCGACGAGGTTCTGGCCAAGCTGCGCGAAGAGATGGAGGAGCTGACCGAGGCGAGAAACACGTTGGGAGAGGCTGAAATCCTTGAGGAATTTGGCGATCTTCTGTTCGTGATGGCCAATCTCGCCCGGCATATGAACATCGACCCGGAAGCGGCCCTGCGCGGCGCCAATGCCAAGTTCACCCGCCGTTTTGCCCGGATCGAAGACTGGCTGGCCGAGGCGGGCAAGACCCCTGCCGAGAGCAATCTGGCCGAGATGGACGCGCTGTGGAACCGGGTGCGGGCCGAGGACAAGTTGAGGGGAGACAAGCTGCGCGAAAAATGACCGAGACTTTCACTCGGGATATTGACCAAAGTGAAATTGTCAGGTTTAAGCCCGGCAACCAAACGGAGGTTTCCATGCGTCTGACCGCTTTCGCCCTCGCCCTTTGCGGCACCGCCCTTCCCGCGCTGGCCGAGGAAGTGAACATCTACTCGCACCGCCAGCCCGCGCTGCTGCAACCGCTGATCGACGCTTTCACCGCAGAGACCGGGATCACCGTGAACGTGGCCTTCGTGGACAAGGGCATGACAGAGCGTCTGGTGGCCGAGGGCGACCGTTCGCCAGCCGATCTGGTGATGACGGTGGATATCGCGCGGCTGACCGAAGTGGTGAATGCCGGCGTGACGCAGCCGGTCGATTCCGCTGTGCTTGAGGCGAATATCCCCGCCGAATACCGCGATCCGGGCGACCAATGGTTCGGCCTCACCGCCCGCGCCCGCATCGTCTATGCCGCCAAGGACCGCGTGACGGCCGGCGAGGTGACCACCTATGAAGACCTCGCCGATCCCAAGTGGAAGGGCCGCATCTGCACCCGTTCGGGCACCAATGATTACAACGTCGCGCTGACCGCCGCGGTTCTGGCACATCACGACGCCGCCTTCACCAAGGGTTGGCTCGAAGGGCTCAAGGCCAATCTCGCCCGCAAGCCCGATGGCGGCGACCGCGATCAGGTCAAGGCGATCTGGGCCGGCGAATGCGATATCGCCATCGGCAACACCTATTACATGGGGCAGATGCTGGCCGATCCCGAGCAGAAGGAGTGGGCGAATGCGGTGAACATCGTGTTCCCGACCTTCGTCGGCGGCGGCACCCATATGAACATCTCGGGTGTGGCGATGACCAAATCGGCCCCGAACAAGGAAGCCGCGCTGAAGCTGATGCAATGGCTCTCTTCGGATGAGGCGCAGCACATCTATGCCGAAACCAACCACGAATTCCCGGTCAAGCCGGGTGTGGAACGCTCGGATCTGGTCAAGAGCTGGGGCGATTTCACGCCCGACAGCCTTGGGCTTGCCGATGTGGCAAAGCTGCGGGCGGATGCGCTGAAGTTGATCGAGGAAGTGAACTTCGACGGCTAACCATCTGCGAAGTAATAAACTTAAAAGGTGCATCTCCGGATGCACCTTTTTTCTTGACCGGATGGACAAATCAGCCGCGATGCTGTTTGTTTACTGCGGTGCCAACAGTGCAAAGCGGCAAGGCTTTGACACAGACTTCGGGCCACGGCGATACAAGGAGCGGCCTCATGCGGCGCAAGATCATCATCGACACTGATCCGGGCCAGGATGACGCCTTTGCGATCCTTCTGGCGCTCGCCTCGCCTGAACTGGAGGTTCTGGGGCTGACGGCAGTGGCGGGCAACGTGCCACTGGCGCTGACCGAACGCAATGCGCGCATCATCTGCGAGCTGGCCGGGCGGCCCGACATCCGCGTTTTTGCAGGCTGTGACAAACCCTTGTCGCGGGTTCTTGTGACGGCGGAGCATGTGCATGGCAAGACCGGCCTGGACGGCCCGGCCATGGTGGAACCGACGATGCCGCTTGAGGCGCAGCATGGCGTGGATTTCATCATCGAAACCCTGCGGCGCGAGCCGGCGCATACCGTCACGCTCTGCCCGCTGGGCCCCCTGACCAATATCGCCGAGGCGTTCCGCCGTGCGCCTGATGTGGCGGGCCGGGTGCAGCAGATCGTGCTGATGGGCGGCGCTTACTTCGAGGTGGGCAACATCACCCCGGCAGCAGAATTCAACATTTACGTTGACCCGGAAGCGGCTGATATTGTCATGAAATCAGGCGCGCCGGTTGTGGTGATGCCGCTGGATGTCACGCATAAGGTGCTGACCACCCGCGCCCGGGTGGAGGGTTTCCGCGCACTGGGAACCGAGGTGGGCCGGGTCTGCGCCGAATGGGCCGATTTCTTTGAGCGGTTCGATATGGAGAAATACGGGTCAGAGGGCGCCCCGCTGCATGACCCGACCGTGATCGCCTATCTGCTGCAACCCGGGCTTTTCAAAGGCCGCCATTGCAATGTCGAGATAGAGGTGCAATCGGACCTGACCCGCGGCATGACCGTGGCCGATTGGTGGGGCGTGACCGACCGGCCCGCTAATGCGCTGTTCATCGGATCGGTCGATGCTGACGGCTTCTTTGCCCTTCTGACCGAGCGGTTGGCGCGCCTGTAGGATGGGCAATCTGCCCATCTTCCACGTCAGGGGCGGCTAATCTGGCCGCCCCCCACCGCCGCCGCAACGCCGGTGGTGGTCGGGCAAGAGGTGGCCATCCCCCGTGCCACCCGCACCGCCAGATAGGCGAACGCCTGCGCCTCAAGCATATCCCCATCCAGACCCGCCGCCTCAACCGGCTCCACCGGGATACCCGGCAGCCGGGCGGCGAGTTCGGCCATCAGGGTGGCATTCAGCCGCCCGCCGCCCGCAACCAGAAGGCGGCTGACAGGTTCGGGGAAATGTTCGGTGCCCCGCGCAACGGCGGCGGCGGCACAGGCGGTCAGGCTGCGGACGGCATCGGCGTCTGAAAGTTCGCGCACATACTCAAGAAGACCATGGAACGCATTGCGATCCAATGATTTTGGCGGAATCTTGTGGAAATAGGGATGCGTCAGGAACCGCTCCAGCACCGCCGCATCCGCCGTGCCCTGCGCGGCCAATGCGCCCCCTTCATCCCGATCCAGCCCCCGCCTTGCGCGCATCAGGTCGTTCACCGGCGCATTGGCCGGGCCGGTGTCGAAGGCCAGGCAGGCCGCCTGCGGCTCTGCCACGCGCGGGTCGGTCCAAGTCAGGTTGCCGACGCCGCCAAGGTTGAGAAAGGCCAGCGGCGCATCGGCCCCGATCCGCCGTGCCAGCGCGTGGTGATAAAACGGCACCAGAGGCGCGCCCTGCCCGCCCATCGCCACATCCGAGCTGCGGAAATCCCACACCACCGGCAGCCCCAGCGCCGCCGCCAGCAGCCCGCCATTCCCCGCCTGATGCGTGCCGCGCCCCGCCGGGTCATGGGCCAGCGTCTGGCCATGAAACCCCACCAGATCGACGCCGGAGAACCGCGACAGCAGCTCGGCATGGGCATTTTCCACCACCTCTGCCGCCGCGGCAACATCGGCGCCACCGGGCCATTGGCCAAGGGCCGCGCGCAGCACCGCCTGCTCGCCCTCGGTATAGGGGCGGAAGGCGTGCGGGCCGAACTCCTGCACGGTTTCGCCATCGGTCCGCAGCATCGCCGCATCCACCCCGTCAAGCGAGGTGCCGGACATGGCCCCCAAGGCCCAGATCGCCCCGCCTTTCATCTTTCCCTTGCCCCCCGGCCCCGTTATACCGCCTTCGGATTAATGCACGAGCGAGCCATGACCTACCATCCGAAATCCGACTTCCTGCGTGTGATGTTCGAGCGCGGCTTTGTGGCCGATTGCACGGATTATCAGGCGCTTGACGAGGCTTTGGTGAAGGGGGTCGTGCCGGCCTATATCGGCTATGACGCCACGGCGGCAAGCTTGCATGTCGGGCACCTCATGAACATCATGGTGCTGCGCTGGCTGCAAAAGACCGGGCACAAGCCGATCACCCTGATGGGCGGCGGCACGACCAAGGTGGGTGACCCATCTTTCCGCAGCGAGGAACGCCCGCTGCTGACGCCTGCCAAGATCGACGAAAACATCGCGGGGCTGAAAAAGGTCTTTGCGAAATACCTGACCTATGGCGACGGGCCGTCCGATGCCATCATGCTCAACAATGCCGAATGGCTGGACGGGCTGAACTACCTTGATTTCCTGCGCGATATCGGGCGGCATTTCTCGGTCAACCGGATGCTGTCGTTCGAAAGCGTGAAATCGCGGCTGGACCGCGAGCAGTCTCTGTCCTTCCTCGAATTCAACTACATGATCCTGCAAGCCTATGATTTCCTTGAAATCAACCGCCGGTATGGCTGTCTGTTGCAGATGGGCGGGTCGGATCAATGGGGCAATATCATCAACGGCATCGACCTGACGCGCCGGGTGGTGGACCATGAGATTTACGGGCTGACCACGCCTTTGCTGACCACCAGCGACGGGCGCAAGATGGGCAAATCGGCCAATGGCGCGGTCTGGCTGAATGGCGACATGCTGTCGCCCTATGAGTTCTGGCAGTTCTGGCGCAACACGACCGATGCCGATGTCGGCAAGTTCCTGAAGATCTTCACCGAATTGCCGGTCGAGGAATGCGATCGTCTGGGCGCGCTTCAGGGAGCAGAGATCAACGGGGCGAAGATCCTGCTGGCCAATCTGGCGACCACCCTGCTGCATGGTGCCGAGGCGGCCGCTGCCGCCGAAGCCACCGCGCGCGAGGTGTTCGAGCGGGGCGGCGTGGGTGAGGATTTGCCCACCGTCACCGTGACCGCCGCCGAGGTGGCCGAGGGGCTGGGCATCGTGCAACTTTTCGTGCGCGCCGGGCTGGCGGCCAGCGGCAAGGATGCCAAGCGGCTGATCGCCGAAGGTGGCGCGCGGATGAATGACGAGATCGTCACCGATGCCGCGCTGCGTCTGGGCGCGGGCCATCTGGCCGAGCCGCTGCGCCTGACGGCGGGGCGCAAGCGCCATGCGCTGGTGGTGCTGGACTGATGCGGCGGCTGGCGCTTGCCGTCGCGCTGCTGCCGGGCGTCGCCGATGCCTGCCCGATGACGCTGGCGCTTTATGCCGATACCGCCACCGGGGCGGAGCTGCGCTTTCGCGCCGGTCAGCCTTGGGAACTGGGTGGCATGACCAGCCATGTGATGGAGCTTGCCCTGCCCGATGGCCGGGTGCTGTGGGGCATGATCACCAGCAACATGGGCACCTCGCGCGATGAGGGGCACCTGTTTTCCGGCTGCAACCGCCCCGGCCCCGATGATGCCCCGCTGGACGAGGCGCAGATTGCCGAATGCCGGGTCTGGAACGGTGTTGTCTATGCCTTGCAGGGCGGCACCGTTTCGCCGCTGCCCTTTGATACGGAGAAGGCGCCGGAAAGCCTGATCCTGAGCGACCTTGGCCGCCAGTTGCGCTATGCCGTGATGGAGGGTCCGGGGGACGAACCCTGGGATCAGTTCCGCCTGTCGGGCTGCGCGGAATAACCCTTAGCGCAGCCGCATCAGGCGGGCGATGTCTTCGATCGCGCCTTTTTGGCGGTCGGACAGTCCACCCTGCCCGCCCGCGACGGCCACCTCTTTCAGGACCGAAAGCAGCGGCTCTACCGAGGCTGCACCGTTCAGCCGGAACAGCCGCTTGGCCAGCCGCTCGATCGCCGGAAGCGGCCCGCCGCATTCGCCGATCAGCCAGCGGCCGAGGATCAGTATTTCTTCGGCTTGTGCCACGGGAATAACCATATGGCGTGCCAGAGAGCGGGTCAGCGCCTGTTGCTGTTCCTGGGACGGCAATCCGTCCAGCTCCAGAAACGCAAGACCGATGGCGCCGACAGCCAGCTCGGGTTTGTCGATGGATTCGACGGGATGCAGGTTGGCCCTGCGCTGAAAGCCAAAGCGCCGGGCGGCGTTCAGAACGTCACTCGCGGCCCCGGCCAGATCCTGAGCGACCTGCCCTGCGGCACGGGCGCGATACATCCACCACAGAACCGCCCCGGCGGCGGCGATGACGGAAAGGATCACAGGCATGGCGTATCTCCGGGTCACTAGGGTCAGGACCCATAAATTCACTTGAGTGTCGGCTCGCGGCATGATTCAAGCTCCCGACTTGTGGGGAGGGATCATGAGCGAGCGT
>NZ_JABUHN010000011.1 GCF_013328815.1 Tabrizicola fusiformis
TGGTCTGGCAGTATGCCAAGTCGATGCTTCTCGTCGACTGGAGGGCCATGCGGCATAATCCTGATCCCGGCATAATATGGTTTATGCCGAATTCGGCATAAGGCGTAGTCGAAGCCCCAGAGGCCGGTGAGATCGAGGTCTTCCGCGAGGCGCAGCACGAAGTGGATGACCCCTTCGACATCGCCCTGCCCGTCGTCATGGAACCAGAGGACGGAACTGCCCGGGCCATCCGGCAGTGAAAGGGCAAAGCCCGAGAACTCCGGATCGTCCAAGGCCTCGTCTTCCTCGCGCAAGCGCAGGAAGAGATCGAGCGCCGCGAGGGCCTTGTCAGGTGTCCCGACGTCCAGGACGCAGGAGAATTGGGTGAAATAGTCAGCCACGATGGGCTCCTTTCAGAATGAAAACCCGGGCCGCGACGGTCGGGTCAGGTCGGGTTGCGATGGGGGGGATCAGCCCGCTTCCGCGGGCTGGGGGATATTGGATGCGACCTGTGCTGCGGCATGGGCCTGCAAGAGCTCGCGGTAGTAGCGCTTGCGCGCCTCGCGCCAGCTGCGGACTGCGAGCGTGTCGGGGTGCAACCGCCGGATCGCCGTGCGCAGGACTGTGAGGGGAGAGGCTTCAGGGGTCAGTCCGAGGTTCTGATAGGCGCGGCTCATGTCAGCTGACCTCCAGCACCGGCATCACCAGTTGCGGATCGACCTCGGCTTCGATCTCCTGGGTCCGGCCCATCCACGGCTCGGCCCGGATCGAGCGCGCCCAATCGGCAAAGCTGGGGATGAAACCCAGATCCTCGCGGACATGCTGCTCGCCAACCCAGCGGGTCGGGATCACCCGGCTCGTCGATAGAGTGAGGGTTTTCCCGTGGACCTGCTCCAGCAGGAAAATCCCCTCGGCATGGTGACGGAGGGCGCGGTGCCGGAAGTCCGCCAGGATGAGCTTTGAGGCATCGAAGAATTCATGACAGGCGAGGTAGTCGTCGACCGTCCCGCCCCACTTTTTCACCGAAGACAGGGCGTGGTGATACGGATGTGCCATCGCCGCCCCTCAGAAGTCGTGGGTGTAGAGTTCGGACGAGGTGAACCGTTCGTTGAACTCGAGGTGGATGGTCCGGGCGCGGGCATCGATGCAGAACTCGCCATAGGCGCCGTCATTGTCCTGCCAGCCGGAATGCGAATCGGAGAGGAGGTCGTAGACCAGCTCTTCGACGGCGCCTTCGAGGGTCAGACAGCGCTCGGTGGGTGCCCCGCTCTGCCAGTCGATGCCGGCAAAGGTGATTTGAGCGGCGGGCAGCGTGACGCTTTGGTCAGCATCATTCCGGGCCTCGATGCTCTCGATCTGCCCGCTGTCGCCTGAGCCATCGAAACTGACCAGGGCATGCGCGATGCCGACAAGGCGCAGCCCGTCGAACAGTACCTCCTTGTTCCGGGCGTGCAGCGCCACCTCGGCGGCGTCACGCTCGGCCTGCTCGGCCAGGATGCGGGACAGTTCGGATGAGAGTTCAGGGGCCGGCGCAGCGCGGCCGGGAAGGTGGATGGTCATTTTGGGATCTCCGGGGAGAGCGGGTTACAGGTGAGCCCGCCGCCGCTCTCTCTGTCTCAGCGGGCTCGCCCTGCCCGCTCCCGCCTCGACCTCCCCCTGCCGGACCCCTCGGTTCGGTGCCGTGTCCCCGGACGGGCGCGCTGGATGGGCGCGACCCGGGTGGGTGAGGCGCTTTCGCGCCTCATTGCCAGGGATCGATTTCCAGGGCGACGAGCGCCTCGTCGCCATCGTATTCATCAGACGGCATCGCCCCGTGCGTGCCGTCCCCGGCCTGAAACACGGTGATCGCGACCATCAGCGTGGCGGCGAGGCTGGCGGCGTAAGCGGTGGCATCTTTTTTGGACATGGGGTCGGCTCCTGTCTTCTTGGGGGCGGAGGACCATCCCCCGCGCGACAGGCGCCCGAAGTGTCTGACCGGATCTGCAATCACCCTCGTGCGTTCGGCTCGTCCGAATCCGCGAGGGCGGCACGCTCGCGTAGCCGACCCCTCTGGGGTTGAGTGTCAAAGAGACGGATCAGACCAAGGACAGCGAATGGAAGCGGGGGATGGGGCTTTGACCCGAGACAGGAGCTCCTGCCCCGTCACAGGATGCCCACCGCTCGCCAGCATTGCCGCCATGCGGGTCGCCAGCGATCAGCTGGTTCAGACCGGGAAGGTAGAGGGGCAACTTGCCATCGATGAATACGGGCGGGCGGGACCGTCACCTTGGAAACCCCATGGCATCAGGCTGAAACGCCACACCATTCCTGCCGCAGGTCTTGCTGCATTCTACACGGAGCGACACCTTGCCTGGCTGATACCGAACTGTTCCTGGAATTGTCGCGCACTTGAGATGCGAGATATTCCAGCCTGCCCTTGTGACGGATTCTGTACTTCTCCGGAGCCGCTGCGACTTTACAACTGGTCTTTTACGCCATATATGGCAGTTTAAGCTATCATAGACGCCGTATCCGACAGACATGTCAAATCTGAAAGCCCTTCGCTCCCTGACTGACCTTGGCCAGAACCTGCGCCAGGCCCGTCTGTCGCGCCGGTTCTCCATCGCAGAGCTGGCAACGCGGGCAGATGTGTCCGAGCGTACGCTGATGCGACTGGAAAAG
Source organism: Tabrizicola fusiformis (assembly GCF_013328815.1). GTDB lineage: Bacteria > Pseudomonadota > Alphaproteobacteria > Rhodobacterales > Rhodobacteraceae > Fuscibacter. The sequence goes on from NZ_JABUHN010000011.1 coordinate 2,641, forward strand.
GGCGATCCCGGAGTCGGCGTCGGAAATCTTGCTGCAGTGTTGGCCGCACTGGGAAGCCCCAAGGGTCTGGCTGATCTCATTTCACCAGAAAATGACCCCGTCGGCCTCTCTCGCGCGCTGGATGCCATTCCCAAACGAGGGCGCAGCTTCAAGCCTGGCAAGTCCACGAAGGCTGAGGCGAGAGGCGACGAAGCATCCCCTGCCCCGAAGCCTGAGCGCAAAGGGGTCAGTTTCTGATGGCCGAAGTGGATCGCATTACCGTCCGCCGCACCCGCTCCGCGCCGGGCAAGCAGGAGGCCGAAGTTCATCTCGGCAATAGTCTCCTGCATGTGGGAAAGCTGCGTTTCGCATTCGACCGGGGCCGCCAACACTCGGAGTTCAGCTACAGTCAGGGGTGGACCGACGACCCAAAGGGTTTCGCCCTCGCGCCCGATCTTCCTCTTGGACTTGCACCCTTCTTCGCTTCATCCGGGCGCGGAGGGGATCAGCGCGAGAGTCTGCCCGGTGCGTTTCAGGATGCGGCGCCAGATGCCTGGGGACGGATGCTGATGGAACGGCTGCACGGGGCAGGCCTAAGCGAGTTCGACATGCTGACGCTGACCGATGATACGACCCGGCAAGGGGCGCTGCGGTTCTGTGACAGTGAAGGGCGTGTGATTACTGGCGACACGGCCCCGGTTCCACAGCTGATCGACCTCGAAGACCTGCGCAGCATTGCCGCCACCATCGAACGCCGTGGCGAGGTTTCGAATGCGGCGCTGCGGCAGATGGCCGGCGCGGGTGGCTCCATCGGTGGAGCCCGGCCCAAGGCCAATGCTCTGGACGGCGGTCAACTCTGGATCGCGAAGTTTTCGTCAGCGACAGATGCGAGTCCAGTCGAGCGGATCGAGGTGGCCACGCTGCAACTGGCGCGATCGGTGGGGCTGAACGCCCCCGACGCCAACCTGATGCTGGAGGCAACCGACAGTCCGATCGCACTGATCCGCCGGTTTGACCGCGACGGGCCCGCACGCATCCCCTATATCTCCGCCCGCACCGCACTCCAGCGCCGCGGAGCCGAGCAAGGTGCCTATACCGAAATCGCAGGGTTCATCCAGCAGCACAGCGACAACCCGCAGGCGGACCTGACAGAGCTCTGGCTGCGGATCGTGTTCACCGTCTTGGTCACCAACACCGACGACCATCTGAAGAACCATGGCTTCGTCTATGCCGGCGATGGCCAGTGGAGCCTCTCTCAGATGTTCGACGTGAATCCGCAGCCTGAGCGGCATCGGCTGCTCAAGACGGCCATTTTCGAGGGTGCGCCCTTCGAAGCATCGCTTGAGATGGCGATCGAGGCCGCAGAGTTCTTCAGCCTGTCCCCGTCCGAGGCACGGCAGCGCGCTCGCGTGATGGCGAGGCAGATCCGCGACACCTGGCAGACGATCATGCAGCGTCATGGCGTGACGGGTCGCGATCTTAGCCAGCTGGCCCCCGCCTTCGAACATCGGGAGATGGAGCTGGCTCTGGCGCTGTGAAGTGATCTTCACCGCCGGATACGGCAGTTTATCACCATATAAGTGCCATATACGGCATGTAATGTGGTACAGCTTGCGATAGAACTAGTGCAAGCACTTCGGCCCCGGTCTTTCGACCGGGGCCTTTGCTTTTGCGATCAGTCGCCGCGGCGGGTGTTGGGGCGGGACCAGATGAGGCTGTAGCCCTCGCCGTCTTCGTCATCGAAGAGGTTGGCGTAGATCGGGGCGGCGAAGCTCGGATCGTCCAGCTTCAGGCCCAGGTATTCGCGGTTCTCGTTCGATTTCTTCGTCCAGGCGGCGCCGATCTCGGCGCGGCCGACCAGGACCCGGTGGGAGGGGGCGTTCTCGCCCGAGGCGCGCAGGTCCGGGACGAGGCGCACACCCTTGGCCTGCAGGCTGAGGGTGAAGATTTCGCCGGTGTATTCGGTGCCGGTCTTCTTGAAGGTGCCGATGGTCGCCATGGTCTTTCTCCGTTTTGCTGTTTCGGGCCCGCGTCCTTGCGGCCTCGATGGCGATCGACAGCCCGGAGGCAACCGCTGGCGGAGTTGGCCGGGAAGGAGTAAAGGGGGGGAAATGCTGACGGACAGAAGGCCGAAGGGCCCCCTGCCCCGCTGCTGATGTCAGCCGACGCGGTCGAGAAGTTTCTTGGCGCGGCCTTCCATGTCGAGACGCGCATCCTGCTGGGTCTTGTCGCGCGCCAAGCGCGTGATCCCCTGCACGAAGTCGAAGATGCTCTCGGGCGGGCGGCCCTCTTCCATCAGCACCTTCTCGATGATCTTGCCCGACTCCGACTTCGAGAAGCCGCGCTTCCGCAGGAAATCGTCCCGATCCTCATCCGTCCGCGCCACGATCTGCTGCCGCGCCGCCTTGATGCCGTTCACGAATCCCTGCGGCGAAGAATTGGCGAAGCGAGTCAGCGCCGGGGCGGCCTCTTGGGCAAAGCGGGAGGCCGCGTATTTCGAGTGGCGGATGGTGATCTCCTGGAAGTCCTCCACGCCCCAGAGGTTGCGGTTCTGGCACACCGCCCTGAGGTAGAAGCTCGCCATGCCGAGCGTCTTGGCGCCCACCTCGGAGTTCCAGCAGTAGAAGCCCCGGAAGTAGAGATCGGGGGAGCCGCCCGGCAGGCGACCCGCTTCGATGGGGTTGCGATCATCGACCAGGAACAGGAAGACGTCGCGGTCAGAGGCGTAAAGGGTCGTCGTGTCGCGGCTGATCTCGACATCGGGGTTGTAGACCCCGGTCGACCAGTCGAGCACGCCCGGAACTTTCCAGCGCGTATCGCCGGTGCCATTGCCCGCGATGCGCTGGACCGCCTCGACCAGTTCATGGTCGTGGATGCGGCCGTAGTCAGGGCCGGTCACGGCGCGCAATTCGGTGCGGCCATCCTCGGTCTCGAACGTCTTCACCTGCTCGGCGCGGTGGTTGCTGAGGCCGTATTGCAGGTTGATCCCGGCCAAAGGCGCAGGCAACTGCCGCAGGTAGGAGGCCGGGGCACCGACGATGCTGGCCAACTGGCCGAAGGCCCAATGCGTCGGAGCCACGGGCTCCTTGGCCTTGGGGAGGACCAAGTGCAGCCGCTCGGCGCTGTCGCGCGCAGCTTCGACCCGGATCTGCGCCGTCTCAACGACGCGGGACCGGCTCCGCTCGGACCGACCCTTCACCGAAGCCCAGAGATCGTCGAGCGAGAGATACCGCTCGTCATCGGGCCGGTTGAACCATTCGGACGACACCCGCCCGTTCCGCTCGCCCCGGCTCACATCCACCCTGTAGCCGCCCAACCTCACCGACCGCACAGGGTCCATAATTTCCACGTTGCTCATGGCAGTCTCTCCGTGACGGGCGCCGGAAGCCTCTCTCCCGGCTATGGCCCGTCACAGGCCAAAAGGCCCACTCTAACTCTTCCCCCTTACCGGTGCACACAATGACACGGAGGCATGAAGTCCATTTAACTATTTGATACTACTTATGAAAGCGGCAGATTGCCAATTGGCAACTATCTGATGGGATTGGCCTCAGCAAACTTCCGGAAGAATGCCAAAAATGCCCTATCCGGATCGTCCGCAGGGGGCTTTCCGGCTGCCCAAGTGCGCCACTCACCTTCCACGAAATAGATATCGTAGCCTGCATGCCGAAGGCGCGCCGTCTCGTAGGTTTCTGTCCGCAGTGGCGTACCACGCGACTGGAGCCATGCCGGACGGGGCTTCAACTCGGGGGCCTTCGGCCGCTGATCGGGTGTCGCCTCAACAGGAGCGGACGGGACTACCCTGTCCTCGGTGCCGGCAGCCCTAATACGTCGTCCGACTTTGGAAAACTGGAGAGCACGCCCTGCTGCGCCGGTCGCCTCCTCATCCTTCCGCCACCATTTGAGCTCAACATGTGTGACGCTTCGGCCAGATTTCAGGGGCTCGAACGCCACCATGAAATCGGAAAGGTCATTCACCTCTGCGACGGCGGGATCGAGAGCTCGAAGCTTGAGGTTTGACCAGGAAGTCAGCTTTCCCTTCGGTACACCAAGGATGCCCCGAAGTGCGTCAAGCGAAAACCGCTCTGCTGACCTCCAACGCAAGTTTCCCCGCTTCTGCACCATCTCGTAAAGCGTTAGCGAGTATTTGGATGAAAGCGCGAACATCACCTCGCGCTGAAGGCGAGCGAAAACAGTTGAGTTCGCGATGATCTTTCGCAATCGCGCGGGTATTTCGTACTCGATCAAACCGTCAGATCGCAGTGCTTCGATGTTCCCTCCTAGCAACTGTACTCGCTCGATCGCCGGTCCGCCGTCCCAGTTGACAGACACCTTGACGACCGCCGACATCAAGCGCTCCAAGCTTTCGCCAACCCGGTCATTCGAGTTGTGTTTGCCTCGCAGTGCCGATTTCGAGATGATGTGGCTCACGGGCTTGTCGATGGCATCCCATGCGTTCTCAAGAAGTTGATTGTAAATTCTCCGATCGTTGAGGCTCAGGGGTGTTACCTCGATCAGATCAACCAGTTCGCCTGGCTTGATCAGACTGTCGGCACTTGGCCGAGCATCAATGGTGCGATAGGGTTTTTCAGCCATGGAGCCCATACATGCTTTGTCTTACTTTTGTAGTTTGAAGTGAGTAAGCGAGCAAGTGTCTGGTAGCGCTCAGATCGGCAGACGTCGGGCCGGCACCCAATTTGTAAGTTGATCACGCGAGGACGAATCAGGGGCGATTCGCAGGCGATTGAAAGCAAAGAGAAATCTGCAGCCCGACGCCTTGAGAGGTTGCGTCACCCGAAATGTAAGTCTTCGACCAGTTGCAAAAAGTAAGTCGTCCCGCCCCGATTCGTAAGTTCTACACTCCCAGAATGTATGGCTAAGCACCCAGGAAGTAAGGTAAGGCGTGTATTATCTATGCTTTACAGCCGCTTACGGCATGCGAACCCTAGAACCAGAAAGAATCTGAACTCTTAGAGGTTTTCTTTGTGGATAATTTTTCAGGAAGAAGGTTGCGCTGACCGCCACCTCTCATTGAAACCCTACTTTTTGGGATGGGGCGACATCGTGACGGGCGCAGACTATCGACTTTCTGAGCCACGCCAGCGAAAGAGCGGAAGTCGACGTCAAGTTGCCCGTTTTCCGGAGGATCACCGTCGAGACGGTGATTTCCGAACTTTACCCTGCGTGGAAGATGCAGCATGATTCGAGCATAACCACAGAAGAGAGCAGTTGATGGACGATACCGTGCTGCCACCGGTCACGCTGAGCGAGCTTACCCTCCTAACACGTCGCGCGGCGACCGTGATCGAGCGCCTGAGAGAGCGTGTCTTCGCTCCGAATTCCGAGAAGCGCCTGGATATCCGTTTCAACGTCCGGACCGCCGCTGAGATGGTTGGCCGGACGGAGAAGGCGATCAGAGACGCTGAAGCGGACGGGCGGCTATCTGAACCCGACAAAGACGCGGAGACGGGGCGCCGCACGGGATACACTCTCGCGCAAGTCAACAAGATGCGAGAGGTCTTCGGTACCTTGCCGCACCGCGGTGCGGATGACCCTCCGCTTGTTCTCGCCGTACAGAATTTCAAAGGCGGCGTCGGCAAGTCAACCATCGTCAGCCACTTGGCGCAGTTCTTCGCACTAAAGGGCTACCGCGTGTGCGTTATCGACTGCGATAGCCAAGCGTCTTCAACGGCGATCTTCGGGATGAACCCAGACGTGGACGTGGATGAGGAGGAAGACACGCTATACCCCTTCCTACGCCACGGCGGGCCGAAGTCACTGCACTACGCTCTGCGGGCGACCTACTGGCCCGGGATTGCCCTGATTCCGGCTAATCTAGGACTCTACGACGCAGAATATGAGTTTGCGGCGAGGATGGCACGAGAGCCCACCTTCATCCTTGACCGGTTGCGCGATGGGATTGCGAGCATATCCGACCAGTTCGACGTGGTCCTTTTGGACCCGCCGCCTGCGTTGGGTATGATCTCCCTCTCAGTTCTACGGGCCGCCAACGCTCTTCTGATACCGGCGCCACCGAGTAACATCGATTTCGCCTCGACAGCACATTTTCTGAAAATGATGGAGGCGACGCTAACCGAGCTTTCGAAGTTCGGCGGCGAACGATCGTACAGCTTCGTGAAGATTCTGGCGTCCAAAATGAATGACCAGAAGTCTGCGCATGTGGCCATCAAACGCATGATGGATGCGGTGTTTCCGCAGGACATGCTTCAGTCGGTCCTGAAAGACAGCGCAGAAATCGACAATGCGACGGCCAACCTTTCGACAGTTTATGAACTGACCGGACCGAGCACGCGGACCGAAACGCACAAGCGGTGCCGTGCATACCTTGATGCGGTCGGTCGAGAGATTGAGACCTTGGCTCGTAAGACTTGGCCGAGCCATCATCGTGCGCTTCGCAAGGAGGGAGTGCTGTGAGCAAGCGTCATGACGCGATCTTCGAGGATGTCCTCAAAGATCTGAACAACGAATCTGCTCCAGGGGAAGAAGACCGCGGCGGTACGCGATTTCTCCGCAGGTCAAATGCTCTGGCTGACGTCGGGGAGCGCGAAGAAAAGGTGCTGCGTTGGGTGGATCCCGCCCTGTGTGTCATGTGGGATCGTCACAACCGCGCCTACGAGCTGCTGAACGAAGACAACTGTCGTGATTTGATCGACTCGATCAAGTCTCAAGGCCAACAGGAGTTTCCGGCCATCGTTCGCAAACTGCGGAAGGGTCGCGGTGCGGAGTATGAAGTCATCTGTGGGGCGCGGCGCCATTTTGCGGTCTCGTGGCTTCGTGCGAACAACTACCCGCAGTTCCGCTATCTTATCGAAGTTCGCGATCTTTCCGATGAGGAAGCTTTCCGTCTCGCTGATGTCGAAAACCGTGATCGCGAGGACATCTCGGACTTCGAACGCGCTCGGGACTATGCTGCGGCGCTTGAGCAGTATTATGGCGGGCGACAAAAGGCGATGGCCGAGCGGCTTGAGGTTTCGGAGGGGTGGCTGTCGCGCTACCTGAATCTGGCACGGCTTCCCGATCAGGTGGTGGCCGCATACCAATCAATTCGCGAGATCAAGGAGCTTCACGCGCGCGTCTTGAAGCCGCTACTGGCGGACCCGAAGGTCGCTTCGTCCGTAATACAGGTGGCTCGTGACCTGGCCGAAAGACAGGCTGCTGCGCGAGCAGGGCAGGGGGCTCCGATTGAGGCTTCTGCAGTGCTTTCATCTCTCAGATCCGCAGCTTCGGGCCCGAAGCGCAAGCGACCTCCGGAGCAGATTTTTCGGGGCGATGCGGACAGCATTGGGGTGACACTTAGAAAGCGTGGGTCGAATGTTGTTCTGGAGTTCAGCGATAAGCTTTCTGACGCATCGCTGCGGGCTGCTTTTGAAGCCTATCTCGCAAACAGAAGCGCAGGGCGGAAGTAAGTTACCAATTGGCAAGAAGTGGATTTTTGCACGATGGTACAAATAGTTAGACGAGTTTCGACCCAAACAAACCTAGCCGTTCCGCCCGCTTCAGCAGCATCGCGACGGAAGACGGCTGCCAACTCGTCCGTCCTCGGGGCGTGCGCTCGCGCATAGCCTCCAGGCGGCCACAAATGGCCTGCAGCGTGATGTCGGGGTCCGCGCCTTTAATGGCAGCGACGATGGCAGGCAGGCGGTCGTCCATCTCGCGCCGACTGGAGCGGCCCAGAACGTTCCCGGGCAGGAAGCCGTCCCGGACATAGGCGTTGACGGCCCGCAGGAGGCGGCCTTGCGTCCACTGGCGCTCGCGGGGCAGTGGGCCGTTGACGATGCGCAGCACGTCTTCCCACGCCATGTCGGGCCGCAGTCGGCGTACATGGGGCACCCAGTCCTGGGCCGTCTCGTTCAGCCTCTCCATATAGCCGTCCTGGCGTGCCAGCCGCACCTTGCGCAGTGCCGCCGGATCGCGGGCGCGCAGGCCTGGGTTCCCGCCAACCCGCCCCTTAGTGCGTGCGCTGGCCAGCCCCGCCTTGGTGCGTTCGCGGATCAGGGCGCGTTCAAACTCGGCCGCGGCACCCAGGACCTGCAGGGTGAACTTGCCCTGAGGGCTGGCCGTGTCGATCGGGTCCGTGAGCGAGCGGAAGAACGCGCCCTTCGCCTCCAGCCGTTCGATCACCTCGAGGAGATGGGACAGCGACCGCGCCAGGCGGTCAATGCGCACGACGACCAGCGTGTCGCCCTTGCCGATCCGCTCCAGCACCCGCGCCAGCACCGGGCGCGCGCGGTTCCCGCCCGAAGCCTGTTCCTCATGGATCTCGGCGCAGCCCGCGGATTTCAAGGCCTGCAACTGGGGCAGGGTAGTTTGGTCCTCAGTTGAAATGCGCGCGTATCCGATCAGGTGCACGGGGCAGGGGGCCTGTTTTGCAGTTTATGATGTTGCCAATAAACGACCGTTTGTAAACGAATGCAAGAGCGTGCTCTGTGGCACTGCTCATCAGAAACCCCTTAGTTTGCATAGGCTGAGCGCGATCAGAGAGTTCTGGCAGACCGTGCCGCGCGCATGCAATATAAGGAGCGCGGGCGCATTCCGACAAAACCCTTGGGTAAAAAGCAAAATTCCAGTATTTTGCACATATGAAGCCTCAAGTGCCTGCCTTTCATGATGAATCGGACGCTCTCTTCCTCGACGCTGAGGAGGTGGAACAGTCGTCCGAAGACGATCTTTGGTTCCTGCCCGGTCCGATGGAAGAGGAGCCGGACTACTTGCCACCAGGACCACGGGCCGAACTGCGTGAAGGCGAGGTCCTCGACGATTGGCGGAAAGCAGAGGCAGGTCATGCCGCGCGTCTTGCCCGTGTGGCCGGTCGCGTCGGCGCGCTGGACGACCGCCTGAAGCGCAGCCCGGAAGGATGGCGGCACAGGCTTGCCCTGATCGAGGCTGCCGACCTCAGCTGGTTCGCGGGTGACCGCATTGGCCCGGATCGCATTGCTATTTGGATATCCATGCGCCTGTCAGGCGTTCAAGAGGACCCCGCAGCACTGGCGCGTGTCGGTTGGGCGGTACGTCGTCTGACAGGGGGACCAGGCCCAGAGGTGGACCTTTCTGCCTTCCTCGATCGTCGCGATCCCGAGAACATGGTCGATGACGCCGAGCCTTTCGCGGATCGCGCGGGCGGTTGGCTGAACCTGATGGCGCAAGCCGCCGAGCTGCACCCGATAACCCGTGCCTGCGCGGGTTATCACCTCTGGAGCCTTGCGGGCCTTGGGCAGCAGGGCGATCGAATGGAAGCGGCAGTCACGGCCGCGCGGATCGCGGCCAGCGAGGGCAAGGGAGCAGTCTTTGCACCTCTGGCCATGGGTGGGGCAGGGGGGCTGCGCGCTGGCGGCCCACCCGCTGATCGTTTGGCGCGTTGGCTTGAGGGGATGGAGACGGCATGTCTGACAGCAATGCGGCACCTAGACGATGTCGAAGCATGGTCAGCGCGGGCGGAAGCCGAAATGACACCGCTTTCGGGCAAGACCCCGCGCGCCTTGCGCGCTGTGCTTACCGAATGGCCCCTTGTCTCTACCCCGATGGGCGAGGTCCTGACCAACGCTAGCCGTGCCGCCGTTCAACGCAATATTGCCTGGATGGAAGCGCGAGGCCTGATCCGCGAGGTGACCGGCCAGGGGCGATTCAAGATATGGGTAGCGGCACGATCTTGAATCTTCCAGTTCGATGCATGGGAGCTTCAAGAGTTCGGGAAGTTCGTGTCATAGTTTTCAGTTTCCAGAAATCGCGTCGAGCACCGGACAGTTGGGGACTTCGGCGCCAGAACACCTGGATGCCGTTGCAGCGAGGACGGATTCGATCCGCCGGAGATCCGCGATCTTCGCCCGCACGTCCGCAAGGTGACGTTTTGTCCGCTCCTTGACCTCGGCGCAGGTCGGCGCGGCACCATCGTCGAGCCCCATCAGCCCGCGAATGTCCTCCATCGAGAACCCGAGCTCGCGGGCGCGCAGGATGAAGCGAAGGCGCGTGGCGTGTGCGGCGGAATATATCCGGTAGCCTGCGGCGCTGCGCGGCGGGTCGGGCAGCAGGCCGGTTTTCTCGTAATAGCGGATCGTCTCGATGTTGCATCCGGTCGCCCGGGCCAGGTCGCCGCGTGTTAAGCTGCTCTCGCTTTCGTGATCGATCATGGGGGTTTTCCTCTTGAGCCTGTAGCTACTACAGACCCTACACCCATCGTCAACCACAGACGAAAGGTGCGCGACATGGCGCTGACAGACGACAGAACTGACACCTCAGCAGCGGATCGCCCCGCCCGAAAGGGCTGGCTTGCGGCGGGCGGGGTGATGGGCGCCTTTCTCGCCTCGGCCTGCTGTGTCGGACCATTGGTGCTGCTGACCCTCGGTATCTCGGGGGCCTGGATCAGCAACCTGACGGCGCTGGAGCCCTTCAAGCCGATCTTCGCCGTGATTTCGCTCGGCTTCATCGGGGCGGGATTCCGGCAGGTCTATTTCCGCAAACCGACCGTCTGCGAGCCCGGTTCCTACTGCGCGCGCCCATCCTCGGCGCGCATCACCAAGTCCGCTCTCTGGACCTCCCTGATCCTCGTCCTCGCTGCACTCACCATCGACTGGTGGGCTCCGCTTCTCTACTGATCTCGAAAGGACACCCTCATGAAGACGATCCTTGCCCTTGTTCTGTTCGGCCTGACCGCCACAGCACCCATCACGGCCATCCCTGCCGTCGCGCAAACCGTCGCCGCCGAGCAGACCCTCACCTTCGCGGTGGACAATATGACCTGTGCGCTGTGTCCGGTCACCGTGAAGCGCGCGATGGAGGGCGTCGAAGGCGTGCACGCGGTCGAGATCGACTTCGAGGCGCGCACCGCTACTGTCGTCTTCGACACCGCCGCGACCAGCGCAGAGGCGATCGCCACCGCGTCGGCCAATGCAGGCTACCCGGCGCGCGTCTCGGGTTGACGGGATGACCGAGCGGACAGACCGCAAGCTGATTGCAACAGGTGTCGTCGGCACCGTCATCGCAGCGCTCTGCTGCTTCACGCCGATCCTGGTCGTTCTTCTCGGCGCCGTGGGCCTGTCGGCCTGGCTGGGTTGGCTCGACTATGTGCTGCTGCCCGCGCTGGCGTTTTTAATCGGCCTAACCATCTATGCCGTCTGGCGGCGGCAGCGGCGCAGGGCATCTCAAGAAAATGGATGAGTTCATGAAATTCGAAACCAAGGCGCCCACGGGCGATTTCGACCTCGCCGTGATCGGCGCCGGATCGGCTGGCTTCTCCGCCGCGATCACCGCCGCCGAGGGCGGCAAGCGCGTCGCGCTGATCGGGCATGGGACCATCGGCGGCACCTGCGTGAACGTGGGCTGCGTGCCCTCCAAGACGATGATCCGCGCTGCGGAAGCCCTGCACAGCGCGCAGTCGGCGCATCGTTTCCCGGGCCTCAGCGGAGAGGCGCAGGTCGCCGACTGGTCGGCGCTGGTTGCGGCCAAGGACGATCTTGTCGCTACACTGCGCCAGAAGAAGTACGCCGATCTGCTGCCGGGCTACGAGGGTGTGACCTATCTCGACGAGGGTCCAGGCCGTCTCGTCCCCGGCGGGGTCGAGGTCGGCGGGCGCAGGATCACGGCTCCCAAGGTGATCGTCGCCACCGGCGGTCGACCGGCCAGGCCCGACATCCCTGGGGTCCGGGACGTACCAACGCTCGACAGCACGTCGCTGCTGGATCTCGACCAGTTGCCCGAAAGCCTGATCTTCCTCGGCGGCGGCTATATCGGCGTGGAGCTGGCGCAGATGATGGCGCGGATGGGCACGCGGGTTACCATCGTCTGCCGTTCGCGCCTGTTGCCGCGCACCGAGCCGGAGGTGGCGCAAGCGCTCACCGAGGTCTTGCGCGCCGGGAGTGTCACGGTTCTTGACGGCGCAACCTATCACGCCGCGCGGCGCGACGGAGACCGTGCGGTGCTGACCGTGACGGTGAATGGCGCGGAGCGCGAACTGACGGCCGACCGCCTCGTCCTGACGACGGGGCGCGCCGCCAACACCGAGGGGCTGGGCCTCGCGGAGATGGGCGTCGAGACCGACGCACGCGGTGCGATCCGGGTTGGCGACGACATGCAGACCACAAAGCCCGGGATCTTTGCCGCGGGTGACGTCACGGACCGCGATCAATTCGTTTATATGGCCGCCTATGGCGCCAAGTTGGCCGCCCGCAACGCCGTCATGGGCGGGGCCGAACAATACGACAATGCGGCGATGCCCTGGGTGGTGTTCACTGATCCGCAGGTCGCCGGGGTCGGGCTGACTGAGGCGCAGGCGCGCGCGGCGGGTCATGACGTCAAGACCAGCGTGCTGACCCTCGACAACGTGCCTCGCGCGCTTGCCGCGCGCGATACGCGCGGGCTGATCAAGCTGGTCGCGGACCGGGCGACAGACCGTCTGCTTGGCGGCGTGATCATGGCGCCGGAGGGGGCAGACAGCGTGCAGACGCTGGTCATGGCGCTTAAGATCGGTATGACGACGAAGGCACTCGGCGAGACGATCTTCCCCTATCTGACAACGGTCGAGGGGCTGAAACTCGCCGCGCAGACTTTCGACAAGGATGTCGCGAAGCTGTCGTGCTGCGCTGGATGAAACGAGCAGATTTATCCAGCTTGGACCCTCAAGCGTGTCTAAGACGAGCAAGGCAGGCGAAATGACCCCACTTTCGGGCAAGACCACGCGCGCCTTGCGCGCCGTGCTTACCGAATGGCCCCTTGTCTCTGCCCCGATGGGCGAGGCCCTGACCAACGCTAGCCGTGCCGCCGTGCAACGCAATCTCGCCTGGACGCAAGCGCGAGGCCTGATCCGGGAGGTGACGGGGCAGGGGCGGTATCGATTGTGGCGCATGTGAGCAACCAAATGGGCACCACCAGGAGCGTTTTTGCACAAGTAGAGACAAATGGCAGTAAAGGTTCGCTGAGCACTATTGCACGGGTTGCGGCAAAGTTAAAAAGCGGTGCTTGGGGTAGGTCAGGGGCGTCCTGATACCGGATGCGAAGGGGTGACAATTAAGCTTATTGTGCAAAACTCGATGGATCTGGGCCTGATGCTGATCACGGACTAGATCCCCAGCTGCAGGAATATTGACAAGATCTTCGCCAGTCATCTGACCGCACAATACAACAAGGGCCAGTATTCCAACGAATAACCGGTGCGCATGTCAAAATCATGAGGACCGTGAACGGGATCGGCTACCCGAATGGGTTTTCCGGTGGCATCGATCGATCGGTTGAGAAATAACAGCGTCGATTTTTGCTATGACATTGGTGTAATAGACCCACCTGAAAGGCTATCCTTCCTTGACATGATTGCTCCTAAATCAGATAGTTCGCGTATGGGGATTGCGAGCTCCCCACGAGGCGCCAGCCGAAGATCGCGTTCCATACCACCCGCAAGACGGAGGAACGCACATGCCTGCGCCCAATGCCATTTCGTTCGAAAAGCTTACCCGCATCATCGGAACCCCCCGCGCACCGCTCCTGCTCGACGTGCGATCCGAAGAGGATTTTGCCGCTGATCCACGGCTGCTCCCTGGCGCCACCCGGATCGACGATCAGACGCTCGCCGACCTCGCGCCACAACTCGGCGGCCAGTCGTCGATCGCTGTCTGTCAAGCTGGCCACCGCCGCAGTCAGGGTACCGCCGCCTGGCTGCGCGCCGAGGGTTGCTCCTCGGAATATCTCGAGGGCGGTTTCGAGGCATGGCGCTCTGCCGGGTTGCCGCTGATTGATCGGGCTAAGTTGCCCGCGCGCGATGCGCAGGGTCGCACCATCTGGGTCACGCGCTCGCGGCCCAAGATTGACCGCATCGCGTGTCCCTGGCTGATCCGGCGCTTTCTCGATCCCCGCGCGATCATCCTGTTCGTCGCGCCTGCCGAGGTGGAGGGCGTCGCCGAACGATACAATGGGTCGCCCTTCGACATCGAAGGTGTGTTCTGGAGCCACCGGGACGACCTCTGCACCTTCGACGTCATGCTCGCCGAGTTCGGCCTGACCATTCCTGCCCTCGACCGGCTCGCGACAATCGTGCGCGGCGCTGACACTGCGCGACTCGACCTCGCGCCCGAGGCGGCCGGCCTGCTTGCCGCATCGCTCGGCCTGTCACGTATGTATTCGGACGATCTGGAGCAGTTAGAGGCCGGAATGTTGCTATACGACGCCTTCTATCGCTGGGCGCGGGATGCAACTGACGAAACACATAATTGGCCCACCAACAAGCCGAAGGCAGACTGATGCAGGACCGCACATATCCAACGCTGACCGAGGCTACTCGTATATGGGCCCGTATCGGTCTCTTGAGCTTCGGCGGTCCAGCTGGACAGATCGCGCTTATGCACCGCATCCTGGTCGAGGAGCAACGCTGGCTTGGCGAGAAGCGGTTCCTCCATGCGCTTAACTATTGCATGTTGTTACCAGGCCCGGAAGCGATGCAACTCGCGGTCTATATTGGCTGGCTGATGCACCGCACGCTCGGCGGCATCATCGCGGGCGTCCTGTTCGTGCTGCCCGGCGTCATCGCTATCATGGCGCTCAGCTGGATCTATGCGCTCTACGGCAATGTCGGACCGATCGAGGCACTGTTCTTCGGGCTCAAGGCGGCAGTGCTGGCCATCGTGGTGCAGGCGGTCATCCGTATCGGATCGCGTGCCCTGAAGAACGGCGCGATGGTCGCTGTCGCGTGAGAGCGTTCAATTCCCTGGGGTGCATTGTTTGCCGAAGCGGGCTCTACTCTCTGCCAGTCTTGGCAGAGGAGAGGCAGGATGCGCTGGAAAATCAGTATTGAGGGTTCGGACGAAATCACGCGAGGCCACCGGTTCGAGTTTGAGATCGAGAAGAGCCTTGATGATCTGATCGCCGGTAACGTCGGCCTGTCGATCGATGAAGGCAAAGCTATCATGGCCTCGCTTCAACGGAACATCATCGAGCGGCAGTGCGCCCTCTATGTTCTGTTCCGACGTCATTGCGAGGGATGTGGCGGAACGCGGCCGGTCAAGGACTATTCGACCAGAACGATCCAGACAGTTTACGGCGCTGTGACCGTGGAGAGCCCGCGGCTGTACCCCTGCCGCAGCTGCATGCCCGGCGTTGATTTCACAATCACCCCGATTTCCGAGCTCTGCCCTAACCGGGCGACTGCAGAACTGATGACACTTACTGCTAAGC
Source organism: Tabrizicola fusiformis (assembly GCF_013328815.1). Lineage (GTDB taxonomy): Bacteria > Pseudomonadota > Alphaproteobacteria > Rhodobacterales > Rhodobacteraceae > Fuscibacter. The sequence goes on from NZ_JABUHN010000011.1 coordinate 17,791, forward strand.
TTGGCGCACTTATGCCCTACCGGGCAGCGGCGAAAGTTCTGACCGATTTTCTGCCTGGGCAGACACCAACTCGGCACACGACCCTGCGACATCGCACGTTGGCAATTGGCAAGCGACTGGAAGAAAAGGAAGAACAGCGCATGCTCTTTGAAAAAGTTGACACGCAGGAACGTCATCAACGCGAGCTGCCGCTGCCTGGAGACCCAGAAAGGGAATTTGTCCTCAGCATCGATACTGCTCATATCCCGCAAGTCCGCGGCCATGAAACGCGAAGTTTCGAAGCGGTCATTTGTCATGCAAGTCGTGGCGGGGTCGGATCCGACCGAGGAATCTTGTTCGCGTTTTCTGGCACCTCGCGAAAGAGAATGCGCGCGGAAGGGCTACTCGCCCTCAAACGACTTGGATACGAAGGCAAAGGCGAAATCACTGTGATTTCTGATGCTGAGGACTGTCTGAAACGCCTAAAATCAGCACTACCACAGACAGCCACGCACATCCTCGACTGGTTTCACATTGCCATGAAGCTGCGCCCCATCGAGCAGACTGCCGCGTGGTTGGCGCGCCGACTGCCGCCGGACGAGCGGGAGGAGCTTCTGGAGGACATAACAGCGGTGAGGTGGCGTCTTTGGAATGGTCAAACAGACAGGGCAATTGACCTGATCGGTCGCCTGTTTCACGACCTGAAGGCAGTTGAACAGGGCAGCACCGCGATCGTCCCGCTACGAGGCGGTCTGTTGAACTTGCGCACCTACATCGAGCAGAACCGGGGTTCGATCGCCAACTACAGCGCAAGATATCGCGAAGGGAAACGGATCGCCTCCACGGCGGCTGAAGCGAGCGTCAACAATCTCGTCGCAAAGCGGATGGTCAAGAAGCAACAGATGCGCTGGTCGGAACGAGGGGCGAACCTGCTCCTTCAGGTTCGCGTCGCCCTTGCCAATGGCGATCTTGCGGAACGTCTCGCCTACCAGCCGCCCATTCAACCAAGGCAGACCATCATTTCGCCATTCGTGCCGGTACCGCTCTTTCAGCGTGCCGCATGACCCCAGGTAGTTGAACGGTCCCACAAACGTCGCTCAACGCGCAGTGTGCCGGATTTAAAGGCAACGCGACAGCCGGTGATCTCGGCTCTGATCGCCGATGTCGTGACGCGCACGAGCCGCGCGGCAGTCCAGCGAAACCTCAGCTGGACAGATGAAAGAGGTTTGATCCGCGAAGTGACGGGGCAAGGACGATTTCGGATGTGGCGCGCGTCCTTGCCCCGATGACTATCTCCGTCAAATCAAAACTACCTGCCTGCAGGCAGGAGCCCGCTTGCAAAGAGAAGCTGGTTTCAGCTTCTTGCCGCCCTCCAGACAACTGCGGCGATGGCAAAGAACAGGGCGGCCCCGAAGCCCCACACGCGGGCATAGCCAATCATGTCGCCCCATGGGGCCAAGGCATAGCCGATCGCCAAGGCGGTCCAGATGCACGCCACGCCAATCAACAGCCAGATATCTTCTTTCATGTCAGATCTCCTGTGGAATTTCCTGTCAGTGACCCATCTCGCCAGTGGCGATGAGGGGAACCGCTTGCAGCAACTCGAACCCAAGGGTGCTGAAGCCATACATGGCGACCGCAATCACGAGGATGGACACCGGCCCTGTCCAAGCAGCGTTGCGCCCGACGGGCAAGGCCTCCCATTGGACCGGAGCCCGGTAGGATGCCTCCGCTGTTTCCGACCGGCCGAACACCGAAGCCAGAGCGATCGCTGCATAGGCAAGGAGGGAGAGCGCCATGACGGTTCCGCCCAAGCCGACAAATCCCATGAGTGTCGACCAGACCGCAGGCGCTTCGCCGCCGTATGTGACATCCATCACCCGCCGCGGCACGCCCATGTAACCCGCAGCCACGCCCGCGCTGCCAAATACCAGAAGCCCTGCCGATGCCACCCACGGCAGCGACCGCAGCAGCCCCGGCGCACGAAGCGGGCGGCCAGTCAACTCTGGCAACAACGCCGTGAGTCCCGCGAGCAGCGACAGGCTGACGGTTCCCACCGTGAAGAAATGGAAGTACCCCGGAACGAAGAACGTATCCGACAGCAGCGGTGCCAGCTTCTCCTGGATCAGCACGAATGCCAGCGAGATGCCGAAGATCATGTTGACCACGGCCATGCTTGCCGCGTTTGTCGCGGGATGCTCCCACGGCAGCTTGCGCAACCAGCCGAACAGACCCGTTGCACCCGAGGCTCGCGCGTGAACCTCCAGCGTTGCGACGATCACCAGGAAGGCGGTCAGCGTCGGTACCGAAACGAACAGCGAGAGCGCCGAACCCGCCACCTTGACATACTCCGGCAGGCCGGGGTCGAGGAACATGTGGTATAGCGAGGTTGGCGGCACGAAGACGAGATACAGGCTGAAGACCAGCTTCGAGAATCTGGCACCAAACACCGACTTTGCGCCGGTCAGCACCTGCATCAGGATGTACCAGACAACCACCGTCGCCATGAGCGGCAAGTAATGCAGATTGTGGAACAGGATGTGCCAGCCTGTCTCCTGGCTTGCCGGAAAGGCGCCCAGTCCGGCGGCCCAGAGCAAGGCCGGCAGGAAGGCGTGAATTGCCGCAAAGCCGGTGACGATCAGAAAGCCGGCCCATGCCAGAAGGGCAAAGCCAAGCGCGTCCAGAGACCGGCGGCGGCTGCGCCCGAGAGAGGGCAGAAGCGTGGCAATGGCGGATGCCGGGACCAGGATCAGACCAAGTCCCAGCAAGACATAGCCAAGGCTGAAGACCAGAGCGGTCATCGGTTCATCAACCAGTAGGTCGGCCTTGCCGTCGTATAGCGGGGGCGAACCCATCACCGAGGCCAGAAGCCCAAGGCCGAACCCCAGCACCATCGCAATGGATCCGGAAAGGGCCAATGGATGCTTGACCAGTCCGGTCTTCCCCCCGCCGTTCCCGCGCTCGGCGGCAGAAAACCCGAGCAGCAGGGCCGCCTGGGCGAAGTAGAGCCAGTAGAAGAAGGCACTGAGTCCGTGCACCGAAAGGAAACGGTAGCCGGACTCGGGCAGGACCGGCAGGAACCCGGCCCGGACAAGGGCGGTCAGCAGACCGCCCGCAAGGCCGATGATCAGCGCCACAAGTGCAGCGACAGCCAGAAAGATGACAATGCGCCGATCCTGACGAGGAAGCGAGCGCAACCGGGAAACGATTGTGTCAGACATTGGAACCTCCCCTTCAGACGACGGTAATGCGGGCTTGCATGCCATCATGGCCGGGTCCGCAGTAGGATGTGCAATAGACGAGAAAACTGCCCGGTCGGGTGAACGTCATTTGCAGTTCCGTCTCGACCCCGGGGCCGAGGCGGATCATCCTGGCGCCTTCTCCGAACTGGATCGACGCGCCGTGGGTGACGTCGGCGGCCAGCATTCGGAAGCGATAGGGCCGGTCGACCTCCAGCCGGATGTCCGAGGGGTCAAAGTAGAAACGTTCGGCCAGCATGAGCACTTCGACGGGCGTGTCCATTCCTGCATGATCCGGCTCGGTGTGTGCTGCTTCCACATCAGAAGCCATCTCCATCCCGTCCATGTTCATGCCGGACATGGCTTCCGGATTGGCGACCGGCCTGGGATAGACGGATCCATCCGGCTCGCTGAAGCGGGCGACGAAATCGGCAAGCTCTGTCCGGAAGGCTTCGACATTCGATGTCGAAGCCATTCCGCCGTGACCCTCCATTGCCATCGCGGCCATGGGATCAGAATCCGCAGCTGAGGTTTCTGCGTTGCGCAAGAATGCGAAGGGGTTTGGGGCTGCGCCGTAAGCGGCCCAGAGGCCGTAGAGGCTTACGCCGCCAAAGCCCAACGTGGCGATGAACCCACGTCTTGTGGTGAAGTGTTTGTCGGGTTTCATGGTTCAATCCATCATGTGGATGATCGCAGACGCGTGCAGCCGGCGTCTTGGCGTATCGGATCATTGAGGTGCAGCGGGTTCGCGGACGGGCACAGGTCAGAGGTGCCAATGCTCCGCTCAGCTGCAGCGGCCGGACGTGGAAAACAGCGCCCTAGATCGCAATCGGCGGACGATATCCTGGAGACACGGCAACGCCGGAATGGTCTGCTCGGTCGAGGCCCAGGATCACGGCAGTCGCGATCGACACCAGAGGCGTCAGAGGATTGCTCTCGCCAAGACTTATCGAAATGCATCCGAGAAGCGGACAGGCCTGAAGGTGCGACGCATGTATTCTGGATGCGACGCCTTCCGTCTCGCCAGTACCGATGTGCACCGAGGAGTCAAAGTGCGACGCGATGGTGGTGCATCCAGTTGCAGTCGTGGCATCGGAAGCCAAGGACGGCTGCCCGACAAAGCCCAGTACGGCTACGGCAAGGGTAAGAAGCATCCGGAGAAAGATGCCATGCCCGGCTGGGGCATTTCTTTTTGCGCGGACGTTCCCTTGGTGTTGCATTCTGCGCCTGACCAGTCAGCAATGGCCAATGCTCTCAGGCGAGACCTGACCTCGCCTTGACACAAGTCAAGTGCCCCGGTTTTTGCAACAATCAAGCGTGATCAGACCCGCATCCCTGTTTTCTAAGGCGCGTCGTCGGGTGATGCGGCGCATTCTGATTTGTCACGGACCGAAGGGGGCAGGCGTGCCAGCGTCAGGGCAAGACCCAACCATCCGATCAAGCTCGCGTCCGGAACGCGCCCGACGTAGAGCGCGGCGATGTCAGGCGGGATGGTGGGAACGGAGCAAGCGGCACCTGCCGCCAGAAAATCCCACTGGTTGCCACGACAGCGGTAACGGCCCGCCCGGCTTGTCGGATCCAAGGAACAGCGGTCTGCACGAAGTCAATGTGTTTGAAGTATGGTCGCCGGACCGGAGCGGATTGCCGCAGACCGGCCGCCTTCGCTGTGGGCGTCGACTTGTTGCGGACCCTCCAGCAGATCGGCAAGGATCGGACAGTCGGGACGGTGGTCGCCGCAGCATGCGTTAGCCAGGTGACGGAGCGTGTCCATCATCGCCTGCATCTCGCGAATACGAGTCTCAAGACCGGCGATCTGCTCCAGGGCGATCCGCTTCACGTCGGCGCTCTGCCGGGACCGGTCCTGCCAAAGTGCCAACAGTTCCTCGATTTTTTCGACCGGGAAACCAAGGTCGCGCGCCCTGCGAATGAAGCGCAGAACCTGCACGTCGGTCATTGTGTAGAGGCGGTATCCTGACGTTGTTCGCCCCGCTGCCGGGATGAGACCGACGGACTCATAGTAGCGGATCATCTTGGCCGACACGCCCGAGGCCTTTGCAGCTTCACCGATATTCATGACCATTCCTCCTTCAATTCAATGTTGCGGGCGCAAAGCGCCGCAGCCGAAGTGCGTTGCTGAGCACGAAGACGGATGAGAGGGCCATGGCGGCGGCGGCGATGATCGGCGACAGAAGGAGGCCGAAGGCGGGCCACAGCACCCCCGCAGCTACCGGGATCAGCAGCGCGTTGTAGATGAAGGCCCAGAACAGGTTCTGCCGGATGTTGCGCATCGTCGCTTTCGACAGCGCGATGGCGTCGGACACGGCGGTCAGCCGGCCGGTCATCAGCACCACATCCGCCGCCTCGATGGCGATGTCGGTGCCGGTGCCGACGGCGAGGCCCACATCCGCCTCGGCCAGCGCCGGGGCGTCGTTGATGCCGTCGCCGACATAGGCAAGCTGGCCGATACCTTTCAGCCGCTTCACCGCATCGACCTTGCCGTCGGGCAGCACCTCGGCCACCACCTCGTCGATGCCAAGCTGGCGGGCGATGGCGTTCCCGGTGCGGGCGTTGTCGCCGGTTATCATCGCGACCTTCAGACCAAGGGCGTGCAGCGCGCGGATCGCCTGTGGCGTGGTTTCCTTGATTGGGTCGGCGACGGCGAGGATCGCTGCCAGCTTCCCGTCGATGGTGGCATAGAGCGGCGACTTGCCCTGATCACCCATCTGCGCGGCGGCGTCGGCGAATTGGGCCACGTCAAGGCCGAGCTTGGTCATGTAGCGGTCGGCGCCGACCTCGATCCTTTGCCCGCCTGCCGTGGCGGTGACGCCAAAGCCGGTGACGGAGTCGAAAGAGGTGACTTCGGCCAGGGTCAGCCCGTCCACACCCGCCGCCGCGACGATGGCGCGGGCGATCGGGTGTTCCGATTTCGCCTCGACCGCCGCGACGGCGGCGAGGACGGCGGCACGGTCGAAGCCCGGCGCGAGCACGAGGTCGGTCAGCTTCGGCTTGCCCTCGGTGAGGGTGCCGGTCTTATCCAGCGCCACCACCTTGACGCCTTGCAGCGATTGCAGCGCCTCGCCCTTGCGGAACAGGACACCGAGTTCCGCGCCGCGCCCGGTGCCGACCATGATCGAGGTCGGCGTGGCCAGCCCCATGGCGCAGGGGCAGGCGATGATCAGCACGGCCACCGCGTTGACAAGGCCGAAGGTCAGCGCTGGATCGGGGCCGAAGACCAGCCAGACTGCGAAGGTCAGTGCGGCCAGCACCATCACGGCGGGCACGAACCACATCGTCACCTGATCGACCAGCGCCTGAATCGGGAGTTTCCCGCCCTGCGCCGCCTCGACCATGCGGATGATCTGGGCGAGCATCGTCGCCTCGCCAACCGCCGTGGCACGGAAGCTGAAGGCGCCGGTCTGGTTGACCGTGCCGCCAGTGACGGCGCTGCCTGCGATCTTTTCCACCGGCAGAGGTTCGCCCGAGATCATGCTTTCGTCGATCCAGCTATTCCCGTCGGTGACTTCGCCGTCGACCGGCACCTTCTCGCCCGGTCGGACCTCGACCACATCGCCGGGGCGGACCTCGGCAACGGGCAGTTCTACCGCGACACCGCCCCTGACGACGCGGGCGGTCTTGGCCTGCAACCCCACCAGCCGCTTGATTGCCTCCGATGTGCGGCCCTTGGCGCGGGCTTCAAGGTAGCGGCCGAGCAGGATCAGCGTCACGATCACTGCGGCCGCCTCGTAGTAGACGTTGATGGTGCCAGGGGGCAGCAGACCGGGGGCAAAGGTCGCCACCAGCGAATAGGCGTAGGCGGCGGAAGTGCCGACCGCGACCAGGCTGTTCATGTCGGGTGCCAGCCGCGCCAGCGCCGGGAAACCCTTGCGGAAGAAGCGCAGGCCGGGGCCGAAAAGCACGGCGCTGGCCAGGGCGAACTGGACATACCAGCTTGCCTGGAGGCCGATGCTGTTCACGATCGCCATGTGAATCGGCATGAACAGATGCCGACCCATCTCCAGCACGAAGACCGGCGCGGTCAGGGCGGCGGCAATCAGCACGTCGCGCTTGAGGCCAGCCTCTTCGGCGGCCTTTTTCGCCGCCGTCTCGTCCGACACAGCCATCGCCGGGGCGGCGGGACGGGCGTCGTAGCCCGCATCGGCCACCGCGCGCACCAGCGCCGCCGGATCGGCCGACCCCGTCACCGTCGCCCGCTCGGTCGCGAGGTTGACGACGGCTGAGGTCACACCCGGCACCGTTTTCAACGCCCGTTCCACGCGCGCAACGCACGAGGCGCAGGTCATCCCCTCGATCTCCAGATCGACGGGACGCACGGGAACGGCGTAGCCTGCCCCCTCCACCGCCTGCACCAGCGCCGCACGGTCCAGCGACGGGCCGGTCACTTCGGCGCGCTCGGTCGCCAGGTTGACCGATGCCGCAGCCACCCCCGGCACCGCTTTCAGCGCCCGTTCGACATGTGCCACGCAGGAGGCGCAGGTCATGCCCTCGACTTCGATCACCATCCGGTCCGTGGCGGATACGGATGGTTGCCTTGCCTGCATGTTCATTGCGGGACTCCTTCCAAGGTGCTTCCGCGAACATAGATAGGGCTTCCCATCATGGGAAGGTCAAGGGCTAGCTTCTATTCCGTCTTCACGGCTTTGTGGGCTTGACCTTACAACCGTGGGAAGCCCTATCTCACAATGCATGAGGCAAAAACCTGAAGGAGGCACTCATGCAGTTCCATATCGAGAACATGACCTGCGGCGGCTGCGTGCGCAGCGTGACCAAGGCCATCCAGTCGGTCGATCCGGCAGCCGAAGTCAGCGCCGATCCCAGCACCCACAAGGTTGAAGTCAGATCGGAGACTCCCCGCGAGCGGCTGGCCGCAGCTCTGACCGAGGTCGGGTACGCGCCGGCCTGACGTAATCCAAGGAGAAAAGGAAAACAGAAATGAAAAAGCGCAGACTTGTGCTATCGGCAGCGGCCATTGCTCTCTTTGGCGGCCTTGCCATTGCCCAGACCATGGAGGGGATGGACCATTCCAACATGGGCGGAATGGGAGACATGGGCATGATGAGCCACATGTCGCTGATCCCGCCGGAACTGGCCGACAATCCGTCCGCACAGGCCTATGCCGCCGCGATGGACAAGATGATGGCCGACATGATGGTGCCCTATACCGGGGACGCGGATGTGGACTTCGTGCGCGGCATGATCCCGCATCACGAAGCGGCGGTCGCCATGGCGCAGATCCAGCTTGAGCACGGCAAGGATCCGGAAATCCGCAAGCTCGCGGAAGCGGTGATCGCGGCTCAGGAGGCCGAGATTACCCAGCTGAAGGCCTGGCTCGCCGCTCGCGGCCTGTAGGGCACTTCCGCGGCGTGCGGGGTGGCTTGCTCCCGGCCATCCCGCCGCCCGACGGGCGGGAGCACGGGATGGAAGCCTTCGGTTTCTTTCTTCGGTGCTTCCGGGGGCAGCAACACATCCCGAATGCGTTTGATGCAGCAGTGCAGCGGTCATGGCGCCATCCGCTCTCGAAAGCGCGTTCCGCAGGTCTGCTTGCTGCGGTCGAGAGAGAGCCGAGCGGCTCGGTAATCTCCAGCGGGTTCGTGCGTCGATAGAGGTGGCCTGTATGACGCGGCGAAGTGCAGCGCGTAACAGGACGCTGCGGCATAGGGGGATTGAGATGTTCGCAACCATTCGGCTTCCCGCTGCCGAAAGTGGTGCGGCGTCCGCCCCAGTTGCCGAGACGATGAAACCTGCACACGAAATGGCTAGGAGCATTGAGATGAGGGTTTGTAGTGTATCGTCCATCCTGCTGGCAGGTTTTTTGACTATCGGCGCGGCCAGCGGGCAGACCCCTCCGCCGGCGGACGACCCGCATCACCCGGCAGTCGATGAAGAAACGACCGCCACGGTCGAGGCGGAGGTCGCTCCGCAACCACAGCCTCCGAGCGGCGAAGCCGGAATGGGGGCAATGATGTCTCCCGAAATGATGCAGATGATGATGCAGATGATGGCGCAGCACCATCCAGCCGGTCAGATGCCCACGGCGGGAATGGCCGACGGAATGCAGTCCGGTATGGAAAGCGGATTGAGCCTGGAAGTGATCTTCGGCAAGGCAGCCTCCGCAGCCCCGGAGATGACGCCGGACAAGGTGCAATCCTTGCTTCAGGCTCAGCTTGACCGTCTGGGCAATCCGCGCCTGGTGCTTGGCGCCATCGGCGAGGCTCCCGATGGCAGCATCATTGCGGAAATCCGTACGGTTGATGGTGCGCTGGTGCAAAAGCTGGCGTTCAACCGCTTTCCGGGCTTAGTACGCCAGATCGACTGAGCGCCGGACGGCGGCGATGGAGAAGCAGAGATGCAAGGAAACCCCCCATCGTTTCGAACATTCAGCGACGATCGTTGCGCCGCCGCAGGACGTGTTCGACTTCCTCGACGACCCGGAGCGCATCGGCGCTCACATGTCCGGGGGGTCACCGATGATGCTGGGCGGCGCCATGCGGTATCGCCTGGATGAAGGCAGGGGCAGGGAGGTCGGATCGGTCATCCGCATTGATGGCCGGATGTTGGGTCTTGCACTGCATGTGGAAGAAGTGATTGCCGAGCGCGTTCCGCCTGTCCGCAAGATCTGGCAAACCGCCGGATACCAGAAGATGATCGTCATTCAGGACTATCGGATGGGGTTTGAGACCCATCCGGCCCCGGGCGGAACCGAATTGCGCGGTTTCATCGACTACACGCTGCCGCAGGGTGTGGTCGGCGGCCTGCTCGGGCTCTTGGCTGGGCCGCTTTATGCACGCTGGTGTGTGACGCGTATCGTCGACGGCACGCGGCAACATTTCGCTGCGCGCCGTCGCGGGTGATACTAGCGGCCCTCTGCCGCCGATCACCAGCGGGCAAGCGCACCGATGCCAAGCGCCGCATCGGTCAGGGCCATAGTGGCGAACGCCTCGGTCGCCAATCCCGTCAGCGCCCGGATGGCGTCGATCGTCTCAGGGATAACAATGGCCTGGTTGTCCACCATGTAGGCGTAGAACAATTCGTCCCCCTGCACGGTCAGCATGTCCTCCCAGAGCGCGACTTCGTAGAGGTTGTCGTGCGGGCGGCCCAGATCGGCCATCATCTCCTTCACGGCATTCAGCGCGTCGAGCCCGTCGTCCATGCGGATCAGCGCAATGCGCGACGAGGCGCGGAAGGCGTCTAGAACCTCCGCCTTGGTCGCGGCGCGGGTCATCTGCACCGACCAGTAATGCAGATGCGCCAGCGTCTCGGGCACCTTCACCGCCATCGTCACCACGTCCAGATCGGGATCGACGCTTTGCGCGTCGGGACCCTGGTGGCTGGGAATAGCGGGTTCCGGGACCAGCGTGTTCATGATGCCGCCGAGATGGCTTTCCCAGGGATCGGTCGCCCGACGGAGCAGCGTACCGCGCGCCCGTGCCAGCAGGCTCGCGCGTTTCAGAGCGTTGAGCGTGCGAACGATGGACGTGGTGTTGCAGGACACGACCCGGGTGCTGTCGCGGCCGATGGCACTGGCAAAGCTGGCCTCGGCGACGAAGGAATGGCCGGTGACCGAATGCTTCTCTCCTCCCTGGAGGATGAAGCGGATGCCACGTTTGCGGTAGGCCTCGACATTTGCTGCCGCGATCCGCTTTGGCGTGCAGTCCACCACCACATCCGCCTGCGCGAGCAGATCGTCGAGCGTGCCCGAGACGGCAAGATCGACGGCGCGCATCGCCGCCGCGTGATCCGCAGTTGCCCCGAACAGTGCAAAGCCCTTGGCCAAAGCCATCCGGGGGCGCCAGTCGGCGGATACGTCGCATACCCCGGCGAGCGCCATGTCGGGCTGCAGCACCACCGCATCGGCCACTCGCTTGCCGATGACGCCATAGCCGTTGACCGCGACGCGGACCTTTTTTGTGATGTTCATGCCGATTTCTCCTCTTTCAACCAGGACGGTCGACTGTTGCCACCGTCTCGTGCTTTCGATGTTGGCCGGCGTCAGCGGCGCGACGTCCCGCAGATGCGCAAGCTTCTTTCGGACCACCATTGTCCGGCCGCCGCGAAAGCCTGCGGCACCGCTGCAGTTGCTTTGGCCGCCTTTGGTCCTGAGCGGGTCGCCCATGCCCGAGGCCCGATCGCAACCGTTTCTTCAAACGCGTTCGAACAGGTCATTCATTTCGGTTCCTTCCTGCGTTTCGCGCAGTCTTGAAGAGATGCCAGGGTGCAGAGACGATTGCCGGAGCAACCGGTCAGTCCCCGGTGGGGGTATAGGTGAATGGGAACACGATACCCTTCGCCCGTCCGGGAAGAATGACATCGAAAGAAAGTTCAAGGGCTTGCCGGCTGGGAAGCTCCGCGAAGGCTCCCCAGGTCACAGTCCCGGCGATCAACATCGGTTCGAGGTTCAGCCGGGTGTTCCCGATGTGGCCAAGTTCCATGAGCTTGACCGACACGCGCGCCGCTTCGATCCTCGCGCCGGTTGTGGCATCGAACAGGGCGAGGACGAGATGATATTGATTGCGACCCTCGGGAACGCCGCCATGCATCGTGCCTTCGGAATGGGAGCTTGGATGACCCCGGACGATCGCGGCGGGCAAGACACCGAGGTAGGCGAGTACGTCGTCGACGACCATGGAATTGGCGTCGGCGGCATCCTGTGCTGGCGCGGACATGGGCAAGGCAAGAGCGGCGATTCCTGCACAGGAAAGCGCCAAAAGACTGCGTCGCGACAGCTGAGGCAGCGCGAGGGTCATGCCGTGGCTTCCCGCAGGCCTTGGGGCAGCGGTGCGTTCGGGGAGCGGCGTACCACGCCTTCGAGCCGTGTCCGCTTCAGAAGCAGGGCGTTGACCGCGACCAGGGCCGAACTGCCCGACATCGAGATCGCGGCAACTTCGGGGCTGATCGTGAAGGGGTAGAACACGCCCGCCGCCACTGGAAACGCCACGACGTTGTAGGCTACCGCCCAGAACAGGTTCTGGTGCATCTTTCGCAGGGTCGCGCGCGACAGCACGATCGCGCCCAGCACGTCATAGGGATCGCTCTTCATCAGCACCACGTCGGCGCTTTCCATCGCCACATCGGTGCCCGCACCAATGGCGAAGCCGACATCGGCCTGGGTCAGCGCCGGGGCGTCGTTGACGCCGTCCCCCACCATGCCGACCTTCTTGCCCTGCGCCTGCAATTCCTTGACCTTGTCGGCCTTCTGCCCCGGCAGGACATCCGCGAGCACGATGTCAATGCCCAGTTCGCCCGCGATGCGCGCCGCCGTTCCGGCGTTGTCTCCGGTCAGCATGGCGACCTGGACTCCGCGTTCGCGCAGCTTGGCCACGGTTTCCTTGGCACTGGGGCGCAGCGCGTCGGCAATCGCGATCAGGCCAAGGATGCGGCCACCCTCGGCGACATGCACCACCGTCCGGCCCGCGCCCTTCAGCGTGTCGGCGCGGTCGGTCAAGGCACCGAGCGACACCTTCTCCTCGTCCATCAGCCGCCGGTTGCCGACCAGCACCGCCTTGCCCGCCACCTCGGCCTTGGCACCGCGACCGTCGAGGGTCTCGAATGCCGTCATCGCGCCAAGCGTCAGGTTCTCGGCGCGTTCGACGATGGCAACGGCAAGCGGATGGTCTGAGCCCTTGTCCACCGCCGCCGCCGCCGCCAGAACCTCGTCCTCGGTCCGGCCTTCGGTGGCCACCACTTCGACGACCTTGGGCTGGCCCATGGTCAGGGTGCCGGTCTTGTCGAAGATCACCACGTCAAGTTTCGTGGCATCCTCCAGGGCGCTGGCATTCTTGAACAGGATGCCGTTCATCGCGCCAAGGCCGGTGCCGACCATGACCGCCATCGGCGTCGCCAGCCCCAGGGCATCGGGGCAGGCGATGACGAAGACAGTGATCGTCAGCGTCAGCGCGAACAGGAGTTCGGCCCCGATCCAGCCATACCAGACGGCAAAGGTGCCGACGCCGATGACGATGGCGACCAGCACCAGCCACTGCGAGGCCCGGTCGGCCAGAAGCTGCGCCGGGGCCTTGGAGTTCTGCGCCTCCTGCACCAGCTTGACGATCTGCGCCAGTGCTGTGTCGGCGCCGACCTTGGTGGCGGTATAGCGGAAGGTGCCCGACTTGTTGATCGTGGCCCCGATCACCATGCTGCCGACGCCCTTCTGCACCGGCATGGATTCCCCAGTCAGCATCGACTCGTCGACCAGAGACGTACCCTCGATCACTTCGCCATCAACGGGGATCTTGTTGCCGGGCCGGATCACCACAGTTTCGCCTTGCAGGACCTCGGCTGTCGGCATTTCGACCTCGCGGCCGTCGCGGATCACCGTCGCCATCGGCGGGGCGAGGTCGAGGAGCGCCCTGATCGCCTCGGACGCCCCGGCGCGGGCCCGCATCTCGAGCCAGTGGCCGAGCAGGATGAACACCAGAAGGACCGCAACCGCCTCGTAGAACTGCACGCCGGGAAAAAAGAAGGTCGAGCCGACGCTGAAGGCATATCCTGTGCCAACCGACAGTACGACCAGCACCGCCATGTTCAGGATGCCGTTCCGTAGCGCCCGCCAGGCGGCGACGACAAAGGGCCAGACCGGCCAGATCACCGCGATGCTCGCCAGGATGAACAGCCAGAGGTCAAGCCGCAGGTCAAAGGGCGGGGCGGGGGGGGTGAACATGCCGCCCATCGGGGAGTAGATGAAGATCGGGATGGTGAAGACCAGCGCCACCCAGAAGCGGTTGCGCATGTCGCGCACCATCGACTGCATGTCGCCCGACCCGTGGCCCATCTCATGCGCCATCTCGTCATGGGCGGTGGGGTGGGCGATGGCGGATTTCGCCATGCCGGGCAACATTCCGGGCATCGAAGCCATGTCATGCCCGGCATGCACCGAAGCTCCGGCCGCCGCCTGGCCCTCATAGCTGCCGTGTTCGGCACAGACATGCCGCGGCAGCACTTCGCCCGCGCAGTGGTAGCCGCAGTCCTCGACAGCCTGACGCAGCGCTTCCACGCTGGTCCTGCTGTCGTCGAAGGTGACGCTGATCGACAGGCCGACCGGACTGGCAGAGGCAGACAGCACACCCGGCAGTGCGGCAAGCTGCTTTTCGATGCCGAGATGGCCCAGCCGATCCGCCGAAGCGTTGAAGTCGAGTGTGGCCGTGGTTGTCATTGTACGTCGTCCCTCGTTGGCTGATCTGGGCTGCGGCGCGCCGGGCATTGCGGCGCGTCGCAGTGGCGTTCCGTCAGGAGCAGCAGCAACCTGAGCCGTGCTTCGCTTTCGGCCTGTCTGCGGACGCGTCGGCGCCTGTCGCCTTGGCCCGCTCGACATGCTTGTCGTTTGATGCGCGTTCGGACGATGTGGCGTCAAGGCCATGCTCTCCGTGCGACCCACAGCAGCCGCCTGCGGCAGATTTCGTCTCTGCTTGCAATCTGGTTTCCGGTTTGGTCATTCTGGATCTCCAGGGTCAGGGGTTGATCTTTCGGCGGACTGTCCCGCTCAGGGGACTCGCCGTGGTAAGGACGCGGCGCGTCCGCGACCATTACACCGGCGAACCCTCTGCAGATCCTCCGGAAGTCAGCCTAAGCGTTCGCGCCCTGTCGCAGGCACAGTCAAGAAAGCCGTGCTCCGGGCAGGTCAGGCACATGGCGACCAGCAGGTCCCGCAGCTTTGCGCGCGCGCGATGCAAACGGACCGCAAGTGTCGCTTCGCTGATGTTCAGGGCGCGGGCGACTTCCGCTCGCGGCTGCTCGTCAAGATCAATCCGCCAGACAATGTCGGCCGCCGCCGGGGGAAGAAGGCTGATCACATCCCGCAGGCACGCGCAGACGGCGACATCGACCTCACCGTCGGGACCGGCCGCGGGATCTGCTTCCTCTGACGGAGTGGCGGGCACTTCCTGACTGCGCCGCCGACTGGAACGCCTATGATGGTCCGCGATAGCAGTCGAGAGCAGGCGGCTCAGCCAGCCACGCACATTTTGCGCGTCGCGCAGATCGTCGGCGCGCCTGATCGCTCGCAAAGAAAATTCCTGCATGACGTCGCGTGCTTCATCGGCATTCCTCAACCGATTGACGAGGAATCCGAAGATCCGGCGATGGCCCTCGACTAAGGCTGCTTCGACCGCTGCGCGCTGCGCGCTGACTCCGGGATTTGGGTGCTGATCCTGATCGTCACTGACCTTGGCCGTCCTGATAGTACCCGTCATGCGAAACCTTCTTCTCCTGTTCGGGTAACGTGCGGACCCGGCACCCGGACAGAGAAGCCGGAAAAATCGGGATTGGAGCCCGCAGCTGTCCCGATTGCGCCAGTGTGGCCGGACGGGCCCGTCAGCGCGTCGCGCAAGGCGCGACGGGCGCGCAGGATACGGACGTTGAGTGTTCCGATCGAGACGTTCAACTGGCGCGCAAGACTGTCTCTGGTCTGATCACGCAAATAGAGGCCACGGATCAGCTCTGCCTGGTCGGGACGGATGCGCGCCAGGGCCTGCTCAATGTCCGTCAACTGCCCGTCAGCCGAGTCGGCTTCTGCCAAGTCTGGCTCCATGCCGTCAGATGCGGAAAGCGCGGTAGCATGGATTGCGTAGGTGGCATCGGCCCGGCGGCGCGCATCACACCGACGGTAATGATCAAAAAGTGTATTGCGCAACACGCGGGATAGCCAAGCTTCGGTGTTGTGAATCGTGCCGGCGCGGCGGGAAGCCCGAATGACCTTCAGGTTGAAGTCCTGCAGAAGATCTTCCGCAGTGTCCGGGTCGCTCACTCGGCGGCGCAGATAGCTCAGATAGTTACCGCGTCTGGCGACAATTCTTGTGCACGGGTCGGGCTCAACCGGCTGCGGACGCCGGAGGTCGGACCGAAAGATCTCGGTGTAAAGCATGGCGGTTTCCGTTCGCTAAGTCTCGTGAATGGAACCCGGCTATGACAATGGCGATTGACGGTGATCAGCCAACGGCAGACGGAATTCCGGTTTCAGGCGAGTTGCGAAACGGCGTTTGGTGGACGAAGCAGTCCGCTTGGCCGATGCTGAGTTCGGAACGAGAACTCCAGACGCACCCAGTGGCTTACGAACGCGACGATCGGCACCGGCGCGTTGGCTGATCCGCTGGCTGAAATGGCATATTGAAGATGGCAATGGCTACCGAGACTGCCAGGCGAAGTGGGGCATTCATGCGGCGGCATTGATGCTACATTCACGATGGCAGATCTGTGTTGGTCGCTCTGTCTTGCCTGGTTCGTTTCAATCGGGTCCACGGAACCGACCATTATCGCCAAGCCCAATATTGCGACGAGGAACGCCATGCAGATTGCATGCGCTTCCCGGCGAAAATCTGATGGGGCATTGGACGTCATGTAGGCACTCTACGTCGCCTGGACGAGAGCAACATTGACCGAGATCAACCCGTGCGAGGTACGTCGAGGGGGGAGCGGATGAACTCAATGTCGCCGAAAGCCTGTAATATCTCGGCAGCGTGAGCGTCTCCTTCCATGCACGGCCAGCAAATGCGTGACCTTGGAGGCAAGCAATGCATCAGCATGATCAAACACAGAAGCCGGATGACCCCGCAGCGTGGTACAAGACACGCTGGGGATTGGCATTGGTTGGGTTCGTTGCGCTGAGCGCGCTGCTCCTCCTTTACGAGCACCGGCTGCACATTCCCTTTGGAAATCTGCTGGTGATATTGCCGCTGTTCGCCTGCATCGGCCTGCATTCCATGATGCACGGCGGGCACGGAGGCCATGGCGGGCACGGAGGCCACAGCGGTCTTGGCGGCCGGTCGGGCGATGTCACCGGCCCGGCGACGGAGAAGCCTTCCGAAAAGAGCGAGGGAGGCCCGCGATGACCCCGGATACCGCACCTGCCTACGGGCTATGGCTTCTCGCGTTTGTAAATGCGGCCGTCTTCATCATGTTTGCCTTGAGTTTTAGCAAGCCGCAGACGCCGAGGGATTGGCGCAGCTTTGGCGCGTTCAGCGCTTTTCTGGTCGCTCTCTTTGCCGAGATGTACGGCTTTCCGCTGACCATCTATCTGCTTTCTGGCTGGCTTGGCAGTACCTACCCTGGCATCGACTGGTTCTCGCACGACGCGGGCCATCTGCCCGAGATGATGTTCGGCTGGCGAGGCAGTCCGCATTTTGGCCCGTTCCACCTTCTGAGCTACTTGCTGATCGGGGGAGGTTTCTGGCTGCTCTCGGTCGCGTGGCCAATACTTTACGCGGCGCAGCGTGCCGGGCGGCTGGCCACGACCGGGCCTTACGCGCGTATCCGACATCCGCAGTATGTAGGCTTTGTGCTGATCCTGACGGGGTTTCTGGTGCAATGGCCAACCATCCTGACTCTGGCGATGTATCCGGTGCTTGTCTGGATGTACCTCCGCCTTGCCCGCAGCGAGGAGGCCGAGGCGCGCGAGCGGTTTGGCGCGGAATATGACGCCTGGGCAAGCCGGGTGCCTGCCTACTTGCCGACAAGCCGTCCCGAAAGCGGGGCGACTTCCTGATCGTCGGCCTCTCCCAACAAGGGCGGCGGCGCAGAGGCTCTGTTCCCGCCCGAGCAGAATGGAACACAGAATGAGCGACATCGACACCAACTCGGGAACCGACCGGCTGGCCGACCGCTTTCCGACCGCCTACACGATCCTCTTCGCGCTGATCGTGCTGGTCGCGGGCCTGACCTGGGTCATCCCCGCCGGCCGCTTCGACCGGGTGGAGAACGAGGCCGTCGGCCGCGAGATCGCGGTCGCGGGCACCTACAAGACGGTCGAGGCCAACCCGCAGGGGGTCATCGACATCGTGATGGCGCCGGTGGCGGGCTTCTACGATCCCGACAGCTATGCCGCCAACGCCATCGACGTGGCGCTGTTCGTCCTGCTGTTGGGCGGGTTCCTGGGGGTCGTGAACGCCACCGGCGCCATCGACACCGGCATCCGCCGGGCGATGTCCGGGCTGAAGGGGCGCGAGATCTGGATGATCCCCTTCCTGATGAGCCTCTTCGCGCTTGGCGGCACGACCTATGGCATGGCCGAGGAAACGCTGGCCTTCTACGGGCTTCTGGTGCCGGTGATGATCGCGGCGGGCTATGACGCGGTGACCGGTGCGGCGATCATCCTGCTGGGGGCCGGGATCGGCACGCTCGGCTCGACGATCAACCCCTTCGCCACGGTGATCGCCTCGAACGCCGCGGGCGTGGCCTTCACCGAGGGGCTGGCGCTGCGGCTGGTGATCCTGCTGGGCGGGCTGGTCATCTGCATCGCCTATGTCATGCGCTATGCGGCCCGCGTCCAGCGCGATCCGTCACGGTCACGGGTGGCCGACCTTGCCGCCGACCACCGCGCCGCCTTTGCCGGATCTGCCGGGAAAAGTGCGGGCGACGTGCTGAGCGGCACCCAGTCGGTAGTGCTGGTCCTGTTCGCGCTGACCTTCGTCGCGCTGATCTGGGGCGTGTCCTCGCAGGGCTGGTGGATGGCGCAGATGAGCGCGCTGTTCTTCGCCGCCGCCATCGTCACCGGGCTGGTTGGGCGGCTGGGCGAAAAGCGGCTGACCAGGGCCTTCATCGACGGGGCGCGCGACCTGCTGGGCGTGGCGCTGGTCATCGGGCTGGCGCGCGGCATCGTCGTGGTGATGGAACAGGGACTGATCGCCGACACCATCCTGAACGCCGCCGCCGGGGCCGTCTCGGGCCTATCGGACCTGGCGTTCATCAACCTTCTCTACTGGATCCAGGTCGGGATGAGCTTCTTCGTCCCGTCCTCTTCGGGCCTTGCGGTCCTCTCGATGCCGATCCTGGCGCCCTTGTCGGACTTTGCCGGAGTCGACCGGTCACTGGCCGTCACCGCCTACCAGTCGGCCAACGGGCTGGTGAACCTGATCAACCCGACCTTCGCGGTGGTGATTGGCGGGCTCGCCATCGCGCGGGTGCCCTACGAGCGCTGGCTGGGGTTTGTATGGCCGCTCCTGCTGATCCTGACTGTCTTCATCATGGCCGCGCTCAGCGTCGCCACCTATCTCTGACCGGAGACTCCCAATGTCCGAACCAACCGTCGGCGTCCATTCCGAGTCCGGCCGACTGCGCCAGGTGATCGTCTGTCGCCCCGGCCTCGCCCACCGTCGCCTGACGCCGGAAAACTGCGACGATCTTCTGTTCGACGACGTGTTCTGGGTCAAGCAGGCGATCAAGGACCACGCCGTCTTCACCGATCTGATGCGCGCCGAAGGCATCGATGTGCTGGACGCGAACGACCTTCTGGCGGAAACGCTGGACATCCCGGCGGGCCGCGCCTTCGTCCTTGACCACCGGATCACGCTGACCACCGTGGGCGCGGGCATGGTGGAACCCCTGCGCCTGTGGATGGAGGCACTGCCGGGGGCCGATCTGGCGCGCTGGCTGATCGGCGGGCTGACGGTGGGCGACCTGCCCTATGCCCCCGAGGGGTTGTTCGGGGCCTGGCTTGGCAAGGCGGGCTTCATCCTGCCACCCTTGCCCAACATGATCTTCACCCGCGACAACAGCGCCTTCGTCCACGGCGGCGTGTCGCTGAACCCGATGTTCTGGGCAGCGCGGAAGCCCGAGACGCTGCTCACCACCGCGATCTACCGCCACCATCCGAAATTCGCCGGCCGGGTGCGCGAGTTGTTCGGCGATCCCACCCGCGATTTCGGCCCGGCGAGCCTTGAGGGCGGCGACATCATGCCGGTGGGCCGCGACACCGTGCTGGTCGGCATGGGCGAGCGATCCTCGGCCCAGGGCATCGGGCTTTTCGCGCAGGCTTTGTTCGACCAGGGCGCGGCGTCCCGCGTCGTCGCCTGTCGCCTGCCGCGCACCCGCTCGGCGATGCATCTCGACACCGTGTTCACCTTCTGCGGCGGCGATGTGGTGACAACGTTCAAGGAGGTCGCCGACGGCATCACCTGCTTCGACCTGCGCCCCGACGGGCCGGGCAAGCCGTTCCGCGTCACCGAGGACCGCCGCCCGATCTTCGAGGTCGTGGCCGAGATCATCGGTTACAAGAAGCTCAGGATCGTGCCCACCGGTGGCAGCGACCCGGCCGAGCGCGCCCGCGAACAGTGGAACGACGGCAACAACGTGGTGGCGCTCCGCCCCGGCGTGATCGTCGGCTACGACCGCAACGACGACACCAACGCCATGCTGCGCGCCGAAGGCATCGACGTGCGCGAGATGCCGGGGGCCGAGCTTGGCCGGGGCCGGGGTGGCGGCCATTGCATGACATGTCCGACGATCCGCGACCCGGCCTGACACCGAAGGAAAAGAACCATGAGCTTCAACCTGCGCAACCGCCATTTCCTGACCCTGCGGGACTATACCCCGGCGGAAATCGGCTTCCTGCTGAAACTCTCCGCCGACCTCAAGGCCGCCAAATACGCCGGGACCGAACAGCCGCTGCTGAAGGGCCGCGAGATCGCGCTGATCTTCGAGAAGGATTCCACCCGCACTCGCGTCGGCTTCGAGGTCGCCGCCCATGACCAGGGCGCACATGTCACCTATCTCGGTCCCACCGGCAGCCACATCGGCCACAAGGAGAGCGTGAAGGACACTGCCCGCGTCCTGGGCCGGGTCTATGACGCGATCGAATATCGCGGTTTCGGCCAGGAGATCGTCGAGGAACTGGCCCGGCACGCGGGCGTGCCGGTCTACAACGGCCTGACCGACCAGTTCCACCCGACCCAGGTGCTGGCCGATTTCCTTACTATGCAGGAACATGCCGAAAAGCCGCTGAGGAAGATCGCCTTCGCCTTCCTTGGCGATGCGGGCAACAACGTCGGCGAAAGCCTGTTGATCGGCGGGGCCAAGATGGGCATGGACGTGCGGTTGGGCGGGCCCAAGGCCTGCTGGCCGAAGAAACCGGTGATCGACGAGGCCGAGGCCATCGCGAAGGAGACCGGGGCGCGGATCACCGTGACCAAGGACCCTGACGAGGCGGTGAAGGGGGCCGATTTCCTTTACACCGATGTCTGGCTGTCGATGGGCGAGGCCAAGGAGAAATGGGCCGAGCGGATCAAGCTTCTGACCCCCTGGCGGATCGATACCGCGATGATGGCGCGCACCGGCAACCCCCGGGCGCGGTTCATGCATTGCCTGCCCGCCTTCCACAACACCGAGACGGCGGTGGGCCGCGACATCGCCGAAAAGTTCGGCCTGACCGAGATGGAGGTCAGCGACGAGGTGTTTGAAAGCCCGGCCTCGGTGGTGTTCGACCAGGCCGAGAACCGGCTGCACACGATCAAGGCGGTGCTGGTCGCCACACTGGGGGGCTGAGGCCGATGTGGGTGGTCGCGGCCCTGGGCGGCAACGCGCTTCTGCGGCGGGGCGAGCCGCTGACGGCGGAGGTGCAGCGCGCCAATGCGGCGCGGGCAGCCGGGGCCTTGGCCGGGCTGGTGCGGGCGGGGCACGATCTGGTCGTCACCCACGGCAACGGCCCGCAGGTCGGACTGCTGGCTTTGCAGGGCGCGGCCTACCGGCCCGATGCGCCGGAACCGCTCGACATGCTCGGCGCGGAAACCGAGGGCATGATCGGCTATCTGATCGAACAGGAGCTTGAGAATGCCCTCGGCCACGACCGGCCGGTCGCCACGCTGCTGACGCAGATTCTGGTCGATCCCGCCGACCCCGCCTTTGCCCGCCCGACCAAGCCCGTCGGCCCGGTCTATGCCGAGGCCGAGGCAAAGCGGCTGGCGACCGCGCGCGGCTGGACCGTCGCCCCGGACGGTGCGGCGTGGCGGCGGGTCGTGCCTTCGCCGAAGCCGGTCGAAATCCCCGACCTGCAGGTGATCCGCCTGCTTCTGGCGCAGGGCGTGGTGGTGATCTGCGCGGGCGGCGGCGGCATCCCGGTGATCCGGCGCGGTGACGGCAGCCTGACGGGGATTGAAGCGGTGATCGACAAGGATCATGCCAGCGCACTGCTGGCGCGGGAGATCGGGGCCGATGCCCTGCTGATGCTGACCGATGTGGACGGGGTGCAGGAGGGTTTCGGCACCCCCACAGCGCGTCGCATCCCGCGCCTGACCGCTGCCGAAGCGGCGCAGATGACGCTGCCTGCAGGCTCGATGGGGCCGAAGGTTGCCGCCGGGCTGGATTTTGCCGCACAGGCTGGCAGACTGGCCGGGATCGGCCGGATGGAAGATGCACTCGCCATTCTGGGCGGAGCAGCCGGGACCGTGATCTCGGGCTAGGGAAAGGATGCGAACATGTGTCTCTCGGCAACGGTCAGCTTTACCGCCAGCGCCCTGCTGACAGCGGGCGGCGGTGCGATCATCGTCAAGGCGGTGCGTAGCAACTGGCGCTATCTTCCGATCGGGCTGATGCCGCTGTTCGCCGGGATCCAGCAGTTCACCGAGGGCCTCGTCTGGGTCGGCGTCAATGGCGGAGACCATGCAACGATGGTCTGGGGAGCGATGGGCTTCATCTTCATCACCTGGTTCATGTGGCCGTTCTGGATTCCCTTTTCCGTCTTGGTGCTGGAGCCGCCGGACAGCCCCCGCCGCCCATGGTTCATGGCGATGACCGCCGTTGGTCTGCTGCTTGGCCTTCTGCTTTACATCCCGCACGGCTTTGGGACCGACTGGCTGGTGGTGACGGTCAACCAGAACTCGCTGGCCTACGAAAACTCGATGCTGCTTGACCAGTTCCTGCCGCGCTGGATCACCTACACGCTTTATGTCTTCCTGATCGTCGCCCCGCCCGCCCTGTCGCATTACCGGCACATGCGGCACTTCGCGGTGACAGTCGCGGTGGTGGTGATCCTTGACGTGACACTTCTGCGCTATGCCTACATCTCGTTCTTCTGCCTTCTGGCGGGGCTCGCGACGCTGCATCTGGCCTGGATCATCCTGACCAACAAATGCGCCGAAGAATGCCCAGAGCTGTTCGGGCACGACGCCGTCCCGGGCCGACCCTGACCTGAAAAGCAGCGCGGTCGCCCGGGACGAACGGGAAATGAAGGCCCGTGCAGACGTAATGAAAGGTGAGAGGGTGCGTCTGTTGGATCAGGAAGTTCACTTGACCGGAGAGCCCGAAATGACCCGTTCCGACTTCAGACCCTTGTCCATCACGCCCGTCGGCGTCACGCTGTCCGGCTTCTTCGCGGCTACCTATGTCCTCTGCCTGCTCGCGGCCCTTGTTCTGCCGGTGCAGGGAATGCGCATGATCTTCGAGGCGATCGTTCCAGGCTTTGTCTGGCTGAGTGCCGGAAGCGCGATCCTCGGGCTGCTCTGGGCGATATTCATCGGCTGGTACATCGCCATCATCTTCGTGCCGATCCGCAACTACGCCTTCCGGCGGTTCGCCTGACGCAGAAAGCAAGGTCCATCAGCATGACCCCGCGTCCCCTGATCCTGCCCATGCCCGGCAACGAGGGCTTTGCGCGTGACCTTGCCGACGCAGGTGGCGGAGAGATCGGCACCGTCGAGACGCGACGCTTTCCGGACGGCGAGACCTACCTGCGGCTGCTCACTCCTGTGGCAGGGCGCGCGGTCGATCTGGTCGCCACGCTGGCCGGGCCGGACCCGGACTTCCTGCGGCTTGCCTTCGCGGCGGATGCGGCGCGGGCGCAGGGGGCGGTACGGGTGCGGCTGGTCGCGCCCTACCTTGCCTACATGCGCCAGGACAAGGCCTTCCGCCCCGGCGAGGCGGTGACATCGGACAGCTTCGCGCGGCTAATCTCGTCGCTGTTTGACGGGCTGGTGACGGTCGATCCGCATCTGCACCGCCGGGCCGCGCTGTCCGAGCTTTACAGCATCCCGGCGGCGGCGGTACAGGCTGCCCCGGCGCTGGCCGACTGGATCACCGCCGAAGTGCCGCGCCCGCTGCTGATCGGACCGGATTCGGAAAGCGCGCAATGGGTGCAAGCCATCGCCGAACGGATCAGCGCACCCTGGACGGTGATGGAAAAGACCCGCCGCGGCGATTATGACGTGTCGGTCGAACTGCCGGACCTGTCTGGCCACGCGATTTGTACTCCGGTCCTGATCGACGACATCGCCTCGTCCGGGCGCACGATGATCGCGGCGGCAAACCTGCTGGCGGCGCGCGGGCTTGCGAGGCCAGTCTGCGCCGTGGTCCATCCGCTGTTCGCCGGAGACGCCTTTGCGCGGATTCAGGCGGTCGCGGCACGGGTGGTATCCTGCGACAGCGTCCCGCATCCCTCGAACGCCATCCCCCTTGCCCCGCTGGTCGCGGCTGCCCTCACGGCGCTGCCCGAGCGGTCCCGGACCTGACAGGAGAATGTCCATGCTGACCCTCACCACCCACGGTGCCGCCGGAACCGTCACCGGATCGCGCCATCTTCTGACCCGAGGCAACCAGCGCATCCTGGTCGATTGCGGCATGTTCCAGGGCTTGAAGAACCTGCGCGACCTGAACTGGGAGCCGTTTTCCGTCCAGCCCCGGTCAATCGGCGCGGTGGTTCTGACCCATGCCCATCTGGACCACTCCGGCTATCTGCCAAAGCTGGTGGCGGACGGCTTTCGCGGACCGATCTACGCCACGCCCGCCACCCGGGCCGTGGCCGGGCTGATCCTGCGCGACAGCGGCCACCTGCAGGAGAAGGACGCCGAATATGCCAATCGCAAGGGCTATGCCAAGCACAAGCCCGCAAAGCCGCTTTACGGCGTCAAGGAGGCCGAGCACGCGCTTGAGGCCTTTGTGGACGTCGATTTCCACGCGCCGACGCCGATCCTGGGCGATGCCGAACTGACCTTCCGCCACGCGGGCCACATCCTGGGTGCTGCGACCGCCGGCATCGACTGGGGCGGGCGCAAGGTGGTGTTCTCGGGCGATCTCGGCCGCTATGGCGACGAGGTGATGGTCGATCCCGAGCCGGTGGAAGACGCCGACCACATCGTCATCGAATCCACCTACGGCAACCGCAGCCACGAGCAGACCGACCCGGCCGAGGCGCTGGCCGCGCTGATCTCGCGCACCGCCGCGCGCGGCGGGACCATCGTCATCCCGGCCTTCGCGGTCGGGCGGGCGCA
This sequence comes from Tabrizicola fusiformis, assembly GCF_013328815.1. GTDB lineage: Bacteria > Pseudomonadota > Alphaproteobacteria > Rhodobacterales > Rhodobacteraceae > Fuscibacter. Next base: position 42,989 of record NZ_JABUHN010000011.1, read on the forward strand.
AAGCCTGCTCTACTATATCTGGAAGCTGAAAGAGGGCGGGCGGTTCCGCGACCTGCCGGTCTATCTTGACAGCCCGATGGCGATCAACGCGAGCGAACTTCTCTGCACCTATCCCGACGACCATCGCCTGTCGCCCGGCATCTGCCGTGATGCCTGCGCCATCGCGACCTATGTGCGCGATGTCGAGGGCTCGAAGGCGATCACCGCAAATACCTATCCCAAGATCGTCATCTCGGCCAGCGGCATGGCCACCGGCGGGCGCGTGCTGCACCACATCCGCGCCTTCGCGCCCGACCGGCGCAACCTGATTCTGTTCTCGGGCTTCCAGGCGGCGGGCACGCGCGGGCGGTCGATGGTCGATGGCGCGACCGAGGTCAAGATGTTCGGCGAATGGGTGCCGGTGCGGGCCGAGGTCGCCAACCTGCCGATGCTGTCGGCCCATGCCGATGCGAGCGAGCTGCTGCGCTGGCTGGGCGGGTTCCGCGCCGCGCCGCAGCAGGTCACCATCGTCCACGGCGAACCCGACGCGTCCGAGGCCCTGCGCGTGAAGATCGGCCGCGAGCTTGGCTGGCGCGCCGCCGCAGCCCGCATGGGGCAGGAGTTCCGCCTGTGACCCTTTCCGGCGATGCCGACCACCCGGTCCCCGCGCCGATGCGGCTGGTCCGGATCGGCCTGCACAGCCAGGGCGAGCCGCTGGCGTTGATGCGCACCGATTGCCATGTCTGCCGGTCCGAAGGGCTGCACGCCCGCGCCCGGGTCGAGATCGCCTCGGCTGGGCGACGGGTGACGGCGCGGCTTCTCCAGGTCGAAGCGGGGCTGCTGAACCCACACGAGATCGGCCTTTCGGAGGATGCCTGGGCCCGCCTTGGTGCCACCGAGGGCGCGGAGGCGACGGTCCGTCCCGCCCCGGTGGCGGATTCGATGTCGCTGGTGCGGCGCAAACTTTACGGCGGGCGGCTGGACCAGCCGGATTTCGCGGCGATCCTGGACGACGTGCAGGCCGGTCTTCTGAGCGATGTCGAGCTTGCCGCCTTCCTGTCGGCCGGGGCGGCGCTGCCGCTGGACGACGACGAGGCCACCGCGCTGACCCGTGCCATGGTCGCGGTCGGCGACCGGCTGAGCTGGGGTGCGCCGCGTGTCATGGACAAGCACTGCGTCGGCGGGCTGCCGGGCAACCGGACGACGCCGATCGTGGTGGCCATCGTTGCGGCCTGCGGTCTGGTGATCCCCAAGACCTCGTCGCGCGCCATCACCTCGCCCGCCGGCACCGCCGACACAATGGAAACGCTGGCGCCGGTCGATCTGGACCTGCCCGCGATCCGCCGCGTAGTCGAGGCGGAGGGCGGCTGCGTGGTCTGGGGCGGGGCGGTGCGGCTCAGCCCGGCGGATGACGCCTTCGTGCGGATCGAGCGCGAGCTTGACATCGACGCCGAGGGTCAGCTTATCGCCTCGGTCCTGTCGAAGAAGGTCGCCGCCGGATCGACCCATGTCGTCATCGACATCCCGGTCGGCCCGACCGCCAAGGTGCGGACGCCGGAGGCAGCCCGTTCGCTGGCCGCGCGGCTGTCGCTGGTCGGTGGCAGGCTGGGCCTGAACGTCGCCTGCCTGCTGACCGACGGCAGCCAGCCGGTCGGGCGCGGCATCGGCCCGGCCCCGGAGGCGCGGGATGTTCTGGCCGTCCTGCAGGGCGGGCCAAACGCGCCGCAGGACCTGGCCCTGCGCGCCATTGCCTTGGCGGCAGTGCTTCTGGAAACCGGCGGGGCGGCCAAGCCCGGCAGCGGGGCCGTCCTTGCGCGGGCGGTGCTGGCCGACGGTCGCGCTTGGGCCAAATTCGCCGCCATCTGCGAGGCGCAGGGCGGCCTGCGCGAGCCGCCCGAAGCGGCCCAGACCATTGAAGTCACTGCTTACGCCGCGGGTACGGTTGCCGCCATCGACAACCGCCGCCTGGCGCGGCTGGCCAAGCTGGCCGGGGCACCCGCCAACCCTGCGGCGGGTCTGACACTGGCCGTGAGCGTTGGTGACGCCGTCACCGCAGGGCAGCCGCTGTTCCGTCTTCACGCCGCCAGTGCCGGGGAAATCGCCTATGCCATCGACTACTGGACTGGTGCACCCGCCATCACCGTCGGCGGGTGACCGGCCCGGCCGAATTGGTCGTGGCACGGTCGCCAGCCTGCTTGTGGTCGCGACGCTGACGGCACTTTGCTACGCGCTTCTGTCGGTCGGTCTGACCTATGCGCCGCCGGTCCAATTCGCAGCATTGCGCGCCGGGACTACGGGGCTTACGCTGCTGATGCTGGCCCTCTTGCTGCGTCGCCCCTTTCCCCAGACCCGTGGGTTATGGCTTCGCGTTGCGCTGTCGGGCCTGTCGGCGACGACGATCGGATTCGCCGCAATGTTCGGCGCTGCTGGCCTGGTCGCGCCGGGCATCGCGACCGTGGTGGCAGGAACACAGCCTATCGTCGCAGCCCTGCTCGCCTTGGCGATGTTCGGCCAGCCCTTCAGGGCGAAGCAGGCCGCCGGTATGGCCATCGCGCTGGCGGGGATCGCGGCGATGACACTTCAGGACATCGCGGCAAGCGGCTCCACGGCGTCCCTCGGTGTTGTGCTGGTCATGCTGGCAACGCTTGGTATCGCCTTCGGCAACGCCCTGACCAAGCGGTTTGCCTCGGATGTGGACCCGATCGCCGCCACGGCGCTTCAGCTTTTGGTTGGCGCGGTTCCGCTCGCGCTTCTGGTGTTCCTGACCAAAGCTTGGTCTCCGCAGATTCTGACCCCCCGCTTTCTTGCGCTGGTGGCCGCCCTAGGCATTGGGGGCACATCCGTTACATTCACGATGTGGATTGCGGCTCTGAAGGACTGTCCGCTGAACGCCGCGAACGCTTTCAACTTCCTCGCGCCGGTGCTGGGAGTTGCGATCAGTGTTGTGTTCTTGGGCGAGGGCCTCACCCCACTTGCAATAGCAGGGATGGCCCTGACGCTCATGGGGATCGCGCTTGCCGTCTCGCGCGGAAAGATGGGGTAATGGTGGGAGTCCTGGAAAGCGGTCCTCATGGAACAGTTTCCTGTTCACCCCATGCCGTGCAAACTGTGCAGACTGCCCGTTAGAAGGATTGGAACCACCATAGGTGCGGCGACGGCAAGGACCAGCGCGCGCTCCCGCCATCGGCTCAGCCGCGCGCACAGGAGGGCGGTCAATGTCAGCACCAACGCAACCTCGAACACGCCGAAGATATCTCCGTAGAACCGCGCGTCCCAATAGCTGACCGGACTGCGGAACACCCAGTCCGAGACGGGCCAGAACTGGCGGCGGGCGTCATCGTGATGGGTCAGGAAGTCCGCAAGGGCATGCAGGAGACCGGCACCTGCAAAGGCCCGCAGGATGATCTGTCTGCACCAGACAGCCAACCCGAGCAGCCCTCCCCAGATAAAGAAGCTGTGGTCGATCGCAAAGACCGACTGCCAGGTCTCCGAGAAGAAAAGCGTGCTGAAGACCTCATGTTCTGGCACGCCAACAACCCGGGTCGCCCAGAGCACCATCGCAAACATCGGCAGGTCCGGGGCTAGCCCTCCTGCGAGCGCTGCGATCAAGGTTGCCGGTGCTAGTGGCCGCGCGAAGACGGCAGCCCCGATCAGCATGTGCGACGGCGTGTTCATGACCTCAGCAGACCGGGTCCGGCATGGATGCTTCGTCCTCTGCAATCCGGCGCAGCAGCGCATAGGGGATCGCGCCGTTCAGGACGGTCCGTCCCATGACCAAGCCGGGGGTGCCGACAAACCCGAATATGTCGGCAAGTGCCCGCGTCCGGTCGAGGTCTGCCTGCACTTCCGGGGATGTCATGTCGCGGGCCAGCCGGTCGACGTCGAGACCGACGTCGGCCGCCACGCGCAGAACTGAGGCCTCCTCGGCCACGAGCGGTGTTCGCATGAAGCGGCGGCGAAGCTCCTGCTGCCTGCCTTGCCGTGCAGCCGCGACCGACGCGCGCGCGGCAAGCTCGGAGGGCGGTCCGAAGATGGGGAGTTCATGTTGGACGAGACGGAAGGAAGCAGGAAACTCGGCCAGCAATGTGTCGAGGTCCCGCTCCAGCGCCCGGCAGTAGGGGCAGCGGAACTCGCTGAAATAGGCAATCGGTACGACTCCCGGCGTCCCGTCGGTGCCAAAAAGGGCAGGGCAGGGGTCGACACGAACAACGTCAGCACGCGCGCGGCGCTGGTCTGCATCTTCTGACGGCGGATCGAGGCCAACGAATGCCGGCGTTGCTCCGGACGTTTGGCCACTCCCTTCAAGGCGGCGAAACGGCGGCAGATCCGCAATGTCGGCATAGCGCGGCCCGCGGCCCGGGAGCCGGTCCCAGGGAAGGGCACGCAGACCATAGATAAGGGCAACGATCCCGCCGAAGACGAGAAGGTCGCGGCGTCTCACGGTCACACCACAGTCACCGGTGTTCCAACCGGCACCTGTTCGTAGAGCTGGATCACATGCTCGTTTAGCATCCGGATACAACCGTTCGACACGGACTGGCCGATGGACCACGGCTCGGTCGTGCCATGGATACGGTAGTAGGTATCGCGCCCTTCCCGGTAAAGGTAGAGCGCGCGCGCCCCAAGGGGGTTGTTCGGCCCGCCGGGGACACCATCGGCGAACTGGGCATAACGGTCAGGATTGCGGCGGATCATGTCGGTCGTCGGACGCCAAGCAGGCCATTCGGCCTTGCGCTCGATGATCGCGGACCCCCTGAAGGCAAGTCCGGCCTTGCCGACACCGACACCATAACGGATCGCACGTTCGGTATCGAAGACATGGTAGAGAAAGAAGCTTCGCGGGAACACGAGGATCTGGCCGGGCGCGTGCTGTTCGCGGACGCGCACCTCGCGGGGCTGGAATTCGTCGGCCAGCACGAATGGCTCTGCGGAATGGGCCCGCAGGATGGAGGGCGAGGACAGCGCTGCAAGTGCGGCCCCGCCAATGAGGAAGCGTCGGGAAATCATGCTGTCTCCTGAGAGGAACGAGAAGGATCGGGTTCGTTCAGGACACGTATCGCGGCGGCGGCGTGTGGGGGGCCAAACTGCGGCTGGAGCCCATGACCGGCGTGATCTCGAAATACGACGATCCGGCCACCGACATCAGAGTGACGAGCACTGGCTCGCCGGGGAAAACAAGCTGACATGTCCCGTGTCCTGATCCCTCGCCGCAGAGAGCGTCCGGTATCAGGGGTTGAGCGTGAAGTGCGTCACCTTGCGCTCCATACGGCGATCGTTCTGAATGCGCCAGTCCGAAAAGGGTGGCGAGCAGGAGGAAACTGCACAGACAAGCCATGATCAACCGCATGGCTGGAGTATAGCCCCTCTCACCTAAGTGCCGACTGATCACATCAAGGTGAGGCGCCAAATTCCTTCCAGGATTGGCGAAAACGCAACGCATTCACCTGTTTGTGACCCGGTCGCGATGCAAAGCCGTTTGACCTTCCCACGTTGGAAGGAAGCAAACCTTGTGAAAAAGGAGCAGAACATGCGATTCACTCGACGGCTTTTTATTGCCGGAACACTTGCCGCACCTTTCGTGACCGGTCGCGCCGCCAGCGCGTCGGAAGACACGCAGGGCCCGGTCCGTAACAACATCTCGGCTTTTCGTACCCACGAGTGGCAGGATCACTTCGATACTCTTGGAGTTGGGATCATCATCTCCGACACGACGGCCAAAGTCCTCCAGCACTGGACGAGCGACGGTCAGATGTATCTCTACCCAACCTCGGTACCGCTGTCGGACGAGCTGACCCGCCGGGGCTACACCGAGGTAGTCGAGAAGAAAGTTAATCCGAGCTGGGCGCCGACTCCGTCGATGCGGGAACGCAACCCCGAATGGCCGGCCTTCGTGCCCGGCGGCGACCCGGCCAACCCGCTCGGCACCCGCGCCCTTTACCTGTCGTGGCAATACTACCGCATCCATGGTACACACGACACACGCAAGATCGGCCGCCGCTCGTCGAACGGCTGCATCGGGCTTTACAACGAACATATCGAGGAAGTTTTCGACCGGACGCCGGTCGGGACGCAAGTGAAGCTGATCTAGCCGGATGAAACCATCTTCGACCTCACCGAACGCACTCAAGAACCTGTTTTCGCACAGGTTCTTGCGGTTCGTATCGATGTGGCTGTTGTCCCTGGTCCTGACGCTTGGCCTGGTCCTCGGACAGGCTGTGGAGGCGGGCTCGGTCGAAGATCATCATCCCGAGACGTCAATCGAGATCGCGAGTAACTTAGGGCAAGAGACCACGCCGGCACCTGCATGCCACCCAGGCCTCGCCTGTTCTGTTTTCGTGCTGCCCGATGGGCCGGTCACAGCACTGTCGTTGTCAATCGTGATCACTCTGCGACCGGACCTGACACAGTCGCAACGCCGCTTTGGCGGCCCGTCCGTCACCCTGCCTCCCCCCCGAACCCGGATCTGACAGTCAGGCCGGACGTGCGTCTGACGGTTCGATAGGCTCTCCGCAGCTCTGTCGACAGTTCAATCTCTGTCAGCCTGACACCAGACAGTTGTGCAAGCCGCACGATCCGCCGGAAGGGCGGGTCGCGGGATCGGTCAACAACAAGAAACCAAGGGCAGTCAGGCAGATGAAACCACAATGGACAGGCGCTTTGGCGCTTGCCGCTTCCGCAGTTGCGGCAGTGGCGCTGGCACATAACGGGGCGACGGGTGTCGTCCTGGAACGGATGAACGGTATGACGGCGATGCGGGACACGGTGGCGGAGCTGGCGCCGATGATGCAAGGCACGATCCCCTACGACACATTCATCGTGTCAGAGGGTGCGAGTGTCATCGCTGGTCACGCGGGCGAGACGATGCTGTCGCTGTTCCCGGAAGGCAGCCTCGAAGGGGTGACCTATGCCAGGCCGGAGATCTGGTCCGACTGGCAGGACTTCGCAGCGCTTGCAGGAGAATTGAAGACCTACGCCGACGCTCTCGCCGTGGCGGCTCCGAACGGGCTGGAAAAGGCGCTTCCGCCCGCCGACGATATGGCCGGGATGGATCATTCGGCAATGACGATGACCCCGGCTCCGGAAGTCAAGGAGGGTTTCACAGTAGCGGAGCTGATGGGCTACGGCGAAAGAACCCAAGAGGTCCAGGTCGCGCGCGGCACATCGGACCCGGCGACGCTGGCGTTCGATCTGACGACGTTGGCCGCTGACGACCTCTTCACCCGGATCAGCGCCACCTGTTCGTCCTGCCATTCGCAGTACCGTGCGGGCCGGAACTGACCATGCGGGGTTTGATCCGCGCTTCCGTCATTTTCCCGGCCGTGGCGGCGAGCCTCGGGGCCGGTGTCCTGGCGCTATGGCCCATCGGCGCGCCAGAGCCCGCCGCATTCCCGCCGGGGGATGCGGAACGCGGCGCCTATTTGGCCCGCGCCAGCGGTTGCGTGTCCTGTCACACCAACGCGACCGCCAAGGGGCTGGCGCTCGCTGGAGGTGCCCCGCTCGACACACCCTTTGGCACTTTCGTGCCCCCGAACATCACCCCGCACACCACTGCGGGGATCGGTGCATGGACCATTCAGGATTTCGCCAAGGCTGTTCGCCAGGGAGTCTCTCCGGAGGGTGACCCCTACTATCCGGTCTTCACCTATTCGTTCTACGCAGGCTTCACCGATCAAGAGATCGCCGACCTGTGGGAAGCGTTCCGCACCGTTCCGCCGGTTGCGGATGCTGCCCCGGCGCATGATGTCGGGTTTCCGTTCAGCTTCCGCTCGGGCCTGAAGCTCTGGCGCGCTGCCTACCTCGACGCGCCGGAGACGGATGCGCTGATGGGCACATCATCGCCGTGGAACCGCGGGCGTTTGCTGGTCGAAGGGGCGGCGCATTGTGCGGCCTGTCATACCGGCCGAACGCTTGCGGGCGGCCTTGACGAATCCGCCCGGTTCGCTGGAAACGACAGCCTTCCCGGTGGCAGCAAGGCACCGTCGATCCTGACAGCCGATCTTCTGGAAGGCGGCTGGACGGTCGCGAACCTCGCCTATGCGCTCCAGTCGGGGCTGCTGCCCAACGGGGACGCTTTCGGCGGCAGCATGGCGGAGGTCGTGGCTGAGGGCACCTCGTACCTCACCGACGCCGACCGCGAGGCCATCGCAACCTACCTGCTCGACCCCGACGGCAGCGGGGACATCCCGGAACCTGCGCCTCCTGCCATGGAGACCCCGATGGCGGGGATGGACCACTCGCAAATGGAGATGGGCAATGAGAACTAGAGTGCTCGCTGTGACGCTTGCTCTGGGCGTCTTTGCCCTTGTAGCCGCGTTCATCTGGGCGACGGTGGGCACGCTCGATCCGCGAGACACCGTTGCGGATCGGGACGTGCCGACGGCCGAAGTGTCGGAAGTCCTTCCGGATGGTCGGATCGACGTCCAGGTCTATGCGCTTGGCAACCGGGATGTCCGTCTCGAGATCCAGTTCGCGCCGGATGCCGATGCCATCGAATCAGCCGCCATGCGGCCGGACGTGAACTTCGCTATGATGGAGATGCACATGGACGGCTTTGACCCGCCGCTTCAGTTAGTCGAGGCCGGGGTCTGGCGAGCAAACCTGAAGTTGCCGATGGCCGGGCGATGGGTGGTCAGCGTTGGTTTTGGCGAGGATCGTGCAGAGGTTGAATTTGATGCGGAGTGACGGACTGACACAGCAGGTAAAAGAGGACGATACCCTGCGCAGGGGGCTTCACGGCACCGCCGTAGGTGTCGCGCTGTTCGCCGTCCTCGGGACGGTTACCGCAGTCTGGGCGAACCCCCTGTTCGTCCGCATGACCCCGGTTGGTCCGTGGGAGTTCGGGGCCACTGTCCTGACGGCACTCTTGGCCGGAGTTACCGTCGCGCTTTGGGTTCCCCGATACCGGCTGCGCACATCCGGGGCAGGCGGTCTTGCGAGCTTCCTCGGGATCGCCTGTCCGACCTGCAACAAGGTGCTGATGCTGATTTTCGGTGGGCCTGCGCTGCTCGCATGGTTCGATCCGGTCCGGCCCTGGCTCGCGGCAGCCGGGGTCATCGTCATGGGCTATGCTGCCTTTCGCACCTGGCGCGCGTTTCGCGAGTCCCGATCTGACCTTCACATTGTCGGCGGCGTTGAAACTCCCATGACGGGAGGCCCGCAGTGACAGCGTCAACTGGTTTGCGGTCAGCGATGCGTGGGCTGGCCCGGAAAACGCTGGTCCGGCACACGCTCGTGGCCAGTCTTGCGATGGGGCTCGTGCTGGGCTTTGCGGCGGTTCACGCGCAGTTCAGCCCGATGCATCGCTGGAACCGCGCCTTCGGGGATGCCTCGCTGGTGCTGATCGCGCTGTCGATGGGGTTGGGGCCGCTGACCCGCTTTCTGCGCGCATCGGTTCCGCTGCTGCCGTTCCGCCGTGAGATGGGAATCTATGCTTGCCTTCTGGTGATCGTCCACGCGGCGATCGTCCTCGTCGGCTGGGTCGAATGGGATCTGATGCGGCTTTTCGGGTTCGAATGGCATCCCGACCTCTTGGTCTATGTCATGTTCCAGCATGGTTTCGGACTTGCCAATGCCATCGGGATCGCGGCCCTCGTCCTCGTGGGGCTGCTTGCCGCAACATCGAGCGATTTCGCGATGCGGCATCTGGGGCTGTCCGGCTGGAAGTTCTTGCAGATGGGCGTCCTGCCGATGTGGTGGCTGACCGTCGCCCATGTCGCCTACTTCCTCTTCATGCATTTCCTGAGCTTCCATCGGGCAACGCCACCGCCGAATCCGCTTCAGCTCTGGTTCGTCGGGCTGGTGGTTCTGGTCCTTGGTCTGCGCGCGGCGGCTTACCTGAAGACCATCCGCGCCATGGCCCCGTCCGAACTGCCGGGAGCGGAGGTAAGCCGTGCGTCGATCTGAACGCGATTTCGCGCAGGCGGCAAAGAAGATGACCCGGCGATCCCTCCTGCTGGGTGGGGCGATGTCCTCGGTGGTCAGCGTTCTGGGCTTTCGGATGTGGCAACTGGGCGTCCGTGATGCCGAACAATACTACCTGCTGGCCGAAGAGAACCGGATCAGCCTGCGGCTGGTACGTCCCGACAGGGGGCGCATCTTTGACCGTGCTGGGAAGGTCATTGCGGATAACGAACAGGCCTACCGCATCACGCTCGTGCGGGAGGAAGCACGGGATGTCGAAGATGTCCTCGAGAAGCTGCGTCTACTCCTTGGTTTAGACGAGGAAACACTGACCAAGGTCCGCGAGCAGACGGCCCGTGTGCGGGCCTTCGTTCCGATTACGGTAAAGGACCGGGTCACCTGGGACGAGCTTTCCATCGTGGCCTTGAACTCCCCCGTGCTTCCGGGCGTTCACCCCGAGATGGTCCTGTCCCGTGTTTATCCTTTCGGGCCCGATTTCGCCCATCAGGTCGGCTATGTGGGACCGGTCAGCGACAACGATCTGGAAAACGAGGCTGCCGACAATGAGCCACTGCTCCGCCTTCCCGATTTTGAAATCGGGAAGACCGGGGTCGAGCGCAGCCATGAACGCGCCCTGCGCGGCCTGCCGGGAACTCAGCGGGTTGAGGTCAATGTCTCCGGTCGCACGATGCGCGAGCTGGCGCTCGACCCTGCTACCTCGGGCCCCGACATGCAGGTCACCCTCGACCACCACCTTCAGAACTTCATGCGCGTCCGCCTTGAAGGGCAAAGTGCCGCCGCGATCGTGATGGACGTGACGAGCGGCGATCTTCTTGGCTGCACCTCGGCGCCGTCCTTCGATCCGAACCTCTTCGTCCGCGGGATTTCCAGCCGCGACTACGGCGCGCTCCGCGACAGCGAATTCCGCCCGCTCTCCGACAAGACGGTGCAGGGGGCCTATCCGCCGGGATCGACGATCAAGATGTCGAATGCGCTGGCCGCGCTGGAAACCGGGCTGATGGACCCGGAAGAGACTGTCGCCTGCAATGGCTATGTCGAGATCTCCGGCCGCAGGTTCCACTGCTGGAAGCGCGGTGGTCATGGCCGAGTGAACATGGTCGGCGCGCTGCGCGAGTCCTGCGACGTATACTTCTATGAGGTCGCGCAGCGCATCGGCATCGACGGTATCTTCGCGATGAACGACCGGCTGGGGCTTGGCCAGAAGTACGACCTTCCGCTGTCCGGCATGGCGCATGGCAACAACCCGTCGCGCGCTTGGAAGCAGGAAAGGTATGGGCAGGACTGGCTGATAGGGGACACCATCAATGCCTCAATCGGCCAGGGCTTCACGCTCGCCTCGCCGATCCAGCTTGCTACCATGACGGCGCGACTGGCGTCGGGGACCGCCGTTCTGCCGCGTCTGGTGCGGCCGTTTGGCGGGCAGGACCAAGACAATCCTGATCCGGCCCCACTCGGTCTGTCGGCCGAAGCACTGGCCATCGTGCGACAGGGCATGTTCGAGGTCTCGAACCACGAGCGCGGGACGGCCTATGCCTCGCGCATCGCCGATCCGGCGCAGGCGATGGCGGGCAAGACTGGAACGAGCCAGGTCTTCTCTATCACCGCAGCTGAGCGGGCCGCAGGCGTCCGTTCGCAGGACGAGCTGCCGTGGAACCGTCGAGATCACGGGCTGTTCGTGGCCTTCGCACCGTATGATGCGCCCCGCTTTGCCGTCACGGTCGTGGTGGAGCACGGTGGCGGCGGGTCAACGGCCGCCGCGCCAATTGCGCGCGACATCATGCTGTTTGCGCAGCATGGCGGCTTGCCCCCCGAGGACGCCTATCCGACATCGCAGAGGGCGCGCGTGCGGGAGGACCTGGCTCTCTTGTCCGAACGCATCCTGCCGCCGGACGGCACGACGGCTACGGTGAGCCGGACATGATGCACTGGCTCAGAAGGGCGTGCTCCCTTAGCGTTCTCGGAGTCGCCGTCGCCGCAACCCCCTTTGTACTTTCGTCGGTTCCAGCCCGTGCGTTTTTTCACGACACGCCCGACATCGAAGGTGGGCGTGCCATTTACGCGGCCAGATGCGCCTCCTGCCACGGTGCCAATCTGGAAGGGCAGCCGGACTGGCAGTCGGCGAGGGAGGACGGCACCTATCCCGCGCCGCCCCACGACGAAACCGGCCACACCTGGCATCATGGGGACGCGATGCTGCGGGACTACATCCGCCGCGGGGGGCAGGCGGTGCTGGACGATATGGGGGTCGACTTCACCTCCGGCATGCCTGGGTTTGGCGACGAGCTGACCGAAGACGACATCGAAGCCGTCCTCGCCTATATCCGGTCAACCTGGCCCGACCGCATCCGCGCCGCGCAGGCTGAACGTAGCCAGTTGGAAGCAGGTTCGCCTTGAAGCCGCAAGCAGGTCCGCCGACCTCCCGATTTCCGCTTGCCTCTCTAGGAACTAGAGGGTGCAGACCGCCTGAAACTCTTTATCCGTCACACAAGGCACTTCTCATGCGCGTCACGTCAATCCTGCTTGCCATCACTCTCGTCTTCGCTCCCGGCCTTTCCCCGGCGCAGGAGATTACCGAGGACCGGATCAGGGAACTGGTCGTCGAAACCTTGCGCGAGAACCCGGAGCTTGTGCTCGAGGCGCTTCAGACGCTGGAGGCACGCCAAGCAGAGGCCCAGGCCGCCGCTGCCGCCGCGACCCTGGCTGACGAGCGCACCCTGCTGGAGCGCGACCCCAACGCGCCGGTCCTCGGCAACCCGGAAGGCGACGTGACGGTGGTGGAGTTCTTCGATTACAACTGTCCCTACTGCAAACGCGCGATGCCTGAAATCGACGCCCTGCTGGCCGAAGACGGAAACATCCGTCTTGTGCTTCGGGAGTGGCCCATACTCAGCGAAGGGTCAGCGATCGCGGCGCGGGCCGCTTTGGCCGCGCGGAAGCAGGGCAAGTATGCCGAATTGCACAATGCGTTGATGGGCGCACGCGCCAAGTTGGAGGAACAGTCGGTGCTGCGGATCGCGGGCGAGGTCGGGCTCGATGTCGAGCAGCTCAAGGCCGACATGCAATCGCCCGAGGTCGAGGAGCATATCGCCACGTCTATGCGACTGGCCGAGGCGCTCGGCTTCAACGGCACGCCGTCTTTTGTGGTAGGCGACCAGCTGATCCCCGGTTTCGTCGAGAAGGCGCAGCTTGCCGAAGCGGTGTCAGCGGCACGGGCTGTCGAATGAGTGCCCGTATCCCACGCCTTCCTGTTATCCTTCTTTGGCGGCCCTTCCCGGTCAGAGTGACGGTCTTGGGCAGGATCGGAAAATCCGTCCTCGTGGCCGCGGTGTGGATCGGCCTTGCAGGGTTTGCTTGGGCGCATTCGTTCACCGTGAGCCTTCTGGTCGTCGGCGAGAACGTCGAGGAAAACCTTGCAGAGGCCGTCCGCGGTTTCCTGCTGGCAGCGGACGAACGGGACGGGCACGCCAACGAAACGTCCGACGGGCATCTCGGCGGGGTTGATGTGCAGATCTTGCCGCTTCCACGAGATGCAGCCGGGCTGGTCGAAGGCCTGTTCGGCACGCCCGACGAGCCGACCGATGTCGTGATTGTCCTTGGCCTCGAACCTTTGGCCAGCGATGCCGCGCGTGCGTATCGGTCGGCAACTACGGTCTTGCAGCAGGCCGTTCCGCCGGACGGGTGGGACAGTGACGACGGAACCGACAGTTTCGTGTCGCGCTATCGGGTCGCTTATGGCGCGACGCCTGGTGTGATGGCGGCAACGGGGTATCATGCGGCTCGCAGGCTCGACGTCGCGATCAGACCTCTGGACGGTGTGGTCCCGCAAGACGCGCTGGAAGACGGCTGGCGATCAACCGCCTCCGGTCTGCCCTGGTGACCAAAGCACCAACAGTGCCAGGCGTCATTGGCACTGGACAGACCTCAACCGGCTGATCGAGATCAGGCTGCGGCGTAGCTCGTGAAGACACTGCCGCTGCCGTCCGTGCCGACGAGGATGACGTCATAGGCCTCGCGCTCGGTCTCGGGGCCCATGCCCGGCGACCCGTAGGGCATTCTGGGAACGGAGAGGCCGACGGCAGCAGGGCGTTCAGCCAAAAGCCGCCGGATGTCGGCAGCGGGCACATGCCCCTCGACCGTGTAGTCGCCGATGGTGGCGGTGTGGCATGAGGCGAGGGTCTCGGGAATGCCGCGCTCGCGCTTGAACGCCTCAAGCTCCTCGATGCTGCGTTCCTCGAAGGTCACGCGAAAGCCGCTGTCGCGTAGATGTCCGATCCACCCGTTGCAGCAAGGGCAGCCTGGATCCTTGACGACGTGGATGCTTTCGTCACCCCCGGCAAGGGCCGGGGTTGCCGCAATTGCGGCCAGCCAAGGAACAGCGGCGAGAACCGTGCGCCGGGACAATGTCATGATGTCGGCCTTTCAATGAGACTCTTCTGCAACCATAGCTCCGGGCGCATGAATTCGCGAGCAAAGTCTGGTGAACCCGGCCACCGATCACTGAAATGCTACTCTAGCCGCGGATCCCCGGCCTGGACCAGCAGAACGCCATGGTTCTCGTCGGCGTCATCGTCGGTGATTGTCCGTGTGGCGACGCCAGGCAACTCGGCAAACGCCTGCATCATCCGCTTCGGATACCAGGTCATCGGCAGACTTTCAAAACCGGGCACGCCGTCGAGCACCCGCGACAGCGCGATGGTGCAGTTCGCCTTCGGCACCGCGCCATAGGCCATCGCCCGCTGCATGATCAGTGCCGCGACCTCGGGCGAAACCTCGACGGTCTGTTCAACCACGTCGTAGGTCTCGCGGGCGTGGTAGTCGATGTAGAAATCCACCATCTTCGGGGTGATCCCGTAGTGTACGTCGTTGCGTTCGGGCAGCCGGGGATGCCGCCAGGTGCCAGCCGGATCGAACAGCACGCGCTGCGATCCGTTGATCAGCAGGCCCGCATGAGCACCCGCTCCGCTGCGTGTCGAGAGTACCGTGTAGAGCGTGACCGAGGTCGGGCCGGGATGTTCGTAGCGCGCGGCGGCCACGGCCTCATCGGGTGCCCAGATCGGCTCGGCGCCGCAGGACGCCAGGCCAAGGATTGCCGCAAGGGCGAGGAGAAGCTTTTTCATCGAGTCGCTGTCCCGCGTTTTCTTGCAGGTTCCGCGCAATTGCGATGGATACCAGTAAACTCTGCGACAGTGCGACGGAGGATTTGGAAACGCGGCATTGATGCCGCAGACATTCGAGGCCGGGTGCCGATCAGGGACACCGAACTGTCAGATGACGGGAGCAGCCAATCCTGATAGATACATAAATCATGGCTTTGTCGTCGTTTCGCATGCGTGTCCTGATCCTCGCCGCATATCTGGTCGCGGCGATCCTGCCCGTACTGGCACTGGGCGAAGGACGGCAGCAGTTCCAGGACGACCATGCACAGATGATGGCCATGGCCGGTCATCTTGCGCAGATGCCGGGGATGGGCGGTGCGGACGACGTGACCCAACAGTTGCTCTGTCAGCAACACTGCATGTTCGCCGCCGCGGCCTTTCCTGCGCCGGACCGGGTTCCGGAAACTGTCGCGCGGTCTTCCGATGGTGAGGTTGGTATCGTCATGCTTCCCACCTCGCTGGCCATTCCGCCCCCGGGGCGGCCTCCCAAGATCGCCGTGATCTGAGCCTACGGTTCTGGCATTCGCCGGGGACCATTTGTCCAATTCACGACACGATACAGGAGAATTCGCATGTCGCCCCTTTCTCGCCGCGGCTTTCTGGCCGCTTCTGCGGCCACGGCCGCTTCACTGGTGCTTCCCGCACGGGTCTGGGCCCAGTCCGGCCGAATGTCGCTGACCGCCACCACCCGCACCATCGACGTGCGGGGGAGAGCCGCAACCGTCTGGGGGCTTCTGGACGGCGCTGGCCGGTCCGGCCTTGTCCTCGATCCGGGCCAGGCTTTCGCCGTCGATCTGACAAACACGCTTGGCGAGGCGACGATCATCCACTGGCACGGGCAGATTCCGCCGAACGCGCAGGACGGCGTCCCCGACCTGCCGATGCCGGTCCTTCAACCCGGCGAAACCCGGGCCTACGATTTCGCGGCGCGACCGGGCACGCACTGGATGCATGCCCACATCCCGGCGCATGAGATGATGCTGCTTGCAGCACCTCTGGTCGTGCGGCGTCCCGAGGACGTTGCTGCCGACCGGCAGGAGGTGACGCTGTTCCTGCACGACTTCGCGTTCAAACCGCCCGCCGAGGTCCTGGCAGAGATCACCGGCGGTGCATCCATGGCCGGAATGGACCACGGCCAGATGGGGCAGGGCGGCATGGACCATTCCGGAATGGACATGGGTGCGATGGGTCAGGGGGACATGATGGCGATGCCGGGCATGGACGGCATGGCGATGGACCTGAACGACTACAACTTCGACGCCTATCTCGCCAACGACCGCACACTGGACGACCCCGAAGTGGTTCAGATCGACAAGGGCGGGCGGGTCCTTGTCCGTATCATCAACGCTGCGGCGGCGACGGTTTTCTGGATCGATACCGGCATCCTGCCGGGGCGGCTGGTAGCGGTCGATGGCGAGCCAGTGCAGCCCCTGCCCGGCAGCCGCTTTGGCGTCGCAATGGGCCAGCGGCTGGACGTCGAACTGGATGTGCCGAGTGATGGCGGGGCCTTCCCGATCCTTGCCCTGCGCGAAGGTGCCAAGGAAAGGACGGGTGTCATCCTTGCCACGCCGGGCGCGGCGGTGACCAGGATCGCCGAGATGTCGGAGGCCGACCATCCCGCCTTCAGCGGCGATCTGGCGCAGGAGGCCGCCCTGCGCGCCGTCACCCCGTTGCCCGAACGCGCGCCAGCCTCGCAGCCGATGCTGATGTTGGGCGGCTCAATGATGCCCTATATTTGGACGATCAACGGGCAGACCTGGGGCACCCACGTTCCCGTCACGGCGAAGACCGGCGACCGGGTCGAGATCATGTTTCACAACATGTCGATGATGGCGCATCCGATGCACCTGCACGGCCACGCCTTCCAGGTGGTGGGTATCGGCATGGACCGGATCGCGGGGGCGGTGCGCGACACGGTGCATGTGCCGCCGATGGGCATGGTGACGGTTGCGGTGGACGCGGGCGAGGTGGCGCGGTGGATGCTGCACTGCCACCACATGCCGCATCTCTCGACCGGCATGATGACCGAGTTCGCGGTGTCGGCCTGACGCACGCCCGGACCCGCAGCCTGTATGCGGGTCCGGGCCCTTTCCCGGAGAGAGCGGACCCATGCCAACACTTATCGGCCGCCGTGCCGTCCTTGGTGCACTCGCCGCGCCCTTCCTTGCAGGGTCTGCCGAGGCTCGCCCACCCTTCCGGCTGCTCAAGGATCCGCAACCGCTGCTGTCTCCGCCGATCCTTGACGAAGCTGGCACTACGCGGAAACTCGACGACTTCGCCGGCCGGGTGATGCTCTTGAACATCTGGGCGACCTGGTGCCCGCCCTGCAGGGAAGAAATGCCGACACTTGACCGGCTCCAGTCCCGGCTGGGCGGTGCGGATTTCGCGGTGCTGCCGCTGTGCATCGACGACGCGGGGATCGGCAGGGGGCGACGCTTCTACGACGAGATCGGCATCGTCGATCTGCCGCTCTATTGGGCCGAAGCCCTTCGGGTTCAGCTAGCCCTTGCCTTCATCGGCCTGCCGACAACCCTTCTGATCGACCGGCAGACCCGGGAGATCGGACGCCTTCAAGGTCCGTACGCATGGGACAGCGAGGACGCCGTTGACCAGATCGTCGGTGCCCTCTGAGGGATAAGTCGGTGTTGGTCGAAGACCGTCTGCCAAAGATCGGACCCCGGGCGGATGTGATTTCAGGCCGCAGGATAGCTGGTGAAAATCTCCAGTTCTCCATCGCGCCGGATCAGCAGCACGTCGTAGGCATCGCGGCTGTCCTCGGACCCCATCCCGGGCGAGCCGTAGGGCATGTCGGGCACCGCAAGTCCGACCGCATCGGGGCGTTCGGCCAGCAGCCGCCGGATGTCTGCAGCAGGAACATGGCCTTCAAGCGCATAGCCGTCGACCACACCCGTATGGCAGGAGAAGGCCTTCGCCGGGACGCCTTGGTCCATCTTGAAGCGGATCAGCAGCGTTCCCATCGACACTTCGTCCGTCACGGTGAAGCCTTGCGCGCGCAGGTAATCGACCCAGGCTTCGCAGCATTCACAGCCGCGTCCCTTGACGACATGGATCGGTGGTTCCGCTTGCGACCAGGCGGCACGCCCTTGGAGCGCGACGCCCGCCGCTGCCGCAAGCATCAGGTTGCGGCGTCCGATGTGGTGTCCGCTCATCCCTGATCCCCTTCAACCAAAGCTGCAAAGCCCGTCTCGCGGCGCCAGGTCGCCAGCGCATCAAGATCCTGCGCCGAAGCAATCTCGCGTTCCGGCAGTGCTTCGCGGTCCGTCGGATCGACCGGCCGACCGTCAACGCGCACCTCGTAGTGCAGGTTCGGGCCGCTGACGAGGCCCGTCGCGCCAACGGCACCGATGCTGTCACCGGCCTTGACCCGCGTGCCTTCCCGCACATCTTCGGCAATCTCGGACAGATGGGCATAGCGTGTCACAACCCCGCCGCCGTGGTCGATGTCGATGGTCAGGCCATAGCCCCGGATCGTACCGGCAAAGACGACGCGCCCTGCGCCGGTGGCCGAGACTTCGGTTCCGACCGGAGCGGCATAGTCGATCCCGGTATGCATCCGCACGCCCCCAAGAACAGGGTGGTTGCGTCGCCCGAAGACGGAAGACAGCCGGGCACCGAGGATCGGCGCGGCGGACCGCTGCACGGCTTCCCCGTCCTCGAACACGATGACGGGACCTGCTGCATCCGTGGCGACGAGTTCAAGTACCCGGTCTGCAAGTTCCAGTCGCGCATAGTTCAGCCGTGGCTCGCCCGCGATGCTGCCGTCAGGAAGCTGGTCTTCCTGCCAGACCAGTGCAAAAGTTTCGCCGCCCTGCAAGTCGCGCCGGAAGTCGACCTGGCCCGCGAGGAGCGCAGTCAGGTCCACGGCGAAGCGTTCCGGCGCGTTGCGCGCAACGAGGGCTTCGTAAAGCGTGCCGTCAAGCACAAGCGTTTCCCGCCGGTCCGTTTCACGGATTGGCGGATCAAGCCGCGCGGCTCCAACGGGGCCGTCGAAGGTCAGCACAATCTCGACGCCATCTTCCACGAAGAGCGACATGCGTGTCAGGCTCGCCGGATCGCCCGATGTGGCCGTCCACTCGATGCGATGGCCTGGCCGCAGGTCGGTGAGGTCGTAAACCCCCGCGAGAGCCAAGGCGGCCTCTGCCCGGATCCCGGCAGGGACACCCGCATGACCGAGCACACTGTCGAGCGTGTCGCCGGAGGCAATCGTCGCTTCGAACACGGCGGGAAGATGCGCGGTCGGCGTGTCGGCTGCAGCCTGCAACGGCACGAGGGAGGCGGCGGCAAGGACTATGAGGGCAGAGCGGATCATCTGGCAGAATGACCTTTCAACTGAGGGTTCGGCGGATCTTCGGAACGGCAAAGCGCCGGTCCTCGTGGAAGTCGATGATGCTGGCAAAGCGTCCGTCCGGGTGGAACAGGAACACACCGGCGGTGTGGTCCATCGTGTAGTCACCATCGTCCCGCGGCACGCGCGCGTATTTCACCCGGAAATCGGCGGCAGCTTTCTCGACCTGTTCGGCGGACCCTGTCAACCCGATGATGCGCGGATCGAAGTTGCTCACGTAGTCGGCGAGGGCCTCCGGCGTATCGCGGTCGGGGTCGACCGTGATCAGGGCCACGACCAGCCGGTCGGCGTCGGGCCCCAGTTCCTCAAGCCAGAGCGAGATGTCGCTTAGTGTCGTCGGACAGACATCCGGGCACCAAGTGAAGCCGAAGAAGGCCATGACCGGGCGACCGACCCAGTCCAAAGGCCTGACGGGTTGTCCGCGGTGGTCAGTGAGATCCCAGTCCATGTCACCGACAGGCAGGGGCAACAAGGCGTTCCCGCGCTGCCGGTCACGTGTCCGCCACGCGCCAACCCCCAGCATGAAGGCGACAGCCGCGCCTGTGGCCCCCAGGCCTAGGATCACTGCCCGGCGTCGCTGCAATCCGGACCCTCCGCGCGCAGGGACAGCACGTCGGCATCGACCGTCACGTCGCCCGCATTCTCGAAGGTCAGGGTGACGGGGAACCGGTCACCCTCCTTCAGCGCTGTGGCCAGACCCATCAGCATGCCGTGGTAGGCGCCGGGGGACAGCGCCACGGTCTCGCCCGCCGGAACCGGGATCGACATCGCGTGCGGCATTGAAGCGATGCCGTCGGTGACGACGGTCTCGTGAAGCATCGGCATGGTCGCGGCCGGCGTCGTGATGCCGATAAGGGCGTCGTCTGTGCTACCTCCGTTCGTGATCTCGACATAGAACACCGCCGGGCGATCCGCGCCAATGGTCGCCTTGGACCAGGCGTGTTCTATGGTGAGGTCGCCGACCGTAAACGTCCCGCAGGCGAAGGCGGCAGGGGCGGCGAGGAGCAGGGCCGTGGAAAGGAACAATGATTTCATTTGTCAGAATCTCGATCTGAGGTCGGAAAGGATTTCGGCGGCTGGCGTGCCGTAGGCGAACTGCCTCAGCCATACGCCGTCAGGGCCGATCAGGAACAGGCCGGGACTGTGCGACATGGTGTAGCCGTCCGCGACCGCTGCGTCGGCCTCACGGGCGAAGTAGATCTTGAAGCTCTCGGCCGCAGCCTCCGTGTCCGCATCAGTGCCCGCAAGCCCGAGGATCGCCGGGTGAAACGCCTCGGTATACTCCCGAAGGCCGAGCCGCCGGTCCCGCACCGGGTCGATGGAAACGAAGATGGGCTGCACCTTCGCCGCATCTGGCCCGAGATCGTCCATCACCTGCGCGACCTCGGATAGGGTGGTGGGGCACACGTCCGGGCAATTGGTGAAGCCGAAGAAGACCAGCAGGAACTTGCCACGAAACTCTTCCGATGTCCGCTGCGTCCCCTCGCTGTCCGCAAGCGAGAAGGACGGGGAAAAGGCCGCGTCCGCAACGTCTTGCATCCCGGCAGATGACCAGCGCAGCGCGAAGAACGCCACGGTCGCCACAATGGCTGCGGTCCAGAGGATGATTTGCAGATTCCGAAGGCGCATTCAGAAGTCCCAAGCTTTGTAGTAGGCGGTCTAGAACCTTGAGCAACTAGAGGTTCAAGTCGCAACCATCCCGTCCACATCCGGCAGGCGGGCTTTCGCCTATCCATGCGGGACCAGAAAACGCGCCAGCGCGATACCGATAAGCACGCCGACGAGGCCGAAGGCAATCCCATAGCCGACTCCGTACTGCAGACAGTCGAGCCGCTTGCCTCCGCGCCTTCGGGCGACAAGCACCCCCCAGACGAAGCCCGCGAGGGCGAAGACGGGTCCAATCATGCGACGCCCCTTTTCTGTGAGCTCGTGGGCCTGGTCCGCCGGAGCAGGCCATATCCGGTCCAGCTTGCGACCAGCATTGCCAGCGGCATCCAGTCCCCGAAACGGGCATAGAGGGTTGCGCGAAGCGGCCTCGGCAGACGTGCGTCGATGATTCCCTGTTCGCCGAGCTCGAGAAAAGCCGTGACGCGCCCGAACGGGTCGACCACCGCCGAGATTCCGGTGTTAGCCGCGCGAACCAGCGGCAAGCCTTCTTCGACCGCACGCATCCGCGCCGAGGCGAAGTGCTGCCATGGTCCGATCGAAGTGCCGAACCAGGCGTCGTTGGTCGCGTTGAAGATCCAGTCGGGCCGTATCGCGTCATCGACCACATGCCCGGGGAAGATGATCTCATAGCAGATCGCAACGCCGGGAAACGGGAAAGGGCCGAAAGCAAGAGTCGCGGGTCCGGGGCCGGGCGAGAAGTCGCCAAGTGACTGAACGATCCGCGGGAACGGCAGAAGCCCGCGCCAGGGCACATATTCGCCGAAGGGGACGAGGTGATGCTTCGCATAGCGAGCCAGGACGCCGCCGTCCGATCCGATGGCAAGGACCGCGTTGTGATAGACTGCGTCTGTACCGGCGAGTTCCCGCTCCGGGCTGCCGGTCAAGAGCACGGCGCGATCCGGCAGAAGCCAGCCGATCACCGCTCTTGCCCCCGGATCTTCGGCAAGAAACCCTGGCCAAGCAGTTTCTGGCCACAAGAGCAGGTCGAACGCACCGGGCCGGGCCGAGAGGAACAGGAGCCGCGCGATGTTGGCGTTGCGCGCAGCCGGGTCCCACTTCGCGCTCTGTGGGATGTTCGGCTGGACGATGCGAACCTCCCGTCCTTGGCCGGTGTCCGCCGACAGAAGCGCAACGCGAAGGTATCCGAACATGGCCAAGGCCAACATCGTTGCTGCAGCCACCCCAAGATATGCCCGACGGCTTTCCCGCGCCGGGCCGCCCATCGCATGTCCGATGCTGGCCGCTGCCAGGACGAGGACGAACCCCAGTCCGTAGCTGCCCAAGACCGAGGCCGCTTGGGCAAGAATGGTCCAGTCGGCCAGTGCATAGGCGGCAAGATTCCAGGGAAAACCTGTGAGCACATGACCACGTAGCCATTCAGCGATTGTCCAGGCGGTGGCAAGCGACAGGGCAGGCGGCAGGCCCGCTCGCGCCAGCTGCGCCGCCAAGGCGCAGGACAGCGCGGGGAAAACCGAGAGAACCGCAGCAAGACCTAGGACGGCGGGCAGCGCCAGTCCGCCGAAGCGGTCGGCCTCGACCTGAAAGCTCTCGGTGATCCAGAACAGCCCCGGCACAAACTGGCCAAGACCGAACGCAAAACCAATGAGCATGGAAGATGTGCCAGTTGCCGCGCGCAGCAGCAGTGAAAGAGCCGCGAAGGACAGTAACGCGAAGGGCAGGAGCGAGAAGGGGGGCAGCGCCAAGACAAAGACGGCACCAGAGATCAATCCAATTGGTAGCCAGATCGCTACGCGCGGTCCTTCCGATCCGACGAACAAGGGTCCATCAAGGTCGATCAACAGCCGTGCCCCCCGAACGTGAGCGAAGACGATAAGTGCTCAAGTGGGTAGAGGTGCAATGGCTGTTTCTTGCGTTCACGCTCTTGTCAGATCTGCCCCCATCGTGGCGCATTCCTTGCGACCAGCGAGCTCCTTTGCAAAGGGACCAGCATTCTGACATACGTCTGTCGCCATCTATTCTCCTTGTACCGACTCCTTCACGCAGACTTGAATGGACATGGGAGGCCATTCTCACGTCCAATTCCGTGTTTGTCGTGCGCGGCAAACCTCGCTGCCCTCAATTGAGCTGAAAGCAGACAACATGTCGACCCGACGGCATTTCCTGAAGATGACTTCCGCTCTCTTCTCCGCGCCACTTGTGACCCCGGCTTTCGCGGCCTCTGATCTTCAGGGCCAGTGGGCAGCCTGGGATGCGCAGGTGACACCCCCGGGCTATGTTGCGGCTACGACCAATCCATGGGGCCTGCATCCGCGGCTGCTTCCGGTCCGCGTCGAGGCTCGCGCCGGGCTGACGCCAGGCGACATCCATGTCGATGCGATCGCGCGCTGTCTCTACCACATCCAGCCTGACGGCACTGCGATGCGCTATGGCGTCGCCATCGGGCGGTCCGGGCTCTACGAGCCGGGCATCTATACGATTGGCCGCAAGGCCAAGTGGCCAAGGTGGACTCCCACACCACAGATGATCGAGCGCGAACCCGAGACCTACGCGCAGTATGCCGACGGCATGGATCCCGGTCCTGGCAATGCGCTCGGGTCGCGGGCGCTCTACTTGTTCCTCGGTAGCCGTGACACCTATCTGCGCATCCACGGCACGCCATTTCCGCGGTCCATCGGCAGCCGGGCCAGTTCCGGCTGTGTGCGCATGGTTATGCCGCACATCATCGATCTCTACGACCAGGTTCAGACCGGAGTGACGGCACATCTGTATCCGGCCGAAGAAGGCAACGTGGAGCTGACGGCCTGAACATGATTGCGGGTAAGAGCAAGGAATTCAGTTCGCGAACTCCGAAGGCAGGGCGTTTCCCCCGCACGGTCGGTGCTGGGCGATCCGCGGTGCTGGCGATCGCCTTGATGATGCTCTCAGCCTGTGTGGCACCGGTCGGAGGGATCGGCGACGAGCCGTCGCGCTTCCTGCAGGAGCTGCCCGAGGGCGTGATGGCCATCGCCGCACCCTACCAGAACCTGCGCGCAGTGGTCTTGCAGCCCGAGGACGGCTGCTACTGGTACGAGCACGTCGGCCCGGTTGAGACGACCATGCTGCCGCTCCGTACGGCGGAAGGTCGTCCGATCTGCACCGCTACGGAAAACCGTCCTGCCACAACCGGCTGAGCGCGCGAAAAATGGTCAGTTGCCCCAGTTCGCCGATGGTCAAACCTTGATCAGTGCCGCCGTCACATACATAAATGCAATCCCGCCGAGGAAGCCGCCGAGGACAGCAGGAGAGTACAGGATCGCCTGCCGGTCGCTGTTCTGGCGTTGAAGATAGGCCGTGACCTCGACCATGACCTGCAGGATCGCCCCGGCGCCGACCGCAAGCGCGAAAGCCGACCATTGCGGGGCGTAGGCAAGGCTACCGGCCCAGATCCCAAGCACGGCGGGTCCCCCGGCAAGCAGCGTCAGCGCGGCAAAGCTCCAGAGCGGAGGGCGGATGCGCAGCATGGGTGCTGCGATGCCGATGCCTTCGGTCACGTTGTGCAGCGCAAAGCCGAGAACGAGGAAGGTGCCGAGGCCCGCCGCACCAGCAGCGAAGGCGCCACCGATGGCCAGCCCTTCGCCGAAATTGTGCAGCCCGATGCCGAGCGCGATGTAGAACGCCAGCGCCAGCCCCTCGGGCCGTCCGCGCCAGCGCCCGATGGCCATGAGGAGAAGGAAACTCGCGAGAGCCGACAGCCAGACCATGGCCGATCCTTGGAACAGCGCGGCTGCCTCAGCCGCGAGTTCGGTGGCCTCGCCCATCATGTCGAGGAGCAGGAAGGCCAGCATGCCGACGGTCAGCGCCAGCACGAAGTTCATGCCGGAAGTGCCGAAGCCGCGCATCGCCGGGTAGAACATCAGCCCGAGGGCGACAGGCAGCAAACCGACCAGCGCGCCGACCAGCGCCTGTAACTGAAGCTGCCCCCCGGATGCCTGCGGCGTGGGCACGGCAACAGCGATTTCGTGCCCGAACACAGTGCCGGTGTTGGTCACGAGGGCCACTTGATGCGCCTCGCCCAGCACCCACGGGTAGGGGATCTGCACCCAGACGGCACTGCCGCGCGCAATCGGTCCCGACGGGTCCTGCGTGAAGGTCCAGTAGGCGTCATCGACGGCAACCTGCGCGATCTGCATCGCCTCCGACCCGCCCGCCCGCACAAGAACCTGGATGCCGGTGCTGTCGAGGATCGTCCGCTCGACGGTGAGCGACTCGACCGGTGGGGCACCGTTGTTGAAGCCGCGCAACGGATCGAGCGAGGCGATCAAGACGAAAGACACCAGAATGGCCGCCAGAGGCAGGAACACCAGCAGAAGCCGGATCAGCGGGGAACGGGTCGGTTGGCTCTGGTCGCTCATGCCCCCGGCCCCCGCACGTCGAACATGCCGACCCAGCCCAGCTCGGTGAACTCGGATTGATGGGCGTGGAACATGTACATGCCGTCCTCATGGTCGGCGAAGCTGAACTCGAGGATGCCGCGCTGCGCCTGGCACTGCATGATCAGATCGACCGTGCGCAGGGTCGGCGTCAGCTGCGTGCCAGTGTCGTAGTAGTCGAAGAAATTCGCGTGCAGGTGGAACGAGTTGATCGGGTCGAACTCGGTCACGTTGACGAGGTAGATGCGCACGGGCCGGGTCTTGTCGATCGGGATCGGCACGTTCATGTAGGCCTGCCCCACGGTGTTGACCGCATAGACTTCGTTCCCACCGTCGAAATTGGTGTCGAAGGCGTTCATCACCATCGCCAGCTCCTGCCAAAGGGCATTTTCGGGGCTGCCCAGAACGCGTGACGCAGCAACGGCAGCAAGCGCGGGGTCGGTCTGCCGGGAAGGGTCGGGGTCGATCACGAACAACCCGTACATGCCCTTGTGCATGTGCCGCTTCAGCGGCAGGGCGTGGCAGTGGTAGAGGTGACAGCCGAAGGGTTTGGCATCGAACTCATAGACGAACTCTTCGCCGGGGCCGATCAGTCCTGCACCGGGAACACCGTCCATCCGCGCAGAGTGAATGCCGTGGAAGTGCATCGAATGCGGGTGCGAGCCGAAGTTGCGGAAGATGATGCGCAGCTTCTCGCCTTCCTTCGCCCGAAGGGCAGGGCCGGGGACGCGGTTGTTGTAGGTCCAGGCGGGAAAGAAGATGCCGGGGGCGATCTCGATTTCCTTGTCGTAAGCCTCGACCTCGAAGGTGCGCAGGGTGCGGCCGTCGGGCAGAAGCTCGGTCGTGCCGGTGTCCCAGTCCGTCAGCATGGCCGTGGGGTCGAAGCCGTTGCGGGCATGATCGACAGAACCCAGGGTGGTCATGTTGCCATGCGCCATGCCGGGCATCGGGGCGGCATAGGGATCGGCCGACATCGCCGACATGTCGTGTCCGGCTATCGGGTCGGGCGCGGTCTGGGAACGCGCGGTTCCCGCGACAATTGCAGCGCCGCCTGCGGCCACGAGTCCGCCGACCAGCAAAGCGCGGCGCGACGGGTCAACCGAAGTGTCTTGGTCGGCAGGCATGGAATGAGGCTTTCCCGGCGCGCACAAAAGGCGTGGCGCGAAATGTTAGACAAGGCTAACAATCTGCCCGGCGCGTTTGCTTGTCAACGGGGTTCGTGCAAGACTGCGCCGACAATGAACGATGATCCACATCACACACTGTCGGCCACCAGTGATGACCGCTCTCCCGACCTGCGCGCGGAGGCTTTTCAGGGCGTGCGCGCCGCGCGTAGCCGCGAGTTGGCAGAGGATTACGTCGAGCTGATCGCCGAACTGATCCACGCGCAGGGCGAGGCGCGCCCCGTGGACATCGCCACCCGGATGGGCGTGACGGCACCGACCGTCGCCAAGACGCTTGACCGGCTCGCCCGCGACGGCCTGATCACCCGGGCCAAGTATCGGTCGATCTTCCTCACGGAAGAGGGTAGGGCGCTGGCAAAGGAGTGCCGCCACCGGCACGACATCGTTCTGCGGTTCCTGCTTAGCCTCGGGCTCGACCCCGAGACGGCCGAGCGGGACGCCGAAGGGATCGAGCATCATGTAAGCGAGCGGACGCTCGAGCTTTTCGCGGCCTTTGTCGCCCGAAGCTGACCGGTGCGGGTCAGGTGCCCTCTATGGCAAGGCGGACATCCTCGAAGAACTTTTCACCCGAGACGATCTCAAGCTTCTTGCCTTGCAGGTAGAAGGTGGGCGTCTGGTTCACACCAAGCGCTTCCACATCCGCCATGTCCTGATTGATCGTGGCCGTGATCCCGGGGAACATCTTGTCGGTTTCCGCTTTGGCCAGATCCAGCCCGACGGCGCCCGCGGCTTGCCACGCGATTTTCATGTCCGGACCGTCGTGCAGCGCCCATTCCGGCTGTTTCTCAAAGATTGCGTCGAGCACCTGCTCGAACTTGCCTTGCATCCGCGCCACCTCGAGGATGCGCGCGGCTTCATCCGACCCTTTGTGGAACAGAGTGTAGCGCAGGACCACCCTGATCTGGGTCGGAAATTGGCGGCGTATTTCTGCGATGATCGGATGGAACGCCCGGCAGGCCTCGCAAGAGGGATCGAAGAACTCGACCAGCGTGACGGGGGCATCGACCGGGCCAAGGATGGGCGAATGGGCGCGCACCAGAAGCGAGTCGTCCACTGCGGGGGCGGTCGCAGCGTCGGCTTGCGCCTCGGCCTCGCGGCGGCGGGTCAGGAATACGGCACCACCGCCGAAGGCGGCAAGTCCAAGGGCGGAAGCCCCGATCAACACAGTGCGGCGGTTCATGTGCGGTTTCCTTTCGGCAGGATGAGACAGGCAAGGATCGCGGCAAAGGCGGCCAGCGAAAGGTAAGGGATGGGTACGCCCAGGATCATCTGCGCCTCGCCGGTGCAGGACGGGCCGTTCTGGGTGCAAGGCACGATGGGCGCAGGAAGAATGCCAGCGTAAAGCCCGGAGTGCCAGGCGGCCAGCGCCAGACCCGCCAGCACCAGCGGCAGGGCATAAAGCCATGCGCTGCCATCCCCGCGCCACAGCGACAGGCCAAGGATCGGCACCAGCGGGAACATCGCGATGCGCTGATACCAGCACAGGGTGCAGGGCATCTGTCCCAGCACCTCGCCGATGAACAACGCGCCAAACGTGGCCCCCAAGGCGATCAGGAAAGCGAGCGTAAGCACCAGATCGTCGCGAGACAGCGCCTGTTCATCAGTTCTGGTCAAGAGCAGGCTCCTTGCTGCGGCGTGACGGAAGCGAGGCCACAAGAATGAACAGCGCCCCAAGCGTGATGGCGATATCGGCACCGTTGAAGGTGGGCCAGTGCCAATCCTGCCAGTAGAGATCGAGGAAGTCGGTGACGGCCCCCTGCCGCAGCCGGTCGATGATGTTGCCAAGGGCCCCGCCAACGATCAGCGCCAGGCCTGCCTTCTCGAACGGGTGGCGTGCCCGGAACGCCATGACGGCAAACATCAGCGTCAGTGCGCCGGTCAGCGCCGCCATCAGCAGGGGCTTGCCTGCCATGACGCCGCCCATCATGCCAAAGCTGGCGCCTTCGTTGAACCCGAGGGCAAGATTGAAGCCCGGAAAGACCGGAACCGCCATCCCCCGGGAAAGCAGCGACAGCGCCGCGACCTTGGTCAACTGGTCCACCAGTAATGTGGCGGCGATAAGGAAAATCAGCTTTGTTCGGGTCATGGTTCAGCCTTGCGGTTGATGCCGATCCAGCGCGGGACCGATGCGGCGTATCGGTCATAGTCCGACCCGATTGCCGCGCGCAAGGCGGCCTCTTCCGAACGGATCTGCGTGCTGGCGGACCACAGGAACAGGATCGGCGCAAGGACCGTCGGTGCAGAGGGGACTGCCAGCGCGACCCCTGCCAGCAACGCCGCCTGTCCGACGAAGGTCGGGTTGCGGCTGAAGCGGTAGAGCCCGCCAGAGACGAGATCGCCGGTCTCGCCGCCGACCACGCCAACACGCCAGGACGACCCCATCGACATCTGCGCCGCGAAAGCCACCATCGCGCCAAGGCCTGCGACAAGGACCCCGATCAGGCCAAGGATGACGGCGTGCCCCTCGGTCCAGAGCGGATCGGTCTTGTGAAGCAGGGGTATCGCAAGCCAGACCAGCGGCCCGAAGAAAGCGATCGCAAAAGCCGCACGGAATCCCATGGCGGCCAGCCGGTCGCGCCCCTTTGCCCGCGAAAACAGCCAGACAGACCGGCCCGCAGACTGCGCTGCCACCGCGCTCCCCCAGAAGAACATCGCAAGATAGCCGAACAGAAGGGCCAGCGCGGCGCAGCCAAAACCCGAGATCATCGAGTCACGCCTCGCGTTCCGGGTTGAACCGCAACAGGCGCAGCGCGTTCAGCGTCACCAGCACGGTCGCCCCGGTATCAGCCAGGATCGCAAGCCAGAGGCCGGTCAGCCCCAAGACGGAAGTCATCAGGAACACCGCCTTCAGGCCAAGCGCGATGGTAACGTTCTGGCGGATGTTGGCCATTGCGGCCCGCGACAGCCGGATCACCGCCGGGATGTCGGTCACCCGGTCGCGCAGGATAGCCGCATCGGCGGTTTCCAGCGCCACATCGGTCCCGGACCCCATCGCCACGCCGACATTGGCCTGCTTCAGCGCGGGCGCGTCGTTGATCCCGTCGCCAATCATCATCACGCCGCCCTCGTCGTGCATCGTCTTGATGAACTTCAGCTTGTCCTCGGGCATCATGTCGGCCTGGAACTCCATCCCCAGGCCCCCCGCGATGGCCGCCGCCGTGCGCGGGTTGTCCCCGGTCAGGATGACGGGTGTGATGCCCATCGCCTTCAGCTGGCGCACCGCTTCGGTGGCATCCGCGCGCGGCTCGTCGCGCATGGCGATCAGGCCAAGCGGGGCCCCCGCGCGGAACACCGCCACGGCCGTCTTGCCGTCTTCCTCGAACACGGTCGCCTGACGCAGCCCAAGCCCGTCCAGCCCGCCGTTCTCCATCGCATAGCGCGGCGAGGCGACCCAGGCCGGCGCATCGCCCACGGTGGCAACAACACCCTTGCCCATCAGCGCCTTGGCATCCTTCGACGCCAGCGCCTCGACGCCCGCCAATTTGGCCCGGTTCAGGATGGCGACGGCAAGCGGGTGGCTCGATCCGGTCTCGACCCCGGCGGCAACGGCCAGCAGTTCGGCCTCGGTCGTGGTGCCGAAGGTGACGACATCGGTGACCTTGGGGCGCCCATGCGTCAGCGTCCCGGTCTTGTCGAACGCAATGCGGCTGACCTTGGACGCGGCTTCGATGACGACACCGCCTTTCATCAAAAGCCCGCGCCGTGCGCCCGTCGACATCGCCGAGGCGATGGAAGCGGGCACCGAGATGACCAGCGCACAGGGGCAGCCGATCAGCAACAGAGTCAGGCCGCGATAGACCCAGGTGTTCCAGTCCGCGCCAGTGGCCAGCGGCGGCACCAGGATCACCAGCACCGACAAGACCACGATCAGCGGCATGTACCAGCGGCTGAAACGGTCGATGAAGCGTTCGGTCGGCGCGCGCGCCTCCTCGGCCTCTTCGACCAGTCGGATGATCCGGGCGATGGTGTTGTCTTCCGGCCCCTTGGTCACTTTTACCCGCAGGACGGCCTCGGTGTTGATCGAGCCCGCGAAAACCGTGTCGCCCGGCCCCTTGTTGACCGGCACGCTTTCGCCCGTCACCGGGCTGTCGTCGACGCCGCTGTTGCCTTCGGAAATCTCGCCATCCGCCGGGATGCGGTCGCCGGGACGGACAAGGACGGTCTGCCCGACCGCCAGGCTGGCTGCCGGAACCTCCTGCGGCTTGCCGTCCACCTCCAGAAGCGCAGTCTTGGGCACGAGGTTTGCTAGCGCCCGGATCCCGTCGCGCGCCTTGCCTGCTGCCACGCCCTCCAGCACTTCGCCCACAGCGAACAGGAACACGACAAGCGCCGCCTCCTCGGCCGCGTCGATGAACAGGGCGCCGATGGCGGCAACCGTCATCAGACTTTCGATGGTGAAGGGCTGGCCCATCCGCAGCGCGGCGAAAGCACGTTGTGCGACGGGGGCGACACCGATCAAGCAGGCGGCGACGAAGGCCCATCTGCCGATGTCCGGCGCGAGATACTCGATGATCCACGCCGCACCCAACAGCAGGGCGGTGAAGATTACCAGCTTACCCTTGCCGGTCTGATACCAGCGCTTGCCCCGATCGGCGGGGTCGTCATGGACATGGCCTGGGCTGCCGTGGCCGGAATCGTCGCTCTTTGCGCTGGCCGTCGCTGCCGGACCGTGGTCGTGCCCTGCATGATCGTGGCCATCGTCGCGGCTGTGGTCCGCGGCGTCCTCGTCTTCGGCCTTGTTGGCGGCACCGGGCAGCATGAAGTCCTTCTTCG
This sequence comes from Tabrizicola fusiformis, assembly GCF_013328815.1. Taxonomy (GTDB): domain Bacteria; phylum Pseudomonadota; class Alphaproteobacteria; order Rhodobacterales; family Rhodobacteraceae; genus Fuscibacter. Next base: position 74,406 of record NZ_JABUHN010000011.1, read on the forward strand.
CGCCCGCCTTGCGGGGTTCGATCCCGTATCCAAGGGCGCGCACGGTCTTTTCGACCTTGTCGCGTCCGGTCTGCGCCTCATCCAGCGTCAGACGCAGGCGTTCCGACATGATCGCGACCTGGACATCGCTCACCCCGGGCAAACGCGAAACCGCATCCTTGATCTTCGTCGCGCAGGACCCGCAGTCCATACCGGACACGGTCCAGTCGCAGAATTCTTCGCTTTTTGAACCCGACATCGTCTTCCCTCCTGCCCGGAAGCGGACAGTTGCCCTTATCGAATCAGGAACATAAGTTCTCTAGCAACTAGAGCTTCAAGGGGAATCTGATGCTGACCATCGGAAAATTGGGAGACGCTGCCGGTGTGAAGGTTCCGACGATCCGCTACTACGAGCAGATCGGCCTCTTGCCAGAGGCCGAACGTAGCGCGGGCAATCAGCGGCTCTACAGCCGAAAGGCGCTGGAGCGTCTAGCGTTCATCCGGCACGCCCGCGGTCTGGGTTTTACGCTCGAAGCAATCCGCGATCTTCTGAGCCTGTCGGACAGGCCCGATCAGTCTTGCGCCGCCGCCGACGCCATCGCCAGGGCGCAGCTAGCTGAGGTTGAAAGCCGCCTGGCGCGTCTGACCGCGCTCAAGGCCGAACTGGAACGCATGGTCGTGCAATGTGCAGGCGGGAAGATCGCCGATTGCCGGGTGATCGAGGTGCTGGGAGATCACGCCCATTGCGCAACCGATCATTGTCATCCGCACGCAGACCATCTGGAATAGGTGAGCCTCTTGCCGCGTGCTTTATGTGGCGGCCGCCATCTTGCGTTCAGGTCCACAGCTTTCAAGGTCACATTGCGCACCATCGGCAAGGTCGGAAACCTGTTTCATTTGCCGTCCACGTTGCCGAAGCCACATCGCGCCGCCAACCAGAACGGCCAGCGCGATAGCACCGCACAAGATCACATCGAGGGGTAGGCTGGCCAGCCGTCCGCTTACTAAGCCCCCGGTTCCAGCCAGTCCGGCGGCAATGAGCGCAGGCCAGACCAAAGGCACGACAAGCGGGGCACAACAGGCAGCGCAGGCCGCGACCGTTCCGGTGATGGCAAGTTTTCGCGAAACCATGAGATCCTCCGTATCTGCATCTTGAAGTGGTTTAGTTCTTCAAGTTACTTTAAGAGCAAGTTGAATTTTAGGGAGGCCATCTGATGGCAGTCTCCATCGGCTAGCTCGCGAGCAGGTCAGGGTGCACGCCGCCGACAATCCGGTATTACGAAAGCATCGGTCTGCTGGCGGCACCCTTGCGCAGCGAAGCTGGAAGACGGTCCTACGGTCAGGCTGATGTCGCCCGACTGGCGTTTATCCGGCGAGCGCGTGATTTTGGTCTGGGGATACCTCAGGTCCGTGACCTGCTTACTGCGGCAGACGCCCCCGCATCCGCCTGCGCCACAGCGCGCCCCGTGGTCGAGGACCATATCCGCGCTCTGCGTGCGAGACGGGCGGAAATGAAGGCTTTGGAGGCAGACCTGACCGCAATCCTCGTTCGATGCGATGAAGGGTGCAGGACGGGAACCGCCGCCGACTGCGCGATATTCGGAGAGTTTCGCCTGCCGGGACGGCATGTCAAATGACGACGATCCTTGTTTACGCAGGTGCCGCTTTGGCCGAGATCGTCGGCTGTTTTGCGGTCTGGGCCTGGATGAGGCAGGGTGCGAGTGCCCTCTGGCTTGTGCCCGGTCTCCTCAGTCTGGCGGCATTCGCCTGGCTACTGACCCTGGCCCCTTCCGATTTTGCTGGCCGCGCCTACGCGGCCTATGGTGGCGTCTATATTGCAGCCTCGCTTGGCTGGCTTTGGGCCGTCGAAAAGCAGCGACCTGACATCTGGGACGTGACCGGAGCGGTTCTCTGCGTCGTAGGTGCCGCAATCATCCTCCTCGTTCCCAGAGGGACCTGATGGTCATTTCGCGTCCAGCCTGTTGGGATATGCACCCGCTGCGCTGTTGAAAGATCAATCGGACGCGTGTTGCCGGATCGTCCGAGCTGTGCCATTCAGGGCGAATGGCTGCGATTTTTAGGTCATTTCTGGCTCTGCTGTTGGTTGTGACCCTGTTTGGGGCCACGGCCTTTGAGGCATCGGCCAGCCTTGCAGCCGAAATTGCCGCAGTGTCGGATCCTTGCTGCGAAGGCGACTGCCCCGAGGATCCGGCCTGTGGTGCCGCTTGCATGATGATGATGCGGTGCGGAGTTCCGTCCCTTGCCCTGCCGCAGACTCCAGAAGTGCTGTTCAATTCTCCCGAGGCCATCGTGTCCCTGATGATGCCGGAGCAACCTCCGCCGTCCGGGTTGCCACCAGATGGCTTGAAGCGACCTCCCCGGACCTGACCCCGCCGCGTGTCTTGACGCGCAGATGATACCGGTTGCACCCGCGCCTCTTGGGCGATCGGGGCAAGGCTTCAATCAATGCAATGGGGTTACTTCCTATGAAAACGACTTACGCTGGTTTCTGCGGCGCTGTGCTTGCGCTAGCAGTGTCCTCGTCCGCTGTCTTGGCAGGCGCAGAGGATTATCGCTTCGATCTGGTTTCCACCGATCACAGCGTCGGCTCAGGCGCAATCCTCGAAGTTCGGCTGACCGACCTTCGCACCGGCAAGCCGGTCGAAGGAGCTGTCATCTACGCAACCCGCATGGACATGGCGCCAGACGGGATGGAAATGATGACTACGCCGGTAACGGCGATGCCCTCCGACGTGCCCGGTAACTACCGCTTTGCCACCGATCTGACGATGGCCGGCGGTTGGAGGTTCTCGGTCGCGGCCAAAGTTCAGGGCGAACCTGAAACCGTTTCGGCCGAAATCGAGCTGCAGGCCGGTCCATGAGCGGCGCGGCTAGATTGGTGACACTCGGCGTCGTGGCAGGGGCCGCCGCCTGGGGCGGGCTGGCTGCTGGAGAGCGGGGCATCACCGTCAGTAGCCTGCAGGACGCTGCCGTGATGCAGGTCTCCGTGCTGCTGGGCCGCGATGTCGCAGCGATGCCCGCACCGGAACCGACCGGAGCCGTCATCTATTGGCGCCACCCGGACGGGCTGCCGGAATGGTCGGGCACAGAAGCCGTGACAGCGGATGGCCGCGCCTTCCTGCCAGTGCGGTCCAGCGAAGACATCTCGCTGGACCCGTCCGACAAGCCTGTCGCCGCGCCCGCCCCCGAGGAAGGGGGCGAGCGCACCGTACTTTACTACCGCAACCCGATGGGTCTGCCCGACACCTCGCCGGTGCCGAAGAAGGACTCGATGGGTATGGACTACATTCCGGTCTATGAGGGTGGCGACGGTGACGAAGGGTCGGTTACTGTCTCACCCGGCAAACTGCAACGGACCGGGGTGCGGACAAGTGAGGCCGTGCTGGCACCGCTGGCCGCATCCCTGCGCGCGCCGGGGATCGTGGTGCTGGATGAGCGCAAGATCAGCGTCATTTCGCTGCGCGCCGATGCCTTCATCGAGACTGTGGCGGATGTGACCACCGGGAGCACGATTGCCGAAGGTGCGCCGCTGGTGACAATTTACTCACCAGAGATCGCATCGGCACTTGCGCAGTTCGTGACCGATGTTCGGTCAGAAGGGAGACAGCGAGAGGGCGCGCGACAAAGGCTGGAAAATCTCGGCGTGCCGGGCGAGGTCATCGACCGGATTGCCATCGAGGGTCAGACAACCGTCAGCATCCCGATCATGGCCCCGCGTAGCGGGGTGGTTCTGGAACGGATGGCGATCGAAGGCATGATGTCCGAGGCCGGCGAAACCCTCTTTCGGATCGCCGATGTCTCGACCGTCTGGGTGATCGCTGAAGTGCCGGAGTCCGCTTTAACGGACATCGTCCCGGGGTCCGAGGTGCGCGTCAGTTTTCAGGGCCTCGGCGAGGAAGCGACGCCGGGTCGGATCGCCACCATCTACCCTGAACTCGACCTGCTGACCCGCACGGCCAAGTTGCGGATCGAACTTCCCAATCCCGATGGCCTGTTGCGCGCCAACATGTTCGCGGACGTGGAAATCATGCTGGACCAGACACCGGTCGTACAGGTGCCAGAAGGCGCAGTCATCGACACCGGCGACCGGCAGGTGGTGATCCGTGATCTGGGCGAAGGCCGGTTCCGGCCCGAGCCGGTGATCGTCGGGCGCAGGGGCGGAGGCATGATCGAGATCGTCAGCGGAGTTGTGGCTGGCGACGTGGTGGTCAGCGCGGCCACGTTCCTGATTGACGCGGAAAGCAACCTCAACGCGGCCCTTGCAGCCCTTGCAGCTCCCGACTCCGCGCCGGAGGCGAAGCCATGATCGCCCAGATCATCGCCTGGTCTGCCAGAAACGTACTGCTGGTGCTGTTTGCGACCGTCTTCACCGTGGCGGCGGGCCTGTGGTCACTGCGCACTCTGCCGATCGACGCCATTCCCGACCTGTCAGACGTACAGGTGATCGTGCTGACCGAGTATCCGGGGCAAGCGCCTCAGGTGGTCGAGGATCAGGTGACCTATCCCCTGACCTCGGCAATGTTGACCGTGCCGCAATCGCGCGTGGTGCGGGGGTTCTCGTTCTTCGGCATCTCTTTTGTCTATGTGATCTTCGAGGACGGGGTGGACCCCTACTGGGCACGCTCCCGCGTTCTGGAATACCTCAACGCCGCTGCTGCGCGTCTGCCGGATGGCGTGACACCCGCCCTCGGTCCGGACGCCACTGGCGTCGGCTGGGTCTATCAATATGCGCTGAAGGGCGAGAACCTCAGCCTGGCCGAGTTGCGGTCCTTGCAGGACTGGGTGATGCGCTTTGCCATCAGCCGCGCCGATGGCGTGTCCGAAGTGGCCAGCGTCGGCGGCTTCGTCAAGCAATACTCGGTCACCGTCGATCCGGTGCGGATGCGGGCGCTCGGTGTCACCCTGTCCGAAATCGGCGAGGCCGTCGCCGCCAGCAACATGGATACCGGCGGGCGCACGGTCGAGTTGTCGGAATTCGAGTTCATGGTGCGCGGGCGCGGCTATTTGGGCGGCATCGCCGACCTGGAAATGGTGCCGATCCGCGCCGAGGGTGGCGTGCCGGTCCTGTTGCGCGACGTGGCGCGGGTCGAGATCGTGCCGGATGAACGTCGGGGCATTGCCGAACTGGACGGGACGGGCGAGGTGGCCAGTGGGATCGTCCTTCAAAGGGTTGGGGCCAATGCGCTGGACGTGATCGACAACGCCAAGGCCGAGATCGATGAGATCCGGCAGGGCCTGCCCGAGGGGGTGGAGATCGTCACCGTCTACGACCGGTCGAACTTGATCCTGTCCGCCATCGAAACTCTGCGCACCACGCTACTGGAAGAAAGCCTTGTCGTGGCGCTGGTCACGTTCGTCTTCCTGCTGCATGTCCGGTCCTCGCTGGTGGCGATCATCATGCTGCCAGTGGGCCTGCTCATGGCCTTCACCGCCATGCGCGCGCTTGGAATCGGTGCCAACATCATGAGCCTTGGCGGCATCGCCATCGCCATCGGTGCGATGATCGACGCCGCCATCGTGATGATCGAAAACGCGCACAAACATCTGGAACGCGCCGAGCCAGGCAAGCCGCGGGCCGAGGTTTTGATCGAGGCCGCGTCCGAGGTCGGACCGGCGCTGTTTTTCAGCCTTCTCGTCATCACCGTGTCGTTCCTGCCGATCTTTGCGCTGGAAGGGCAAGAGGGGCGTCTGTTCGGCCCGCTCGCCGCAACCAAGACATTCGCCATGGCAGCGGCGGCGCTGTTGTCGGTCACGCTGGTGCCTGCGTTGATGGTGATCTTCGTGCGTGGGCGGATCGTGTCGGAACACAAAAACCCGGTGAACCGCATCCTCATCGCGCTCTATCGTCCGGTCATTGCATGGGTGCTCAGGGCGCGGGTGTTCACAATCGTTCTAGCGCTGATGGCGCTTGTCGCCACCGTTTGGCCCGCGCGCCAGCTGGGGTCGGAATTCATGCCGGCACTGGACGAGGGCACGCTGATGTACATGCCGACCACGCTGCCGGGTCTGTCCGTCGCCAAGGCGGCGGAACTTTTGCAGATGCAGGACCGCATCATCCGCACCTTCCCTGAAGTGCTGACGGTCTTCGGCAAGGCGGGCCGTGCACTGACCGCAACGGACCCCGCGCCCACCGAGATGTTCGAGACGATCATCCAGTTGCGCCCGCGCGAGGAATGGCGCCCCGGCGTGACGATGGACAGTTTGCGCGCCGAGATGGACGCCGCCCTGCAATTTCCCGGCGTGTCGAACGCCTGGACCCAGCCGATCCGCGCCCGGATCGACATGCTGGCGACCGGCATCCGCACGCCGGTGGGGGTCAAGGTGTTCGGCACCGATCTGTCCGAAATGGAGGCCGTCGCGCGGCAGGTCGAGGCGGTGCTGCGCAACGTTCCCGGCACCACCAGCGCCTATGCCGAACGGGTGATCGGCGGCTACTACCTGGACATCGTGCCAGACCGCGAACGGCTGGCGCGCTATGGCCTGTCGATCCAGGACGTGCAGGAGGTGATCGCCATGGCGCTGGGGGCCGAGGCAATCACCCAGACCGTCGAAGGGCGCGAGCGCTACAACGTGGCGCTGCGCTATCCCGCCGCACTGCGGCAAGACCCGGATGCCATCGCCCAAGAGGTGCAGGTCGCTCTGCCCGGTGGCGGCACCGTGCCCCTGGGCGAGGTGGCAAAGGTGGAACGCACGCGCGGGGCTACATCGATCCGCACCGAGAACGGCCAGCTTGCGGTCTATATCTTCGTCGACATCGCCGGACGCGATCTGGGCGGCTATGTCGCCGAGGCGCAGGCGGCTGTGGCGGGCGAGGTCACCCTGCCACCGGGCTATTCGCTGGGCTGGAGCGGACAGTTCGAATACCTCGAACGTGCCAAAGCGCGGTTGGCCATCGTGGTGCCAATCACTCTGGCGGTGATCTTCCTACTCTTGTTCCTGAACTTTCGCCGCCTGACCGAAACGCTGATTGTCATGCTGTCGCTGCCCTTCGCGTTGGTGGGTGGCGTGTGGCTGATGTGGTGGATGGGATTCAACACGTCTGTCGCGGTGGCCGTCGGGTTCATCGCACTGGCCGGTGTCGCGGCAGAAACCGGGGTGATCATGCTGATCTACCTCGACCATGCCCTCGCCGAACGCAGGGCCGACGTCGTCAGCTCGGGCCGCTCCTTCACCCGCACCGATCTGGACGCCGCGATCATGGTCGGCGCGGTCGAACGGGTACGACCCAAGATGATGACGGTGGTGGCCATCATGGCGGGCCTGATGCCGATCCTCTGGGCCCATGGCACCGGATCCGAAGTCATGAGCCGCATCGCCGTGCCGATGATCGGCGGCATGGTGTCTTCGACGATTTTGACGCTGGTCGTGATCCCGGCAGTCTATGCGCTCATAAAGGGGCGCGGGCTGGCCCGGGATGAACGAAAGGAGATCAAAGGTTCTATCGTGGGGTTGTAGCGCTGAAGAAGCGCATGACAGTGACTGTCAACGGGGCTGGCAGCATGGCTCTCACGAGAACAGGTCGCCTGAAGTTTCGAGTTTATTCTTGAAAAGTCATTCGCGGCTTTCACAACGGCGTTTATTGAAACGCATTCATGTTTCCGGGCGGTATATTCGCCTCGGTGGCACACGACTTTCATCTTCAGTCGACACCTCTCCATGAAGAAACCGGCGCGTTCTTTGCGGTCTTGCCTTCTGATCACGCTCGCGGAGCTGCGGCCTTGGCCATGATTGAGCGTCATTTTGATATCTCTCCTGCCAACACTGCTTGTCCATGCACTGCGAGGGCTGCAGCGAATCTAGAGCATCCAAACTGCCGGACCGTATGGATGACTCGAGCCTCATAGGCAGCCTGCCCAATCAGCCTGCAGAGATCCGAAGCATGAAACTGCCGATTGGAACTTGGGGCGGCCCGTATCTGGTCATGAAGCTCCTGCGTCTTGAGATCAGCATTGCGCTGCAGTTCTGGCCTTGAAGCAAATGATGACGTCGTGCTTGACGAACTGGTCCGCCAGCGGCGCATGAAGCCGAGCAAGAAGCCAGCCGGGACTCGGGCATTCCCACGCGCCCGGTTGAAGGCGAGAAAGCGCTCCCAAATGACCTGCGTGTCGACGTTCCAGCAGGCAAGCGATGTTTTCGCAGCCTTGATCAGGTCCGCCCACGGCGTCCGGTGGACGTTAGTTTCGTCCGCAATCTCAATCCTCCCTGCAAAGATATTTTTGTTCTTGGAGTCTCTAGATAGTGATTTGTCACGTGGGGATGACACGACATCTGGCGGCGTTTCAGCATCCTTATGCCCCCCAAACCTAAACAGCCACGGCGCAAACTTGCCATTCGGCTTCCATCGGACCAGTGCCAAACCAGATGCCGCGAGTTCGATCAGAAGTGCCGTCAGATGCTGCCGCGAAACTCCCATTTTCTCGGCAAGATGCGCTAGTGTGAACGCCGCCGTCCCGCGCTCGAGCCCGTTGTAAGGTAAGCGTCATTTTGGGCTTCTATCAAGTTATTGACTTTAAATTTCGATATTTCTAGAAATACAGGAAAAGGAGTTGCCTTGATGGATGTCGACCTTGCCGCCGCCCGCCTTGCTGCACTGGGGAATCCGACTCGCCTGCGCTTGTATCGACTGCTCGTGCGGTCAGGTGATTCCGGTCTTTCGATGGGCCAGATACAGGAGAAGCTGGGGATTCCCGGTTCTACTCTGTCGCATCACTGCCGCGCGCTTGTTCAGGTCGATCTAATCCAGCAGGGGCGGGTCGGCACGTCTCTCATCTGCAGGACGAACTATCCTGTGATGCGAGGACTGATCGATGATCTGGCTGCAGAATGCTGCGCGGACGCTTGTGTCACGGGTAAATGATGGGCGCTTCTGTGCCTTTAATTTCGATATTTCTAGAACAAAAGGAAGAGTGGAATGATAGAGACAGTTGCGATCATCGGGGCGGGTCCGGTGGGACTTGCTGCTGCCGCGCATGTGTTGGAGCGCGGCATGGTTCCCCTGATCCTAGAGCAGGGGGACGCCGTGGGTTATGCCGTGAGGGCCTGGAGTCATGTGCCGATGTTTTCGAACTGGCGGTACAACATCGACGGTGCCGCAAGACGTCGGCTCGAAGCGACAGGCTGGCAAGGTCCGGACTTGGACGTACACCCAACGGGCGCGGACCTGTTGGCGGATTACCTAGAGCCGCTCGGCAAGTCGCTGGCGCCTTGGTTGCACTTTGGTCGACGCGTCGTTGCCGTCTCGCGCGAGGGAATTGACAAGGTCAAGGATGCGGGACGCGAGACGGCACCCTTCCTGATCGAAACTGATGGCGCGGAAGGCCGGGAATGGCATCGCGCAGATGCGGTGATCGACGTCACCGGGACCTGGTTCCAGCCAAACCCGGGCGGAACTGGGCGTCCCGTTCCCGGAGAAGCTGGAAACTCGCATATCACCTACGGCATGCCAGATGTTGCGGGGAAGGACCACGCGCGCTTTTCAGGCAAGCGGGTGGCGGTTCTTGGTGGCGGACATTCTGCCATTGGAACACTTATCGCGCTGTCGAACCTTCCTGACACGCAAATCGTCTGGCTCTGCCGCGCAAGGACGATCACGCGCGCCCTGGGCGGGGGTAAGGCGGACCAGTTGGCAGCCCGGGGTGCCCTGGGAACTGACCTTGCACGGTTGGTGAATTTGGGTCGCGTCCGAGTGGAAAGCGGCTTCCATCTCGGATCGGTCGCGGGAACCGGATCGCTGCAGGTGCTTGCCACCGATGGCCGACAGGCTGAAGTGGATGAACTGGTGATCGCGACAGGCTTTCGGCCCGATCTGTCCCTGCTTCGGGAGCTGCGGGTGGCACTGGACCCGGCCTTGGAATGCCCTTCGGTTCTTGCCCCGTTGATCGACCCAAACCAGCATTCCTGCGGCACGGTCCGGCCGCATGGGGCCCTGGAACTTGCCCATCCCGAACCCGGCTTCTACATCGCCGGGATGAAATCCTATGGCCGGGCACCGACCTTCCTTCTGGCGACAGGGCATGAGCAGGTGCGCTCGATCGTCGCCGCACTAGCCGGAGATCACGATGCTGCCGCGCGAGTGGAACTTGTTCTACCTGAAACAGGCGTGTGTTCCGGGCCGGGGCCACAGGTAGCGCAAGTCGCAGCAACGGGGTGTTGCGGTGGGACTGCCAAGACGCGGCTTGACGCCTGCTGCGTCAAAGATGAAGTGGCCAAAGACAGCGGCGCGTCCGGTTGCGGCTGCGGAGCAACGGAAGACGCTTCCAAGGTCAAAGCATGCTGTTGACCCTTCCGCCCGGCCGTCGCGGTTGGGTTGTCACCAGCCTCGGCGTTGCGCAGACGATCAGTTGGGCGTCGAGTTACTACATCCCCGCCGTCCTCGCCGCCCCGATGGCGGCAAGCTTCGGTCTGTCACCCGTCTGGGTATTCGGGGCGTTTTCCATGGCGATGGTGGTTTCAGCCACTGTTGGACCATGGGCCGGGGCGCGGATCGACCGGATCGGCGGGCGAGGCGTTCTGATGCTATCGAACCTGATCTTTGCGACTGGACTTGCAATTCTTGCTGCTGCGCCCTCGGTGCCGGTCCTCTTCGGCGGATGGGCGATAATTGGGCTGGGAATGGGCATGGGGCTCTACGAGGCGGCCTTTGCGTCGCTGGCAGCCATCTATGGAAAGGAGGCGCGGGGTCCGATCACTGGCATCACGCTGATCGCCGGGTTTGCCAGCACAGTAGGCTGGCCTCTGTCCGGGCTGATGCTGGCAAGCTGGGGCTGGCGCGAAGCCTGCCTTGGCTGGGCGCTGATACACCTGTTCCTTGCCTTGCCATTGAATGCGGTTCTGCCGAGAGGCTCACAGAAGATCGTTCCCACAGAGGCTTTAATAGCGGAGGGACCACCGCCACCGCGTCACGCGCTTTGGCTCTTGGCCTTCGTCTTTGCTGCTACCTGGTTCAATTCGACAGCAATGGCAGCGCATCTTCCGGGGTTACTGCAAGCGGCCGGGTCCAGCCCGGCCGTGGCAATCGCCGCGGGCGCGCTGATTGGCCCGGCGCAAGTAGCGGCCCGGGTGCTGGAGTTCGGGCTGCTGCGCCGGTTCCATCCCCTTGCCTCGGCCCGGCTGGCGGCCTCATCGCATCCTGTGGCGGCAATCTGCCTCCTGGTCTTGGGTGGTCCGGCGGCTTATGCCTTTGCACTTCTGCACGGGGCCGGGAACGGGATCCTGACCATTGCCAAAGGCACCCTGCCGCTCGCCCTCTTCGGACAATCGGGCTATGGCGCTCGGTTAGGTTGGCTGAACGCTCCGGCACGTATCTTGCAAGCCGCCGCACCACTGGTCTTCGGCGCTGCCCTCGCCGCTTGGGGGCTGAACGCCATCTGGCTGACGGCAGGGATAGGCGTGCTAGCCACCGCCGCCCTTCTGGTACTCAGGCGCTGAGCCTCCTTGCGGCCAGCCACGAGGCGAGTGCCATCACGCCCGCAGTGGTGAGACAGAGCGGCAGGCCTCCGACCTGATAGCTGAGGCCCGAGAGCAGCGTGCCGATCAGGCGACCCGCCGCGTTGGCCATGTAGTAGAACCCCACATCCCGTGTGATCCGCTCTGCCGATCCGAAAGCGAGGATCAGGTAGGAATGAACTGAAGAGTTGATCGCGAAGACAAAGCCGAAAACCAGAAGGCCCCCGATCAGCGTCGACGTAAGCCACGCCGCAGGGTCGCCGGCCACCCAGGTTGCTGCAGCAAGAGCAAACGGGATCGGAACGAGTAGCCCTGCCCAAAGGATCGCCTTTCGGGTGGTCTCTGCCTCGGGCTGACCTCTGCCACCCAAGAGTCGGGGGGCAAAGGCTTGCACTGCCCCATAGGCGATGATCCAAAGCGCAAGGAAGCTGCCGATCAGAAAGAAGGCTTCCCGCCTGCCCTCGGCCGTGCCGTCGGACAGGACCGCTTGGAAATAGACCGGGATGCCAACCACGAACCACACATCCCGCGCGCCGAAAAGGAACATGCGGGCAAGGCTCAACTTGTTCACGCGTGGGTCCTTTGACCGCCAGCCACCCCAGGCCTCATCGGATTTCATGCGCCCCGGCAGGCCCGCGGGCAGGAACAGGACGACAGCGATTAGGATCGCTGTCAGCACGGCCGCCATGCCCCAGACGGCCGCCTGAAACCCCGCCAGCGCCAGAAGCGCCGCGCCCATTAAGAAGCCCAGCCCCTTTACCGCATTCTTCGATCCGGTCAGCAGAGCCACCCAACGGAACAAACCGCCGTCCTCCTTTGGGGCCAGCAGCTTCACAGCGGATTTCGAGGACATCTTGGCAAGGTCCTTGGCCACTCCCGACACGCCCTGAACCGTCATCACGAAGGCGACCGATGCGGCGACACCCCAGGACGGATCAAGCTGTGCCAACGCCACCAAGGCCCCGATCTGCAAAGCGAGCCCGCCGTAAAGCGTGGCCGCCAAGCCAAAGCGCGCGGCCAGCCAGCCTGCTGCCAGGTTGGTGACGATGCCCGCGACCTCATACAGCAAGAATAGCCAGGCCAGCTGGATGGGCGTGAAGCCCAGGGTGTTGAAGTGCAACAGCACCAGCATCCGCAGCGCGCCGTCCGACAGCATGAAGGCCCAGTAAGCCGCCGTAACGGCAGCATAGGCGCGAAGCGGGTTGGGCGGCGGCGCGGCGGGGTTTGCGGCGTCAGTCACAGCGACCCCGCCACCATCCGCGCGATATCGGCCAGCCGGCAGGCATAACCCCATTCATTGTCATACCAGGCATAGACCTTCACCTGCGAGCCATTGATGACCATGGTGCACGGCCCATCCACAATGGAGGAGCGCGGATCGTTGGTGAAGTCGCAGGACACCAAAGGCCGGGTTTCAAACCCGAGGATGCCCTTCAGCGGCCCTTCAGCCGCGGCGGCGAAGAGCGCGTTCACCTCCTCGGCCGTTGTCGCCCGCTCTACCTCGAACACGCAATCCGTTAGGGAGGCGTTCAAAAGCGGCACCCGCACCGCATGGCCGTTCAGGCGGCCCTTGAGTTCAGGATAGATCAGCGTGATCGCCGTTGCTGATCCCGTCGTCGTCGGGATCAGGTTCATCAGGGCAGATCGGGCGCGGCGCATGTCCTTTGCCGGACGGTCCACGATCGTCTGCGTGTTGGTCACATCATGGATCGTGGTGATCGATCCGTGGCGGATGCCAAGGTTCTCGTGGATCACCTTCACCACCGGGGCAAGGCAGTTGGTGGTGCAAGAGGCGGCGGTGACAAGGGTCTGGCTGCCATCATAAAGATGATGGTTCACCCCATAGACGAGGTTCAAGGCGCCCCCGTCCTTGACCGGGGCCGAAACGACCACCTTCTTCGCCCCTGCGGCATAGTAGGGCGCCACCTTCGCGGCAGTCTTAAAGACACCCGTGCAGTCGATCACCAGATCGACGCCCAGTTCGGCCAAGGGCAGCGCCTCGATGGTCTTCTCATGCGTCAGTCGGATGGTCTGGCCATTGAGGACCAGGGCTTCATTGCCTGCTGTGACCGGCGTGCGCCAGCGGCCATGGACGCTGTCGAATTCCATCAGCAGCGCATGCTGATCAGCATCGCCGACGGGATCGTTCAGCAGTACGATCTCGCCACCGGCGCCTGTATCGATCAAATCGCGCAGGACAAGCTTTCCGATCCGGCCAAGGCCGTTAAGAGCGATACGGGTCATGGGGATCAGGCCTTTGCTTGAGCGTCAGTGCCGATGGCGTCGACACGGGATTGGAGGGACATGCGGCTTAGCGACTCGAACGGCAGCTCGACGAAAGTCATGATCCGCCGGCGCAGTGCGGCATAGGTCTGGGCAAAGACAAGCGCCCTTTCGGCATCGGTCCCGGTCGCCTTTACCGGGTCGGGCAGGCCCCAGTGACCAGTGATCGGCTGGCCTGTCCAGGGCGGGCATTCCTCGGCGGCGGCGGTATCGCAGACTGTGAAGACGAAATCCATCACGATGGAGCCGGGCTGTTGGAATTCCGAGAGGTGCTTGGACCGCAAGCCAGAGATATCGTGGCCGTTGCGCTTCAAGATTTCCAGCGCAAATGGGTTCAGTTCGCTGTTCGGCCGGGTGCCAGCTGAGAACGCCTGAAACTTGCCCTTGCCCAGATCGCGCAAAAGCGCTTCAGCAAAGATGGAGCGGGCAGAATTGCCTGAGCAGATGAAGAGTACGTCGAAGTCGGTATCGGGAATAGTCCGGTCCATTTGAACGGTGTCCTTTGGGGCGGTGAGCAAGGGGGCAAGGAGGTCGGGTCGGGCGCGGCCCACGTCCAGCGCGAGGTAGCCGATCAACCCTTCGGTCGTGTCGAGATCGACGGCGTAGTAAAGCGACCGGCCGGCTCGGGTGACTTGAACAAGACCAGACGCCGCAAGGTCGGCAAGATGGTGCGACAGAGTATTTTGTTTCAGACCCAACGCCTCGGCGATCTCGGTCGGGCGCACACCTTGCGGCGCAAAGCGCATCAGAAGCCGAAAGACCGCCATCCGGCCGGGATGTCCGAGCGTAGCGAAGGCATGAATGGCGCGACTCTGTTCCATAATTCCTGATTAAAGGAAATAAATTGCGACGTCCAATGAAGGTTTCATGACAGCCGAAGCACTGGCACCTGCACTCCTTGATCCAGATCACTACAAGCGAGTGCTTTTCGTAGGGCAGACTGAACCGCCCTCCAGGACGGAGAAATGCTATCGTTCCGTGTCCACATCGGCTCGGTAATCGCCCTGAGGTTCTTGGAGCCGGGGCAAGGTCATTCTCTTGCAAGAGGCGCTGAGCGCGCGCAAAGCGCGCACTTTGGAATGAGCCGCGCCCACCCTGTCATCGACAAGCGATAGAGTGGAAGGGTGGTGGACGTCACTTCGGCCCCAAGTAGTGCCAAAGTTCCGGCTGCTTCAACAGCTGCCGGCCGGGACAAGCTGCGTGCTCGGAGCGACCAGCAGAGGAGAAGAATGCGCGGCAATCGTTCGCGAAAACAGCCGTTCTTCATCAATGCTAGGGAAGAGCGCGTTGTGTGTCTGTTGCGAGTATCGGTCACGCCGGAAAAGCGCACCGTTGGGCGTCGGCCCGAAAACGCGATCCGGATCGCAGACAAGGCGCACCTCACCCGCCTCTGTGGTGAGCGCGTAGGTCGGCATGCCACGCTCGACACCGACCGTCCAAGCGTCAAGCGCGTGGACAGGAACAGACATCGCCGCAAGCGCGGAAACAACCAGTACGGGGGACAGAACATGCATCGACAGGAACGCCTTTCGTGGTTCGCGTGGCGACAGCAAAGCACCACTTATGATATCGATAGATATGTTCTGACGGGCCTCATGTCCATGACTGCAGCGCGACAACGGTTCATCGGGGGCAGGAATGGATGACGTCGCCCAAATCAGGATCAAGCAGTCGATCATCGATCGTCGGCTGTGGCGGAACGACTGCGAGAACCGGGAACTTGTTGCGGAGCGCTATCGCACCGTGAGCGGTCGCTTCAGGACCGTGTGGCTGGTCCCGGAAGAAACCCTGCGCGGAGTTCTCTGGGTCGAGGTTGTCGAAGGACCACCGACCGATCCACCGCCATGACCCATCAGCTTTCTGAATCGGACCGCCCGGATCGATTCAGAAATGCAATTGGACTTGGAGAGTAACAAGGCGGAGTCTGTGCCGAGGAGGACCGCTATGTCTCTGGCACATCTGCACCGCATCGACCCGGGGGCCAACATGGCACGGTTCTACTGCATCGATGTTGCGGCGACGCTGTTCGGAGACGTCTCCGTCTTGCGGACCTGGGGCCGGATCGGAACGCACGGACGGACAAGACTCGAGACTTGCGCCACCGTGGAAGAAGCGGAGAGGGCAGCATCTCAAACCCTTCGACAGAAGACGCGGCGGGGCTATCTGCCTGCTGGCCAAATGCTGCCGCCAGACCTTGTGGTGTGAGATCTGTCAGGCCTTACGCTGAAGCCTGCCCTCAAGCTCGGCACCGGCTTCGATGGCGATCCGCTCATGGATGACATCGGCCTGCACGACCGCACTCGGCGCGAGCTGAACGTTTCGCGCTGAGACCGTGCCGGATACCGCCCCAAGCACGACGAGGTCGTTGGCGACGATGGAACCTTCAACACGACCTGAACCAGCCACGGTGATCTCCGGCGCCCGCAATGAGCCAATTACGTTGCCATGGACCTCGATCGGTCCACTGGAGGTGGCATCGCCTTCGACGACAAGGTCCTGCGCGAAGACGCTGCGGCGAGCGTTCGAACTTGCCGGGTCCGGCCATCGGTCCAGATCGCCATTTGGGGTCTTCATCTTGGTGCTGCCTCGGCTCAACGTCATGCCGACAGACTGGACCAGAAGCGAAATGAAAGGGCAACGCGAGGCGCTGTGATCGGCGAAGAAGTGCAGTGGCCGTCGGCGCGGCACAGCTCGTCCGGCCAGAGTCGTCCCTCATGAGCTATAGATCCTGCGTCTATCGCTCATCCATGGCCTCCAGACCCTTGCCCACTTCCGATCGTTGAAAGCATTCAGCGGAGAGGCTATGGTACTCCAATGGATTACCGAGGGAGAAGATGATGGGCGTACACAAGCAAAGTGTCAGCTTCACCGATGCAGCCTTCAACTTCGCCCGCGAGCTCGTAGAGAGCGGCGAGTATCCGAACATCAGCGCTGCGGTCTCTGGCGAAATGGCCCGTGCGCGCGCAGCGCGGGAGAGGGAGCGTCTTCTCTTCGAAGCCGAAGTTCAACGGCGCCTCGCGCTTCCTCCTGATGCCTGGGAGCCCGTCCAAACGGGCGAGTCCATCACGTCAGGCGCGCGCGCACATCTTGCCCGACTTGCAAAGGCCGCCGGTGGCACCGCTGCCTGATGCGCATCGTTCGACATCCCCTGGTCGACCAGGACCTTGCTGCGTTGGTGGATCATATCGTCGACGTCACCAGCGGGGACTTCGACGCCGCCGGCAGGCGCCTTGATGAGGTCGATGACCTGATTGCCGACATCTCTGCCAACCCGATGTCCGGCGTTCGCTTGGCGCCACCGCTGGACGGATGGTTGGTCCGCCATGGTGGACGCGGCCATCGTCTGACCGTCGTGTTCCGCGCCGATCTCAACAAGAACTGCGTCTATGTCGCACTCGTTGCCTTCGGTGGGCAGGACTGGATGACCGAAGGCGAGACGAGGAAGTCCTTCAACGAATGACCGCGGTGCGCCGTGGCCGGAAGGGCGTGTGCGACAGTTCTACTTTGCGACAAGGCGATGACGCATAATTTTGATTATGTAATGCTACCGGACTTAGTTTAGTGGCGGCGACCCGGATTGGCTATGTCTTGCTGTCAAACAAAGAAAGCTGGGCGCCGTCCAAAGCAACCGGCTCATTGCTTGGCTTCTCCTTCAAGCTAAATTCAAGCTGTAGCGCTCCGCGCTCAAGTCTTGCCTTGAGTGTGAGACCTAACCCTGGGTGAGCTATTTCAATCGGTCGTCTCCCTATGGTCCCTATTGCCGAAGCCATCGGGATAACAAAAGCATTATCTGCGACCGTCGGGGAATACAGCTCAGCTAGCGCCACACTGGAACTGGCAATCGCTTCCGCCTTTGCAGCCGACAGTTCGGTCTCCAAAAGAACTCTCCGCCGCTCGAAGCCTCCGGCCTTGGTTCGCTTCTTATCTGCGGCGGCCACGACATCGGCAAAATCAATTCCACATGCGAACGCCAAGCCTCTAACGACCTCGAGTACGTCAGCCAGTTCCGCAAGCTTCTCACCCTGATCCTGGGCGCTGAGGAACTCTTCGATCTCTTCAAAGATCTTACCGCTTAACGCCCAAGGAGCATCGACCTTGTCAAGTTCGGCTTCTCTCACGCTTTCACCGCCCATAGCTATGTTCTGAGGGATAAGGTCTCTAACCAGTTTTCCGAATACTCTACGCCCTCGCACACGGTTATATCTTGCAGCGTTTGGCAAGATTACAGGGACGCCAACTTGACAAAGCCTATAGTACACGTGCCCCAGAATCGATCCAAGTAGCTTTACAGGGTAATCAAGCTCTTTCGCTCTGGACACCACACGCTCTAGGAAGTCTTCATTGCGTATAAGCTCTGCGTCTGGCTGATAAACTAATGCTACTTTCCTGTCAGGGACTCCCGCGAGGTCTCTGTCGTTCCGAACAACAAAATCCTCATACCGATCTTCTGCGCGCCGAACTTCCTCAAGTTGGTCCCGTGACCTATACCACGGTAAGTTGCGACCTAGATCGAAATCCGCAGGAATTTGACAGAACCACATAATTTGAGCTGTCTGATTGAGGCTATCAGCAATCCCCTTGGTCCTTTCAGCAATTTCGAGAATATCAGCCGACCTAAGGACCTTGGTTCTACCCTTAGAAGTCAGCACTTGAACATACTCCCACCTGCCGTCCGCCCCTTCATTGAGGAACATCGGCTTAAACGTGGACTTTGTCGGGATGATCTTTCTCTTTGTTGTAACCACTTCATAAGTATCTACGGGTAAGATCTGAATTCCGTCCGGCAAGCCCCAAAGGGCGTCAATTCTAACGTTTGCACTGTCCGGGTCAGCATAAGCCCACGCTGATGCCTTCGCAGGAATGAACCCGTGCACGAGGAAAACGACGTTCTCCGGCAGCGCACCCCTATCTATTAAGTCAGCTAAGGTTAGCTCTGCCCAAGCTACCGCGCCGGAATCTGAGACTGTGTCAGTTCGCGGTAAATTATACCGAGGAAAACCACTTTGATCTACGTCGGTACGAACCACCAGCTCACCGCCAGTCACCCGACCGATTTCCTCAACAAGCTCGCGTTTGATTTCAGGATGCTTAGAGGACAACGCAAGCACGTCCGAACTCAATTCATATATTCTCGGTGCAGCGTTTCCAGCCCGGAAGTCGAAGTCCGAGAGATTCTCGAGCTTCTTCCATCTTGTCTCGGCCCCGACGTCGTAAAGCTTCAATAAAGAGAGTTTACCATCCCCGTACCTAGGCGCCGAGCGTGTGAGCGCCGGAGCTGTGGGATCGTACCCGCTCTCATGCTCTCTCCACTCCAAATCCAATTGGACAATGTGGAGCTGACCCCCCGATATTCGCCACTCCAAGTGGCACCGTGGAAGTACGTTCTCCGCGCACCAACTGGTAACAGACCTCAATGCCCTATGAGGAGAACCATTAAGCTGAAGCTGCCAGGCAGGATCTGCACGAAGTGCAAATTTGCTGTTGATGCCTCGGCGGAGACTCTGAGGATGCTCTACTTCATACTGCCACTGATTTCGGGTCGGTGAAATTCTAAGTTCGTTTGAGACATGCCCCCAAAATTCTGAGTGCACATACTGCTGAACAACAATACCCATCTTATCATGAGGATCGAGTTGTTTAGCCTGCCCGTAAATGGCCTCAATTGCCTCTCTGATCATTACCTCAGAGACCGTCGGCACGAACCGCGAGTGATACTTTCCTCGATCTCGGATCGTCTCGAGCTGACCACTTGTGCGCAACATGACAGATCCAAGTGCGCGACTATCGCACCACTCAATAACTCTCCTTACGGCTTCATCCGGAACCGAGCAGGTTTTCATCCATGAATCAAAGTATGCAACTTCAAGTCCAAACCAGGCCGGAACCCAGCTTGCTGGAAGCATTGCGAGGCCTGCCGCCTTGCCACCAAACTTCTCACATTCTCGAGTATAGTCGAGGAACGTAACACCAGCTGCTCGTGGGCTCTTCGCCATAATGTCCAAGTGTTAACGGTTATTCTTCGCGACCCAAGGTTCCGAAGATTTTTTGTGCAAAATTTTGGAGCGCGGCTAGGATATTGTCGGAAAAGTATCCAAATATGAAACCAAAACTTGCCGCCATAAGGGGTGAGTCGAGACTCTCATCCTTCAGAAACGGAACAGCGCCTGATGCGAAGAGAAATCCCGTAAAGAGCGCTACTGTCGCCGAGTTGAGTGGAACCACAAACCGCCAAAGAACTCTATCCCTGCTCCATACCCCCTTGGCCACTGAATGGTAAAGCCACTTTAAGCTAAAGACGGTTCCGCCTACCAGCCCAGATACGCCAAGAGATACCCACTTGAGCGCCGTGCTTCTTATCTCCAATCCGCCAAAGTAGCTGATGTAACTACCAGTTTGTGCGCCGAGATCTGACTTCGAAAGAGCCGGGTCTATGACGACCAACAAGCAGGCTATCAGAATAGCAGAGAGATAGATCAGTTCCACGGTTATTTGGGCCCAAGCGGGTCTCGGATATCTCGATGCCCAACTTCCGACCGGGCGCCCATCATCGAGCTTCGAGTTGTCGTGAACATTTGCCAAATCTTCACAGTCAGCCTGGTTTCCAGGAGATGGCGCTCGACCATCCGATTCGGAACCGGCTACACCGCCGCTGTTCCGCTTCTCTATTTCAACCACACTGGTCAAACAGCGACCCCGAATTGACTGGCCATCCATTTGATCCTTGGATGGTTGGGTGCCAGTTTGTAGTCCCAGTCGACGCTGCCTAGCGTCGCTCCAATCAACTTTCGAAACCATTGCGAAGTCGGTTGCTGGGGATTAGCGATTAGGGCGTTTCCGTTCCCCTGAACGAATAGGTAGTCCGTCAACCCCGCGGATTCAGTAGTCAGCAAAGAAATGTCGCTGGACTGGCGCCAAGCCATCTCTGTGGCTTTGCACACTTCTATCAAATCGAACGGCAACCAAGCCATGTGCAGATGGGCTTGGTCGACGCCACAACTCACGACCCCGCCATAGACGCCTCCATGCTCGAATTCATAGAGAGCTTCGCTCTGGCTGCGTGCACAAGCCCTGGCCTTTAGTTGCCCGCGCATATCATTCAAAGCGGCCCGCTCTTGGTCGGTCATGCTGCTTAGGGTCGCCATAGGCCGTCTTGGGATGACAACAAGCCAAACATCTACTAGAGCACCAAGGGATGGCATCGCGACAAAGTATTCATTTTCAAGAA
The DNA here is from genome assembly GCF_013328815.1 of Tabrizicola fusiformis. Lineage (GTDB taxonomy): Bacteria > Pseudomonadota > Alphaproteobacteria > Rhodobacterales > Rhodobacteraceae > Fuscibacter. Next base: position 95,359 of record NZ_JABUHN010000011.1, read on the forward strand.
CAACGACATCGTGCAATGGCCGGACGTTTGTGCCGGGGTGAGTCAACCACAGGAATTTACTGCTCTTCATTGTCTTGGATTTCCGGTTGATTCGAAGGGGCGCCGTTACGCCTCAGAGGCTACACTTGTCAAGGATAATTGTATAGCGCTTCTGTGGGGCGCCTCGGTGGGGATGTCTGCGCTTGGGGTATGGTGGCAGCGCTCACGCGCTGCCGGTCGCCATACGATAGACTGGGATGCCCATCTTGCGCGCTTTGTCGGCCAGGTTGTCCTGGATGCCGGTGCCCGGGAAGACCACGACGCCGATCGGCATGCAGTCCAGCATCTGGTCGTTGCGCTTGAAGGGTGCGGCCTTGGCGTGTTTGGTCCAGTCCGGCTTGAAGGCGACCTGTGGCACTTTGCGGTTGGAGGCCCAGGTGGCCGCGATGCGCTCGGCACCCTTGGGTGAGCCGCCGTGCAACAGCACCATGTCGGGGTGCTTGGCGTGGATCTGATCGAGACGGTCCCAGATCAGCCGGTGATCGGTGGTGTCGCCGCCCGAGAAGGCAACCTTGGGTCCCGGAGGCACCAGGCTCTCGGTCTCTGCGCGTTTCTTGGCGGCGATGAAGTCGCGGCTGTCGATCATCGCGGCGGTCAGGTGGCGATGGCTGGTGCGCGAGCCCGAACGCGGTGACCAGTGAGTGCCGGTGGCCTTGAGGAAGAGGTCGGCAGCGGTTTCGCGGAAGAGTTCCATGCTCTCACGCCGGTCGATCAGGCCCTGTCCGATGTCGATCAGAGTTTCAAGCTGGACGGATTTCACCTCGGAGCCGTCCTGTTCGCGCTGAAGGCGTTTCTGTGCTTGCTCGTTATCGTCGAGCTTGGTCTCGATCCGCTCGGCGGCACGGTGGAAGGTGTTGACGGTCGACCACAGGATCTCGTCGAGGTCGAAATCGAGGCTGGTGTCGGCCATGGTGGAAATCAGGGCGTCGAAGATGTCGGCGACGGCGGTCTGGATGACGTGGTCTTCGGGCGTAATCCGGGGATCGGCCTCGCCCGCTGCGGGACGGTAGCCATAAAGCTGCAGGTCCTGGATCATGGTGTCGGTCGGCGAGGAGGTGTGATCGGGTTCGAATTCATCGTGGGCGTACATGGGATGCTCCATCGTCTGGACCGCGACCGTCGCGGCCTTCATGGCGACGAAAAGCCGACAAGCGGTCTGGTCTGGCAGCCCGAGCCTTTTGCGAGGGCCTCGATGGCCAAGCCCGGCTATTTTGCCTCGCGATGCAAAGGCGGGGTCTTCCCCGCCGGCGGAAAATAGTCGGGCGCCGCCATTGCCTGACCGGACCGTTTGTGGGCCGCTCGCCCTCTAGAAGGCCGAGGCGCGGTCCCGCTGATGGAACTGCAGCCTCGTATGCCCGTGACGAGGTCGGACCTCGTGGATCACTCGCTGCGACGGGTCACATAATCCTGCGTCAGGTAGCGACTGACGTCCTCCGGCGCGAGTTGCACCCGGATATGCGCCCGAAGTGCATCCAGACCGCGGGTGGTGAGATCGTCGTTGAAATCCTCCAACATGGGCGAGAGCGTGATTGCCTCGATCCCGGCATCAAAGGCCCGGGCGACCAGGCTATCCCTTGCGCCGTCCCCCGCCGGATCGTTGTCGCGGACGATATAGAGCCTGCGCAGATGTGCCGGAAAGAGGAGGGCTGCGAGATGTCCGGCCGACAGCGCCGCAACCATCGGCATTTTGGGCAGGGCCTGTCGGAGGGAGAGCACGGTCTCGATGCCCTCCCCTGCTGCCATGACCTCTTTGGCCACCCCGAACCAGACCGCGTGGCCGAGCAAATCCCCCATCGCCTTCCGCTGTGTGTCGACAGGCGCCTTTGAGCCGCCATCGCGCGCAAGCCAAGTGCGGTGCACCCCGGTGACCTTGCCACCCTCGTCGGTGACGGCAGCGATCATGGCGGGCCAGGTCTCGGTCTGATCCTCGCCCTGCCCCCGATAGTAGCAGTTCGGGTGGAACTTCAGGGCTCCAGTGTCGCGCAGATCGGTGATGCCGCGCGACCGCAAATAGGTCGCCGCCAGCGAGCCTTTGAGCGGGCCGGACATGCTAAGGAGCCGCCGTGCCGCTTCCGACGATCCAGAGGGTGCAGGGGCAAGTTTCGAGGATGGGGTGTTTGCCGCTGGCTCGAGTTGCGGCAGGCTAAGGAAGCGCCGTGCTTCCTCGAGCACGTCGGCGAAATCGCTGAGCCCAAGGCTTTCGCGGATGACGTCGAGGAGGTCACCGTGAGTTCCTTCGGATGGATCCTGCCACTTTCCAGCGGCACCCTTGCCTGAAGCGGGACCGGTGAGGCGCACGAACATCGAGCGGCCGCCCGTGTTGCGGATATTGCCGACCTGCCAGTAGTTGCCCTGCCTGCGCCCGTTGGAGAGATAGGTTCGACAGACTGCCTCGGCCTGTTGGCCAAGGCGCTTCGCCAAATCTGCGGCATCAATACGGGACATCAGGCAACCTCACGCTCAGAAACGCGGGAGATAGGCCAGAGGTTGAAGAGCTTGGCAAGCACTCCCGCGCCGTCATCTCCGACCGGAACGAAGAAGCGCAGTTTCCACGAAATGATCTCGCTGAAGAGGCCGTAAGCCCGCAGTCGCTCGCGCATGCCTTCGGTGAACCCGGTCAACTCGATCCGGTTCACTCCCATCACGCGGGAGCGGCGGAGTTGCAGGCTATCAGCCAGATCGAGAATGGTCTTGCCCTCGATCAGCGCAGCATAAGCCTGATCGGCGGAAAGGTTCGGCACCCCTGCCCCGGTGGCCGTGGCGGCCCATGCGGGCGACACCCGGCGGCCGATGATCCGCTCGCCGTCATCGGTCTGCAGCCGGTAGACGCGGGTTTCGTCGTGGGGCAGGCGTTTCCAGACCGGCAGGAGAAGACCCGAGACGACATGCAGTGTGCTGTCGGTGAACTCCGGAACTTCGGCCACCTCGGCATTCCAGGCGCCAACAAAGGCGGGGCGATCCGTCTCGACCCATTGCGTACCGCCCATCAGGCGGATGGCGATGTTCTGACTTTCCACGGGGCGGATCAGCCGTACGCGTCGTTCGATCTCGCCATCGTCCAGCATCAGGCTGGTGGTCGGCACCTGCACTGCCGCCCGGCCTGAACGGGTGTTGATCATCAGGACGGCACGCGGGTCGTCGAGTTCGGCGAGAGCCTCGTCCAGCAGGCGCGGCTTGTTACGACGGCGTTCCGTGATGGAGAGAAGCCGGGTTTCTGCGCCGGTGGTCGGATGGGTGTAGATCACCTGCCGGTCGGTGACACGGAAACTCTCGGCACGAAGCGTCTCCAACCCGAGATCATAGGTGCCGGAGGCCATAGCCCCGTCGATGCGCGCCTCAAGGAGTTGCTCGAAGGCCGAAAAGAGGATGCCCTGCATCTCGATGGTCAAGGCCAGGAGGCGGTTCAGGAACGTGGTGATCGGCGGCAGGTCGTCCTTGATGCCATTGGTGTCCATCAGTTTCAGGCCCGTCGCCGCTTCGAAACGCTGCAGCGAGCAGCCATCGATCTTGCCGCGCACGATCAGAAGGTAGAGTTGGCGCAACGCGTCGCGGGCATAGAGGCTTTCGAGATTGTCCTCGGGCCGGAACAGCCCCTGCCCGCCCGTCTGACGTTGCCCCCGCGTAATGGCACCGAGCGTATCGAGGCGGCGGGCGATGGTACTGAGAAAACGCTTCTCCGCCTTCACATCGGTCGAGATTGGCCGGAACAGCGGCGGCTGTGCCTGGTTGGTTCGGTTGGTGCGACCAAGGCCCTGGATTGCGGCATCGGCCTTCCAGCCCGGTTCCAGCAGGTAATGGACCCGGAGCCGCTGATTCTCGGCGGACAATTCGGCGTGATAGCTGCGCCCGGTGCCACCGGCATCGGAGAAGATCAGCACACGCTTCTGGTCATCCATAAAGGCGGAGGTTTCCGCCAAGTTGGCCGACGGCGCGCGGGTCTCGACCGCCAGCCGCGCCGCAGGGCCTTCTCCCTTGCGGATGATGCGGCGCGACCGACCGGTGACCTCTGCGACCACTTCCGTCCCGAAATGCTGGATCACCTGATCGAGCGCGCCCGGAACTGAGGGCAACGATCCGAGGTATTCCAGCATTTCATCGCGCCGGCGCACGGCCTCCCGGCATTCGACCGGCTGACCATCGCGGAAGACCGGGCGAGAGGACAGGTTGCCCTCCCCATCGGTGAAGGGCTCGTAAAGCTGCACCGGAAAGGAATGCTGAAGGTACGAACCTACATACTCACGCGGAGTGACATCAACCGTGAGGTCATTCCATTCGTCGGTCGGGATTTCTGCCAGCCGCCGTTCCATCAGCGCCTCGCCCGTGGAGACAATCTGGATGACGGCTGCATGGCCCTCCGCCAGATCGGCAGTGACAGACCGGATCAGCGTCGGGGTTTTCATGCTGGTCAGCAGGTGGCCGAAGAAGCGTTGCTTTGTCGATTCAAAGGCCGAGCGCGCGGCGGATTTGGCCTGCCGATTCAGCGTGCCATCCGAGCCAGTGATGTTGGCCGCCTCCATCGCCGCATCGAGATTGTTGTGGATGACGGCGAAAGCGCCCGCGTAAGCATCATAGATGCGGCGCTGCTCGTCGGTCAGCTGATGCTCGACCAGCTCGTATTCGACACCGTCGTAGGAAAGCGACCTCGCGGTGTAGAGGCCGAGGGCACGCAGATCGCGGGCCAGAACTTCCATGGCCGCGACGCCACCGGCCTCGATCGCCTCGACGAATTCGGCGCGTGTCGCGAAGGGGAAATCCTCGCCGCCCCAGAGGCCGAGCCGCTGCGCATAAGCGAGATTGTGGACGGTCGTCGCCCCAGTAGCCGAGACATAGACGATGCGGGCATCGGGCAGTGCATGCTGCAGGCGGAGACCCGCCCTTCCCTGCTGCGAGGCTTCGACATCGCCGCGCTCGCCCTTGCCGCCGCCCGCATTTTGCATGGCATGGCTTTCGTCGAAGATGATGACCCCGTCGAAATCGCGCCCCAGCCAGTCCACGATCTGGCGCACGCGCGAGACCTTTTCGCCGCGATCATCCGAGCGCAGTGTGGCATAGGTGGTGAATAGAACGCCCTCCGACAGGGTGATCGGCTTGCCTTGGGCAAAACGCGACAGCGGCGTGACCAGGAGCCTTTCCTGGCCAAGTGCAGACCAGTCGCGCTGCGCATCTTCGATCAGCTTGTCGGATTTCGAGATCCAGACCGCCTTGCGACGTCCCCGCAGCCAGTTCTCGAGGATGATCCCGGCCGACTGGCGCCCCTTGCCCGCGCCGGTGCCATCGCCCAGCATGAAGCCGCGGCGAAAGCGGACCGCGCCTGAGGCGCCTTCAGCCGCAGCGCTGACGGCGTCGAAGGTCTCATCCATGGTCCAGCTTCCGGCAAGATGGTCGGAATGGGCCTCTCCGGCATAGATCACCGTCTCCAGCTGGGCATCGGACAGCCGTTGGCAAATGTCGGAAGGCAACATGGGCCGATAGCTCGGGCGCGGCGGCGCGACCGAGGCCATGGCAGCGGATTGCACCAACTTGGTCGGATGCGGCACGGCGCCGGGAATCCGGATCGATTGCAGGCCGTATTCTTCGTAGATCGCATCCGACAGGCGGGCGGTATCAGATGGCACAACATCGATGACCTCGTATGCGAGTTCGACGGCGGCTGGCGAAGCGGTGGGTCTGCGGGGAGTTGGTGCTGCGTTTGCCCGAGCGAGATAGCCCCGAACAGATCGCGCCGCCGCGGGCTGCGTCGGTGACGGTGGCTTCGGAGAATCCTCAGACAGGCGCGGCGGCACTTGGTCGGCGATCCAGCCGAGCAGGGTCGCGACATCTGGCGCCATGCCGGGAGAAGCCGGGAACGAAGTGGGATCGTTGGCCGGGATCTTGTCGATCACCGTCAGACGCGTCGGAAACGTTGTCCCATGCCGTGCATAGACCGAGCCGTCGATTGCCGCCGAAAAGACGACGGTCCCACCTTCCTGCAGCCGGACGAAAGCCTCGCGCCAGGCGGTTATGTCGGGGCCGAAACCGGCACCGGTGATCGTGACCAGCCGCCCGCCTGGAGCGAGGCGCGCCAGGGCGGAGGCGATGTGCCGGAAGGCGGCGTTCTGAACCTTGCCGCTAACATTCGCCATCGCCGAAAACGGCGGGTTCATCACGACCACTGAGGGCACGACCCCGGCGCCGAGGTGGTCATGAATTTGCGCCGCATCGAAGCGGCTGACGGAAAGGGCCGGGAAGAGGGAAGCGAGGAGATCGGCTCGGGTGTCGGCCAACTCGTTAAGGATCAGACTGCCGCCGGAGATTTCGGCGAGGATCGCCAGGAGGCCAGTGCCTGCCGAAGGCTCCAGTACCACATCGTCGGGGCCGATCGCGGCTGCGGTCAGCGCAGCTAGGCCAAGCGGGATCGGTGAGGAGAACTGCTGCAACGCCTGGCTTTCCTCGGAGCGGCGCGTGTGGCTGGGCAGGAGGCCGGAGATTTTCGAAAGCGCTGCCAGCCGCGCCGCAGGTGCGCCAGCTTGACGGAAGATCGTGCGGCCGTACTTCCGCAAGAACAGAACTGTCGCGGCCTCGCAGGCATCATAACCCGCCTTCCAGTCCCAAAGACCTGAGGCATCGGATGCGCCGAAGGCTGCTTCCATAGCGACACGTAGCGTCGCACTGTCAACGCGCTGCCCGTGTTCGAGCGACGGCAACAAGAGGCCAGCTGCCGCCAAGATGGCTGAAGCCGGAGCGACCGGCGCTTGCGCCAAGATCGCCGGGGAAAGGTCGTTCATCGGGAATTCCTCAAGAGAGCAGGAACGGGTCAGGCCCGATCAGCGCTCTCTCTCATCCGCCGGACCTGACCCGTCCCGGCTCCCCTCTCCCTCTTCGCGCCAGGGATCGTCGCCCGCATGGGTGGAGACTGCCTCGCAGGCTCCAGTCCGAAGGACCAGGGCCCGGTCCCGGCGGAACGCCGGGAGGTGCCCGGCTTCGCCTCAGTTCAAATTGTACAATTCAGACCAAAAAGTTGGATCGACTTGACTGACATCCCACTTCGCAATCGCCAGTGAGCGGCGGACTGCAGATGCCTGGGGAAGCATGACCACGTCCAGAATATTTGTGGTCACCGCCACTGGCGCGCGCTACAACATGTTGACAGGAGGTGGTCACGTGGCTCGCGGCGAACTAATGAAAAAATTGCTTGCCAGCTACGGCCGGGACGATGAGTTCCGCGTTGTGGTCGAGCAGATTATTGCCGATGAAGAAAAGAAGAACAACCATGTCCTCGCGCGGTCTCTGCGTAAGACTTTGGAAAATATAGGTTCCGTCGCACCATCGACTGGCCTCTCGCGCTTGCTTCCGTTTCCTGACGAGGCCAAGGACTTCATTCATCGCGTCGAGCCAAAGCGCAGTGCGCAGGATATCTTGCTTTCGCGCGAGAACACGGAGCTGTTCGTCAGCTTGATTCAGGAGTTCCGACAAGCTGACCGCTTCAGGCGTCATGGGCTCCCGTTGCGATCAAAACTACTCTTTTGCGGCCCACCAGGCACCGGCAAGACGCTTTGTGCCGAGATATTTGCTGCAGAGTTGGGGCTTCCGTTCTTCCATGTGCGGCTGGACAGCCTGATTTCCTCTTACCTTGGCGAAACCGCGAGCAACATCCGAAAGACTTTTGAATTTGCCCGCCGTCAGCCATGTGTACTGTTTTTCGACGAGTTTGATGCCCTCGCCCGCTCACGGGAGGAGGCTGGCGAGCACAACGAATTGCGCCGGGTCGTAAACAGCCTTCTGATTTTTATAGAGCAGATCGAGCCTAGCGGCTTCCTGATTGCAGCGACCAACTTGGATCAACATCTGGATCCCGCTATCTGGCGTCGGTTCGACGAGGTAATCTGGTTCGAGTTGCCCGATATGGGCATGATCGAAAAGTATCTGGCCCAAGCCTTCAAGAATTCAAGAATCAATTTTGATCCCGCCGCGTTTGCTGCGGAACTGCGAGGGTACTCCTATGCAGATTTGGAGAAGCTATGCGTTCAGACCCTGAAGATCTCGATTTTGGACGGAAATCGAGCAGTGACGGAGGCTCACTTCCGCAACGCCCTGCGGCACGCGCAGCGTCGTCGCAGGCGGGAAGCGCAATTGGATTCCTGATCTACGGGGCAGTCATTGCCGCAGCTTGACCATCTTCAACTCATTCGCCTACCCGAGACACTTCCGCGTAGAAAGACTGGCTTTCCCGGTCCAACGCCACAACGTGGCGGAGGATATGGTCATCGCGTGAAGGCCGAAGTGGAGGCCGCGGTCGAAGCCCAAATCCGAAATCGTCCACCGCAGTTCGTCGATCCCTCACTAATCCTTCGGGTCAGGATGGAAGGCATGCTGCTTGAGGATGAGTGGGAAGCGCTCGGACTTACGCTCCTCGCGAGTGATGAAGACAAGAATATTGTCCTATTCTCATCCGCAGGTGATCTCGCTGCGCTCGTTCAGCGGCTCGACGCTTTTGACGGTCCGATTCCCGAAGGTCAGCGGGGCCGTCGCTATGAGGGTTTCGTTGCGCGGATCGAAGGCGTGAGTACTCTGGCACCCCGTGACCGTCTCGGGCTGCGATTGCGCCAGGCGGGGTTTACGGAGGCAACGGATCTGCAGGACGATCAGGTCTACGTTGTCGATATTGAACTTTGGGACTTCGGTGTTCGCGGCGCGCGAGAACGCAAGGCTACGGAGATTGAAACCTTCATCACAGCCCAAATGGGCGATGTCTATGACGTTTACATTGGCCCTTCAATCACTCTATTGCGGGCAGCAGCCTCAGGTCGGGTACTGCGCCCGCTGCTCTCCGTGCCAGAAATCGCCTATATCGATCTGCCGCCTGTCCCTGATCTCGAGGCGGCCGAACTCGTTCGTATGGACCTTCAGAATGCTCCCGCGATCCTCCCAGCAGATGAAAATGCGCCCGTCATCGGCGTTCTCGACAGCGGATTGAACGATCACCCATTCCTTGCCGGAAGCATTGTAGGACAGATTGCTTTTCCCGCTGCCCTGGGTGCAGCAGATGTTTGGGGTCACGGAACACGAGTCGCCGGTGTGGCAGCCTTTGGGGACTTGCGCGCTATCGCCCCAGGGCAGCCACTGCAACCCGCCGGAAGGCTGGTCTCAGCAAAGGTTGTACAAGACAACGGCAGTTTCTACGAGCGGCGCACTTTGCCTGGCCAGATGCGGGAAGCTATCACTCGCCTAAGAGCGGAGTACGGCTGCCGGATTTTCGTGATTTCGCTGGGCGACGTCCGAGCAAGAAATGAGCCTGGGCGGGTTGGGCCCTGGGCTGCAACCCTAGACGAGTTGGCCCGAGAGTTAGATGTCCTGATATTTGTTTCTGCAGGAAACCGCTGCCCACGAGGAGGAGCTGCAGTGGAGCAGGGCGTCACGGAATATCCCGGCTATCTCCTGGAACCGGCGAACCGGCTTTGTGAACCGGCGGGCGCCGCAAACATTATCACGGTCGGTTCCTTGGCGCATGGCACTGGAATCGGAGCAAGGCACGCACACGATGCTCATGTCCGGGCAATCACCAATGCCTTGGAACCATCGCCATTTTCAAGGTCAGGACCCGGAGCGGGCGGAATACGAAAGCCAGATTTCGTAGATATCGGCGGTACGCTTGTCTTTGATGCGCCATCGGCCAGCCTTCAGGGGGCCCCGAGGTTTCCAGAGGCTGGGCTCATAACGCTCAATCACGAGTTTCTGCGCCAGCTCATCACCAGCGGCAATGGTACCTCCTATGCGGCGCCAATGCTTGCGAACAAGGCGGCCTATCTCTTGCGGCGCTTCCCTTGGGCCACATCTAATCTGATCCGGGCGCTGCTGGCTGGTGCGGCAGCGCTGCCAGAGCCCTCTGAACTTGCCCTTCAAGCACTTGATGAGGATGCAAAGGCCCGGATCTGTGGGAATGGTCTGGTAGACACCCTGCGTGCAGCCTATTCGGACGATCATCGCGTTGTGCTTTTTGCCCAAGAACGCCTCGGGATAAATGAGTTTGCGGTATACAGGGTGCCGATCCCTGCAGAGTTTCAATCTAACGGACGGCGCACGATCAGGGTATCGCTCGCTTTCGATCCGCCTGTCCGAAGGACTCGTGCCGAGTATATCGGAACCAAAATGAATTTCCGACTCCTGCGGGGATGCGAAGTAGAAGACGTGTTCGAACATTTCCGGGCCCGCAACGAAGAGGAGGGCGACCCGCCCGGCATCCCTAACCGGTTCAAATGTGGCCTTGAACCCGGCCCAAATCGACGGGATGGCAACACCCTGCAAGCTGCGGCGAAGAGTTTTGAGCGCGACACCAGCGCATATGGCGATGAATACTACCTCGTCGTGCGCTGTGTTGGCGGCTGGGCGGAGGAGCAGGAGGTTGGCCAAAACTTCGCCGTGACCGTCGAACTTGAACATCAACCGGCGACACAGCTCTACGCGCGGTTGCGGCAACGGATACGGGTTTGAGCGAGGCTTGACGTGAAGTGCTTTGGGCCCATGCCCCGCCGGTTGTGCGGATCAAAGTGACTTGCGGCCAACACCCGCGTCGCGGCCCCGGTCTTTCGACCGGGGCCTTTGCTTTGGTGATCAATCGCCGCGGCGGGTGTTGGGGCGGGACCAGATGAGGCTGTAGCCATCGCCGTCTTCGTCATCGAAGAGGTTGGCGTAGATCGGCGCGGCAAAGCTCGGATCGTCCAGCTTCAGGCCCAGGTATTCGCGGCCCTCGTTCGATTTCTTCGTCCAGGCGGCGCCGATCTCGGCGCGGCCGACCAGAACCCGGTGTGAGGGGGCGTTCTCGCCCGAGGCCCGCAGGTCGGGGACAAGGCGCACACCCTTGGCCTGCAGGCTGAGGGTGAAGATTTCGCCTGTGTATTCGGTGCCAGTCTTCTTGAAGGTGCCGATGGTCGCCATGTTCTTTCTCCGTTTTGCTGTTTCGGGCCCGCGTCCTTGCGGCCTCGATGGCGATCGACAGCCCGGGGGCGACCGCTGGCGCACCCCCCGCATCCCGGGGTCCCCTGCACGCTTGCGTGCTGGGGTGGGTCGGGGGGCCAGACAGCACAGGAGGAACTTTCTTGCCGCGCGAGGAATGGCGGCTCAGCCGACAGGGGAAGAAAGTTGAGACGACGCTGTTGCGCCGAAGCGGTCGAGGCGAAGACGTCCTTCGGGCAGATCAGCCCATCACCAGAGGCCACTGGACGCGGGCTGGGACAGACAATCTACGGAGATCAAGGCGACCATGAAGGCCCGTCAGGAAAGACAGGACAAGCATCACCGGCGATAGCCGCCCCTCAGGCGGGCACATCAGGCCAGCTTGCGCCTCCCCCCTGCCCTGCTGCCTCGCGACTTCCGCCACCCCACCAGTTCTGGTCTGCCATCGTGATGGCAGGCAAAGGACGATCTTCGGACGAGGGCAGCCGTTGGGCCAATGTGCTGGCCGATCCGGGCCGAGACTCCCCTCCAACCGGCGAAACTCGACGATGATCTGACGGTGAGGCCGCTGCCCTCACGCCCCGCCCCATTTCCCGCCGCCTCATTGATCACTTGGCAAAGGCTCCTCGAAACCAGAGGCCGTCCAGCCGTGGCAATCCGCATGCCGCTGTGCGCGACCCATTGCGAATGCCGCCCGCGCCGAACTACGACGGCCAAATGCAAACACCCCCCGACGAAACCGCCGGAGGGTGCCAAAGGGTCAGGAATTGTCAGTCGGCTGGTGCGGCGCCCGCGTCAGTCGATCGCCTTGAAGATCTCTCCCGCCTCTGGGTGATCACCTGCGAACTCGTAAAGCCGCATGTAAGCTTCGGACAGTTGGTCGGCCTCATGTCGGAACGAGAGATGCGACAGCGCGAAGAGGGTGGCGATGATCCCGGCGGCCTCGGCCGAAACCTCGCCCATATAGCCGTTCGTCTCGCAGAAGATGCGAAACCTCTTGTCAGCGTCGGGCGACATGAACAGGGGCTGGCCACCCCGCTCGTGGAAACGCCAGAGACCACCAGCGTAATCGTCGGGGGCCAGCCAGGACATGAACTGATAGACGGCCCGCTCGCCGATCAGCATCAGGGCGGGGCTGAAAAGCGCGGGCAAGAACGCCATCCGGCGCGCCTCGGGTACAATGGTGGCAGGTTTTAGCGCGGTTGCAGCTTGCGTCATCGGAAATCCTCCGGATCAAGGGTGAATGGCGCGCCCCGGCGGCTCTCTCGACCCGCCCGAACACGCTGATTTCCGACCCAACTCTCGCTCTCTGGCGGACGCAGAGTTAATTTGGTTCACTTTATGTTCTATATTGGAAGGACGATCCGCATGGGAGACCCATCATGGACGGTGCCAAATTTGCCCTGCCCGCCACCGAACGCCAGATCGCCTATGCGCGGTCGCTGGCGCTCAAGAACCAGAGCCTGCTGCCCTGGGAAGTCCAACAGGATCGCCGTTCGCTCAGCGCCTGGATCGAGGCGCAGGCGAAGCTGAAACCTGCGGACACCAGCCATCCGACCTCCAAGCAGGTCGCCTTTGCCGAACGGCTTGCGCGGATCAAGCGCCGTGCCGTGCCGGACGAATGCTTTCGGGACCGACAGTTGCTGTCGCGCTGGATCGACAGCAACCGGTGAGGCACGACCGGGCTCTGGGGTGAGCACCGCAGTGTTTCCTGACGGCTATCCAAACCGCCGTCCTTCCTGAGTGAAGGTATAGCCATTGGCGACCAGCGTCTCGTCCACGGCTTCATCCGAGGTCAGGTGGTCGTATTCTTGTTCCAACTGCCGGTAGAGCCAATTGGCGAGATCGCGCAACGCTTCGGTGACTACGGCCTCAGCATCACCAATGATCTCGGCCGCAGCCGAACTGTCCCGCGTCACAGAGACGGCCATAGTGAAGGCATGATAGTAGGTGCCGCGATGTGAAACCTCGGCGCGCAGCTGGTAGAAATTCTGCCGCTGCGCCGCCTGCAATTTCTCAGCGATGCGATGCAGGGCCTGATCGTTCGGCGCATAGGCACGCAAATCGGCGGCGGCGGATTTCCGGTAAGAATAGACGCCCTCCCAAGCCGCGCCATCGCCCTGCGACCAGAAACCGCTGAACCAGATGCAGGGATCCTCGCGGGAGCGACCGCCGACCAGCCGGGAAACCCGTGTCTTGAGGCGGATGCCGAGGATGTCCGCGATGCGCTGGAAATCCTCATAGATGGCGTCGTACCAGTCATGGTCGAAGCCGCCTTCACGATACCAGGCGCGGACTCTGCCCTTGGCGCCTTCGGGAAGTTCATCGTTGCGATAGACGGTCGTGGCGATCACTTCGGGCATGAGCGGTTCCCTCATTTGCATGGCCCGGCCAATTGCCGGGGTGGGTTTTCGGCAGGGGGAAGATCAGGCCGCCAGGTCGAGGTCGACGGCGGCGGCAGCAAGGTCCCGCCAGAACGGGTCGACCAGACGGCCTTCCAGCGCGCGGGCGCGGGTGAGCAGCGCAGCGGCAGATGCGGGATCGCCCGCGTCCCCTGCCGCGCAGGCCTTGGCCCGAAACCCGCAGGCCTCATTCACCACGCGCCGCGCTTCGGCATCGCTGTCGACAGGGATGCACCAGTGAACGCCGCCCATCTGCACCTCCCCCGCCAGCACGAGGCCGTGTTCGGCATCTAGGATGGTGACGAGCTGTGGCACCAGGCGCAGGGCCGCATCGCGCCCCGCGTCGACATGACCGGAAGCGACGGCGTTGCGGGCCAGGGTTATGGCAGCCGCGAGGTCACCGCAGGTGCCGAGATCGACCTCGCGGTTGATGCACAGCTGATCGAGAGCCGGATCGTCCCAATGGGCAAGGCAGTGGCAGCTGACCCGCAGGGGCAAGCGGTCCGCGAGGCGCAGGCGGGCAAGAACCCCGCCGATCAAGTTGTCGCCGGGGCCACGGAAGGCGGTTTGGGAAATGGGTGCAGTCATCGGGATCACTCCGCGACGGGCGGCAGGAGACCCTCTCCCACCCTGAAACCCGTCACGGAACCACCCGCCCGTCTCTCCCTCTGGTGGGTGCCCAACCGCCAAGACAGGCACCCGCCATCTGGGAATCACCCCCCTTCCCTGCCGCGCCAGCCGATGAAGCTCGACGGGCCGTCATAGACGGCGTGGCGCGCCTCATCGATGACAAAGCCGAAGGCGCCGACCTTGTACTCCCCGGAGGGGACAAGGAAACGGCGCTCCTCGGATTTGGGATCGCGCCGCCCGCCGCGCGTGGCGATCACCTCAGTAAAGCCGCGATGCTGGTCGGAATAGATCGCCGAGATCACGACCCAATCGCTCGCATGGTAGCGGGCAAAGGCTTCGCCGTCGCGCGTGCTAGATTCCCCGGGCCTGAGCGCCCGGCCATGAATCGCCTCCCAGGCATTCGGCCAGCTGTGGCGCAAAGTTTCTTCGGCCTGACGGCGTTCAAGACCCGTGAAGAGATCCGGCCAAGCGGTCGTGACAGCGGCCCAGGCTGCATCCTCCTCGTACCAACCTCCCGTCGCGCGCAGCAGGGGATGCACTCGGGCATTGCGGTCCGCCGTCAGGTGGAACCCGCCATGGCCGGAGGTCGAGTGGAAGACCACGCCCTCGCCGTAGTGCACAGCGCCCTGCGACGGTCCCCAGGGCGTGCTGGCATGGGCGCGGAATTCCTGCCGAGCGAGGGCAGCCTTCTCGCCCTGATGCTCGGCCTGTTCCTGAGCGAAGACGTGGAACGCAGCCTCGTCAGCGACATCGCCGCCATGGCCGTAGAAGTCGGACCGCTTCCAGTCCGACAGGGGCTTGGTGAGGCGCCAGCTGCTGCCGAGGAAATGTCGACCATCAGCCGTAGGGATCATAGCATAGGCAGCATCGCCGATCCGGGCGACGGTCAGGCCATCAGCACTGCGGCCGAATTCCGGGCCAGGGAAAGAGGCGGGGGTACGGGAAGGAACGACGGTCTTCATGCAGCGAGCGCCTCCACCGCATCGATGTCTTCGCCGTCTAGGGCAGCGGTCAGCCATTCATGAGTGCTGATCCAGCCGACGCTCTTGCGCGCTCCGAGGTCGATGACATGCGCGCCACCGCCGAATGCCTCCAGCCGGGGCCGGGAACAGGTGTTTGAATATTATGCCGGGATCAGGATTATGCCGCATGGCCAGTGCCCACGCTTTAGAGCGTTGGCCTTGGCCATGCGGTCATTCGGCATATTCAGAGCGACTCGAGGAAGGCCAGCAGCTGATCGTCTGGTCGGTATCGGCTGGATTTGACCCCCGGTGCAGTCACCTGTCGGAGCGCATTTTCCTTTAGACGCATATCCGCGTGGATGTAGATCTGGGTGGTTTCCACGGATTCATGGCCGAGCCAAAGCGCGATGACCGCTTGGTCGACACCGCTATGCAATAGTTCCATCGCGGTGCTGTGGCGGAGCGTGTGCGGTGTAACGCGCTTCCCCTCAAGGCTTGGACAGGTCTGCGCCGCCTTGGCGCAGTATTTTCGGACCAGATGCTCAAGTGCGTCGCGACTGAGACGGTCTCCGCGGATCGAGGGGAACAGCGGACCTTCGCTATCCTTGCGATCACGGATCCAGCCAGCGATCAATCTGGCCGTATCGCGGCGTAAGGGCGTCCGCCGGTCTTTTCGGCCTTTCCCAAGACATTTAACATGGGCACCGGTCCCGAAGACCACGTCGTTGCAGTTCAGATTGACCAACTCTGAAGCCCGCAGCCCAGTTTGGAGAGCGAGCAGCAGCAAAGTGTGATCCCTGCGCCCCACCCAAGTGGCGCGGTCGGGCGAGCCGAGCAATGCGGCGATTTCGTCGGCATCGAGGAACGTCACCGCCCTTTTTTCTTGGCGTTTGTTCGGCATGGCCAGAATGCGTTGGCAGTGATGCAACAACACTGGCTCCGTCATCGCAACATACCGGAAGAAGGACCGGATCGCCGCGAGCCGGGCATTTCGAGACCGGACAGCGTTGCCGCGGGACCCTTCGACATGGATGAGGAAGTTCGCCACCATGTCGGCATCGATATCGCCAACTTCCAGCTTCGTTGGGGCTTTGCCGCTGCAGGCCCCGGCATAGCGGATCAGCAGGCGGAAGGTGTCGCGATACGATGCGATGGTATGACGGCTTGCTTCCATTTGGACGCACAAGCGATCTGTGAAGAAGCGCTGCAGCAAGGCTGGGAATGTCGCGGTCCTCATTGCGACTCCTCCGCCGCAGAACTCTCGCCGATCCGTGCCGAGGCTAGTTCGAGAAGCTCGGGCACGGCCTGAAGGTACCAGTAGGTGTCCCTTGGCCCCTCATGCCCGAGGTAGGTCGTCAGCTTGTGCATTTCGCGCGCAGCATCATGTCCGGCGCGATACCAGCCTGTGATCGTCCGGACGGCAAAAGTGTGCCGAAGATCGTGGATGCGCGGTGGCCTTCCGGGCATGGGCTTGGCCCATGTACCCCGCATGCCGATGCTCTGACAGACACGAACAAAGTTTGCCCGCGCCCAGCAATAATCGGGTCGTTCGCCTTTGCAATTCACGAAGAGCGGTTCCGAGTGTCGTTCGAGCAGTCGATCCCGTTCGGTACAGTAGTTCTTCAGTCTCACCGCGACATCCGGATCGATTGGAAGGATTCGTTCCTTGCCATTCTTGCCGTTCTTTATGTGGAGCAACT
>NZ_JABUHN010000012.1 GCF_013328815.1 Tabrizicola fusiformis
GGTACGACATCCTCAACCCTTACGGCGATGACGACTGAGTCGTTCAGGGTCCGCAGCGCGCTCAACCGTGCCTCAACCCCTAACTCGGGGCAGATCAGATGCGCCAGGCGCCAGCGCAGGCGGAAAAGAACGGCCATCATGCGGCCCCGCTTTTCAGATCGCTTACATGGGACTTGAGGCGGGCCAGATAGGCGGCCTGAACCACTTCCGGGCCAGCCGCATTGATCATCCGCGCCAGCAGCGCCTTCCCCTTCGGCCCTTTGGACTGGCCAAAGGTCGCATTGCGCGCCGCCGACGGCACGACGCCGTTCTCGGCACACCACGCTTCAAAGCTCAGCCCGCGCGCCTTGAAGGCGCCGACCACGGCATCGTGGAGGATTGCCCCCGGCTGATAGGGAAGGGCTTGCGCCGTCATTGATTCCTCGCAAAGTATTCAAGTGAAGTCACAACGCAAGATTAGTTATCCAAATGAGTGAAGTCAACCCAGAGATCATCCGATTGGATGACATTGGGCAACGAATTCGCGCGGAAAGGGAGCGGATTGGCCTTAGCCAAACCGAGCTCGGTGCTGCCGGTGGCGTCCAAAAGAACGCGCAGCATAACTATGAAGGCGGAAAACGAGCGCCCGATGCGACCTACCTGGCTGGGATCGCGCGTGTCGGATGTGATGTGATCTACATTCTGACAGGAGAACGCGGCGCGGCAAGCCTCCCACCGATGATGCTCCGGTCCATCCAGAACTCGCTGGCCGGTCCCGAAGATTTCGCCCCAATTCCCCTATACGCAGTCGAACTTGCCGCAGGCGCTGGTGCGGCAAACGGCACCGAGGAAGTGATCGACCATATGGCGTTTCGCCGAGACTGGCTTCGCAAGATGGACGTGTCGCCCTCGGCTGCGGTCATCGCCCGCGCGCGCGGCGACAGCATGGCTCCGACCTTGAATGATGGCGACGTGGTGCTGATAGACCGTTCCAAGGCCGAGCCGCCGTCGAAGCCGCGCGACGAAAACGATACCCGTCCACCGCGCATTTATGCCCTGATGGACGATGGGGGCGCCCGCATCAAACGCATTGCTCTGGCCGCACCGGGGATGCTGGCCATCTTGTCGGACAATCCGGCCTCACCGCCAGAGTTTCGCCCGGTTTCCTCGGTCACGATTATCGGCCGTGTGGTCTGGTGGGGGCATACGAACAGGGAGTGATCAATGCCAGTTTGCGAACGATGTAATAATAACCGCCTGAATATTTCGATGGGAAGAAACGGCATCTGCCTGCGTTGTGAGCAAGAAATCGAATTAGAGAGAAAACAGCGCGGCATTGCTTCGGAAGAACGCGCCAGCCAGGATGAGCGCGCGCTTCAAGCTGCCGCCTCGCGGATTATTCTGACCACCGAATCCTCCCTCGATCTGCGGATCGAACGTCGCCTTGACATCATCACAGCCGAAGTCGTGATCGGGATGCACCTGTTCCGGGATATAGCCTCGGCGTTTCGGGACACCTTTGGCGGGCGCAGCGCGACAATGCAGAAGGGTCTGCGCGACGCCAGAAAGACCGCTCTCGACGAGTTGCGGCGCGAAGCCCTTGCCCTCGGCGCCGATGCCGTGGTGGCCGTCGACCTCGATTACTCCGAGATATCGGGCGGCGGTAAGTCGATGCTGTTCCTGGTCGCCAGCGGAACCGCAGTGAAACTGGCCACAACGGGTGGAGGTGAAGATCGGGCATGATGTCCGTTACTGTTCATGTTATGTTCTCGTCTCACCCAGCCGCGGAGCATGACCTTGAACGCCGTTCTTACCCCTGTTGAACCCACCTCTCCCGTCGCGCCCTGGATGGGCGGCAAGCGCAACCTCGCCAAGAGGATCTGCGTGATCCTCGATCAGACGCCCTGCGGCACCTATGCCGAGCCTTTCGTCGGAATGGGTGGGGTTTTTCTGCGCCGCACCGCCCGCCCGCGGGCCGAGGTGATCAACGATCGCGCCCGCGATGTCGCAACCCTGTTTCGCATCCTCCAGCGGCACTACGTCCAGTTTCTGGACACGCTGCGGTTCCAGATCACCACCCGGGCCGAGTTTGAGCGTCTGATCGCCACCGATCCCGACACCCTGACCGATCTGGAGCGGGCGGGCCGCTTCCTCTACCTCCAGCGTTGCGCGTTTGGCGGCAAGGTCTCGGGCCGCAACTTCGGCGTCTCGCGTGAGCGGCCGGGGCAGTTCAACCTCTCGACGCTCGAACCCATGCTCGAGGCGCTGCACAGCCGCCTCGCGGGCGTCATCGTCGAGTGCCTCGACTGGTCGGACCTGGTGCGCCGCTATGACAGCGCGGCGACGCTGTTCTATCTGGACCCGCCCTATTGGGGCTGCGAGGGCGATTATGGCAAAGACCTGTTCTCGCGCGCCGAGTTCGACGGACTGGCCGCCCAGTTGCGCGGCATCCAGGGGCGATTCCTCCTGTCGATCAATGATGTGCCAGAGGTCCGGGCGCTGTTCGACTGGGCGGTGGTCGAACAGGTCACGACGACCTACACCATCGCGCGCCAGGCCGGTGCGCGCGGCAGCCGCGCCGAACTGCTGATCCGCAATTTCGGGGGGTGAGCAGCGGAAAATCAGTTGCATGTTCGCGGCGGCGGGCGGCCAGCAGATCGGAGGCCGTTTCCTATGAAATTCAAAGCGTTACCGCGAACATGCAAACCCCGTCCGAACATGCGGCCCTATTTGCATGTTCGGACATCGGCGCACCACGCCCTCAAATGGCGCCATGCCCACTAATACCCAAGATCTATTGGACTTTTCGGCAGTCTATCTCATCAGATCGGGCGCGCGCCTGACAGCCCGCACAGGGCCTTGAAGGCCATTTGAACGCCATCTGCAAGACATCGGCCATCGGTCCTCGCGGGCCAGATTCCATCCTGCAATCCCTTGATTTCCCCGGCGTTTTCACCTGTTCCCGGCTGTTTTCACCAATTCCCGCTTTTGTGCAGGTCTTCGTGTCTCTCAACACGCATGCGATTCCAGTGGGATAGTAGGCGGGCAGGATCAGAAACGCGCGAAAACCGCAGCAGAACGCGGTCGCTCGGGATGACCTGCCCCCCGGGAGTTCCCTCAGTCAGATGTAGAGTCTGCCTAACCCTGAAGGAGCAGACGAATGCGAAAGAGCCGTTTCACCGAGGCGCAGATTATCGGGATGCTCAAGGAGCAGGAGGCTGGTTTGCCGACGGCTGAGCTGTGCCGCAAGCATGGCCTTAGCCCCGCGACCTTTTACAAGCTGAAGGCCAAGTATGGCGGGATGGACCTGTCGGATGCCAATCGGCTCAAGCAGCTCGGGGCCGAGAACGCGAAGCTGAAGCGCCTGCTGGCGGATGCCATGCTCGACAACGTGGTTCTGAAGGATTTTCTGGGAAAGCCCTGACGACACCGGTGCAACGGCGGGACGCGGTGCTGCGGGCGCTGAGGGATCACCCGATCTCTCAGCGCCGGGCCTGTGCCCTGATCGGTGTCGATCCGAAGACGGTGCGGCGTGAGAGGCCGCCCGACAACCCGGAAATCCGTGAGGAGATGCACAAGATTGCCGAGAAGCGCCGCCGCTTCGGTTATCGGCGCGTGGGCATCATGCTGGAGCGCAAGGGCATGATCATGAACGAAAAGAAGCTCTACCGGATTTACCGCGAAGAGGGGCTGTCAGTGCGACGCAGACGTGGCCGCAAACGGGCGCGCGGCAGTCGAACCCAGATGCCGGTGCCGCTGCGGCCGAACCAGCGGTGGTCCCTCGACTTCCTGTCCGACACGTTCGGGGCCTGCCGGAGGTTCCGCATCCTCGCCGTGAACGACGATTGCTGCCGTGAGAACCTGGCCCTGATCGCCGACACGAGCATCTCGGGGGCCAGGGTGGCGCGGGAACTCGATGCGCTGGTCAGGATTTACGGCAAGCCCGCTTGCATCGTCAGCGACAACGGAACCGAGTTCACCAGCAAGGCCATCCTGAAGTGGGCGAACGAGAATGGCGTCGAATGGCACTACATCGACCCGGGCAAGCCGCAGCAGAATGGCTACATCGAAAGCTTCAACGGCAGCCTGCGCGACGAATGCCTGAACGAGGAGATATTCGACAGCCTCGCCGATGCCCGCCGCAAGCTGGCCATGCGGCGCTACGATTACAACCACGTCAGACCGCATTCCTCGCTGGCCAACAAAACCCCGGCAGAAGCGCGCCGGGCGCTTGAGCAATCTGAGGGCTCCGCGCCCGGCGCGCTTGCCCAAGCCGCAACCGATAACTATCAAACCCAAGGACTCTCGTTATGAACGAGGGACGACCGGGGGGCAGGTCATCCGGCAAACCCGGCGCGGTTCACGGTGCCCCCTTTCCAAGGGCTGGTCCCGGCGGCGCCGCCTTATAATGTCTTATCCCTTGCGCGTTATGAAGCGGGTCTCAAGATAGGCCCCCAACGCCTCGGAGCCGCCTTCCGTCCCGTGGCCGGAATCCTTCATCCCGCCGAAGGGCACTTCGGGCAGGGCCAGCCCCAGATGGTTGATGGTGGTCATGCCCGCCTCAACCTCATGGCCCAGCCGGGTCGCTGTGGCGCTGCTGGTGGTATAGGCATAGGCCGAGAGCGCGAAGGGCAGGCGGTTGGCTTCGGCAATCGCCGCATCCAGAGTGGCAAAGCGGTTGATGATGGCGACGGGGCCAAAGGGTTCCTCGTTCATGATCCGGGCCGAGGTGGGCACATCGGCCAGAACGGTCGGTTCAAAGAAATAGCCTTCGTTGCCGATCCTGCGCCCGCCGGTGGTCAGGCGGGCGCCCTTGTCTACCGCGTCGGAAATCAGCGCCTCAAGCGCGGGGATGCGCCGGTCATTGGCAAGGGGGCCCATCTCGGTTTCAGGGTCGAGTCCGTTGCCGACCCGCACCGATTGGGCAAACTCTGTGAACTGCTGGACAAAGCGGTCGTGCAGGCTGTCCTGCACAAGGAACCGCGTCGGCGAGACACAAACCTGCCCGGCATTGCGGAACTTGTGGGCGGCAATCTGCGGCACCGCCAGCGCAAGATCGGCGTCGCCCGCGACGATCACCGGCGCATGGCCGCCCAGTTCCATCGTGGCGCGCTTCATATGCAATCCGGCAAGGGCGGCAAGGTGTTTGCCGACCGGGGTCGAGCCGGTAAAGCTGATCTTGCGGATGACCGGATGCGGAATGAGATATTCCGAAATCTCAGCCGGCACGCCAAAGACAAGGTTGACCACGCCTGCGGGAACGCCGGCGTCGGCAAAGGCCCGGATCAGCGCGGCCGGGGAGGCCGGCGTTTCCTCGGGCGCCTTCACGATGATCGAGCAACCGGCCGCCAGCGCCGCAGAAAGCTTGCGGACCACCTGATTGATCGGGAAGTTCCATGGGGTAAAGGCCGCGACCGGGCCGACCGGCAGTTTCAGCGTCATCTGAACCACATCGGGCGCCCGAGCCGGGATCACCTGCCCATAGGCGCGCTGGCCTTCGCCCGCGAACCAGTCGATGATATCGGCTCCGGCCAGCGTTTCCAGACGGGCCTGTGCCAGCGGCTTGCCATTCTCGCGCGTCATCATGACCGCGATGTCTTCGGCGCGGGCGCGCAGCAGCTCGGCGGCCTTGCGCATCAGTCTGGCACGCTCATAGGCCGATGTCAGGCGCCAGAGGGCAAAGCCGCGCTCGGCTGCGGCAAGGGCTGCGTCAAGGTCCGTCCGGTCGGCATGGGCGACCTTTCCGATGGGCAGGCCCGTCGCCGGGTCAAAGACGGGGATGATCCTGCCGCCCGTCGCATCCCGCCAGATGCCGTCGATGAAAAGCTGTGTGTCGGGGTAGGCGGTCATGTCGGTATCCTCGTCGGTATTCCGGTGATTGTCTTGCGGGCGGCAAGGAACATCGGCCCGCCCTTGCCACGGGGAAAGCCATAGCCATGCACCTCGACCAGGTCCACATCCTGCGGGGTGCTGGCAATGCCTTCGTCGATGATCCGCTGGCCCTCGGCCGCCATCGCGGCGATCAGCCGGGCCACGATCTGCTCTGCCGGCATGGCGCGGGCCGGTCCCAGAAGCGGCGCCAGAAGCCGCGCCACCTCGTCCGACGGTTGCGGCGCCCGGGTGCCGGTGGGGTAGTCATACCAGCCGCCGCCGGTCTTTTGCCCCTTTCGCCCGGCGCGCACCAGAATGTCTCCGGCGGTCTCGGGCACAGTTTCGCCGCGCAACCGCGCCGCCTCGCGGTGCAGAAAGGCAATGTCGAGCCCGGCCATATCCTGCATCTCGAACGGACCCATGGCATAGCCAAAGCCGCGCATGGCCGCGTCGATGGCCGCGTGCGGGACGCCTTCGCGCAGCAGGGCCTCGGCCTCGGCGCGATAGTGTTTCAGGATGCGGTTGCCGATAAAGCCGTCACAGATGCCCGCGCGCACCGGGACTTTGCCCAGATTGGCCGCCAGATCAAAGGCCGTTGCAAGAACGGCGGGGGCGGTTTCGGGCAACGGGATGATTTCCATCAGCTTCATCACCTGCGCCGGGCTGAAGAAATGCAGCCCGATACAGCGCTCCGGCCCCCGAAGGCCGTTAAAAATCTGCCGCGGGTCGATGTAAGAGGTGTTCGTGGCAAGGATCGTGTCCGTGCCGCAGAGGCTGGCAAGGGTCTTGAACACCGCCTGCTTGACGGCGAGGTCTTCAAATACCGCCTCGATCACAAGGTCGCAATCTGCCAGCGCCTCAAGCCCGACCACCCCACGAACCCCGGCCATCCGCGCGCTGGCGGCTTCATCGGAGATAAGTCCACGCTGGGCGGCGGCGTCGAACACCGCCCGCAGCGCGGTCAGGCCGCGCTCCAGCCCGGGTTGGTCGCGTTCGGACAGGATCACCGGCAGCCCGGCATTGCGCAGCGCAGCCGCGATGCCCACGCCCATCGTGCCGCCGCCGACCACCCCGACCCGTGCAACCGCCCGTGGCGGAGTGCCGCGCAGATCGGCCGGGCGGGGGGCCGCGCGCTCTGCAAAGAAGAGATAGCGCAGCGCCGCCGCTTCGTCGCCCGCCCGCAGGCGCAGGAAGGTTTCCCGCTCCTGCCTCAGACCAGCTTCGAAGCCGTGCTGTACCCCATGGCGCAGCGCCAGCAGCGCCAAAGGCGGGGCCGACTGACCCTTTGATGCCTTGGCGATCCGCGCCTCGGCGGCCTGCCAATAGGCGGGGCCGGGATCGGTCACAGACCTGTCGCGCGCCAGCGGCGGCAGCGGATGGTTCAGCATGTCCCGCGCAAAATCCACGGCCCCCACAACCAGAGGCCCGTCGATGATGCGGTCCACCAGCCCGCTGCCCAGTGCCTCGGTGGCGTCGAGCATCCGCTTTTCGGCCACCACCGGCACGGCAGCCTCCACGCCGATCAGCCGGGGCAGGCGCTGTGTTCCGCCTGAACCGGGGATGATGCCCAGATTGACCTCGGGCAGGCCAAACCTGCTCCCGGGTGCGGCCACCCGGTAACGGCAGGCCAGCGCGATTTCGGTGCCGCCACCCAGCGCCATGCCGTGAACCGCTGCAATCCATGGTGCGCGGGCCGCTTCGATCCGGGCCAGCAGGTCGGGCAGATGCGGCTCTTGCGGCGGGCCGTCGAATTCCGCGATATCGGCCCCGCCCACGAAAAGCCGGCCCGCCCCCGCCAACACGACCGCCCGGATACCCGCGTCGCCGTCAAGCCTGTCGGCCATATCGGCGAGGGCCGCCCGCATGGTGCGGCTCAGGGCGTTGACGGGCGGATTGTCCAGCGTCACAACGGCGATTTCGCCATGTCGTTCAAGATGCAGGGTCATGCGATGGGTCTTCCTGTGGGCTTTCCCGGGGGCTTTCCGTCACCCGGTCGCAAGGGCGGAACTTGCGGTCAGATCGTGGCAGGCGACGACGCCCCGTTCGGTCAGATCGGCAATCTGGCGGTCCGTCATGTCGAGGACGCGCGACAGGATCGCGCGGGTATCCTCGCCCAGAAGGGGTGGGGCCTTTGACGGGCTGCCCTTTTGCGCAGCAAGGCCATGGGCCGGGCCGATCAGGGACATTTCCCCCAATTCCGGGTGATCCAGCCGCTGGATCAGCCCCCGGCCGGTCACGCTGGGGCCGCTCAGGGCCTCGGCCACGGTCTTGACCGGGCCGGCGGGCACCTCGGCGGCAAGGCAGGCATCCAGCCAGTGGCGCGAGGTGTTGGTGCGCAGGATCGCGGTCATATCCGTCAGCAGCAAATCCCGGTTGATCGCCCGCTGATGCGAGGTGACGAAACGGGGATCGCGGGCAAGATCGGGGCGATGGATGACCTTTTCGCAGAAATCGACGAACATGCGGTCATTGCCGACCGCAAGGGCAAAGCTGCCGTCGGCGGTGTCGAAAAGCTGATAGGGCACCACGGTCGGATGGGCGTTGCCATAGCGCGCCGGTTCGACCCCGGCATTCAGATAGCCGGTGCCGACATTGATCAGCAGGTTCAGCGTGGAATCGAGCAGGGACACGTCGATGAACTGCCCCGCGCCGGTGGTCTGCCGCTGCAGCAGCGCCGCCAGAACCGATTGCGTGGCGACCATGCCCGCAACCACATCGGTAAATGCCACGCCCAGCCGGTTCGGCGGCCCGTCGGCCTGGCCGGTAATGGACATCAGCCCGCTTTCGGCCTGCATCACAAAGTCATAGCCGGGGCGGTCGCGCTCTGGCCCGGTCTGGCCATAGCCGGAGATCGAGCAATAGATCACGCCCGGGTTCAGCTTGCGGATATCCTCATATCCGATCCCCAGCCGGTCCACCGTTCCGGCGCGGAAATTCTCCACCACCACATCGGCACGGGCGGCCAGGTCCAGCACGATCTGCCGCCCCTCGGGTGCCTTCAGGTCAAGCGCGATGCTGTGCTTGCCGCGATTGGCGCACAGATAATAAGTGCTGACACCTTTGAAATTCGGAACGGACCATGCGCGCGTATCGTCGCCGCCCTTGAGGTTCTCGATCTTCCAGACCTCGGCGCCCAGATCGGCCAGCGACATGGTCATCCAAGGGCCGGCCAGAACCCGTGTGAGGTCCAGAACCTTTATGCCGTCCAGCGGCAGCTTTTGTATCGTCACGCCTTCCTCCCGGCGGTCTGGTTCCGGTGTTCCTGCGAAGGCCCGGGCTCTTGCGAAAGCCCGGTTTCAACCGGGTTTGGAAAATGGCAGGCCACGGCATGGCCGGTCGCGGCCGCGGTCAGCGGCGGCTCGACCTCGGCGCAGATCGGTTTCGCAATCGGGCAGCGGGTGCGAAAGCGGCAACCCGATGGCGGGTTCAGCGGGCTGGGAACATCGCCTTGCAGGACGATCCGCTTGCGTTGGCGTTCGCGGGGCGGATCGGCCAGAGGCACGGCAGACATCAAAGCCTGGGTATAGGGATGCAGGGGCGCGGCGTAGAGGTCGCGCTTGGGGGCGATTTCGACGATACGGCCCAGATACATGACCGCCACTCGGTCGCTGATGTGCTGCACCACCGAAAGATCGTGGGCGATGAACAGAAAGGCGGTGCCCTGTTCGCGCTGCACGTCTTTCAGCAGGTTCAGAACCCCGGCCTGAACCGAGACATCCAGCGCCGAAACCGGCTCGTCCAGCACCAGCAGCTCGGGGTTCAGCGCAAGCGCCCGCGCAATCACCACCCGCTGCCGTTGCCCGCCGGACAGCTCATGCGGATAGCGCGCGCCATGTTCGGGGTTCAGTTGCACCAGCTTCAGCATTTCGGCCACCCGCGCCTTGCGCTGATCGGTGTCCAGATCGCTGATCCGCAGCGGCTCGGCGATGTTGTCGGCCACCGTCATGCGCGGATGCAGCGAGGCATAGGGGTCCTGAAACACAAGCTGGATCTTGCGGCGCAGACGGCGCATCTCGGCGGCGTCCGCCGTGTTGATGTCCTTGCCCCGAAACAGGGTTTCGCCTTCGCTCGGCTCGATCAGGCGCAAGAGACAGCGGCCAAGCGTCGATTTTCCGCAGCCGGATTCGCCGACCAGCCCCAGAGTTTCCCCCGGCGCGACATCGAACGAGACACCGGCAACGGCGCTGACAAATCCGACCTCGCGTTCAAAGACCAGCCCGCCCTTGACGGCAAAGCGCTTGACCAGATTGCGAACGGAGAGGATCGGCTCGATCGGGGTCATGCTGGGCTGTCCGTGGTTGCGGGTGCTTCAAAGGCAAAATGGCAGGCCGCGCGGTGCTGTGCCGGGCCGCTCACGGGCGGGACCGCGCTGCGGCAAATGTCCCGGGCCTGCGAACAGCGCGGATTGAACGGGCAGCCGGAGGGCAGGCGGCCAAGTGCGGGTGGCGTGCCCTCGATCGAGAACAGCCGCTCTTTCTCGACGGCCATGTTCGGGATCGAGGCGATCAAGCCGCGGGTATAGGGGTGGCCCGGCTGTGCGAACAAATCGTCCACCGGGGCCTGTTCCACCACCTGCCCGGCATAGATGACCGCCACCCGGTCGGCATGACCGGCCAGCACGCCGAGGTCATGGGTGATCAGGATCAGCCCAAGGTTCAGCCTGTGTTGAAGATCGGCCAGAACCTGCATGATCTGCGCCTGCACCGTCACATCCAGCGCGGTGGTCGGCTCATCCGCGATCAGCAGGTCGGGGTCGTTGGCCACCGCCATGGCGATCATCACCCGCTGCCGCATCCCGCCCGAAAACTCGTGGGGATACTGGTTGATCCGGCGGTCGGGCTGTGGAATGGCCACCAGCGCCAGAAGCTCGGCCGCGCGCTCCATCGCGGCACGGCGCGGCAGGCCCGGATTGTGCAGCAGCACGCTTTCCGCAATCTGCGCTCCGACAGTCATCACCGGATTGAGCGACGACAGCGGATCCTGAAAGATCATCGCCACGCGCGACCCGCGCAGTTTGCGCAGATCGCGCCGCGACATCCCGACAAGTTCCTGCCCCTTGAACCGGACAGATCCGGTCACGCGCGACCCTTCGGGGTTCAGGCCCAGTGCGGCCAGCATGGCGACGGATTTGCCGGAACCGGATTCCCCGACGATGCCCAGAACCTCGCCGGGAGCGACCGTCAGGCTGACGCCGCGCACCGCCTCGTGAAACTGGCCGTGGCGGCCAAATGCGACGCGCAGGTCGCGCACCTCGAACAGCGGGGCAGGGGATGCGCTCATTTCGACCTCGGATCAAAGTAGTCGTGCAGGCCGTCGCCGATGAAGTTGAAGCCAAGCACGATGGTCAGGATGGCAAGGCCCGGCCCAAGTGCCACCCACCAGGAATAGAACTGCGAGGCGCCGTCCGAGATCATCGAGCCCCATTCCGGGGTGGGCGGCGTCGCACCCAGACCGATGAACGACAGCGAGGCGGCCAGAAGGATCACCTGACCAAGGTCCATCGTCGCGGCGATCAGCGTGGGCGTCCAGCACAGCGGCAGGATATGCTTGGTCAGGACGCGCGCGCGGCCGGCGCCGGCGGCAATCGCAGCCTCGACATGCTCGCGCTCGCGCACCTCCAGAACCTGCGCCCGCATCAGGCGGGCATAGACCGGCCACCAGACGATCACCATGGCGATGGCGGCATTGCCCAGCCCCGGCCCGAGCGAGGCCGCAACGGCCATGGCCAGCAGCATCGGCGGGAAAGACAGAGTCACATCGACCAGCCGCATGATGGCGGCGCCAAAAAGCCCGCCGACATAGCCCGAAACCGCGCCAAGAAAGGCACCGATGGCCACGGCAGAGGCAACCACCGTCACCGCAATCGGCAGGGAATGGCGCGCGCCGTGCAGGGTGCGGCTCAACACATCGCGGCCAAGGGCGTCGGTGCCCAGCCAATGATCCCAGCTTGGCGGTTGCAGGCGGCGCCCGACCATGTCGAAGGGATCATGGCTTGTCATCCAGGGCGCGGCGAGCGTGGCGACAAGCCAGAACAGCACGATCACCGCACCGATGGCCAGGGGCAGCGAAAGCCATTGCGGGCGGCGGAACTTGCGCGAGGGGGTCAGGGCAATGGTCATGGCGTTATCCCAGCCGGACGCGCGGATTGGCGATGACATAGGCGACATCGGTGATCAGATTGGTGAAGAGGAAGACCACCCCGCCGACGATGGTCACGCCGATGATGGCGGGAAAATCCAGACCGCGCGCCGCCTCGACCGCATAAGACCCCATGCCCGGCCAGGAAAAGATCGTCTCGGTCAGCACCGCCCCGGTCAGCAGATAGGCAAAGGAATAGCCGATCACCGTCAGCGTCGGCACCAGCGTATTGCGCAGCGCATGGCGCACGATCACCCGGAATTCGCCCGCGCCCTTGGCTCGCGCGGTCAGGGTGAACTCCCGCCCCAGAACCTCAAGCATATTGGCCCGCACCAGTCGCGAGATCGTGCCCGCCACCGCCCAGCCCAGCACGAAGGCTGGCAGGATCAGATGCCAGAGCGCATCGAGAAACAGCGGGAAGTCCAGCGCGATCAGCGCGTCGATTGTGACAAAGCCCGTGACCATCGGGGGCAGGGCGGCACGGGGGTCTACCCGCCCCGGCCCGGGCAGGACGCCCCATTGAACGGAAAAGACATAAAGCAGCGCCAGACCCAGCCAGAACACCGGGATAGAAGAGCCAAAGAGCGCAAAGAACCGCGCCGCATGGTCGATCGGGGTGTTGCGAAAGGCCGCCGCCAGAACGCCCAGCGAGATGCCCATGACCGAGCCCACGATCATCGCGGCGGTCACCAGTTCCATCGTGGCGGGCAGGCGATACAGCACATCCTGCGCCACGGGGCGCCGGGTGATGAAAGAGGTGCCCATGTCGCCCTGCAAGAGATTGCCGACATAGATCACATAGCGCTCTGGCAGGCTGCGGTCCAAACCCCAGCGCGCCTTGGCCGCAGCCACCACCTCGGGATTGTTCATCTGCCGGTCCGAAACGATGGCCGTCAGCGGATCGCCCTTGGTGACCGAGGTCAGCAGAAAGGCCAGCGTCACGATCCCCAGAACGAGGAAGGGCATCGCAAACAGCCGACGCAAGATATACCGGGTCATGCGGCAGTCCCTCATGGTTCAGACAATGCCCCGCTTCACCGGCTGGTTCCGGGGGGCGTTACGGTTATTATTGACAACGGCGCGCGCCGCAGTCAACATAAATGAAATTATATTCCATTTACTGTCTATCGCAACGCGCCGTGTGGCAAAGACCTGTGACAGGAAGTGGAGGGCGGGAATCATGCGCAAGCGGACGAAACCAGAGGAAGGGGCAGACCCGGTCGAAAGCGGCAACCCCGCCGCCTCGCTGACGCGGGGGCTGGAGATTCTGCGGGCCTTCACAGCGAATGATTCCACGCTTGGAAATCAGGATCTGATCGAACGGACGGGCCTGCCCAAGGCGACGGTTTCGCGCCTGACGGCCACGCTCGTCGCACTTGGCTATCTGCATTATGACGACAGGCTGGGCCGTTACAGCATCGGCCCTGCCACGGTGTCCTTGGGGTATTCCGCGCTCAGTTCCAGCGCGGTCGTCCATATCGGCAGACCGCTGATGCAGGAGTTGGCCGACAAGACCGGCGTTGCCGTGGCGCTGGGCACCCGCGACGGGCTTGAGATGGTCTATCTTGCCTCCTGCCGCTCGATGAGCCCGGTCACCCTGCGCCTGAACGTCGGCTCGCGCCTGCCCATTTGGCGCACCGCGATGGGGCTGGCCTATCTGGCGGAGATGCGCCCGGAAATCCGCGATCTGGTGCTGGAAGAGGTGGTGCGCGCAGAACCCGCCCAGGAAACGCAGATCCGCGACCTGGTTGCCGAAGCCATCCAGAGCTATCAGACGCTCGGCTTCGTCACGACCTTGGGCAACTGGTATAGCTATATCAATGCGGTCGGGGTGGCGTTCCGCCCCACGGACGGGTCGCCTCTGGTGGCGCTGACCTGTGGCGGCATCGTTGATATTGTTCCCAAACAGACCTGCCTTGAACAGGTCGGCCCCGATCTGGTGCGCACCGTCAGCCGGTTGCGCGCCGTCCTGACGGGACAGGCCGATGCGGCAGCGGCCGCGGTGCGCCCGAAGGACTGGAAGACGACAGCCGAGTGATCCGCAGCCAAAGGAGGCCCCATGCCCGTTCCCGTGATCTATCCCAAGGTCAGCCTTGAAGAGACCTCCGGCCGCATTTCGCGCTGGCTGGTCGCCGATGGCGCGACCGTGACCACCGGGCAGGTGCTGTTCGAGATCGAGAATGACAAGGCCGCGGTCGAGGTTGAGGCGCCTGCGGATGGCATCCTGTCCGGCCCGGCTGCCGAGGGGGAGATGGTCGAGGTCGGCTCTGAAGTGGCGCGTATCCTTTTGCCGGGCGAGGTGGCCGCGCCCGTCCCCCGCCCAGCGGCTGTGGCGCAACCCGCTGTGGTCGTCGCCGCCGGGCCGGTCATGGTGCCGGCGCCCCGCGCGCCCAACCCCACGCCGCTCGCCCGCCGGATCGCCCGTGAAAGCGGGCTTGCGCTGGACGGTCTGCGCGGCACCGGCCCCCATGGCCGGGTGCAGAAGAAAGACGTTCTGGCACGGCTGAACGCCTTGGCGGCCCATCCCGAAACGCCGCCCGCTGCGGAGGGCACGCTTAACGCCGTCTGGCTGCGCCTGGGGGAGGGGCTGCCGGTCGTGCTGCTGCATGGCTATAGCGCCGATCTGAACAACTGGCGGGGGCTTTTTGCCGGGGCGCGGGTGGACTGGCCGGTTCTGGCGCTTGATCTGCCTGCGCATGGCGGATCGCCCCGCGACCTGCCTGCCGATCTTGACGCGCTGGCCGAACAGGTCGAGGCGACGCTGGCACAACTGGGTGTGACCGCCTTCGTTCTGGGCGGGCATTCCTTTGGCGCCGCCGCGGCGGCGCGGATTGCCGCGCGCCGCAGGGCCGATGTGCGCGGCCTCTTCCTGTTCGCCCCGGCCGGTCTTGGTCCGCAGATCAACCAACCCTTCACCGAGGGCATCCTGCGGGCAAGTCAGGCCGCAAGCCTGCGTCCCTGGCTGGAATATCTGGTGCATGACCCACGGGTGATTTCGGATGCCTTCGTCAAGGCCGTGGTCGCGGCCCGCGCCGATGAAGGGTTGACGCAGGCAATGGCCGCCTTCGCCGCCCGCTTCTTTCCCGATGGCACCCAATCCTTTGCCATCGGCGCCGATCTTGCCGCGCTGCGCATTCCGGCCCGCGTTGCCTTTGGCCGTCAGGACCGCATTCTGCCCTTTGACAGCACGCGCGGCCTGCCCGGCAACATCGGTCTGCACGCGCTCAATGATTGCGGGCACATGCCGCACCTTGAACAGCCCGAGCTTGCCCTGCGGCTGCTTGCCGAACTGGTCCGCAGCGCCGGCTGAAGCGCCCGGCCTTGCCCTGATCGAAGGCCGCTCCGGTTGGAGGCGGCCTTCGGTCTGGTTTCAGGATTTTGCCTGTTGCCCATAGGTGGCATAGCGGCTGTGAACCTCGGCCAGCTCGGCGGGCGTCAGCAAGACCGGCTCTCCGGCCAGACGTGCCAGCAGATACTGCCGCGCAAGGGTCTCCAGCTTTTCCGCCCGCATGAGCGCGGTGGCAAGGTCCGGCCCCAGCGTCACCGCGCCGTGGCTGGCCATCAGGCAGGCCGAATAGGTCTGACCCAGCGCCTCGACCACGGCTTCGGCAAGATCGGTGCTGCCAAAACAGGCATAGCGCGCGCAGGGGATCGAACCGCCGCCAAAGCCCGCAACCATGTAATGGAACGGCGGTATGGGCCGTTGCAGCGCCGACAGCGCGACGCAATGATCCGGGTGGCAATGGACAACGGCCCCTGCGGTGGTCGTCTGATAGATGCGGGCGTGGATGGCCCATTCGGACGAAGGCCGCCATGCCCCGGCCCATCCGCCTTGCAGGTCCATCTCGACAATCTGGTCCGGCACCATTTCCGCCGGAGCAATCCCCGTCGGTGTCAGCAACATGCCTTGCCCGTGGCGAAGGCTGAAATTGCCCACGGTTCCGGCGTTCAGCCCCAGTTCAACCGACCGTCTGGCAGCCGCAATCAGGGCTTCGCGTGGGTCTGTCATTCCAAATTCCCCTTCTGCGGTTCAAAGCAGGCCCCTGCGGCGGCGCGCAGCAGGATATCCGCCGCGCCCAGTTTGCCGGGCTTCAGAAACAGCGCCAGCGGATCGGCCCCCGCGGTCAGGCAACCGCCCAAACCCAGGGCACCCTCCGGCAGCGCGCGGGCACGGGCAAGCCCCAAGCCCGCCACCACTGCGCCCGAGGTTTCCCCCCCCGCCACGACAAAGCGCCGTCTGCCACGGTCACGCAGCCCCTTGGCCACGGCGGCCAGCATCGCCTCGGCCCGCCGCGCCGCGCCGATTGCCCCCAAGGCGGCCTGCGTCCGGGCCAGGTCCGCGGCCTCGGCGGCGGTGGAAACGGCAAAGGGGCCGTCCTGCGCCGCCGCCCATTCCAGCGCCGCCGCGACAGCCGCCGTTTCACCCCGCGCATCCAGAAGATCCAGCGTCAGCACCGGATGCCGCCCGGCCAGCCGGGCCAGTTGCTCCATCACGACAGGGCCGGTGCTGCCGGCCAGGATTGCCACCGGCCCGTCCGGCATTCGCGCTGATATCGGCACCGCGGCCCGCCCCCGGGCAAGCCGCCGCGCCAAGGCAACGATAAGCGGGTCGCTCGCCGCCACCGGCAGGCCGCTTTGCAGCGCCAGCTCTGCCGTCACCTCAACATCGGTATCGTCGCTGGCATCGCAAAGGACATGCCCCATGCCCGCAGCCGTCGCCTGCCCAAGGGCCGCGCGGGCGGCATCCACCCCTTGCAGCAGTTGCGCATGGGAGATCAGGCCCACCGGATGCGGCGTCTGGCGCCCCAGAAACCGCACCAGATCGGGGTCACTCATCGGTGTCAGCGGGTCAAGCCGCTTGATCGACTCTGACACAAGCCGCCCGCGGTAAAAGAGATAACCCTGATGCACGGTCGCCCCAAAGCGCGGAAAACCCGCGCTCATCAGAACCGGGCGGCGCCCCGCCCGCCCGGCCAGAAGATCGGCGGCGGGGCCGATGTTGCCCGCTTCGGTCGAATCAAAGCTTGCGCAGGCTTTATAGGCCAGACGCGCGCATCCCGCCGCCGTCAGCCGGTCCGCGATCTGCGCAACCTCTGCCATCGCCTCTTTGACGGCCACGGTGCGGCTGCGGGCGGCAACCATCAGGATCGGTGCCGCTTCGGCCCCGGCAAGAGCGGTCGGGTCAAAGATGACGGGGCAGGAAATGCCCTCCGTCTCCAGCATCGCGGCAACCATGACCGCGCCGGTAAAGTCATCTGCGATGATGCCAAGCGACGGTGCCATCTGCCCTATCCTTCGGTGACCATTTCGCGTGCAATGATGATCTGCTGAATCTGTGATGTGCCTTCATAAAGGCGGAACAGCCGCACATCCCGGTAGAAATGTTCCACCGGCGAGTCTGCGATATACCCGGCTCCACCATGGATCTGCACCGCGCGGTCGGCGACGCGCCCGACCATTTCCGAGCAGAAATATTTACAGGCGGCCGCCTCGCGGATGATCCTCTCGCCCTGATCAAAGCGCCTTGCGGTCTCGATCACCATGCAGCGCCCGGCGTAGGTTTCGGTGCCGCTGTCGGCCAGCATCGCCTGTATCAGTTGGTGGTTGGCGATCGGCTTGCCGAACTGGCTGCGGTCGCGGGCAAAGCGGACGGCTTCCTCGCACAGGCGCTGGGCCTGCCCGACGCAGAAGGCGGCGATGTGCAGCCGTCCGCGGTTCAGCACCTTCATCGCGGTCTTGAACCCCTGACCTTCGCGCCCGCCGATCACCGCATCGGCCGGGATCACGCAATCTTGCAGGATCACATCACAGGTTTTCGTGCCGCGCTGCCCCATCTTGCGGTCCGGCTTGCCCAGGCTCAGGCCGGGGCTGTGGCGCGGCACCAGAAAGGCGGTCACCCCTGCGGGGCCGGGCCCGCCGGTGCGCGCCATCAGCGTGAACACATCCGCAACCGGCGCATTGGTGATATAGCGTTTGGTGCCGTTCAGCACATAGCTCTCGCCCTCGCGCCGCGCCGTGGTCTTGACCGAACCGGCGTCCGATCCGACATCGGGTTCGGTCAGGGCGAAAGAGCCGATCACCTCTCCGCTGGCCATCCGGGGCAGCCAATAGCTTTTCTGCGCCTCGGTCCCGTCAACGATGATTCCCTGTGACCCGATCCCGTTGTTGGTGCCGAAGACCGACCGGAAGGCAGCCGAAGTGCGCCCCAGTTCAAGCGCGACCATCACCTCTTCTTCCATGGTCAGGCCCAGTCCGCCGTATTCTTCCGGAATCGACATCCCGAACAGGCCAAGCGCCTTCATCTCGGCCAGAATGCTGTCCGGTATGGCATTTTCTTCTTCAACCTGCACTTCCGCCGGGATCAGACGCTCGTTCACGAAGCGACGAACCGTGGCGACCAGCCCGTCAAGAAGTTCGGTATCGCGTATCACGCGCTGTTCCCCCGCCCTGTAAGTGAAGCCAAAATTTTGTCTTGCAAGGCGACGCTCGCACAGCTTAATCTCCCCTTCAACAAAAAACGGAATTTATTTCCATAAATAAGAATCCAGCATGGACGCCCCGCCGAAACGCCAACACCGAGGTTCTCATGGCCGACAAGATACCGCTTACCCCCTCTGCGCCGTGGTTCCGGCTGACCACGGATGAAAGCGATTGGCAGGGCGAGGATGCGGCAAAGCTGGTGCATTGGTATGGGCAGATGCTGCTGGTGCGCCGCTTTGAAGAGAAGCTGCTTGACCTTGAAAAAGGCGGGCTGATCCACGGTCCCGCCCATGCCAGCATCGGGCAAGAGGCCGGGGCCGTGGGCGCCATGTCGGTGCTGGGGGCGGGTGACAAGATCAACGGCACCCACCGCGCGCATCATCAGGTGCTGCTCAAGCTGATCAACTGCGAGATCCCCGAAGGGTTCGACATCCGCAGCGACGATTTCACGCCCGCGATGGATGAAACCCTGCACCGCTTCATGGCGGAAATCATGGGGCTGGCCCCGGGCTATTGCGGCGGTCGCGGTGGGTCGATGCACATGCGCAGCGCCGAAGCGGGGGTTGTCGGCACCT
This sequence comes from Tabrizicola fusiformis, assembly GCF_013328815.1. GTDB lineage: Bacteria > Pseudomonadota > Alphaproteobacteria > Rhodobacterales > Rhodobacteraceae > Fuscibacter. The sequence continues at coordinate 19,044 of NZ_JABUHN010000012.1, forward strand.
CGGCCATCGTGGGCGGCAACCCGCCCCATGCGGTGGGCTATGCCCTGGCCGACAAATTGCTGGGCCGCGATCAGGTTTCGGTGGCGTTCTTTGGCGATGGCGCCACCCAGAACGGCGCCAGCTATGAGGCGATGAACATTGCCGCCGCGCAATCCACGCCGACGATCTTCTTCATCGAAAACAACCTTTACGGCGTTGCCACCCGCATCGGCGATGTGACCCGCGAAACGCGGATGACGTCGCGCGGGGCCATGCTGGGCATCCCGGCGATTGAAGTGGACGGCATGGATGTGGTTGCCGTCCATCGCGCCATGGCCGAAGCGCGCCGGATCATCGCCGAAGAGGGCGGGCCGGTGGTGGTCGAGGCGCTGCTTTACCGGCACCTGCACCAATCGGGCAGCCGGACCGGCAGCGATTTCGGCTATCGCAGCAAGGACGAAGAAGACGCCTGGAAGGCCCGCGACCCGATTGCCCTTGCCGAAAGCCGTCTGGCCGCCATGGGCATCCTTTCGCCCGAAGGATTTGCCCGTATCGACCGGCATGTGACCGAGCGCGTGGCGGCAGCAGCTTCGCGGCTAACTGAACCCGTTCCGGGTGGCAATGCGCTGCGCATCCCCGACCATCTCTGGCCCGATCCGGCCAGCCGCGACGACGGTATTCTTGGCGATCTTTCCGAATTGAACGGCCTGCGCCACTACGACCATGCCGACATGGCCGGGCTTGCGACCGAGCGGGTCAAATTCGTCACTGCCGCCTCGGAAACCCTTGCCGCAGCCATGGCGCGCGATCCGCGGATCATCGTCATGGGCGAAGATGTCCACCAGATGCGCGGCGGCGTTTCAGGCTTTACCAAGGGCGCGCTGGAACAATGGCCTGACCGCGTGCTGCCGATGCCGATTGCCGAAAACGGCTTTACCGGCGTGGCGCTGGGCGCTGCCCTGAACGGCCTGCGCCCCGTGGTCGAGATCATGTTCGGCGACTTCTGTTTCACCGCCGCCGACCAGATTGCCCATGGCGCCGGCAAGGTGCGCCACATGTTCGGCGGCGGCTTTGCGGTGCCGATGGTGATGCGGGTCCGCGTGTCGCCGCATACCGGCTATGGCTCGCAGCATTCGACCGATCCTTCGGCGCTGTTCGGCCTGTTTCCGGGCTGGCGCATCCTGTCGCCCGCGACCGCCTTTGACTACATCGGTCAACTGAATGCCGCGCTGGCCTGCGATGATCCGGTGCTGATCCTTGAACATACCGAGCTTTATCAGCGTGAGTTCGAGGTTCCCGCCAAAGACCGCGACTACATCATCCCCTTTGGCCGCGCCCATATCGCCCGGCCCGGAACCGCCTGCACGGTGCTGGCCACCTCTGTCATGGTCGCCAATGCGGTGAAGGCCGCCGATGAAACCGGCATCGACGCCGAGGTGATCGACCTGCGCAACCTCGATCATCACGGCATCGACTGGGACACCATCGGCGCCTCTGTGGAAAAGACCGGGCGCGTCATCATCGCCGAACAGACCGCCCGCAGCATGTCGATGGGCGCAACCTGGGCCGATGGACTCCAGTCGCGCTTTTTCGACTGTCTGGATCACGAAATCATCCGCGTCACCGGCGGCCTTGCGGCCCCGACCGTGTCGGCCGTGCTGAACCGTGCCGCCTTGGGCACCGCCGCGGATATCCGCGAGGTGCTGCAAAAGATCACTGCCTATTGACCAAGAAGAACCGGGAAAGACCCGAACCAACAGGAGAAAGACGATGCACAGATTGAAGCTCAAACTGCCCTCTCCAACCGTCCTGTTTCTGTCAGTCGCGCTGAGTGCCGCCATCCTTGGCCTGCCCGCCCGGCAAGCCAGCGCCGAGGAAAAGGCGCTGGTGATTGCCCGCGACATGGATGTGAACTCGCTCGATCCGGCGCGGGCATGGTGCGATACCTGCCAGATCTACAACACCTCGGTCTATGAACAGCTTGTGACGCTGGACAAGGACAACAAGCTGCAACCGCTGCTGGCCTCGAGCTGGACGGTCAACCCCGAGCAGACCGAATTCACCTTCACCCTTGATCCCGCCGCGAAGTTCTCCGATGGCTCGCCGGTTGAACCGAAGGATGTGAAATGGTCGTTCGAGCGGCTGAAGAACATCAAGGGCAACGGCGCCTTCATTGCCGATCCCATCGTGTCCATCGACACGCCGGATGCCGCCACCGTGATCGTCAAGCTTTCGGCGCCGAACTCGGAATTTCTCAATCAGGTGGCTGCGGGTTTCCTTGGCGTGATCAACAGCGATGTCGCTGCCGCGAACGGGGCCATTGCGGATGAAACCGCCGCTGACAAGGACACCTCCGAAAACTGGTTCCTGACGGCATCGGCAGGCAGCGGCCCCTTCGTTCTGACCAGCTATGAGCCGAATTCGGAACTGCGCCTTGGCCGGAACGAGAATTACTGGCGCACCAAGCCGGCGGTGCCCGAAGTGATCTTCCGTCAGGTCAAGGATGCCGTGGCGCAGGCGCAGATGCTGCAATCGGGCGCGGCCGACATTGCCATGCAGATTGACCCGGAAACGGCCAAGTCGCTGGAAGGGTCAAGCGCGATTGTCGAACGGGTGCCGTCCTACAACTTTGTCTATATCGCGCTGTCGCCGGGTGCCAAGGCCACGACCATCAAGATGACCCCCGAGGTGCGCGAGGCGATCTCGATTGCTATTGACCGCACCGCCCTGATCGACTTCACGCTGGGCGGCGCGGGCCGTCCGCTGGCTGCGCCGATCCCGCTGGGCTTTCCGGGCGGCGATGGTCACGCCATCCCCGAATACAACCCCGAGAAGGCCAAGGAACTTCTGGCCGCTGCCGGTCTGGCCGATGGTTTCACGCTGGAGTCTATCTACCCCGATCTGAACGTCTATGGCGTCGATTTCTCGATCATGATGCAGAAGATCCAGCAAGACCTGTCCAAGGTCGGCATCACGGTCAATCTGTCGCCGGTGCCCTTTGCCAACTGGCGTGAGGCGGCCAATGGCGACCACATCCCGCTGACGGCTGTGTTCTTTGCGCCCGACTTTTTCGGCACCTCGCAATATGTCGATGTGTTCGGCATGTCCGAAGGCACCGTCTGGGCCAAGCGTGCAGGGGGCGGAACCGATGCCTCGATCATCAACCCGCGTCCGCTGGAACTGAAGGCGCAGGCGCTGGCTGCCTCGACCCCCGAAGAGGCCGAGAAGCTCTGGTCCGAGGCCGCGACCGAGATGATCAACAACAAGATCATCATTCCCATGGTCAGCCCCGACCTGATCCTTGCCTATGGGCCGAATGTCAAAGGCGTGCGCTACAGCGCCTGCTGCAACCTGCCCCTGGCGGAAATCACCAACTGACACCTCCCTTCGGGGGGCGTCAGCGCCCCCCGCCTTTTGACCCGGACCGGAGTGCCCCATGACCCGCCATCTGCCCAATAGTCACGATCTGGCTCTGCAGAGCCGCGCTGCCGCTGTGATCCCGAACGGGATGTGGGGCCATATGGCGACCCGCGCGATTGCGCCGGGCTATCCGCAATTCTTCGCTTCGGCCGACGGGTGCCGGGTGAAGGATGTCGATGGCAACGAATATATCGACTTCATGTGCGCCTGGGGGCCGAATGTCCTTGGCTACAAGCACCCGCAGGTGCAGGCGGCGGCCATGGCCCAGATGGCACGGGTAGATGCCGGCAACGGCCCGACCGAGGTTCTGGTCGAACTGGCCGAAACGCTGGTCGAGACGCTGGATTTCGCCGATTGGGCGATGTTTCAAAAGAACGGCACCGATGCGACGACGGCCTGCGTCACCATGGCCCGCGCCGGAACCGGCAAGCGCAAGGTCATCGTTGCCAAAGGCGCCTATCACGGGGCCGTGCCGTGGTGTTCGCCCTCGCTGGTTGGAGTGACATCCGAGGATCGCGCCCACCTGATCACCTTCGACTGGAACGATCTGGCCAGCCTTGATGCCGCGGTCGCTGCCGCGGGGGATGACCTTGCGGCCATCCTGCTGACCGCCTTCCGCCACGATGTCGGCCGGGATCAGGAAGAGCCCTCGGTCGCCATGCTGCAGGCGGCACGGGCCATCTGCGACCGGTCGGGTGCCATGCTGATCATCGACGATGTGCGGGCAGGTTTCCGTCTGGATGTGCGTGGCAGTTGGGCGGCTTATGGCGTCAAGCCCGACCTTGCGGCCTTTTCCAAGGCCATCGCCAATGGCTGGCCGCTGGCGGCTGTTGCGGGCAATGACCGCGCCCGCGAAGGGGCCTCGAAGATCTTCACCACCGGGTCTTTCTGGTATGGCGCCGCTGCCATGGCTGCGGGCCTTGCGACGGTCAAGATCCTGCGTGACACCGATGCCATCGCCCACACCCGCGCGATGGGCGAACGGCTGCGCCACGGTCTTGACGCGGTGACGCGGCGCCACGGATTTGCTCTGCGGCAGACCGGGCCCGCGCAAATGCCGATGGTGCTGTTCGAGGGGGACAGTGATCTGCGCATCGCCAATGCCTTTACCGTGGCCGCCCTGCGTCACGGGATATTCCTGCATCCCAAGCACAACATGTTCCTTTGTGCCGCGCATACCCCCGCCGATATCGACCGCGCGGTCGAGGCCGCCGACCTCGCGCTGGGCGACATCATTGCCGCCGGCGTCCTGCCCGCCTGATCCATCTGCCCGGAGCCCGTCATGTCCTGGACCGACCATATCTTTGAAGGTTATCGCCGCCGTGTTGCGGAACTTGAAATCAGCGAGAACCCCTTCGCGCATGGCATCGCCTGGACCGGCGGCCCCGATTTTGTGCCGATTGATCAGGCAAAGGTGCCCCTGCTGGATCAGGGCTTTCTGAAATCCGACCTGACCTATGATGTTCCCGCCGTCTGGGATGGGCGCTTCTTCCGGCTGGACGACCATCTGGACCGGCTTGAGGCCAGCCTTGCAAAGCTGCGGCTGACCAACCCGCTGGGCCGGCAGGGGATGCGCGACAAGCTGGTCGAGATGGTCGCAACCAGCGGTATCCGCGATGCTTATGTGATGATGATTGTCACCCGCGGCCTGCGTTACATCCGCCAGACCCCGCCCGAGGATTGCGTCAACAACTGCTATCTGATGGTCACGCCCTATTTGTGGGTGATGGACGAAGCCGTTCAGAAAACCGGCGGCAGCGCCGTCATCGCCCGCAACGTGCGCCGTGTCCCGGCCGGGGCCATCGACCCCACGGTCAAGAACCTGCAATGGGGCGATTTTACCCGCGGCATCCTCGAAGCGCGCGACCGCGGGGCGCAATATCCGATCCTGACCGATGGCGATGCCAACCTGACCGAAGGTTCCGGCTTCAACGTTGTGCTGGTGAAGGATGGCAAGCTCTTTACCCCCAAGCGCGGCGTGCTGGAGGGGGTAACCCGCAAGTCGGTGCTTGCCGTGGCCGACAAGCTGGGCCTGCCATGGGTGATCGACGATATCCCGGTCGGCATGGCCTATGCGGCGGATGAACTGCTGTTCGTCACCACCGCCGGCGGGGTCATGCCCGTCACGCGGCTGGATGGTCAGCCGGTGGGCGACGGCACAGTGGGGCCGGTAACGCGCGCGCTGTGGAAAGGCTATTGGGACGCGCATTACGACCCCGAACACAGCTTTGCCATCAACTATTACTGAAGGCCGGTCGATCCGGCGGCGGGAAGAGATGGCCCAATTGCGCGGAAAGATGAAAGCCCGGTGGTTCAGGCGAACCGCCGGGCTTTCGCCTGCGATCCGCGTCGGGCACTATGCCCGGGTGAAAGCGCGTCCCGGCCCGTCCGCGACGCTGCATGCCCCGATCTGACAGGAGACCGCATGGACATTTTTCGCGCCGGACACATCCCCTCGCGTGCCGGGCCAGCCGATTGGTTCACCGGGCGCGTCCGCATTGACGCGCTGTTCAATCCCGCAGCGCCGGACCGCGTGCAAGGCGCCAGCGTCACCTTCGAGCCGGGCGCCCGCACCGCATGGCATACCCATCCGCTGGGCCAGACGCTGATCGTCACGGCGGGCCTTGGCCGGGTGCAGCGGCTGGGCGGCCCGGTCGAGGAAATCCGCCCCGGCGATGTGATCTGCTTTGCCCCGGGCGAAAAGCACTGGCACCCGAGGCAATCTTCTTTTGCTGTGGTTTCGATGTGCCCCGCGATAACCGCGAGGTGCTTTGTCAGGCGCTGCGGCTGGCACGCCGGGCGAACATTTCCATCTTCAGCATCGGGGCATCGACCTGGGCGCTGGCCGAACTTGGTCTGTTGCCCGATGGGCAGGGGGCGGTTCACTGGTCATCGCTGGCGGCGTTCTGCGAGCGCAACCTGAACGCCGAACCCCTGCCGAAGCTGTTCCACCTTGCCGCACGGGTTTCGACCTGCGCGGGGGAACTGGCCTGCCTTGACATGATCGTCAGATATACACGGGACCGCTTCGGTTCCGACATCGCCGACCGGATCTGCGACCGCTTTCTGATCGGTCCCGTGCGCGGCCCCGAGGTGGACCAGCCTGCGCAAATGTCCAACATGTTGCGTTTCGCGCCCCCCGTGGTCCGGCAGGTGGCCATGCGGATTCGCCAGACGGTGGAAAGCCCGCTGCGGATCAGCAGTTTCGTCGCTGAAACAGGCATATCGCAGCGCCAGATCGAGCGGCTGTTCCAGCGCCATCTGAACTGTTCGCCGCGCCAGTATTACCTTGATCTGCAACTGGCATTGGCCTGGCAGCTTTGCGAGCAGACCGAGATGTCGCTGCTTGAGGTGGCCCTTGCTTCGGGTTTCGGGTCGAATTTCTCGCTGGCGCGCAGGTTCAGGCAGCGTTTCGCCGTCAGCCCGACCGAACTGCGGGCCAGCCGACTCCCCTGACCGACAGCACGGTCAGCGGCTGCGCCGCATCAGATAGACATCCATGATCCAGCCGTGATCGGCGCGCGCTGCGGCCCGGGTTTCAAGGATCTGGCCGGCAACCTTGTCCAGCGGACCGGCGATCAGGCGCTCTTGCGCCATGCCGACATAGGCCCCCCACCAGATTTCGATGCCGCCGGTCTCCACTGTGGCAAAGGCCCCGCCGGCATCCAGCATGACCACCACCGTTTCGGCATCCGCGGGCCAGCCGGTTTGCCGTAACTGGCGGCCCGTGGTGATGACGACCGGCGCGGCGAGGTCGTTCAGCGGAATGGCATGGGCGGCACAAAGCGCCTGAATGGCGGTGATGCCCGGAATGACCCGCAGCCGCAGCGGCATCTGCCGCGCCAGTCTTTCGGCAATCCGCAGCGTGCTGTCATAAAGCGACGGGTCACCCCAGACCAGAAACGCCACCCCCGCCCCGCCACCCTGCCGCAGATGTGCCTCGATGGCCTCCTGCCAGACCATGGCGATGGCATCGTGCCAGTCGCCGACCCGTGTCAGGTAATCCGGCGTGGCGGGGTCGCGCACCGGAAGGTCAAAGGCCACGATCCGCGTTGCGGGATTGGTGACGCAGGCGCGGCAGATTTCCATGCGCAGCCCGGCGAGATCGGCCTTGTCGGCCCCTTTCAGCGGAATAAGGATCAGATCGGCCGCATTCATGGCCTTGGCTGCCGCGACCGTCACATGGTCGGGGTTGCCGGTGCCGATGCCAATGAGGGTGACGTCGATCATGCCTATACCTCGGCCAAGGGGCCATAAAGGATCAGCGCCGGGCCATCGCCCGCGCCGTCCGCAATCACGCTGCCCAGCGTGGCCAGCGTGGCACGGGTCAGCCGCTGTTCGGGATGTCCCACCGCCTCGGCCAGAAGGGCGGGGGTGTCGGGTGGCAGGCCATGCGCCATCAGCCCCGCTGCCAGCGCCGGAAAGGTGCGTTTGCCCATGAAAACCACGGTCGTCGCCCCCGGATCGGCCAGCGCCGCCCAGTTCAGTGCGCCGGGCAGGTCGCCCGTCACATCGGCGCCGGTCACGAATTGCACCCGCCGCGCCGTCAGTCGCCGGGTCAGCGGTAGGGCCGCCGCCGCTGCCGCCGCACAGGCCGAAGGCACCCCGGGCACGATTTCAAACCCGATCCCCGCCTGTCGCAGCGCGGTGATTTCTTCCTCAAGCCGCCCGAAAATGCCGCTGTCGCCGGATTTCAGCCGCACCACCCGCTGCCCGGTCAGGGCATGGTCCACCAGCAACCGGCTCACATGATCCTGCCGGGGCGAGGGGCGGCCCGCCCGCTTGCCCACGGCGATCAGATCGGCCCCCGGCGCGCAATGCGACAGGATCGGCCCCGCCGAAAGATCATCGAACAGCACCACCTCGGCCTCGGACAGAAGCCGCGCGGCTTTGAGCGTGAGAAGCTCGGGGTCGCCCGGGCCGGAGGAAACGAAAGAGACAAAGCCGCTCATGATATGCTTTCGGAACTGGCGGGGGCGATCAGGTGAAAGAAGGTGCCGCTGACCTGCCCGCCCCCGGGCATCGCGCGGCAGGATCCGGCCTCGGCCACGGCATCGCCATTCGCATCCTGCACCACGGCCAGCGCGGCGTCGGGTTGCGACAGGATGGTGGCATAGTGAAATTCATGGCCGCGCAGCGCCACCTTGCCCAGACCGGGCAGGGGGTGAAGCGGCCGAGCCAGCCGGTAGCCCAGATGCATCCGCCTCTTGGCAAAGCTGGTTTCAAGCCCCAGAAGGCCCGCCATCCGGTGCCGCGTGCCATCGGCGGAGACCAGCCCGGCGCCAAGGGCCATGTAGCCACCGCATTCGCCATGCACGGGCCGGGTTGCCGCGAACTCCGTCAGCCCGGCACGGAAATGTGCGGCAGCGGCCAGCCTGCCCGCGTGAAGCTCGGGGTAGCCCCCGGGCAGCCAGCAGACCGTGGCCGAAGGGTCGGGGGCTTCGTCGGCAAGCGGTGAAAACGGCAGGACCGTCGCGCCGCCGGCCCGCCAATCGGCCAGAAGATGCGGATAGACAAAGGAAAAGGCGGCATCGCGGGCAAGGGCGATCCGCTCTCCGGGCGGCGGCACGGGGGGGGCGGTTCCGGCCAGATGGCCGCCCGCCGCCACGGCGCGAATGGTATCCAGATCGCAATGCGCGGCGACAAAAGCCGCGGCTTCGGCCAGAATAGCCTGCAACCGGGGCAATTCCTCGGCCTGAACCAGCCCCAGATGCCGCTCGGGCAGGGCCACCGCCGCCTTGCGCGGCAGGGCGCCCAGAACCGGCAGGCCCGCCACGGCCATGCCCGCCCGCACCAGCGCCTCGTGCCGCGGCGAGGCGACCTTGTTCAGGATCACCCCCGCCAGCCGCAGCCCCGGGCGAAAGCCTGCCAACCCCGCTGCCACCGCCGCCGCCGTCTGCGCCTGACCCGAGACATCCAGCACCGCGATCACGGGCCAGCCCATCTCTGTCGCCAGATCGGCACTCGCCCCCGTTCCCGTCTCTCCGGCCCGCGCCACACCGTCGAACAACCCCATTGAGCCTTCGGCGATCACCAGATCGGCCCCCGCCGCACCCGATGCCAGCGCGGCGATCCGCCCCGGCGTCATCGCCCAACTGTCCAGATTGACCGAAGGCCGCCCCGCCGCCGCCGCGTGAAAGGCCGGGTCGATATAGTCCGGCCCCGATTTGAACGGCTGCACCACAAGCCCCGCCGCGCGGAAAGCCGCAATCAGGCCCAACGTGACCGTGGTCTTGCCGGTGCCCGAGGCGGGCGCTGAAATCAGCAGGCCGGGAGGGATGGCGCCGGGCATCCTCATTCGGGAAACCGCGGATCGGTGCCGACGGGGCGATAGCGCCGGTCATAATCCCCGGCGTATAGGCGGCTTTCGCCGAAATCCTCGGCGGCAAGGGCCCGACCGACAAGGATCAGCGCCGTGCGTTCCCCCGCGCCGATTGCGGTTTCGATGCTGCCCAGCGTGGCGCGCACCACCTTCTGATCGGGCCAGCTTGCCCGGAACACCACCGCCACCGGGCAATCCGCGCCGTAGTGCGGCATCAGTCGCGCCACCACATCGGCCAGCACATGCACCGAAAGGTGGATGGCCAGCGTTGCCCCGGTCTGCGCGAAATTCTCAAGGCTTTCCCCCTCGGGCATGGCCGAAGCCCGGCCCGACGTGCGCGTCAGCACCACCGATTGCGCCACCCCCGGCAGGGTCAGTTCCGCGCCCAGCACCGCCGCTGCTGCCGCGAAAGCGGGCACGCCCGGCGTCACATCATAGGGAATACCCAATGCGCGCAGGCGACGAAGCTGTTCGCCCATCGCCGACCAGACCGACAGGTCGCCGGAATGCAGCCTTGCGACGTCATGGCCTGCGGCATGGGCGGCGGCGATCTCGGCGATGATCCCGTCAAGGCTGAGGGGGGCGGTGTTCACGATCCGCGCGCCCGGAGGGCAATGGGTCAAGAGCGCCTCGGGCACCAGTGATCCGGCATAAAGACAGACCGGACAGGCCGCGATCAGGTCGCGGCCCCGCAGGGTGATCAGGTCGGCCGCACCCGGCCCGGCACCGATGAAATGGACGGTCATGTCGTGGTTCCTTCTGTTTCGGCCATGGCACAGGTCGCCATGCCGTCCGGCGCGGTGATCCGCGCCACGGTAATCCTTGCGCCCGCCCCCGCACCCGCCAGCGCCGCCGCCTCGGCCAGCGAGCCGGTGCCAAACCGCGCGGCAATGCGGGGGGAATGGGTCGGCGTGGCGATGCCCGCCACCGCCACGGCCAGAAGTGGCAGATGCCGCTCTGCCGCCAGCGCGCGCATCCGCGCATCCGCCGCCTTTTCCGCCGTGCTGGCCAGCGCCTCTGCCGCGCCGCCCAAGGCTTCGGCGGCGGCCAGCACGCCGCGCAGCGTAGCAAGTGGCGTGCCCTTGCGGAACCCGATGCCCGCGACCCTCATTTCACCGCCCGCCATTGCACCACGGGCCGCGCCGCGCGCCAGTCACGAAAGCGGCCAAGCGCCGCCGCCTCGGCAATGTCCACCCGGATCAGGCTACCGCCACGGCGGGCATGTTGGGCGGCCAGAATCGCTTCGGTTTCAATCGTCACGCCATTGGCGACGATCCGGGCGCCCGCGGGCAGCAGCGGCCAAAGGGCGGCGTAAAGAGCCATATCCCCGCCGCCGCCGACAAAGACGGCATCCGGCACCGGCAGATCGGCCAAGAGCGGCAAGGCCCAGCCCTGTTGCACCGTCAGCCGGTGCGCGATGCCAAAGGCCACCGCATTGGCCCGGATATTCGCAGCGCGCTCTGCTCGCGCCTCGATGCAGACCGCGCGGCCCCCGGCAAGGCACCATTCGACCGAGATCGAGCCGGAACCGCCGCCGATGTCCCACAGCACCTCATCCGCGCGGGGGCCAAGTGCTGCAAGTGTCACCGCCCGCACCGGGGCTTTGGTGATCTGTCCATCGCTTTGGAACAGCGCATCCGGCAGGCCAAAGCCGCGGGGCAGCCCGGCGCCGCGTGGCAGGTCGGCGCCGTCGATGGCCACCGCCACCGGCGCCTGAATGTCGGGCCAGTCCGCCCCCTGTCGCAGCCGCTCTCGCGAGCCGCCCATGGCCTCGCAGACCGTCAGGCGCGCGGTGGCAAAGCCATTCTCGGCCAGCCATTCCGCCAGTTCCCCGACCGCCGCCGCATCGCGCAGGGTGCAGATCACCCGCACGCCCCGCGCCAGAACCGGGCGCAGCCGGGCAAAGGGTGCGGCGTGCAGACCAAGGCACAGACACTCTTCCAGCCGCCAGCCCAGCCGCGCGGCCACCAGCGAAAACACCCCCGCCACCGGATGGGCCTGCCATTCATCCTGGCGCAGATGGGCGGCAACGGTGCCACCCGCCCCGAACCAGAACGGATCGCCCGACACCAGCATCGCCACCCGCCGCCCGCGCAGCGCCAGAAGCGGCGCGAGGTCAAAGGGCACCGGCCATTCCCGGCCCCGCGCCCCGGCGCCGGCCAATGCCAGATGCCGGAGCGCGCCGAACACCACCTCGGCCCCGGCCAGCGCGGCACGGCTTGCCTCGGTCAGGCCCGCCGGTCCATCTTCGCCCAGACCGATGATCGCAAGCCAGGGTTCAGACATGACGCGCATCCTTCTTCTCGGCGGCACGACCGAGGCGAGCCGTCTGGCCCGGGCGCTCTGCAATGCCGGGCTGGAGGCCGTCTTTTCCTATGCCGGGCGCACCGATGCCCCGGTGGCGCAGCCTCTGCCGGTGCGGGTGGGCGGCTTTGGCGGGGCAGAGGGGCTGGCCGCCTATCTGCGGGGCGAAGGCATCAGCCATGTGGTGGATGCCACCCACCCCTTTGCCGCACAAATGAGCCGGAACGCCATCGCCGCCTGCAAAGAAACCGGCATTCCCCTGATCGCGCTGGAGCGTCCGGCGTGGACCCCCGGGCCCGGCGATGACTGGCAGGCGGTGGCCGATACCCCTTCTGCCGTGGCCGCGCTTCCGCAGGCGCCCGCCCGGGTTTTCCTTGCCATCGGCAAGCAAACCCTCGCCCCCTTTGCCGCAAAGCCGCAGCATCATTACCTTTTGCGCCTTGTCGATCCGCCCGAAATGCCCTTGCCGCTGCCGCAAACCTCTGTGGTGATCGCACGCGGCCCGTTTGATGCCGCAGGCGATACGGCGCTCATGCGCGCCCATGGCATCACCCATATCGTGGCCAAGAATGCCGGCGGCGCAGGCGCCGAGGCCAAGCTGACCGCCGCCCGCGCCCTGCGCCTGCCGGTGATCCTGATTGACCGGCCCGCGCTGCCGCCGCGCAACCGGGCAGCCACGGTGGAAGAGGTGATGCGCTGGCTGTCTCATGCCGGAACCGAGCGCGGGGTGTAAACCCAGCGCCCCACCCGGCGCGTAGCCGCATTGCCGATGATCACCACCGTCCGCATGTCGGCCATTTCGGGCGTCGCTTCGGACAGCGCGACACAGGTGATTGCCTCGTCCGGCGTGGTCACCGCCCGCGCGAAAAGGATCAGCCGCGCCTCCTCGCATTCCTCGCGCAGGATATCCAGCACGCGGGCGAATTGCTGCGGCCGCGATTTGGAGCGGGGATTGTAGAAGGCCATGGCAAAGCCACCCCGCGCGGCATGGCGCAGGCGGCGTTCCACCTCGGCAAAGGGTTTGAGGTTGTCCGACAGGTTGATTGCACAGAAGTCATGGCCCAAGGGCGCCCCGGCCCGCGCCGCCGCCGCCAGCATGGCGGTGATACCGGGCAGAATGCGGATGTCGGTCCCCTGCCGGTCGGGCTGCGCCTCGACCGCTTCGAACAGGGCCGAGGCCATGGCAAAAACCCCCGGATCGCCGGATGACACGATCACCACCCGCCGCCCCCGGGCCGCCAGGTCCAGCGCCAGTGCGGCACGGTCCAGTTCCACCCGGTTGTCCGACGGATGCAGCACCAGCCCCTCGCGCGGGGCGACGCGGGCGACATAGGGAATATAGCCGACCACATCCGTCGCCTCTGCCAGTGCGGCGGTCACCTCGGGCGTGATCAGGGCGGCATCCCCGGGGCCAAGGCCGGCAACGGCAATCCATCCCGCGCTCATTCCACGCCCTCCGCCACCGGGCGGCGGCCATGGCCATGCACCAGCACGATGGCGAAATAGGGACAGTCTTCGGCATCCACCCCGGCCAGCGGCACCATCCGCTGATCGGGCATCGTGCCCCGCTCGACCAGCCAGGCATCGCCCAGCCGCCCCGCCGCCTCCAGCGCGCGGCGCACGCGCGGCAGATTGCGCCCGGTCTTCATGATCGCCAGCGCATCGGCGGTTTGCATGTGGCGCGTCAATTCGTCTTCCGGCAGCGTGCCCATCAGGACGGTCAGCACATCATCGCCCCAGGTGATCGGCTGGCCCGTGGCATTCCAGCAACCCACCATGCCCGGGATGCCCGGGATCACCTCGACCGGGGCAAGGTCTTTCAGCCGGACATAGAGATGCATGAAAGACCCGTAGAAGAAGGGATCCCCCTCGCACAGCACCACCACATCCTGCCCCGCCTGCGACAGCGCCTGAAGCTTGGCCGCCCAACTGTCATAAAAGCCGGACAGCAAGGCATTATAGCCGGGGCTGTCAAAGGGCAGTTCGGTCGTCACCGGGTATTCCATTGCGTATTCGGTGGCATCTGCGGGCAGCATCCCCTCGACGATCCGCCGGGCCTGCCCCTGCCGTCCGGCCTTGCGGAAATAGGCGACATGGCGGGCACCCCGGATCGCCCGGTCCGACCGGACCGAGATCAGATCGGGGTCGCCCGGCCCCAGCCCGGCACAGATGATGCGGCCTGTCATGGTCATTCCTTCCGGCTGGCAAGGGCGTTGACGGCGGCGACGGTGATCGCCGACCCGCCCAGCCGCCCCTCAACGATGACGGCGGGGCAAGGCGGGGCCGCCATCAGCGCTGCCTTGGATTCCGCCGCGCCGATAAATCCCACCGGACAGCCGATGATCGCCGCCGGGCGCGGGCAGGTGGGGTCTTCCAGCATGTTCAGCAGGTGGAACAGCGCGGTCGGCGCATTGCCGATGGCCACCACCGCCCCCGCCAGATGCGGCCGCCACAACTCGACCGCCGCGGCAGAGCGGGTGTTGCCGATGCGGGCGACCAGCGCGGGCACCGACGGATCGTGCAGCGTGCAGATCACCGGGTTCCCGGCGGGCAGGCGGGGGCGGGTGATGCCCTCGCTGACCATCCGCGCATCGCAGAGGATCGGCGCACCGGCCTCAAGTGCAGCCCGTGCAGCAACTGCCATTCCGGGGGTAAAGTGGATGTGTTTTTCAAGCCCGACCATCCCGGCGGCATGGATCATGCGGACGGCGACGACCTCTTCCTCGGGGGTGAAACGGGCCAGATCGGCCTCGGCCCGGATGGTGGCGAAGGATTGCAGATAGATGGCCGCGCCATCGGTTTCATAGAGATGCGGCATCAGAACCGTCCTTTCAGATCAATCGCTTCGGCGGCAAGGCCGGTTTGGTCGGGGCGGTCCTGCGCTGTGCCGCCCCGGATCAGGTCAAAGCCTGCCGCAGTTGCCACCAGTGTCAGATCGGCCCGCCCCGGATGGGCGCAGCCCTTGGCGCAGCCCGAAATATGCAAAAGGCGGCCCTCCGGCACCTCGGGCGCCAGCCTGCGGGCCAAGGCGCGGACCGGGGCCAATGCCTGCAGGCAGGCCGGGGCGCCCGAGCAGGCTTCGATCCTGCGCAGCGGATCATCGCCGCGCAGGATCAGGCCGGGCAGGTCGGGCAGATGCCGCAGCCCCTCGACCAGCAGCATCCGCCACGGGGTCAGCCGCAGCGCGCCCAGAGTGGCAAGCGTGCCGAGTGTGGCGGCCTGCATCTGGCCAAAGGGCAGGCCCACCAGCGCGCCCTCGGTCCCCAGACCCGGCGCAGGGGCTGGCAGGGCCGGGGCAGGCGCCACCCGGCCCGCAAGCGCGCCACCGGGCCGCACGCCCCGCGCGATCAGCGCCGCCATCCGGCCCCGCCCCTCCGTCACGCCGCCTGCCGCCACGAACCATTCGGCCAGCGCAACCGCCACCGCTGGCAGCGTCGCCGCATCCACCGGCGCGCCAAGTGCGGCGCCGTCGCAGCGCAGGATCAGCCCGCCCGCTGTATCCCGCTCCAGCCGGATATCCCCCGCGATGCCGCCAAGGACCGGCGCCGCGCCGGTATCCACCACAAAGCCGAACTTGCCCGGAAGCGGCGGCATCGCGGGCAGCGCCGCCGCCAGCCGCATGGCCAGCGCGTCGGTCACGGCATCGGCAAACGGCGTGACAAGGATGTTGCGCCGCGCCTCTTCCGCCGCATCGGCATCGATCAGGTCCAGCGCGCGCAGATCGGTGATCAACGGGCCATGCGATGCCGCTGTAACGCCGCGCAATTGCAGATTGCCCCGTGCCGACAGGTCGATCAGCCCGTTGCCATGCGTCCGGGAGGCCGCCGCAATGCCCGCCGCCTGCCGGGGCGACAGCCGCCCCGCTGCCGCGCGCAGCCGCACCACCAGCCCGTCGCCCGACATCATCGGACGCAGCGCACCGGGGCACCAGCCCTGCACCTGAAAGGTCGGGGCGCTCATTCCCCCGCCTCCAGCGCGGCGGCGATCGAGTTGCGCCGGGTGACCCAAAGCCCGGCCTCGGCCAGCCGCCGGAACAGGTCACGCAGCGCCGCCAGTGCCCCGGGGTTCTCGCGCGCCATGAAGGCGACCAGATCGTCGCGGCCCAGCGTGGCCGTGTGGTAAAGGTCGAACAGATGGGGCGGCACCACCCCGGCCAGGTGGGCAAAGGCCGCCAGATGGTCGGCGGTGGCGGCAATCTCGGCGGCCCCCCGGAACCCGTGGCGCATCATGCCTTCGGCCCAGAGCGGGTCGGCGGCTCGACCGCGAACCACGCGGGCAATTTCCTCGGTCAGGCTGCGGGCGCGGGGCCGGTCTGGCTGCGTTGCGTCAAGGTGGTAAAGTGCGGGCTGTGCTGCGCCCAGCCGGGCAAGGGCCGCGGCAAACCCCGCCTCATGCGCGGCATAATCTGCGGCCAGCAGCAGATCGCTTTCGGGCAAATCCTGCGCGTGAACGAAACTGTCCGCCCCGCGCAGCCGCGCCTCAAGCCCGGCACGGTCGGCGCGCGGCAGGCCATCGGCCCCGATCGCCCAGCTTGAGGCGGCAATCCACGCCTCGCCCGCCGCCGCCCGCGCCTCTGCGGTGAAATCCTGCGCCGCCGCCGCCATGCCAAGCCCGTATTCCCCCGGGCCGGGCCCAAAGACCCGGGCGGCGCGCTGGGCATAGGGGGTGTCGGCGGCGTCTTCGTCCCGTTCGGCCAGCATCTCCGCGCCGGTTTCAAAGAGCGCGGCCAGAGCCGGGAAGACATCACGGAACAGGCCCGACACCCGCAGCGTCACATCAATGCGGGGTCGGTTCAGCAGGGCGAGCGGCACCACCTCCACCCCGCTGACACGGCCCGATCCGCCGTCCCAGACCGGCGCCAGCCCTGCCAGATGCAGCGCCATGGCAAATTCCTCGCCCGCCGTGCGCATGGTGGCGCTGCCCCAGAGGTCCACCACCAGACCGCGCGGCCAGTCGCCATGATCCTGCAGATGCCGGCGCAACAGCTCTTCGGCGAGCTTCACGCCCTGCGCATGGGCGGCGCGGCTGGGCACGGCGCGGGGATCGACGGCGAACAGGTTGCGCCCGGTGGGCAGCACATCGGCCCGCCCCCGTGCCGGACTGCCGGAAGGCCCCGGCGCCACCCGCCGCCCGGCCAGCGCGGTCAGCAGCCCCACGCGTTCGGCATCCCCGCAGGCGCCCCGGCCAAAGACATGCAGCCCGTCGCCATATTGGCTTTCCTTGATATCGCAGACGAAGCGGTCGATCCGGGTGATCGCCTCGGCGGCTCCGGCACCGGGCGGCAGGCCCAGATCGGCCTCGACCCCGGCGCTTTGCGCCTCGGAACGGATTGCGGCAATCAGCCGGTCACGCCGGGCCGGGTCCAGCCCGTCGGCGGTGGAATATTCATCCAGAAGCCGCTCAAGCCCGTGCAGGGCTTCGGGCAGGGTGGCGGCGCGCAGGGGCGGCGGCAGATGGCCAAGGGTCAGCGCGCCGATCCGTCGCTTGGCCTGCGCCGCCTCGCCCGGGTCGTTGACGATGAACGGATAGATCACCGGCAGGTCACCCAGCAAAGCCTCGGGCCAGCACGTCTCTGACAAAGCGACGGATTTCCCGGGCAGCCATTCCAGCGTGCCATGGGCGCCCATATGCACCATCGCGTGCAGGCCCTGCGCCCGCAGCCACAGGTAAAAGGCCACATAGGCGTGGCGGGGTAGTCGGGTCAGGTCGTGATACTCGTCGTCCTGCCGAGCGGGCAGGCCACGTTCCGGCTGCAGCGCGATCAGGACATTCCCGCGCCGGGTGGCGGCAAAACGGAACGCTCCGCCGGCACAGGCCGGATCATCGCCGGGCGCGCCCCAGGCGGCGTGCAGCGCCGCGCGCAGGCTTGGGGGCAGCGTTTCCAGCGCGGCAAGGTAATCGGCCAGCGGCCAGTGCAGCCTTTCGGCCGCAAGCGCCGGCGCCAGCGGGGCCGCCCCCGCGACCAGATAGCCCGCCGTCGTCAGATCGGCCATCACCGCTTCGGCCGAGGCGAGGGCGTCCAGCCCAACGGCATGGGCCATCTGCCAGCCTTTGCCCGGATAGGTGGAGAGAACCATCGCCAGCGCCCGCTTGGCCGGAGGGGTTTCGGCCAGCCGCAGCCATCCCGCCACCCGCGCGACCACCGCCGCCACCCGCCCGGCATCGGCGCGATGGGCAAAGCGCGAAAACTGCAGGTCGGGATCTTTCCCCCCGGGCGATTTGAACGACACCAGCCCGGCGAACAGCCGCCCGTCCACCTCGGGCAGGACCACATGCATGGCAAGGTCGGAGGGCGAAAGGCCGCGGTCCGACGCGGCCCAGTCGCGCCGCCGCGCCGTCGAAAGCGCCACCTGAAACACCGGGCAATCGGCCCCGTCAAAAGGCGTGGCCCCATCATCGCCCCGTGCGGAAAAGGCGGTGGCATTCACCACCGCAAGCGGCGGATTGGCGGTCAGGTGCGGGCGCAGCCAATCGGCAAACCCGGGCGCCTTCAGCGAGGCGGCAAAGACCCCGCAGGCGGCAATACCCGCCGCGCGAAAGCCACGGATCAGCGCATCCACCGGATCGGTGTCGGCGGCCGTCAGATAACTGCGGTAAAAGCTGATCAGCACGGCGCGGCCTTCTGGCGGTGCCGGAATCGCCCCAAGATCGGGGTCGTAAAACCCCATGTCGGGCAGCCGCTTGTCCCCCGGCACCGGCCCGGCATAAAGCCCCGCCGCCAGCGCAAGCTGCGCCAGCGCCGCCTGTGCCGCCACCGCGCCGCCGGTATCGCACAGATGCTGCAACCGGCGCAGCGTCGAAACCGGCAGGGTCGAGGCGGCATCCAGCGCCGGATCGGACCGCCCGTCGGCGGGCAACACCGCCAGCGCGATACCGCGCCGCCGCGCCAGATCCTGCACCGAGGCAAGGCCATAGGGCCAATAGGCCGCCCCGCCGATCAGCCGGATCAGGATGGCCTTGGCCCCCGAAAGCGTGCGCTCGACATAGGTATCGACCGAGACGGGATGTTTCAGCGCGACAAGATTTTGCAGCCGCAAGGTAGGATGGGCCATATTGCCCATCCTGCGGGATCGGTGCCAGCCCGCAGCAAAGGCGCCAAGATCGCTGTCCGAAAAGGACAGGACGATCAGCTCTGCCGGTTCCTGCCCCGGATCAAACGGCGCTTCGGCGGTCTCAAGTCCCCGTGTCTCGCGGAAGACGACATGCATGGCCCGCCTCAGGTCCCCAGAACGGTGCGGATCGCGGCTTCGTCGATGTCGTGATGCTCGGCAATGACGACCAGTTGCGAACGGCGTGGCGCAGAACCCCAAGGCCGGTCGAACTGCTGGCGCACCCGTTCCCCCACCGCCTGCAGCAAAAGCCGCATCGGCTTGCCCGCCACCGCGACATGGCCCTTGACGCGCAGGATGTTCTGCTCGCGCGCAAGGCGCTGCACCCGGGCGGCCAGATCGGCAGGATCGGCCACTTCGGCCAGGTCGATCACCAGCGAAGCGAAATCGTCATGCTCGTGGTCGTCATGGCCGTCATGGTGGCTGGGCCGGGCGGCAAGATCATCTTCGGCTGCCGCATTCAGGCCCAGGATCACGCGCGGGTCGATGCTGCCATCGGTCATCGGCAGAATGGGCAGACGGCGCGGCACTTCGGCCTCGATCACCGCGCGGGCGGCGGCAAGCCCGGCCTCGCCCGCCAGATCGGCCTTGGTCAAAAGGATGATATCGGCGCAGGCGATCTGATCCTCGAACACCTCGGACAACGGTGTTTCGTGGTCAAGGCTGTCATCCGCCGCGCGCTGCGCCGCGACCGCCGCCGGATCGGGGGCAAAGCGCCCCGCCGCCACCGCCTCGGCATCGGCCAGCGCCACCACCCCGTCCACCGTGATGCGCGAGCGGATCGCGGGCCAGTCGAATGCCTTGAGCAGCGGTTTGGGCAACGCCAGACCCGAAGTCTCGATCAGGATGTGATCCGGCCGCTCGGGCAGGGCCATCAGCGCCTCGATCGTCGGAATGAAATCATCGGCAACGGTGCAGCAGATGCAGCCATTGGCCAGTTCGACAATGTTCTCGACCGGGCAATTTGCATCGGCACAGGATTTCAGGATGTCGCCGTCCACCCCCACGGTGCCGAATTCGTTCACCAGAATGGCCAGTCGCCGCCCCTGTGGGTTCTGCATCAGATGCCGGATCAGCGTGGTTTTCCCCGCGCCCAGAAAGCCGGTGATCACCGTCACGGGAATTTTTGTCAGATCGGGCATGTCTCAGCTCTCCATCGGGGGGATGCGGGCAAGGCTTTGCTTGCGGAAGATCGCGGGGCGCTCGCGCCAGGGCACGATGCCGTCGGCGCTGATGGCATAAAGACCGGCGCCGCGCAGGATTTCGGGAATGTCGGCTTCGCCCAGACGGCCATAGACATAGGACCAGGCGCCGGGCTTGCTCAACGCGATGTTACAGCCGTGATCGCAGGCCGAAAGGCATTCCGTCGCCCGGATCGTCACCCCCTGCGGGGCCCCGCTCCGCAACAGGGCGTCGTGCAGCCGCTGCCCGGGGCAGGCTTCGCCCTCGGGCACCGGCTGACCGGCGCGACAGGTGGTGCAGACATGCAAAATGGCGGCCATGGCCCCTCCCGACAAGAATATACGGGATGGCCAACGGTTCGGGCTGCAAAGGCCCAATACCCGAAGGTCACGGAACACCCCGTCCGCGCGTTTCAGTTCAGGTGCTGGCAGGTCTCCCGGCTTGCGGATATCGGGGCGGGCAAGCCTGCCCCGGCGCTCTGCCCGCCTTCCCGAACCTTGCGGCCAGTGGCATTGGACAGACCTTTCCGGTCACGGTCGCGGGGGCGGCTGCGCTTCGGCGGCACGACGCAAGGCGCCGCAATACCTGTCGCATTCCCTTTTGGCCTGCCCTAAGACAGGCACCAGCGCCTATGCGCCCCTCGTCTGCCAGATGGGCGGCGCTGTCAAGGAAAAGGAAACGCCCCGATGTCTGAAACCGGCGAAATGCCCCTTCTGTCCGAAGCCGAAGACCGCGCCCGCCACGCCGCCAAGATGGCCAAGAAGAAGGCTGCCCGCGATAAGATCATGGCGGGCAAATCGGCGGAAAAGGGTCTGGTGATCGTCCATACCGGCGCGGGCAAGGGCAAATCCTCGTCCGGCTTCGGCATGATCCTGCGCTGCATCGCGCATGGAATGCCCTGTGCGGTGGTGCAGTTCATCAAGGGCGCCTGGGACACCGGCGAGCGCCGCCTGATCGAAGGCAATTTCCGCGACCTCTGCCAGTTTCACGCCATGGGCGAAGGCTTCACCTGGGAAACCCAGGACAAGACCCGCGACATCGCCGCCGCCCGGGCCGGCTGGGAAAAGGCCAAGGAGCTGATCCGCGACCCCGCGATCCGCTTCGTGCTGCTGGACGAAATCAATATTGCCCTGCGCTATGACTACCTTGACCTTGACGAGGTGCTGACCTTCCTGCGCGAGGAAAAGCCGCCCCTGACCCATGTCTGCCTGACCGGCCGCAATGCCCGCGAGGCGCTGATCGAGGCGGCCGATCTGGTGACCGAGATGACGCTGGTCAAGCATCCGTTCCGCTCGGGCATCAAGGGGCAGGCGGGGGTCGAGTTCTGATGCCGGAACGCAGGCGGAGCCCCCGGGGCGCTGCCCCGGACCCCGGGATATTTGGGCCAAGATGAAATCAACGAAATGTTAACCGAATCGTCCCACGAAAATGGAGCGGCACAGGGAGGGATCCCGATGACCGCCCAAGGTGAAAGCACCGCGTCTCCCCCGTGCAAACGGCCCGAGGCGCGGTGCCGTTTTGAGGGCACCGGCAATTTCATCTTGGCGATAAATATCCCCGCCGGAGGCTCCCGCAGGGTCAGCGGCGCAGGGGCCGGGGCATGAAGGCGCTGATGATCCAGGGCTGCGGCTCGAATGTCGGCAAGTCGATGCTGGTGGCGGGGCTGTGCCGGGCGGCGCGGCGGCGGGGCATATTGGTGGCGCCGTTCAAGCCGCAGAACATGTCGAACAATGCCGCCGTGACGGCGGATGGCGGCGAGATCGGGCGAGCGCAGGCGTTGCAGGCCATGGCTTGCGGGCTTGAGCCGGTGGTGGATATGAACCCGGTGCTGCTCAAGCCCGAAAGCGAGATGGGCGCGCAGGTTGTGGTGCAGGGGCGGCGCCTCACCACGACCCGGGCGCGCGATTATGCGGCGCTGAAGCCGCAGCTTCTGGGGGCGGTGCTGGAGAGTTTCCAGCGTCTGAAGGGCGCATATGATCTGGTGATCGTGGAGGGGGCGGGCAGTCCGGCAGAGGTGAACCTGCGGGCGGGTGACATTGCCAATATGGGTTTCGCCCGGGCGGCGGCGGTGCCGGTGGTTCTGGCGGGGGATATCGACCGGGGTGGGGTGATTGCGCAGCTCGTCGGCACGCAGGCGGTGATGGAGCCGGGCGATGCCGCCATGGTGGCGGGTTTCCTGATCAACAAGTTCCGCGGCGACCCGCGGTTGTTCGACGACGGTTATCACCTGATCGGCGCGCGGACAGGCTGGCGCGGTTTTGGCGTGGTGCCGTGGTTCGCGCAGGCGCATCTTCTGCCGGCCGAGGATGCGCTCGACATCGCGGCATCTCCGCAGAGGGCGGGGGCGGTGACGGTGGCCTGCCTGACCTTTTCGCGCATTGCGAATTTCGACGATCTCGACCCGCTCAAGGCCGAGCCGGGGGTGAACCTTGTCATGGTGCGTCCGGGAGAGGCCATTCCGGGCGAGGCGCGGCTGGTCATTCTGCCTGGGTCGAAATCGACGCGGGGCGATCTGGCGTTTCTGCGGGCGCAGGGCTGGGACGTCGATCTTGCGGCGCATGTGCGGCGGGGCGGCCATGTGCTGGGCATTTGTGGTGGCTATCAGATGCTGGGGCGTGTCGTGGCCGATCCGCAGGGGATCGAGGGGCCGGCTGGTGAGACGGCGGGGCTTGGCCTGCTCGACATCGCAACGGTGATGACGCCGGACAAGCGCCTGTCGCGGGTAAGTGCCCGTCATGTGGACTCTGGCCTGCCGGTAGAGGGATATGAAATCCATATCGGGCAAAGCCATGGTCCTGATTGCGCCCGGCCTTTCGCGCAGATCGAAGGGCGCAACGAAGGTGCGGTCAGTGCGAGTGGCCGGATCATGGGCAGCTATCTGCACGGGCTGTTCCTGTCGGACGCCTTTCGTGCCGCGTTTCTGGCAGGCTTGGGCATTGCCGCCGCCCCGCGCCGCCATGGCGCAGAGGTGGAGGCGGTGCTGGACGCGCTTGCCGCGCATCTTGAGGCGCATCTGGATGTGCCGGGGCTTTTGGCGCTGGCGCGTTAGGCCGGGGCTTGCAGCGCCTCTTGCAGGCGCTGCCATTCCGGTTCCGGCCCCGGCAGACCAAGGCGCAGGAAGGTGTCGGACCATGGGAAGATCCGGCTCCAGATATGATGCCTTGCCAGCCGGTCTTGCGCGGCGGCGGCATCGCCGGTGTCATAAAGCCGGAAGAGCGCGCATCCCCCCGCCAGCCGCCAGCCCGCGGTGATGGCCAGCGTATCGGCCCTTGCGGCATCGGCGGCCAGTTGCCGCCGCATCGCCGTGGCCCAGCCATGATCGGCCAGCGCGCGGATGCCGATCCCGAGCGCGGGGCCGGAAACCGGCCAAGGCCCGGCCCCTTGCGCCAGCGCCGCAATCTCGGCCGCGGCGCCAAAGGCAAAGCCCAGCCGCAGGCCGGCCAGCCCATAGAACTTGCCGAAAGACCGCAGCACGAGAAGGCCCGGCCCCCCGGCATGGGGCAGCAGCGAAAGCGCGGGCGTCACATCGCCAAAGCTTTCATCCACCACCAGAAGGCCGACCTCGCGCGACAGGTCCAGCAGTTCTTCGGGGGCAAAGCTTTGGCCATCGGGGTTGTTGGGATTGACCACCACGGCAAGATCGGCGCCGCGCAGATCGTCCAGCCTGCGGCCCGGACGGATGTGCCAGCCCTCCTGCGCAAGGCAGGCGGCATGTTCGTTGTAGGTCGGGGTCAGAACGGCGGCGGTTCCTGCCGGGCGCAGCCGGGGCACAAGCTGGATCGCCGACTGTGCCCCGGCCAGAGAAACCCCCTCGGCGGTGCTGGTCACGCCCCAGGTGGCGCGGGCCTGTCGCAGCAGGTCGGTTTGCAGGGTTTTGGTCGGCAGGTTGCGCCAGAGGTCGGCAGGCAGATCGGGCAGCGGCCAGGGGCGGCGGTTGATGCCGGTGGACAGGTCGATCCAGTCGCCCGCGCCGTGCCGCGCCATCGCCTGATCCAGATTGCCGCCGTGATCGCGCATCGTCTTGCCCTTTGCCGCTATCCGCCGCAGGTAGCCAGCCGGTGAACCCCGCGCAAGCCCGCTTCGCGCAGCGCGGCAAGGCCATGGCGCGGAAGCTGCCCCGGCGCGAAGATCAGCGCCCGCGCCGCGCCGGAATGCGAGATGGCCCAGCCAAGCGCGCCCAGATCGCGGGCAAGCGCTGCGGTCGGGTCGGCCTGCGGTCCGCGCCGGGCGATGCAGCGTCGTGCGCTTTCGCTGGCCAATGCGGCCCGCTCGGCCAGCGGCCCGCCCGCCTGCCAGTGCGTGACCAGATCGGAGATGTCGTCATAATCCTGATCCGCGGCACGGGTTGGCCGGGGCGGTCCCCAGAACCCGGCCAGAAGATGGGCCTGCGGCTGCGGTGGCAGGGGGGCCAGCACCCGCCCCTCACGCGGGGCCCAGAGCAGGCGGGCGGGTTGCGGATACATCAGCGGATCGCTCGCCCCTTCGGCGGCGATGGTGGCGCGGGCCAGAGCGGTGGGCCCCGGCATGATCCCCGCCAGTTGGGCCATTGCCAACAGCCCCGCCGTTGACATGCCGGTGCCCAGCCCCGGCGGATAGGGCAGGCGCAGCAGAAAACGTCCGTGCAGCCCGCCACCCAGTGCCCGGGCAAAGCGCGCCAGCAGGGCCGGGGGCAGCGCGCCATGGGTGATGGCGTGGCAGGCCAGCCCGGGCGCGGCCCCGCGCCATGCGGTCAGGGTCACCCCCTGCGGCATCAGCGTGACCAGCGCCAGCGGCCCCGCCCCGCCAAGCCGCCCCTGAAGCCATTCGCCGAAATGGCAGGGCAACGTGGCCCGTGCTTCAGGTCTCATGCTGGCCCCAGCTTTCGTGGAAGATCAGCTCTTCCAGCGGCAGGCGGCTGGCCCAGCCGCGGGCCTGCAATTCCGGCTCGGCATGCAGTTCCTCGACATGGCCAAGGCAAAGCCAGGCCACCGGGCTGACATGATCGGGCAGATGCAGCAGCGCGCGCAGGTCGGCGGGGTCAAAGATGCTGACCCAGCCGACGCCAATCCCCTCGGCCCGGGCGGCAAGCCAGAGGTTCTGCACCGCGCAGACCGTGGAAAACAGGTCCATCTGCGGCTGATGGGTGCGCCCCAGAACCACCGCCCCACCCCGGCTGTGATCGCAGGTGATGCAGAGATTGACCGGCGCCTGCAGGATGCCTTCCAGCTTGAGCGTGGAATAAAGCGGGCGCCGCTGGGCCGGGAACATCGCACAGGCTTCGGCATTGGCGCGGGCAAAAGCGCCCTGTGCCGCCGCCCGGATGGCCGCAGAGCGGATCAGGATGAAGTTCCATGGCTGCGACAGCCCGACCGAGGGCGCGTGATGCGCCGCGCGCAACAGCCGAAGCAGGGTCGCGTCGTCAATCGGGCGCGACGTGAACTGGCTGCGCACATCGCGGCGGCTGTAGATGGCACGGTAAACCGCCTCGCGGTCGGCGGGCGCAAAGGGCCCGGACGGGATCATCGGGTATTCGGCAGTCATGGGCAGTCCCCTTTGGCGAAAAACGGGACGGCCGCCGGCCTTCGGCTGCCCCGGTTCCGTCTGGCCGGTCTTCTGACTTGGCTTCACGCGGCGCCGCGCCTTCCCGGCCCTGCGGCCCGTGGCATCTGCGGCGCCATCCACCTTACAGCGTTGGGCACGTTGTGGATTTGCACCACATTCCCGATTCTCCCCGATTGCGCGGGGCACCAGACGCCCGGGCGATAGCGCAAGCCCGGGCGGTGGGCAACGGTTCTGCGGTCATTGCGCAAGGGGCGCAAGCATTTCCAGAAATTCGGGCACGCTCCGCGGCATCGGCGCCCCTGCCGGGCAAAGCCCGCGCTGGCGTGCGCCAAGCCACAAATCGACCACGACAGGCGGGCGCAGCCCCGCCCCGGCCAGCAGGTTCGCATCGGCCAGAACCGTCTCGGCCCCCGCCTGTGCCAGAACCGCGCCGTTGCGAAACAGCGCCACATCATCGGCCAGCAGCAGGGCCAGCTCGATGTCATGGGTCGAAAACACCAGCGTCATTCCCCCCCGGGCAAGGTCGTGCAGAAGGGTGATCAGTTGATCTGCCGCCGTCCGGTCAAGCCCGGCGGTCGGCTCGTCCAGCAGCAGGATTTCCGGCTGCATCGCCACTGCGCCTGCGATGGCCACGCGCTTCTTCTGCCCGCCCGAAAGCATATGTGTGGGCCGGTCTGCCAGATCGGCGATCCCGAGGGCTTGCAGCGCCCCTTGCACGCGCGCCGCCGCCTCGGCCCCGGTCAGACCCTGATTGAGCGGGCCGAAGGACACATCCTCGGCCACGGTCGCGGCAAAGATCTGATCGTCGGCATCCTGAAGCACCAGCGCCACCCGGCTGCGCCATGCGATCAGCCCCCGGCGGGTGTAGTCGCCCGGCTGACCCGCCAGCAGAACCCCGCCCCGGTCCGGGCGGAGTGATCCGTTCAGATGCAGAAGCAGCGTGGATTTGCCCGCGCCGTTCGGCCCCAGAATGGCCAGCTTGCGTCCGGCCGTTATCTTCAGGTCCAGCCGCCGCAGGGCCGGCACCCCGCCCGGATAGGAATAGTCCAGCCCGGTTGCCGACAGGATTGCACTCACAGCACGCCCCCCAGCAGCAGGATTGTGCCCTGCACCACCAGGACCAGCGCGATCATCGGGCGCGACAGCGCGACGGGGGCGGACAGCACCCGCATCTCACCTTGCCAACCGCGGGCGGCAAGACCCGTCTCCAGCCGCCGCGCTCGGGCGAGGGCCCGGGGCAGGAGGTTGGCAATCACCATCGCCGTTGACCGCAGCCAGCGGCGGCGGCTGGAATGGCCCAGCCGGGCGCGCTGGGCGGCAGTCATCGCCACCGCTTCCTCCGCGATCAGGAAAACAAAGCGATAGGTCAAAAGCGCCAGTTCCACGATTTCCGCCGGAACCCGCAGCCGCCGCAGCCCGGAGATCAGCTCGGCCGCGGGGGTAGTGAAGGCCAGAAACATCAGGCAGAAGGTTGCCGCCATCGCCCGCAGACACAAAAACGCCGCCCGCTCGGCCCCGCCGGCGGCAAGGGCGATGCCGTCGGCGCCGACCTGCACCATCAGCATCAGCGCGCCGGTCGCCAGAAAGCCCAAGGGCAGTGCAACCGCCGCCAGCCAGAGCCGCAGCGGCACCCGTGCCCCGGCAAAGGTAAAGCCCAGAACCGCAAGGCCGGACAACGCCGCCCCCGGCCAGGGCGGCAGACCGACTGCCAGTGCCAGAAATCCCAGACCGATCAGCGCCTTTTCGGCAAGCGCCCGGTGCCGCCAGCGGTTCAGGCTGGCGGCCCGGTCCAATGTTGTGACCGACATGTCAGGGCAGGGTCCGCGGCGGGGTTTCCTCGCCCCCGGTCGTGGACCGGCGCCCGCGCGCGCGGCCGATGGCATAGCCGATCACCAGCGCCCCAAGGGCCGCCTGAAGCGCGAAAAACAGACCTTCAACCTCGCCGCTCGGCGGCGTCCAGATCGGCTGGAACCAGGGGGCAAAGCCTTCGGTCGCCTCGACGAGGGCGGCGGCCTGACCATCGGCCCCGCCGAATTCGCCGCCCATCAACAGCGGAATGACCACGATCAGGGCCACACCCAGAAGCATCCATGCAGAGCGTTTCGACATCACTTGCCCTCTCCGGCCAGCAGGGAAATCCGGTTCTGATCGCGGGTCTTGCCCGAAAGCGCCTCGATCACCACCACGGTCAGCAACCCTTCGGCAATCGCCAGCGGCACCTGGGTGATGGCAAAGATGCCTCCGAATTTGAGCGCGGCCCCGACAAAGCCGGAAACCGGATCGGGATAGGCCAGCGCCAGTTGCAGCGAGGTGAAGACATAGGTGGCCAGATCGCCGAGGGCGGCCGCAAGGAACACCGAAACCGCAAAGGAAAGCCCGATCCTTCCGGCCAGTTTCCACACGCCATAGGCCACCCAGGGGCCGACGATGGCCATGGAAAAGGTATTGGCGCCCAGCGTCGTCAGCCCGCCATGGGCAAGCAGCAGCGCCTGAAACAGCAGCACGATCACCCCCAGCACCGCCATCACCGAAGGCCCGAAGACGATCGCCCCCAACCCGGTCCCCGTCGGATGCGAGCATGAGCCGGTCACCGAAGGGATTTTGAGCGCTGACAGCACGAAGGCAAAGGCGCCCGAGGCCGCCAGCGTCATGCGCGCTTCGGGTTTGTCCCGCACGATCCTGCGGATGCGCAGGGCCCCCGCGACGACAAAGGGTGCCGAGACGGCAGACCATCCCAAGGCATGGGTTACGGGCAGAAAGCCCTCCATGATGTGCATGTTTGATCCTTCCACATCAGACGCGCTGCTATCGAAAGACCCAAGGACACCCCGCCCCGGACGGCTTGCAGCACTTTAGCGATGGCAGGTCTCCTGACTTGCGGGTCGTTGCACCCCGGTCGCCTTCCCGGCTGTTGACCCCGTGGACAGGGGGCAGCCAGTGGCATTTGACCGAAGCCTCGCCGCTCACAGTTGCGGGGGCAGTCACGGATTCGGCCCCTGATGGGTAATCCTCACCGTGTTCCCTTTTCATCCCATGGCATTGGGAACCATCGCGGGCAGCTAACCGCCCGGGGTGGGGCTTGTCAATCGGCGGCGAAGGCGGCGGCATCCGCCGCCCCGCCTGCTCCCCCGCCTGCCCGGTGGGCGGCTATTTGAGCTTGATGCAGAAATGCTTTCTGACGGGCTGTTCGACGGTCCATGTGCCTTTGAACGACGGTTCGACCACAAAGGCATCGCCGGGGCGCAGGGTGACCGGGCTGCCGCCATCGGGGGTGATGGTGATCTGCCCCTCGATCAGATGCACGAATTCATAGAATTTGTAGCTGGCATGCCAGGTGCCTGTCGTGGCCTCCCAGGTGCCGCTGATCACGCTGCCGTCAAGCGAGGTGTGCTGCACCCAAGTCTTCATGGTCGGGTTGCCCTCGACCTTGGTCCAGCCTTCAAGATCGGTCAGCATCGGCTCGGGCCCCGGTGCGGGAAAGCGGAAAACCGTGTCGCTCATGTCAGTCCTTCCTGAGTGTCGCTTGGTCATAGTGCCGTGGTAGGCCCGCGACGGCAGGCTGACAAGGGCCGTAAGCGCCGCAACGAAGGACTGCCCAAGCCCGGTGGGATCGTCTATGCCTGCGGCTGGCAGCGACAGGCAGGGAAAGGGCGACCATGTTGATCCGTGAGGCAAAAGTATCGGACGCGGAACATCTGGTCCGCTTCATCAATATGGCGGCGGATGATCTGCCGCTGCATTTCTGGAAGAAATCCGTCGGCGCCGGGGGCGATCCGCTGGCCCTGGGCCGGGAACGCGCGGCGCGCGAAACCGGCAGCTTTTCCTATCGCAACGCCTGGCTGGCCGAGCTGGAGGGCGCGGTTGCGGCCTGCCTCCTGGGCTATCCGGCCGATGCCACACCGGGGCCGATCGACCCCGGAACGCCGGCGATTTTTGTGCCCCTGCTGGAGCTTGAGGCGCTGGCACCGGGGACGTGGTATCTCAACGTGCTGGCAACTTATGCGCCGTTTCGCGGCAGGGGCTGTGGCCATGCCCTTCTGGCCCATGCCGAAGAGGTGGCCCGGCGCGGCGGGCATCCTGCCATCAGCCTGATCGCCGCCGACACCCATGTCGAGGCGCTGCGGCTTTACCGGGCCAAGGGCTATGGCGAGGTGGCGCGCCGCCCGGTCGTCAAAGAGGATTGGCAGGTCGATGCCGGGGAATGGATTCTGTTCACCAAACCCGTGGGGTGAGGTCCGCCTCGGGCTTTACCCCGGGGTCTGGACGTTGCCGCCATGCCCGCCGCCGCCAAACACCTGCCGCTGCCCGAACGAAGAGCGCAGCGGCGGTCTGGGTGCCGCGATGCCGATTTCGGGGAAGAGCAGTTCGGCCACGCGGTAAGCCTCTTCCAGATGCGGATAGCCCGAGGCGATGACGGTATCTATCCCCAGCGCCTGATACTCGCGCAGCCGCGCCGCCACCGTCGCGGGAGAGCCGACCAGCGCGGTGCCCGCGCCCGACCGCACAAGGCCCACCCCGGCCCAGAGGTTGGGCGACACTTCAAGCCGGTCGCGGCGGCCCCCGTGCAGGCGGCGCATCCGTTCCTGACCGACGGAATCCGACTGGCTGCGCTGCACCTCTTGCGCTGCGGTGATGGTTTCATCGAACAGATGCGAGATCAGCCGGTCGGCGGCGGCCCACGCCTCTTCGTCCGTCTCGCGGACGATGAAATGCAGCCGGATGCCAAAGGTCACCTCGCGCCCGTGGGCGGCGGCCGATTTGCGCACGGCGTCGATCTTTTCGGCCACCTGCGCCGGGGGTTCGCCCCATGTCAGATATTTCTCGACCCGGCCCCCGGCAAAATCATGCGCAGCCCCGGACGAGCCGCCGAAATACAAGGGCGGGCGGGGCCTCTGAACCGGGGGCAGGCCAAGGCGGGCGTGATGGGCCTTGATATGCTTGCCGTCCAGATGGGCGTGGCCGGTTTCCAGAAGCCCGTTGAACACGTCGAAGAATTCCTGTGCATGGTCATAGCGTTCGTCATGCGGCAGGAAGATGCCGTCGCCCGCCAGTTCCTGCGCGCTGCCCCCCACCACGATGTTCAGCAAAAGCCGCCCCCGCGACAGCCGGTCCAGCGTTGAGGCAAGCCGCGCGTAATAGGCGGGTGTGGCGGTGCCGGGCCGCACCGCCACCAGAAACTTCAGCCGCTCGGTATAGGCGGCCAGATGGGCGGCCAGCAGAAAAGACTCTTCGCAGGCAACGCTGGTGGGGATCAGCACGCCGGAATAGCCCAGCCGGTCGGCCGCCTGCGCGATCTCACGGTAGTAATCCGGGTCGCCGTCGCGGCTGAGAAAATCGGTTCCCAGATAGCTGCCGTCGCCGGAGGAGGGGATGAACCACAGGAAATCAAGCGGTTTGTCGATGCTGGTCATGGTCTGTCTTCGTCTCAATGTGCCGCGGCAACGGCAACACGTTCTTGCGCCTCGGCCTTGCGGTATTCGTCATGCAGCAGTTCCCAGATCTGATGCCGCAGGCGGGTGAATTCGGGGGTGCTGCGGGTGTCGTTGCCCGCGCCCCAGCGATTGGTCAACGGGATGTCCACCACGGTTTTGATCCGGCCTGGCCGCGAACTCATCACCGCGACGCGCTGACCCAGATAGACCGCCTCGTCGATGCCATGGGTGATGAAGACGATTGTGGTGCCCGCCGTCTCCCATATCCGCAGCAACTCGTCTTGCAGGATTTCGCGGGTCTGCGCATCCAGCGCGGCAAAGGGTTCGTCCATCAGCAACACGCCCGGGTCGCAGGCAAGGCTGCGCGCAATCGCCACCCGTTGCTTCATGCCGCCCGAAAGTTCGTGCGGGTAATGGTTGCCGAAGCCTTCCAGCCCGACAAGTTTCAGGAAATGTCGCGCCTTTTCCGTGCGCTCGCGGGCAGGAAGGCCCTTTGCCTCAAGCCCGAATTCGATGTTTCGGAGCGCCGTGCGCCATGGCAGCAGGGCATATTGCTGAAACACCACTGCGCGGTCGGGCGAGGGGCCGCTGATCGGCGTGCCGTCGATCAGGACGCGCCCGGACGAGGGCGCCACCAGCCCCGCAAGGATGTCGAGCAGCGAGGATTTGCCGCAACCCGACGGCCCGACGATGGACAGGAATTCACCCGCCCTGACATCAAGGTTGATGTCCTCAAGCGCGGTAAAGGTCGCTCCGGCCTTGCCTGCGGCCCCGCGCAGGGGAAAAACCTTGCCGACATTCTGTATCTGGATCGTGCTGCTCATCTTGGGTTCCTGCCTGCCAAACACCCCGGCCCGTTTCCGGGCCGGGGCAAACCCTTAGGAAAGGGCGTTGAATTCGTTGGTGTAGAAATCGGTCGGCTTGTGCTTGCCCGCCGGAACGATTTCGGCGTCCTCGACCAGCTTGAGCCAGAAGGCGAGGTCTTCCTCGACATGCAGGCCCTTGGCCGCCCATTTCAGGTGGCTGTAATCGTCCTTGTCATCGCGGTTATAAAGCGCGGGCAGGTATTTCGGATCGAGCTTGCCCCGCTCAAGCCCCAGCTTGATCACCGCCGCAGGATCGGCATTGGCAATCTCGGCCGCTTCGGCGATGGCAGAGACATAGCCGCGCACGGTGTCGGGGTTTTCGGCGATGAATTTCTCCGACGCCATGGTGCCGCCGCGCGTCACGAACCGCCCCGCGATGTCCGAGACGTTGAAAAGCTGGGTGGTCTGCCCCTTACGCGCCAGTTCGATGTCGATCGGCTGATAGACGATCGCCGCATCAATCCCGCCCTGCAACAGCACCTGTTCGGCCTGTGCCTGCGGCACCGGGACGATTTCATAATCGGCCTTGTTCACCCCATGCTTGCGCAGCCAGTCGGCGGCGAACCACACGCCCGAGAAGGTGGGCCATTGCGTGCCGATCTTCTTGCCCTTCAGATCTTCGGGCGATTTGATCGGGCCGTCTTTCAGCACGATCAGCCCTTCGCCCGCGCTGCCGGGGATGAAGGGCAGGGTCGAGGAAACCACCTCTTTCGCCTTCAGCCCCTTGTCATAGACGTTGATGAAATAGGCGTAATCGGCATAGGGCGCGAAATCGAGCGCGCCGCTGTCCAAGGCCACGGTGTATTGATCCCAAGGCAGCACGGCCCATTCGATTTCCACGCCATGTTTGGCGAACAGGCCATTGGCATCGGCCAGTTCGATCAGCTCATAACCGCTGGTCCAGTTGGCATTCAGCGGCGGCACGAAGACGCGCGCCTTGCGAAGGGTGCCGGCGGCGGCGCGGCGGTTGATCATGGCTGCGGCAAGCGTGCCGCCGACAAGGGCGCCAAACTGGCGACGGGTGGGGGTGAGAAGGTTCGACATTTCAGGCTCCGTTGGGATGGGAAGGGGATCAGGCGCGGAAGTCTTGCTTCCAGCCGGTCAGGCGGCGTTCCAGCGCGACCAGCGCCCAGTTCGCGGCAATGCCCAAAAGGGCCAGCACGATGACGCCGACATAAAGAAGGTGAATGCTCATCAGGTATTGGGCGTTGACGATCAAATAGCCGAGGCCACTTGAGGCGCCGACCATTTCGGACACGACCAGCATCAGGAAGGAATAGGTCGCAGCCAGCCGCATTCCGGTGATGATCGAAGGCAGGGCCGAGGGCAGGATGACCTTGCGGAACAGGGCGAAGGGTTTCAGCCCGACCGAACGCGCGTATTTCACCAATGCCGGGTCCGCCTGCTGCACGCCGGTCACGGTGGACAGAAGGATCGGCCAGACCACCACCCAGAAGATGATCGCCACATTGGTCAGGTAACCGATGCCGAAAAACAGGATGAAGGCCGGGAACAGCGACACCGGGTTGGTCTGGCGCAAAAGCTGCAACAGCGGGTTCAGATAGGCGTCCAGTTTGCGGAAATAGCCCAAGAGCAGCCCCAGCGGCACGGCAATGCCCACACCCAGGGCAAAGCCGCCAAAGGCGCGTTGCAGGCTGACCCAGATCTGCGGCCAAAGCTGGCCGGAAAGCGCGAACTCCCAGCCTTTGACCAAGACCTCCGAGACGGGGGGCAGGAAGGTGCGGTTGATCAGGTCAAGACGCGGCGCCAGCTCCCACGCCAAGAGGAACACGGCAATGGCCAGCGTGTTGCGAAACACGGTTTCGGCGGCCTCGCGCAGGGCGAGCCTTGTGAGAGGGGAGGTGCCAGGACCGTCCAGAACGGCGCCGTCAAGTGTGGTATGGGTCATTCAAACCTCGGGCAATAGGGGACGGTTCCCGCAGAAGATGCGGGTTTTCAGAGGGGGGCGGGTTGATGGCGGGCTTACGATGCCCGGGAACAAGGGCGCGCTGTCAGGGGTGGGGTACCATATACACGATTAACTTACGCGACATTAATGGCGGATCCCGTTCCTTTGCCATTCCAAACTCGGTATTTGAAAGAGAACATTGCAGTCGCAGCATCTGTGCGGCGTGGCAGCAAAATTCCGGCTGCCACACCGCGGCCTTGCCCGTCAGCTTGCCGATGCCCGGCGGCTGTCAGAGCGCACGTCGAACGCCCCGCCGGTTTGCAGCGCGCCGCGTTCGGTGACCGGCTCTTTGCCGATCAGCGGGAAGACCAACTCGGCAAAGCGCTGCGATTCCTCCAGATGCGGATAGCCCGACAGCACAAAGGTATCGGCCCCGGCCGCCTGATATTCGCGCAGCCGTTCGGCGATCTGTTCGGGGTCGCCGACAAGGGCCGTGCCCGCGCCGCCCCGCACCAGACCGACCCCGGCCCAGAGGTTCGGGCCCACCACCAGCCTGTCACGCCGTCCGCCATGCAGGGCGGACATGCGGGCCTGTCCGTGGGAATCCATCCGGGCCTGATTGGCCTGTGCCGTGGCGATATCCTCGTCCGACAGGCGCGAGATCAGGCGATCCGCCTCGGCCCATGCCTCGGCCTCGGTTTCGCGGGCGATGACGTGCAGGCGCACGCCGAACCTCACCTCGCGGCCAAGTTTGGCAGCGCGGGCGCGGATGTCGGCGAATTTCGCGGCCACCGCTTCGGGCGGTTCGCCCCATGTCAGATAGGCATCGACATGTTTCGCCGCGAG
The DNA here is from genome assembly GCF_013328815.1 of Tabrizicola fusiformis. Taxonomy (GTDB): domain Bacteria; phylum Pseudomonadota; class Alphaproteobacteria; order Rhodobacterales; family Rhodobacteraceae; genus Fuscibacter. Next base: position 53,954 of record NZ_JABUHN010000012.1, read on the forward strand.
GTCATGCGCCGCCGGGGACGATCCGCCGAAATAGAGCGGCGGATAAGGGCGCTGCACCGGCGGATAGAAGTTGCGGGCCTTTTCCACCCGAATATGCTTGCCGGTGAAATCGACCGCTTCGCCGGTTTGCAGAAGCTGCCGCCAGACCGTCAGAAACTCATCGGCGGCTTCATAGCGCTGGTCATGTGGCAGGAACACCCCGTCGGCGGCAAGCTCGGTCGCGTCGCCGCCCGGCACCACGTTCAAAAGAAGCCGCCCGTTCAGCGCCTGATCCAGCGTTGCCGCCTGCCGCGCCGAGGCGGTCGGCCCCATGATCGACGTGCGCAGCGCGACCAGAAGCTTGATCCGGTTGGTCACATGCACAAGGCTCGCGGCGGTGACCCAAGGATCGTGGCAACTGGACCCGGTGGGGATCAAGAGGCCGTCATAGCCCAGCCGCTCTGCCGTCACCGCGATGTCGCGCATATAGGCGCTGGTCGGCGGGCGGCCGAAATCGGACCGGCCCAGATAGCGCGTATCGCCCGAAGTGGGCAGGAACCAGAAGATTTCGGGGGTGGGAAGGGCGCTCATTCCGCCGCTCCTTTCAGGTGGGGGCCAATGCGGAAGGCATGGGCGATATGGGTTTCAGGCAGGCGGTGGCCTTGCCCGAAAATGCGGTGGCGCAGGCTGCCTTCGCCGTAGCCGGTTTTGTAAAGACCGCGCGTTTGCAGTTCGGGCACCACCAGATCGGCAAAATCGACATAGCTTTCGGGGGTGACGATGCGCGACAGGTTGAAACCGTCGATCTCGCCCTCGTGCAGCCAGGATTCCATCTCGTCGGCGACTTCGGCGGGGGTGCCGAGCGCCAGCGGATAGCGCCCGCCAAGCGCCAGTTGGTCCAGAAGCTGCCGCTTGGTCCAGCCCCGGCTTTCGGCCAGTTTCGCCGCCGACTGGATGGCATCGGTCTGGCCGAAGGGGATCGGATCATCCAGCCCATAGCGGGCAAAGTCGATGTTGAGCGAGGCTGAATAATGCGCCAGCCCGGCCTCGGGGCTGGCGGCGGCGCGGTATTCGGCCAGTTTGTCTTCGGCGGCGCTGCGGCTGGTGTCGGTGATCACGGCAAGGCCGTTCAATATCCGCACGTCCTGCGGATCGCGCCCGGCCTCTGCCACCGCCTTTCGGATGGCGCGCGAGGCGGCCCGCGCCGCCGCCTTGTCGGGCACCGAGATGAAGACGCATTCGGCATGGCGGGCGGCAAACCGCTGTCCGCGCCCCGAGGTGCCGGCCTGAAACAGCACGGGTGTCCGCTGTGCCGAGGGTTCGGACAGGTGATAGCCTTCGATCTGATAGAACGGGCCATTGTGGCGGATCTTGTGAACCTTGGCCGGGTCGGCATAGATCCGTGCGGCGCGGTCGGCGCGCACGGCATCCTCTTCCCACGATCCTTCCCAAAGCTTGTAAAGCACCTCAAGGTAATCGTCAGCCTGATCATAGCGCAGGTCATGGCCGGTCAATGCGTTGCGCCCCAGCGCGCGGGCGGCACTGTCGAGATAGCCGGTGACGATGTTCCAGCCGATGCGCCCCTCGGTCAGATGGTCCAGCGTGCTGATCCGGCGCGCAAAACTGTAGGGCGGTTCGGTGTTCACATTGACGGTGATGCCAAACCCCAGCCCCTTGGTGACCGAAGCCATGGCCGAAACCAGCATCATCGGATCATTGACCGGCAGTTGCACGCTTTCGCGGGCGGTCACCCCGATGCCGGCGCCATAGACATCGTAGACACCCAGAATGTCGGCGATGAAAAGGGCATCGAACAGCCCGCGTTCCAGCACTTTGGCCAGATCGGTCCAGTAGTCCAGCCGCTTGTAGTTTACCGATGTGTCGCGCGGGTGGGTCCATTGGCCATGGTTGATATGGCCGACGCAGTTCATGTTGAACGCATTCACGATCATCGGGCGGCGCGGTCGATCAGCCATGCCTGCGCCCTCTACGGCCTGAGACGCGGGGCGCGCATGGAAAAAGATGGTCAATCATGTGGATTATTCCGGCGCTTGTCGCGGGCCACCATAGGCGTGCCACCCGTCAGAGGCGATTCCAAAGCCGTCGCCGCAAAGAGGTGAAAGCCGTTGGCCCCGCGTGGGACAGGAGAATTATGTTCCGCCGGTAGAAGAAAGGAACTGCTGCCGCGCCCGCAGCCACCGTCGGGATGATGCCGGGGCCGGTCTCGATATGCGGCCCCGTGGCGGCACATTCTCTGTCTATTTGAATATTCAGGCGATAGACTATAAAGGGGCGGGAGAGTTGTCAGAAGGGTCGTAAGACAGGCCCGCACCGGCATTTCTGCGGCGTGTTGCGATTGGAGGCGCTGGCCGGATGTTGACGATGAAGGGCAAATACGGCCTCAAGGCGCTGTCCGACATGGCACTGGCCGACCCGGGTGCAGTGCTGCAATCGGCCGAAATCGCGCAGCGCCACGGTATTTCCAAGAAGTTCCTCGACGCGATCCTTGCCGACCTTCGCCTTGCCGGCATTGTCGTCACCCGCAAGGGGCGGTCGGGCGGCTATCGTCTGGCCCGTCCCGCCGATGTCATCTCGGTCGGCGAGGTGCTGCGGGTGCTGGACGGCCCCCTTGCGCCAATCGCCTGCGCCAGCCGCAGCGCCTATGTGCCCTGCACCGACTGCCGGGACGAAAGGGCCTGCGCGGTCAGGCTGGCCATGCTGGAGGTGCGCGATGCCGTGGCTTCGGTGCTGGACCGCAAGACGCTGATCGAAATGGCCACGGCGGGGTTGGGGCGCGACAGGCTGGCTGTGGCCGACTGATCAGGGCTGCGCGGCCAGCGCCCCGCTGCGCTGCAGGGCCGACTTGCGCGCGGCGTGCAGGGCCTGAAACGCCGGGCTTTGCAGGATGCCGGTCGTCCGGTCAGCTGGCAGATCGACGGCCCGCCATGCAAGGTTGAGTGCCGTGCTTGCCCCGATGGTCAGCACCGGAAAGGCAAAAGGCGTCTCGGTCAGTTGCACGCGGATATGCGTATCCAGCCAATCGTCGGGAAAGAGCAAGACCGCCCCCATCACCCGGACCGACAGCGACTGCGTGGCCACATGCTGCACAAGGGCGCAGGCAGGACCGGCGGCGATGAGCCAAGGGAAAGGTCCGCTGCTGCGGATGGCGCGGTCCAGATCCTGCTCGACCTGTGGCAGGCCGTGGCGGCTGGCCGGAGCGTGCCGGATCAGGGGTTGGCCTGCCAGACCACAGCGCCGCCACGCTTCGGCGGCATGTCGCGGCTGGCTGACCAGAAGGCACCGCATGATCAGCCTGCGGCAACCGTTGCCGGCACGGGTGTTGCCAGACGCCCTGCCACCAGATCGGCAATGCGCAGGGCCCAGCCCGTCACCTCGGGCACGCCCATCAACTCGCCCACCGTGCCGCGCGCCAGCGGGCCACCGATCAGGATACGCGGGTCTGCCGGGCCATCGGCCGTCAGTGCGGCACCGTTGGGCGCCGTTGCCAGCCCCAGCCCCAGATCGTCGGCCCGGATCAGCCCCAAGGCAGCAAGCGCGGACAGAAAGCCAGAGCGGGCAATGACATCGGAATGGGATGGGCCGGTCGCCAGCACGATGCGGTCAACCTCCAGCGTCAGGCGGTCCGCGCTTTTGCGCAGGTTGATCCCCAGCCGGACCTGCCCGCCAATCGCCTCTGCCGTGGCGATGCGCCCGGCAAGGGGCAGAACACGCCGCCCCGCGATGGCCTTTTGCAGCGTCTCGTGGGTCTGGGGCGCGATGCGGAAACGGTGAACATCCCACAACCCCCGCAGATGCCGCAGAAAGCGCCGCCGCTCAATCAGCGGCAGGGCCGACCAGATCGCCGGACCCTGGGCGCGCAGCCGGTCAAAGGCGGCGTGCCATGTCAGGCCCGCCGCTGCATCGGCCCGCAACACGGCCCGCACCCGGCGCAACAGGCCAAGCGCGGTCTTTTGCGGGCGGCTGGCGAAATCGCCGCTGGTTTCGGCCTGCACCGGGCCATGGGGAGCCGAAAAACGGCCGTGCCGCGACAGCATGTCGATCCGTGCCAGATGGCCGCGCCGCGCCAGCGTTGCCACCACATCCGCCCCCGTCAGCCCCGAGCCCAGCACCAGAACCCGTTCGCGCGCCGCAATCCGGTCCAGCGCGCCGGGGGCATAGGCATCTGCAATCAGCGCGGGGTGACCGGCCAGCGCGGCCAGTTCGGCCGGAATGCGGGGGGTAGGATGGGTGATCGACAGGATCAACTGATCGGTGGCAATCTCGTCGCCGTCCTCCGTCCTGACGATCAGCTTGCCCGCGTCCAGCCGGGCCGAGGCGGCGCTGCCCTGCACATGCCGGATCTGGCCGCTGGCCAGATAGGGGCGCAGGCGTGCTGCAACATAGGTCGCAAAGACCGCGCGGGGGGCAAAGATTTCGCCGCGCAGCGTTGCCGAGCCGGAGGGCAGGGCGGGGGCTTCGGGCGAATGCAGCCAGCGATGGAAGTCTTCGGGATCATCGGTGGCCAATGACATCTTGTGATCGGGCACATTCAGCCGATGTTCAGGGTCGGATGTGGAATAGGCCAGCCCCTGACCCAGCACTGCACGCGGCTCGATCACGGTGATCTGCACCCGCGCAGGATCGGTCCGGCGGGCAAGGTGATAGGCAATTGCCGCCCCGGAAAGCCCGCCGCCGACGATGGTGACCTGGCGTGCGGTGCGGTTGAAGTGCTGGTTCATGTTGGGTCTGAAGCTCCCGCGGGGTGGTCGGTCTGTGTCGCATAATCACGACAAGGTATGTAGTTATTATTGCCGGACGCAGGCGAAACGCCATTCCAAAGATCGGGCACCGGGGGAAACCCCATTCTCCCGCACTGTGGTTTGACGATCAGGGTCGTTGCAGGCTGGCGGGGGCAGCCCGAAAGTCGCCCCCGGCGTGGTTCTGCGCCTAGTTCCAGGGATGGCGCGGCGGGTGGGCGTCGTTCAGATAGAAGTTGCCGATATGATAGAATTTCCACCGCACCGGATCGTGCAGCGTATGCACGCGGGCGTTGCGCCAATGCCGGTCCAGCCCGTGCTGGGCCAGCGTGGCCCGGGTGCCGGCCAGCTCAAAGAGCTTGTTCGTTGCCTCAATGGCGATCTGGGTGGTCAGAACCTTGGCCTCGCCGGTGCGCAGGGTCGCCTCTGACACTTTGTCCAGCGTCGGGTCGGCATAGCCGGCATCAATCGCCCGGCCGGCAATCTCCAGAAGCGCCTCGGCGGCGTGCAGGCGGATCTTCAGCTCGCCGATGGCGATGATGGTCAGCGGGTCTTCGCTGGCCTTTTCCTTGCCGCTGTCGATCCACGGGCGGGAATGGTTGCGCACGAAGGCGATGGTGTCGTCAATCGCGCCCCGTGCGATGCCCAGATCAATTGCCGCCTGAATGATCTGCGACAGCGGCCCGGCGATGGTAGGATGTTCGTCAAAGCTTTTCAGCCGCACGGCACGATCCTTGGGCACGCGCACATTGTCCAGCCGGACCCCGCCCGAGGCGGTGGTGCGCTGGCCAAAGCTGGACCAGTTGTTGGTGACCGTCAGCCCCGCCGTGTCGCGGTCGATGAAGACCAGATAGCCGACACCATCCTGCACCGCGACAGTGGGGATGATATGGGCCAGAAGCGCGCCGGTGGTATAGAATTTCTCGCCGTTCACCACCGCCTCGTCGCCCTCGAAATGCACGGTGGTTTCAAAGCTGGCGACAGTCTTGCTGTTCAGTTCGGAAAAGGCATTGCCATAGCGCAGGCCCTGCAAGGCCCAGTCGAAGGCGCGCTTCTTCTCCGCCTCGGTGCCTTCCAGATCGACGGTGTTGACGATTGCCAGATGGTTCTGGGTGATCTGGGCAATCGCCGGATCGGCGGCGGCGATGATGGAGATTACCTTGGCCAAGGTCGCATGTGACAGGCCCGGCCCGCCATAGGCCCGGGGCACGTTGATCGACCAGAGGCCGCTTTGCGAATAGGCGTCCAATTCGGCCACGGGCAGCAGCCCCTCGCGGTCGCGGAGTGCCGCGCCGGGGGCGAATTGCGCGGCCAGCCGGTGGGCAATGGCGATGGCCTCGGCATCATCGCGGACCACATGGGCGGGCGTCGTGGGGCGCGGGCGCGGCGGCACCGGATCGGCGGAATTGACGCGGGGGTGAAGCTGGTGGTCGATCTGCGTGGGGTTGAGCGATCCCATCGGGGTTACCTTTCGGTTTTGGGCAGATCGGGCGTGCCGATCTGCCACAGGAACGGGGGTTCGGTGCCGTTGACCACATGGTCGCCAAGGATGCGCTCCTTGAAGATCAACGGGTTATGGTTTGCAGCGGTGCGGGCGTTGCGCCAGTGCCGGTCCAGCGCCAGCCCGGTATCGGTGGCAGAGGCGCTGAGAGCGTTGAAAATGTCACTGGTCGCCCGCAGCGCGAGGTCGGCGGCGACAGATTGCGCCCGGGCCGAGGCGAGTTCCGCCTCGACATTGGCGGCGCGATCTGCCGCCTCATCGTTCAGGAACCGCGCTTCATAGGCGGCCTGCACAGCTTCGGCCCCGGCAAGGGTGGTGGCGCGGGCGGCTTCGGCAAAGGCATGGGCGCGGCCGATCACCTGCAAAAGCTGCGGGTCTTGCGCCGCAACCGGCGCGGTGCCGCTGCTGTAAATCCGCTTGCGCGCCTTGAGGAAGGCCGACGCCTCGCGCACCGCCGCCGCCGCTGAACCGGCCAGAACCGCGTTCAGCACGGTCTGGTAGAACGCGGTCTGATAGGGAAAGCGCGTCTCAAAGGCAAAGACATGCGCGGCGGCGACGGGGGCGGTGGCGAAGGTGGTGGTGCCGCTGCCAGTGGTGCGCTGGCCAAAGCCGGTCCAGTCATCGGACCGCTGCACCGACGGCTGCCGCGTATCCACCGCAGCAATCACCGCCGCGCCATCGGTGCTGCGGGTTGCCAGCACGTCGATCCATTCGGCAAAGATCGCGCCGGTCGAGTAATATTTCACCCCTTCCAGCGCGAAATCGGCGCCCTGCGGCACCAGCTGCACCTTGCGCTCACCCAGCTTCACATCGCCCACTTCGGACCAGGCATTGCCGACGATCTCGCCCGCGACGAAACGGGCGAACCACGGCTTTGCCACCGCCTCGGGGCGGGCCAGAATGTCTTCGACAAAGGCGAAATGACCGCGCAGCGACTGGGCGATATTGCTGTCCGCCTCGGCAAGGTCGATCAGCAGGCGGAACAGGTCGGGGATCGTGGCTCCGCCGCCGCCGTGTTCCACCGGCACCCGCAGCGCGCCAAAACCCGCCTGTTTCAGCCAGCCGATCTCTTCATGCGGCAGGCGGCGCGTCACCTCGCGCTGCACGGCGCCTTGGGCAATCCGGTCCAGCACGGGCTGGAACCGCGCCTTCAACGCGCCATAGCGCGAGGCCAGCGGCCAGTCTCTTTCGCTGCGTCCCATTTCTTGGATCCCTTGTCTGTCGGTTACTCGGCCGCGACCCGACCGGCGGCCAGACGCGCGCCAAGGTCGCGGTAGCTGGCGCCGGGGTGGGGGGCTGCCAGCCGGTCGCCCTTGCCGAAAAGCTGATGGCGCAGGGTGCCGGGGGTGTAGGCGGTGCGGAAAGCGCCGCGCCGCTGCAATTCGGGCACCAGATAGCCGGCGACCGATTCAAAGGTTTCATGCGCCACGACATAGGCAAGGTTGAAGCCGTCTACCCCGGTTTCCTCTTGCCAAGCCTGCAATTCGTCGGCGACCTTTTCCGGCCCGCCGACGATCACCGGGCCAAGCCCGCCGATGCCCGCCCATTGCGCCAGTTCGGCCACCGACCATTGCTGACCATGGGTGAAATGCTCCAACAGCGATTTCACCGCGTTGGTGTCGATCTTGCGCACCAGATCGGTCGGGGCATATTGGGCGAAATCCACCCCGCTCCACCCCGAAACAAAGGTCAGCGCCCCGTCGTATGAGGCATGATCGAGGTAACGCTGATATTTGGCCTGCGCCTTGGCGTCGGTTTCATCGACAATCACCGTGGTCAGGTTATAGACCAACTGGCTGCCCGGGGCGCGGCCGTGGGCAGCGGCCTGGGCACGCAGATTGTCGATATAGCGTTTCAGCACCGGCTTGGTCGGCGCGGCCACAAAGACGCATTCGGCATGGCGGGCGGCAAAGTCGATACCGCTGGCGCTGGCCCCGGCCTGATACAGCACCGGCGTGCGCTGCGGCGAGGGTTCGGACAGGTGATAGCCCGGAACATCGAAGAACTGCCCCTTGTGGCGGATTTCGTGAACCTTCGATGGATCGGCGAAAATCCGGCGCTCGCGGTCGCGCAGGACGGCGCCGTCTTCCCAACTGCCTTCCAACAGCTTGTAGACCACCTCCAGATATTCGTTCGCCACCTCATAGCGGTTGTCGTGGCGGCGCAACCCGCCTTCGCCAACGTTCTTTGCGCCGCTTTCCAGATAGGAGGTGACGATGTTCCACCCCACGCGCCCCTTGGTCAGGTGATCGGCGGTCGTCAGGCGGCGGGCAAAGGTATAGGGATGTTCAAAACTGGTCGAGGCGGTGATGCCGATGCCCAGATGCTGCGAGGCCATCGCCAGGGGCACGGCCAGTTGCAGCGGGTCGTTCACCGGGATTTGCGCGCCTTCGCGGATCGCATCGTCATTCTTGCCGCGATAGACGTCATAATAGCCGATCACATCGGCGATGAAGATGCCGTCAAAAAAGCCGCCTTCCAGAATGCGGGCCAGATCGGTCCAGTATTCCACATCCTTGTATTGCCAGGACCGATCCTCCGGATAGGCCCAAAGCCCCGGCGACTGATGCGCGACGCAGTTCATCTCGAAGGCATTGAAGTGGATCTGTCGGGTCATCGTCGGGCACTTTCCAAGGCTGCGGGGAATGCCGCCAATCTTCGGTCTGGTGTCCAATTTGTCTATAGAATGAATGGACGTATTTCTGTGGGCGCGGGGGTGGCGCCGTTCTCCCGGTGCCGGGGCTGGGGAAAGATTTGCCTCTGCGGCGACCTTGGGCGCTGCCGCGGGCACGCGGATTGCCGGGGATGGCAGGTCACTCTGTTCTGTCCGGGCTGGCACAGCGGGAATATCCTGCCTTTGTGCGGGCATTCTTTGGAATGGGCGGCAGTTGCGCCCGTGGTGTTGTGCCCGGGCCGGGCCAAGGGCGATTCGTGCCGATGGGTGCATGGGGTGGGCTCTGCCCCCGGTCGGCGATCGTGCCGGGGGCGGCGTCGGGTCGTCGTCGTCGATCTGGCCGCGGCTCACAGGCGATTCCTTCGCTGCCCCAGAACTGGCCCGTTAAAAATGAAGTTATCCTGTGGATGATTTCTGAGGTCCAAATCTGCTCTTTCCGGCGCGATCTTCAGAAACCGTTTCCCGGGAAAACGCCGTAGGTTGCCGCCAACAGAACCAGATTGAGGGGCATTGTCATGGGAACGAATTCGGGCGGGCTGTTGTCGCGCCGTCAGATGCTGGCGACCGGGGCCGCGGCTGTGGGTCTGGGGGCTGCGGGCATCGTGACCGGGCAGGGCACGCGCTATGCGATGGCGGGCAACCTGACCAAGATCAAACTGGAATGGACCGAGGTGGCCGCCTGCCATTCGCCCGTTGGTTTCGCGCTTGAAAAGGGCATCTTCACCAAGCACGGGCTGGATGTGGAGCTGTTCTATCAGGGCGCCAGTGGCCAGACCCTGATTCAGGCCCTTGCCACCCGCAAGGCCGAAGCCGGGCCGGGGCTGCTCTACGACTGGCTGAAACCGATCGAGCAGGGCTTTGACGTCAAGCTGTTCGCAGGCTCGCACGGCGGCTGCCAGAGCATCCTGACCCCGCAGGACAGCGGCATCAAGACGCTGACCGACCTGAAGGGCAAGACCATCGGCACGTTCGATGTGATGTCGCCTTCGCGCGTGGCCTTCTCGGTTGCGCTGAAAAAGGCGGGGATCGACCCCGAGCAGGACGTGACATGGAAGGTTTTCCCGTTTGATCTGGTGGCCGAAGCGGTTCTGCGTGGCGAGGCCGATGCGCTGGCCCATATGGACCCCTGGGCCTACGGCTGGGAAAAGGAACACAAGTTCCACCGCGTCGCCGATACCCAGACCGGCACCTTCCAGGATCGTGTCTGCTGTGTGCTGGGCGTGAACGGTGATTATCACGAAGCGAACAAGGATGCGCTGAAGCGTGTCGCGGCTGCCAACCTTGAAGTTCACCAATATGCCGCCGAGCATCCCGAAGAGGTGGCGCAATGGTATTTCGACACCCTGCGCCCCGGCATGTCAGTGGAAACGCTGACCGAGGTTCTGGCCTCCTTCACCTATCACGCCCACTGGTTCGGCGACAAACTGCGCGATGAGGTCAAGCGCGGCTACGAAGACCTCAAGCTGACGGGCGTTGTCGATGCCTCGACCGACCCGGAAGAGATCGCCAGCCGCATCACCATCGACATTTTTGCCTGACCTTTCATGACCGAAGCGATTGATTTCAGACAGGCCGGGTTTTCGGCCGAGCGCCCCTTCCGCCCATGGCGGGAGGGGATTTTTGCCGCGCTGGCCTGGGGGGCGACGGCGGCCGTGACATGGGGGCTGCCCGATGTGATCCAATGGGGGGCCACGGGGCTGTTCGCCAGCCTCGCCGGCCTTGTGGCGCTGGTGTTCCTGACGCTTGCCATCCTTGTGCCGCTGCGCGGCTGGCAGGGCGGGGTGCTGACGCATTATGGCCCGTGGTTCATTGCGCTGGGGCTGTGGCTGCTGGTGTGGGAAATCACCACGGCCAAGCTGGGCTGGCTGCCCAAGCCGTTCTTTTCGCCGCCGCAGGGGCTGTTGCATGTCTACATGACCGATTGGGACCGGTTGTTGATCTGCGTGGCCTACACGGCCCGGCTCTGGGGGCTGGGCTTCTTTCTGGGCATCACGCTGGGTTTTGCGGGCGGGGTCGGCCTTGGCTGGTCGAAACGCTTTGCCTATTGGGGAATGCCGCTTTTGAAGCTGATCGGCCCGGTTCCGGCAAGCGCCTGGATTCCCTGTGCCTTTTTCATCTTTCCCAGCACGTTTCACGCCTCGGTCTTTCTGGTGGCGCTGGCCTCGGGCATTCCGGTGGCGATCCTGACCGCCTCGGGGATATCGCAGGTCAATCGGTCCTATTACGACGTGGCCCGCACTTTGGGCGCGTCGAGCCGTTGGCAGATCAGGAATGTGGCCATTCCGGCGGCGCTGCCCAATGTCTTTGTCGGCCTGTTCATGGGGCTTTACTACAGTTTCGCCGTGCTGGTGGTGGCCGAGATGCTGGGCGCCAAGTTCGGCCTTGGCTGGTATCTGCAATTCAACACCGCCTATTCGGCCTATGCCAATGTCTATGCGGCGCTGGTGATCATGGCGCTGATCTGCGCCGGGCTGGTGCGGGCGCTGTTTTCGGTGCGCGACCGGGTTCTGGGCTGGCAGAAGGGAATCCTGTGATGCTGGATCACGCAACGGTTCAACCGCTGGGCCTGACCTTCGACCGCGTGTCGCATGGTTATGACATCGGCAAGTCGGTCCTGCCGGTGCTGGAGGATGTCTCGCTGGACATTCAGCCCGGAGAATTCGTGGCGCTGCTTGGCCCCTCGGGCTGCGGCAAGTCCACGCTGCTGCGGCTGGCCGCGGGGTTGGAGGTGCCGCGGCGGGGCCGGGTTCAGGGTGACGGCAGGCCGGTGACCGCCCCCGGGCCTGACCGCATTCTGGTGTTTCAGGACGCCACCCTGTTCCCGTGGCGCACCGTTCGCGGCAATGTCGAGGCCGGGCCGGGGGCGCGGGGCGAACTGGCCGCCAAGCGCGCCCGCGTGGACGAGGCGTTGCAATTGGTGGGGCTTGAGGCGTTTGGCGATGCCTTCCCACATCAGCTTTCCGGCGGAATGGCGCAGCGCGCGGCGATTGCGCGGGCGCTGGTGAACGATCCGCGTCTGCTGTTGCTGGACGAACCCTTGGGCAAGCTGGACAGCCTGACCCGGCTGAACCTGCAAAAGGATCTGGTGCGGCTGTGGCAGGTGCGCGGCTTTACCGCGATTCTGGTGACGCATGACGTGGAAGAGGCGCTCTTGCTGGCCGACCGGGTGGTGTTGTTCAGCCCCCGCCCGGCGCGGATCGTGCAAGAGGTGCGGGTGGACAGCCCCCACCCCCGCCGTCGCGATGATCCGGCGCTGATTGCCACACGTTCGGCCCTGCTGGCCAAGCTGGGGGTGCTTGAAGATGTCTGACCATCTGATCCGCCCCCGGCTTTTCGCCACGCTGGGCGGGGCGGCGATCGGGCTGGCCCTGATCTGGTGGTTCGCGGTGTTCGGCACCGTGGTTCGCAACGGCTATGGCAGCTATGGACAGGCCAGCCAGTGCATCTGGGGGCAGGATTATGTCTGCACCCTGCTCCTGTCGCTTTGCACGCTCGACCATCCGCTGATCCCCAGATTCTACCGGCCCGAGCTGTTCTGGGCCGGGGCGGCCTTGGTGGCGGGGGCCGCGGCGACAGGTTTGCGGCGCAGGCGGGCCTGAATGCGGTCGCCGGATTTCGCGCGCAACATGCGCTTTGTCGGCCATTCCGACGTGGCGGGCCGCGGCGACGGAATGCAGATCATGCTGCATCGCGGCCATGCCTATCTGGGTCATCCGTTTTCGGGTGGCTTCTCGATCGTCGATCTGCGCGATCCGCGGCATCCGGGCGAGGTGCGCTTCATCCCCGCGCCGCCAAACACCTGGAACCTGCATCTGCAGACCCATGACGATCTGTTGCTGGTGGTGAACGCCTTTGATCTGGTGAACGGCGTCAGGGCTTTCGGGGATGAGCGGGCCTATTACACCCAATCGGTTGGCCAATATGTGACGGGGGCGCAAGATTGGGCGGCGGGGATGAGCGTCTATGACATCTCGCGCCCGATGCAGCCGCGAAAGATCGGCCAGCTTGATATCGCGGGGGCAGGGTTCCATCGCATCTGGTATGTTGGCGGGCGTTATGCCTATGCCTCGGCCCTGTTTGCGGGTTACAGCGATTATATTCTGGCCGTCATCGACATGGCCGACCCGACCCGGCCCGAGATTATCGGGCGCTGGGGCCTGCCCGGCATGGCCCCGGGCGAGGGCGGGCCGCCCAGCCCGCCGGGGCAACGCTGGGCGCTGCACCATGCGGTGATCAGCGGCACCACCGCCTATGCCTGTTGGCGCGATGGCGGGCTGACGCTGTTGGATATCTCCGACCCGACGCAGCCGCGCCTGATCCGCCATCTGAACTGGTCACCGCCCTTTGGCGGCGGCACGCATTCGGCGCTGCCCCTGCCTGCGCGCGATCTTCTGGTGGTCGCGGATGAGGCGGTGCTGGACGGCGAGTCGGACGGGCGCAAGCACACCTGGGTCTTCGACATCCGAAGCCCGCAGAACCCGGTCTCCATCGCCACTTTTCCGATCCCGGCCGAGGCGGATTACATCGCCAAAGGCGGCCATTTCGGCCCGCACAACCTGCATGAAAACCGCCCCGGCAGTTTCGTCTCCGACAGGCTGATCTTTGCGACCTGGCAGAATGCCGGCGTGCGGGCGGTGGATATCTCGGACCCCTGCCACCCGGTTGAGCGGGGCGCCTATGTGCCCGCCGCGCCGGACCGCGTGATCGACCCGCGCCCGAACCGCCCGCGGGTGATCCAGACGGCCGATGTCTTTGCCGATGCGAATGGTCTGCTTTACCTGTCCGATTACGGTGCTGGGATCGAGATTGTCGAGTTCACCGGCTGAAACGCGGCGTGGTCAGCCCGGCAGGGTGACGATGATGGCGCCGCGGGCGGTTGCAACGACCGTATGTTCGTATTGCACCACCGGCGCGGGCGGGTCGCTGTAAAGCGTCCAGCCGTCATCGCCCTGTTCCGCCCAAAGCCCGCCCATTGACAGGAACGGCTCGACCGTCAGAACCAGCCCGTTGTGCATCCGCCGGCGGTCGCCCCGGGTGGGCCAGGTCGCCACCTCTGTCGGGTCTTCGTGCAGCGCGCGGCCGACCCCGTGGCTGGCAAGGTTGCGGATCAGGCTATAGCCGTTGGCCGAAGCGAATTTGCCGATGGCATTGCCGATCCCCGCGATGGGCCTGTCATGGCCGACCTGCGCAATGCCGATCTGCAGGGCGCGCTTGCCGTCCCGGCAAAGCCGGTCAAGCGAGGGCCGGACCCGGCCCAGCCGGAAGGTCGCGCCGGTATCGGCGAAATAGCCGTCCTTGCTGGCCGACACGTCGATGTTCACCAGATCGCCGACCGCGATTGCCCGGTCGCCGGGAATGCCGTGGGCAACCTCCTCGTTCACGCTGATGCAGGTGGCGCCGGGGAAATCATAGCTGGTTTCGGGGGCGGAAACCGCACCTTCGCGCTCCAGCAACCCGCGGCCGATCTCATCGAGTTCGCGGGTCGTCATGCCCGGCTCCATCGCGCGTGCCATGGCCTGCATGGTGTTGGCAACGATGCGGCCGATGGCCTGCAACCCTTCCAGCTCGTCTTCATGGGTGATCGTCATGCCGTGCCTCATACCGCAGCGCCTTGGGCTGCTTTACCACCGCCGCAGGGATTTGTCCCGTATCTGCGGGATCAGTTCCGCCTGAGCCGCCGTTCCAGCCAGAGGCTGTAGCGCGACCCGCCAAAGCACAACAGGAAATAGATCAGCGCAGCAAAGACATAGGCTTCATCATAGAACCCCATCCACAGCGGATCGGTGGTTGATGCCTTGGCGGCGTTCAGGAGGTCGAACACTCCGATCACCGCCAGAAGAGAGGTGGCCAGCAAAAACCCGATGGCCAGATTGACCAGCCCCGGGATCACCTTGTTCAGCGCCTGAGGCAGCACGATCAGTTGCACCGTCCGCCAGTATCCAAGGCCAAGCGCCGAAGCCGCCTCGGCCTGCCCTGCCGGGATGGTCTGCAGACCGCCGCGCACCACTTCGGCCAGATAGGCGGTGAAGAACAGCGCAGTCATGATCGTGGCGCGCAGGATCTTGTCCAGGACCACGCCCCCCGGCAGCGCCATCGGCAGGATCAGCATGGCGAAATACAGGATTGCCACCATCGGCGTGGCGCGCATCACCTCGATATAGGCGACCGAAAGGCTGCGCAGACCCCCCATGCGGGACTGTCGCGCCAAGGCCAGCAGCACGGCCGCAGGCATGGCAAAGGCCATGCAGGTGGTCCAGACCAGCAGCGTCACCGGCAGCCCGCCCCAGTCGTTCACCGAGACCCGGGGCAGGGGGCCACCCCCTGCCATCAGCCCCCAGCTTGACATCAGGACAACGGGCCAGACCGTCAGCAGCACCGCCCCCCAAAGCCGCGGCAGCGCCGACAGTACCATCAGCGCCAGCAGGGCCACCACGACCAATGCCGGCCGCCATATCTGATCTGCCGGATAGAAGGCGAACAGGATGAACCGCGCCTTGGCCTGCAAGAAGGCCCAGCAGGCTCCGGCGGCGGCGCGGCAGGTCGCCATGTCGCCCTGCCAGACGGCATGGGCCACCGCCCAGCCGAAAAGCGGCGGCAGGACCAGCGCCAGCGCCCCCAGCACCGCCAGAGACAGCGCGATATTGACAGGCCCGGCAAAGGCGCCGCGCAGGGGGGCGGGAAGGGTCATCGTCCGGCCTCTCCGCGCAGGGCAACGCGCTGGTTGTATCGGTTCATCAGGGCCGCCACCGACAAGTTCAGCACCAGAAAGCTGATGGCCATGATGAACACCGCCTCGATCGCCTGACCTGTGGTGTTGGCGGTTGTGTTCAGGATGCCGACCAGATCGGGATAACCGATGGCGACGGCCAGACTGGAATCCTTGGCAAGGTCCAGAAAGCTTGAGGTGATCAGCGGCACGATCACCCGCAGCGCCTGCGGCAGCACCACCAGTCGCAGGATCTGCCAGTCATTCAGCCCCAGCGCCCGCGCCGCCTCGCGCTGGCCCGGGGCGACCGAGAGGATGCCAGCCCGGACAATCTCGGCGATGGAGGCGGAGAATTTCACCGTCAGCGCCGTCAGCAGGGCCGCAAACTCCGGTGACAGCGACAGGCCGCCGCGGATGTTGAAACCCTGAAGCTGCGGCACATCCACCCCCGCACCCGCGATGGCAAGGATCAGTGCCGACAGTGCAACGACGCCGGGCCAAAGCAACCCGCCCCCGCGCCTCAGCCGCGGCCTTGCCACCGCCGCCAGCAGCACAAGCCCGGCGATCGCCGCCAGCGGCATCAGCCAGCCAACGGGCGAGGTCAGGGCAGGCACGAAGATGCCGCGGTTCGACAGGTAGAACCCCATCCCGCCGGGTGCCTGTCTGGGCCCCGGCAGGTTGCGGGCCACCGCGATCCAGAAGAACAGTTGCAGCAAGAGGGGCGTGTTGCGGACCACCTCAATATAGACCCGCACAAGGCCGCCAAGCAGCGGATTGGCCGACAGCCCGCCCACCCCGATGGCAACCCCCAGCAGAGTGGCCAGCACGCAACCCGCCAAGGCCACTTTCAGTGTGTTGACGATGCCCACGACAATCGCGCGCAGATAGGTGTCGCCGGCCTGAAACGCCAAAGTGCTTTCGCCGATCTGGAAATTCGCCGACCGGAACAGAAAGCTGAAACCGGGGGTGATGCCCGCGCGTTGCAATGCGGCCGCGAGGTTCAGCCCGAACCAAAGCAGAAGGGCGGCGATCACGAGGATCACCGCAAGCTGCGACCATGGTCGCGGCCCCCACCATTCAACCAGCGCGGCAAACCTGCCGCGCGGGAAGAGGTGGGGGCCCTGACCGTCAGACGTGACAGGGAGGGTCACGGGGTCTTACCGGAACGGGGGCGCATAAAGCAGGCCGCCCTTGGTCCAAAGCTGGTTATAGCCACGTTCCCAGCCCAGCGGCGCAAGGTTCCGCTCGTAGATTTCGCCGTAGTTTCCGACCGTCTTGATGATGTTGTAGGCCCATTTCGGATCCAGCCCGATATCCTGCGCCAGAGACGGATCGACCCCCAGGAACCGCTGGATCGCCGGGTCTTCCGATGTCAGGAATTCATCGACATTGGTCTGGGTGATGCCCCATTCCTCGGCCTGGATGGTGGCATAGACGGTCCAGTTGATGATCTCCAGCCAGCGGTCGTCACCGGCTGCGATGGCGGGGGCGAGCGGCTCTTTCGACAGGCGTTCCGGCAGCAGCACATAGGCCGACGGGTCTTTCAACTGTTGAAGCTTGCCCACAAGGTCGGAACTGTCCTGCGTGATGGCATCGACCCGGTTGGATTCCAGCGCGGCGAGAAATTCCGACGTGTCCTCGATGGTGACGGGGGTAAAGCTCTTGCCGGTCTTGCGGAAGAAATCGGCGATGTTCAGCTCGCCCGTGGTGCCCGACTGCACGCCGATGGTGGCGCCGTCCAGTTCCGCAGCCGTCGCCACGCCCAGATCCTTGCGGGCCAGAATGGCCTGTCCGTCATAAAACACCGTGGGGCCGAAATGAAAGCCCAGCTTGAAGGCGCGGGTCACGGTGACGGTCACGCCCGAAAGCAGAACATCGAATTCACCCGCTTGCAGGGCGGGCAGCCGTTGCTGCGGCGAAGACGAGGTGAACTCCACCTTGTCGGGCGTGCCGAAGACGGCAATCGACAGGGCGCGGCCATAATCGATGAAGAAGCCCTGCCACTTGCCGTCGCTGTCGGGCGCAAAGAAACCGGGTGTCGTGCCAACGCCGACCTTGATCACGCCGCGTTCGGTGATGCGGTCCAGCGTGGGGCCGGCGCTGGCCAGACTGGGCAGGGTCGCCGCGGCGACAGCGGCCGCGGTGGCAAGGGCGGGGCCCGCTTTGCCAAAGATGTTCAGGTTGCTCATGGATCATGCTCTCCGGTTTGGATTTCGCCTGTTTTGTGGGCTTTATGGGAGCGGCTTGTGGCGGGAACGTCAATGCAGCCTTTGATTTTGTTGAGTTTTTTAAAATTCGGGCGCGGCGCAGAAACAATCCGCCACGACAGCGCCGCGGCGCAGAAATTTTTTCCGATCCGGGGCCGTCGGTGGGAGGGAATCACGGCGCGGGCCGGGACATTTCCCTGCGGTTCGTCGTGAAAAGCGGCTTTCATGGGCGGGCAACCGGGGGGATTCCCGCCCTGAACGGTGCAGAAAAGAACGCCGCTGCTCTTTCATTCCCCGCCGGGGGAAGGCCGTTCCAATTCGGGCCGATAAAAGGCGATATATTTTGACGTGATTTTTGTGATCCTGTGACCGGGACAGACCAATCGCGGCGTTCCGTTGCCGCCGGAACAGGAGAATCCCATGGCCACCACCAGCCTGCACCCCGAAACCCTCGCCCTGCATGGCGGAAGCTGGCGCACCGATCCGGCGACCGGATCGCTGGCGGTGCCGATCTATCAGAACACCAGCTTTCAGTTTCAGGATACCGGCCATGCCGCGCGCCTTTTCGCGCTGGAAGAGCTGGGCCAGATCTATACCCGCATCAAGAACCCCACCTCGGACGTGTTCGAGGAACGCCTTGCCGCGATTGAGGGCGGGGTGGCGGCGCTGGCCGTGGCCTCGGGTCAGGCCGCAACGTTCTTTGCCCTGACCAACCTTGCGCAGGCGGGCGACAATATCGTCGCCTCGACCGACCTTTACGGCGGCACGGTCACCCTTCTGTCGCAGACGCTGGCGCAGTTCGGGATTGAGGTGCGCTTTGTCGATCAGGACGACCCGCAGAATTTTGTCCGGGTGACAGATGACAAGACCCGCGCCTGGTTTGGTGAAACCCTGCCCAACCCCAAGTTGCAGGTCTTCCCGATTGCCGAGGTGGCGGCCCTTGGCCGTGCAATCGGTGTGCCGCTGATCCTCGACAACACGGCGGCACCGCTGACGGCGCGGCCACTGGCACATGGCGCGGCGGTGGTGGTCTATTCCACCACGAAATACATCGGTGGCCATGGCACCGCCATCGGCGGCGCCATCATCGACGGCGGCACGTTCGACTGGGAGGGGAATGCCGCCCGCTTCCCCCTCCTGACGCAACCCGATGCCGCCTATCACGGTGCCATCTGGACCGAGGCGGCAAAACCCCTTGGCCCCATCGCCTATATCCTGCGCGCACGGGTCAAGCTGTTGCGCGACATCGGGGCGGCCGTGGCGCCGCAGAACGCCTTCCTGTTCATTCAGGGGCTGGAAACCCTGCCGCTGCGCATCCGCCAGCACAATGAGAATGCCGCCAAGGTGGCCGAGTTCCTGAACGGCCATCCGCTGGTGACGCGGACCATCTTCCCGGGTCTGCAAACCGGCGAACACCGCCGCCGCGCCGATGCCTACCTGTCTGGCGGTCATGGTGCGCTGGTGGGCTTCGAGGTGGATGGCGGCGTCGAGGCGGGGCGCGCCTTCATCGACGCGCTGGCGCTGTTCCACCATGTCGCCAACATCGGCGATGCCCGGTCGCTGGCGATCCATCCGGCTTCGACCACGCATCAGCAACTGACCCCGGCTGAGCAATTGGCTGCGGGGGTGACGCCCGGCTATATCCGCCTGTCCATCGGGATCGAACATCCCGAGGACATCATCGCCGATCTTCGCCAGGCTCTGGATGAGGCGGCGAAAACGCTGCGGCAGGCCGCCTGACGGATTGCCCGGAGAGGGGGGCCGCCCTCTCCGGGCGCTGATATTGGGGGTGATGTGACGATAAACTCTGTCTTTGCGGGGCTCAGACCCTTGGCTTTCGAACCGATGTCGCCATTGGCGGCATCGGTCGGCGCAATCAATCTTGAGCAGGGCTTTCCCGAAGGGGGCGCGCCGCCCGCGCTGATCAACGCCGCGGCCGAGGCCCGGCGCACCGCGCCGCATCAACATCCGCCGGCGCAGGGCCTGCCCGCACTACGGCAGGCAGTTGCCGAAATTGCCGCGCGTTTCGCCAAGCCGGTGCCGCTTCTGACCGAGGGCGCGCGCCGTCTGACAGGCTGGCGCCCGGCGAACCCGTCCGATGCGCGAACCCGAACCGAAGACCGGCCCCGCGAGGGGGTTGCAACAGGAGTATCCCCATGACCGTATCCCAGGCCGCAAACTTGCCCGTTCTGGACTTTTCACGCTTTCATCGCACCTTCTCGGATCGCGCGGCTTTCATCGCCGAGCTGCGCGGCATTCTGCATGACCATGGGTTTTTCTACCTGACCGGCCATGGTGTGCCGCAAGACCTGATCGACGGGCTGGTGGCGGGTGCGAAGAAATTCTTCGCCCTGCCCATCGAGGAAAAGCTGAAGATCGAGATGGTCCGCTCTCCGCATTTCCGCGGCTATAATCGCGCGGGATACGAGCGGACCCGGGGCGAACAGGACTGGCGCGAGCAGATCGACTTCAACACAGAAGGCTCTCCGCGCGCTTTTGACCCCGACAGCCCCGGTTGGGCCCGGCTGCAAGGCCCGAACCAATGGCCCGAGGCGGTGCCCGAGCTGAAAGACATCGTGCTGGACTATCAGGCACGGGTGACGACCTTGGGTATTGATCTTCTTCAGGCCATCGCCCTTGCGCTGGGCCAGCCCGAAGATGCCTTTGCCGAGGTTTACGAACCGCAACCAACCCAGCTTCTCAAGCTGATCCGCTATCCCGGCCGGGATGTGGCGGAAACCGATCAGGGCGTGGGCGCGCACAAGGATGGCGGGTTGATCACCATTCTGCTGCAAGACGTGGTGCCCGGCCTGCGGGTGCAGACGGTTGACGGTGAATGGCTGAACGCGCCGCCACTGCCGGGCACCTTTGTCATCAACACGGGTGAGTTGCTGGAACTGGCGACGAACGGCTTTGTCCGCGCCGATGTGCATGACGTGGTGGCCCCGCCGCCGGGGGTGGAGCGGTTCTCTTTCGCCTTCTTCCTTGGCGCCCGGTATGATGCCAACATCCCCGTTCTGCCGCTGCCCGACGATCTGCAAAAGCTTGAGCGCGGTCTGACGGTGGACCCGCTTAACCCGCTGTTCCGCAATGTGGGGATCAATCATCTGAAAAGCCGCCTGCGGTCGCATCCCGATGTGGCTGCCGCCCATCATGCCGATCTGCTGGCCGAGATTCTGGGATAGCCCCCGCAAACCAAAGGCCCGCCGGTTTCGCACCGGCGGGCCTTTGCATTTCCGCTGCGGTTTCAGGCCCGCGCCAGCCGCCGCACCACGGCGATGAAGCGGTCCACCTCCTCGCAGGTGTTATAGAAGGCCAGCGAGGGCCGCACCGTCGCCTCGACCCCGAAACGGCGCAGGATCGGCTGGGCGCAGTGATGGCCCGAGCGCACCGCGATCCCCTCTTCGTTCAGCGCCCGACCCACCTGTTCGGTGGAATGGCCGTCCAGCACGAAGGACAGCACGCTGGCCTTGTGCGCCGCCGTGCCGATCAGGCGCACGCCCTTGATCGGGGCAAGGTGATGGGTGGCATAGGCCAGAAGGTCATGCTCATACTGCGCAATCGCCTCAAGCCCCAGCGACTGCACATAGTCGAGCGCGGCCCCCAGACCCACGGCATCGGCGATATTGCCGGTGCCGGCCTCGAACTTGTTCGGGGCGGGTTGGTAGAGCGTCTTTTCAAAGGTCACATCGGCAATCATGTTGCCGCCGCCCTGCCATGGAGGGATCTGGTCCAGCAATTCCTTGCGGCCATAGACCACGCCGATGCCGGTCGGACCAAAGATCTTGTGACCGGAAAACACAAAGAAATCGGCCCCGATCGCCTGCACATTCACCCGCAGGTGGCTGACCGATTGCGCCCCGTCCACCAATGTCGCCGCCCGGCTGCCTTGGCCAGCGCCACGATCTCTTGCACCGGAACCACGGTTCCCAGGGCGTTCGAGACTTGCGTCACCGCCACCAGTCTGGTGCGCGGCGACAGCAGACGGCGATATTCGTCCAGGATCACCTGCCCGGTGTCATCCACCGGAATGACCTTGATCTTTGCCCCCTTGCGTGCCGCCAGCATCTGCCAGGGCACGATATTGGCATGGTGTTCCAGGTTCGAGACGATGATCTCGTCCCCTTCGCCCACGTTTTGCGCGCCCCAGGTGTTGGCGACCAGATTGATCGCTTCGGTCGCCCCGCGGACAAAGATGATCTCTTCGGTCGAGGCGGCCCCCAGGAAGGTGCGCACCTTTTCGCGCGCGCCCTCGTAGGCATCGGTGGCGCGGGCCGCCAGCTCATGCGCGGCGCGGTGGATGTTCGAGTTTTCGTGTTCGTAGAAATACGAAACCCGGTCGATCACCTGGCGCGGTTTCTGCGTGGTGGCAGCATTGTCGAACCACACCAGTTGCCGTCCGTTCACCCGTTCCTGCAGGATCGGGAAATCGCGGCGGATGGCGGCGATGTCCAGCCCGCGGGCGGGTGCGCTCGCGGGGGCCACGGCGGGCGCGGCGGGGGCGAAGTAATACGGCCCCGATGGCGCGGCGGGCCGGGCGGGTTCCGCCAGCAGCCCGCGCAGATCATCCTGCCCGGGCAGACCGAAACTGCGCGCCGTGACCAGATCGGACAGATCATGCCGCGCGGGAGTGGCCCGCGCCGCAGGCCCGACCGCTTCGCCAAGGAAGTAATAGGGCGAGGCGGGGGCAGAAGGCGCCGAAACCGGCGCATTCGGGGCCGCCGCCGGAGTCGGCACGCCCAGAGAATGGCCGCCGAAGCGCCCGTTCACCGCTGGCGACACGATGGCGGCAAGGTCAGGCAACCCGTTCACCGCCGCCGATTTTGGCGCCAGCGCGGGCACCGAAGCGCCTGCGGCCACCGCCGATTGCGGCGAGGCGGGCACGAGGTTGCCCCCGGGCAGCAATGGGCCCGGCAGGGCAGGGCCCTTGGCAAAGGGGCCAAGCGACAGCCCCCCCGGCAGCGGATCTTCCGGCACCGGGTTTGACGGTGCCGCCCCACCGGGAAGCGCGGCAAATAACTGCGCCGCAAGCTGCGTCAGAACCTGCACATCGGGCAGCCCCGCGGCAGCCGCATCGCCGGGCGCCAGATTACTTGGCATAGGTGTCGGGATAGTCATGGAACTTGCCGATCTCCACCTCCTCCAGAACCGCCAGCGCATCGGGCGACTGCACCACCAGCGAGCAGTAAAGGCTGATCAGATAAGACGCGATGGCCGAGCGGTTGATGCCCATGAACCGCACCGAGAGGCCGGGGCTCTGCTCGCCCGCCAGACCGGGCTGATAGACGCCGATCACGCCTTGCCGCTTGTCGCCGACCCGCAACAGCAGGATCTTGGTCTTCCCATTGACCACCGGCACCTTGTCCGATGGCACCAGCGGAATGCCCCGCCATGTCAGGAACTGCGAGCCGAACAGCGACACCGTGGGCGGCGGCACGCCGCGGCGGGTGCATTCGCGGCCAAAGGCGGCGATGGCATCGGGATGGGCAAGGAAGAACGCCGGTTCCTTCCAGACCTTGGCGACGAGAAGGTCAAGATCATCGGGCTGCGGCGCGCCGGTGCGGGTCTTGATCACCTGCGAAGGCGCCACATTGGCCAAGAGGCCATAGTCCGGGTTGTTGATCAGTTGGCCTTCCTGCGTTTCCTTGATCGTCTCGATCGCAAGGCGCAGTTGTTCCTTCACCTGATCGAAGGGGCTGGAATAAAGATCACTGACGCGGGTGTGAACGTCCAGAATGGTCGAGACGGCGTTCAGGAAATATTCGCGCGGCTTTTCGTCATAGTTCACGAAGGTCTGCGGCAGTTCGGATTCGTCACGCCCGGCGCAGGCAACCTCGACATTCTCGGGGTTGCGCACGGTGTTGAGGCGGTAGATGCCCGCCTCGACCGGCACCCATTGCAGAAGATGCACCAGCCAGCGCGGGCTGATCGTCGGCAGGACGGGGGCAGTCTTGGTGGCATTGGCAAGCTGGCGCGCGGCATTGTCGCTGAGGGCGGCTTGCGGGAATAGGTCGGCCATCTGATCCTTGGCTCCGTTTTGCGTTCGGTTTCGGTCCCAAGCCCGCCGGTTTTCGCGCTTTCACACGGTTGGACCGGCAGACTTGCGGGTTATGCGCAACGGGCTTTGCCCGCTTGATCTGCACCATTGCCGCGGTTGCCCCGGGGGGGCAGGGGCGATCTTGGTGCTGGTGAAAGTTTGAAAGACCCTTCTTTTGCTGTGGGTTCAGGGGGCCTTCGCGGGGCCGGATATGCCCCTTTGAAAGAAGATTTCTCTCTGACCCGCCGGCAGTCAGGCCGCCCGACCGGCCACATCCGCCGTCAGCCATGGCCCGAACTGCCCCACCGCCCGGTCAAGCCGTGCCAGAAGCGCGTCGGACACCGGCAGGCCACCTGCAAAATCGCTGGCCGAGGCATAGATGCCGGTCGGCAGCACCGCCGCCTCGAAAAAGGCAAAGAGCGGGCGCAACTGATGTTCGATCACCAGCGCATGTTTTTCGCCGCCGCCGGTCGCGGTCAGCAGGATCGGCTTGCCCGCGAGCGCGGCCGGGTCGATCAGGTCGAACAGATGCTTGAACAACCCGGCGTAGCTGCCCTTGTAAACCGGGCTGCCCACGATCAGGGCATCCGCCGAGAGGAGGGCGGCAACGATAGCGCCTTCGGTTCCTTTCAGGTCGTCCAGAGTGTTGGCCGTGCCCAAGGCGGGTTGCAGATCGGCCAGATCATAGGTTTCGGCACGTCCGCCAAAGCGCGCGGCGACACGGCGGCCCGCCAGATCGACCAGCGTGCGGGTTTTGGACGGGTTGCTCAGGCTGCCGGCAAAGCCCGCGACACGGAAAGACATGGATGCTCCAGAACGGTGTAGTTCCGGCAGAAATTACCATCCGCCCGGCTTTCGCGGCCATTCCAAAGGTCTTGACGCAAAGAGCAGATCCTTCTCTGCGGCGGCGCTTGCGGGGATCAGGGGCGCCGTCGTCTGGCCCTGCTTCCCTATACCGCCGCAGCGACCGCAGGCAGAGCGGCGGTTTGGCTAAGAACCCCTGCCGTCAGGATCAGCACACAAGGGTGGGTGAAATCCGGCTTGCCTGAAAGCAGGGCCGCCATACCTTTCAGCGGCGCAAGGTGGATCGTCTCGCAACTCTGGCTGGCATGGCAGACGGCGGCCACCTCTGTCTGCGGATCGGCGCCGCGCGCCAGAAGGGTCGCCTCGATCTCGGCCAGTTTGCGCGTCGCCATGTAAAGCGCCAGCGTCGTGCCGGGCGCCAGCGTTTCGGGAACGGCGCCATCGGCCTCGTCGGTGGCGGTGGCGATCACCAGCCGTTGCGCCACCCCCCGCGTGGTCAGCGAACGGCAGAGGCTGGCGGCGGCGGCAGAGGCGGCGGTTATGCCGGGAATGATCTCGACCGCAAGGCCAAGCGTCCGGGCGCCGGCGATTTCCTCGCTCGCGCGACCAAAGATCGTGGGGTCACCGGATTTGAGCCGCACCACATGGGCGCCCGAAACCGCCTCGGCCAGCATCAGCGCCGTGATCCGCGATTGCGGCCAGGCATTGGCGCCCACCTCTTTGCCAACCGCGATGCGGCGCGTGGCGGCGGGGATCAGCGCAAGGATGTCCTCCGTCACCAGCCGGTCATAGAGGATGAGGTCGGCCTGTTGCAGGCAGCGCAGCGCGCGCAGCGTCAAAAGATCGGCGGCACCGGGGCCGGCGCCAACCAGCGAAATCCGGCCACGCGGCGGGGGGAAAGGGGCAGTCATTCGGCGGCCTCCAGCAAGGGTCGGTGACGGTGGATCAGGGCAGAGAGTTCCGGGCGGCAGGCGCCGCAATTGGTTCCGGCTTTCAGCGCCGCTCCCAGGGCTTCGACGGTCAGGCACTGACCCGAAGCGATGGAGCGGGTGATGGTGTTGACCCCGACCGAGAAACAGGCGCAGACCGTGGCGCCCGGATCGGGACGGTTCGCACCGGGGCGGCCGGACAGCAGGGCCGCCGGTGCCTCTTCGGCCAGAAGCCCGGCGATATGGGCCCGGCTCAGGGCCACCGGGGCAGTGTCGGCGAACAGGGCGGCAACCAGCCGTCCGTTCCGGGTGAAGGCGATGCGGTAGCGTCCGCGCGCCGGATCGGCCATGAACTGTGCTGCCGCCTCTGGCAGCGCAAAAAGCCGGCGGGCAAAGCTTTCCCAATCCGCAGGCAGGGTCAGGCCGGCAAGCTCGGCCGTCATCCCCCGGGTATGGGTTGCGGTCGCCCAATAGAAGGTTTCGGGCCGAAACGGATGCGCGGCGATGGCATAGGCGTGAAAGGCGGCCTTGGCCGGGCGGATGGTGACCGCCCCGGCCTTCAGCGCGGGCTGGCCCGAAACCGGATCGGTCCGCCCCCCCACGACCGCGCTGACCCGCCCTTGCGCCGCGGTTTCCCCGGTCCAGTGGATCGGGGCAAAGGGGCGCCCCGGCGGCACCGTGTCCGAGATCATCACGCGCAGCAGCACCGTGCTGTCTTGCCCGGCAACCTCGGCCAGCCCGTCGGGTATCAGGCCAAGGCGGGCGGCATCGCCGGGATGAACCTCAAGATAGGGTTCGGCCATATGCGCGGACAGGCGGGGCGACAGGCCGGTGCGGCTGGCGGTGTGCCAATGGTCGCGCACCCGACCCGTGTTCAGGATGAGGTCGGCGGTCTCGGGCCGGGCCGTGACCGGGATCAGGCGGGCATGGCCATCGGCGTGATGGAACCGCCCCTCTGCGAAGAAACGCCCGCCGTTCTGGCGCGGATTGGCGGGCCAAAGGAAGGGCGTCAGCGCGTCATAGCCGGCCTGCGTGATCCCGGCATGGTCAGAGATGTCGAAATCGCTGCCCAATTGGCCTGCCACACCAGACAAAGCAGCATGTTCGGCGAAAATCTCGGCCGGGTGGTGATAGCCGAAGCCCTGAAATCCCATGCGGCGCGCAACCTCGGCCAATTGCCACCAATCGGCCCGCGCGGCACCCGGCGGCGCGCGGAAGGGCCGCTGGCGGCTGATCCGGCGTTCCGAATTGGTGACGGTGCCGTTCTTTTCACCCCAGCCGGTCGAGGGCAGCAGCACATCGGCAAGGCGCGTTGTGTCGGTTTCGGCCATCATGTCCGAGACCACGACGAAATCGCAGCCGGCGATGGCGCGGGCAACACGGTCGGCTTCGGGCATGGAGACGGCGGGGTTCGTGCAGATGATCCACAGCGCCTTAATCCGCCCCGCCTCGACCGCGTGGAAAAGATCGACCGCCTTCAGCCCGGGTTTGTCGGCCATGGCCGGCGCCGCCCAGAACTGTTGCACCGCGGCGCGGTGCGCGGCGTCGTCAAGGTTGAGATGGGCGGCCAGCATGTTCGACAGCCCCCCCACCTCGCGCCCGCCCATCGCATTGGGCTGACCTGTAAGCGAGAATGGCCCCATGCCGGGCCTGCCGATGCGGCCTGTGGCGATATGCAGGTTCAGGATCGCGTTCACCTTGTCGGTGCCGCTGTCGGATTGGTTGATCCCCATGGACCAGGCCGTCACCGTCTTTTCGGTGCTGCACCACAGGTCGAAGAATTGTTGCAGGGCTTCGGGCGCAAGGCCGGTCAGGGCCGGGTCGGTCGCTTGTGCCGCGGTCAGGGCTGGCGCAAGCCCGTTGCCGGGGCGGGTCAGGCCGCGCCGGTCTGCCTCGGCCAGCAGCAGGTTGAAGAGGGCGGCATCCGATCCTGCCGCCAGCGGCAGATGCAGGTCGGCGATGCCGGCGGTGGCGGTCTGGCGCGGGTCGATCACCACAACCTTGGTGCCGCGTGCCTTGGCATCGGTCAGGCGCTGGAACAGCACGGGGTGGCACCATGCAAGGTTTGATCCGACCAGAACCACCAGATCGGCCAGCTCAAGATCCTCATAAAGGCCGGGAACCGTGTCGCTGCCAAAGGCGCGGCGGTGTCCCGCAACGGCAGAGGCCATGCAGAGCCGCGAATTGGTGTCGATGTTCGCCGAACCGATGAACCCTTTCATCAGCTTGTTGGCGACATAATAGTCTTCGGTCAGCAGTTGCCCCGAGACGTAGAAGGCCACCGAATCCGGCCCGTGATCGCGGATGGCGGCGGTGAACTTCTGCGCCACCAGATCAAGTGCTGTGTCCCATTCGGCCCTTTGCCCATGGATTTGCGGCTGCAACAGCCGCCCGCGCAGGCCGACCGTTTCGCCCAGGGCGCTGCCTTTGGAACACAGGCGGCCAAAGTTGGCGGGGTGGTCGGGATCGCCCCTGACATCGACCCCGTCGGCGGTGGGCGTCAGGATCAGCCCGCAACCCGTGCCGCAATAGGGGCAAGTGGAGCGGATCATGGCCGCAGGCCAAGATAGACCCGGCCCGCCTCGATCCGGGCGGGATAGGTGGCGACATGGCCGACATCCGCCCCCTGTGCCATGCCCGAGTTCAGATCGAACACCCAGGCGTGCAGCGGACAGGTGACCGAGGTGCCATGGACGATGCCTTCGGAAAGGGGGCCGCCCTTGTGGGGGCAGCGGTCATTCAGGGCAAAAACCTCATCCGCATCGGTGCGGAAGACGGCGATGCAGCCCGCAGCGGTCTTCACCACCCGCGCGCCCTGCCGGGGGATGTCGCAAAGCGCGCCGACCTCGACCCAGGTTTCGGTGACGGCGTTCATTCGGCGGCCTCCAGCGCAAGGGTCTTGAGCGGCGCCCAATCTTCGGGGCGCTGGGCAAGTTCGGCCCATGGGTCTTTCTGATAGACCGACTGACTGAGCATGAAGCGGTCATAGAGGGCGCGGCGGTTCTCAAGGTCTTCCATCTGGTCTTTGCACCAGTCCAGCCCCACCTTGGCGACCCATTTGTAGATGCGGTGCAGATAGCGGCTGTTTTCGCGGTAAAGCTGGGTGAAGGCGGCGATCACCTCCATCGCCTCGTCCTCGGTCGGCACGGAAATCAGCAGCTCGGTTTCCTTGACCTCAAGCCCGGCGGCGCCGGCGACGCTGATCTGATACCCGCTGTCCACACAGATCACGCCGATATCCTTGCAGGTGGCTTCGGCGCAGTTGCGCGGGCAGCCCGAAACGCCCAGCTTGACCTTGGCGGGCGTCCATGACCCCCAGAGCAGCTTTTCCAGCTTGATCCCGAGGCCCGTGGAATCCTGCGTGCCAAAGCGGCAGAACGCGGACCCGACGCAGGTCTTCACCGTGCGCAGCCCCTTGGAATAGGCGTGCCCCGAAACCATGCCGGCCGCGTTGAGGTCTGACCAGATCGCGGGCAAATCCTCTTTCTTCACCCCCAGCAGGTCGATGCGCTGACCGCCGGTGACCTTGACCATTGGCACGTTGTAGCGGTCGGCGGCATCGGCGATGGCGCGCAATTCATCCGGGGTGGTGACACCGCCCCACATCCGGGGCACAACGGAATAGGTGCCGTCTTTCTGGATGTTGGCGTGGTTACGCTCGTTCACGAAACGGCTTTGCCGGTCGTCGCAATAGTCCAGCGGCCAGTCGGCCAGAAGGTAATAGTTCAGCGCCGGGCGGCAAGAGGCGCAGCCGCCATGGCTTTTCCAGCCCAGCTCCTGCATCACGGCGGGAATGGATTGCAGCACCTGCGCCTTGATCAGGCGGCGGACCTCTTCATGGGTGTGGTCGGTGCATTTGCACATCGGTGGGTTGGCATTGGCGGTAAAGGCCCCGCCCAAGGTGACAGCCATCACCTTTTCCACCAGCCCGGTGCAGGTGCCGCAGGATGCCGAAGCCTTGGTCAGCGCCCGCACGGCGTCGAGCGTATGGGCGCCCCCGGTCACGGCCTGCACGATGGTTCCCTTGCACACGCCGTTGCAGCCGCAAATCTCCGCCTCAGGCGGCAAGGCTGCAACGGCGGCCAGAGGGTCCGCCTTGGCGCCCCCGAAGCCCGGCCCGAAGATCATGGTTTCGCGCAGATCGGTGATGTCGGTGCCCTGTTTGATCAGGTCGAAGAACCATGATCCGTCGGCGGTGTCGCCATAGAGAACCGCACCCAACAGCCGGTCGCCTTCAAGGATCAGGCGCTTGTAAACTCCGCGCCCCGGATCGCGGAACACGATATCCTCCCGCCCCGGACCTTCGGCAAAGTCGCCCGCGCTGAAGAGGTCAACCCCCGTCACCTTCAGTTTGGTCGCGGTTTGAACCGGGGCAAAGGCGGCCTCTTCGCCGTTCAGCACGGCGGCCAGAACCTTGGCCTGATCGTAAAGCGGTGCCACCAGCCCGAAAAGCTGCTTGTCGAATTGCACGCATTCGCCCAAGGCAAAGATCGCCGGATCAGAACTACGCATCTGCGCGTCCACGACGATGCCGCGCTCCACCTCAAGATGGGCGTCGGTGGCGATGCGGGTTTCCGGGCGGATGCCGACCGCCATGCAGACCAGATCGGCAGGATAGACCGTGCCATCCTCAAGCAGAACGGCCTCTACCCGGTCCTTGCCCAGAATGGCCTTGGTCGCCCCCTTGCAATGAATGCGGATGCCGCGCCTTTCCAGATCCTTTTGCAGAAGATAGCCGGCGGAAGGATCAAGCTGGCGTTCCATCAGATGGCCCATCAGATGGATCACGGTCACCTCGGCCCCGCGAGCCGCCATCCCCGCCGCCGCCTCAAGGCCCAGAAGACCGCCGCCGATCACCACGGCGGTGCTGCCGGGTTTCGCAGCGGCAATCATCGCATGGGTGTCTTCAAGGTCGCGGTAGGTCACGACGCCCGGCAATTGATGCCCCGGCACCGGAATGATGAAGGGGGCCGAGCCGGTGGCGATCACCAGCGCGTCATAGGGCGCGCCGCCAAGGTTGGAATAGACCGTCTTGTTCACCCGGTCGATCCGCACCACCGGCTCGCCAAAGCGGCAGTCGATGCCCCGCGCCGCATACCAGTCAGCGTCATGCGTGATGATCTCTTCATAGGTCTTTTCGCCTGACAGCACGGGCGACAGCATCAGCCGGTTGTAATTGCCGCGCGGTTCGGCGTTGAACAGGGTCACGTTCCAGCCCGTCAGATGCTCCAGCATCCGGCCAGAGGCCATTCCGGCCCCGATCACGACAAGCTTCTTCATCATGCGGCATCCTTGTTCTTGACCGGCGTCTTCAGCGGGCCATGGGCGTGGTCATGCAGGAAGTTCAGGATTTCAGAGCGATAGCCCCAATAGTCGGGATGCTCGACCATGGCCCGGCGTGAACGCGGGCGCGGCAGTTTCACTTCGGTCACCTTGCCGATGGTGGCATGGGGGCCGTTGGTCATCATCACCACGCGGTCGGCCATCAGAATGGCCTCGTCCACGTCATGGGTGACGCAGACGGCGGTGACCTGCGTGCGCGACCAGACCTCCATCAGCACCTCTTGCAACTCCCAGCGGGTCAGGCTGTCGAGCATCCCGAAAGGCTCGTCCAGAAGCAGAAGCTTGGGCGACAGGGCAAAGGCGCGGGCGATGCCGACCCGCTGGCGCATCCCGTTCGACATTTCGGCGGCGGGTTTGTGCATCGCATCGGCAAGGCCCACGCGCTCCAGATAATATTCCACCACGTCCTGCCGCTCCGCCTGACTGGCGGCGGGGTAAACGCGGTCCACACCGATGGCGACATTCTCGCGCGCGGTCAGCCAGGGAAAGAGCGAGGGCGACTGAAACACCACCGCCCGTTCAGGGTCCGGCCCTTCGACGGCGCGGCCGTCAAGGATGATGCCGCCCTCTGAAATCCCGGTCAGCCCGGCCGTCATCGACAGCACTGTGGACTTGCCGCAGCCGGAATGACCGATCAGCGAAATGAACTCGCCCTTGCGCAGTTTCAGATCGACCTTTTCGACAACCGTCAGCGGGCCTTTTGACGTGTCATAGACCTTGGAAAGCTGCGAGTATTCCAGATAGCGCGCATCGGCGGGGCCTTTCTGAGCGGCAGCATAGGCGCGGGGCAGGGCATGGCGCGGGGTGACGGCGGGCAGATGGCGGCGCATCTCGGCCTTGGCCTGCGTGCCTGCCTGCAACAGGGTTGCGGTGATCTCGGCGCGCAGGGCCTGAAAGGTGGCGTCATGGTTCATCGCCCCGCGGTCGCGCGGGCGGGCAAGCGCCACCGTGAACGTCGCGCCAAGGCTGCCATCGGGGTTCAGGATCTGGATGCGGTCGGCCAGCGTGATCGCTTCGTCCACGTCATTGGTGATCAGCACGGCCGTCTTCTTTTCGTGGCGCCAGATCGCCTCGATCTCATCGGCCAGATCGGCGCGGGTCATGGCATCCAGCGCGGAAAGCGGTTCGTCCATCAGCAGCACTTCCGGCTCCATCGCCAGGGCGCGGGCCACAGCAACGCGCTGTCGCATCCCGCCCGACAGTTCGGCAGGGCGGCGGGCGGCGGCGTGCGACAGACCCACCATCGCCACATATTTCGTCACCAGCGCCGCGCGTTCCGCCTTGGGCCGGGCGCCATGCACGGCATCGACCGCCAGCGCCACATTGCCCGCCACCGTCAGCCACGGCATCAGCGAATAGGACTGGAACACCAGACCGCGCTCCGGCCCCGGCCCGGTGACGGGGGTGCCCCGGAACAGAACCTCGCCCCGGTCGGCGGTCTGCAATCCGGCAAGCAGGTTGATCAGCGTCGATTTCCCGGTTCCCGAGAAGCCGAGCAGGACCAGAAACTCCCCCTCCTCCACCCGCAGCGAGACATCGCGCAGCACCTCATGGCGCGGGTTGGTGCCAAAGCCCTTGGTCACATGGCGCAGCTCAAGCATCGGCATCAGCGCCTCCCCTGAAAGGTCAGAAGGGTTTGCAGCGCCACCATGATGCGGTCCAGCAAAACCCCGATCAGGCCGATGGTGAAGACCGCAACCATGATCCGGGCAAGGCTGTCGGAGGAACCGTTCTGGAATTCGTCCCAGACGAATTTGCCAAGGCCGGGGTTCTGCGACAGCATTTCGGCAGCGATCAGCACCATCCAGCCCACGCCCAGCGACAACCGCAGCCCGGTAAAGATCAGGGGCAGCGCCGAGGGCAGCACCAGCTTGGTGATCCGCGTCCAGAGCGACAGTTTGAGGACGCGGCCGACATTCACCAGATCCTTGTCGATGGTCGCCACACCCAGCGCGGTGTTGATCAGCGTCGGCCAGAGCGAACACAGCATCACGGTGATGGCCGAGACAAGGAAGCTTTTCGGCACACCGCCGTCGCCACCATCATACAGCGCCGAAACCGTCATGGTGACGATGGGCAGCCATGCCAGAGGCGAGACCGGCTTGAACACCTGCACCAGCGGCGACAGGGCGGCATTGGCGGTGGCCGACAGCCCGGCGAGGATGCCCAGCGGAATGGCCAGCAACGAGGCCAGCAGGAAGCCAAGGAAAACGGTTTTCAAAGAGGTCAGGATCTGCCCGGAATAGGTCGGCTTGCCGGCATAGACCCGGTCCTTGACCTCATCCGCCTTGCCTGCCGCCAGAAGCTCGGCATTCTTGGTCGCCTGCTTTTCATAGAAGGCAGCCTCCCGTTCGGCCTCGTTCTGCGCCTCCTGATGCAGGACATGCACCTGTTCCCAGACCTGCGCCGGGCCGGGAATGGCGCCAAGCGAGGTTTGCACCTGCGGCGCGGCCCAGGCCCAAAGCGCCAGAAAGCCAAGGATCGACAGGACCGGAACGATCAGGCCGCGCCAGATCTCGATCCATTGCTGGCGCGGGGAATCGTCGATCAGAAGCCGCCAGAGCGGGGCGATCCACGGCAGGCCCAGCAGGCGGAACCACGGCTCTATCCGGGCGATCAGGCTTTGCAGATGGGCAAGGCGGCGGGCGCGCAGGGCGGCATCTTCTTCGGGCAGGTCGGCGGGGTCGAGCGAGGCCATGGTCGTCCCCTCCTCAGTTCACGACATCGCCGCCCAGAACCATCTGGCCGGATTTCAGGCCGATGGTCAGGCTGTCGATATAGGCGTTCGGCTTGGTCCCGTCATAGACGATGCCGTCGATGAAGGCCGAGGTCGGTTCGCGGTAGCCATCGGGATCAAAGTCGAAATCGGCTTCAGCGGCCTTGCCTTCGGCAATCAACTCGCGCGCTGCGATTTCGTAGATGTCCGGGCGGTAGACCTGCCGGGCGGTCTGATCATACCAGGCATCGGGCTGGGCCTCAGCAATCTGGCCCCAGCGGCGCATCTGCGTCAGGGTCCACACCGCATCCGAATAATAGGGGAAACTGGCGTTGCTGCGGAAGAAGATGTTGAAATCAGGCTCGATCCGCTTGTCACCGGCCTCATATTCGAATGTCCCGGTCATCGAATTTGCGATCACCGCCGCATCGGCGCCGACATAATCCTTGCGCGACAGGATCTCGACCGCTTCGGCGCGATTGGCGTTGTCGTTCGCATCCAGCCACATCTGGGCGCGGATCAGCGCCTTGGTCAGCGCCTTTACCGTGTTGGGGTTGGCTTCAGCAAAATCCTTGGTCAGGCCAAAGACCTTTTCGGGATTGTTGTGGAAGATCGCGTCATCCGAAATGACGGGAACGCCGATCCCCTTGGCCACCGCCGCCTGATTCCACGGCTCACCCACCGAATAGCCGTCGATGGTGCCGGCCTCCAGCGTGGCGGGCATCTGCGGCGGCGGCGTGACGGACAGCAGCACATCCGCGCCGATCTGGCCGGAATTGTCATCGGCCGAGTAAAGGCCCGGGTTCACCCCACCCGCCGCCAGCCAGTAGCGCAGTTCGTAGTTATGCGGCGAAACCGGGAAAACCATGCCGAAGTTGAAGGGCTTGCCCGCATCGGCATAGCTTTCCAGCACGGGTTTCAGTGCCGCAGCGGAAATCGGATGGTCGGGCTTGCCATCGGTTGCCGCAAGGCCGGGCTTCATCGCCTCCCAGACCGCATTCGAGACGGTGATCGCATTGCCATTCAGGTCAAGTGCAATCGGGGCGATGATGGCGCCCTTGGTGCCATAACCGATGGTCGAGGCGATGGGCTGGCCCGCCAGCATCTGCGCGCCGTCAATCTCGCCCGACAGCACGCGGTCAAGAAGGACTTTCCAGTTCGACTGCGCTTCAAGCGTGATGTTCAGGCCCTCATCCTCGAAAAAGCCCTTCTCCTTGGCAATGGCCAGCGGGGCCATGTCGGTCAGCTTGATGAAGCCAAGGGTCAGGCTGTCTTTCTCGATGCCAGAGGTTTCGGCAAAGGCGGGGCAGGTGAAGGCGACGGTCAGAAGAAGGGCGGCTCGGGTCATGGGAGGTCCTGTTGGAAATGGGAAAAAGGCCACGCGACGCGCCTTGCATCAAAGAATGCAAGCGGTCAGGCGGCCTTGCCTGGGTTCCCGATTTTGGGAAGAACGGAACCTCGTTGCTCCGTTGATCTCAGGATTGCCCCTGCTGCCGGTGTGGGTCAAGCAAAGGCGGCTGTAGGTGCAGGGTGGCTGGTCAGCTTTTTGCTGCGATGCGGCATTCTGCCTGAAAAAGCATCACGCGGCGGGGGCCGGGTCGAAAACGGCGCCGTCAAAGAAACGGTTCCGCGACAGGCGCAGGCTGCCGCTGACTGCCGGAAGCGATTCGCTGGCCTCCAATGCGCCTTCGGCCTTGTCCGAGCTGCGCGGCATCGGCGCCAGCCCGGCCAGATGCCGGCGGTAAAGATCGCTGCGGAAACAGGCGCGGGCGGTTGCAATGGCCGCGCCGGGGTTCAGGCCATGGGCTTCGGCCAGTTCGGCGCCGATCCAGCCCGCCTGACTGCGCCACGGGAAATTGGCCGTGCCGTCGTGAAAATGGATCAGGTCGGGCACAAGCTGATCCGCGACCCGGCCCTGAAGGGCGGGTTCGATATGCAGGGCCGAGGTGTCAAGGTATTCGGCCCGGGCCAGAATCTCGGCCAGTGTCGCGCTGTTCTCCGCAGCGTCCGCCCAACGCCCGGCGCGCCACAGCGCACGCAGCAAGGGGCCCGCCGCCTCGCCCCAGCCTTTGCGCGCCGCCAGAACCTTTTCCGGCGACTGGCTCCAGATATGGCTGCCGGTCAGCACGATCTGCGCTCCGGCTTCGGCGACGGCGGCGCTGCCCCAAGGCTCGCCCACGCAAAAGCCGTCGATTTCCCCGGCCTTCAGCGCGGCGGCCATCCGCGGCGGCGGAACCACGACGATCTGCGGCGCCAATCCGGGGGCGGCGCGTGACAGCCAATAGCGCAACAAAAGCGCATGCATCGAAAACGGAAAGGGCACGCCCAGACGCAATGGGCTGCGGCCAAGCGCGGCCCCCAATGCGACCGGATCGCCAAAACCTGCGCCAATCCGGCGGCCAAGATCGCCCGAGAGACCGATCACCTGCCCGCCCAGCGACAGAACCATCAGCACTTCGGTCGCGCCGGTGCCGCCGCCAAGGCCAAGCGCGCGCGCCACCGGCATCGCCGACAGCATATGCGCCGCCGCGACCGCACCACTGTCCAGCATGTCGCGCAGTTGCGACCAACTGGCGGCCCGGGTCAGCGTCAGGCTCAGGCCCTCTTCCTCGGCAAAGCCCATTTCGCGCGCGACAACCAGCGGCGCCGCATCCAGAAGCGGCACATAGCCCAAGGCAAGCGGCGTCATCGCAGCAACTCCGCCGCCGTGACCAGCGCCTGTGCCAGTTCGCCCAACCGCTTGCCCTGATCCATGGCGGTCTTGCGCATCAGCGCATAGGCTTCTTCCTCGCCGATGCCCTTGGCGCACATCAGGATGCCCTTGGCCCGGTCAATCACCTTGCGCTCTTCCAGCGCGGCCTTGGTCGCGGCCAGTTCGGTGCGCATCCGGGCGAACATGTGAAACCGCGCGATGGCGGCATCCAGAATAGGGCGGAGGCGCTCGGAGCGCAGACCATCCACGACATAGGCCGAAACGCCCGCCTCGATCGCCGCCCGTGTGAGGCCCTGATCCGAACGGTCCACGAACATCGCAACCGGACGCTCCAGCGGCCCGGCAGCCAGCGTCAGCTCTTCCAGCTCATCGCGCGATGGGTCGCCGGCGTCGATCAGCACAAGGTCAGGCCGGGTTTCCGCAACACGCCGGGCCAATCCGCTGCCCGAGCCGATGATGGCAATGCGGTGCTGCCCGGCATCACGCAGCGCGTCCACGATCATCATGGCGCGGTCACGGTCCTGCTCGACAACGATGATGGTCAGCGCAGCTTCCATGCAATCGCTGTGCGGGACTGCATGGCACAAGGCCATGTCAGAAGGGGCGCGAAGGCCATTCTCACCGGCATTCGCATGGAAATTCGGCGGAAATCCCAGATATGACCGAAAAATGGGCTAAAACGCGCCGATGGGATCAGGGATAGGCCGCCGACAGGCGCTTGCCGATCAATGGCGCAAGGCCGATCATCTGGGCCCGTTTATGCGCCGGATTCAGTGGGGCGTTTCGGACCTGTGCTGTTTCTGCCGGGTCTTCAGCACGAGTCCACAAGATGCTGCGGCCTCAGGCACTGGCTCGCGGTTCAGGGCGGTGAGGCTGCTTCGCCCGGATGGGTGCTGGCCTGCCGGACGGCCTCGGCAATCTGCATCAGTTGCGCCTCGAGCGGGTTTGATTTGCGCCAAACCATGCCGATGCGCCGCACCGGCTGCGGTTCACGGAACCGCGCGACCGCCACCGGGGCCGAGCGGGTTTCCACCGCCACCGCCATTTCCGGGATCAGCGTCACGCCGAACCCCGCCCCCACCATCTGCACCAGCGTTGACAGCGTGCTGCCGTCCAGCATTTCCCGCGGGCGCGAGGGCGGAAGATCGCAGAACGACAGCGCCTGTTCGCGGAAGCAATGCCCCTCTTCCAGCAGCAAAAGCCGCATCTCGCGCAGCATGGCCGGGCTTGGCACCGGCTTGGCCCGGTCTTCGGCGGGGCGCACCAGAACAAAAGGTTCACTGAGCAGCGCAACCTCGGTCAGGGCGGGTTCCGAAACCGGCAGCGCAAGGATGGCGGCATCCAGCCGCCCGTCAAGCAGCTCTTCCAGCAGGCGCGGCGTGACCGTTTCGCGCAACAGCGGCCGCAGGTCGGGAAACAGGCCCTGCAAATGCGTGATGATCGCGGGCAAGAGATAGGGCGCGACGGTGGGAATGACGCCGATGCGCAGCTTGCCCGAGGGTTTGCCGCCGGTGGCGCGGGCAAGGTCTTCCAATTCGTCCACCGCCTGCAGAATGCCGTCGGACCGGGCCAGAAACGCCTCGCCAAAGCCGGTCAGGCTGATCTGTCTTGCGCCGCGCTCGAACAGCGCGGTGCCAAGGCTGTCTTCCAGCACCTTGATCTGCATCGACAGCGCGGGCTGCGTCACGGCGCAATCGTCGGCGGCGCGGCCGAAGTGGCGGTGCCGGGCAAGGGCGACGAAATAGCGTATCTGCCGCAGGGTGATATTTGCCATCAGGGTTGCCTTGCCATTTTCTGCGTCTTGCCAAGTTCTCCTGATGATAGTGCTGCTGCGACGGCAAGGCCAGCCGCCTCAGCCCGGGCGGCGTTTGCGGCGGGGGCCTGCGGGGATGCCCGCCAGCTCGCGGTAATGCGCAAGGGTGCGGCGGGGCAGGGTGATGCCGGTCTCGACCGCCAGCGCCTTGACCAGCCTTGCATCGCTGAGGGGGCGGGCGGGGTCTTCGGCGGCAATCAGCGCGGCAAGCCGGTGGCGCAGCGCGGCGGCAGACAGGCTCTGCCCCTCGATCGCGCCCGACCGGGCGCCGCTGAACATCTGGCGCAGCCAGATCGTGCCGCGGGGGGTGTCGATTGCGGCCCCTGCGACCACCCGGCTGATCGTGCTTTCATGCAGGTCCAGTGCCGCACCCACCTCGGCCATTGTCATCGGTTCCAGCGCCGCCGGTCCCTGCGACAGCGCCACTTGTTGCCGGGCGGCAATTTCGCGGCCCACCCGCAAAAGGGTGGCGTTGCGCGCCTCGACCGCCTGTTTCAGCCCGCGGGCAATGGCCAGCGCGGCGCGGTCCGCCGCCTCGCTGCGCTGCACCTTGACCGTGGGCAGGGCCGAACGGTTCAGCGCAATCTCCCACCCCGCCGTGCCAAGCGGGCGTGCCAGAAGGTCCGGCTCGCGCGGGGGGGGCGGCAGGGCGCCGTTGCCGAACCCGGCGTCAAAGCTGGCGCCGGGTTTCGGGTCCATCCCCCGGATCAGGCGGAAGCGGGCCAGAACTTCGGCCTCGGTTGCGCCACAGGCCCGGGCCAGCCGGGCAAAATCGCCACTGGCCAGCAACGGAAGATTGGCCAGAATGGCCGACATGATCGGGTCCAGCACCCCCGCCTCGCGCGCCTGAAGCCG
Organism: Tabrizicola fusiformis; assembly: GCF_013328815.1. Classification (GTDB taxonomy): domain Bacteria; phylum Pseudomonadota; class Alphaproteobacteria; order Rhodobacterales; family Rhodobacteraceae; genus Fuscibacter. The sequence goes on from NZ_JABUHN010000012.1 coordinate 92,988, forward strand.
CAGGCAATCGGCCAGATCGCGGGCAAAAAGCCCTGCCGGTTCAATCGTTTGCAACCGGTCCAGCACGGCAGACACTTCGGCCTCGCTCATTTGCAGTCCGGCGGCGATGGCGGCGGGCGGGCGGGCCAGCCAGCCCGAAGGCTCCAGCGCCTCGGCCAAAGCCTCGGCGATGCGGCGGGCGCGGGCGGGCAGGTTCAGCGTGGCGATGGCCTGCAGAACATGCGCAATCAGGCTGGGCGAGGTGGCGGGGGCAAGGTCGGGCTCTGCCCCGCCGCGCCCGCCCAAAGGTTCAAACACACCGCGCCAGCGCGGCAGCCAGTCGCCCGGCGGGGCAAGAACCCGGTCCAACCGCAGATGCGGATTGGCCGCCGCCTGTTCCTCAAGATAGCGGGTCAGCCCGGCGGCATCGGTGCGCAGGATGCCGATGGCGCCTTGCAGACTGGGGTTCAGCGCAAGCCGCTGCGTCTGGGTCAGGTTGATGCGGGGGCTGTTGGCCATCTGGACCCGGGGCTGTTTTCCCGCAGAATGGCGCCTTGCCGGGGCGGCGGCAAGCGGAGCCTGCAGGCCGGGTCTGTCGCCTGCCGCAAATGCCGCATAGGATCGCAGGCGGCAGGCAGGAGGCGGCGATGCAGGGCGGTTCGGTTCCGGTGATCCGGGATGTGGTGCTGATCGGTGGCGGCCATAGCCATGCGCTGGTGGCGCGGATGTGGGGGATGGCCCCCCTTGCGGGCGTGCGGCTGACCATCGTGAACCCCGGCCCGGCGGCGCCCTATACCGGAATGCTGCCCGGGCTGATCGCCGGACATTATGCCCGCGACGAGATCATGATTGATCTGGTGCGGCTGGCGCGCTTTGCCGGGGCGCGGCTGATCCTTGACCGCGCGACGGGGCTGGACCTGACGGCGGGCCGGGTGATGTTGCAGGGGCGCCCGCCGCTGCGCTTTGACTTTGCCTCGATCGACATCGGCATCGGTTCGGACCTGCCGGAGGTGGCGGGCTATGCCGAACATGGCGTGGCGGCCAAACCCCTTGGCGCCTATGCCGAGGCGTGGGAGGCGTTTGTTGCCCGCGCCTTGCCGGCGCCGCGTCTGGTGATCATCGGCGGCGGCGTGGGCGGGATCGAACTGGCGCTTGCTTCGGCGCACCGGCTGCGGATGGCGGGGGCGCGGCCCGACGTGACGGTGGTGGACCGCGGCGGGGGGCTGCCCAACACCGGCGCCGCGGCGCGTGCGGCGCTGTTGCGCCATGTCCGGGCCGCAGGGATCGCGCTGGTGACCGGGGCCGAGGCGCTGCGGATCGGCCCCGACCGGGTGACGCTGACCGATGGGCAGGTGCTGCCCTCGGATTTCACGCTTTCGGTGGCGGGAAGCCGGCCGCAGGGCTGGCTGGCGCAAAGCGGGCTGGAGCTGCATCAGGGCTTTGTCACCGTCGGCCCGACCTTGCAGAGCAGCGACCCGCGGGTGTTTGCGACGGGCGACTGTGCCCATATGGCCCATGCGCCGCGGCCCAAGGCCGGGGTCTTTGCCGTGCGGCAGGCGCCGGTGCTGTATCACAACCTGCGCGCCGTCCTGACCGAAGGGCGCTTGCGCCCCTATCGCCCGCAGCGCGACTATCTCAAGCTGGTCTCGACCGGCGGGCAGGCGGCGGTGGCCGACAAGTTTGGCCTGCGTTCGGGGGGCGGCTGGCTCTGGCGGATCAAGGACCGGATCGACCGCAAGTTCATGGAGAAATTCGCCGATTACCCGGTGATGCCCGCCCCCGCCCTGCCGGACCCGCAGGTCGCGGGGCTGGCCGAGGCGATGGGCGACAAGCCGCTCTGCGGCGGCTGCGGCGCCAAGCTGGCGCCGGGGGCACTTGCGGCGGCGCTGGCCGGGCTGCCTGCACCGGCGCGGGCCGATGTGCTGTCGGGGCGGGGCGACGATGCGGCGGTGCTGCGTTGGGGTGCGGCTGGACAGGGCGCGGGGGTGCAGGTGATGACCACCGACCATCTGCGCGCCTTCACCGCCGATGCAAGGCTGATGGCGCGGATCGCGGCGGTTCATGCGCTGGGCGATGTCTGGGCGATGGGGGCAGCGCCGCAGGCGGCGCTGGCGCAGGTGGTGCTGCCGCGCATGGCGCCCGATCTGGCCGCTGCCGAACTGGCCGAAGTGATGGAGGAGGCGGCTGCGGTCTTTGCCGCTGCGGGGGCCGATGTGGTGGGTGGGCACAGCTCTGTCGGGGCGGAACTGACCATCGGCTTTACGGTGACTGGCCTTGCCGGCCATGCGGTGGCCAAGGGCGGGGCAAGGCCGGGCGACGCGCTGATCCTGACCAAGGCGCTGGGAACCGGCACGGTGATGGCGGCAGAAATGGCGATGGCCCGGCTGCCCGGTCTGATCCTGGGCGAGGCGGTGGCGGCAACGCTGGCCCAGATGGGCCAGCCGCAGGCCGGGGCGGCTGCGGTTCTGGCGCCGCTGGCCCATGCGATGACCGATGTGACTGGCTTTGGCCTTGCGGCGCATCTGCTGGAGATGCTGGAGGCTTCGGGCATGGCGGCGCGGCTTGAGGCGGCGGCGGTCCCGCTGTTGCCCGGGGCGCTGGAACTGGCGGCGGCGGGGGTGGCCTCGGCGCTGGCGCCGGGCAACCGGGCGGTGACAATCGGGCGGCTGGTGATGGCGGAAGGGCCGCTCAAGGCGCTGCTGCACGATCCGCAGACCGCCGGTGGGCTGCTGGCCGCCGTGCCGCCGGGGGAGGCGGCGGCGCTGCTTGCCACCCTGCGGGCACAGGGCCTGCCCGCGGCGCAGATCGGAACGGTCGAGGCGGGGCCGGTGCGGCTGACAGTGGGCTGATCCCATCCGGGGGCCGGCTTGCGGGGCATCGAGCCCCCCAAGCCGGCGTTGCCACGGACGGTTGCGGCCTATCGGCCCTTGCTCCGGCCCGCGCCAAGCGCGGCATGGTGCAACGCCGCCACCGCGCAGGAGGCCAGCCGCGACATCACGCTGTCGGCACGGGAATTGAGGATCACCGGCACCTTTGCGCCCAAGACCAGCCCGGCACTTTCGGCATGGGAGACGAAGGCCAGTTGCTTGGCAAGCATGTTGCCCGCGTCAATCCCCGGCACCACAAGGATATTCGCCCGCCCCGCCACCCGGCCCTTCAGCCCCTTGGTGCGCGCCGCCGCGATATCCACCGCATTGTCCATCGCCAGCGGCCCATCCACCGGTGCGCCGGTGATCTGGCCGCGTTCGGCCATCTTCGACAGGAGTGCTGCGTCGATCGAGCTTTGGATTGCCGGATTGACCGTTTCGACCGCTGACAGCACGCCGACCCGCGGCTCCATCCCCAGCGCAAGCGCAAGGTCGATGGCATTCTGGCAGATGTCCACCTTGGTCACCAGATCGGGGGCGATGTTGATGGCGGCATCCGTCACCATCAGCGGGCCGGGCAGGCCCGGCACATCCATCAGGAAGACATGGGTCAGCCGCCGCCCGGCGCGCAGGCCGCCCTCTTTGTCGAGCATCGGGCGCAACAGGTCTTCGGTGTGCAGATGCCCCTTCATCACCGCCGCCGCCCGCCCTTCATGCACCAGCGCGCAGGCCCGGGCAGCAGCGGCCACGTCCCCCTCAATGTCGATCACCTCGATGCCCGCCAGATCCGCGCCGATGGTCCGGGCGGCGGCGCGGATCGCCGCGGCCGAACCGATCAGGATGGGGGTGATCAGGCTTTCCTTCGCTGCCAGCAGCGCACCGCCCAGCGAATTGGCCTCATCCGGGCAGACAACGGCGGTGGGCAGGGCGGGCAGCGGGTGGGCGCGGTCCAGCAACGCCTCGAAATGACGGTGGTTCTGCACCAGAAGGCCCGGAATCTCGATGCCGTCCCGATCGAATTTCTGCACGGGGGCCTGAACTTCGGCCTCGCCCGACAGGATCAGCGCATCATCGGCGATCCGCCGCACCTCTGTTGACAGGCGCACGGTGCCGTCGGCATGTTTTTCCAGCACCTCGACCCGGCAGAGAAGTTCCTCACCCGCATGAGCGCGGGCGTGGAAATCCAGCACCTGACGGCGGTAAAGCGTGCCCGGGCCGGGCATCTGTGTGCCCAGAACACCCGAGATCAGCGAGGCAACGAACATCCCCGGTGCCACCCGCTCGGGCGTGCCGTCGCCGTCCAGATCGGCATGGGGCAGGTGCATCGGATTGAAATTGCCCGAAGACACGGCATAGATATAAAGATCATCCGCGGTGACCAGCCGGCGGACCTCGGCCCGTTCTCCCGGCTGCAATTCGTCAAATGTGCGGTTCACAAGGCGCATGGCCCCTCCTGTGGCGAAATCCGGGTGGGGCCAGACTTGCCCCCTTGGCCCACGGGGGTCAACGCCGCCATGCTGGGCCACCCCGGTGACGCTGCGATGTCAGCCGGGCGCCGGCCCGGCCAGCGCGCGGCGCATGGCGTCGCGGATATGCAGAGTCATGAAATCGGTGAAGAGCGTGACCTTGGGGTCTTTCAGCCGCCGGTGCTGCGTGAGGATCGAAAGCTGGGTCGGCAGCGGCGGCGTGGCCACCGCCACCGGCACCAGACGCCCTTCGCGCAGATGCTCGGCCACTTCGAACACCGGCTTCATCACGATGCCGCGCCCGTCCAGCGCCCAGCCGGTCAGCACATCGCCATCGTCGCTTTCGAACGGGCCGGCCACATCATGGCGGCGCGGACCCTCGGGGCCTTGCAGCGTCCACTGATATTCCTTGGCCCCGGGAAAGCGCAGGTTCAGGCAATCGTGCCGGTCATTCACCAGTGCCGCCCCGTCCACCGGATTGCCGCGCCGCGCGATATAGGCAGGGGCGGCGCACAGAACCCGCGGGCAATCGGCGATCAGCCGCACCTTCAGCGTGGAATCCTCAAGGATGCCAAGGTGAAACGCCACGTCCAGCCCTTCACCCGTCACGTCGATGGCGCGGTCCGACAGGCGCAGGCGCACGTCGATCTGGGGATAGATGTCCTTGAAGGCGGGCACCTGCGGCGCAATGAACCGCCGCCCGATGCCCAAGGGGGCCGCGACAAAGATCGTGCCGCGCGGGTTCTGCGTGACATCCATCACTGCCGCCTCGGCCTCGTCTATTGCCTCAAGCACCCGTTTGGCGCCGTCATAGAAGATACGCCCGTTCTCGGTAGGTTGCAGGCTGCGCGTCGTCCGGCTGAAGAGCCGCACGCCCAGATGCTTTTCCAGCTCCGAGATTCGCGCCGAGGCGACGGCAGGCGAGGTGCGCTGATCCCGCGCTGCCGCCGACATTGAGCCCAATTCATGGACCCTGACGAACATTCTGAGGTTGTTCACATAGGACATGGGTCGGTTTCGGGCCCCGATTATCGCAAGAGGCTTGAAAGTGATGCCGCGATTTGCACGGTTAACAGAAAGATGGGCACGGGTATAGCGTTGCCCAGGGCGCAGTCGGACCAGGGGGAACGCGATGTATGACTGGGTGGTTCTCTGGGAATCGGTCGAGATGGCCGCGCGCTGGCTGCATGTGATCACCGCCATCGCCTGGATCGGGTCTTCGTTCTACTTCATCGCGCTGGACCTTGGCCTGCACCGCGACCGCAATCTGGCGACGGGCGCCGATGGCGAGGAATGGCAGGTCCATGGCGGCGGCTTCTACCATATCCAGAAATACCTCGTCGCCCCGGCCTCGATGCCCGACGGGCTGGTCTGGTTCAAATGGGAAAGCTATGCGACCTGGCTTTCCGGCTTCACGATGCTGGTGCTGGTCTATTATCTTGGCGCCGACCTTTACCTGATCGACCCCGAGGTGGCGGACCTTGCCACATGGCAGGCGATCGCGATTTCGGCAGGCTCGCTGGTCTTTGGCTGGATTGCCTATGACCTGATCTGCAAAAGTCGGTTCGGCGATGACAACACCCGGCTGATGCTGGGGCTCTATGTGATCCTTGTGGTCATGGCCTGGGGCTATACGCAGGTGTTTTCCGGGCGGGCGGCGCTTTTGCATCTGGGCGCCTTCACCGCGACGATCATGTCGGCCAATGTCTTCATGATCATCATCCCGAACCAGAAGATCGTGGTCGCCGACCTGATCGCGGGCCGCAAGCCCGATCCGAAATATGGCAAGATTGCCAAGCAGCGCAGCACGCATAACAATTATCTGACGCTGCCGGTGCTGTTCCTGATGCTGTCGAACCATTACCCCTTGGTCTTTGCCACCGAGTACAACTGGATCATCGCCAGCCTTGTCTTCCTGATGGGGGTGACGATCCGGCACTGGTTCAACTCGAAACATGCGCGCAAGGGCAATCCGCACTGGACATGGGCCGCCACCGCGCTGCTGTTCCTGGCGGTTGCCTGGCTGTCCACCGCGCCGATGCGCCACCGCCCGGTCGAGGAAAGCAGCCTGAACGCCACCAGCCTGCGCTATGCCTCGGCCACAGGCTTTGACGGGGTGGTCGATATCGTGACGGGCCGCTGCTCGATGTGCCACGCGGCCGAGCCGGGCTGGGAAGGCATCCATTTCCCGCCGAAGGATGTGGTTTTGGAAACCCCGGCGCAGATTGCTGCCGAAGCGAAGCGGATTTACCTGCAGGCCGGACTGTCGCATGCCATGCCCCCGGCCAATGTCAGCTATATGGAACCGACCGAGCGCGAGGCGATCATCCTGTGGTTCCAATCCGCCGGAAAGAACCCCACCTAAGGGTGATCCGCCCGCCTTCTGTCTAACCCGCCCGCCTTGTGCCTGCCCCCGATGCCTCCGGCGGGGATATTTGGGCCAAGATGAATTGCACCTTTTAAAATACTCCCGCCGGAGGCCCTTAACCCGAGCCGGTTGGCCGCAGGCCAGAGGCGAGAAAAAAAACATGCCGCCGTTTCGCAAGAAACGGTGGTGCAATCTGTTTCAGGTGCCGCGGGGCTTGGCGCGCAGGGTGGGTTCGGCCTCGGTCGGGTCTTCGGGCCAGGGGTGACGGGGGTATTGTCCGCGCATGTCCTTGCGGACATCGGCATAGGAGGTCCGCCAGAAATTGGGGATGTCCATGGTCACCTGAATGGGTTTCTGCCCCGGCGACAGCAGGGTGACCCGCAGGGGCAGGCGGTTGCGGCCGACGCTGGGGTGAACCGTCACGCCGAACATCTCTTGCAGGCGCAACTCGATCCCCGGATTTTCGCCGTCATAGTCGATGGGCACCCGCCGGCCCAGCGGAGTTTCGAAATGGGCGGGGACGAGGCGGTCAAGCTCGGCCTGCTGGCCCCATGACAGGCGGGATTTCAGGGCCTCGCTCAGATCCAGCCCACGCAGGTCCGCTTCGGTGCGCAGCGGCGGCAGATGCGGCAGAAGCCAGTCCTCCAGCCCGGCCATCAGGGCGGCATCGCTGCAATCGGGCCAATCCTCCCCGCCGCCGCGCGCCAGTTCGATGCGGGCGCGCAGCCGCCGGGCGGCAGGGGTGAAGGGCAGACCGATCTGGCGCAAACCGTCGAGAGCGGCCCGGGACAGCGCTGCGGCCGGGGCTTCGGGCCAGGGGCGGTCGTCCAGCACCAGCGCGCCGAACCGCTCTTGCCGCCGCGCCAGAACCCGGCTCTCGCGGCGCGACCATTCCACCACCTCGTGCCAGCCGATGCTGTCGCCATGCACCGCGCGCAACTCGGCCTCGGTGATCGGCAGGGCCTGCCGCACCGTGGCTTCGCGGGCATCGCCGTCAAGGTCGGTCGCCACGATCAGCCGTGCCGCGGCAAGCGGCGTGCCGGGCGCCATTGCCGCCCCCTTGCCGCCCGAGAGCAGCCAGCGCGGCGCCTCGCCCTTGCGGCGCAGGCCCACCCGGTCGGGATAGGCGAGCGATGCCATCTGGGACGGGCTGTAGGGTGCGTGCTGGCACGCACCATCCAAAGACCGCGCCAGCCGCTTTGCCTCGTCCCGAATACGCTCGACCGTCGGGCGCGACAGCGGCCAGGGGTGGTCGGCCTCATACCGGCGCGGATCGGCCAGCGCCTTGAGCCGCAGGGCGAGGTCGGGCGGCGCGCCGCGCAGCGGGTCGCGTTCGGCCATCAGGGCGGCGAGGGTCGCCGCCGCCGGCCCGGCTTTCAGCAGCATATGGCCCAGCCGCGGATGCAGGGGCAGCGCGGCCAATGCGCGGCCATGCGCGGTGATCCGGCCGTTGTCCAGCGCGCCAAGCCCGGTCAGCAGTGCCTGCGCCTCGGCCATCCCGCCCGGGTTGGGCGGTGTCAGAAAGGGCAGTCCCGCATCGCCCCAGAGCGCCAGTTCCAGCGCAAGGGGCGCCAGATCGGCCGCCTCGATCTCGGCGGGGGGGAAGGGGGCAAGGCCGCCTTCTTCGCCCTTGGTCCACATCCGGTAGCAGACTCCTTCGGCCACCCGCCCCGCACGGCCCCGGCGCTGTTCCGCCTCGGCCCGGGTGACCCGTTCGGTCACCAGCCGGGACATGCCCGAATTCGGATCAAACCGCGCCCGCCGCGCCCGCCCGGCATCGACCACCACCCGAATGTCGGGCAGCGTCAGCGAGGTTTCGGCAATCGCGGTGGCCAGCACCACCTTGCGGCCCTGAACCGGCGCCAGTGCCGCGCGCTGTGCCGCGAAATCCATCGCGCCGAACAGCGGGCGCACCACGCAATCGGCTGGCAGGCGCAGCGCCGCCTCGACCCGCCTGATCTCACCTTCGCCGGGCAGGAAGACCAGAACCCCGCCTTCCGGGCATTCGTCAACCGCCTGCGCCACAAGTCCGGCCACCGCCGCCTCGAACCGCAGGGTGGCATCGGGGCTGCGCGGCAGCCAGCGGGTTTCCACCGGAAAGGCGCGGCCCTGCGAGGTGATCAGCGGCGCATCGCCCATCAGGGCCGCCACGGGTGCTGCATCCAGCGTGGCCGACATCACCAGCAGTTGCAGATCCTCGCGCAGTGCCCCGCGGATTTCCAGCGCAAGGGCAAGGCCAAGATCGGCGTTCAGGCTACGTTCGTGAAACTCGTCAAAGATGACCAGACCCACCCCGGGCAGTTCCGGGTCAGACTGGATCATCCGGGTCAGGATGCCTTCGGTCACCACCTCGATCCGCGTGGCGGACGAGGTTTTCACCTCGCCCCGCATCCGGTAGCCGACGGTTTGGCCCACCGGCTCACCCAGAGTTTCCGCCATCCGCTCGGCTGCGGCGCGGGCGGCAAGGCGGCGGGGTTCCAGCATCACGATCCGGCCGGTGACCAGACCCGAGGCCAGAAGGTCCAGCGGAACGCGTGTGGTCTTGCCCGCCCCGGGCGGGGCCTGCAACACGGCCATGCCGCGCGCCTCCAGGGCGGCGCGCAGGGCGGGCAGGGCATCGTCGATCGGCAGGCGCGTCATGCCGCCCTTATCGCCGTTTCAGCCGCAGCTTTCCATAGAGCGTCTGCACCTCTGCCCCGCTCGCCATCAGGCCGCCCGTTTCGCCTGTGAGATAGGTCACCCGAAGCGCGAAGCGGCGGCGTTCGGCCATGTCTTCGGGACGATAGCCTTGCAGCCGGGTAAAGGCGCCGGTGCAGGAAAGCCCCCCGGGGGTGTCGTCTCGCCCGGTCAGGTCGAGCCGCGACAGGCGCTGACCGTCAAAAAGGTGCAGCGACAGGCGGCAGGCGTCATCCTTGCGGGTGTCGCCCAGAACGGCGACAAGGGCGCTGACCGGGTCAAGCGTGCCCCGCGTCGCGCCGGCATCGGGCGGCGGGGCGGTTTCCGGCGGCGTGGCGGCATAATGCAGCACCTGCGGCCTGTCATTCTGCCACTCTATCCGCACCTGCGAGATGCGTCGCCCGGTGTCGGCCTGTTCTTCATAGTGGCGCGGATCGGTGCCGCTGACCTCTGCCTCGAACCGCACCGCGCGCATCAGCCCGGCCAGACCGGCGCTCTGGATCGACAGGCGGGCGCTGTCGGCCCCAGTCGTCAGTTCCAGAACCCCGACCCGCAAGCTGCCCAATGACACATCATAGAGCAGCGTCTCGGCCCGGGCCGCACTGGCGAGCGTCGCCATCAGCAGTACCGGCGCCAGTCGCCTGCGGCCTGTGCCGATCATGTCGCTGCCCCTCCCGCTCTGGCTCCGGCTCTGGCCAAGCCTTGCCGCTTGCGGCTAGATGGGCCGCGATATGCGAAGCGGATATGACGGCAGGGGTGCGATGCAGCAGGATACGGCAACGATGGCGGCACAGATCGCGGCGGGGGACCGGCGCGCACTGGCGCGGGCGATCACGCTGGTCGAAAGCGCGCGGGCCGACCACCGGGCCGGGGCGCTGGCCCTTCTGGGCGCGCTGGGCAGCGGGCGGCAGGCGCTGCGCATCGGGCTTTCGGGCACGCCGGGGGTGGGCAAGTCCACCTTCATCGAGGCGTTCGGGCTGATGCTCACCGGGCAGGGCCTCAAGGTGGCCGTGCTGGCGGTGGACCCGTCTTCGGCCCGCTCGGGCGGCTCGATCCTTGGGGATAAAACCCGCATGGAACAGCTTTCCCGCCATCCGATGGCCTTCATCCGCCCCTCGCCCAGTCAGGCGCAGATGGGCGGCGTCGCCCGCCGCACGCGCGAGGCGGTGGCGCTGTGCGAGGCGGCGGGCTTTGATGTGGTGCTGATCGAAACGGTGGGGGTGGGCCAGTCGGAAACCGTGGTGGCCGAGCTGTGCGACCTGTTCCTGCTGCTCCTCGCCCCGGCGGGTGGGGATGAGTTGCAGGGCGTCAAGCGCGGCATCATGGAGATGGCCGACCTGATCCTTGTGAACAAGGCTGACGGCGACCTGAAACCCGCCGCGATGCGGACGCAGGCCGATTATGCGGGCGCCCTGCGCCTTCTGCGCCGCCGCCCGCAAGACCCCGAGGGCTATCCCCGCGCGCTCTGCGTTTCGGCGGTCGAGCAATCGGGGCTTGAGGCGGCATGGGCCGAAATGCAGCACCTCGCCGACTGGCGCCGCAGCCACGGCCACTGGACCACCCGCCGCGCCGATCAGGCCCGCCACTGGTTCGGCGAAGAGGTCCGGCAGGGGTTGCTGGCGGCGCTGACGCGCGAACCGGCCAAGGGCATCATGGCCCGTCTGGGTGAGCGGGTCGCGGCGGGCGAGGTGACGCCGGAGTCAGCGGCGGCCGAGATGCTGGGGCTGTTGGGGCGGGGGTGAGGGCTCAAGGTCTGCTGTGCGGGACGGAGCTGCCGTCCGTTCTATTCGCGCGAGAGACCGCGGCCAGTTTCGAAGCGGACTTTCGCGTTCATAACTACTGAACCTGGCGTGTCAGTGATAAGGGCAGCACCTAGTTCCACGGGTCGATCCATAAGTGCTGAGGGGGGATGGTTGCATTAGAGATCATGTCGGGTTGGATAATCAATTGGCCACCACATATCATAACAGCAGGTCCGACGCAGCGATGCTGAAAACGCGGGGCGATTTCTTCCTCCATAGATATCAGTTTCTTGGATATCTTCTCCGCAGACGTTCTTGAGGGATGCAGTTTCTGCGCGGAGGGCAAAATTACGATGTGGTCGTAGATCGTAGCAATCGGGAAATAATCTTCACCAAATCGCATTAGCCCGATACCCGGCTCTTTGATCTCCCGGGCAGGGATCTCGATGAGAAAGTTCCAATCAATAATGTTCTCTTCCGGGTGTAGGGTCAGGACCCATAAATTCACTTGAGTGTCGGCTCGCGGCATGATTCAAGCTCCCGACTTGTGGGGAGGGATCATGAGCGAGCGT
>NZ_JABUHN010000013.1 GCF_013328815.1 Tabrizicola fusiformis
CTATCACAGAGGTCGCGGGGTAGGTCTGTCCACGGAAAGGGGAGGTCCCACGATCAACCGATTTGTGCAACAGAGCCGCGCGCATTGATCAATGCCTGAATGCGCGCTATGCAAAGCCATCCAAGCAGATGGAGAGGCCGAATGGCAATTGAACTTGACCACCTGTCGCTTAAAGAGCTTAAAGATCTTCAAGCGCAGGTTGCGCGCGCCATTGCGAGCTTTGTCGATCGCAAAAAGAAAGATGCTCTGGCAGAGTTGGAAAACAAGGCCCGCGAACTCGGCTTTTCGCTGGCCGAATTGACCGGCGTTGCGCCCGCACCGCGCAAACGCACCGCCGCCGGGGCGAAATATGCCAACCCGGCCAATTCCGCCGATACCTGGTCGGGCCGCGGCCGCAAGCCGCGCTGGTTTGCCGAGGCGCTGGCTTCGGGCAAGACCCCGGATGATCTGCTGATCTGACCGTCAGATCGCCGATTTCAGCCATTTCATGAAAATGCGCAACTCGGGCCGCACCGGCCCGGGTTTGCGGACCATGTAATAGGCCAGGCTTTCATCCTGAATGCTGGCCAGCACCACCAGATAGCCCTCTTCCACGTCCTGCTCGACTAGGGTTGCCGCCTCGACATGCAGGCCCAATCCTTCGCGCGCAGCGGCAAGGGCCAGCTCTTCATTCGGCATCAGGGTGATTTGCAGCGCGTCGGGCCGCAGCCCGTTGCCTTTCAGCCATTCCAGCGCCTCGGGCCAGTCCTGCTCGATGACCCAAGGCATGGCCGACATTTCCGCTGCCGTCAGATCCTTGCGGCCTTGCACCAGATCGGGCGCCCCCACGATCACATAGCGCGCCGTGGTCAGAAGTTCGGCTTCGACTCCCGGCCATTTGCCCGAGCCAAAGCGGATGCCCAGATCAAGCCCGTCGCGGCGCAGGTCCATCGTGCGCTGTTCAGGATGCAACAGCAGCGGCACATCGGGGTGCTTCGCCCAGAACTCTCCCAGACGCGGCATCAGCCATTGCGTCGCAAAGGCGGGCGTCATGGTGATGCGCAGCGGGCTGCCCTCATCGCCCGACCGCAGCTCGGACAGCGCCTGTTCGATGGTCTGGAACCCGTCGGCCAGTGCCTGCGCCAGACGCACCCCCTTGGCGGTAAGCTTCAACCCCCGCCCCTCGCGGTAGATCAGCTCCAGCCCCAGACGCTCTTCCAGACTGCGGACCTGCTGGGCTACCGCAGCGTGGGTGACATTCAGCGCCCGCGCCGCCTGTGAAAAGCCCTGCAACCGCGCGGCAGCTTCAAACGCGCGCAGCGCGGTCAGCGAGGGGAAGCCCATCCAATCGACAGCCATATGATAGCCTGCCTAACAGTCAGGAAAAATCTCTGACTCGGCTTACAGGTGTGAAAGCGTTATTTGCAAGCCACGAAACGCAAGTCTTAGGAGACAACCATGATAAATCTGATTGCAGATGCCCTGCTGATCGCCGTTGGCGGCTATAACCCGCAGCCCCGCGCCCGCCGCGCCGACAAGGCCGCTAAAGCGTGAGTTCGGCCAGCAACGCCGCATGTCTTGACACATAGTCCGCCCGCACCACTGCGGGCGGTCTCAGTTTGATCTCCAGCCCTTTCATCAGCACATCGCCCGGTCGCCCGAACAGCTTGTTCGCCTCGGCCTCGGAAAATCCCGCGATCTGCACCGCCTCAAGCCAGGCCGAAACCTTGTCCGCCGCCTTGATCGCCTTCTTGATCGGCGCGGGCAGCACGGCAGGCAGGCCAAAGCGGATATGAACCGCTGCCGCAATCCGCGCATCCATCTCGCCATAACCCGGGCCGACCGCCGCCTTGACCGGACTGATCATGTCACCGATCACATATTCCGGGGCGTCATGCAGCAGTGCGGCGAGCTTCCAGCGGGCATCACCCTTGGGATTGGTGCGGCAGAAAATCTCTTCCACCAGCAAGGAATGTTCGGCCACCGAATAGGGCCAGTCGCCCCGGGTCTGGCCGTTCCAGCGCGCCACGAAGGCCAGACCATGCGCGATATCCTCGACCTCGATATCCACCGGGGTCGGGTCCAGCAGGTCAAGCCGCCGCCCCGACAGCATCCTTTGCCATGCCCGCGCCGTCATGCTGCACCTGCCACCAGCTTCACCTCCCATTCGTCGCGGAACCGGCCCAGTTGCGCCATCAGCCGCTTGCGCATCCGGTGTTGGTCCAGCATGTGCCGCGCCATCATGTCAACCGGCATCAGGCGCAGCCCGGCGGGCGGCACCGTCAGCGGCGCTTCGATCCCGGTGCGTTGAAAGAACGCGGCATAGGCGGCGACGAACCGGGCGTCGTGGCGGCCTGTCGGATCGGACCATGGCTTGGTCCCGCCGATGAAATGGCGCAGCCGGGGCGGATAGCTGCGGGTCAACAGCGGAAAACGCTGATTGCACATCCAGTTCCAGACCGGAGAAAGCTCGGCGAACTGCCCCCTCAGAACGCCGTTCAGCAGCGATTGGTCATGCAGCCGCATCACCGCGGGCACCCGGGCCACCAGATCCAGCCCGCGCGCCAGAACGGCCTCGTGCCGCCAGCCGGGAATGTCGATCAGCAGCAGGCCCGCGTTGAAATAGGGCAAGGCGCCAAGGCCCTGCGCGCGAAACTCACTGGCATGAAAGCCGGGTTGCAAGAGCGGGTCCACATCCTGCACCGCGGCCAGTACATGCGGACCAAGGTCCAGCCGCAGCAGCCGGTCCAGACCGCCGTTTTCCAGAAAGAAGTCGCTGTCCAGATAAAGCAGCCGCCGATAGCGTCCGGCCAACACGTCTGGCAGCGCCAGCCGCAGATAGGTCGCGCTGGGCAGGCGGTGGGTGGGCAGCGCGGACAGCGCGGCGTCTTCTGTGACGACAAGATTGCCAATCCCGGCCCGCTCGGCCCAGCCGGGCAGCGCAAGCGGTTGCGCCGAAGCAATGTGAATGTCGAAATCCCGCCCCGGATGGGCCAGAACGACCTGATGCGCCAGATGCAGCGAATAGGGCAGATAGGCAGCGTCGCAGCACAACACCAGCGCGCAATCCGTTTCGCCCGGCGCTGAAAAGTCGAACATTGCTACCTGCAGGATGGGTCGGGGCGCAGACATTGTCCGCAAGGTCCAAGAATGCTATCTGCGCCTGAACTCAGGATCAAGGAGCGCCCGCATGGCTGCGGATTACATCGTCAAGGACATCGCACTGGCCGAATATGGCCGCAAGGAACTGACCATCGCCGAAACCGAAATGCCGGGCCTGATGGCCTGCCGCGAAGAATTCGGCCCGTCGCAGCCGCTGAAGGGCGCGCGGATCGCGGGCAGCCTGCATATGACGATCCAGACCGGCGTTCTGATCGAAACGCTCAAGGCGCTGGGCGCCGATGTGCGCTGGGCCTCGTGCAACATCTTCTCGACGCAAGACCACGCCGCGGCGGCGATTGCCGCCAGCGGCACCCCGGTTTTCGCCATCAAGGGCGAGACGCTGGAAGAATACTGGGAATATACCGACAAGATTTTCCAGTTCGCCGAAGGCACCTGCAACATGATCCTGGATGATGGCGGCGATGCCACGCTGTATATCCTTCTGGGTGCCCGCGTCGAAGCTGGCGAGACGGACCTGATCGCAGTGCCGACCAGCGATGAAGAGGTTTGCCTCTTCAACCAGATCAAAAAGCGTCTGGCAGCGTCGCCCGGTTGGTTCACTCAACAGCGCGCAGCAATCAAGGGCGTGTCGGAAGAAACCACCACCGGCGTGCATCGTCTGTATGAGCTGCACAAGAAGGGCCAGCTTCCCTTCCCGGCGATTAACGTCAATGACTCGGTCACCAAATCGAAGTTCGACAACAAGTATGGCTGCAAGGAATCGCTGGTCGATGGCATCCGCCGCGCCACCGATACGATGATGGCCGGCAAGGTGGCCGTGGTCTGCGGTTATGGCGACGTTGGCAAAGGCTCGGCCGCCTCGCTGCAAGGTGCTGGTGCGCGGGTGAAGGTGACCGAGGTTGACCCGATCTGCGCGCTGCAAGCCGCGATGGACGGGTTCGAGGTTGTCGTGCTTGAGGATGTGGTGGACAGCGCCGACATCTTCATCACCACCACCGGCAACAAGGACGTGATCCGCATCGAGCATATCCGCGAGATGAAGGACATGGCCATCGTCGGCAACATTGGCCATTTCGACAACGAAATTCAGGTCGCCGCCCTGCGCAACCACAAATGGACCAACATCAAGGATCAGGTGGATATGATCGAGATGCCCAATGGGCACCGGATCATCCTGTTGTCCGAAGGGCGTTTGCTGAACCTTGGCAATGCCACGGGCCACCCCAGCTTTGTGATGTCGGCCAGCTTCACCAACCAGACGCTGGCGCAGATCGAGCTTTGGACCAAGGGTGCCGAATACGCCCCCGGCGTCTATATCCTGCCCAAGGCGCTGGATGAAAAGGTTGCCCGCCTGCATCTGAAGAAGATCGGCGTGAAACTGACCGAGCTGCGCAAGGAGCAGGCCGACTACATTGGCGTCAAGGTCGAAGGCCCGTTCAAGAGCGACCATTACCGCTATTGATCCGCGCGGCGCGGCTTTGCCCAAGGGGGAAGCCGCGCCGATATTTCCCTTTGTCTGTTTGCCCACTTCCCCTAGTCTTGCCCGACGCTGATGAATGCGCGACAGAATTTTGGGGAAAGCAATGGGCAAGAGAGACGAACTGATCGCCGGCTATGCCGAAGACCTGAAAACCAAATGCGGGATCACCCCTGATCTGGCGCTGTTGACCAAGGTGACCATCGGCTGCGGCCCTGCCATTTATGACAATGACGCGCAGACCGTTGCCGCCAGCGATGCCGCCGAGATCGAGCGGGTGAAGGCGAATTTCCTGATCAAGAAGCTGGGTCTGTCTGATGGCCCCGCCCTGGCCGAGGGGATCAATGCCGCGATCGAGACCTATGGCCGGTCCGAGCGTAACAAGTATCGCGCGGTGTTCTACTATCTTCTGGTCAAGCATTTCGGCAAGGAAGCCGTCTACAAGTAACGCCTTTTCGGGCGGGCAAGGCCCTGCGACAGACATTGCCATTTCCCGATAGCCGGGCAATGGTGCCCCGGCGCACAGGCCCGAGGTTTCAATGACTGTCCAGTCCCAGCCCGCCCACTCCGTCGAATCGACGGTGGTTCCCGTCATTCTGGCCGTTTCACTGGGCCATCTTCTGAATGACCTGATGCAGTCGCTGATCCCGGCGTCCTATCCCTTGCTCAAGTCGAACCTTGGGCTGAACTTCACGCAGATCGGCCTGATCACCTTCGTCTTTCAGGGCACCGCCTCGATCCTGCAACCGCTGGTCGGGCTTTACACCGATAAACGCCCCATGCCCTATGCGCTGGCCGCCGGCATGGCCTCGACCGGGGTCGGGCTTGTGTTGCTGGCCCATGCTGCCACCTTGGCGATGGTGCTTCTGTCGGTCTCACTGATCGGCCTCGGCTCGTCGATCTTCCACCCCGAGGCGTCGCGGATTGCGCGGCTTGCGGCGGGGATGCGGCCCGGCTTTGCGCAATCGGTGTTTCAGGTGGGCGGCAATGCCGGATCGGCGCTTGGCCCGCTCGCCGCGGCCTGGATCGTGCTGGAGCGGGGCCAGATCTCCATCGAATGGTTCGCCGGGGTTGCCATGATTGGCATGGTGCTGTTGGCCATGGTCGGCCGTTGGTATGTGACTACGGGTGCCGCCCGCGCCCTTGCCCGCAAATCGCGTGCCCGCGCTGCCACCGCGCTGCCCCGCGCAGTCGTGCGCTTTGGCATGTTCATGCTGATCTTGCTGATCTTCTCGAAATTCCTCTATTCGGTCAGCTTTTCAAGCTATTACGCCTTCTATCTGATCGAGCGGTTCCAGTTAACCGACCAGCAGGCGCTGAACTGCCTGTTCATTTTCCTTGCGGCGGTGGCGGCGGGCACCATCATTGGCGGCCCGATTGGCGACCGGATCGGACGGCGCAAGGTGATCCTGTGGTCAATCCTCGGCATCCTGCCGCTGACCGTCGCGCTGCCTTGGCTGCCGCTGATCCCCAATGTCGCGGTTGCGGCGCTGGCCGGGCTGATCCTCGCCTCGGCCTTTCCGGCGATGGTGGTATATGCGCAGGATCTGATGCCGCAGCATACCGGCATGGTGGCGGGTCTGCTTTTCGGTCTGGCCTTTGGCATTGCGGCCTTTGGCGCGGCGGGCTTGGGCATTATGGCCGACGCTTGGGGCATCGTTACGGTCTATCAGATTTGCGCCTTCCTGCCACTGCTGGGGCTTGCCGCGTTCTTCCTGCCCGAGCCGCGGGGCTGACCGGGGGCATTTGCCTCAAATGCCAAAGAAGCCTTGATTGAACCCAAGCCCGATTCGGGGCTAGGTTCACGTCAGGACAGCATGTCCGGGCCCTTATTTCAGAACACGCGTGGTGCCAGGGGAGCGCGTGGGGTGGATGGGGGGCCCGTAGGGGTGCGGGCCCTCCGTTTCCCGGATCAGGGTGCAACGCCGCCCAATCGGCAGATGATCTGCCATTCCTCGGGCGTCACCGGCTGCACAGAAAGGCGGCTGTTGTTGACCAGAACCATCTGTTCCAACCCCGGCTCAACCTTGCAGGTGTCCAGCGTCACCGGGCGGGCAAATGGCCGGACCGCGCGGATATGCACGCAGTCCCAGCGCGGATCGTCTGTGGTGCTGTCGGGCGCGCTTTCGGCGCTGACCTCAACAATCCCCACCACTTCCTTGCCGATGTTCGAGTGGTAAAAGAACCCCAGATCGCCGACCTTCATCGCCCGCATGTTGTTGCGCGCCTGATAGTTGCGCACACCATGCCATTCCTCGCCCGCCGCGCCCTTGGCAACCTGCTGATCCCAGCTCCAGGTGTCCGGCTCGGATTTGAAGAGCCAGTAATTCATCCGATCACCTTCTTCCATTCGCTGATGCTGATGCTTTCGAACAGCCCGGCCTTGGCATAGGGGTCATTCGCAGCCCAGTCCTCGGCCTGCGCCAGCGTTTCAACTTCCAGCACCACAAGGCTGCCGGTCATCTGCCCTTCGGGGCTCAGGAACGGCCCCGCCATCTCGACCACGCCCGAGACGCGGATATGCTCCAGATGCGCCGCGCGATTGTCGAGACGGGTTTGCAGGTGGCCGGGCTTGTCCCGGCAGATCAAGGCAACGCGCATGGCTTACTCCTGTTTGAGGGGGCGCGACAGCAGGGCCTGAATGGCCTGCGGCAGAGAAATTTCCCGGTCGATCAATGCCGCGACCATCGCGGTGATCGGCATGTCGATGTTCAGCTTTCGCGCCATGTTGCTGACGGCTTTGGCCGTCGCGGCACCCTCGACCGTCACCGCAGGGTCAAAACCCTGACCTGATCCAAGCGCCTGCCCATAGCGAAAGTTGCGCGACTGCGCCGAGGTGCAGGTCAGCACAAGGTCACCGAAACCCGAAAGCCCCGCCAGCGTTTCGGCCCGCGCCCCCAGCGCCAGCGCCAGCCGCAGCATTTCGGCATAGCCACGGGTCATCAGCGCGGCCCGGGCGGAATCGCCCAATCCGGCGCCAATCACCACACCGGCGGCAATCGCCACGACATTCTTGAGCGCCCCGCCAAGCTCTGCCCCCGTCACATCGTCGGATCGGTAAAGACGCAGGCTGGGCGTCGAAAGCAGGCGTTGCAGGGCCTCATCGCCGCCCGCCAGCGTCAGGGCCGTGGGCAGGCCGCGGGCGATATCGGCGGCAAAGCTTGGTCCGGTCAGAACGGCCGCCTCCAGATCGGGCCGCGCCCGGCGCAGCAGTTCGGCGGGGCCTTTCAGTGTCCGCAGGTCCACGCCCTTGCAGCAGGCCACCAGCCACCGGCTGCGCAACTCTGTCCCAAAGGCATCCAGAAACCCACCCAGCGCCTGCATCGGCAGCGACAAAAGCACGGCATGGGCGCCAGACAAAGCGGCCCGATCCGCCGTAACAGTGACCGTTTCGGGCAGGGCGATACCCGGAAGTCGTGCCATGTTGCTGCGTCCGCGCTGCATGGCCTCTGCCTGTGCGGCGTCGCGCGCCCACAGCACCACCTCCCGCCCCTCGCGGCCAAGAGCAACCGCAAGCGCGGTTCCGAAAGCGCCCGCACCAATGACCCCGATCATGCCTTTGCCCCCTTCTTGCCCGAACCGATCAGCGCCGGGGCGGTTTGGTCCAGCGGCCAGCGCGGGCGTGCCGACAGGTCCATCCCGTCGTGCAGGCCCAGCCGGAACCGCTCGATCCCGGCCCAGGCGATCATCGCGGCATTGTCGGTGCAAAGCCGCAGCGGCGGGGCAAGGAACTGCACCCCGGCCTCGGCAGAAATCGTCTCTAACCGCGCGCGCAGAGCCTTGTTTGCGGCCACGCCGCCCGCCACGGCAAGGGCGGGATGGCTGGGCGCAAGGTCATGATACATCTGCAGGGCGCGGCGGGTTTTTTCGGCCAGAACATCGGCCACCGCAGCCTGAAATCCCGCGCAAAGGTCGCGGCGATCCTGCACGGTCAGCCCGCCCTTTTCCGCGACCAGCGCATCGCGGGCCCGCAGAAGCGCGGTCTTCAGCCCCGAGAAGGACAGATCACACCCGGGCCGGTCCAGCAGCGGCCGGGGAAAGGCAAAGCGGCGGGCATCGCCAAGGGCCGCCTCGGCCTCAACCGCCGGGCCGCCGGGTTGGGCCAGACCCAGAAGCTTGGCCGTCTTGTCGAAAGCTTCGCCGGGGGCATCGTCGATCGTGCCGCCAAGGCGGGTGAACGACTCTGGCCCCTTGGCGATCAGGAATTGGCAATGCCCACCGGAAACCAGCAGCATCAGATAGGGAAAGGCCAGCCCATCGGTCAGCCGCGGGGTCAGCGCATGACCCGCCAGATGGTTCACCCCCACCAGAGGCAGGCCGGTGGCCGTCGCCAACCCCTTGGCCAGCATCACGCCAGACAACACGCCACCGATCAGCCCCGGCCCCGCCGTCACGGCAATCCCGTCCAGCGCGGCCAGATCAAGCCCGGCATCCGCCAGCGCCCGTTCAACGCAATGGTCCAGCCGTTCGGCATGGGCGCGGGCGGCGATTTCGGGCACCACGCCGCCAAAGGCTGCATGCAGTGCCGTCTGCCCTTCGACCACCGAAGACAGGATTTCGGGCGCCTGTCCCGGCACATGGCGCAGCACGGCGGCGGCGGTATCGTCGCAGCTTGATTCGATGCCAAGAAAGATCAGGGGCGCGGTCATGCTGCCTGCGTGTTGCGAGAGGGGCTTGTCGCAGGTAACACCATGACCATGGTCAGACAATCCCGTGCCAGCGGCCAAAGGCCGACGATCCTTCTGACGCGGCCCCTGCCGCAAAGCCGGCGCTTTGCCC
Organism: Tabrizicola fusiformis; assembly: GCF_013328815.1. Classification (GTDB taxonomy): domain Bacteria; phylum Pseudomonadota; class Alphaproteobacteria; order Rhodobacterales; family Rhodobacteraceae; genus Fuscibacter. Next base: position 9,359 of record NZ_JABUHN010000013.1, read on the forward strand.
GGGCGCTGGCCGATATCTGCGATCTGCCGGTGGTGATTTCCCCCCTGATGGCGGTTGAGGCTCTGCCGACAACGCTGCCCAATGGGCCGTTTAGTGCCATAATCCTGACCTCGGAAACCGCGGTTTCTATCGCAGCCGGTCTTTCTGGCCTGCCCTTGCGGGCCTATTGCGTGGGCGACCGAACCGCCGAAGCGGCGCGCAAGGCGGGGTTTCAGCCTGCTTCGGCGCAGGGCGATGCCAAGGCTCTGCTGGCGTTGATCCGCAACGCGGGTGAGGCTGGCCCGCTGCTGCATCTGCGGGGCGAAGAAAGCCGGGGAAATCTGGCTGAAATCCTGACAAAGGGCGGAATAGTGACAGAAGAAGTGGTGATCTACGCCCAGCGACCCCAACCTTTGACGGCGCAAGCGCGGGCGCTGCTCGCCGGGGATCAGCCGTTGATCGTGCCTTTGTTCTCCCCCCGCTCGGCCCGGTTGTTTCTGCAGGAGGCGGGGCCTTTGCGCAATCCGCTCTGGCTTGCCGCCCTGAGCCCGGCTGTTGCAGCGGAACTGGCCGGTCTGGCCCCCGATGGGCTGGAAATCGCCGAACGGCCCGATGCCGCGGCAATGTTGGTGGCTGTCCAGAGGCTTATTGCCTCAGCCTGCGGCTTCACCCCCGACCATCCTTGAAGCGGCAGGGGGTCAGGCATTAGCTTGGCAGCACGGAAATCGCGGAGGGCGGGCTATGGCCGAAACGGATACAGTCAAGCCGGATGAGGACGAAGCCCCGGTCAAGCCGGTGATTCTGGCCGAACCGGAAGCGGCCGTGCCGCCGCCTCCGCCCACTCCGGCCAAACGGCGCGGCGGCTTTGCCGGGCCGGTTCTGGGTGGGGTAATCGCGGCGGGTCTGGGTTTCGGGCTGGCGCAATATGTGCCGCAGCTTTGGCCGCAGACCCAGACCGCAGCGCCCGATCCTGCCATCGCCGCCCAAGCGGCAGAGATTACCAACCTCAAGGCCGAACTTGCCCGGCTTTCCGCGCAACCGGCGCCGGATGCCGGTCTGGCCGAGCGTGTCGCGGCGCTTGAGGCGGCTCCGGTCGCAACGACCGATCTTGGCCCGCTGACCGGACGGATTGCCGCGCTGGAAGAGCGTCTTTCGGCGATCGAAGCCATCCCGACTGACGGGGCCGCAGCATCGCCCGCCGCGATGGCCGCACAGGCGCAGGCCCTGAAGGCGCTGCAGGATGAGGTGGCGGCGCTGAAATCCGGCGCCGACACCGGCCTGTCCGGGCTGGCCCAACAGGCCGAGGCACGGCTGAAAGAGGCCACCGCAGAGGCAGAGGCGCTGAAGGCCGAAACCCAGGCGCTGGCCATAGCGACGCGGGCGCAAACCGCGCTGGGGCTGGTGATGGCGGCCATGGAAAGCGGCGCCCCCTTTGCCAGCGTGCTGCCCGATCTGGGCGAGGTGCCCGAGGCGCTGTCCAGTCAGGCCGCCGCCGGCGTGCCCACGCTTCAGATGTTGCGCGACAGCTTCCCCGAGGCGGCGCGGCAGGCGCTTGAGGCTTCGCTGCGGGCCGATATGGGCGCCACCTGGGCCGAGCGGATCGGCAGTTTCCTGAAAAGCCAGACTGGCGCGCGTTCGCTGACGGCGCGCGAGGGCAGCGACCCGGACGCAGTGCTGTCGCGGGCCGAGGCGGCGCTGGGAAAGGGTGATCTGGCGGCGGCGCTGGCCGAGCTGGATGCCCTGCCCGAAGCAGGCAAGGCAGCGCTGACCGATTGGCGCGCGCGGGCTGCGGCGCGTCAGGCCGCACAGGCGGCGCTGGCCGAGCTTGCCGCGCGGATTGCGGGTTGAGGGGGCGGAAATGATCTGGTCGCTGCTCAAGATCGTGGTCTTTGTCGTGCTGGTCGCGGCGCTGACCCTTGGCGCAGGGGTTCTTCTGGACCTGCGCGACGGCATCCGCCTGCAACTTGCCGGGTGGGAGTTTACCCTGTCGCCGCTGACGGCGGTGATCGGCGCGCTGGTGCTGGTGGCACTGGTCTGGCTTTTGATGAAGCTGGTCGGCTTTCTGGTGGCGACCTTGCGTTTTCTCAACGGCGATGAAACCGCCATCTCGCGTTATTTCGACCGCAACCGCGAACGTAAGGGCTATCAGGCGATGTCCGAAGCGTTTCTGGCGCTGGCCTCGGGTGAGGGGCGGCTGGCCCTGATGCGGGCGCAGCGGGCCGAACGGTATCTGGGCCGGCCCGAACTGACCAATCTTCTGGTGGCGCAGGCGGCCGAAGTGGCGGGCGATGGCGCGCGGGCAACGGCGGCCTACAAGGCGCTTCTGGCGAATGACGACACGCGCTTTGTCGGCATTCAGGGCCTGATGAAGCAGAAACTGGCCGAAGGGGATACGGAAACCGCGCTGGCTTTGGCGGAAAAGGCGTTTGCGTTGAAACCCCGTCACGCGGCGACGCAGGATCTGCTGTTACAGTTGCAATCCGAGAAATCCGACTGGAAGGGCGCCCGCGCCACTTTGGGCGCCAAGATGAAATCGGGCGCTCTGCCCAAGGATGTGTTCCGCCGCCGCGATGCCGTTCTGGCGCTGCAAGAGGCGCGCGGAGTGATGGCCGAAGACAGCACCATCGAAGCGCGCGAAGCGGCGATCGAGGCGAACCGCAAATCGCCCGACCTGATCCCCGCCGCCGCGATGGCTGCCCGCTCGCTGGCGCTGAAGGGCGATCACAAGGCGGCAACCCGGGTGATCCGCAAGGCATGGGAGGCGCAGCCGCACCCCGATCTTGCCGCTGCCTTTGCCGAGATTGAGCCGGAGGAAACCCCGGCTGAACGGCTGAAACGCTTTCGCATCCTGACCGCGTTGCACCCTGACCATGACGAAACCCGGCTTCTGCTGGCCGAACTGAACATCGCGGCCGAGGATTTTCCGCAGGCCCGCCGCGCGCTGGGCGATCTGGTCGCGCGGCATCCGACGCAGCGTGCCCTTGCGGTGATGGCCGCGATTGAGCGGGGCGAAGGCTCGGAAGAGGCGGTGGTGCGCGGCTGGCTGGCCAAGGCGCTGACCGCGCCGCGCGGGCCGCAATGGTGCTGCGACAAATGTCAGGCGATCCACTCCGAATGGCAGCCGGTCTGCAGCAACTGCGGCGGGTTCGACACGCTTTCTTGGCGTGAGCCGGTCGAGGTTTCGGGGCGCTCTGCCACCGGGGCAGAGCTTTTGCCGCTGATGGTCAACCCGCCCGCACCGCCGCCGCAACCGGCCGAAACCGCCGAGCCGGTGACAATTGACCTAGCTGCGGTGGCGCGCAACGCGAGCTAGCGGATTTTCCGGGGTGACCGTGGAAGCGTGGTGCCGCTGAAGGGACTCGAACCCCCGACCCCATCATTACGAATGACGTGGGGAAGCCCATACCGAATTGATTTTGTTTGGTTTTCTCTAGGCCGTCTGCTGATTTGCAAGGATGTTGCAAGACTGACGCAGTGGGATGATGGTGCCGCTGAAGAGACTTGAACTCCCGACCCACGCATTACGAATGCGTTGCTCTACCAGCTGAGCTACAGCGGCCAACCGTCAGTGCGTTTAAACGACAGGGCACTGGCGCGCAAGGCAGAATCAGTGTCTCGCGGTCGGTCAGGCAAATCGGCGCAGTGGCCCGAATGCCAGGGTAAGCATGGTCTTGATTTGGGGGATGTCCGCGTCACTGACCTCCCGAGCGGCAATCGCCAAGGCGTGAGCCGGGTTGGCGGGCAAAGCTGCTGTTGCCGTGACTGGATCATCGAACAAACACAGGAGCCGCTCGCCCTGGTCGTCGAAAATAGTCCGAACCTTCTCGGCCTTACACTCTATCACGCCCTCGGCCGTGCGAGGCTTATGGTAGTTTGCGGCAAGGGCATCGGCTTGAGCCCTGAGTGCTTCCGGTGACAGATGCGCGGGCCGGACGAGCGAGACGCCCTTTTTGCGAATGTCTGTTGGCGACCACAGTCCTGACTTGACGGTGCCGTCAGCCTTGATGTGCTGCGGGTTGAAGAGGATGCGCGCAACCACTTCTTCCGGACCGATCAAGCCAAGTTCGCTCAGGGCGACCGACTCGCAGCTACAGCAGAGATGAGGTTGGGCTTCATCCGTCAAAGCTGCCGCAGGCTCTCGATAAGCGGGGCCGGGATCTTGTCGACTAACCTGAAAGCATCCTTCACGCTGCCCGCATCAGTCAGCGCGAAGTAGGCAGCCTTCCTATCTGCGTAGAAGGTAACGGTTGCCGCTTTGTTGCCCTTACGCCAGTACCAATCGACTGTACCGTCATTGGCCGCAGATGCTTCCGGCGGAGCGACGTCCGAAGGCAACAGAGCGAGAAACGCCAGCGCGGCGTTCACGCTGTCATTCGCAATCTGCTTGCTACCTTCCCCATCCCAGCCATCGTTGAACGTCTTGAGGGAGAGCATCTCGCGGTAGGGCTCAGCGAATACCTGCGGCAGTTCTCGTGGATGAGCATGGATGAAGCTGTAGGTCGGTTCGTTCTTAACCGAATCTTTGTTCGGCTGGGCTTGGGCTATCTTTTCGGGCGCAGAAATCCCGCGGACAGCGGAACCGCCTACTGCTAGGAAGACTGTCAAACCTGCGGCAGCCATTGTGGTCGGCGAAGGTGCCGCGCTAGCCAAGCTTACTAAGCCAACGATTTCAAGCATAGATAGGCCCCATTTCCTGAATGGCTTCTGCTGTCAGGCAGGCAAAGAACTTCTGCTTGTTTGCCTGTCGGAGGTGCTGAAGGCCGGGCTCCAGGCTCTTTTCAAATGATGCGAAGTCAACGGGCGCAAGCTCACGGATTGAGTCGATATCCACGATGGTTCCGAATATAACCTGACCGTCGGCGAGGTTGGCCTGCGCCCCGACTACCACCGAAAGAATGTGAATGATCCCATCCTCCTTGTGGTGCACCTGAACATTCGCGTGGTCGTCGCTGACCTTCACGTCGCCCAAACAGATAGACATATTGATCTTCGACACCTGTTCCGCAATGGTCGGCGCCTGGATCAAGTTGACGTACTTGAGCGAATACCGTTCGACGTTGCCGGCCACGCCAAGCTTCGCGATCCTCGCCACAATATCGAGTATCGCTGCCTTGAACTGCTTCCACTTTGGATATGGCAGTTTGCAGTTGATCAGGACGCTGCGGTCCCCCACCGATACCAAATACTTCTCGAGTTCGACGCGAACAACCGGCGCATACCGAAGGCTTGGGTCGCTTGCCCGCATGTCTGGAGGAAGCTCTGCCACCGGGAGACGAGTGATCTTTGTCTTCGGACCATTTTCTTGAAAGAGGACGCCTGGCAGAATGTCCGCAATCGGAGAAGTATCGCGGAAGCGCACCTCAAAGAGGGCGTCAACCAGAGGCTCGCGCTCCAGAATTTCAGGTAGCTTCGCCATCTTCCCTCCACGTCGAATCACAGTGTAACCCGCGCGCGAATCGGGGACAAGCGCGCAGGACTCCAAACCGTCCCAGAGTCAATACCTCAGGCATCTTTCTGAGGCGTTGGACCACCGCGCGGTAACACGCCAGCAACGAGGAGCCAATGATTCTGCTTGTCGCGGGCTGCGGTTACCTGGCAGGCAAGCCCCTGTCAGCGGTTCCCGAAGTGGTTCTGGGCGAAGATGACCCCGACGTCGAACATGGGCGAGACCCACGGGCCACCGTATAGCCGACCCTCGCCCTTGCGCACCCCGTAGGACCGGCAGGTGTGCCGCATCTTCTTCGGCAGCCTGTGCCGCTTGCGAACGCGTTCCCACGCCTCTGGACCCAGCTCCTTCTCATAGAAGTGGAAGCGGTCCTCGATCATTATGGGGCCGACTTCCCGGTAGCCGAACAGGAAGACGCGCCCGTCTTCCTCGGTCACGTTGCCCTTGTGGCGGTCATGGAAGTTGCGGGTCCGGTAGTACTTGGGCATCCTCAGAACGGCTCTTCGCCTTTGAAACGCGCGGGCACTTGAGGGTTCGGCTCAGGCAGCAGTCCGTGGGAGGCTAGAACTCGCCTGTTAACGTCCATGCCCAGGGCGAGCGCTTCCAGGACGACCTTCTTCTCTTTCGCCTTCGTGGCGTCCGTGACCACAGAGCCAGGCCCTAGGAGACTGCCGACGCCGACCCGCCTTCCGGCTTGGAACAGCTTCTTCTCCAGGCGCGCCCGCTTCTTTCGCAGCTCGATCTCTTCCATCCTCGCCTTGTCTAGTTCCGTCAAGGTCTTGTCGGTCATGGGTGCCCCTCCTGTTGGTCCACCATGACATTGCACTTGGCTGCGGCAGGAGTGTGGCGAGGCGGTGTCTCAAACAAACAACAGGAGCACCCTAACGCTGTGGTTGATCGCCGCCAGGAACTCCGTCCAGATGAATGAAGGTCAGAAGCACTGACGCATCAACGGAGTGACACCATGACCGACACCAAGAAGATCACCGCCACCAAGCCCGCCAAGGGCAAGACTGCGAAAGCCCCCAAGGCCGCGCCCAAGACCAGCCGCAGGCCCGGTGCCGATGTGATCCTGTTCTTGCCCGCAGACGCCCAGAAAGAGCCGCGCCCCGGCACGAAGCGCGCTGCCATCATCGACATGCTGCGCAAGCCCGCTGGCACCACGGTTGAAGAAATCGCGGCGGTCACCGGCTGGTCCCGTGCGGTCGCCCAGAGCGGCCTCTATGTCGATGTGAAAGGTAGCGGCTGGGGCGTGGAAAGACGCGAAGGGCGGCTGCACCTGCTGCCCGAAGGGGCGAAGTGATGATGGGGCGGCGGCCTGCGCCGCCCGCCCGACCCTTCCCGCTGGTGCTAAGGCGCGAATGGCGGTGCGACATTCCAAACCCTCGGCTTGGCCGGAAGCGCGCCCTCGCCCTCCTAGCGGTGGCGCAGCCGACGGCCCGACCGAAGCCGTGGAGGGTGCTGAATGATGCCCGTGGATGATGCCGCCGATGGCGTGATCCTCCGGTGGCCCAAGGCGCATCAGGTCGCGGCGCAGCCCAAGGGGCGAACGATACGCCAGCGCCTCGGCTGGCTCGCCTTCCCGATCTGGCTGGTTCGGCTGATCGTCGAGATGATCGGATGGTTGGCGATCCTGGGCATGACGACCATGTGGTTCTGAAACAGACGGGCGGTCCCGCGAGGGGCCGCCCTTTCACCTACTTCTGGGCGCGCGGCGGCTTCTCGTCCTTCAACTCCGGGATCGCCAGGACCGGGTTGTCGCTCGGCTTCGGGAAGACCAGCTTCTCCTGGATCGCGAGCAAACCGCCACGGTCAGGATCGACGGGCTCGTCTGGGTCGGGTTCCTCATCCTCAATCGGTGGCGGAGCGATGCGCAACTCGATGGTCATGCCGCGCTCTACCTTCGCCAGAATGGACTCGAGCGCCCAGGTGAGCTGGGTCGTCAACTCGCCCTTTCGTCTTGCCGGAGCCTGCCCGTCCGCCAGAACTTCCTCTACCTTTCTTGCGACCGCTGTCTCTATCTCGGTCTTGATCTTCGAGTCGAAGAAGTCCTCGACCTCCTTCGGCGTGAACGATTGCAACTGGGCCGTCTGCGCCCGAAGGTTTCGGATCTTCTCGACCGAGTACCAGACGCCCAAGGCCCAGACGACAGCCCCAGCGATATACTTCGCCACAGGCTCGGCCATCGCGAGGAAGATCAGCGGATCGGTGGTCGATATGCTCCCAACTTCGGCGGGGTCATACTGGCCAATGGCGGCTTCCGAGAAGAACTTCGTGATCCGTTCAATCTCGCGCAATTCCTTGATGAAGCCCGGCAGGTTGTTCTCGAACAAGTCGCGCGGGATTTGAAACCCGACTTCCGCCTTGCCGTCTTCGGGCTCGACGTAACCGAAGTCGAAGTATTCCAGAGAGCCGCGCAGCTCTTTCAGCCGGTTGAAAACCTCCTTCCGCTTCGACAGGACTTTCTGAGCCATTTCCGAAACGACGTTCGGGGTCATCGCGTTTTCTAGGACCGCCTGCTCGATCTCGTGCGGAATGGTCGGGGAAAAGGCGTCTTCGGACAGCTCTATCACGCGCAGGTAGTCGCGCGGGGAGAAGGCGTGCTCGAAACTCTGCATGCTCGATGCGAACTTCTTGAGGGCCTGCGACAGGGTCGTCTGGTAATCCGCGTTCTGCGGCTGGCTGACCAGGTTGTTCAGGGCGTTGACGAGGTTGCTCAGGTTTCCCTGCGTGTCGATCTTGCTTTCTGCCTCGTGGATGCGGTCGACCAATTCTCGCAACTTGTCGGTGTTCAATAGCGCCTCCCGTTCAAACCTGCTGACTCGAGCCTAGCTGCTTTGCCCGCATAGCGGTAGTCGTCGTGGTTTTGGCCCGGACCTGATTTGACTGGCGTTTCCGCCTGTGCATCATGGGTCGAATGACACTCAGAGACGTTGGCGAATTGTTCGGAGGCGTGTGGGCATCGGTCGCCGATGGCTTCCACATTGCCACAACTGAGGCTTTCTGGGACTGGCCGCTGTGGCTGTCTATCCCCGTCGGTATCGGCGTGCCATGGTTCTTGATCTGGATGATGACAAACCACGTTCGCGAGATGCGGACCCAAGTGGCCAGTTTCTGGGGCACTTTGGGTTTCGGTGTCGGATCGGCTCTCTGCGCATATGTGACCTATGACGTCTGGTTCCAGATGAGTATCTTCGATGGAGGCGAACGCGCATTGCCGTTCATGCGTTTCGGCTACCCGATTATGACTACCATCTTTGGGTTCGCGTTCATCTTCGGCGTTCTGTCCCGTATCGGCGGGAAGAGACCCAAAGACTCAGATTGACTCACCTGAACATCCCGGCCAGGGCAAAGCGGGCGGCAGCGTCGGGATGGCTGGGCCTGTGCGCTGTCAGCGGTGCGCTGAACCCCGCTACCCCAAGAGCTGACAGGCTCTCTGGGGCTCTCTGACGGTTCGACGCGTCTAGAAGTACCACATGACGACCGCCGCCAAGACGATCCCGGCCAAGATGGCCGTTTCCAGATCGTTCAACGCCAGCCAACGAGTTTCTGCTGCACCGGCATCATGCCCAAGTCCAAGTGGGTGACAGACAGGTAGGCCAGGGCAAGCGCCACGGCCCGGTCGGCATGGTGGCCTTTCCCACCGCCTTGCAGCACTAGGTTCCCAGCGGAGGTGGAAGCCAGTTCAAAGCTGGCTACCTCGTTGAGCAAGTCCTGCTTGCCCGGCAGGTCATGCGCGATGGTCAGGGCATGGGTTTCTAGGCCGACCGCCAGGTTTTCCAGGAGCAGGGTCTTCGCCACGGTGACGTCGCGGCCCTTGCGGGAGAGTGATGCGCCTGCGGTCATCGTGACGGCGAAGTGCTCGATGCCTGCAAGGTCCAGGGTGGACGAGAACGGCCCGCCAAGGCCCGACGCGTCGATTGCCAAGGTCCAGTTCGGAATCTTGCTGAGGCGGCGCGCGACGTGATCGGCGAGGTCAGTGTAGGAGTAGAGCTGGATCGACTCCTGGAACACGACGGTGCAGCGCCGGTCGCCAAGCTGCTGCTCGAACCCCCGGCCCGTGAATTCCGGGTGCGCTTCCAACTCGGTCTGGGTCTGTCGCACGATGGGTGGGCAGCAGGGATCGCTGTTCTTGAATTCCAGGATGCGCCGGAAAAGCTCGGTCGATTGCCGGAGGGAGGGGGCGGTCAAGATGACCGTTTTGCCCTTGGCAAAGTCATCATAGGCGAGGCAGCCGCAGGTCGTGCTCTTGCCAGATTGCCGCCCGCATAACGCGAGGACCATGCGGTCGTCGGGCCTGCCATGCTCCCCGACGTTTAAACGGTGATCCGTTCGCAGCAGGACCTTCTGCCACTCGTCCGGCTCGCCCACGGCCAGCCGGAACCGTTCGATGGGATCCAGGCTGACCGCAAGGCCGCGCATGTAGTCGAGAAGGGCGCGGTCCTCGATCATTCCCACGGGCACCCCTTGGGTGCGGCGTCAGGCCCGACGTGGCGCAGGTCCTCGACGGGGATGAAGTGCCGGGCAAGCTGCGTCTCGTGCCGCTCGGGAACGTGAGTCCACCGGACATAGACCACCGACGGGTTGACGTTGTGGGTCGGGGAATAGACCCCGATCACGGACAGCCCTGCCTCGCGCAACTGCGCGGCGCTTTGCGGGAGATCGCGCCAGGTCATGCGGGCACCCTCGCGTCGATGACTTGCAAGACGCGCATTTGTTCCAGGAAGTCCTCTTTCGCGTCGGGATGGCGACCGAGGACATCCAGGATGATCGACCGGAGTTTCACGAATTGCGGGGATTCAGAAAGGTTCAAGTGGATGTCCATCTTCTTGTTCAACCGGCCATGAAGTTCGGCGAGCGCCATGAGGCTCTGGCGCAGTTCCTTGAGGGTCCCGAGTTTCAACACCTTGTCGTCGTCGCCGCTGGCGCTTTCGAGAAGTGCTTTCAACTCGCGCAGGACCCATTTCAGGTCCCGGTCCGTGTCCTCGCCGAACTCGTCCACGATGGCCGCATTGGTCAGGGCCGAGCGAACCTTCGCGTCGTGGAAATGCTGTGCCACGATGGCGAGCCGTTCATCATCCGGGATGGTGGTGATGAAGCGCGCAACGGACATGCCAGACACGCCCAATTCCCGGCCCGCCTGTTCCATCGACATGCGGCCAAGGATGATCTCGGTCGTGTAGTGCTGGCGCTGTGCGTCGGGCAACAGCGCCATCTTGTGCAACCGGCCCGTGCCGAAACCCTGCCCGGCGATTGAGACGGGCTTGGGCTTCGGGCCGGGTTTCTTGGGCGCGGCGGCCATGGGCTCAATCCTGGACGATTTCCAGGGGGACGCCCTGCTCGGCGGCGAGGGCTTTCGCCTTCTTGTAAAGGGCGACGTCGCGGGCATCGGCGCGCGAGATTTTCAGGGGTTCACCGGCCTTGCGGAAATCGACCAGGCCCTTGTCGTTCTTGGGCACGGCGCGTTCCAGGAGGGCTTTGGTCTGCGCCATCAGGTCGTCACCGGCCTTGATCTGGGCCGCGATCTCGTCGTCTTTCTTGAGGTTGGCGAGCTTGTCCAAGAGTTCGTCGTTCTTGGTCTTGATGCCCTTAACCTGCTCTTCGACCTTGGCGGCAAGCTGGGGGATGATCGCCTCGGCGATCAGGGGCGCGAGAGCCGCAACCAGAGCCTTCGCTTGGGCATCGTTCGAGGTATCGTTGGGGGTCGTCATTGCAGTTCTCCAAATGGTTGAGGCGAGGGCCGCCCAGCGCCTCGCCTCTCCCATCAAACCAGAAGGAAACTGCGCGGGCCTAGCCTTTGCCGTGAGGTGACATTCGCGCCTATGCGGCGGACTGCTCAACCACGGGATCAGGTAGCGACTTCGCTGTTTGAGGTAGCGCTAGACGCCACAGATCGCCGTCGCGCTCGAAGTCGGGATTCTGGTTCAGGTAGGCGGTCACCGACCGCGCCGAGATCGCGTTGCCCATCGCGTCGGACAGTTCGCGCGACGTCGCGGGGCCGTGCTTCAACATCCGTCTGAGGGTATCCAGGATGTCCGCGCGGATGTTGGGTTCCGGCTCGGACGGCTTGACCGGCGCGCGCGGTACGCGGGTCGTTGGGGCGACCAGAGGCTCTTTTGCTGCCCACAGAGCGCGGGCCACCGCGATGGTTTCGGCGTTGTGCTTCCCTCCCTCGAAGAAGTCGGTCGAACGGCGGCCTTCGAGCATCTCGATGGTGTTCTTCCGCAGGGTCGAACCGTCGAGCCCAGCCAGTTCGCAAAGCTCGTCCCGGTACTTCGCGTGGGCACCGCTGGGGGCGGTCAGAAAGGCGAGCGCTTGGCGGCGGATGAGAGTTTTATCCTCCCCGCTTGCAACGAAGGGCGAGCCGAACAGGTCCTGAACGGCCTGCGCGATGATCGCACGGACGAGCCGGAGTTCAGGTGCGAGCGCCCCCAGGCGCTCTTGGGTCGGGACCAGGGACTCATCCATGGGTCAGAGGGTGCCGTTGCCCAGGATGGGGACGATGTTCTGGATGCCCGGTGATTCCGTCTCGATCAGGTCTTGCTCTTCCTCAAGGGAGCGGTTCGGGTCGATCAGTTCGCCGCGCTTGAGGTTCATCAGCAGGGAGTCATGCGACAACGCACCGGACTGCCAGGCCTTGACCAAGGCGGTCAGCAAGGTTGCATCCATCTGGGCCGATACGAAGTCGCGGTGCAGGCGCAGAACCACCTGATCGGCGGTGCCGGGCTGCGTCCATTCGGCAGCGATGCGCAGCAGCTTTGTCAGCGCCGCCTCGACCATCGCGACCGTCGATGCCAGGAGGCTCAACTCGTCACGGGTCCGCAGTTTGGCCGTGTCCGTGGTCTCGTTGCGCCCTTTGCCGGAGTTGACCATGCGCGCGCCAAGGCTTGCCATCTGGGAAACTTTGTCGTCCATGGCCGCCTTGATCGCCGCGATGCCGGTGCCCTGGAATTCCAACATGCCCCAGGTCGAACCTTCGGGAAGCAGCCAGAAAGCGCCGCTGCCGATGGTGGTCGGCTTGTTCTTCTCGTTGATCGCACCGGCCACCACCGGCGTCGGCTGCGCCGTCAGGAACAGACTACGCTCGTAGTCCGCGCTGTTGCGCCAGTGCCCGAGATTGACGTTGCACAGGTCCAGGAAGGGCGGCTTCTCGACCGTGGGTTTCAGGTTGTAGGGGCTGACGATGCAGATGGGGATTTCCCACAGCGGCGCGCCGTTCACCATCGGGACCAGATCGTCTCCGATCTGGACTTCCTGCGTCTCTGTCATTCCAGGGACGCCGACGTTACCCCGCTTCGTTGAAACGTGGTACCGTCGGACGGTGTAGGCCGGTTCAAGCGACAGAACGAGGTGCTGCTCGACGCCTTCTTCCAGATCGTCGGCATCTTCGTTCAGCCGGATCATGGTCAGGGTCTGCCGACCGTTCACGATGCCCTCCTGCCAATCCAGGATGGCTTCCGCCCGGAACGTCGAGATGAAGGGCGCTTGCCCAGGCCGCGCTCCTGCTTGGGGATAGTCCAGGAGCAGACCGAACCGCCCGATGCTGAGGACTTCCGCGACCGTCTCGGCCAGCAGCACGTCGAAAGCGTTACCCTCGAACGTAGCCGTCTCCCGCATCGGTTCGAGCCGGGGAGGCAATTCCAGGATCGGGTCGTTCCGCGTGATCGCGCCGACCATGCCGCGCAAGGTGCGCTCGGCCACGGCATAGAAGGACGCGCCCTTGACGTAGTCGGCATAGGCCTGTGCGGACATGCCTTCGGGGCGGGGCAGGTAGAGTTGCCCTTGTTGCTTGAGCCGGTCCTCGCCTTTGATCACGTCGCGGATCTTGGAATAGGCGGAGGACCACTCGTCATAAGTCGGGTGCTGGATGCGGGCCATCGGGGATCAGCTTTCCAGGACGAGGGGGCAGGCGTCGTGGTAGCGAAGGGCGAACGAGCCGCTGAGAACGTGGACCCGAGGCCCATCGCGCATCCGGTCGATGCGGACCACGCCGGATTCAACAAAGATGCACTCGGCGTCGGCCAGCAGTGAACGCAGTAGGGCGACGAGGTCGGGCTTGCTCAGGGGGATCGGGAAGAGCGCGGAAGTCGAGGGCGTCACCTCGATCAGATTGCAGGTGGAGTCGCCAGTGGCGACGATGCTGACAGTCATGGAAGTCTCCGAATGAAGGGGCGCGACGGGCCGAAAGGACGCAGGCCCGCCGCTGATCTTGAGGGCATGGTCACGATACAACCTCAGGTGGTGGCGGTTCGACCGGAGTTTCGGGTAGCAGTGACGTCGGGCGGCAGTCAGGCGGGGCGACAGGAAGGCGGGGTGCCAGGATCGACGGCGCAGGGGCGGTGGACTGAGGGGCACAGAAGCGCGTCAGAGAGGGGGGTGTCGGCGTTTGCCCCATCGTGGTGGGGGAAACGTGGGGAAGGGGTAGAGACGACGCGGTCTCGCGGTCTCTGATGGGATTTCGCGATGCAAGGGTGGCGGTGGGCTATTTGGCGCGGTTGAATCTTCTATATCTGCCCGGGCCTAGGGTGCTGCGCTCAGAGAAGGGGGTCGATCCCACGCGCGACCCAGGCAGTTTGCAAAACTACCGCCGTTGCAAGGACCCCTGATCCCTAACCGATTGATCGGCAAGTGGATTGCTGCCTAGGCAACGTCATTCGACATGATGCAGAGGCAAGATAACCTCGCAGAAATGCACAGACATCGGATCGCTGCCGGGAGTGTGGTCACATCTCTGCACAGATGCGCAGCATCAACCAGGGCGCGATGCGGGCATCAATACGCCGGCGCACGCATGAACATAAAAAATCATAACACACACCAGAACCAAGTCGGCATCGCTCAAGCCATCTGTTATTTTTTTTTGTGCACATGCGCGCTCGCGCGCCATTACCCTGCGCATCAGCCAGCAGCACGCCATCTGCCTCGCGCCGATCCGGTCCTAGAACACCCTGCCCAATACCTCCCACCCTGGTCGCAGCAGCCCGCCCGCTGCCCGTATGATCGCGATACGCGATCCAACGGAGATACCCGACATGACGTACCATCACCGCACCGGCCCGGACGCCCGCCGCCTCGGCACCCCGAACGCCCCCGGCCCGATGACCTACACGCCGGAACAACTCGACATGCTCCGGCACCACTTCGAGCGCTGCGGCGCACCGACCAATCGCATCGGCCTTGACCACTGGCTCGCAACCCAGGTGCCGGACGCCTTGCGCGAAAGCGTCATGGCCCAGCTGTTCCCCGGCCCGATCACCCATCGCGACTATGCCCAAGACCTGATTAACACGGGCATCCCGCTTCATGCTGTCCGCCAATCGCTCGCCATGGTCATGGCACCTGCCGACCGTGAGAAGCTCCTGGCCGAAGTCGTCGCGGCGAAGAAGCCCTACGACTTTTTGCACCATCGGATCGCCGTCGGGCAGGACGTTAGGGGCGAACGGGAAGCGCGCGCCGAGGCTGCAACCAAGGCGCGCGCAAGGCAGCTTGAGGCCGCCTGATCAATCGAGACTGTGGAGGCGGAGCCTGAACTTCGCCTCCTCGAACCGGCGCTCTGCCGCCAGCAAAGCCTCCTGGGCGCGGTCGAGTGCATCCTCGCTGTCTGCATCGCGAACGGCCTTTTCCAGACCCTCGCGCTCTTTCACGAACTGCCGCCCGAGATCGGCCAGATCACGGGTATAGGCGTTCTCGACCGGATAAACGCCCCTGTTCAGCGACTCGAGGAAGAAGTAGGTGCCCCGGTCCCAACCCTGCTTCTCGCGCTCGGTCGGTGACCGCCAAGTCACGCCGTCTTCCGACGTTTCGATGATCTCCCGATCACCGTCGGCCCGCCGCGTTTTCGGGTCCCAATAGGTGCGAATCCGCTCCCTGTAGAACCGGCCATAGAGCTCCTCGTTCAGGTCCTTCGGCGAGTCTTCGTCACGCCGGTCACCCCACCTCTTTTGCTCGATCACCTCGTAGGGATCGAAAGGCGGTTGGAACTTGGGCACGGCCCGCGGGAAGCCATCTGCAACCATCTGGTCAAACTCGCGGCCGTAGTGGTCCCGCAATTCCTTCGAGCGATCTCCCCAAAGCCACAGCGGGTCCCCAGGGTCGGTCAGGTCGATCAGATTGGCGCTGTAGTTGGCCCCGAGGTCGAGCAGGTCCTGGTAGAGCAGGCGCGCCTCCTCGACTGGCATCCCCATCTCGACGACGAGGTGGTAGAAGTGCGACGAGATGTTGTCCGGGTCAAAGTCGGGAGGCCCATCGTTCAAAGCCCGCACGATCTTGAGGTGGAACTTATTGCCTTGAGACCGAAGCTCTGCGCGTTCGCAAGCGGCCTTCACGCGCGACCACCATTCATCGACCTTTGCCTTGACCTCGGCCACCTTGTCCTTGCCAAGCGCTGCGCCCGAGTACCAATTCTTGAACGAGCCGAGCGGGATCGAGAGCTTCAACACCTCATACCACCAAGGCGCACCCGCGATCTGCTTCATCCAGGGCACAAGCTGGTCTGCGTCGGGCGGATCGTCGGCAGGCACATACTTGCGGGGGTGCGCGATCTGGTCTGCCATCACCGCTTCAAGCCGGTCAACGAGGCCGGCCCAGGACTGCTTTCCATTCAGCGCCCGGTTCCAGGAACTGTAGTCCTTGGCCTCGTCGAACCAGTCTTCTTCGAATTCTTGGTTGGCGAGATCGACGATGCGCTGCTTCGTGACGTTGAACCGCAGGAGCCGTTCCGTGTCAGACGTGCCAAAGGTCGAGAGCTCGCGCTCTTCTTGATGCTTGCCCATCACCGATGCTCCCTGATCCAGTCAATCAGGTCGTCCCGCAGGTAGCGGATGACACGATCATTGACGCGCGAGTACTTGGGACCCGTCGCGTCCTTGCGCCAACGGAACAAGCTCTCGACGGTTACGGAAAGGAACTCGGCTGCTTCTGCCGGGGTCATGACTTCGGGGGCCTGCTGACGCAGGACAAGGGAACGCAGATCAGCGATCTGCTGAGAAAGGTCTGCCATGGGATACTCCAACGATGGCGATTGCAAGGGATGCCTCTGAGGGCGGTTCTCTCTGCGTTGCAGTCGCCTGGCATTCCTTCCCTAGAGGGCGAGTGCAGCCGGGACCAACGCCACCGTTGATGCCGACAAGTTAGGCAGTCGCCTGGCGGATTTCAATGACATTGGCAGGAGACAATCCGATCCGCTTGTTGATGACCGAGGCAATCGCGTTCGCGACCTTGCGCTGCCGCTCCACTGGAACCGTGCCATAAAACCCGAGAGAGCGCGTCTCGCCGCCGCTGAGAACGTGCCCTGTCAGCCACCGCAACACCATCTCGCGCGTGTCCACGTCGTGAGTTGCCTCGTCCCAGAGGTGACGCATATCGCCGGGGTCACTCAGAGGCAGGTCGTCGAGCTGGTCAAGCGGGCCGCGCGCGTCACCGACGATCCGGCGCGACGGGAAGACCCAGTCGCAATCGTCGAACCGAATCTCGCGCAGGCGCTGGAACCACTCTTTCACCTGGTCCGCCATGGCGATCAGGCGCTTCTCCTTGACCTTCTTCTGGCCCGTCGTCGCCATCATCGTGCCCGCGTCGAGGTCGATGTCTGCCCAGGTCAACGCGCGCAACATCGTCTCGCGCTGGCCCGTGAACCAGCGGATCTTCCACAGCAGGCGCTTGTGCTCGTTCTCGACCTGTTCGATCTCGGCCCAGCGGTCGGCCCAGGGGATCGAGAAGTCGATCTTGCGCTTCTGCATCTTGGGCAGGGTGGCGAGCTTCGGGGTCAGGGTCGGCAGACGCTTGTTCAGCATCCGCTCTGCCCGCTTGAACGTGATCCCGAGGACGACGTTGACCTTGTGGGCGGCGAAGGGCTTCTCGTTCACCAGGTCGTCGAGCGCCCGCTGGATCGCCGCCGTGTCGATCTCGTCCATCTTGTCGTCGGCCCAGGTCGCCAGGTACTTGTCGAAGGCGCGAGTGTAGCTGTCATCCGTTCGCGCATGGATCGCGCCGCCGAGCGATGCGGGCCGCGCGCGACGGTAGCCCATCTCCTTGTCGAAGGCCTCGCGCAGTGTCGGGACGCCTGCGCGCTCGACGGCTTTCTCCGCCTTCGTCGCGACCTTGCCCTCCTTCACGTCGAGCATGACCTTGCCGACCTGGTCCTTGGCCCAGGCGCAGTGCATCCCGCGCGGTGCCCACTGGCCGAGTTTGACGCGCCGGGTCTTCTGCGTCGCGGGGTCCCACTTGACGACGTACCAGGTCTTCGTCCCGCCCGGCGTGACCGACAACTGCAACCCCTTGGCACCAGGGTCTGAATACCAGGTCATCGCATCGGCCTTCAGCTTGGCGACGGCGGTGTCTGTGAAGCGGATCTGAGGCATCTCGTAAGTCCTTGCAACTGGTGATTATTTGCAAGGTTCACGATACGTTCCAACACCAGTCTAACCCAACCGATAATTGGTCAAGCACCTGATTTTGTTGGCATTTGTTGGTGTAAGCCTACCGTATGTTGGTGGCTTTTTCGCATTACGAATGACGTGCTCTACCAGCTGAGCTACAGCGGCACGCTTCCTTGGGCTGCCGCAGAGGTGGCAGCCTTACAGCGGCTGCGTTTAAACGGTCGGGCGGGTTCGTGCAAGGGTCAAAACGGCATCTGGCCGGGGCTTTGGCAGGGGAGGCCCGCCGTGCAGTCTGTGTCCAATAATTAGGCGAATGGCCCAAGAAATCGGCGGATGGCGCCCGAACTGGGGCATCCGTTGCCTGAATGGGGCGGCAGGCTTGGGATTCGGCGGCGGGGCGACGCAACCTTGCGCCTGATGCCCGAGGAGGCCCCGTGTTCGATCTGACCGCAGAACCCAGGATGCAGCGCAGCCACGGCCGGGCCCGGGTGGGTTTTGCCATGACGGGTGGTGCGGTGCGGCTGACCGATTTGCAACAGGCCGGTTCGGGCAAGGCGATGCTGCCAAGGGTGGCCGGGCCGGTGCCGGAGGTGGTGTTTCTGAACACCTCGGGTGGACTGACCGGCGGCGACCGGCTGGATTTCACGGTCGCGGTTGGTGCTGATGCCCGGGTTTCCGCCACCACCCAGACGGCAGAGCGCGCCTATGCCAGCACCGGCGGCATGGCCGAGGTGCGGGTGCGGGCGCAGGTGGACGCGGGGGGTCGGCTGGACTGGCTGCCGCAGGAAACCATCCTTTACGAGGCAAGCCGCCTGAGCCGCCACACCGAGATTGATCTGAGTGGCGAGGCGAGTTGTCTGATGGCCGAGGCGGTGGTTCTTGGCCGCCACGCCATGGGAGAAGAGCCCAAGGACGCCACGCTGCACGACCGCCGCGTGATCCGCCGCGACGGGCGCCCGATCTGGGCCGAAAGCCTGATGCTGGACGCGCAGGCGCTGCGCCGTCAGCAAAGCCCGGCCCTGCTGGGCGGGGCACGGGCGATGGCGGTTCTGGCGCTGGTGGCGCGGGGTGCCGAAGACGCGCTGGCCGCCTTGCGGGCCGTGTTGAATGAGCCGGGCTGCACCGCCGCCGCTTCCGGTTGGGACGGGCGGCTGGTGCTGCGGGTGCTGGCGCGCGACGGCTGGCCGCTGCGGCGGCAGATGGCGCGGGCGATCCGCGTGCTGACGGGGCGGCCCTTGCCCCGGGTCTGGCAGATGCAGGGAGAGACCAGATGAACCTGACCCCGCGCGAACGGGAAAAGCTGTTGGTCAGCGTCGCCGCCATGGTGGCGCGTGGCAGGCTGGCCCGGGGCGTCAAGCTGAACCACCCCGAGGCAATTGCCCTGATCACCGATTTCGTGGTCGAGGGTGCCCGCGATGGCCGTTCGGTCGCTGACCTGATGTCGGCGGGGGCGCATGTGATTTCCCGCGACCAATGCATGGAGGGGATCGCCGAAATGATCCACTCGGTTCAGGTCGAGGCCACCTTTCCCGACGGGACCAAGCTGGTCACCGTTCACCACCCGATCCGCTGAGAGGTTTCCGATGCTGCGCAAACTGACGCTTGCTGCCGCCCTGCTGGCCCCCAACGCCGCGCTGGCCCATACCGGGCATGGGGCAGGCAGTTTCATTGCCGGGATGGGGCATCCTGTTTCCGGGCTGGACCATATCCTTGCCATGCTGGCCGTGGGTCTCTGGGCGGCGCAGATCGGCGGGCGGGCACTCTGGGCGGCGCCTGCCGCCTTTGTCGGCGCGATGCTGGCGGGCGGGGCGATGGGTGCCGCGGGCCTGCCCTTTCCGGCGGTTGAGCCGATGATCCTTGCCTCGATTGTCATTCTGGGTGCGCTGATCGCGCTGGCGGTGCGCTTGCCGCTGATGGCGGCCTTGCCGGTGCTGGCGCTGTTCGGCGCTGCCCATGGCTGGGCCCATGGCGCCGAAGGGCCTGCGAGCGGGATGCTGGTCTATGACGCAGGCTTTGCCGTGATGACGGCAGCGCTGCACGGTGCGGGGCTTCTGGCGGGGCTGGGTCTGCACAAGCTCGCCGGAATGCGCGTGACCCGCGCGCTGGGCGGTCTGACGGCGGCGGCGGGCCTTGCGCTGGCCATCGGGGGGTAAGGCAATGATCCCCGGAGAGATTTTCCCGGCAGAGGGCGACATTCTGGTGAACGCGGGCCAGCCCGCGATCACGCTGATGGTGGCCAATACCGGCGACCGTCCGGTGCAGGTCGGCAGCCACTATCACTTTGCCGAGACGAATCCCGGCCTGTCCTTTGACCGTGAGGCGGCGCGGGGGATGCGGCTGGACATCGCGGCGGGAACCGCGGTGCGGTTTGAGCCGGGGCAGAGCCGCGAGGTGCGGCTGGTGCCTTATGGCGGTTACAGAAAGGTGTTTGGCTTCAACAGCAAGGTAATGGGCGCCCTCTAGACACATACAGGAGACCAGCATGTTCCCGATGATGACCCCGATTGATGCCATTGGCCTGTCGTTGCGCGCAGGCATGATGTTCGGCCAGAGCCAGACGCTCCGGATGGCGCGGATGATGGAGATGCAGGGTTTCTGGGCAGGCTATCCAAGGCTTGCCACCTCGGCGCCGGTCGCCGAAGAGGAACTTGTGGTCGATGCCGAAGATGCGCCGCCAGCCGTGCTGGCCCCGCTGACCGAGGCTCATGCCGAAACGGTCGTGGCCGCGGCGGTTGAGGTGATCGAAGACATTCCTGCCGAACCGGAATCTGAACCGCTGCCCGAACCGGAGCCCGTCACGCTTGTGGCCGAACCGCCGCCCGCCGCCGTTCTGGTTGAACCCCCCGCTGTGGCGGAAGTCGAAACGCTCGCCCCTGCGCCTGCCGAACCTGCCGCGCCGGAGCATCCCATTGTCGCCGCCGAACCGCCGCAGCCTGCCCCGGCTGCCGCAGCCAAGCCCAAGCATGCCAAGAAACCCGCCTCCCGCGCGGAGTGACAGGAGCTTCCATTGCCCGCAACCATCTCTCGCCTTGATTATGCTGCGATGTATGGACCGACCACCGGCGACCGCATTCGCCTTGGCGACACCGAGCTGATCATTGAGGTCGAGCGTGATCTGATCGCCGAACGCACCGGCGCCGCCACCCGCGGCGCCAACGGTCCGCTTTATGGCGAAGAGGTCAAGTTCGGCGGCGGCAAGGTGATCCGCGATGGCATGGGCCAAAGCCAGATCACCCGGGCCGGCGGCGCGGTGGATACGGTGATCACCAACGCGCTGATTCTGGATCATTCCGGCATCTACAAGGCCGATGTCGGGTTGCGTGACGGGCTGATCCACAAGATCGGCAAAGCGGGCAACCCCGACACCCAGCCGGGGGTGGATATCATCATCGGCCCGGGAACCGAGATCATCGCGGGCGAGGGGCGGATTCTGACCGCCGGGGGGCTGGACACCCATATCCACTTCATCTGCCCGCAGCAGGTGGAAGATGCGCTGCATTCCGGCATCACCACCATGCTGGGCGGCGGCACCGGCCCGGCGCATGGCACGCTGGCCACCACCTGCACGCCGGGGCCGTGGCATATCCAGCGGATGCTGATGGCCGCCGACAGTCTGCCAATGAACATCGGCTTTGCCGGCAAGGGCAACGCCAGCCTGCCCGAAGGGCTTGAGGAACAGGTCCGCGCCGGGGCCTGCGCCCTGAAACTGCATGAGGATTGGGGCACCACTCCCACCGCCATCGACAATTGCCTGAACGTGGCCGATGCGATGGACGTGCAGGTGATGATCCACACCGACACGCTGAACGAAAGCGGCTTTGTGGAAAACACCCTAGCCGCGATCCGGGGCCGCACGATCCATGCCTATCACACCGAAGGCGCGGGCGGTGGCCATGCGCCCGACATCATCAAGGTGGTGGGCAGCGCCAATGTCCTGCCGTCCTCCACCAACCCGACGCGGCCCTATACGGTGAACACCATCGAAGAGCATCTGGATATGCTGATGGTCTGTCACCACCTTGACCGCTCGATCCCCGAGGATGTGGCCTTTGCCGAAAGCCGCATCCGCAAGGAAACCATCGCGGCCGAAGACATCCTGCACGATCTGGGTGCTTTCAGCGTGATTTCCTCGGACAGTCAGGCGATGGGCCGGATTGGCGAGGTGATCACACGCTGCTGGCAGACCGCCCACAAGATGAAGGTGCAGCGCGGGCGGCTTGAGGGCGAGCAGGGTGAGAATGACAACCTGCGCGCCCGCCGCTATGTTGCCAAATACACCATCAACCCCGCCATCGCCCATGGCCTGTCGCGCCATGTTGGCAGCATCGCCGAAGGCAAGCGCGCCGATCTGGTGCTGTGGTCCCCTGCGTTCTTTGGCGCCAAGCCGGAAATGGTGCTGATGGGCGGCATGATCGTGGTGGCGCAGATGGGCGACCCCAACGGCTCGATCCCGGTGCAGCCGATGTATTCCCGCCCGATGTTCGGCGCGCTGGGCAAAGCTAAACATGCTTCGGCGGTCAGTTTTGTCTCTAATGCGGCCTATAGTGACGATATTGGCGGCAAACTGGGGCTGGGCAAGACGGTGCTGGCGGTGGAGCATACCCGCGACATTGGCAAGGCGGATATGGTGCTGAACCATGCCACGCCGCAGATCGAGGTGAACCCCGAAACCTATGAGGTGCGGGCGGATGGCGTCTTGCTGACTTGCGAACCGGCGCGGGAATTGCCGCTGGCGCAGCGGTATTTCTTGTTCTGACAGGATTTGTCATGGCAGCGGCGATTGCGGCAAAAGGGCGGGGCGCCTATTCTGGGCACCTCAACTTCATCCGAGAAACCCCATGAAAACCAAAGTGATTGCTACTCTGCTGGCCCTGCTTCCGGGTCTGGCCCAAGCCCGCTGCGTGACGGCGGAAGACCTTGCCACCGGCATCACCTTCAAGCGGCAGGATGGGCGCACCGGCCTTGCCCAAAAGACCGATGGCGGCGTGACGGTCGATTACGCGACCAACCCGCAGGGCGCCTGGCAAGACCTCCGCAAGACCGACCGCGGCATCTATGAAAAGACCTGGGCCTGGACGCCGACCGAAGAATATTACGTCGGCGGTGGGCCGGGTGGCGCTTGGCAATATGCCATACAAGGCAAACCGCCGGTGCCCGAGGCAGGGGCGACCTGGAAAACCACGGTGCGCGTGACCGAGTCGCATTATGACGGCACCGAAAGCGGTGGGCCGGTGCTGAAATACCCGCTCAAGGCGGTCTACAGCTTTCAAGCGGTGAAAGAGGCGAAACTGTCGGGTTGCACCTATCGCGTTCAGCCGGTCGAGGCGACCTTTACCGGCAAGAACAATCACTTCACCCGCCGCTGGATCTATTTCCCCGATCTTGGCTTTGGCCTTGAAACCCGGATGACCGACCATGCCGGCGGCGAAGACCGCCAGTTGGGCCTGACCGCTCTGAAGCCGAAAGGATAAACCATGCTGCCCGCCCGTCAGATCGTTCGTCAGGGTGCCGCCGGAGCGGACGAGCGGGTGGTGCTGTCCTATGACGAACGGTTCTTGCGGCGCAAACGGCTGGTCTGCGAAAGCGGCGCCTCGGTGATGGTCGATCTGGCCGAAACCGTCTCGCTGGAAGATGGCGATGCTTTGGTGACCGATACGGGGCAGCGGGTGGCGGTGGTCGCGGCGCAAGAGCCGGTGATCGAGGTGCGCGGGCCAAATTTGGCCCGGCTCGCCTGGCATATCGGCAACCGCCATACGCCTTGTCAGGTGGATGAGGGCCATCTGGTGATCCGCCGTGACCATGTGCTTGAGGCGATGCTGCGCGGCTTGGGCGCCGATCTCACGCCGGTCATCGCGCCCTTCCGGCCCGAAGGCGGCGCCTATGGCCATGGGCGCACCATGGGGCATGACCATTTTCATGGCCATTGAGGCGGACAGGCTCCGGCTGGCGCAGCTTCTGTCGCCCGCCTTTCCGATCGGCGCCTTTGCCCATTCGCAGGGGCTTGAGGCGGCGATTTCAGCCGGGTTGGTGACAGATGAGGCCAGTCTGCGCGACTGGATCGAAGGGGCGATCCTGCACGGTTCCGGTCGGATGGATGCGATCTTTCTGACCTTGGCCCGGGCGCCCGGCGCCGATCTGCCCGCACTGGCCGATCTTGCACGCGCCTATATGCCCAGCCTTGGCCGTGCGCGCGAAGCCGAGGAACTTGGCCGGGCCTTTGGCGCGCAGATGGCGGCCATCACGGGACAAGAGTCGCCGCTTCTCCCCCTGCCACTGGCGATAGGGCTTGCGACGCGGGGGCTGGAGGTTGGCGATGGCGAGGTGCTGGCGCTTTGGTTGCAGGGGCTGGCGGCACAGCTTGTGTCGGTCGCGGTGCGCTTCATGCCGCTGGGGCAAAGCGCGGGGCAGCGGCTGATCTCGGGTCTTGCGCCGCTGATCGTGCAGGCGGCGGCGGATTATGCGCGGCTTGGGCTGGATGATCTGGGAAGTTGCACCATCGGCGCCGATATCGCCTCGATGACACAGGAAACGCTTGAGGTAAGGATCTTCCGCTCATGACCAATCCCCATGGACCCTTGCGCGTCGGTATCGGCGGCCCGGTGGGTGCCGGCAAGACCACCCTGACCGAGCAACTGTGCCGCGCGCTGGCCAGCCGCTGCGACATGGCGGTGATTACCAATGACATCTACACCCGCGAGGATGCCGAATATCTGATGCGGGCGCAGGTTCTGCCGGTGGAACGTATCCGGGGCGTGGAAACCGGCGGCTGTCCCCATACCGCGATCCGTGAAGATGCCAGCATCAACCTTGCCGCCGTGGCCGATCTGCGCGGCGCCTTTCCGGCGCTGGACCTGATCCTGATTGAATCGGGGGGCGACAATCTGGCGGCAACCTACAGCCCAGAACTGGCGGACCTGACGATCTATGTGATCGACACGGCCGCAGGGCAGGACATTCCGCGCAAACGCGGACCGGGTCTGGCGAAATCCGATTTGCTGGTGGTGAACAAGACCGATCTGGCGCCCTATGTCGGCGTGGATATCGGCCTGCTTGAGGCGGATACCCGCGCGGCGCGGGGGGCCCGGCCCTATGTCATGGCCCGGCTGCGGCAGGGCCATGGTGTTGCAGAGGTCGTGGCGTTCCTGTGCGAGGAAGGCGGTCTGACCCTGCGCGATCAGCCGAAGAGTTGAGCGAGCAGGGTGCCCAGCGTGAAGGCCGCAACAACCAGCGTCAGCCGGAAATAGTGGCGGGCCTCAGCCAGATCGGCGGCAGCCTGTTCGCGGAACAGGCGCGTGGCTTCGAACGGAAGCGGTGAATCGGCGACAGACATAAGCAACCCCTTTCCTGCCAGACGAACCAGCGAAGCGCGGCGGCTTGTGGCCGACAACGCGGTCAAGAGGCTCAGTCTTCTGCCCGGACCCTTAACGAGGGTTAACGCATCGCCCTGCATCTTGACGTTTTGCCAGAAAAACCCGCAAAGGCGGCAGAAATTGGGCAATCCCGGAACATTTTCAGCGACAGTCCGGCTCAAACCCGTCAATCGCGGCCAGCGCCTCTTCCGCGGTTTCGACAAACTGGAACAGCGATAGGTCTTCGGGGTTGATCACGCCCTCCTCGGCGAGGAAATTCCAGTCCAGAACCCGCTCCCACCAGTCGCGGCCAAAGAGCAGGAACGGCACCCGCTTCATCCGCTTGGTCTGGATCAGGGTCAGGCTTTCAAACATCTCATCCAGCGTGCCGAAACCGCCGGGGAAAATGCAGATCGCCTTGGCCCGCATCAGGAAATGCATCTTGCGGATGGCGAAATAGTGGAAGTTGAACGACAGGTCCGGCGTGACATAGGCATTCGGCGCCTGTTCATGCGGCAGAACGATGTTGAGCCCGATGGAATCACCCCCGGCCTCTTCGGCGCCGCGGTTGCCCGCCTCCATGATGCCGGGGCCGCCGCCGGTGATCACCACATCCTCGTGGCCATAGCTTTGCAGGCTGCGTTCGGTCACCAGCCGGGCCAGCCGCCGCGCCTCTTCATACCAGCGCGACAGACCCGCCGCCTTGCCGGGTTGCCCCGGAGCCGGAATGCGTGCGCTGCCCATCACCACGATGGTAGACCGGATACCGCGCTCATCCATGATCATCTGCGGCTTCAGCAGCTCAAGCTGCAGCCGCACCGGGCGCAGCTCTTCGCGGGTCATGAAATCGCGGTCGGCGAAGGCCAGCCGATAGGCGGGCGCCCGGGTCTGCGGCGTATCCGGCAGCCGGCGGGTGGCGGCGATATCTTCGTTCGAGTCGCGGAACGGATGGCTGCGGGGTTCGTCTTTCATTGGGCACTCGGCAAATTGCTGATATGCTTACAAGGCATAGCGGCAGATGGGGACCGCTGCCACCTGAACTTGAGCAAGGCAATGACCGCAGCCCGGATGCATGAGGGAGAAACGCCCGTCACGCTGCAGCAGGCCGCAGCCCTTGTCGCGGCGCAGTTTCCGGAATGGGCGGGTTTGCCGCTGGCCTATGCCGGGGCCGGTGGCACCGATAACCGGCTGATACGGCTGGGCGAGGATATGGTTCTGCGCTTCCCGCGCACACCGGGGGCGGCGGCGCAAATGGCCGCTGAAGCGCGCTGGTTGCCGTGGCTCGCGCCGCAACTGCCGCTGGAGGTGCCCGCACCGCTGGCGTTCGGGCAGCCGGGAGAGGGCTATTCCCATCCCTGGCAGGTCCTGCAGTGGATCGCCGGGGCGAATGCGCTCGTGGCGCCGCCTGCCGACGATCTTGCCGCTTCCGGGGCACTGGCAGGCTTCGTGGCGGCTTTGCGGGCCATTCCGGTGCCACCCGACGCGCCCCTGATGCCCGAGGGCGGCCATCTGTGCCCGCGTGACGCCTTCACGCGCCAGATGATCGCCCGCATCACCGACGAGGCTGACCCGGCCGAGGTGATGCGCCTCTGGCACGCGGCGCTGGCCTTGCCGGTCTGGAAGGGGCCGCCGGTGCTTGTTCATGCCGATCTGCATCCGCTGAACCTGCTGACGCAACAAGGCAGGCTTGCCGTCGTGATTGACTGGGGCGCCTTTTGTGCCGGTGATCCGGCGCATGATCTGATCTGCGGCTGGATGGTTCTGGGCCCGGCAGGCCGCGCACATTTCCGCAACCTGCTCGGGGTCGATGAGGCCACATGGGCGCGGGGGCGGGCTCTGGCCTTTTCCAAGGCGGTGATGGCGGCGCCCTATTATCGCAACAGCAACCCGGCCCTGCATGGCGTGATGCGCCGGGCCCTGCAGCACACAATGGACGACTGGCCGAGGTGAGTTGCGCAGATCGCCCTCTCTGGCTATGGAGGGCAGGTATTTCTGGGGAGATCGACATGACTTTTGCCGCGCTGGAAGCCGCCATCGAAGCCGCATGGGAGGCCCGCGACGGCATTTCCCCCGCCACCAAGGGCGAGGCGCGCGACGCCATCGAAGCCACGCTCGAGGCGCTGGACAAAGGCAAGCTGCGGGTGGCCGAGCGTCAGGCGGATGGCAAATGGCATGTCAACCAATGGGCCAAGAAGGCGGTGCTGCTGTCGTTCCGGCTGACCGACATGTATGAGATTTCCGGCAGCAACGGCGGCTCGAACTGGTGGGACAAGGTGCCGTCCAAGTTTCAGGGCTGGACCGAGGCCGACTGGCGCGCGGCGGGGTTCCGCGCGGTTCCCGGCTCGATCGTGCGCCGCTCGGCCTATATTGCTAAGGGCGTGGTGCTGATGCCGTCTTTCGTCAACATCGGGGCTTTTGTCGATGAAGGCTCGATGGTGGATGGCTGGGCCACGGTCGGCTCTTGCGCGCAGATCGGCAAGAATGTCCACCTCTCGGGCGGCGTCGGCATCGGCGGCGTGTTGGAGCCGATGCAGGCGGGCCCGACGATCATCGAGGACAATTGCTTTATCGGTGCGCGGTCCGAAGTGGTCGAAGGCTGCATCATCCGCGAAGGTTCCGTGCTGGGAATGGGCGTGTTCATCGGCCAGTCCACCAAGATCGTGGACCGCGAAACCGGCGCGGTGATGTATGGCGAAGTGCCGGCGGGTTCGGTCGTGGTGGCGGGCTCGATGCCGTCGAAGAACGGCATCAACCTGTATTGCGCGGTGATCGTGAAAAAGGTCGATGCGCAGACCCGCTCGAAAACCTCGATCAACGAGCTGCTGCGCGACTGATCTGCCAAGGCGGCGATTGACAGGCTGTGCCCCCCGGGGCGCAGCCTGTTTTCATTTGTTCGTTCCGGGTCTGGTCGATGACGGCTCTGCATATCTATCATTCGGACAATTCGCTGTTGATGCTTGGTCTGTCCGGCCATGACATTCCCGGCCCCGTGATCCGCATTGGTTGCCGCAACAACGCCAGTTTTGTGGACCTGTTCGCGCGTCTCTTGGCGGGGCGGCAGCGGTTTGACCGCATCATCATTGATTGCCACGGCGCCCCGGGCGAAATCTCTTTCGGCGAGGATCGCAGCTTTCACGATGGCTGGTTCCGCGATCAGCGCGCCTATATGGGCGGGCAAAGCTTTGCAACGCCCGGGGCGCATATCCTGTTTTCCGGCTGCAATGTTGCCGAAGGGCCGGGCGGCTGGTCTTTCCTGACCGAAGCCGCGCGCTGCATGTTGATCGGTGTTGGCGGGCAGGCCAAAGGCTGGACCTCGGTCGGATTCGGCAATCCGCTCACCGGGCGGGTGGTGCATTTGACCGGCCATCCCCGCACGGTGCATGTTGATGGCAGCGGGCAGGTGACCCGCCGTGAAGGGGCCTGAGGTGGCGCGCTACATCCGCGCGCCGGTGCAATCCTCGATCGCCACGAAAACATCGGTCATCGCGGCATTATACAGCGACCAGCTACAAGCCCGGCCCGCGAAATCCACGTCGAATTGCTCGCTCGAATCCCTGAAGGCATCGACAGCGGACTGATCCAGCGTCAGCCAGGCCCGATCGTCATTCGCCCCGGTTGCGAAATAGAATTGCGACGCCCCGCCGTCAAAGCGCAGCGCCATCTCATCCGGGCCGTGCCCCTTCACGCCCGGAACGCTCAGGCTGTAGACGCGCTTGGTCGTTTAGGCCAGCCGCAGCATCCCGGTGCCATTGGTCAGAACGGCGGCACAACGGTCAAACCGGCCCTTCTCGAAGATGGCGATGATCTGGAAATCGCCGACGCGGGTGATCTTTTTCTCCTGCGCCTGCAACGGCAAGGCTGCTGTCAGAAACAGGGCAAGGGCGGCAAGCAGCGGACGGAATTTCATCTGGATTGGCTTTCATGGGATTGGCGGGGGGCGACGCTATCTTATCCGCGGAACTTGACAAGTGGCCGGCTTCGGGCGACCCCGGCAAAAAAGGGGAATGCCATGGAAGACGGCGAAGACAAACCGGCCAAGGTGAAACGCGCGCAGCAGGTTTACACCCTTGTCGTGGAAGTCGGCCGCAAGGCGGGCGATGGCCTGCCCGACAAGGCCACCGGCGCCGCGCTGATGATCTATGCCAGCGGCGTGGACGAGGCCGAGGCGGTGCGCGAAACCGTGGCGATCCTCAAGGATGCCGATCTCGCGCCGCTGGATGTCTCGGGCTATGGCACTTTGGACGACCGGCTGAAGGCGGGCGACGAGATCGACGGCGAAGAGCGGGCGCTGATGCAGCGGGCGCTGGACGAAAACTCGGTCGTTGTGGCGCAGATGACGCCCTTCTTCGACTGATCAGGCGCGGCGGCGCTGCCCGCCCCGACCCAGAAGCGCCATCAGCGTCATCGCCTCATAGGTCTCAAGGCAGCGGCGGGGCGCGACATCGCCCGGCACCGCCGACAACAGCGCGCAGCCATCGGCCAGCACTATGACTGGCTCTTCAAAGATCAGCGCGACCGAAGGGGCAACTGCCCGCCGCTGTTCCGCCATGGCCGACCGGCCATCGACCAGTGCGCTTGCAGGCACCAGAACCTCATCCTCGCCGAAAAGATACTCGACTTCGGGGCCTTCCAGCAGAACCATCTGATCGGAGGACACCAGAATGTCGCTGCGCTGCGGGAAATAGGGCGCCCGCAGCAGCACCGGCGCGAAAGAGCCGCAGGCCGGCAGATGCAGAGGATGCAGCGCCGCCAGCGGCCGAAGCCCGTGATCCACCGTGGCCACCAGATCGCCGGGGCGCAACTGGCCGGCGGCGACCGGGCCGCGGCTTGTTTCAATCGGAGTCCGCAACCCCATCCACGGTGCCCGGGCCGGCAGTTCGGCCCCCCGTGCCAGCCCGAACCACAACAGCGCCGGATGCCGTTGCAGCCGCTGCGGCGTGGCCGAGAGGGCGGCGACATCTTCGGGCCGCATCGGCAGGGGATTGCTGCCCGTCGCGGTCAGCACCGGGACCGACGGATCATCGACCACCTCAAGACGCAGCGACCACAGCCGCGCCGGGGCATCGAACCGCAGGCTTAACCGTCCCACGCCCTGAACCGCCGGCAAAGGTCCGGCGATAGAGTGGCGCTGCACCGCCCGCCCTTGCCGGTGCAGCAAGGACAGCCCGCTGTCGGGGTCGTGAAACAGGGTCAGCCCCCGTTCCCAGCCATCATGCGCCTTGTAATCGAACAAGAGGCAGCGCCCTTCCAGCGGCAGCGCGAATTCGGCCACGAAAAGCCCGCTCTCCGCCAGGGCAGGCAGACCGGCGGTCGGGTCACGGTCCGACAGCACCAGCCAGTCTTCGGCCATGGCAAAGCCGTCCCCCGGCGGCAATGCCACGGTGGGTCGGGTCGGGTGCCGGTCTGGTCGCGGATCGCTCAAATGCCGCCTCATCTCCCCGGATTTAACCCTGGGAGCATTGCCCCAAAGCCGACCGGATGTTGTTATCGGCAGAATCTAGGGCGGCACGGGCGGCATGTCACGGCGAAAGGCCGCCTTGCGGCACACGCTGCGGTGGTGGTGGCGGGATGGCCACAGCATTGCAGCCCGGCGGGTGCCGCGTTAACCCTTGGACATCTCATGTCAAGGAACTGCCGATGTCCTCTCCTGTCGATCCTGTCCGTCTGACCGCCGATCTGATCCGCTGCGCCTCGGTCACCCCGGCCGAGGGGGGGGCGCTGCAATTGCTGGAAAGGGAACTGACGGCAGCGGGCTTTGCCTGCACCCGGGTTGACCGTGGCGGCATCGCCAACCTTTTTGCCCGCTGGGGGGCGAAGGGGGCGAACAAGAGCTTTGGCTTCAACGGCCATACCGATGTGGTGCCGGTGGGCGATCTTGCCGCCTGGACCCATGACCCGTTCGGCGCCGAGGTGGTGGACGGCTGGATGTATGGCCGGGGCGCGACCGACATGAAATCGGGCGTGGCGGCCTTTGCCGCCGCCGCCATCGACTTTGTGCGCGAAACACCCCCGGATGGCGCGGTCATCCTGACCATCACCGGCGATGAAGAGGCCGATGCGGTGGATGGCACCGTCGCTCTGCTGGACTGGATGGCGCAGAACGGCGAGCGGATGACCCATTGCCTTGTGGGCGAGCCGACCTGCCCGAACGAGATGGGCGAGATGATGAAGATCGGGCGGCGCGGCAGCATGACCTGCTGGTTCACCGCAACCGGGGTGCAGGGCCATTCCGCCTATCCGCACCGTGCCAAAAACCCGATGAGCGCCCTTGTCCGCCTGCTCGCCCGGCTGGAGGAAAAACCGCTGGACGAGGGCACCGCGCATTTCGATGCCTCGACCCTTGCCATCACCACCATCGATTGCGGCAATCCGGCGACCAATGTGATCCCGGCGCGCGGGGCGGCCACCGTCAACATCCGTTTCAACGATCTGCATTCCGGCGCCAGCCTGTCGGAATGGCTGTCCGCCCATGCTGCGGCGGTGCAGGCGGAAACCGGCGTGCAGATCGACTGCCGCTTTCAGATTTCCGGCGAAAGCTTCCTGACGCCGCCCGGTGAACTGTCGGAGCTTATCGCCAGTGCAGTTCAGGCTGAGACCGGACGCCGCCCCGAACCCTCCACATCCGGCGGTACTTCGGATGCGCGCTTTGTCAAGGCGCACTGCCCGGTGGTGGAATTCGGGCTGGTCGGCAAAACCATGCATCAGGTGGATGAACGGGTTGAGGTGGCGCAGATCGGCCAGCTCAAGGCGATTTACGCCCGTATCCTGCGCGATTACTTCGCCTGAGCCGCGCCGGCTTCGGCTTTCATCTTGGTTTAAATATCCCCGCCGGAGGCTCCTTTGGCCGATGCAGGACGCTCCGCGGGGGATATTTGGGCCAAGATGAAATGCGGAACGTTTTCTTGGCGGGTCCGGCGTGCTAGGTCTGGGCCATGAACCCATTGCCCACCAAAGAGCAGATCCGTCAGTGGATCGCCGAGAACCCCGGCCTTTCGGCCAAGCGTGACATTGCCAAAGCCTTCGGGATCAAGGGTGACGCGCGGATTGACCTCAAGCGGCTTCTGGCCGAACTGGAGGGGGAAGGCACACTGCAAAAGACGGCCCGCCGTTTCCGTCCGGCCGGGGAATTGCCGCCGGTATCGGTGCTTTTGGTGCTGGCGCCCGATGCCGCGGGTGACCTTTATGCCCGTCCGCTGGAAGAGGGGGTGGAAGAGGGACTGCGTATTCTGATCATCCCCAAGCACGGCGATCCTGCGCTGGGCGGCGGTGACCGGATTCTGGCGCGGCTGTCCAAGGTTGATCTGGATGATTACCAGTATGAGGCGCGGCTGATCCGGCGGATCGGGACCAACCCGCTCAAGGTGTTGGGCGTGTTTCGTGCCGGGGCCGAAGGCGGCCGGATCGTGCCCATCGACAAGGGGCAGGACAAGGAATGGCGCGTTGCGCGTGACCTGACGATGGAGGCCCGCGACGGCGAGCTGGTCGAAGCAGAGGCGGTGGGAAACCGCCGCCAGATGGGTTTGCCGCAGGCGCGGATCACCGCCCGGCTGGGCGACCCCGCCGGGCCGCGCGCCGTCAGCCTGATTGCCATTCATCAGCACGGCATTCCCGACCAGTTTCCCGATGCCGTGATTGCCGAGGCTGACCGCGCCGATCCGGTGGTGGGTTTGTCGGGCCGCACCGATCTGCGCGACCTGCCGCTGGTCACCATTGACCCGATTGACGCCCGCGACCGCGATGACGCCTGCTATGCCGAACCCGACCGCGAGGCGGGCAATGACGGCGGCCATATCGTCTGGGTCGCCATTGCCGATGTGGCGCATTACGTCACCCCCGGCTCGGCGCTTGACCGCGAGGCGCGGCGGCGCGGCAACTCGACCTATTTCCCCGACCGGGTGGTGCCGATGCTGCCCGATATCCTGTCGGGCGATCTGTGTTCGCTGCACGAGCATGTGGACCGTGCCTGTCTGGCGGTGCGGATGCGGCTGGATGCGCAGGGGCAGAAGATTTCTCACCGTTTCGTGCGGGGAATGATGCGCTCGTCCGGGTCGCTGCATTACGCACAGGTGCAGGCGGCGGTGGACGGGGCGCCGGATGAGAAGACGGCCCCCCTGCTCGACCGGGTGCTGACGCCGCTTTACGCCGCCTATGAGGCGGCAAAGCAGGCCCGTGCCGCGCGGCAACCGCTGGACCTTGATCTGCCCGAGCGCAAGATCGTGCTGTCGGATGAGGGCAAGGTTCTGTCGGTCGATTTCAAGGAGCGGCTTGAGGCGCACAAGCTGATCGAGGAATTCATGGTCCTCGCCAATGTCTGTGCCGCCGAAGAGTTGCAGCGGCTCAAGCAGCCGCTTCTCTACCGGGTTCACGAAGAACCCTCGCCGCAAAAGCTGGAAAGCCTGCGTGAGGTGGCCGAGGCTTCGGGTTTCGTGCTGGCCAAGGGGCAGGTGCTGAAGACCGCGCATCTGAACCGGCTTCTGGCGCAGGCCGAGGGCACCGAGTTTGACGAGCTGATGAACATTTCCACCCTGCGCAGCATGACGCAGGCCTATTACAATCCGCAGAACTTCGGCCATTTCGGGCTGGCGCTGAAGAACTACGCCCATTTCACCAGCCCGATCCGGCGATATTCCGATCTGATCGTGCATCGGGCGCTGATCCGGGGGCATGGCTGGGGCGGCGACGGGCTGTCGCAGGGCGATATCGAAGCGCTGGACGAAACCGGCAAGCTGATTTCCGATGCCGAGCGGCGCAGCATGGCGGCGGAACGTGACACCACCGACCGTTACCTTGCGGCCTTTCTGGCCGACCGGGTGGGGGCCGAGTTTGCGGGCCGCATCTCGGGCGTGCAGCGCTTTGGCCTGTTCGTGAAGCTGGATGAGACGGGGGCCGACGGGCTGATCCCGATCCGTGAATTGGGGCGCGAGTTCTTTCATTATGACGAGGCGAGCCAAAGCCTGATCGGTGCCGATACCGGCACGGTGTTCAGTATTGGACAGCGCGTCACCGTGCGGCTGGTCGAAGCGGTGCCGGTGACTGGTGGGCTGGTGCTGCAATTGCTGACGGCCGAGGGCAGCGCGCTGGCCGTGGGCAAGCCGGGCAAGCGGGGCGGGCGTTATCAGCCGCGCAAGCCGGGTGCGCAATCGGCCCGGGATGCCGCGCTGAAGCGCAAGGTTCTGCGCAAGCGGCGGTAGGGCATGGGGCGCTGGGCATTTCTTCTTTTGCTGGCGCTGACCGCCCCCTTGCCCGCGCAGGAACGGAGGATCGAGGTCGTGATCGAGGGCAACCAGCAGGGGCTTGACGCCTGGGTCGAAGGGTTCCGGGGCCGGGCGCTGGCGGTGGGGATTTCCCCCGCGGCCTTTCAGGAGGGGATGGCCGGGGTCACCTTCCTGCCCAAGGTGGTGGAGCGTGACCGGCGGCAGGACGAATTCACCAAGGCGATCTGGGATTACCTTGACAAAGCGGTGTCGGAGGACCGCATCGCGCTGGGCCAGAGGGCGTTGCGCGACGAGGCGGCGGTTCTGGACCGGATCGAGGCGACCTATGGCGTGGACCGTCAGGCGGTGGTGGCGATCTGGGGGCTGGAAAGCAGCTATGGCGCGGTGCGCGGCGATATTCCGACGATCTCGGCGCTGGCCACATTGGCCTATGACGGGCGGCGCGGCGCGTTCTTTGAGGGCGAGCTGATCGAGGCGCTGCGGATATTGCAGGGCGGCCATGTGGCGCCGGGGGCGATGTTGGGTTCCTGGGCCGGGGCGATGGGGCATACGCAATTCATGCCCTCAAGCTGGGCCAAGTTGGCGGTCGATTTCGACGGCGACGGCAAGCGCAACATCTGGAGCGACGATCCTGCCGACGCGCTGGCCTCGACCGCAGCCTATCTGGCCAAGGCCGGCTGGAAGAAGGGCGCGCCGTGGGGCCGCGAGGTGCGGCTGCCCGAGGGGTTCGATTATCTGCTGGCCGGGCCGCGCACGCAGAAGCCCTTGGCCTATTGGGCCGGGCTGGGCGTGACCGATGCCGCAGGCGGTGCCTTGGCGGGCGAGGATTGGGCCTCGCTTCTCTTGCCGGCGGGGGCGGGGGGGCCGGCCTTTCTGATCTTCGACAATTTCGCCGCGATCGAGACCTATAACCTTGCCGATTCCTATGTCATCGCCGTGGGTCATCTGGCGGATCGTCTGGCGGGCGGCGGGCCGTTTCTGGCGCCCTGGCCGCGCGATCTGCGGGTGCTGGACTATTTCGAGCGGATCGAGTTGCAGGAGCGGCTGACGACGGCGGGTTTCGACACGTTGGGGGCCGATGCCAAGATGGGGCCGCGCACCTTGGCCGCGATTCGTGGTTATCAGGTGAAATCGGGGCTTCTGCCCGATGGCTACCCCTCGCTGCCGTTGCTGGAACGGTTGCGTTCAGAACAGCCTGTGCGATAGCGCACAGCGGATGTGCGGCAATGACGGCGGCAATGACAACTGCGTGAGGCGGCCAACTGGCCCGAAAATTTCCTGCAAACAAAGGGCAGGCCATGCCTAAGCTGGTCCGGCAAGTCCATTGCAGGAGGATAAATTGAAGAAGCTTACCCAAGCGCTCGTCTTCGGGATGATCGTGGCCGGCGGCATTGCCTATGCCGAAACCGAAGCCACCGACCCGACCGTGATCGCCAGGCAGGATCTGATGAAATCGTTCGGCGGCGCGGCCAAGGTTCTGGGCGGCATGGCCAGCGGCGAGGTTGCCTTCGACGCCGCGGCGGCCGAAGCGGCCAAGGCCACGCTGGTCAATGGCTCGGCCGAGATTGCGGCCAAGTTCACCGACAATCCCAGCGACCCGGGCAGTGAAGCCAAGCCGGAAATCTGGACCGGCTGGGATGCGTTCCTTGCCAAGGCGCAGGGCCTGAATTCGGCGGCGACGGCGCTGGATGTGGCTTCGGCAGAAGGCATCGGCGCCGGCATGGGCGCCGTTGGCGGCGCCTGCAAAGCCTGCCATACCGATTATCGGATGTGATTCAGGGCAAGGCCCCCGCAACCCGGGGGCCTTGCAACCCTCAGCCGCAGGAGACGCGGGTGATACGTTCGGCCCCGTTGACTTCGATGTTCAGCCGGGCAGGCGAATAATCCATCGTCACCGCCTGACCGGGGCGGATCACCCGGACCTGCTGCGAAAACCGCATGGTTTCTAGCACCGAAGCAGGCTCTCCCACCAGAAATTGCAGATCCAGCGCGCCACAGGCGTTGACCGGCATCGGATCAACCGGGGCGGGCGGCAGGGGTGCCGTCTCGACACAGGCGGCAAGGGCAAGCGGGGCAAGCAGCAGGATACGGCGCAGCATCGGATAACCTTTCTTGAAAAGTGCGGCCTCAGCCGCAGAACAATCTTCGGATGCGGCCCTGCACATCCACTTCGGCATTCAGGCGGTCGGGGCGGATGTCATCCGTCACCTCCTGCCCGGGCCACAGCACCCGCAACCGGTCGCCCAGCGGAAAATCTGCCAGCGCAGCCATGGGTTTGCCCCCCATCGCGGGCATTTGCGCCAGACCGCAACGGTCCGGCTGCGGCGGAATCATCTCGGCCACCGGCCCCATGCGATAACTTGCCTGCCCGATGCAGCCCGCCAGAAACAGCATGGCGAGCAGGGCAGCAGGGGGCAATAGCCGCATGAGATGTCGTTTCCCGCGTTGATTTCTCCTGCTTTCTCGCACAGCTTGCGCGAGATGATAAGGGGAGGAAGACCCATGCGAACCCGTGCTGCCGTCGCCGTTGCCGCAGGCAAACCGCTTGAGATCATGGAAGTGAATCTCGCCGATCCCAAAGAGGGCGAGGTTCTGGTGGAGATCAAGGCCACCGGCATTTGCCACACCGACGAATTCACCCTGTCGGGCGCCGACCCCGAGGGGCTGTTCCCGGCCATTCTGGGCCATGAAGGCGCGGGCGTGGTCATTGCGGTCGGCCCGGGGGTGAAATCGCTGAAAGTGGGCGATCACGTCATCCCGCTTTACACGCCGGAATGCCGCGAATGCCCGTCCTGCCTGTCGCAGAAAACCAACCTCTGCACCTCGATCCGCGCGACGCAGGGGCAGGGCCTGATGCCTGACGGCACCAGCCGGTTTTCGATGCTGGATGGCACGCCGATCCATCATTACATGGGCTGCTCGACCTTCGCCAACCATACGGTGGTGCCGGAAATCGCGCTGGCGAAGGTGCGTGACGACGCGCCCTTTGACAAGATTTGCTATATCGGCTGCGGGGTTACCACCGGCGTTGGCGCGGTTCTGAACACCGCCAAGGTGGAAACCGGCGCCAAGGCGGTGGTCTTTGGTCTGGGCGGGATCGGGCTGAACGTGTTGCAGGGGCTGCGGCTGGCCGGTGCCGACATGATCATCGGGGTGGATATCAACAACGACCGCAAGGCTTGGGGCGAGCGGTTCGGGATGACGCATTTTGTCAACCCGAAGGAAATCGAAGGCTCGGTCGTGCAGCACATCGTCAACCTGACGAAAACCCCGTTCGACCAGATCGGCGGCGCGGATTACTCGTTCGACTGCACCGGCAATGTGAAGGTGATGCGCGACGCGCTGGAATGCACCCACCGCGGCTGGGGTGTGTCGGTGGTGATCGGCGTGGCACCTGCGGGGGCCGAGATTCAGACCCGCCCGTTCCAGCTGGTCACCGGCCGCGTCTGGAAGGGCACGGCATTCGGCGGCGCCCGGGGCCGGACCGATGTGCCGAAGATCGTCGATTGGTATATGGACGGCAAGATCGAGATCGACCCGATGATCACCCACACCCTGCCGCTTGAGCGGATCAACGAAGGGTTTGATCTGATGCATCGCGGCGAAAGCATCCGCACCGTGGTCATCTACTGATGCTGCTGCGGCCCCTTGCCCTGCTGTTCGCGCTGTCCGGCGCGGCGCAGGCCGAGGGGCCGCCGCTGTTGCAGCTTGAGGTGGCCGGAACCCTGCTTGATGTTGGCGCCGACGGCATCGCCCTTGTCGCCATCGAACAGGGCGATGCCGGCTCCGCTGTGCGTGTCCGTCTGGAAAGCAGCTATGACGCCCGGTTGGTCGCCCTGACCGAGGGGCAGATTGGCCAGGAAATCATCCTGCGGGTCTGCGGCGCCGAGGTGATGCGCCCCACCCTGCGCGACGCGCTGACCCGGGCCGAGTTCATGCTGACCGGCAGCGATGCCGAGATGCAGGATATCGCGCGCCGTCTGCACGCCCGCGACTGCGCCGCCGAATTGACGGGTTAGGTCATGGCGGCAACTCCGGGTCTAAAACAGCTTGCCGCCCTTGGGGTCGCGGTCACGCTGCATCCCTATGCCTATGATCCGAACGCCGCCCATATCGGGCTTGCGGCGGCTTCGGCGCTGGGGCTGGACCCGGCGGTCACGCTGAAATGCCTGATGGTCGAGGTGGACGGGCGGCCCGCCTGCTGTGTGATCCCCTCGGGCGCCCAACTGTCGATGAAGCGGGTGGCGGCAGCCTTTGGCGGCAAGGCGGCGGCGATGATGCCCCCGGCAAAGGCCGAGCGGCTGACAGGCTACCACGTCGGCGGCATTTCGCCCTTTGGCCAGAAGAAAGCGGTCCCCACCGCGTTTGAGGCTGCGGCCAGCGCCGCGCCCCGGGTCTGGATCAACGCCGGTGCGCGGGGGCTGTTGCTGGGCATCGCCCCCGCCGATGCGCTGCGCGCCTGCGGCGGGATCGCCGCAGATTTGCTGGCTTAGGCGCTTTTCAGATCGCCGATCAGTGCGTCCAGATCGCCCTTGCGCTTGTCCAGCATGGCACCGATTTCGGCGCGCTCGCTGGCCAGCATGTTCACGCCTTCGATGATGATGTTGAAGAACAGGTTGCGCCCCGACTTGTCCGACACATGCCAGCGCAGATCGAACGGTGCCTCGCCCTTCAGATGCGCGACCGAGATCACCTCGTAATAGCTTTTCACCGGCTGGGCGCCCGTCACCTCGATCGTGCCGCCGATGAATTCACGGAAGCGGCGACCGTATTTGCGGCTGATATAGCCCTGATAAGCCTTGGTGAACGCATTCATCTGGCCCGAAGAGGCGGATTTCGCCGCCGGACCCAGCGCCGAACGGGCAATCACCGCAACATCGGCATATTTCGAGAAAATCCGCTCGAAATCGCCATACATGGCCGTTTCCGACTTGCCCGAGTTGATCACCTTGTTGATGTCACCCACCGCCTTGTCCACCAGGGCGCGGGCTTCATCCACCGTCAGGGCGCGCAGCGGCAGGGGCAGCGCCAGCGCAACTGAGCCAAGCGCAAACCCGGCCGCGAAACGGCGCCGGGAAATCTGGGTGAAGTCATTGTCCATAGGGGTCCTCGTAAGGGTCTTCGAAACTGGCGGACTCGCCGCTGGTCTGGCCCAGTTCATACCGGCGATTCTGCAGGTAAAGCAGTCGCGCCTGAATGTAGCTGTCCGCACTGTCATATAGGATGGAGTCGACCGTAGCGGAATAGCGCCCGCGATCACCAAGTTTTGCAGCAAGTTTCGCCATGGTGCCGACATAGCTTTCCGGCCGGGGCAGCAGATAGTTCATCGGGTCCAGCGCCAGATCGATGACCGAACCCAGTGCATCGCGTTGCGTCGATGGCCCCAGCAGCGGCAGTTCGACATAGGCGCCTTCCTCGACACCCCAGACATGCAGGGTCTCGCCGAAATCGGTCTTCTTCTCGGTCACGCCCATGGCGGTGGCCGGATCGAAGATGCCGCCCAGCCCGATGGTGCTGTTGATGGCAAAGCGCAGCGTATTGTGGGTCGCCCGGCCCAGACGGACCTGCAACAGATTGTTCACCACATCGCCCGGGGTGCCCAGATTGTCGGCAAAATTCCCTATGCCAGTGCTGACCGGGCCGCCGCCCATCCCCGAAGACAGGGGTTTGAGGATGTTGCGGTCCAGCGCCACGTTGAAGGCATGGGTGGCACGATTTTCGGTCTCATACGGGTCGTTGATGCCCTGCGGCGCGGGCGCCGGACCGCAGGCCGCCAGCCCGGCAAGAATCACGAGCGAAAAAGCCCGATAGGGTGCGGAAAGCAATGGAATCGAAAGCTTCATGTTTCTATGGTCCGACTTGCCCGGATCGACGCCGCTTCGCGGGTCGTGAGGCACAGGGATAGGATGCCCCCCGCGCCAAGGCAACGGCCAAGCCGTTGTTGGTCAGGCAAATGGATGATTATTGCCGAGGGCGTTGCCCCGGCGACCAAAGGACGCGGTAAATGCGTGACGAAGCGGAAAAACGGGGCCGGGCCGAGCTTTCCTTGCGGCAGGGCGGGCTTTTGGCGGCGGTTGGCCTTTTCTCGGTGGCCATCAACATCCTGCTGCTGACCGGACCGCTTTACATGCTGCAGGTCTATGACCGGGTGCTGGCCAGCCGGTCCGAGGCGACGCTGGTGGCGCTGTCGCTGTTGGTGGCCTTCCTTTTCATCACCATGGGCGTTCTGGAATATTCCCGGGGCCGGATTCTGGCCCGGATCGGGGCCCAGTTGCAGGACCGGCTGGACTACCAGGTGTTTTCCGCCGCCCATCGCCGTCTGGTGCAGGCCCCGGGCGACCCTGCCGCGCTGGCCGCCCAACGCGATCTTGAGGCGTTGCAGCGTTTCTGGGCCTCGCCCGTGGTGTCGGCCCTGTTTGATGCGCCGTGGACGCCGCTGTTTCTGGCGGCGATCTTTGTGTTTCATCCGATGCTGGGCTGGCTTTCGCTGGGCGGTGGCGCGCTTCTGGTTGCGTTGACCTGGCTGAACCAGCGGGTGACCGGCCCCGCGATGCGCCGCGTCAACGCCTATTCGCTTGAGGCGGAGCGGCGGGCAGAAGACCTCAAATCCAGCTCTGCAACGCTTCTGGCGCTGGGCATGACCGGCAGCGCCTTTGCCCGCTGGAGCGCCATGCGGCGCGATGCCCTGGCCGAGGCGATGTCGGCGGCCGACCGCGGTGGCACCTTTGGCGCGCTGACGCGCACCCTGCGCATGGGGCTGCAATCGGCGGTGCTGGGTCTGGGTGCCTGGCTGGTGCTGCGGAATGAACTCAGCGCCGGGGCGATGATTGCCGGTTCGATCCTGATGGGCCGTTGCCTGCAACCGATCGAGCAGATGATCGGCCAATGGGGCGTGGTGACCCGGGCGCTTGAAGGGCATCAGCGGCTTGCCGGCCTGTTGGGCCGCTGCCCGCCCGAAGCGCCGCGCATCGACTTGCCGCGCCCCGCGGCGCGGATCGAGGCGCTGAACCTGACGGTTTTTCCCCCCGGAGAGCAGACCGCCGTGCTGCGTGGCGTCAGCTTCAGGATGGAGCCGGGGCAGGCGATTGGCGTGATCGGGCCTTCGGGGGCGGGCAAATCCTCGCTCGCGCGGGCGCTGACCGGCATCTGGCCCGCGGCGGGGGGCACGGTGCGGCTGGATGGTGCCACGCCAGATCAGTTCGGACCGGACCGTCTGGGGCGGCTGATCGGCTATCTGCCGCAAAGCGTGGCGCTGTTCGATGGAACCATCGCGGAAAACATCGCCCGGCTGGACCCCAACCCCGACAGTGCCGCCGTGGTCGCCGCCGCGCAGCGCGCCGCCGCGCATGAGATGATCAAGCGCCTGCCGCAGGGCTATGAAACCCGGGTTTCGGCGCTGGCGGGCCGCCTGTCCGGCGGGCAGTTGCAGCGCATCGGTCTGGCGCGGGCGCTTTATGGCAATCCGGTGTTTCTGGTGCTGGATGAACCGAACTCGAACCTCGATAATGACGGCACCGTCGCGCTGAACACCGCCATCCGCGAACAGAAGGCGGCGGGCGGTGGTGTGCTGATCATGGCGCATCGGCCGGCCGCCATTCAGGAATGCGACATGCTGCTGGTGCTGGAAGAAGGGGTCCGCCGCGCCTTTGGTCCGCGCGATCAGGTGCTGCGCGACATGGTGCGCAACCATACCGAACTGGTCCGCAACCCCGGCCCCGGAGGTGTGGCATGAACGGGGCACCCGTGAACCCCGCGCTGTCGGCGCGCCGCCCGGTGGTGCTGGGCCTTGTCGCGCTGGTCGTCGTGCTGGTGGTGATGCTGGGATGGGGGGCGTTGACCACGATCTCGGGGGCGATCATCGCCCATGGCCGGGTCGAGGTGGCGCAGAACCGGCAGATCGTGCAGCATCCCGATGGCGGCGTCGTCGCCGAAATCGCCGTGACCGAGGCGCAATCGGTGCAGGCGGGGGATGTGCTGATCCGGCTGGACGGCACGCTTGTCGCTTCGGACCTTGCCATTGTCGAGGCGCGGCTGTTCGAGACCATGGCCCACCGCGCCCGGCTTGAGGCGGAGCGGGATGGCCGCGACAGCCTGACCTTCGCGCCCGAACTTGTGACGCTGGCCGAAACCCGCCCCGAGGTGGCCGCGCTGATCAAGGGGCAGAGCGCGCTGTTCGATGCCCGCCGCGACACGGTGCAGAAACAGACCGAGCAGCTTCAGCGCCGGATGGAGCAGATCGCCTCGCAGGTCAGCGGCATCCGCGCAC
Source organism: Tabrizicola fusiformis (assembly GCF_013328815.1). Lineage (GTDB taxonomy): Bacteria > Pseudomonadota > Alphaproteobacteria > Rhodobacterales > Rhodobacteraceae > Fuscibacter. Next base: position 51,988 of record NZ_JABUHN010000013.1, read on the forward strand.
AGGAACATGCGCTTGGCCAGCAACTGGACATCGTCGCGCGGGAGCTGGCCGACCAGAAGGGGCTTCTGGAAAAGGGGCTGGCTCAGGCCAGCCGCGTTCTGGCACTTGAACGCGAGCAGGCCGGGCTGGATGGCAGTCTGGGCGAGGCTGTGGCCAGCCGCGCACAGGCCGAGGGCCGCGCAACCGAGGTGGAGCTTGAAATCCTGCGCCTTGCTGATCTACGCCGGGAAGAGGCCGCGACCGGCCTGCGCGATCTGGCGCCGCAAGAGGCCGAACTGGCCGAACGCCGCCGCAGCCTGCTGGAAAAGCTGGACCGGCTGGTGATTCGCGCCCCGGTTTCCGGTTTGGTTCTGGGCTTGCAGGTTACCAGCCCCCGTTCCGTCATCCGGGCGGCAGAACCGCTGCTGTTCATCGTGCCGCAGGACCGGCCGCTGATCGTGACGGCGCAACTGTCGCCGATGGACATTGACGAGGTTCACCCCGATCAGCCGGTGCGCCTGCGCCTTGCTTCGCTGCCGGGCCGCACGACGCCGGAACTCATGGCCAACATTGCGACGATTTCCGCCGATGCGCTGACCGATGACACGGGCAAGATCAGCTATTACCGCGCCGAAATCCGGCTGCCGCAAGCGGCGCTGGACAGTCTGGGCGACCTGCGTCTGGTGCCGGGGATGCCGGTCGAGGCGTTTATCCAGACCGGCGACCGCTCGCCCCTGTCCTATCTGATGCAGCCGTTTATGGATTACGTCCACATGGCCTTCCGCGAAAGCTGATCCTGCCAGTTGGCCCGCGGGGGCTATACACAGGCCCCGCAGCCGTGTATGGCACCCGCTACGGCGCGGAAAAGTCCGAGCGCGAGGGGCAAGGGAGGCCGCTTCGCCAGAGGGATGAGGTGCCGGAAACGGGCTTCACGGGCGCAGGGCGCCCTCCTGATTGGACAAGATATGAATGACATGGGTATTGCCGCGCCTTTGGCCGCGGCTATTCGGGCCAAGGGCTATGACAGCCTGACCCCGGTGCAAGAGGCCGTTCTCGCCGAGGGCGTGGCGGGCCGCGATGCGCTGGTTTCCGCACAGACCGGATCGGGCAAGACGGTGGCCTTTGGCCTTGCCATCGCGCCGGAAGTGCTGGCCGGGCAGGACAAGCTGCTTTACGCGGATCAGCCGCTGGCGCTGATCGTGGCGCCGACGCGCGAACTTGCGCTTCAGGTCAAGCGCGAGCTGGACTGGCTTTATGGTGCTGCGGGCGCGCAGATTGCCTCCTGTGTCGGTGGTATGGACTACCGCACCGAAAAGCGCAGCCTTGAGCGGGGCGCGCATATCGTCGTCGGCACCCCGGGCCGTCTGCGCGACCATATCGAACGTCACAGCCTTGATCTGTCGGGCATCCGCGCCGTTGTGCTGGACGAGGCGGATGAGATGCTGGACCTCGGCTTTGCCGAAGATCTTGAATTCATCCTTGCCGCCGCCCCGGAAGAACGCCGGACCCTGATGTTCTCGGCCACGGTGCCGAAGGAAATCGAAAAGCTGGCCGCCACCTTCCAGCGCGACGCGCTGCGGATCGTCGCGCAGGGCGAGCAGAAGCAGCATGGCGACATCGGCTACCGCGCGATGTCGGTCGCGGTGCGCGACCGCGAACATGCCATCTTCAACACCCTGCGTTTCTATGAGGCGCAAACCGCCATCGTCTTCTGCAAGACCCGGGCGAATGTGAACCATCTGTTTGCCCGCATGGGCAACCGGGGTTTTCAGGTTGTGGCGCTGTCGGGGGAACTCAGCCAGTCCGAGCGCAGCCATGCGCTGCAATCGCTGCGCGACGGGCGGGCGCGGGTTTGCATCGCCACCGACGTCGCGGCACGGGGCATCGACCTGCCGGGGCTGGAACTGGTGATCCATGCCGATCTGCCGTCGAACTCGGAAACCCTGTTGCACCGTTCGGGCCGCACCGGGCGCGCGGGCAAGAAGGGCACCTCGGTCCTGATCGTGACCCCCGCCGATTTCCGCAAGGCCAACCGCATCCTGCAAGGCGCCAAGGTTGAGGCGGAGTGGATCAAGGCCCCCTCTGCCGAAGAGGTGCAAGAGCGCGACGACATGCGCCTGATGGAACATGCCACGCTGACCGAAGCCCCCGGCGATGAAACCGCGATGGCAGATGCGCTGATCGGTCGCTTTGGCGCGCAGAATGTCGCGGCGGCTTTCGTGCGGTTGTGGCGCGAGGGGCGTTCGGCGCCCGAGGTTCTGTCGGATTCGCTGCCGCCCGTCGCCCCCGCTGCGCCGCGGGTGCGGGGCGAGTTTGGCCCTTCGGTCTGGTTCAAGATTTCCATTGGCCACACCGGCCGCGCCGAGGCGCGCTGGCTTTTGCCGAAAATCTGCGATGCCGGCAGCATTGCCAAGGATTCCATCGGTGCCATCCGCGTGCAGCAGGAGGTGACCTATGTGCAACTGGCCGAGGCCGTTGCCAGCCGCTTCCGCGACATGACCGAGTTGGACAAGGATCTGATGATGGAGCGTCTGGCGGGCGAGCCGACGCTTGAGCGGCCCGAGCGTCCGGCCTATGGCGAGCGTCCCGAGCGTGCGCCGCGCACTGAACGCGCCCCACGCCCCGAGCGGGCCGAGCGTCCGGCCTACAGCCCCAAACCTTCGCGCTTTGTCGATGAGGACAGCCCCGCCGCCCCGCCGCGGCCCGAGCGCAAGCCCTATGCGCCGCGCGACGATGCGGCCCCGCGTAAGCCCTATGCCAAGCGCGAAGACGGTGACCGCAAGCCCTATGCGCCGCGTGAAGAGGGTGCCAAGCGCCCCTATACGCCCCGCCCCGATGGCGAGCGCAAGCCTTGGGCTCCGCGTGAGGATGGGCCGAAAAAGCCCTATGCCCCCCGGGCCCGTGCCGAAGACGGCGAGCGCAAGCCCTATGTCAAGCGCGAGGAAGGCACCGAGCGCAAGCCGCGCTGGGGCGCAGGTGACAAGACCGCAGCTCCGCGTGCGGCGGCTTATAAAAGCCACGGCGGCGCGGACAAACCCGCCCGGGCCGCAGGCTATAAAAGCCACAGCGCCGATGGCGAGGCTCCGGCCAAGCGCACCTATGCCCCCAAGGGCGACGAGGCGCGGCCCTATGTGAAACGCGAAGGCGCACCGAAAGCTGCCGGGTTCAAGAGCCACGGCGCCGAGGGCAAAAAGCCCTATGCACCCCGCACGGCCAAACCTGCGGCCCCCAAGACCGATGCGCGCGATACCACCAAGCGTTTCGTGCCGCCGAAGCCCAAACGCTGAGGATTGGGGCGGGGCGGTTCCGCCGCCCTGCCCGACCTGCTACCCGGCCAGCCGCGCCAGAAGCGGCGCCATCAGGCCCGGCGCCGCGGCAACCACGCCCGCAGCCCGGGCCTGATCGCTGTTGAAACGGATGTCGCGGCCCCGCGCGTCGCGCACTATCGCCCCAGCCCGGGCGCAGATCAGAAGCCCCGCCGCAATGTCCCATTCCCACGAGGGGCGGAAGGTCAGCATCGCATCATAGGCACCTTCGGCCACAAGGCACAGCCGATAGGCGATCGAGGCCCGGAAATGCCGGGAAAACCCCGGAACCGGCCCCCGCCAATGTTCGGGCGCCAGTGCGGGTTTCGTGGCCAGAACCCGGGCGGTTTCCGGGTCGGCCGCGGCGCTGGCGGCAATCGGCGCCTCGTTCAGCAGCGCAGGCCCGTCGCGCCATGCGGTGAACATCTGGTCCAGCGCGGGCAGATAAACCGCCGCCGCCGTGATCTGCCCGTTTTGCGCCACGGCCAGCGAATGGGCGAAATGCGGCTCTCCGGCGATGAAGGCGCGGGTGCCGTCGATCGGGTCGATGATGAAGACATGCTCGGCATCCAGCCGTGTGCCGTCATCCACGCTTTCCTCGGACAGCCAGCCATAGCCGGGCCGGGCACCGCGCAGCCGGTCCTCCAGCATGACATTCACCGCCAGATCGGCCTCGGTCACCGGGCCTTGCCCCGGTTTTTCCCAGACCTGCGGATCGGACTTCCACCAGCCCAGCGCGATGCGCCCGGCTTCGCGGGCAGCTTCGGTCAGCAGGGCAAGATCACGCTCCGGCAAGGGTCAGCCCGTCGATCAGGATCGAGGGAACGCGGGTGGACAAATGCGCGCGGGCATCGTTGGCAGGGATGATCCGCAAGAGCATGTCGCGCAGATTGCCCGCGATGGTGCATTCGTTGACGGGATATTTCACCTCGCCCCCCTCCACCCAGAAACCCGAGGCGCCGCGCGAATAATCGCCCGTCGTGGGGTTGATGGTGGAGCCGATCAGCGAGGTCACCAGAAGCCCGGTCCCCATGTCGCGGATCAGATCGGCGCGGGTGGCACTCCCCGGCGTCAGCTCGATGTTCGAGGTCGAAGGCGCGGGCGGCGAAGAGGTGCCCCGCGCCGCATTGGCGGTTGACGCCATCCCCAGCCTGCGCGCCGTCCCAAGGTCCAGCGTCCAGCCGGTCAGCACGCCGTTGTCGATGATGGCCCGGCGGGCGGTGGGCAGACCCTCGGCATCGAACGGGCGGCTGCCCGAGATGCGCGGGCGCAGCGGATCTTCGATCACCGACAGGCCCGCAGGCAGCACCTGTTGGCCCAGCGCCTCGCGCAGCCAGCTTGCGCCGCGGGCGATGGCGGCGCCGTTCACCGCGCCAAGGATATGCCCGATCAGCGAGGCGGCGATGCGTTCGTCAAACAGCACCGGATAGCTGCCGGTCCGGGGCCGGGTCGCCCCGGCCCGGGCCAAAGTGCGTTCGGCGGCCAGTGCGCCGATGCTGGCGGCATCCGGCATATCGGCCTGAAACACCCGGCCTTCGCCGGCATAATCCCGCTCCATCCCGGTGCCTTCGCCGGTGAAAGCGACGGCCGAGGTGGAACGCGAACTGCGCGAATAGGCGCCGGAGAACCCGTTGCTTGCCGCCAGATGCACCGAGCGGAAGGAATAACCTGCCGAAGCCTCGACCTGCACGATGCCTTGCACCGCCATCGCCGCCGCTTCGGCGGCGCGTGCATCGGCCTCAAGCGCGGCAGCCGGGGGTTCGGGGCTGGTATCGGCCAGTTGCAGCGCCGCAAGATCCCAACCCTGCGCCAGTTGGCCGGGTTCGGCCAGCCCGGCATGGGGGTCTTCGGGCGCCTCCCGGGCCATGGCGACGGCGCGTTCGGCCAATCGCGCAATGGTGGCATCCGAAATGTCCGATGCCGAAACGCAGGCTTGCCGCCCGCCGATCAGCACCCGCAGCCCGATCTCCACCCCTTCGGCGCGTTCGGCCTGTTCCAGCCGTCCGGCGCGGATGTCGATGGATTGCGAGCGGCCTTCGACCGCGATGGCATCGGCGGCGCCGGCCCCCGCACGGCGCGCAGCATCAAGCAGCGACTGGGTCAGGCGTTCAAGGCGTTCGGGCATCGTCGTCCTTTCGGGGCCGCAGCGGCGGCTTGCGGCCAAGATCATGCTTCGGGCGGGGATTTCAAGCCCCGCAAGGCAAGGGGCCGCCCGGTCACCCGGACGGCCCCCTTTTCCAAAGGCGGCGTTACTGAATTTGCTGGCCGTTGGCGAAGAAATGCTTGTCCTTGAATTCCAGCGTCGAGGTCAGCTCATCCTCGCCCGCGCCGGGGTTGGCGAACATCGCCACCATCATCCGCGCGCCGGTCGCATCTTCTTCCGACAACAGCCCCATCGCCACCAGACTGTCGAGCAGCTTGTTGCCCCCCGTCAGTTTCAGGTCGATCTTGCCGGTCGGAGCCGGGACGCCGCCGAAAGTCATCATGTCGGTGTTGTCGAAGGTAAAGGCCCCGGCGCCGTTCAACTCGGCCCCCGCGACCTTGACCTTGATTTCGCCGATGTCCAGCGCGTGCAACTCGCCCGGAGGGGCTTCGCCCAGCGCGGCCATCGCCGCTTCGTTCATGATGTCGGTGGTCAGCTTGACCTTGCCCTTGGTGTCGATGATCACCGTGGCCGGATCATGCGCCAACATGCCGGTGGGGTCGCCCATCGCCCAGATTTCCTCGGGCAGGGTCAGATCGATCACCTTGGCCAGGAAGGTAAAGTCCTGCACCTCTTCCGAGGCGACGATCGGAATGAGGAAGGTCGCGGCACTTTCCGCCCACGAGACATTGACCTGCGGCAGCGGAATGTCCGGGCTGGACATCGACAGCGCCACCCCCTTGCCTGCCGAGCTGTAAAGCAGCCGCGCGGCATCCATCGCCAGTTGGAAGCTGCCGCTTTGGGCACTGCCGGTGATCTTGGTCGGGCCCTTGGCTTCGGTCACCGCAAGGTCATAGGACACCGCGCCATAGGTCAGGCCCGCATCCATGGTAAAGCCTTTGGTCAGCGCCTCGGCCAACTCGCCCTCAAGCCCGACGAAATTGCCGCTGGCCTTGACGGCGGGGGCCATCACGCTGGCCGTCAGCACCACGTCCGAGCCGTCCTCGGGGTTCTTCGCCTTGACGTTCAGGGCAAGGCTTTCGGCGGTGAAATCCGAGGTCAGGTCAAATCCGCCCTCGACCGCAGCCATCTGATAGCTGCCGCTGAGATTGGTCAGGAGCGCCGTCACATCGGCCCCAGCCGCCGCCGCATCGGCGCCGTCGATCTTGGTCAGGGCGATCTTCATTTCCGGCGCGGTAAAGGCGTAGTCGGTCTCGTCCGGCGTGCCGCTGGCGATGACCGAAAGACCGGGGTTGGAAATGGTGATCTCGGCGCTGGTGGCCTTGGCGTCCCCCATCGCGGGCGTGTCGATGACCAAAGTATAGCTGTCGGACATGGTGATTTCGACCGTGCCGTCACCCTGATCGGTAAAGGTCACCTCGGGGATTGTGCTGGTCGTGGTGGTGCCGTCCTTGGTGCCGGTCACCACCAGATCGGTGACGACAAAGGCATCACCATCCTGCGCCGCGCTGCCGGTGGTCAGGGTCTGGCCCGAAACGGTCAGCTCCTCTTGCCAGTTGTTCCAGATGTCTTCGGGGGTGACATCGGCGAAGGCCGCACTGGAAAGCAGGGCTACGGCGGCGGTTGAGCTTGCAAGCTTCCAATAGGTCATGGCGATGCCTTTCTGATCTGAAATTTCGCGCAAGCATCCCGCCAAGGGTGGGGTCCGGTCAAGGGATTCCGTTGACAAGGACGGAATCCTGACGGCCTTTGTCATGGCCAATCGGAGGGGTCGGAATGCAGGGCAAGGTTGTGGTGATCACAGGGGCCAGTCGCGGCATCGGCGCGGCGGCGGCGCGGGTCTTTGCCGCCGCCGGGGCGCAGGTGGCGCTTCTGGCGCGCAGTGCCGATGCGGTGGCGCGTCTGGCGCAGGAGATCGGGCCGCAGGCTATGGCGCTGGGCTGTGACGTGGCCGATGCGCAGGCGGTGCAGGCGGCGGTTGACGGCGTGGTCGCCCGCTGGGGGCGGCTGGATGTGCTGATCAACAATGCCGGCGTGATCGACCCGATTGCCCGGCTGACCGAGGCGGATGCGGCGGACTGGGGCCGCGCCATCGACATCAACCTGAAGGGCGTGTTCCACGGCATCCGGGCCGCGGTGCCGGTGATGCGGGCGCAGGGCGGCGGCACGGTGATCACCGTGTCCTCGGGTGCCGCCACCAATCCGCTGGAGGGGTGGAGCAGCTATTGCGCCGGTAAGGCCGGCGCGCTGATGCTGACCCGCGCGCTGCATCTGGAAGAGGGGGGCCATGGCATCCGCGCCCTTGGCCTGTCGCCCGGCACGGTGGCGACCGAGATGCAGGTGAAGATCAAAGCCAGCGGCGTGAACCCGGTTTCGGCGCTGGATCCTTCGGTGCATATCCCCGCCGATTGGCCGGCGCGGGCGCTGTTGTGGATGTGCGGCCCTGCGGCAGGTGGCTGGCTTGGCAAGGACATTTCTTTGCGCGATGAGGCGGTCAGGAAAGCGGTAGGGTTGATTGCATGATCGGGATTCAGGACAGCGGGCCCTTGTGGGTTCTGACGCTGCGGCGGCCGGAAAAGGCCAATTCGCTGACGCGCACCATGCTGGAAGCGCTGGCGCGCACTGTGCGGCGGGCGAGTGTCGAGGGCGCCCGGGCGATCCTGCTTACCGGCGAAGGAAAAGTGTTTTCAGCAGGCGCTGATCTTGACGAGGCGCGGGCGGGTCTGGCAACGGCGCCCGTCTGGGAAGAGCTGTCTTCGGCCATCGCGGCCTTTCCGGGGCTGACCATCGCCGCGCTGAACGGCACGCTGGCGGGCGGGGCGATGGGCATGGTTCTGGCCTGTGATATCCGGTTGGCGGTGCCCACGGCCAAGTTCTTTTACCCGGTGATGAAGCTGGGCTTTCTGCCGCAGCCCTCTGACCCCGCTCGGCTGGCGGCGCTGATCGGCCCGGCGCGGGCCAAGATGATCCTGATGGGCGGCGCGAAGATTGAAGCGGAAGAGGCGCTGGCCTGGGGCCTGATCGACCGGATCGTGGCAACCGAGGCGTTGACAGAGACCGCACTGGCGCTTGCCGCCGATACGCTGGCCGCCAGCCCGGCCCATGCGGCGGCGATCAAGCGGCTGGTGCCATAGCAAAAGGCCCCCGGTTTCCCGGGGGCCTTTGTCTTAGTGAACCACCGCCTGCGCCGGACGTTCGCGGCGCGAGGCGCTGATCCGGTCGCCGATGATCAGCCCATCCGGCCCTGCGGAAACCTTGACCACCGAACCGTCCAGCACATCGCCAGCCAGCAGCATTTCCGCCAGCGGGTCTTGCAGGTGGCGCTGGATCACCCGCTTCAGGGGCCGCGCGCCGAACACCGGGTCATAGCCTTCATCCGCCAGCCAAGCCTTGGCATCGCGGTCTAGCTCCAGCGTGATCTTCCGCCCGGCCAGCCGCTTTTCAAGGCGGCGCAGCTGGATGGTGACGATCCCGTCCATATCCGCCCGGTTCAGCCGGTCGAAGATGATCTGTTCATCCAGACGGTTCAGGAATTCGGGCCGGAAATGCGCTCGCACCGCCTCTTCCACCATATGCCGCGCCGGGGCCGGATCGGCGCCTTCCGGCAGTTCCGACAGCGCCCGCGCCCCGAGGTTGGAGGTCAGCACGATCAGCGTCTGTTTGAAGTCCACCCGGTGGCCCTGACCATCGGTCAGAACGCCATCATCCAAGACCTGCAACAGCACGTTGAACACATCCGGGTGGGCCTTTTCCACCTCGTCGAACAGCACGACCTGATAGGGGCGGCGACGGACCGCTTCGGTCAGCACACCACCCTCGTCATAGCCGACATAGCCCGGAGGGGCGCCGATCAGCCGCGCGACCGAATGCTTCTCCATGAATTCGCTCATGTCGATGCGGACCATCGCATTCTCGTCGTCGAACAGGTATTCGGCCACCGCCTTGGTCAGCTCGGTCTTGCCCACGCCGGTCGGACCAAGGAACAGGAAGCTGCCCAGCGGCCGCCCCTCATCATTCAGCCCGGCCCGGGCGCGGCGCACGGCATTGGCCACGGCCACAACTGCGGCGTGCTGCCCGATGACGCGCTTGCCCAGCTCGTCCTCCATCCGCAAGAGCTTTTCCTTCTCGCCCTCAAGCATCTTGGTGGTGGGAATGCCGGTCCAGCGTTCCACCACTTCGGCAATCTGCTCGGGCCGCACGGCTTCGGCGACAAGGGCATCGCCTTCGCGGGCTTCGGCTTCGGCCAGCGACTTTTCCAGCCCGGGGATGCGGCCATACTGCAATTCCCCGGCCTTGGCGAAATCGCCCTCGCGCTTGGCCTGCTCAAGCTCGGCACGGGCACGGTCAAGCTGCTCTTTCAGATCGCGGGCGGCTTCCAGACTGTCGCGTTCGGTCTGCCACTTGGCCGTCATCTCGGCCGAGCGTTCCATCAGATCGGCAAGCTCTTTCTCCAGCTTTTCCAGCCGGTCTTTCGAAGCCGCGTCGTCTTCCTTCTTCAGCGCCTCGGCCTCGATCTGGCCTTGCAGAATTTGACGGTCCAGCGCGTCAAGCTCTTCGGGTTTGCTGTCCACCTCCATCCGCAGACGCGAAGCGGCCTCGTCCATCAGGTCAATGGCCTTGTCGGGCAGGAAACGGTCGGTGATGTAGCGATGGCTCAGGGTGGCCGCAGCCACCAGCGCGGCATCAGCGATGCGCACACCGTGGTGAAGCTCATACTTCTCCTTGATGCCGCGCAGGATCGAGATGGTGTCCTCGACCGTCGGCTCCGACACCATCACCGGCTGGAACCGGCGGGCAAGGGCGGCGTCTTTTTCGACATACTTGCGGTATTCGTCCAGCGTGGTGGCGCCGACGCAATGCAGCTCGCCCCGGGCAAGCGCCGGTTTGATCAGGTTGGCGGCATCCATCGCGCCGTCCGATTTGCCCGCACCGACCAGCGTGTGCATCTCGTCGATGAAGAGGATGATCTCGCCCGCCGCCGCCTCGATTTCCTTGAGGATCGCCTTCAGACGCTCTTCGAAATCACCGCGGTATTTCGCCCCGGCAATCAGCGCGCCCATGTCCAGCGCCATCAGCTTCTTGTTGCGCAAGGATTCCGGCACGTCGCCGTTCACGATGCGCAGGGCAAGCCCTTCGGCAATCGCGGTCTTGCCCACGCCCGGCTCGCCGATCAGCACCGGGTTGTTCTTGGTGCGACGGCTCAACACCTGCATGGCGCGGCGAATCTCGTCGTCGCGGCCGATGATCGGGTCAATCTTGCCTTCTGCCGCCGCTTCGGTCAGGTCGCGGGCGTATTTCTTGAGGGCATCATAGCCCTCTTCCGCCGAAGCGCTGTCGGCGGTGCGGCCCTTGCGGATGTCATTGATCGCCGCGTTCAGCTTTTGCGCGGTCACGGCACCGGCATCCAGCGCCTCTTTGGCCTTGGAGGCGACCATGGCCAGCGCCATCAGAATGCGCTCGACCGGGACAAAGCTGTCACCCGCCTTCTTGGCCACCTTTTCAGCCTCGTCCAGCACCTTGGCAAGGCCCGGGTCCATGAAGGGCTGGGCATCGCCCGTCACCTTGGGCAGCTTGGCCAGCGACAGGGCCAGCGCCTCGGTCACACGGGCGGGTTCGCCACCGGCGCGGCGGATCAGATTGGCCGAAAGCCCCTGATCATCGTCCATCAACGCCTTGAGCAGATGTTCCGGCGACAACCGCTGATGGTTTTCGCGCATTGCAATCGTCTGGGCCGCCTGCAGAAAACCGCGCGACCGCTCCGTGAATTTCTCCAAATTCATCGGTCATTCTCCTTTTTCAAGCACCGCCCGCGAACGCCCTTTCAAGGCACGCCCGCATTGGCCTTGCGCCAGATTTGGGATGCGGCACCGCCGCTTGCAAGCCTTCTGCATGAGGTGGCCGAAAATATCGCGGCGGTGATCGCCAATGCGGAAATCCGCCGGTTTGCCCACAACCTTCGGCGGAGCAGCGCGTGCGCGGAAACCCGCGCTTGCGGCCCGGCAACAGCAGAGCGCCTATGGTTGAAAACAGCACAGGCACTGCATGACCGACACGCTTCAACCCCTGATCCACAAGGCCCAGCTTCTGGGTCTGCGCGTTCACGTCGCCCGCGCCGGGCTGTGCCTTGGCGATGCGGCCCGCGCCTTGCCGCTGGAAGACGGCTCGATCGCGGTCGAGGCCGAGGTGCGCCGCCCGCTGCTTGGTCTCTTGCCGCGGCGCCGTGCCACGATCCTGGGGCATCTGGGCCCGGCGGCCAGCCGCATTCTTGCCCCGGCGATTGCCGAAGGCCGCCCGCTGCGCCTGCGGATCGTCGGGCTGACGCCGGAACATCTGGCTGGTCCGCAAGGCCCCGAGGTCCACGTCTCGGTCTGGGGCGAGGCGCGGGGTTAATCCGGCAGATAGCGCATATAGGCAAAGGCACTGCCATCGGGCGCCCAGTTCGGCACGTTGATCGTGCCCTGCCCGCCGGTGAAAGAGGCCGCCACCCGCCGGTTGCCGCCCTCCGGGTCGCACAGCACCAGCGAGACCGGCAGATCGGGCGGATGGCCAAGGGTGCCCGGCGGATAGGCAAGATAAAGCAGATGCCGCCCGCAAGGCGAGGGATGCGGAAACCAGTTCACATTCTCATCGGCAAACAGCTTGCGCTGGCCGCTGCCATCCGCCGCCATCACCCAGATCTGCGCATGACCGTCGCGGTCGCAGTTGTAATAGATGCGGGCGCCATCGGGGCTGTAATCCGGCCCGTCGCAATGACCTTCGCCCATGGTCAGCCGTCGCTCGGCTTCGCCGGAAACCAGCGTGTAGACGTCAATCACCCGGCTGCCGCCCCGCGCCGCAACATAGGTCAACGTGACACCATCGGGCGATTGCCCGTGCCACCAGCTTGGCGCCTGCGGGCTGATCTTGTCGGGTTCCCCACCGCTCACCGGAATCCGGTAGATCTGCGATCCCTGCCCCTCGTGATGGGATGAGAGCAGGATGTTCTGCCCATCCGGGCTGATGCCGTGGTCATTGTTGCAGCGGGTGGCGGCGCCGGTTTCAATCCGTTCCAGCGCGGGCGCGGCCAGATCGACCCGGTAAAGCAGCCCATCACCGTTGACCAAAAGCCATTTTCCGCAGGGCGACCAGTTCGGCGCCTCGATCCGCCCCGCAACCTCCAGCACCGGGCGGACGCGGCCGGTGGCAATCTCATGGATTTCCAGAAAGCTGCGCATCACTCTCTCGATTTGGGGGTCAGCAGCCGCTTTGGCCGCAGCGCCTCGGCCGCCTTGAACAGGCCGAAGGTCTGGTTGACGTAATTCACCACCCCGCCGATCTGGTCGAGGTATTTCTGCAATTCCGGCGTCCGCTCTGCCTCGATCACCTGCACCGGGCGATCGGGGCCTTCGGCCTCGAACTGCACATAGAACAGCGGCTCACCCCGGCGCAGGATCAGGTCTTTGGCCGGTTCATGCCATTCAAAGGCCCACATCAGCGGCCGCGGCCAGATGTTCAGCGGGAAGCGCCCGCCAAAGATCGTGCCCGGCAGCGGATCGGGCCGGTAATGCATGAAGGCCGAAAGCTGCGTGACGTAAACTGTTTCATCGGCGATGAAGCAATAGGGCAGGGCAAGCTGCGCCGTGGGCCGGTCGGGATAGCGCCATTCCGCCTCGGCCACCAGCGACAGCACCTCGCCCAGCTTGTTGCTGCGGATGGTGCTGGACCCGCCGGCCCGGTTGACCAGAACCGCCTTGCCCTTGTCGTCGCGGGTAAAGCCGACATGAATGTCGAACGGGCATTTCACCATGAAATACCGGCTTTCAAGCTGAATCACCCCGGGGCAGCGGGCCGCACTTTTGGCATGGGTCCGGTTGGTCTGGCGAAAGCTCACCCGTTCGGGCGGATCATACAGCACCGCGCCCTTGTCGCTGGTCAGGAACCAGCCAACCTGAACCGGGCCGCTTTTCGGCCCTTCCTCGGGGCGCTCGAAAGTAAGGGTGATGTCCATGCCCGGCCTCTTGGTGTTTCGCGGCAGAGTTCCACCGGCATAGGGCCCTGTCAATGCCACCTCCTGACGCAAGACTTGACAGAGCTATCCCTTGCCCGCATGACCCGCGGACCCCCAAAACCCCGGATGATGGAGCAAGCCATGACTCTGACCGCAGACGACCGCCTGATCGTGGCGCTGGATGTGCCGAATGTGGTGCAGGGGCTCGATCTGGCTGCCCGGATCGGCGATGCCGTCAGCTTCTACAAGATCGGGCTGGGAATGCTGACCGGCGGCGGCTTTGCGCTGGCCAATGAGCTGAAGCAGGAACAGGGCAAGCGGATCTTTCTGGACATGAAGCTGTTCGATATCGGCGCTACGGTAGAGGCGGCGGTGCGGGGGCTGGCGCAATATGACCTCGATTTCCTGACAGTGCATGGCGACCCGCAGGTGGTGCGCGCCGCGGCCGAGGGGCGGCGGGGCCATGCCACGCAGATCCTTGCCGTGACGGTGCTGACCTCGCTGGACCGGGCCGATCTGGACGCCAACCTGATCAAGCCGGGCGACCTGCGCGAGATCACGCTGGAACGCGCGGCGCGGGCACTTGAGGCCGGGGCAGACGGCGTGATCGCCAGCCCGCAGGAGGCGGCGCTGATCCGCGCGCTGCCGCAGGCGGCGGGCAAGCTGATCGTCACGCCGGGCGTGCGGCCGATGGGGGCCGATGCCGGCGACCAGAAGCGCATCGCCACCCCGGCGCAAGCCATTGCCGACGGCGCCGATCATATCGTGGTGGGTCGCCCCGTCTGGCAGGCCAAAGACCCGCGTGCGGCGGCGGCGGCGATTGTCGCGGAACTCGCGGACATCTGACCAAGGCCGGGGATTTCACACCCCCCGGACCCCTGTGGAGTATTTCGGGGGTGCGGGGGCTGGCCCCCCCCGCTCCCGTGCTGTCAGCCGGTCAGACGGTCACCATCAGGCGCATCGCCTCATAGATCGCGGCATGGGTGTTGCGGGCTTCGACCGCGTCGCCGATCCGGTAAAGGCGGAAGCCTTTCGGGCCTTTGCTTTCCGGCTGCGGCTGACCGGCCACCAGCGCCTCATAATCCACGGCGCCCAGATTTTCCGACTGCGGCTTCAGTTCGAAGTAGATATCGGCCAGCGGTTGCGTGCCGTGGTTCACCACGATCTGGTCAAAGTGCCGTTCCTGCGCCAGTTTCATATAGTCTGACCCGATCACCGCCTTGATCTGATTGCCGTCCTTTTCCACGCCACTCAGCCGGTAGGTGACGGTGAACTTCACCGCCTTGTCCTGCATGGCGCGCATATAGGGGACAAGGTTCATCGCCATGACTTCCGGCGCAAAGGTGCGGTCGGGGGTCATCACTTCCACAGTGGCGCCGCTTTCGGCCAGGAATTGTGCCGCTTGCAATGCGGTATGGTCGCCGGCGTCGTCGAAGAGCAGCACGTTCTGCCCCGGCTTCACATCACCCGACAGGATATCCCAGGCGGAAACGGTCAGCTCGTTGCCGAAGTCCAGAATATCCTTGGTCGGCAGGCCCCCGGTGGCGATGATCACCACATCGGGGTTCAGCGCCAGAACGTCCCCTGCTTCGGCCCAGGTGTTGAAGCGGAAATCGACATCGCGCGCCGCGCATTGCGCCATGCGCCAGTCGATGATGCCGATCATTTCCGACCGCCGCTTGGTCAGCGAGGTCAGCCGCACCTGCCCGCCGGGCTGGTCGGCCACTTCGAACACGGTCACCGCATGGCCGCGCTCGGCGGCCACCCGCGCCGCCTCAAGCCCTGCCGGGCCGGCGCCGACGATCACCACCCGCTTCTTCGCAGCGGCGGGCGGAATCGCATGGGGCAGGGTTTCTTCCCGCCCGGTCGAGGGGTTGTGGATGCAAAGCGCCATGCCGCCCTGATAGATCCGGTCAAGGCAATAGGTGGCGCCGACACAGGGGCGGATATCCTCTTCGCGCCCCTCCATGATCTTTTTCACCACATGCGGGTCGGCCATATGGGCGCGGGTCATGCCGACCATATCCAGCATCCCCGAAGCCACCGCATGGCGCGCGGTGGCCACATCGGGAATGCGGGCGGCGTGGAAGGTGGGCAGGCCGACCTCGGCCTTGATCCGCCCGGCAAGGTCCAGATGGGGGGCAGAGCGCATTCCCTGAATCGGGATCACATCGGTCATTGCCGGATCGGTAAAAATCCGGCCCCGGATGATGTTGACGAAATCCACCAGCCCCGACTCGCGGAAGCGGCGGGCCATTTCCACGCCTTCTTCGGGCGGGATGCCGCCGGGCGAATCCTCATCTGCCGTATAGCGCATCCCCAAAAGCATCTTCGGCCCGACCCGTTCGCGTACCGCCGAAAGCACCTCAAACGCAAAGCGCAGGCGGTTGTCCAGGCTGCTGGCGTCATAGGGGCCGGCGGGCATCCCGTTGGTCAGCGGGCTGATGAACTGATCCATCAGATGGCCGTAGCATTCAAACTCCAGCCCATCGACGCCCGAGGCCGCCATGCGTTCGGCGGCGTCAGCATAATCCTGCACCACGCGGGCAATGTCCCAGTCCTCCATCACCTTAGGGAAGGCGCGGTGCGAGGGTTCGCGCGACGGCCCCGCAGCCAGAACCGGCAGCCAGTCGCCCTTGTCCCAGCGGGTGCGGCGGCCAAGGTGCGAAAGCTGGATCATCACGGCAGCACCCGCCTCGTGGCAGTCATCCGTCAGCTTTTTCATCCACGGAACGATCTCGTCCTTCCAGACCAGAAGGTTGGAAAACACCGGCGGGCTGTCGCGGCTGACCGAGGCCGAGCCTGCCGTCATCACCATGGAAACCCCGGCCTTGGCGCGCTCAAGATGATAGAGGCGATAGCGGTCCTTCGGCATCCCGTCATCGGAATAGGCCGGTTCGTGACTGGTGGTCATGATCCGGTTGCGCAGGGTCAGGTGTTTGAGCTGATAGGGCTGGAGAAGGGGATCGTTGGACATGGGCGCGCTCCTCGGCTGGCAGCGGCAGAATAGGCGCTGGCTGTGAGTCGTCAAATCAAAAATCGACAGTAGTGTCGAGTTTTTCCGCAAACGGTTGCTCCGACCGCCGCTTGGCCCTAGCTTGGCGCCATGAGACAGATGGTTCAGGAGCGGGGATGGCGCGGTTCGGCCGAGCTTTGGCTGGATGCGGCCTATCAGGTGTTGGTCGAAAGCGGGGTCGATCAGGTCAAGGTCGGCGTGCTGGCCGAACGGCTTGGCCTGTCGCGGACCAGCTTCTACTGGCATTTCGCGGACCGTGAGGCGCTTCTGGCCGGGTTGATCGCACGCTGGCAGGCGCAGAACACCGCCAAGCTGGTGGCGCAGAGCGAAGCGCCCGCGGCCACGGTTTCCGAGGCGATCCTGAACATCTTCGATTGCTGGGTCGATGCCAGCCTCTTCGATTCGCGGCTGGAATTTGCCATCCGCACCTGGGCGCTGAACGATGCAGGGCTTGAGGCGACGATTGCCACCGCCGATGCCACGCGGATTGCCGCGCTCGCGGCGATGTTCCGGCGCTTTGCCTATGCCGCGGATGAGGCCGATATCCGTGCCCATACGGTTTATCTGACGCAGATCGGCTATATCTCGATGCGCACAACCGAGGCACATGGGCCGCGCATGGCGCGGATGCGCGCCTATGCCCTGACCTTTACCGGCCAATTGCCGACCGATGCGGAAATCGCGGCCTTTCTGGCCCGCCACCCCGGTTAGGTGGCTCAGGTCAGCCGGGCCAGCAGCGTCAGAAGCTGTGCCTGTTCCGCGGCGGTAAGCGGGTCGAGCGTGCGGGCGGAAATCGCCAGCCCGGTCTCCATGCGCGCGGCAAACAAGGCTGTGCCTTCTGCCGTCAGGCTGACGGTCAGGCGGCGGCGATCCTCGGGGTCGGGGGAAGTTTCGACCAGGCCCTGCCGTGTCAGCCGGTCCACCACGCCCTTGATGGTGGCGCCATCCATCGCCGTGACGCGGCCGAGGTGATTCTGCGACAGTGGACCTAGCGCGCTGAGTTGCGCCAGAACGGCGAACTGCGTGGTGGTCACTTCGGGGATTGCCTCATTGAAGATGGTCAGATGCCGTTGCGTGACCCGCCGCAGCAGGAAGCCGACCTGATCTTCGAGTGCATATTTCAAAGGCGTCTCCATGCTTTGGGATACGCCCTCGCCCGCCGTCGCGCAAGAAAGTTGACAGGGGACGGGGTGGGGCGCAATCCTGTTGGCATACAAACGAAAAGGTGCTGCGTGACCGCCTACGCCCGCCCCTCGGACCTGCCTGACGCGCTGGAGATTCTGGCGGGCGGCGGCTGGCGGGTGCTGGCGGGCGGGACCGATCTTTATCCCGGTGCCGGGGCGGCTCTGGCCGGGGACATTCTCGACATATCGGCACTGGACGAATTGCGCGGCATCACCCGGGGCGCGGGGTTGCGGATCGGTGCCGCCACGACATGGAGCGATCTGGCCGAAGCCGATCTGCCGCCCGCGCTGGCCGGATTGCAGGCGGCGGCGCGGCTGGTGGGCGGGCGTCAGGTGCAGAATGCCGGCACCATCGGCGGCAATATCTGCAATGCCTCACCCGCCGCCGATGGCGTGCCGCCGCTGCTGACGCTGGATGCCGAGGTCGAGCTTGCTTCGGCACGGGGGCGCCGGCGGTTGCCGCTGGCGGATTACCTGCGCGGGCCAAGGCAGACAGCCCGGGCGGCGGATGAATTGCTGATGGCGGTGCATATCCCGGACGCGGCGCTGCGGGGGCAAGGCAGCTTCCTCAAGCTGGGCGCGCGGGCGCATCTGGTGATTTCCATTGCCATGGTGGCGCTACGATCTGTCACAAAAGGCGGTTTGGTGACTGAAATCGCACTGTCCATCGGCGCCTGCGGCCCCGTCGCGCGGCGTCAGCCGGGGGTGGAACGGGCATTGACCGGCACGCCCCTGACTGGGCTCGCCGACCGCCTGCGGCCCGAAGATCTTATCCTTGCGCCGATCGACGACATCCGCGCCAGCGCCGCCTATCGCCGTGAGGCGGCCTTTGAACTCACGCGCCGGGCCTTGGCCGGGGGGGCGGCATGATCGGCTTCACCCTCAATGGCCAGCCCGTGACCTGCGACGCCCCTCCGGGGGAGCGTCTGTCGGAAACCCTGCGGGAGCGGCTGGGCGCGCGTGGCACCAAGGTGGGCTGCGATGCGGGCGATTGCGGCGCCTGCACGGTGCTGATCGGGGGGCGGGCGGTCTGTGCCTGCCTGACGCCCGCCGCGCGGGCCGAAGGGGCGGTGATAGAGACTGTTGAGGGGTCAACTCCGGTGCTGACCCGGCTGCGCGATGCCTTCCTTCGCCACGGCGCGGCGCAATGCGGCATCTGCACGCCCGGAATGCTGATGGCCGCTGCCGAACTGCTGCAAAGGGTCCCGCGCCCCTCGTCGGAAGAGGCAAAACAGGCACTGGGCGGCGTTTTGTGCCGCTGCACGGGCTATGCCAAAATCATCACCGCGGTCTGCGACGCGTGGAGAGGCGAAGGCCCTCCAGACCTCCCCGTGCAGGCGCCTGTCGGTGTGCCCCTGCCCCGGCTGGATGGGGCGGCTAAGGTGGCGGGGGATGTCTTTGGCGCCGATTGGGCCCCGGAAGGCGCGCTTGTGGTCAAGGCGATTCGCGCACCGCATCCCCATGCCGGGTTCACCTTTGGCGATCTGGCCGCCTATGCCGCCCGCCCCGGCATTGCCGCCGTCTATACCGCCGCCGATATTCCGGGCCGCAACGCCTTTTCCGTGATTCCGGCCTTTGCCGATCAGCCCGCCATTGCCGCCAGCCCGGCGCGGTTCCGCGGCGAATGCGTGGCCCTTGTGGCGTTCGAGCCGTACACGCCGCCCGATACCGCCGATTTCCCCATCCGCTGGACCCCGCTTGCCGCCCTTCTCTCTTCGGCGGAGGCCGAAGCGCCGGAGGCCCCGCTGTTGCACCCCGACCGGCCGGCGAACCGGCTGATCGAAGGTGTGGTGCGCCGCGGCGATGCCACTGCCGCGCTTGCCGCCGCCGCCCATGTGGTGGAGGGCAGTTTTACCACCGCCCATGTCGAACACGCCTATATCGAACCCGAGGCGGGGGCGGCCTGGATGGAGGGCGATACGCTGAACATCCGCGCCTGCACCCAGGCCCCCTATATGGACCGCGACGACACGGCGGCGATTCTGGCCCTGCCGGTCGGGCGGGTGCGAATCCTGCCCTCTGCGGTCGGTGGCGGTTTCGGCTCCAAGCTGGATGTCAGCCTGCAACCCCTCATCGGGCTGGTCGCGCTGAAAACCGGGCGTCCGGCGCGGATGATCTACAGCCGGGCCGAGAGCATGACCTCCACCACCAAGCGGCATCCGGCGGAAATGCGCGGCCGGATCGGCTGCGATGCCACTGGCCGCATCACCGCCATGGAGTTCGAGGGTCGCTTTGACACCGGCGCCTACAGCAGTTGGGGCCCGACCGTGGCGAACCGCGTGCCGGTCCATGCTTCCGGCCCCTATCACACCCCCACGATTCATGCCCGCGCCCGCGCCGTGCATACCCATGGCCCGGTCAGCGGCGCCTTTCGCGGTTTTGGCGTGCCGCAAGCCGCGCTCTGGCAGGAAACCCTCTATGACCGGTTGGCCGAGAAGGCGGGTCTTGACCGGCTGGAATTCCGGCTGTTGAACGCGCTCCGCGACGGGCAACTCAGCGCGACAGGTCAGGTGATGGAGGCAGCGGGCATCGCGCAATGCCTGACGGCACTTCGCCCGCATTGGGCGCGCGCCCTGGCCGAAGCGCAGCCGCAGGGCCATCTGCGGCGCGGCGTGGGGATCGCCTCCTGCTGGTATGGCTGCGGCAATACCGGGTTGCCCAATCCCTCGACCATACGGATCGGGCTGACGGCGGCGGGCGGGCTGGTGCTGCATCAGGGGGCGACGGACATCGGGCAGGGGTCGAACACGGTGATCCCGCAGATCGCGGCGCAGGCGCTGGGCCTGCCATTGACAGCCTTCCGCTTCATCGGCCCCGATACCGCGCTGACCCCGGATGCCGGCAAGACCTCCGCCAGCCGGCAGACCTTCGTTTCGGGTCGCGCGGCGCAGGCGGCGGGGGCGGCGCTGCGGGGGGCGCTGTTGCGGCTTGTCAATGCGGGCGACGGCGCAGAACTGTCTATAAACGGGCATTTCGTGACGGTTACCGAAGGCACCGCCTGCCACCGGATCGACCTTTCCACCCTGCCGACAGACGCCCGCGGCTATGCCCTTTCGGCCGAGGAAACCTATGATCCGCCGACCCGACCGCTGGATGAAAACGGTCAGGGCAGCCCCTATGCCATCTACGGCTATGGCGCGCAGATGGTGGAACTGGCGGTCGATACAAGGCTTGGCACGGTGCAGCTTGTCAAGATCACCGCCGCCCATGACGTGGGTCGGGCCATCAACCCGCAACTGATCACCGGCCAGATCGAAGGCGGCATCGCGCAGGGCATCGGCATGGCCCTGATGGAGGAATATATCGCCGGGCGCACCGATAACCTGCACGACTACCTGATTCCCACCACCGGCGATGTGCCGCCCATCGAAAGCCTGCTGATCGAAGTGCCCGACCCGGACGGCCCCTTTGGCGCCAAGGGGCTGGGCGAGCATGTGCTGATCCCCACCGCCCCGGCCATCCTGAACGCCATCCGCCACGCGACCGGCGCCGAACTCACCCGGACCCCGGCGCTGCCGCACCGAATCCTCGATGCGATTCAAAGGGCACCGCGATGATTTTTCAATTGCCCTTCCCGAAATACTCTCCGGGGGTCCGGGGGTGGAAAACCCCCGGCGCCTGCCGCCTTGTGCGGAGCTTGCCATGAATGCCGCCGACAAGATCCGCTGCGATGCCTGCCCGGTGATGTGCTACATCGCGCCGGGCCAGACCGGCGCTTGCGATCGCTATGCCAATGACGCGGGCCGGATCATCCGCACCGATCCGGTGGTGATGCTGTCGCACACGGTTCAGGGGGGCGGGCGCGTGGTGCCCTTCGCGCTGCGCGACTGGGACGGCGATCCCCTGCCGGGCGATACCTTCGTGACCGGAATCGGCGCGGGCACCACCTATCCCGATTACAAACCGGCGCCCTTCATCGTCTCGTCCCGGATCGAAGGCGCCGATATGGTGACGGTGGTGACCGAGGCGATCTTTTCCTATTGCGGTGTCAAGGTGAAGATCGACACCGACCGCTTCCTTGGCCCCGAAGGTGCCACCGTGCGCGCCGGGGGCGAGGCGGTGGGCCATGTCAGCACTGCGGAATACGGCAGTCAGATGCTGTCGCTGGGTGGGGTGCATCACTTGACTGGTGGGTCCAAGGCCGAAGGTCGCCTGACCTGTGCCGCGCTCCTCTCGCTCTGCAATGGTGAGGCGGTGGAACTGACCATCGACGGCGGTTCAACCGTGGTCGTGCAGGCCGGGCGGCCGCCAGTGGTGGATGGCACGCCCGAGCGGCGGATGCGTGTGGGCTGCGGTTCGGCCACCATCGGCATGTTCGCCAGCCAGTGGCGCGGGCTGGTGGATGAGGTGGTGGTGGTCGATGACCACATCACCGGCGTCGTCAGCGAGCATCAGGCCGGCAAGGTTCTGGGATGGGAGCCGACCGGCATCCGCATCAAAGGCCACCGTTCCACCCCCGGGCGCTATTTTCGGGTGAGCGAGCCGGGGCTGGGCTGGGGCGGCACAAGGTTGACCGATCCCTTGGAGATTCTGGGCCCATGGGAGGCGAAAAAGGGCGCGCGCCCCGGCCTGACCCTGCTGATGGTGTCCACCACCGGCGAAGAGTTCGGGTTTTATGTGCTGGACGAGGAGTTGAGGCCGCAGGCGCAGCCTTTGCCGCAGGCGCTGCGGGCGACGGTCGGGCTGATTGACGAGAATTGCGAACCCTCGCTTTGCACCGTTCTGTTCATGGGCGGCGCGGGCGGCAGCCTGCGCGCCGGGGTGACGCGGAATCCGGTGCGGCTGACCCGCTCGGTTCAGGCGGGGGTGACGCGGCTGACCTCGGGCGGGGCGGACTGCTATGTCTGGCCGGGCGGTGGCATCACCTTCATGGTGGATGTGACAGCCCTGCCCCCGGGTGCCTTTGGCGCGGTGCCCACCCCGGCGCTGGTGGCGCCGCTTGAATTTACCCTCCCCCGCGAGGCGTATCTGGCGATGGGCGGGCATGAGGACAGCATCCGCACTCTGGATCAGGTGGTGGCCGGGGGCGGGGAATATCCGGTTGCCGCACGGGTGGAACCCTGGCCTTCGGAAGCGGGGGCCAGCCCCCGCACCCCCGGAGTATTTCAAAAGGTGCAAAGGCCATGATGCAGGCAAGTCTTCTGCCGGATGGGCGGCTGCATCTGAACCACGGGCCGATGGATCTGATCTGCGGGGCCGAGGGACCGGGGGCGGCGGCGGGCTTTCGACGGGCCGTGGCGCGGTTTGACGGTTTGCTTGAGGAATTGGTGGCGGAGCTTCCGGCCCTTCGGGTGGAGGTGGCTGTGCTTCAAGGGCAGGTGGCGCGGGTGATGGCGGCGGCGGTGGCGCCGTTCCGGCCCGATTTCATCACGCCGATGGCGGCGGTCGCGGGCGCCGTGGCCGAGGCGGTGCTGGCCGTCATGGTGGCGGGGCCGGGCATCGCGCGGGCCTATGTGAACAATGGCGGCGATATTGCGCTGCATCTGGGCGCGGAGCAGCGGTTTACCTGCGCCATGGCGACCGGCGGCCGTCTGGTGATCGGCGCCGGGGACAGTGTGCGCGGCATTGCCACCTCGGGGTGGCGGGGGCGGAGTTGGTCGCTGGGCATTGCCGATGCGGTGACGGTGGTGGCCCGCAGCGCAGCCATGGCCGATGCGGCGGCGACGATGATTGCCAATGCGGTGGACTTGCCCGGGCATCCCGCCATCACCCGCCGTCCGGCAGTAGAGATGCAGGCCGACAGCGACCTTGGGCAGCGTCTGGTGACGGTTGGAGTTGGCGCCTTGACCGGGGCCGAGGTGGCGCGGGCCCTGGCGCGCGGCGTGGCGGCTGCTGGGGCATATCGTGCGCGCGGCCTGATTGAAGGGGCCGCCCTTTTCCTTCAGGGTCAGAGCCGCATCGAAGGGGTGTTGCGGTTGGAGGAACCCGAACATGTCTGAATTCAAACTGCGCAAGATCGTCACGCAGGTCGAGGAAATCCTGCACGAGGGTGGGCCGCTGGCCGAAGTGCCGCCGGTCAAGGGCGCGATCTATGCCATCTGTTCCAACCCCTTCGCCGGGCGTTACGAGCCCGAACTTCAACCCGCGATGGAGGCGCTGAAGCCGCTGGCGCTGATGCTGACCGACCGTCTGGTCGCGGCGCTGGGCGGGCGCGAGGGGATCGACGCCTATGGCAAGGGCGCCATTGTGGGCGAAGCGGGCGAGCATGAACATGGCGCGATCTGGCATGTTTCGGGCGGCTATGGGATGCGCGAGCGTCTGGGGGAATGCCGCGCCATCGTGCCATCGGCGATGAAGGTCGGCGGGCTTAGCACCACGCTGGATATTCCGCTCGGCCATCTGAATGCCGCCTATGTCCGGTCGCGCTTCGATGTGATCACGGTGGCCTGCGAGGATGGGCCGCGCGCCGGTGAGGTGCTGTTCGCGCTGGCCATGGCGCGGGGCGGGCGGGTTCACAGCCGGATGGGCGGGCTGGAACTGTCACAGGTCAAGGGGGAGGACGGGTTGCGGTGAAGCGGCTGGCAGCGGCCCTTGCGGTTACCCCTTCGGCGGCGCTGGCCTGCGCCTTGCCGCCTTCGGTGATCCTGACGCTGCCCACGGGTGGCTATATCGCCGGAGCCGGGGCGACCGTGGCGCTGACGGCGGTCTTGGGTGCGATGAGCGGGCGGCTGCCGCGCTTTGTCGCGCTGCCGCTTTGGCAGGGGCCGGACCGCTGGCCGCGGATGTTCACCTCATACCTTGGGTTTCTGGGGCTGGCGGGGCTTTTGGCCATCGGCTTTGTCGGGGCGGCGGACCCGCTGCACAACCTGCTGGCGCTGGTGTTCTGGACCGGCATCTGGATTGCACTGCCCTTTGCCTGCATGATCTTCGGCAATCTGTGGTGGGGGATGAACCCTTGGGCCGCGCCGGTGCGGGCGCTGCGCGGCGCTCTGGGCTGGCGGGGCAGCATCGGGTTGTCGCGGCTGGGACATTGGCCCGCCGTTCTGGGCATGGCCGGGTTCGGCTGGTTCCAGATCGCGGCGCTGGCGCCGCAAGACCCGGGCGTGCTGGCGCGGATGCTGCTGGTCTATTGGGTGGTGCTTCTGGCGCTTGCCGTGGCCGAAGGCGAAGATTGGCTGGAGCAGGGGGAGTTCCTGACAGTGTTCTTCACCCTGATCGCCCGCATTGCGCCGCTTTGGCGAGAGCGGGATGGGGCGCAGGTGCGGGCCTTTGCCGGATGGCCCGGGGCGCAGGTGCTGCGGATGGCACCGCTTGATCTGTCGCAGATGGCTTTCGTCGTGGTCACGCTGGGCACGTTGAGTTTTGAGGGGCTGTCGGAAACCTTCTGGTGGCTGGGGCTGATCGGGGAAAACCCGCTGGAGTTCACCGGCCGCTCGGCGGTGCAGGGGGTGAACGCCGTCGGGCTGTTGGCGGCATGGGGCCTGACGGCGGCGGCGCTTTGGGGCGGGTTGCGGCTGTCGCGGGCGCTGGGCGGGGGCGGCTTTGCGGCGGGGCCGGTGATGCTGTCCTTCCTTGCCATCGCGGCGGGGTATCATGTGGCGCATTTCTTCGTCACGCTGATCACCACCGGGCAATATACCCTCTGGGCGCTGAACGACCCGCTGTTTCGGGGCGATGAGTTGTTGGGCCTACCGCCCTTTTACATCTCATTCGGGTTCCTGTCGGTTCCGGCGGTGATGGCGGCGATCTATGCCGTGCAATTCGGTGCCATTCTGGGGGCGCATCTTCTGGCGGTGGTGCTGACGCTGCGGCTGGGCGGTGGCCCCCGTGCGGCGGGGCATTTTCCGATGACCCTGTTGATGACGGGCTATACAGTTTTCGGTCTCTGGCTTATGTCAACGGCGCGAGGTGTTTGAAAAGACAGGACTTTTCATTTGTATGCCTATGATCTGCAACCACAGGCGCCGGGGCACACCCGGGCCGTCCAACAGCGGAGTGAAACCATGATCACCACGAAGAAGACTGGTCTGGCGCCGTCGCGGCGTTCGGTTCTGATGGGGGCGGGCGCGGGCCTGCTGGCCGGGGCGGGTCTGATCCGCCCGGTCTGGGCGCAGGCCGCGCCGCTGAAACTGGGGTTCCAGTTGCACGCGACGGGGATCGGCGCCGGCTATGGCCGCTGGTATCAGCGCACGGCGGATGCGGCGGTCAAGCTGATCAACGAAGGCGGTGGCATCGCCGGGCGCCCGGTGGAACTGGTCTATGAAGACGATGGCACCGACCCCAAGCGCGGCGCCGAAGTGGTGGACAAGCTGGTCAGCCAGCATGGCTGCGATCTGGTTCTGGGCACGTTGTTCAGCCATGTGGTGATGGGGTCCGCCCCCCGCGCCGGAGAGTTGAAGGTGCCCTATCTGGTCTGTTCCGAAGGCTACCACGTCGCCTCGGGCGCGCTGAACCGCTGGACGCTGCAACCCGGCATCACCGATGTCCGCAGCCAGATCTCGTCGATGGCGCCGTGGGTTGCGGGCAACATCGGCAAGAAAGTGACGATGGTCTACCCGGACTATGCGTTCGGCTATGACCACCGCGATTTCTTTACCGCCGCCATTCAGGCGCAGGGCGGCGAGGTTCTGGCCCAGATCGCCATTCCGCCGACCGAAACGAGCTTTACCCGCTATTTCCCGCAGATTCCGCCGGAAACCGAGGTGATCTATCACGTCATGGTCGGCCCGGGTGTTCTGACCTTCGTCAAGGAGCTGGGGGAGTTCTATGGCACTGGCGCCAAGCCGCAGCTTTTCGGTTTCATCGACTCGCTCGAAGCGGTGGATACGGCGACGCCGGGGCTGGAGTTCCTCGAAGGCTCGCATTTCTGGGAGGCGCATCCCCGGGTAAAGCCTGCCGATGCGGGTGAACATGAGGCGGCATACCGGGCCGCCGTGGGCGTGGATGACAATGGCGCCAGCACTGGTGACGCCGCCGATGTTGCCACCTATTCCCATATGTTCAGCACCTGGGAGACGCTGTTCTTCATCAAGCAGGCGATCGAGGCGGCGGGCTATACCGGCCCCGCCGACCGTCAGAAGCTGGTCGAGGCGATGGAGGCGATTTCCGACCTGCCTTACGGCATCGAGCGGCCGCAGGGTGCCAAGACCTTCAACGGCAAGACCCACCAAGCCTTTGGCGTGCAGAACATCTCGAAGATCGAAGGCGGCAAGCTGGTGAAGGTGCATACCACCACGATTGAGGAAGGGCTTTACCCCGACGCGGTCGATTACACGACGATGGCGTTCTGAGCATCGGCGGCCGGGGGCTTCGCGCCCCCGGACCCCCGCGGGATATTTAAGGACAGATGAAAGGGCGCTCGTGGGTTTTGGTCCGTTTCTGCTGCTTGCCGTGATGGAGGGGCTGGTGTCGGCGGCGGTGCTGGCGCTGACGGCGGTGGGTCTGTCGCTGGTCTTTGGCGTGATGCGGGTGGTGAATGTCGCCCATGGCGCGTTTTTCATGCTGGGCGCGCTGGTCGCCTGGTTTGTGGCAGGCCATGTCGCGGGGCCGCCGGTCTGGGGCTGGCTCGCTGCGCTGGTGGTGGCGCCTTTGGTGGTGGGGGCGCTGGCGGCACTGGTCGATATCTCAGTATTGAAGCGGCTGAATTATGAGCCCGAGGCGGTGATCGTGGCCACCATCGGCGTGCTTTACATTCTGGAACAGGCGGCCCTGATGAGCTTTGGCCCCGATGCAAGGCCGGTGGCGGCGCCCTTCACGCTGCGGCTGCAACTGCCGTGGTTCGGCTATTCGGGGTATAAGCTGTTTGTGGTCGTGGCCGCCTGCGCCGTGCTGGCCGGGGTCTGGCTGCTGATGGCGCGGACGCGCTTTGGCCTTCTCATGCGGGCGACGCAGGTGGACCGCAACACGGCGCGGGCCTTTGGCATCAATGTGGACCGGGTTTATGCGGGCACTTTCGCGCTGGGTGCGGCGCTGGCGGCGGTGGCGGCGGTGCTGGTGGTGCCGATTTCCCAAGTGCATTACCTGATGGGGGCGGATCCGCTGTTGTTGGCCTTCATCACGGTGATCATCGGGGGCTTGGGCAGTTTGCGCGGCACGCTGGTTGCGGCGCTGGTGATCGGGTTGAGTGACGGGGTGATCTCGATGTTCTGGTCGCCCACCTTGTCAAAGATCATCGCCACGCTCTTGGTGGCGCTGGTGCTGGTGTTCCGGCCGCAGGGCCTGTTCGGGGCCAAGGCATGAAGGTCTGGCTTTTCCATCTGGCGGTGCTGGTGGCTTTGGCGGTGCTGGCGCTGATCCTGCCGGCCTATCACGCCAACAATCTGGCGCGGATCCTGATGCTGGCGGTCTTTGCCACGGGCTATAACCTTGCCTTCGGCTATACCGGGATGTTGAGCCTTGGCCATGCGCTGTTCTTTGCGGCGGGGATGTATGGCGCGGCGCTGCCGGTTTCGCTTTGGGGCCTTGGGGCCTTGCCGGGGCTGGCGCTGGGGCTTCTGGCCGGGGGCGCCGTGGCGGCGGCGGTGGGGCTGCTGGCGCTGCGGACGGCGGGGGTCAGCTTTATGATCGTGACGCTGATGTTCGCGCAGGCGGGGTATCTGACGGTGATCTACTTCAACCAGACCACCGGCGGCGATCAGGGGATCGTGCTGTCGGGCGCCGGGCGGATGCTGGCAGGGCTGGACATGACGCAGGACGGCCCGCGCCTGATGGTGGCGCTGGGGCTTTATGCGGCGGGGCTGCTGGCGGCGCTGGCGCTGGTGCAAAGCCGGTTTGGCCGGGTGATGCTGGCCATGCGCGAGAATGAAGAGCGCAGCCGGATGCTTGGCTATGATCCGTTCCGGGTCAAGCTGGCGGTGCTGGCGATTTCGGGGCTTTACGCCGGGGTGGCGGGCGCAGGCTATGCCCTGCTGTTCGGCTATGCCGGGGCGGGGTTTGCCGGGGTGCAATATTCCATCCTTCCCATGCTTTACAGCCTGATGGGCGGGGCGGGCACCGTGCTGGGCCCGCTGATCGGGGCGGGGGCGATGTTCTATCTGATCGACATCGCCTCGGGTCTGACCACGGCCTATCTGATGGGGGTGGGAATTGCGCTGGTGGTGCTGGTGCTGTTCGCGCCGCGGGGGATTCTGGGCTGGGTCCGCGAAAGGGTGCTGCCATGGCTGCCGTGATCCTTGAAGCGCAGGGAGTGGCGCGGGCCTTTGGCGGGTTGCGGGCGGTGGACGGGGTGGATTTCGCGCTGCAAGCGGGAGAGATTCACGCGCTGATCGGGCCGAATGGCGCGGGCAAAACCACCTTTGTCAGCCTGCTGTCGGGTCGGATCGCGCCAGATGCCGGGGCGATCCGGTTGGCGGGACAGGACATCACCCGGTTGCCCGCGCATCTGCGGGTGCGGCGCGGGATTGCCTATACGTTCCAGATCACCTCGATCTATCCGCGGCTTACGGTGTTCGACAATGTGGCGCTGGCCGCCCAGTCGCGCGGGGTGCGTGACCTGCAGGCGGCGATTGCGGCGGCGCTCGCCCGTGTTGGCATGGGCGATCTGGCGGGGCAGGAGGCGGCAACGCTGTCCTACGGTCACCAGCGGCTTCTGGAATTGGCGATGGGGCTGGCCTTGCAGCCGCGGGTGCTGATTCTGGATGAGCCGACGCAGGGCCTTGCCGCCGGTGAGATTGCCGCCTTCACCGCCCTTGTCCGCAGCCTTGTGCCCGAAACCACCGTTCTGATGATCGAGCATAACATGGAAGTGGTGATGTCACTGGCCCACCGCATTACGGTGCTGAACTTTGGCCGGGTGCTGGCTCATGGCACGCCGGAAGAGATTCGCGCCAATCCGGCGGTGCAGGCCGCCTATCTGGGGACCGGCGATGCTGCGGCTTGAGGGGGTTTCGGCCGGATATGGCGCGGTTACGGTGCTGCGCGGTCTGTCCTTTGCCGCCGAGGCGGGGGAGGTGACCTGCATCATGGGCCGCAACGGGGTGGGCAAGACCACGCTGATGCGGGCGATCATGGGGCAGATTGCGGTCAGCGGTTCGGTCCGGCTGGGGGGCGAGGAACTGGCCGGCTTGCCTGCGCATGAGGTGCCGCGCCGGGGCATCGCCCTTGTGCCGCAGGGGCGGCGGCTGTTCGGGCCGCTGACCGTGGCGGAAAACCTTGAGATCGGGCTGATGACCCGGGGCAAGGGCGCGGTGACGCGCGACCGGGTGTTGGACCTGTTCCCTCGGCTGCGGGAGCGGCTGACGCAGGTTTCATCCACGCTTTCGGGCGGGGAGCAGCAGATGCTCGCCATTGCCCGGGCGCTCTGCCTTGAGCCGAAGGTGCTGCTTTTGGACGAGCCGACCGAGGGGCTACAACCTTCGATGATTGCGGCGATCCGGCAGGTGGTTCTGGGTTTGAAGACAACCGGTGTGGCGGTGGTGCTGGTCGAGCAACGGGTTTCCGCGGTGCTGGACATGGCCGACCGGGTGGCTTTCATGGACCACGGCACGGTCGCCGAAACCGTGGCGCGGGCCGATCTGGCCCCCGGTGCGGCGCAGTTTGCAACCTGGGTGGGGGTCTGAATGACGGGTCTTGTGGCGGGCGTCGATGTCGGCGGCACCTTCACCGATCTGGTGATCCTTGACCCGGCAACGGGGGCTGTGCGGCTGGCCAAGGTGCCGACCAGCCTGCCGGATCAGTCGGGCGGGGTGCTGGCCGCCTTTGCCGAGGCGGGGGCCGATCTGGGCCAGATGGACCTGATCGTGCATGGCACCACCACGACCACCAATGCGGTGCTGGAGCGCAAGCTGGCCAAGACCGGGCTGATCACCACCGAAGGGTTTCGTGACGTGCTGGAGCTGGGCCGCCGGACCCGTCCGCAAGCCTATGGCATGAAAGGCCATTTCGTGCCGGTCATCCCCCGCGACCTGCGGCTTGAGGTGGCGGGCCGGATGGATGCGCGGGGCCGTGAGCTGACGCCTCTGGACGAGGCGGCGGTGGCGCGGGCCGCGCTCTGGCTGCGCGATCAGGGCTGCGAAAGTCTGGTGATCCATTTCCTGCACGCCTATGCCAACCCCGCGCATGAACTGCGCGCGGCCGAGATTGCGGCGGGCGTCTGGCCAAACGGCTATATCACCACCGGCCATTCCCTCTTGTCCGAAAGCCGCGAGTTTGAGCGGGGGGTGACGGCGGCGGTCAATGCCTCCGTCCAGCCGCTGCTGGAGCGGTATGTGGCAAGGCTGGCCAAGGGATTGGCGGCGCGGGGATATTCCCGTGACCTTCTGGTGATGAACGGCAATGGTGGCATGGTCACCGCAAGCAAGGTCAGCCGCGAGGCGGTGAAAACCGTGATGTCGGGTCCGGCCAGTGGTGTGATGGCGGCGGTGGCAACCGGGCGGCGGGCCGGGATGGCGAACCTTCTGACCTATGACATGGGCGGCACTTCGACCGATGTGGCGATGATCCGGGGCGGGGTGGCGCCGGTCTCGAACGAGATCGAGGTGGAATATGCCATGCCGATCCATGTGCCGATGGTCGATGTCCGCACCGTCGGCGCCGGGGGCGGTTCGATCGCGCGGGTGGATGCGGGCGGGATGCTGCGGGTGGGACCGGACTCGGCGGGGTCAAGCCCCGGGCCGGTCTGCTATGGGCGCGGCGGAACGCAGGTGACGATTTCCGATGCGAATTTGCTGCTTGGCCGCCTGCCTGCCGCGCGGTTCGGTCAGGCGGCTGCGGCGGCGCGGGCGGCGATGGAGGATCAGATCGCTGCGCCGCTGGGCCTGACGGTGGAAGAGGCGGCCGAAGCGGTGCTGCGGATTGCCAACACCCATATGGCGGGGGCGATACGGATGGTGTCGATCAGCATGGGCGCCGATCCGCGCGACTTTGCGCTGTTCGCCTTTGGCGGCGCCGGGCCGCTTCATGCGGTGGCATTGGCGCGGGAGCTGGCGGTGCCCAAGGTGCTGGTGCCCGCGCGGCCCGGGCTGACCAACGCGCTGGGCTGTGTGGTGGCCGACCTGCGGCATGATTTCGTCCGCACCCTGAACCGCCCGCTGGACGCGGCGGACATGGCGCAGGTTCAGGCCATTCTGGCCGGGCAAGAGGCCGAGGGGCGGCGGTTGATTGCTGCCGAAAAGCTGGCGCTCCGCTCTGTCAGGGCCGAGTTTTCGGCGGATATGCAATTCATCGGCCAGACCCATCTGTTGCGGATCGCCCTGCCGGGGCCGGAGGTGGGCCGGGAGGAAATTCAGCGGCGGTTCGAGGCGGCCTATTGGGCGCGGTTCAAGGTGGAATTGCCGCAGGTGCGGGCCAATCTGGTGAACCTCAACTGCTCGGTCATCGGGGCGCGGCCCGAGCTTGACCTTTCGCGGCTGATTGATCCGGCGGGGCGGGGGCAGGCGGTGCCCTCGGGCACAAGGCGGGTGTGGTTCGGCGGCTGGCGTGATGTGCCGGTCTATTGGCGGGATCATCTGCCGCTGGCGCTCGACCTGCAAGGCCCTGCGATCATTGAGCAAATGGATACGACCGTGATCGTCGAGCCGGGGTGCCGGGTGACATCGGATAGTGACGGGAACCTGATTGTCGAGGTGGGCCATGCTTGATCCGGTGACGCTGGCGGTCATTCAGGCCGGGTTGCAGCAGGTCTGCGACGAGATGGACCTGACCTTTTCCCGTGCCGCCTTTTCCCCGGTGATCGCCGAGGCGGATGACCGTTCGGACGGGATATATTCCGCCGAGGATGGCAGCCTGATTGCCCAAGGCTCCAAAGGGTTGCCGGTGTTTGTCGGGGTGATGCAGTTTTCCACCCGGACACTGATCGAACGCATTCGCGCGGGGGAAACGGCGGCGCCGGAGCCGGGGGATATTTACATTGTGAATGACCCTTATCTGGGCGGCACCCATCTGATGGATGTGCGCTTTGCCATGCCGTTTTACCGTGATGGTAAGCTGTTCTGCTGGCTGTCGAACACCGGGCATTGGCCCGATACCGGGGGGGCGGTTCCGGGCGGGTTTTCGGCCAGCGCGATCAGCGCCGAGCAAGAGGGGCTGCGCCTGCCCCCGGTGAAACTGTTCAAACGCGGTGAGATGGACCGCGAAATCTGGCAGATCATCTGTTCCAACATTCGGGTTTCGGAACAGCGGATCGGCGATGTGAAGGCGCAGGCGAGTGCTTTGCTGGTCGGGGCCGAACGTCTGGCCGGGTTGATGGACCGCTATGGTGATGCGGCGGTGGTCGAGGCGATTGCCGAGATGCGGCGGCTGGCAGCACGGCAGATGCGGGCGATGCTGGCAGATGTTCCTGAAGATCCGGTTAAGGCGGTGGCGATTGTTGACAGCGACGGGGTGGTGAACGAACCGCTGACCATCGCGCTGTCGCTGCGGCGGGTGGGCGGCGATGTGGTGTTCGACTTCACGGGGTCGTCGGCGCCCTGCATGGGGCCGATGAATTCAGTCCGCGCCACCACGCTTTCGGCGGTTTATCTGGCGGTGCGGCATGTGTTTGCCGATGTGCCGATTTCGGCGGGCGCGTTTGAACCGTTGCAGGTGGTTGGAATCGAAGGGACTTTTCTGGATGCCCATTACCCCCGCCCGGTGTCGGGCTGCGCGGCCGAGGTCAGCCAGCGGATTGCCGAAGCCGTCTTTGCCGCGCTGGTGCAGGTCTTCCCCGACCGGGTGACGGCGGCGCCTGCGGGCACCAGCGGCAACTTTGGCCTTGGCGGGTATGACCCGGACAAGGGCCGGGATTTCGTGATGTATCAGATTTCCGGCGGCGGCTATGGCGGCTTTGCCGGGGGGGATGGGCTGTCGAACGGTTGTTCGACCATCGGCATTTCCAAGGCGCCGCCGGTGGAGATCATGGAGCAGAATTTCCCTGTGCTTTACAGGCGTTATGCGCTGCATGAGGGGTCTGGCGGCGCGGGCGAACATCGCGGCGGCTTTGGCCTCGACTACGAGATTGAGCTGTTGCGCGGACAGGCGCGGGCCTCTTTCGTGATGGATCACGGCCGCGTCGGGCCGCAAGGCGTGCTGGGCGGGCAGGATGGCGCGGTGAACCGGGTCGAGGTGATGCGCGGCGGCGTGGTGACGGTGCCGGAGCATCTGTCAAAGGCGCAGGATATTGCTTTGCAGCCGGGTGACAGGGTGCGGGTGCGCACGCCGGGCGGTGGCGGCTATGGTGATGCGGCGCGGCGCGATCCGGCGCTGGTGGCGGAGGATGTGCGGCTGGGGCGGTATTCGGCGGAGGAGGCGCGGCGGTTGTTCGGATTTTCCGGGTAAGCCGTTACGGACGCTGGATTAATCTGGGGATTTGCGGAAAACGGGCCGTAGGTTTGGCGTCGTTTTCCTGTAAGTTTTGCGTCATTTTTCCGTATATACATCTGTCGGGACGGGCGAGCGTTAACCATGGTCGCGGATCGGGGCGGATCAGCCCTCGGGCCCGAGGTGCAGTTCGGCGACGAAATCATAGATGTCGGGCCGGTAGAGGCCGCGTGTCCATTCCACCGGACGACCGGAGGCAAGATAGGCCGTCCGCTCAATCCGCAAGACTGCCATCCCCTCGGGCAGATGCAGCAAACGGGCATCCTCGCCCGTCACATTCACCGCTGCAATGCGTTGCACGGCGCGGGTGGGCGCCGCACCGCCCGCCCGCAGGATATCATAGAGCGACGTTTCCACCGCCTCGGGCGCGGGAAGAATATCGGCAGGCAGGGCCGTGCGCTCCAGCGCCATCGGCGCCCCTTCGGCGCTGCGCAGCCGGTCCAGCCGGGCCACCTGTGCGGTGCCGGTCAGGCCAAGGGCCATTTTCTCATCCGGTGTGGGGGTGAACAGACCGCGGCGCAGGATGGTGCTGCTCGACGCCTTGCCGCGCTGGCGCATGTATTCGGTAAAGGACAAAAGCGAGGAAAGCGAATGTTCGATCCGCGCGCGCGGGCGGCGCACGAAGGTTCCGGCTCCCCGCCGCTGTTCCAGCACGCCGTCCTGCACCAGTTGCGCCACCGCCTTGCGCACGGTGACGCGGGCGACCCCGGCGATCCCGGCCAGTTCGCGCTCGGGCGGAAGCTGCGTTTCGGGTTGCAGCGTGCCGTCGGTAATGGCCTGTGCCAGATGGCGGTAAAGTTGTTCGTAGCGTGGGCCACGCCCGGGTTGGAACCAGACGGCGGCCCGAAACAGCGCGGGGTCGATAAGATCGGTCATCTGGCGTCCTTCGTGGCGGCTGGCCCATGTTACAACGCCGTCCCGCAGATGTGAGGCAGATTGTTTTGCCTTTTGCGTGGCGCGGCGCATCCTTCGCTTGGGAAACGGAAGGAGCGCGTGATGGGTTGGAAGAATGTGCTGAAATGGTCCGAGGTGACGCCGCAGGCGCTGTTCCTCAACCGCCGTCAGATCATCGCCGGGGCTGGCGCGCTGGTGGCGACGCCCGCGCTGGCGCGCAATGAATGGTCGGTGGAGGAAACCCCTAACAGTTTCGAGGAAATCACCGGCTACAACAATTTCTATGAATTCGGTTATGGCAAGGAAGACCCCGCCGCCTATGCCGGTGCGCTGACCACCGATCCGTGGTCGGTCGAGATCGGCGGCATGGTGGACAAGCCCGGCAGCTATGATCTGGCCGATGTGCTGAAAGGCCAGACGATCGAGGAGCGCATCTATCGGTTCCGCTGTGTCGAAGCCTGGTCGATGGTGGTGCCTTGGCATGGGTTCGAATTGTCGGGCCTGTTGAACCGGGTCGGGGTGCAGCCGGGCGCGAAGTTCGTCGCCTTTGAAACCCTGCTGCGCCCGGAAGAGATGCCCGGTCAGCAGGGCGGCTCTTTCCCATGGCCCTATGTCGAGGGGCTGCGGCTGGACGAGGCGATGCATCCGCTGACGATTCTGGCGACGGGCCTGTATGATCAGCCGATGCCGAAACAGAACGGTGCGCCGCTGCGGCTGGTGGTGCCGTGGAAGTATGGCTTCAAGTCGATCAAGAGCATCGTGAAGATCACCCTGACCGACAAGATGCCGCCGACGACGTGGAACATCCTGCAATCGAATGAATATGGCTTCTACGCCAATGTGAACCCGCAGGTGGATCACCCGCGCTGGTCGCAGGCCACGGAACGGCCGATCGGCGGCGGCTTGTTCGGCGGGCGCAAGGATACGCTGATGTTCAACGGCTATGGCGACCATGTGGCCAGCCTGTATGCCGGGCAGGATCTGGCGGTGGATTACTGATGGACCGTTTGAACAGGGCCTTGCGCCGCCTGCCCGTCTGGGCCGTCTACCTGATGGGCGCCGTGCCGGCGGTGCTGCTGCTGACCGGCGCCTTGACCGGGGGGCTGGGGGTCGATCCGGTCAAGGGGCTGGAGAAAGAGTTGGGCGAATGGGGGCTGCGGTTCCTGATCGCCTCGCTGGCGGTGACGCCGCTGATGCGGGCCGGGCTGCGGCTGATCCGGTTCCGCCGGGCGCTGGGGCTTTTGGGCTTCTGGTATGTGCTGGCGCATTTCACGGTCTGGGTCACGTTGGATATGGGCCTGATCTGGAGCCAGATCGCCGGAGACCTGGTGAAGCGCCCCTATATCATCGTGGGATTCGCGGCCTTGCTCATGCTGATTCCCCTTGCCCTGACCTCAAGCGATTATGCGCTGCGGCGGCTGGGCGGGCAGGCGTGGCGCAACCTGCACCGGCTGGCCTACCCGGCGATTCTGGCCGGCGCGGTGCATTTCGTGATGATCGGAAAGGTCTGGACGGCTGATTCACTGATCTATCTGGGGCTGGTTCTGGCTTTGCTGGCGCTGCGGCTGGTTCCGCGGCGCCGTCCGGCCCCGCTGCGGGCCTGAGTCGCGCTGCGCTGCCGCAAGAATGTTTCGCAACTGCGGCGTCAGTAGTAGTGATCTTGCCCGTAACCCCCAGATTTTGTGCAGGAACAAGGAAATACGAAAAAAATGCGACGGTCTGCACTTTTTCCTCTTGCGGGTTTTGGCGTTGGTCCGTAGATACCGCCTCACCGAAGCGGAAGACGCTGAATGAAGCGAAAC
>NZ_JABUHN010000014.1 GCF_013328815.1 Tabrizicola fusiformis
TATTTCCTCACGGACGAGGATGTGATCGCCAGCCAGGCGCAGGAGTTCGCGCCGTTTCCGGGTCTGGCCGACACCTATAATGGCATCACGGCGACCTATCCCGAACCAGCCTCGCTCTGGGAGGCCAAGGATGCCCCGCCGCGTTTCTCTTCAAGCTGGGAAGCCGAGGACGGCGGCCGTCGCCTGGTTGCCAATCTCAGCCTGCCCGCCTGCCCGCATGGGATACAGGTGCAGCGGCTGATGACCTCTGCCATTGCCGATCACCGCCGGATGCGCAGCCATCGCCTCGTGCTGCCGCCCGAGGCCGCGGTGCTGGAGCCGCTGGAAACGGTCGGCTGGACCAGCACGCGCTGGGGCTATTCCGCCAAGACCTTCGAGATCACCTCACTGACCGACAGCCTGATGTCGATGCTGCAGGGGCTGAGCCTGCGCGAGCGGGATGCGGCGGATTTCGCCTGGACCCCAGCCGATCAGATCGTGGTGACCTTTGCCACGACCATGGCGACGCCGCCTGCGGTGCAGGCCGTGCCGGGGTGGGCGGTGGCTGCTGCGGTGATCAGCGACAGTGCGGCGGCGGATCGGCGTCCGGCCCTGCGCCTGTTGTGGTCGGCGGACGGCGCCGATGATGCGCGGGGTCTGCGGTGGGAATTGCGGATTGCCGGAGCGACGGCCGCTGCGCTGGTGGGCACGCACGGGGCCGTTGCCACGGGTGAATTGACGGTGGTCGAGGGTATCCTGCCCGGCGAAGACTATGAGGTGCGCAGTCGCCTGATCGTCGACCGGGCAACCGACTGGACCGCCTGGACCGAGGTCACGGCGCCGGACGTGCGCTTGCCTGCCGGGGATATCGACGGGCGCGGCCTGTCGATTCTCGACCTGTCAGGCGCTCCGGTCTTCAGCCACACCGGGCTCGTCTCCGGCGGGGCCTATGTCACGGTCGGCGGGTCGAACATCATGCTGTCGACCGTGGCGGCCAACAGCCTGGTGCCCTCGCTCTCCTATGTTGGCGCCTTCGCTTCGCCACCGACCGAGTCCGGGCTCGGGGCCGACTGGAAGCAGAACGCGGTCTATCGCAACACCGTGACGGGCAAGAGCTATGTCCTCACGGGAACCCCGTTGGCCTGGGTCGAATACCTGGTCGACGGGACGTCCTGGAACATCGTGATCGAATCCTCGAACGGATCGGTGTTCCGCATTGGCCTCGGGCAATCGACGCTGCTGAAGGCCCGCCTGTTCAAGAACGGCGCCGAGGTCACCGACGAAACCCCGGCCTCGTGGTTCCGGTGGCGCCGGGTCTCGATCATCCCCCAGGCCCCGCCGCTCGACGACGGGACGTTCAACGCGGCCTACGGCGCCGGTGGCTACAAGCAGCTCTCCGTGTCCGTCGACCAGGTCTTTGCCCGTGCCACCTTCTTTTGCGACATCATCAGCTAAGGATCCCTCCCCATGACCATCGTCACCACCGGCCAGATCACCATCGTCGACAACAACGACGCCCGGCCGATCACCAGCTACATCACCGCCAACCCCGGCCCGCAGCAGGTCTATACCAAGGACGAAAGCACCGTCTCCTATTCGCCGGACTGGACCACTGTGAACGCCAATACCGGGGCCGTTCTGACGGCCAAGGTCTTTATCGGCGGCGTCTCGTCCGCGCAGGATGTGACCGGCCAGCTCTCCAACCGCCGCTGGACCTTTGACCTCTCGACCGCCGTGACCGGCACCGCCGCGCTGATCAGCTCGAACGCCCAGATGGCGGCGGCCTTTGTCTCCGGCGCTGGCCTGACCTATACCGCCGCCCACCCCAATGGCGCCGCCTCGACCCTGACCATCAAGTCCAACATGCTGGATTCCGTGTCCCAGGCCGTGATCTATTTCGAGGGCGATTACACCGACCCGGTGACGGGCCTCGTGTCGCATGTCGTGGCCTCTCTGACGCTCGGCATGGTTCGCACCGGCACCAATGCCGTCTATCTGATGACGCGCGGGACGGATTCGATCGAGCCTGCCACCGGCGCCACCAAGAACGTCGCGGTGGTGGCGGCCGACCTGTTCCGCGCCGCCGGGGTGGACACCAGCGGCATCACCTACCGCTTCTACGAGGCGAACGGCGCCACCCAGATCATCACTGGCGCTCCTTTCTCCGCCAAATACGGCCTCAAGACCACCGCGTTCCCCGCCGCTCCGACCGGCGCCCTGGCCGACATCGGCACGAACCTTCCGGCCTCGGGGGCCTGGAGCGCATACAACACGCTCGTCATCCACGAATCCGCCGTCACCGACATCGGCATTTTCCGGGTCGAGGCGAAGGACGCGGACGGCACCATCTACCAGCTCTTCTTCACCATCAGCGACGTGTCCGATCCCTACCAGCTGAACATCCTGTCGTCTTCGGGCGACAAGCTTCAGAACGGCGTCGGCAATACCAACCTGACGCCCGATATCTTCTATGGTCAGAACCGCGTGGTCGATCTGACGGGCTGGACCTTCACCTGGACCTTCTACAACAAGGACGGCAACCGGGGCGCATTCATCGACACCACCCGGACGGCGGTTGCAGGTGGGCGCAACATCACGGCCAACACCACCGGGGCCAGTGCCGTTCTCACCTATGACGGGACCGCGATCACGACGCTGGCGGCGGGCGACATCCTCAAGATCGTCACCCCGGCGGGCGTCGATCGGTTCTATGAGGTCGCCAGCCGCACCGGCAACACGGTGACGATCCGCACCCCCTCCACGAACACCTGGCTGAACTACGCCACCTTCCCGGCGCCTGCGGTGGCGAACGATCTGGTCGGCGGCAAGCTCTATGTCTGTCTTGCCAGCGGCGGGCAGCGCACCACCTCGGGTGCTGCCTCCATCACCGTGACGGGCGACGAGATCGACGCCAAGGGCCGCATCTTCGCGGAAGCCAACCGTCCGTAACAAGGCAGAGGGCAGGGTGAAAGCCCTGCCCATAGAAGGAGGAAATCATGACAAAAACACTGCCGATCAAGGACGCTCTGGGCGCCTCTCACGCGATGGTCATGGCGGAAGACGCCTATGGCGAGTTTCCCAAGCATCTCGCGTCCACCAGCGAAGACCGCTTTTTCGCAACGTTCTCCAGCTTCGATACGGTGAACGACTGGGAAGTGCTGCAAACCGGCGCGGGTATGACCATCGGCCCAGTCGCAGGGGGCGCTGCTGCGGGTGCCAGCCCCTACCTGCCGATCTCCAGTGGTGTCACGGCGGACGCAAAGACCATCCTTGCGGCGCGGGGCATCTTCCGGGCGCCGGTGGAGGTTCGGGTGGGACTGTCGGCCTCGCAGCGCATCGCCAACAACACCCTGCGGTTCGGGTTTCTGGAATGCGACACCACGGGCGCCCTCATCACCGACACCGCCCTCATCGCGGCGCCGGAGCTGCTGAACGCCCGCAATGGCGCCATGCTGGACTTTGCCAGCAACACCGCCACACAGGCCGCGACCCTGTGTCGTCAGGGCGGTGGCGGGATCGACAGCGTGACGACGACCTTCACGAACTTTACGACTGCTGCTTCCGGCACGGCGCCGAACTTCCTGATTATTGATGTCATGAGCCTGTCGATGGAGCGGGATCGTGTCACGGCCCGGAGCTATGATGCAAACAACCTGACCAACAGCGGGGTTCAGGTGGCGCGGGACATGAATATCCCGAACCCGACGAAGTTCTACCGCTTCGTGATCGTGGTCGAGAACGGCGCGACCGCGCCTGCGACGACGACTGACTGGCGGCTGCATTTCGTGAACATTCTGGATGCGACCCGCTTCGACGTATCGCCGCGCCATGCAGGCGGCAATGACGCCAGCCGGGGATTTCCGGTGAACGTCCTTAACACGCCTGCGGTGACATTCTCGGGCACCCAGGCGGTGACAGCGAACCCTCCTGCTGGCACCGAACATGCTCTTGCGAACTCGGCAGCCACGACAAACGCCACCAGCGTCAAGACCTCGGCAGGCAACATCACTTCGTTGATGGCCTATAACCGCAACGCGGCCACGCGCTATCTGAAGCTCTATCGCAAGACATCCGCGCCGAATGTCGGAACGGACGTGCCTGCCATGGTCATCCCGCTGCTGACCGGAACGGTTTTCAACCTCGATGTCGGTCTTCTTGGCCTGCGTTGGGGCACAGGTATCGCCTATGCGATCACCGCAGGCGAAGCCGACAACGACACCGGAGCGGTCGCTGCCGGTGATGTGAAGCTGCACATGACCTATATCTGAGGCCGCCATGCCCATTGTCTCCACCGGCTCGATCACGATCACCGATGTCGCCGACGGTCTGAACATTGTGCTGTCGCAGGGCAGTCATATCGTCGCAACCGATGCAGCCGGTGCCGGTGGCGACTTTGGCGGCGCCTCGACCACCGTCTATGTCATGGTGGGGTCTTACGATGACACGGCGTCCTGGACGATCTCTGCCAACGCCTCGCCGGGGGTGATCGGCAATCTGGTCGGCCGGGTCTATGCGGTCTCGGCAATGACGGTGGATACCGGCTATGTCGATCTGACCGTCAGCCGGGCGGGATATCCGTCCATGGTGGCGCGGTTCAACGTCAGCAAAGCACGTCAGGGCGTCGTCGGTCCTGGACTGAGCCTGACGGCGAGTGCCGCGGGCTTCACCTTCACCGATGGTGTCGCTTTGCCTGCAACGCAGACCATCGCGGTTCGCGCACTTCGTCAGGGCGCAGACTACCCGGTGTTGTTCTTCGCCTCGAATGGTGCCCAACTGGAGACCGACACGGCTGCGCTGACAGCTGAAGGGGCCGC
This sequence comes from Tabrizicola fusiformis, assembly GCF_013328815.1. Classification (GTDB taxonomy): domain Bacteria; phylum Pseudomonadota; class Alphaproteobacteria; order Rhodobacterales; family Rhodobacteraceae; genus Fuscibacter. The sequence goes on from NZ_JABUHN010000014.1 coordinate 4,794, forward strand.
CTTCGGCATCCCGATCGCCGGGGATGGCGAGACCTGCTACATTGACCTTGCCGACTTTGGTGCTGCTGATCAGATGTATGTCACGGCGATCTGCGGCGAGGCGACGGCCGTCCTGCACCTCGCCCGGATCAACTACAGCACCGCCGAGCCGGGCGCGACCCGCAACGTCTTCCGGGGTGCCCATACCGTTGGCACGATCTACACGCCCGGCGACCAGGTGATCTATCAGGGGTCAGGCTGGGCCTGCCGTGTCTGGCACACCGCCGCGCCGGGAAACCTGCCCCCGGCTCTGCCGACGACCCAGAATACCTGGTGGACCCAGAGCGCCGTGATCGGGGATACCGGCCCGCAGGGAGAACGCGGCACCAAGCAGGCTGCCACCGCCACAGCAGGCACCGTCTGGAGCGACAGCGAAGCCAATGCCGCCATCGCAGCGGCTGGCTGGGGGACACCGATCAACGGCGATGTGGTCACGCTCTACAACAGCGCCGCAGGCTTCTCGCAGACCCGCGTCCGGGCCGCTGGCGTCTGGTCGGCGCTGGCAGCCTTCTTCGGCGGCAATGTGCTGGTGGATGGGACGGTGGAGGGTAAGCACATCAAGGCGGGCACCATCACCGCGTCGCGCCTGATACTGGGCGACACCTCCAATATGGTGCCAGACCCCGATATGATGGACGCCACGCTTTACTCGGGCGCGGGTCTCACAGCCGGGGTGCATTACAGCTTCGAGGCTAATATCAGCGCCGATATGATGCCTACGCAGAGTCGAATCCTGCTGACAGCGGGGCTGGTGGGGGAGGTGTTGACCCGCGCCTTTCCGATTGTTGCAGGGGCGGTTCTGAACGTTTCGTGCTATGTCCGCGCCAATGGCTCTGGCAGTTGCACTCCTCGTCTCTATGCTCATTTTTACAGTGATGTCGCCGCCACGACCGAGGTTGGTTCCCCGGTTCTGATCGGGACCAACAACAGCACCACATTCGCCCGCCTCGCGGCGAACGTGACGGTGCCCGCGACGGCGATCCAGATGCGCCTCGGTTTTGCCCAGGAGACTGTTGGCAGCACCCGCCAGCCACGCTTCACATTTCCGGTCGTCCGACTGGTCGCCACAGGCGAGCTTTTGGGAGCGGTCACGACAGATAAGCTGGCAATGTCGGGCACCAACCTGATCGCCAATGCGGATTTTGCGACCGGCGACTTCACCAACTGGCGGCGCTGGGATTCTGCTCTGAACTTTCAGGCCGTCATCCCCGCCGTGACCGCGGGCGTTCCGGTAGGGGCGCCGACAGCGAATGTGGCGACGTTCTTTGGCTCGGCCACCAATATCTCGACATTCGCTGCTGTCGCAGCCTTCTCCGATCCCGGCGCTGGTCAGGATGGGTTCGCTGTGGCTCCGGGCGAACAATATGTCGTCTCTCTTACCGCTGCAAAGCAGGCAAGTCCGGCCCTTGCCGTCACGATGTTTCATGTCCGCGTGTTCTTCTTCACCAGCGCGGGCACCTATAGCGCGACCCCGATTGATGTCATTCCGGGTATTCAGGCGAGCCTGACGACCGGATGGCAGACTTTCAGCGGGGCCTTCACGGTGCCCGCCGATGCAACCCGGTGCTGGGTGCAAGTGCGGGCGAATGGTCTGACGGCGGGCGCGATCTACTGGACCAACCTGTCGGCGCAGAAGATGCTGACGGGTGGCGGCCTTGTCGATGGGTTCCTCGAAGCCCGGCATGTCAGGACGGGCACTTTGTCTGCGGACATGATCGGGGTGGGGAGGCTCTCTGCCGAACACCTGTCGGTCGATGATCTTCTGGAGCTAGATGCGCAGACCGCCGGATTTGCCATCGGCAAGAAGAACATCTCGGACACCGGGAACGACGGCATCTTCATGGGACGGTCGGCCCTTTCCGGCGGTGGCACGGGGTTTGGGCTTTATGTCGGTGTGGATGAGGGCGGGGTTGAACGCTCGATTCTGGCGACGCAGGAGACACTGAGGATTACCAACGCGCAGTTCCTGAACAACACCGCCTCTCTCCCTACGCCTGTGTCGGTGACGACCTCGCAGACGATTTCACTTCCCGCCAACTCCAAGAAGCTGAGCTTGTCGATTCTGGGCGGAGGCGCCGGTGGGTCCACCGGAAAGCAGGGTGTCGATATCGCGCTTTTCCCGCCGACCGCTGGGGGCGATACCGTCGTTCAACTCTACGATGGTGCGACCTATACAGGCGTGTCGTGGACAGCGGCAGGCGCCGTTGCGTCGCAGCAGAACCGTGAGGGCAACACCGGCTATGCAGGTAAGTCGTCCCCCTACGGCACGGGTGGCGCAGGCGGTGTTTATGACGGCGCCCGCGACGGCTCTCCCGGCGCGGGGCAAGGCTCTGGCGGGGGTGGTGGTGCCAGCTACGACGCCGGTTTTGGCGGCCTTGCAGCGGCCCTGGTCTCCGTGGTCGATTACGATGTCTCCACCCTGACCAGCCCGAAACTGGTCGTGAGTATCGGGGCCGGCGGCGCGGGTGGCTATTCGACCGTTCATACCTATGGGTGGGGTGGCGCCGGAGCCGGTGGCCTGCTGCAATACACGGTGATCAACGAGGTTCCGCTGCGCGCATCTGTCATTCCATGGGAGCCCACCGCGTTTGGAACATTTTCGAAGCCAGCGAACACCACGGGGTATGTCTTTCCCGATCTTGGTCCCGGTCTTTGGGTGATCAGCTCGAACGACAGCAACGCCATGGGTCTGGGAAACGTGCAGGTGAACGACTCGGGCCAGAACATCTTCATCTATCAGGACACCAGCGCAACCTTCGTGGCGTCCGTTCGCCCCTATATCCCGAGCGGGGGCAGCGCAAACAGCCGCACGATCCGCTACCAGTTCTATGCAATGAGGTGAGGCACCATGTTTGTTGTTCACGACGCTGACGGCGCGGTGCTTGCCACGGTGCAGGCCAAGGCGGCACCTATCACGGGACTCTGGATCGAGGTTCCCACAGCCGAACTGGGCGATCTCACCCAGTGGCGGGTGCAGGGTGGCGAGCTGGTGTGGGTCTCGATCACACCTGTTCGGCTGGCGGCGATTGAAGCTGTCAATCGCTGTATCGGCGAAATCCGTGCCCGCTACATCACCGCGATCCCCGGCCAGGAGATGATCTACCTGAAGAAGGAAGAGGAGGCCCGGCGCTACATCGCCCAGGAGCCCGAGCCGTCGTCGCTGAGCGACTACCCGATGATCGCCGCCGAGATTGGCATCACCGCCCCGACCGCGTGGCAGATCGCGCAAATCTGGATGCAGATGTCCGCCTTGCTCTCCAGCACAGCCGCCGGTCTGGAAGGGCTGCGCCTGGGCACCATCGCCGCCCTCGATGCCGCGACAACACCCGATAGCATCAGCGCCATTCTGGCGGGCTTTCAAACCAGCCTTGAAGCCGCTTTCAGCCCCTCGTGAACGTCCCCGTGCGAAAACTGCGCTGCTGCAAACCTTCGTGTCTCACACTGCAAATATTCGTGTCGCGCTACAACCACCGCTCTCGCGCGCAGACGAGGTAAGGCACCCGATACCTGCGCCCACGCTCGGACATCCCCGAAATATGCGCATCATCCCGGGGTCGCGGGATTTTCACTGATAGAAGTGCATAGCGGAAATGTGCTTCCGCATGAACCAAATGGCACAAGCTTTCGGTCACACTCAGTCGCAGAAATTCGCTGCGCGCTACGAACTCATCCCACGCGTCAGATTCCAAACGTCAGAAAGTCAAGTCCAGCGCCGGAAACGCCACCCGAAAACCGTATCGCGCCGAATGCCAAACAGAGACTCGCGGCATTTGTGCCGCTATTTCGCCTGTGATTTCAAGTCTCAAGGGGGACGATGCGGCCTGCAAGCCACGGAAATCGCGCGTCAATGCGCCCTACATAAAGCAGCTTGAAATCAATGCGTTATATTGTGGCGGAGTGGAAGGGATTCGAACCCTCGAGACGGTTCCCCGCCTGCACCCTTAGCAGGGGTGTGCCTTCGACCACTCGGCCACCACTCCGCCGACCCGTTTAATGATGGGGGCGGGGAGGGGCAAGAGGGAAAGCGGTGGTTTGTTGCTTTCGGTCTCAGGTTATGAGGCATTTCAGGCCCAGTTCCGCTTCGATCCGCGACCGCCGGCTTTCACCGGGGCAGTGGTCGCAGGGCATTAAGTGGCATGAGTATCTGCAAGACGAAGGGGAAACGCGGAAAACGTCGGAATAGTTATTTAAAACAATGCCTTATAAGGTCCGCTCAAGCATGAAGGATACCTTGCGGCGCGATCAAATGGCCTGCAAAAGCCGTTTACGCTGCCATGTGGTGCTGGTGGAAGCGGCGCAGGGCACCTCCGGCGGTCAACCGACGCAAGTCTATGCCTGCGATCCGTTTCCGACCAACCTTACCCATTAAACAGGAAATGCAGCACGTCGCCGTCTTTGACCTCATAGGTCTTGCCTTCGACGCGGAACTTGCCGGCTTCTTTGGCGCCGGCTTCGCCGTTGCCGGCGACGTAATCGTCATAGCCCACGGTTTCGGCGCGGATGAAGCCCTTTTCGAAATCGCCATGGATGACGCCCGCCGCCTGCGGCGCCAGCGTGCCGCGGGTGATGGTCCAGGCGCGGGCCTCTTTCGGGCCGACGGTGAAATAGGTCTGCAAACCCAAGAGCTTGTAGCCCGCGCGGATCAGACGATCCAGCCCGGCCTCGTGCAGGCCCATTTCTTCAAGGAACATCGCGGCCTCTTCATCGGCCAGTTGCGAGATTTCCTCTTCGATCCGGGCCGAGATGACGACCGAAGCCGCCCCCTGACGCGCGGCCATTTCGGCGACGCGGGCCGATTGGCTGTTGCCCTCGGCGGCGCAGGATTCTTCGACGTTGCAGACGTAGAGAACCGGCTTGGACGTCAGCAGTTGCAGCATCCGCCATTGCTTCTGGTCATCGGCCGAGACGGCAACGGTGCGGGCTGGCTTGCCCGCCTCAAGCGCCGCCAGCGCCGCGCGCAGCAGCCGGTCCTGATCGAGCGTGTCCTGATCGCCGCCACGCAGCTTTTTCGCAAGGCTGGTCAGCCGCCGCTCGACCGATTCCAGATCGGCCAGCATCAGTTCGGTTTCAATGGTTTCGGCATCGGCGACCGGGTCGATCCGGCCTTCGACATGGGTGATGTCGCCATCTTCAAAGCAGCGCAGCACATGGGCGATGGCGTCGCATTCGCGGATATTGGCAAGGAACTGGTTGCCCAGCCCCTCGCCCTTCGAGGCGCCGCGCACAAGACCGGCGATATCGACAAAGGTCATCCGCGTCGGAATGATCTGCTTTGAGCCTGCAATCGCCGCCAGTTTGTCCAGCCGCGCATCGGGCACGGCCACCTCGCCCACATTCGGCTCGATCGTGCAGAAGGGGAAATTGGCGGCCTGCGCGGCGGCAGTCCGGGTCAAGGCGTTGAAAAGCGTGGATTTTCCGACATTCGGAAGCCCGACGATACCCATCTTGAAGCCCATTTTGCCCTCCTGGCGCGCAACGCTTGGGGCATAGGGCGGCGCGCGGGCGCGGTCAAGGCTGGACAGGGCCAGCGCGCATTGGGGCAGAGTCTCAAAATCGGCGCAAATGGTCGCTGGCGGCGGATCGTGCAAAGGCCATCCGGTTCTATCTGAACGGGTGCAAGGTGCCTGTTTTCGGACAGGAGAATTGGGAAGCCGGTGTCATTCCGGCGCTGCCCCCGCAACGGTGACGGGAGAGATGCGGCAAGGACCACTGGGGGCGCCCCCGGGAAGGTGCCGCGTCAGGCGCGCAAGCGCACTCCCCCAGCCCGGAAACCAGCCCGGCACAAGGCGTCGCACCGCGACGGGGGCAACCCCGCCGCATATCTCAATCCGCCGGCGCGGGGAGGCGCGGGCAAGTCAGGGGGCATCATGCTCAACCCAGCCGAAATCCGTGCGCAATTTGCCGCGCGCCGTCCGAACCAGTCACTGTCGCGCGATCTTTACTGCGACGACGGGGTGTATCAGGCCGACCTCTCGCAGGTCTTTTACCGCGAGTGGCTGTTCGCCCTTCCGGCGGCGGCGCTGGACAAGACCGGCGCCTATCAGACAATGCAGATCGGCGCCTATCCGGTGGTGGTGATCCGTGGTGCCGATGGCCGCATCCGGGCCTTTCACAATGTCTGCCGCCACCGCGGGCAGCGGCTGTGTTCCAAGGCGACGGGGGCCACGCCCAAGCTGGTCTGCCCCTATCACCAATGGACCTATGATCTTGACGGCAAGCTGCTGTTCGCCCGCGACATGGGGCCGGATTTCGACCCGGCCGCGCATGGGCTGAAGAAGGTGCATTGCGTCGATCTGGGCGGGATGGTTTTTGTCTGCCTGGCCGATGTGCCGCCGCCGATTGCCGATCTGGCAGGCAAGCTGACCAGCCACCTTGCCCCTTCGGGCCTGACCGATGCCAAGGTCGCCTTTTCCTCGACCATCGTCGAGAAAGGCAACTGGAAGCTGGTGATCGAGAACAACCGCGAATGCTATCACTGCGGCGGCTCGCACCCCTCGCTGTGCCGGACCTTCTCGGACAATCCCAAGATCGGCGCGATGGACGGGCCGCATTCCGCCAGCCCGGAAATCCTTGCCCATTGGGAGCGGTGCGAAGCGGCGGGCCTGCCGTCGCGCTTTACCCACCACCCCGAGTTTCAATGGCGCCTCGCGCGGATACCGCTGCTGAACAATGCCGAAAGCTATACGATGACGACCAAGGCCGCCGTGGCCCGGCGCATGGGCAAGATGCCGTTCAACGATGCGGGCAGCCTCTTGTTCTACCACTACCCCAACACCTGGAACCATTTCCTGGGCGATCACGCCATCACCTTCCGCGTGCTGCCGATCAGCGCCACCGAAACCGAGGTGACGACGACCTGGCTGGTGAACAAGGACGCGATGGAGGGGGTGGATTACGACCTCAAGACCCTGACCGAGGTCTGGATGGCCACCAATGACGAAGACCGCATCGTGGTCGAGGAGAACCAGAAGGGCATCCTGTCGCCCGCCTATGAACCCGGCCCCTATTCCATCATTCAGGAAGAGGGCGTGATCCAGTTCGTGGACTGGTATTGCAACCTGATGACGCGGCGGCTGGACCCGCCTTCGGCGCTGGCGGCGGAGTGAACCATGGGCAAGACCCGTCAGAACTGGACCGCCGCCCCCTGGAGCGATGCCGAGCCGCTGGAATGCGCGATGATCGTGCCCGAAAGCGCCGACACCGCCAGCTTTACCTTCCGCGCGCCTTCGGGCGCGTGGTTCGACTATCAGCCGGGGCAGTTCATCACGCTTGATCTGCCGGTTCCGGGCGGCAATGTGCAGCGCACTTATACGATTTCCTCCTCGCCCTCGCGGCCCCTGTCGATCTCGATCACGGTCAAGGCGCAACCGGGGTCGATCGGCACACGCTGGATGCTGGACCATCTGAAGCCCGGAATGCAGCTTCGCGCCTATGGACCCAGCGGCATTTTCAGTTCGCACCGGCATCCGGCAAAGAAATACCTCTTCATCTCGGCCGGTTCCGGCATCACGCCGATGATGTCGATGACGACATGGGCCTGGGATTCCGGGCAGATGCCCGACATCGTATTCGTCCATGCCGCGCGCCGCCCGTCCGAAATCATCTTCCGCGAGCGGCTGGAGCAATTCGCCAACCGCGTGCCCGGCCTGCAACTGCGCCTGACGGTGGAAGAGGCCGATCCGTTCCGCGCATGGCCCGGCTACAAGGGGCGTCTCAGCCAGATCATGCTGGGTCTGATGGCGCCGGATTATCTGGAGCGTGAGGTGTTCTGCTGCGGCCCCGAACCCTTCATGCAGGCCGTGCGCGAAATGCTGGTCTCGCTTGGCTATGACATGGGCCGCTATCATCAGGAAAGCTTCGGCGCCCCGGTGGCGACCGAGGCGGATGCGCCGGTTCTGGACGATGTGTCGCCGACGGCGGGGGTAGAGGCCGAGATCACCTTTGCCACCAGTGGCGTGACGGCGGCCTGTGCGCAGACCGATACCGTTCTGGCGGTAGCGAAACGGTCGGGGCTGAACATCCCTTCGGGCTGCACCTTTGGCCTTTGCGGCACCTGCAAGGTGAAGAAAACGGCGGGCGAGGTTCACATGGTCCACAATGGCGGCATCAGTGATGAGGATGTGGCCGACGGCTTCATCCTCGCCTGCTGCTCGCATCCCCTGGGTCGGGTGGAACTGGCGGTTTAGCGCAGCGCCTGCACCGCCGCCGCCAGCCGGTCTGCCAGCGTAGGCAGATCGGCGGGCGTCAGGCCCCCGGCCTCGATCCGCGCCAACGGCTCGGCCATCCGGGCGCGGTGGCGCCCATAGCGCGGATCGTAATGCTGCGCCATCAGACCTTCGGCCAGCGCGGCAAAGCCGCCGCTCGCCGCCAGTGCCTGCCATTCCGCAATACGGTCGGCGGAATGCAGCGGGCGCAACTGGTCGATCAGCGCGGTCAGGCGGGGAATGTCCCCGGTCAGGTCGCCATAGGCGCGGGTCAGGTAATCCGCCCGCGCCGCCAGTGGCGCCGAAAGCGCGATGCGCGGCGCGGCCAGCATGGCCTTCCACAGGTTCGGTGGCAGGCGCAGGTTGCCGACCTTGGCGCTTTCCGCCTCGACCACCACCGGCCTTGCCGGGTCCAGTGCGGCCATCGCCATGGCCAGCCGCCCCTCGAACCCGCGCTGCGCCGGTTGCGGCCCCACCGCACCAAAGAGCGAGCCGCGATGGTTCGCCAGCCCCTCAAGATCAATCACCTGCACCCCGCGCGCGGGCAAAAGGTTCAGGATGTCGGTCTTGGCGGTGCCGGTATTGCCGTCCAGCACCACCAAGGGCGCCGGAAAGGGCGCCTCATACAGCGCCCGCACCACCAGCCCGCGCCACGCCTTGTAACCGCCAGCCAGCGTTTCCACCCGCCAGCCGATCTGCGACAGGATCGTGGCAAATGACCCCGACCTTTGCCCGCCCCGCCAGCAATAGACCAGCGGTCGCCAGCCCCCCGGCTTGTCGGCAAGGCTGTCCAGCAGGTGCCGGGCCGCATTGCGCGCCACCAGCGCCGCCCCCAGCTTGCGCGCGGTAAAGGGGTTCACCTGTTTGTAGATCGTGCCAACGCGGGCGCGCTCTTCATCATCCAGCACCGGCAGGCTGATCGCGCCCGGCAGATGATCCTCGGCGAACTCCAGAGGCGCCCGCACGTCGATGATGTCGTCAAAGCCGTGGCGGGCAAGCTCGGTCAGATGGGTCAGGGTGATGGCCATGATCCTTGATAGCCAAAGTGGCAAGTGGCGGAAAGGTGCCTGTATCGGCCCCGGTGCCGCATCGGCTCTGGCCAGCCGGGCCCGGGCTGGGGAAACTTGGCCCATGCGTTTCCTGATCCTTCTCCCCCTGCTTTTCCTGTTGGCGGCCCCTGTCCGGGCGCAGGATGCTGCCGCCCTTGTCACCGCCGCCCGCGCGCAGGTGGGCGTGACGCTGATCTATGACGGGGCCTATGTCGCGCTGGACTATCCGGGCGGCGATGTGGCGCCCGAACGCGGTGTCTGCACCGATGTCCTGATCCGCGCCTTCCGGGCGGCTTGGGGGATCGACCTTCAGCGCGCCATCCACCGCGACATGAGCCGCGCTTTTGAGGTTTACCCCGACCAATGGGGCCTGATCGCGCCCGACCGCAACATCGACCACCGCCGGGTGCCGAACCTGCGCAGCTTGTTCACCCGCGCCGGGGCCGAGCTTGAGCCGGGCAGCACCGATTTCCGCCCCGGCGATATCGTAAGCTGGCGCCTGCCCGGCAACCTGCCGCATATCGGCATCGTCAGCGACCGGCTGGGCGATGACGGGGCGCGCCCGCTGATCCTGCACAACATCGGCGGCGGCGCGCAGGAAGAAGACATGCTGCATTCATTCCCGATCACCGGCCACTACCGGATCACCCCCGAAGCGGCCGAATGGCTGCGCGCGCTGGACCGCTGAACCGGACCTGAGCCCCGGCACCCCCACCGGAATCGCTGCAAGAGCCACAGGCGCTGGGCGGCTGTCTGCTGAACGGCCGGTCGTGACCGGCATCTGTCCGACATACACAAAACTTGTCTGACATGTATTGACATGCAGCCATACAGACCCGTATGAATGTCGAACAACAGCCGGGCGCAGATGCCATGCCCCGGCCGGGCGGCAAACGGGGGACAAGCCACATGATCATCACCGATGTCGAGGTCCGGGTCTTCTTGACCACCACCCGGCGCCACTCGGATACGGCGGGTCATGCCCACCCCGGCCCGGCGCATCAGGTGCAGCAGGCGATGCTCACGATCCGCACCGAAGACGGCCATGCCGGCCATTCCTTTACCGCGCCGGAAGTCGTCCGGCCGCATGTGATCGAGAAATTCGTGAAGAAGGTGCTGATCGGTCAGGATGCCCGCGACCGCGAGCGTCTGTGGCAGGATCTGGCGCATTGGCAGCGCGGCTCGGCTGCACAACTGACCGACCGGACACTGGCGGTTGTCGATTGCGCGCTGTGGGATCTGGCGGGGCGGGCGCTGAATCAGCCAGTCTATAAACTGATCGGCGGCTATCGCGACAAGGTTCTGGCCTATGGCAGCATCATGTGCGGCGACGAGCTGGATGGTGGACTTGCCACGCCCGAAGATTATGGCCGCTTTGCCGAAACGCTGGTGAAACGCGGCTACAAGGGCATCAAGCTGCACACATGGATGCCGCCCGTGTCCTGGGCGCCCGATGTGAAGATGGACCTGCGGGCCTGCGCCGCCGTGCGCGAAGCGGTTGGCCCCGATATCAGCCTGATGATCGACGCCTTCCACTGGTATTCGCGCAGCGAGGCGCTGGCGCTGGGGCGCGGTCTTGAAAAGCTGGGCTTCGACTGGATCGAGGAACCGATGGATGAACAATCCATGTCCTCTTACAAATGGCTGGCCGACAATCTGGATATTCCGGTCATCGGCCCTGAAAGTGCAGCGGGCAAACACTGGCACCGCGCGGAATGGATCGCCTCGGGCGCCTGCGACATCCTGCGGACCGGCGTGAACGACGTGGGCGGCATCACCCCCGCGCTGAAGACCATGCATCTGGCCGAAGCCTTCGGGATGCAATGCGAGGTTCACGGCAATACTGCGATGAACCTGCATGTCGTGGCCGCCACCAAGAATTGCCGCTGGTATGAACGCGGGCTGCTGCACCCGTTCCTCGAATATGACGACGGGTTCGACTATCTGCGGCAATTGTCCGACCCGATGGACAGCGAGGGCTATGTTCATGTCCCCGACCGCCCCGGGCTGGGCGAGGACATCGACTTTGACTTCATCGAGAACAACCGCGTGGCATAGGGATCGGCGCCGTGAAGCAGATCCTCGCCTTCGGAGACAGCCTGACATGGGGCGCCGACCCGGCCACCGGCCTGCGCCATCCGCCCCGGGCGCAATGGCCTGCGGTGCTGGAAGCGGAACTTGCCGGGACGGCCCGGGTGACCGGCGACGGCATCGGCGGGCGCACCACCTGCCGCGATGATCATGGCGGGCCAGCCTGCCGCAACGGTGCCAAGGCACTGCCGCAGGCGCTCTCGGCGCATATGCCGCTGGATCTGGTGATCCTGATGCTGGGCACCAATGACCTCAAGGCAGTGCATGGCGGCCGCGCGGTGGGGGCACAGGCGGGCCTGCGCCGTCTGGTCGAGATCATCGACACTTTCCCCTACAAACCGCGCAGCGCGCGGCCGCACATCCTGATCGTGGCACCGCCCCTGTGCATCGCGCCAGAGGGCAATGCCCCACCGGGCGGCCGCGACCCTGCCGAATTCCGCCTGCTCGCGCCGCTTTTCCGCGCGCTGGCCGAACAGACCGGCTGCGGCTTTTTCGATGCCGCGACCGTGGTGAACCCCTCGCCCGTCGATGGCGTTCACCTTGAAGCCGAAGAAACCGCAAGCCTTGGTCGTGCGCTGGCTGCGCCGGTCCGGGCCCTGCTGGACTGAACCCTGCGGGGGCCCTCCCCCGCGGACACAGGCGAGCCGCACGCCCCGCTGTGGCAGTTTTTGGGAGGAAACATGAAACATCTTTTTGCATCCGTGGCGCTGGCGGCACTGATGACAGGGGCGCTGCCCGTCATCACTCTGGCCGAAACACCCGACGATCAACTTGTCGTCGCCACCACGATGAGCAACATCCTGACGCTTGACCCCGCCGCCATCACTGGCCGCGAAACGGTTCAGGTTCTGAACAACATCTATGACACGCTGCTGGTGCTTTCGCCGGTGGACAAAAGCCTGCAACCGCGGCTTGCCGAAAGCTGGAGCATCTCGGAAGACCGCATGAAGGTGACCTTCAAACTGCGGGCCGATGCCAAATTCGCCTCGGGCAATCCGGTGACCGCGCAGGATGTGGCGTGGAGCCTGAAGCGGCTGCTGACGCTGAATCTGGCGCAATCCTCGTTCCTGAAAACCCGCGGCTATTCGGCCGAAGCGGCCGATGCGCTGTTCGTGGCTGTCGATGACCATACGTTCGAGCTGAACCTGCCGCAGCCCGATGATCCGGCGCTGATCCTGATGGTGCTGGCGCAGAACGGCCCCGGTTCGATCCTCGACAGCAAGACCGTGCTGGAGAATGAAAAGGACGGCGATCAGGGTCAGGCGTGGCTGACGCTGAACTCGGCGGGTTCGGGCCCCTATGGGCTGACGAAATGGGCGTCGAACGAATACATCATCCTGACCCGGAACGAGGGTTATTGGGGCGACGCGCCGGCCATGGAGCGCATCCTGCTGCGCCATCTGCCCGAATCGCAATCGCAGCGCCTGATGCTGGAACAGGGCGATATCGACGTCGCCTATTCGCTCTTGGCCCCCGACCTGACCGCGCTGGCCAGCAATGACAAGATCCGGGTCGAATCCACGCCCGGCGCCGGGTTCTACTACCTGTCGGTCTCGATGAAGGACGAGCGTTTCGCCAAGAAGGAAGTGCGCGAGGCGCTGCGCCTGCTGATCGACTATGACGGCCTCGACAAGGCGGTGATGCCCTATTACGGCAGGAAGCATCAGCGCGGCATCTCGACCGGGGTCATCGGCCTGCTGCCCGATCCGGGCTATACGCTGGATGTCGCCAAGGCCAAGGAACTGCTGGCCGCCGCCGGTTACCCCGACGGGTTCAAGACCACCCTGCGCGTGCTGTCGGAAGAGCCTTTCCTCAAGGCGGGCACCGCGATCCAGAACACGCTGGCACAGGCGGGGATCGAGGCGGAACTGATCACCGGCTCGGGCGACCAGATCTATGGCGCGATGCGCGAGCGGAACTTTGAACTGCTTGTGGGCCGTGGCGGCGGCGGGCAACAGCCGCACCCCGACAGCAACCTGCGCGCGCTGGCCTACAACCCCGACAATTCGGACGAAGCCAAGCTGACCAACTATCAAGGCTGGCGCACCAGCTATTTCGACGAGGCGCTGAACAAGATGATCGAAGGCGCCCTGCTGGAACGCGATCTGGCCAAGCAGAAGGCGGCCTATGAGGCAATTCAGGTCTATATGGACACCTCTGTCATGTCGATCCTGCCCTTCTCGGAAACCGTCGATACCGCAGCCTATCAGGCCGATGTCGCCGGGCTGGTGGTGAACCCCTGGCTGACCCGGTTTGAGGACGTTACCAAAACGCGCTGACGCCCGTTGCCATGACCGGCCTTGAAGGGCGCACCCAGATCGGGTGCGCCCTTTGCCTTTGCCTCTTTCCCCTGCCCGACCCAAACAGAAAGGCCGCGCCGGGCTTCCCCTGCGCGGCCTTTCTGTTTCAGCGGGGCTTGTTCAGGCGGCAGATGCCTTGCCTGCGCCTTCATATTCCAAAGAAGCCCCGATCAGTTCACGAGCATAGGGATGCGTGGCGCCGTTGCCCTGAATGGCCGAAGTGGGCAGAATCTCGGTGATCTCCCCATGCAGCATCACCGCAAAACGGTCGCACATATGGTCCACCACCGCGAGGTCATGGGTCACCATGATATAGGTAAAGCCCCGCTCCGCCCGCAACCGCTGCAACAGGTTCAGGATTTCCGCCTGCACCGACACATCCAGCGCCGAGGTGGGTTCATCCAGCAGCAACAGTTGCGGTTCAAGGATCAGGGCGCGGGCGATGGCGACGCGCTGCCGCTGCCCGCCCGAAAGCTGGTGCGGAAAGCGGTCGAGGAAATCGACCGGCAGGCCGACATCGACCATCGCCTGCTGCATCCGCTCCTCGCGGCGGTCCAGCCCGTGAATGCGCAACGGTTCGGCCAGAACGGTGCGCACCGACTGGCGGGGATGCAGGCTGCCGTAAGGATCCTGAAACACCATCTGCAACATGCGGCAACGCTCTTTCACCGGCAGGTCGCGCAGGTTGCGCCCGTCAATGGTGATGGCGCCGGTCCAGAAATCGGTCAGCATCGACAGGCAGCGCAGCACAGTCGATTTGCCCGATCCGCTTTCGCCCACGAGGCCAAAGCATTCGCCGGGGGCCACGTCGAAACTGACGTTCGGCAGGACTTTGGCCAGACCAAAGCTGATCGACAGGTCGCGGATGGCAACGGATGCGGTCATGGCAGCGGCTCCTCTTTCCATTCGGGCTTGCGGTCCAGCACGGCCAGCGGCGCGTGATTGCCGCCGATCCGCGGCTGCGCGGCCAAAAGGCCCTGTGTGTAGGGGTGCCGGGCCTGACCGAACTCACCTGCTTTCAGCACCTCGACCACGCGGCCGGCATACATGATCAGCACCCGGTCGCAGAAATTGCGCACAAGGTTCAGGTCATGGGAAATCATGATCAGGCCGATGCCACGATCCTTCACCAACCCGTCAAGGATGTTCAGCACCTGCAACCGCACGGTGACATCCAGCGCGCTGGTCGGTTCATCGGCAATCACCAGATCGGGGTCGGCCAGCAGCATCATGGCGATCATCACCCGTTGCCCCATGCCGCCCGAAATCTCGTGCGGGTAAAGGTCATGCACCCGCTCGGGGTCGCGGATCTTCACCGCCGCCAGCATTTCAAGCACCTTGGCGCGGGCTTCGGCCTTGGTGCAGCGGAAATGGCGCAGATAGGTCTCGGCCACCTGATGGCCGACCTGCTGGATCGGGTTCAGGCTGAACTTCGGGTCCTGCAGGATCATCGACATCCGCCGGCCGCGGACCTTGAGCATGTCGCGTTCCGACAGGGCCAGCAGATCGGTTTCTTCAAAACGCAGGGTATCGGCGCTGATCACCGCCCCCGGCAACAGCCGCAGCAAGGCCCGCCCGACGGTGGACTTGCCCGAGCCGCTTTCGCCGACGATGCCCAGCCGCTCGCGGCCCAACTGAAAGCTCACGCCACGCACGGCATCGGCGGGCGCACCCGGATAGCGCACGCAGAGGTTCTTCACATCAAGAATGGGATCCTGCATCACATCACCGCCGGTTCATCTGCTTGGGGTCCAGCGCATCGCGCAACCCGTCGCCCAGAAGGTTGAAGGCAAGGCTGACCGACAGGATCGCCAGACCCGGAAAGGTCACCAGCCACCAACTGTCGATCATATAGCGCCGCCCGGTGGCAATCATGGCGCCCCATTCCGGCAGCGGCGGCTGCGCGCCAAGGCCAAGAAAACCAAGCCCCGCCGCCGTCAGGATAATCGTGGCCATGTTCAGCGTGAGGCGGATCATCACCGAGGGCAGGCACATCGGCATGATCGACTTAACGATGATCCGCAGCGCTGAAGCGCCCTGCAACCGCGCCGCCGCGATGTAATCGGCCTTGCGGAAGGTCAGCGTCTCGGCCCGCGCCAGACGGGCGATGGGCGGCCATGCGGTCAGGCCGATGGCGATGATCGCATTGTTCAGGCTGGGCCCAAGGGCGGCCACGAAGGCCAGCGACAGTATCAGGCTGGGGAAGGACAGGAAGATATCGGTAATCCGCATCATCACCGTATCGAACCGCCCCCCGATATAACCCGCCGTCGTTCCCACCAGAAGCCCGATGGGACCGACGACGACGGTGACCAGAAACACGATCCGCAGCGTGATCCGCGCCCCCCAGACCAGCCGTGAGAAGATGTCACGGCCCAACTCGTCGGTGCCGAACAGATGGCCGTTTCCGGGCGGCTGCAGGACGTTGTTCAGATCCTGCAAATAGGGATCATGGCTGGCAATCCAGGGCGCGAACAGCGCGGTCAGGATCAGCACACTCAACACGATCAGCCCAAAGGCCGAAGTCGGCGTGCGCCACAGGAAGGCGATGATGTTGCGCAGGGCCAGCAGCGGGGCGGGCAGGCGCGAGTGCGGACGGGCGGTGCTGGTCATTTCGTCCTCGGGTCAAAGAGCCGATAGAGAAGGTCGGAGATCAGGTTCAGCAGGATGAAGATGCAGCCGACGATCAGCACGCAGGTCATCACCGCATTCATGTCGCCGATGATCAGATTGTTGGTCAGATACTGGCCAAAGCCGGGCCAGGCAAAGACGGTCTC
The DNA here is from genome assembly GCF_013328815.1 of Tabrizicola fusiformis. Lineage (GTDB taxonomy): Bacteria > Pseudomonadota > Alphaproteobacteria > Rhodobacterales > Rhodobacteraceae > Fuscibacter. Next base: position 21,254 of record NZ_JABUHN010000014.1, read on the forward strand.
GATCAGCACCGCACCTTCCAGCAGACCGCCGTAGGCCAGAGCGATGATGGTGACCAGTTGCACCCGGATGTTGCCGAAGGCATGGCGCCAGATGGTCTGGCCACGCGACAGGCCCTTGACCCGGGCCGTGGTCATGTATTCTTGCCCCAACTGGTCCAGCATGAAACTGCGGGTCATCCGGGTGATATAGGCGGAAGAAGAATAGCCCAGCAGGCTGGCCGGCAGGATCAGATGGTTGACCGCCGACCAGAACACATCGCGGTCGCCCGCCAGCAGGCTGTCGATCAGCAGGAAGCCCGTGCGCTCGTCAATCAGGCCGATGTAGAACTGGCTCATCCGGCCCGAACCGCCGACCCAGCCAAGGCCCGCATAGAACACCAGAAGCGCGATCATCCCGGTCCAGAAAATCGGCATCGAATGGCCGAACAGGCTGAAGACGCGCACCAGATGATCGGGCCAGCGGTCTTTGTTCACCGCCGCCGTGACGCCAAGGGGAATGCCCAGCCCGGCCCCGATCAGGATGGCGAAGGTCGCAAGCTCGATCGTGGCAGGCATCACATGCAGGATGTCTTCGATAACCGGCTGTCCGGTGCGGATCGAGGTGCCGAAATTGCCGGTCAGCACATCGCCCAGATACCGCAGGAACTGTTCCCAGATCGGCCGGTCCAGACCCAACTGGTTGAACACCATCTCATAAGTCTCGCGTGAGGCGTCTTCGCCGACGATGGCGCGCACCGGATCGGCGGGCATCATGCGACCGATCACGAAAGTCAGCAGCAGCAGGCCGAAAAGCGTGATTGCAATAGTTGCAACCTGCCCGGCCACCTGTCTGAGGCGGATGTGTGATAGTGCCATGTTCCCCCCGATGTCCTGTCGCCCGATACGGCGAAGCTGACAGAAATCAAAACCTGTCTGACAAGTTATCCGCTATGTCTCACGCAAGGCGAATCGAGTCAAGCGAAAGCTCAGAGGAAGTCGTCGCGGCGCGGGGAAAACACATCGATCAACTCCCCCTCTTCCAGACAGATGCAGCCGTGCTGCACGCCCGAGGGGATCACCAGACTGTCGCCCTGTTGCAGGTGATGGGCCACGCCGTCGCGGTAAAACTCAAAGCGGCCCTTGGCAACATAGGTGGATTGCACATGAATATGGCTGTGCAGCGCCCCGGACGCCCCGGTTTCAAAGCGGAAAGACACAACCATCTGCGCCGGAGATTCGGACAGAACCTGACGGGCAACGCCGGGTGCCGAGACGCGGACAGGATAGGTTGGCAACGGGGCGGTGTCGGTCATCGGGCAATCTCCTGAAATGCGATGCCCTGCTATACACGTTGAAATCCTGTCAGACAAGATTGGACAAACGCCAGACTATTCTGCCGTCCTTTTCCCGCCGCCAAGAAGCTCCTGATAGCGGTCCAGACTGCCGCGCAGATGTTCGCGCATCCGCTCTCGCGCAGCGGCGCCGTTGCCTGCGGTGATGGCATCGACGATGTTGCGATGCTCCTCCTGCAGATGCAGGTTGAAATCCTTGGGCCGCGCGCCGGGCTGGGCGCCCTGCAACTCGCCGCGCGGGATGATGCCCTGCCGGATCAGTTGCAGAAACTCGGGAAAGCGGCGGTTCTGCGTCGCTTCGGCAATCGCCAGATGAAAGGCGAAATCGGCGTCGCGGGTGGGCAACCCCTGCCGCAGACAATCCACCACATGGGCATGGGCATCGTGGATCGCCTCAAGCTGCACCGGAGAGCGCCGCGCCGCCGCCAGCGCCGCCGCTTCGATTTCAAACGCGGTGCGCAGTTCCAAAAGCTCGATCACAGATGAAATCCGCGCCGTGGTCAGGTCGTCGAAGGCCCGCCCGGGGCGGTTCGCCGGGTCCAGCACGAAAACGCCTGCACCTTTCTTGGCCTCGACCAGCCCGTCGGCACGCAGGGCAGCGATGGCCTCGCGCACCACGGCGCGGCTGACGGCGTGGATGCGGGTAAGTTCGGCCTCGCTGGGCAGTTTGTCGCCGGGCTTGTAGGTGCCCGCCTCCAGCGCCGCACGCAGGGCATTGCCGATCTGCGAGACCAGAGACTCGGCCCCCGGCTGCCGTATAGTCTTGGCTGTTGCTGTCATGGGGCCCCGCCGGTTGTCTGACACGTCACTGGACAGGAGTGCTAAACGTTTCGCAGGGGGTCAGGCAAGCCCTGTCGTATAATCTCAGATCGCACGGGCCAGCCAGTCAAAGGCGGCGGCCTGCCGGTCGGGGCCGAAGACATGCCCGCCGGGATGATCTTGCAGGCACAAGGCCCCCGCCGCAGCATGGGCCGCCCAGACCGCTGCCAGCTTGTCCCGCGCGGCCTCTGTGGCGGCAGGCGGAAACAACGTGTCGGCGCGGCCCCACTGAAACAGCCCCGGCTTGGGCGCCGCAAGGGCGGCGATGTCGGGCAGGTCCAGGTCACGCGCCACCAAAGGATGCGTCATCCAGAAGGCTGATTGGCCCCGGGTCTGGTTGTTGCCCTCAACCAGAAGACCCGGCAGACTGGCCATCCAGCACGAGGCGACAAAGCCCGCGACCCGTGGCGACAGCGCCGCCACCTGCCAGGCGCGGAACGCCCCCATCGAAAAGCCGACAGCGGCAATGCGCCCTGCATCAACCTCGGGCTGCGCGGCAAGGAATTCGGCGGCACGCAGATCTTCCCAGGCCATGATCCCCGCAGGCGACAGCCCCAGTTGCAACAGGTTCGCGGCCAGCGCCTGTTGCGCCTCATAGCCATTGCCGGCCCGCGCCCCCCAGTTCAGCGCATCGACCGCCAGCACGGCATAGCCACGCCGCAAAAGCGCATCGCCAAAAGGCTGACCGCCAAAGCAGCGGTCCCACCAGCCTTGCGCACCCTCTGGCAGCGGGCCGGGCGGTGTCAGGCATTTCGCAGCGCCGATGCGGAACTCTGACCCATGGTCATGCAGCGCCAACACCGCCGGCACAGGCCCCAGCGCCTTGGGCACCGCAAACAGCGCCTGCGCGGTCAGACCATCGGTCAGGGTCAGGCGCAGCAGGCGAATGCGACCGCCGGGGCGGTCTTCCTCGGCCAGAACCTCGGGGGCAAAGGCGGGGGCAGGCAGGTCGGGCAGGATCAACGCCCGCAGATGCGGCAGCACCCTGTCGCGCCAGAGCGCCGGATCACCGCCTGTCGCCGCATAGCCCATGGGAAAGCCGCGCCGCGCCGCCAGACGGCCCAGAGCGGGCACAAGATTGCTGCCGGTGATGTCACCCTGCCCCATCTGCCCCTGCCAGAACGGACTCGGCCACGGCCATCATCAGCGGACCCACGCCCTTGGCGTCATCCGATACCACATCCTCGGTCAGATAATAACCGGGAGAGCCGTCGCGTTCGCGCCCAGAAAAGGGGCCAAGCCCCGCCACATGACAAATTCCGGTCAGGCCCGCGCCCGGCGTGACCCGCGCAGACAGCGCGGTCAGCGCGCGTAAACCGGCGGCGCGCAGGCGGCTGGCTTCGGCGCCGGCCACCAGCCCCAGCCGGGCGGCACGCAGAAAGGTATAGGCGAACATCGCCGATGCCGATGATTCATCATAGTTCCCCGCCAGTTGCGGCTGGTCCAGCACCTGCGGCCACAGCCACAACGCCCCCTGCCGTTCCGCCAAAGCCAGCAGGATCGCACGGGTCTGGCCGCGCAGGCTGGCCGTTGCGGCATCCGGCGGCAGCCCGCCCAGCGCATCGACCAATGCCATGACCAGCCAGCCCATCGCCCGTGCCCAGACCGCCGCCGACTTGCCGGTTCGGGCATCGGCCCAGCTCTGAAGGCGGCTGTCGTCATAGCCATGCACATGCAGCCCGCCCGGTGCCACCGTCAGCACAAGAGCGGTCGCAAATTGCAGCAGCGCATCGGTGATGCGCGCGCTGTCGCCCGTGGCCAGCGCGTATTCGATCTGGAACGGCAGGCCCATATACAGCCCGTCCAGCCAGACCTGATGCGGATAGCGTTGCTTGTGCCAGTAATTCCCCGCGGGAATGCGTGGATGGTGGCCCAGTTGCGCGGCCAGATGCCCTGCCGCCGCCATGAAGCGGGGATCGCCCGTCAGCCGCCCCAGCGGCAACAGCACACGCCCGGCAAGGATGTTGTCGATGTTGAACTCTTCCGCCGTATAGTCCCGCAACCGGCCATCCCCGGCCACCTGCGGGCCGATCAGCCGCAAAAGATGTGCATTCCAGCGCGGGTCGCCGGTCGCCTCGGCCAAAAGATGCAGGCCCCAATAGATGCAGCCATCTTCATAGCACCACCGGCCCGCCTTGTAGGGGGCATAGCGGGCGGCATAGGCATCAAGATAATCGGAGAGGATCATGGCGCAGTCTCAGGGCGGCGGCAGGCGGTAAAGCTCGGCCGGGTTCTGTGCCAGCACCCGGTCGCGGCTGCCCTCTGGCAGCCAGCCCAGCGACACTTCGGCCAATGCCGCCTCATCTGGATAGTCCGCCCCCGTCTTCACACCGTTATGCGGCCAGTTGGTGCCCCAGACGATCCGCTCGGGCGCATGGGCCGCGATCCGGCGCGAAGGGGCAGCGACATCGGCATAGGGCCATGGCAGGCGGCTGCTTTCATAGGCGCCCGCGAACTTGAACCAGCAGTTGCCACGGTCGATCAGGCCGCACAGGGCATCCACCTCGGGGCTGTCGGCCGCGACGCCGCGAAAGAACTTGCCGTGGTGGTCAAAGACCCAGCGCGCCCGCAACCGTTTCAGCCGCGGCAGATGCGCCAGAAGGTCCGAACCGTCGAACTGCACCGCCATCATCCAGCCCGCATCATGGGCGATGGCATCCACCGCCTCAAGCTGCGCCAGACCCACGGCACCGCCCGGCAGGTCCATGATCCGCGCCCCGACGATCCGCCGCGATGCCAGCCGGTCGATTTCCGCGCCCGGGGTTTCCGGGCCGATCACCGCCACACCCCAAGCACAATCGCCCATCACCTCAAGACAGGCCAGAAGATTGCCGTTGTCATGCTGATGCGCGTTGGCCTGGGTGATGATCACCCGCTCCAGCCCCAGCCAGCGCATGACGCTGCGATAGGCGCCATCGTCCGGCAAAGGGGCCTGCGGCAGGCCGGGGCCGCCGGGCAGCGCGGGATAACCGGGCAGATACATGTGCATCTGCGTATCGGTGGCCCCTTTGGGAAAAGGCAGCGCAGGCGGCACACCGGTCAGCTTGCGGGTGATCATGCCTCGGCCATCCGGTATTCGCGCAGCGCATCGCGGTTCACCTCAATGCCCAGCCCGGGCCCGTCGGGAATGGCCACCACACCCTGCACGGCCTCGATCGGGGTTTGAAGAACCGCCTGCCGGAAAGGATTGTGAGTGCGGTCAAACTCAAGGATCGGTTCAACCGGATGCAGCCGCACCGGATCGGGCACCATCGCCGCCATGAATTGCAGCGCGGCAGCAATCTGAACCCCCGTGCCCCAGACATGCGGCACCACGCGGATGCCGTGCAGGCTGGCCAGCGCCATGATGTTCTGCGCTTCGGAAAAGCCGCCGACGCCGCACAGATCGGGTTGCAGGATGTCCACCGCCCGCCCCTCGATTGCGGGCCACATGCCCCAGCGGCTGTGCCAGGTCTCGCCCCCCGCCACCGGAATCGGCTGACCTTCGCGCACGGCCCGGTAGGCGGAAAGCTGTTCTGGAACCACCGGCTCTTCGAACCAGTCGATCTCCAGCTCTGCCGCGGCCTGCCCCAGCCGGATCGCCTCGGCCATCGTATAGCCGTGGTTCGCGTCGATCATCAGCCGCATGTCGGGGCCAATCGCCGCGCGCACGGCGCGGATCACGCGCAGATCCTCGGCCACGCCAAAGCCGATCTTGATCTTGCAGGCGTGAAAGCCTTGCGCCCGGTGCCCGGCCATCTCTTCGGCATTGTCCTGCACGCGGTCCACGCCGTCGCGCTTGAAACTGCCCGTCGCATAGGCGCGAACCTTTTCACGCCAGCGCCCGCCCAGCAGCACCGAAACCGGCTGGCCAAGCGCCTTGCCCTTGATGTCCCACAGCGCGATGTCGATGCCCGACAGCGCCGTGATGGTCAGGCCACGCTGCCCCTGATCACGCAGGGCATTGTAGAGCTTGGCCCATATCTTGCCGGTTTCCAGCGGGTTCTGGCCAATCAGCCAATCCGCATAGGTCCGCACCACCGCCGCATTGGGCCGCGCCGGGCCAAGGCATTCGCCCCAGCCCACCGTGCCGTCATCGCATTCGACTTCCACCAAAACATGGGCCCGCCGGTCAAAGCGCATCGAGGCGCTTTCGAACGGAACCTCCAGCCGGTGTTCCAGCAGGTGGGTGCGAACCGCGGCAATCTTCATCGCGGCATCACCGCTGCCACGGCGCGATCAGGGCCGCCAAATCGGCTTCGTCACGCGCGCTGAGGTCGGTCAGCGGCGGGCGCACCGGCCCGGCAGCAAAGCCCTGCAAACGCACGCCGGCCTTGACGGCCGACACGGCATAACCCTTGGCCCGGCTGCGGATTTCCATGAACGGATAGAAGAACGTGTTCAGGATCCTTTCGCAGGTCGCCCGGTCGCCACCGCGCAGCGCGGCATAGAATTCATTCGCCAGCCCCGGCACAAAGTTGAAGACCGCGCTGGAATAGGTGGTGAAACCAGCACCCAGATAGGCTTCTGCGAACAGTTCCGCCGTGGGCATCCCGCCCAGATAAATCAGCCGGTCGCCCATCTTGGCGGTGATCTGGCGCACAAGGCCGATATCGCCGGTGCCATCCTTGAACCCGATCAGGTTCGGGCAGGCATCGCAAAGGCGGGCCAGCGTATCGGCCTGCAACACCGCATTGTCGCGGTTGTAGACCATGACACCGAAATCGACCGACTGGCAGACCTTCTTGACGTGCTGGAACAGCCCCTCTTGCGGCGCGTCGATCAGGTAATGCGGCAGCAGCAGAATGCCGTCGGCCCCGATCTTTTCCACCGATTGCGCAATCTCGACCGCCATTTCGGTGCCATAACCGCAGCCCGAAACGATGGCGGTATCGCCCGACACGTCCTTGGCGGCCTTCACGATGGCCGGAATCTCGCGCGGGGCCAGCGAGAAGAACTCTCCGGTGCCACCTGCCGCAAAGAGGACCGGCGCCTTGTAACCTGCCAGCCATTCGACGTGGGCGCGATAGCTGTCTTCGGCAAATTTGCCCGCGGCATCAAAATGGGTGACCGGGAAGGACAAGAGGCCCGACCCCAGCTTCTCCTTGATCTCGTTCGGCGTCATCTGGCGATTCCCTTGTTGTAGATGTCATGCGAACGGAACCATGCTCCGCCCCCTTGTGTCAACAACTTATCATACAGATTATATGATAAGTTATCGCGCCAGCCAGCCGCCATCGACATTCAGCACCGCGCCATGGATGTAGGCGGCGGCGGGGGAACACAAAAACACCGCCGCCCCGGCAATATCTTCGGCCGCACCCCAGCGGCCCGCCGGAATCCGATCAAGGATCGCCTTGGATCGCTCGGGGTCGGCCCGCAGTGCCTCGGTGTTGTTGGTTTCGATATAACCGGGGGCGATGGCATTCACGTTGATGCCCCGTGCCGCCCATTCATTGGCCATCAGCTTGGTCAGACCGGCGACGCCATGTTTGGAGGCTGTATAGCTGGGCACCCGGATGCCCCCCTGAAACGACAAGAGCGAAGCAATGTTGACGATCTTGCCCGGACGGGCGCGGGCCAGCGCCTCACGCGCGAAGACCTGACAGGTGAAAAACACCGCCTTCAGGTTCACGTCGATCACATCGTCCCAATCGGCCTCGCTGAAATCGACCGAGTCGGCGCGGCGGATGATGCCGGCATTGTTCACCAGAATGCTGAACCCCGTCCCGGCAAATACATCGCGCGCCGCCATCGGATCGGCAAAATCCAGCGCCAGCGCCGAAGCGCTGCCGCCGGCCTGCACGATCATCTCCAGCGTCGCATCGCAATCCTGCCGCGCCGCACAGACAACCTCGGCCCCTGCCCGCGCCAGGCCCAGCGCAATCGCCTGCCCCAGCCCGGTGTTGGCACCTGTTACCAGAGCCTTATGGCCCTGCAAGGAAAAGGGATTCACCGCAAATCCCCCGGCTGGATAAAGTCCATGTCGGTATAGTCGATATTGTCGCCTGCCATGGCCCAGATGAAGGTATAGGCACCGATCCCCGCCCCGGAATGGATCGACCAGGGTGGCGAAATCGCCCCCTCCTCATTGCCGACAAACAGATGACGGGTTTCTTGCGGTTCGCCCATCAGGTGCAGGACACGGGACTTTTCCTCCATGCCGAAGTAAAGATAGGCCTCCATCCGGCGGTCGTGAATATGGCTGGGAATGGTGTTCCAGACCGAGCCTTCCTCAAGCGAGGTATAGCCCAGGATCAATTGGCAGCTTTCCATCACAAGCGGATGGATGAACTGGTTTATGGTGCGCTTGTTCGAAGTTTCGGCCGCACCCAGCTTGACCTCCTTGCTGTCGGCCAGCGTCACCAGCCGGTTGGGGCAGGTGCGGTGCGCCGGGCAGGAGGCGATGTAAAAGCGCCCATTGCCCGCAAAGGTCACCGGCCCGGCGCCCATGCCAAGATAAAGCACATCCCCCCGGTCCAGCAACCAGCTTTCACCCGCGGCCGAAACGGTGCCGGCATCACCGATGTTCACGATCCCCATTTCGCGGCGATCCAGAAACGAAGGCGTGCCGGCCTCCGCAACCCTGTCCAGCACAAGCGCCCCGCCGGCGGGCACCGCGGCCCCCATCACGAAGCGGTCGTAATGGGTATAGATCAGCCGGATTTCGCCATCTGCGAACATGCCATCCGCCAGAAAATGGCGGCGCAATGTGGCAGTATCCATCGCCCGGGCAAAATCGGGATGAACGGCCTGACGGGTTTCGACGGTCAGCATAGGGGCCTCCAAGAACGACATATCATATTAATTGACACTTATTGTATGATGTGTTTTCTGAGTCAAGCAGGATTGCACCCGACCGCTGCCAGCGTCATGGTGCCCCGCCTGTAATATGAGAGGGGACGTCGTGCGCATTCTTGCCTTGGGCGAAGTCATGATAGAGCTGTCCGCCGCCGGAGCGGATGCAGGGCCCGGCCTCTGGCGGCAGGGATTGGCCGGCGACACCTTCAACACCGCCTATTATCTGGCGGCGCTGCGCCCGGACTGGCAGGTTGGCTATGCCACCCGGCTGGGGGCCGATGCGATCTCGGATGCGGCGCTTGCCACCATTGCCGCCGCAGGCATCCGCACCGACCGGATCACCCGCGACCCGGACCGCAGCATCGGGCTTTACATGATCAGCGTCACGAATGGTGAGCGCAGCTTCAGCTATTGGCGCGGCCAATCCGCCGCCCGGATGATGGCCGAAGATGCGGGCTGGCTGGCAGAGAGCTTTGACGGTGCCGATGTCATCTACCTCTCGGGGGTCACGCTGGCGATCCTGCCGCCCGCAGCGCGTGAGCGGCTCGTTGCCGCCTTGCAGGGCCGGGATGTGGTGTTCGATCCGAATATCCGTCCCCGCCTTTGGGAGACGCCCGAGGTTCTGCGCGCTACGATCACCCGCGCCGCCAGCCTGTCGCGCATCGTCCTGCCCAGCTTTGACGATGAGGCGGCGGCCTTTGGCGATGCCGACCCCGCCGCGACCGCACGGCGCTATGCGGCAGCGGGCGCGCAAGAGGTTGTGGTGAAGAACGGCAATGCCGAGCTGGCCATCCTGTCGGCGGGCCGGATGATCGCGGCCCCCGCCCCGCGCGCCGTGCGCCCGACAGATACCACCGGCGCGGGCGACAGTTTCAACGCGGGTTATCTGGTTGCGCGGCTGAACGGCGCCGATCCGGCAAGCGCCGTGGCGGCGGGTCAGGCGCTTGCCGCGCTGGTGGTGCAGCATCCGGGCGCCCTGCTGCCGCGCAACGTTCTGGACACCTTCGCCCGCGAGGCCACCGGGTGAGCCGCCCCGCGATGAACCGCCTGCTGGTAACGGGTGCCGCCGGGGGGCTTGGCCGCGCGCTGCGCCATCGGCTGGCACCCTTGGCCCAAACCCTGCGGCTGGCCGATATCGCGCCGATCCACGACCCGGCCCCACATGAAGAGGTCGTGACCTGCGACCTTGCCGACCGCGCCGCGGTCGATGCCATGGTGGCAGGCTGCGACGGCATTCTGCACCTTGGCGGCATCTCGGTTGAAGCGGCGTTCGATCCGATCCTTCAGGCCAATATCCTTGGCCTTTACAACCTTTACGAGGCCGCCCGCCGCCATGGGCAGCCGCGCATCCTGTTTGCCAGTTCCAATCATACCATCGGTTTTTACAAACAGACCGAGCGGCTTGGCCCCGATGTTCCGACACGCCCGGACAGCCTTTATGGTGTGTCGAAGGTCTTTGGCGAGGCGCTGGCGCGGATGTATTTCGACAAGTTCGGTCAGGAGACCGCGCTTGTCCGCATCGGCTCTGCCACGCCAGAGCCGGAAAACCACCGGATGCTGGGAAGCTGGTTCTCGCAGGATGATTTCCTGTCGCTGATCGGTGCGGTGTTCCGGGTGCAAACCCTTGGCTGCCCGGTGATCTGGGGCGCCTCGGCCAATACGGGCGGCTGGTGGGACAACAGCCATCTGGACTGGCTGGGCTGGACCCCGCAGGACAATGCCGAAGCCTTTCGCGCCAAGATCGACGCGCGTCAGCCGCGCCCCGCTGCCGATGCCGCCGTCGCGGTCTATCAGGGTGGCGTTTTCACCCAGTACCCCATCTATCAGGAGGAACGCGCATGAGTTTCGCCCCCCATGGAAAGCACCTTATCGCCGGCGCGTGGATCGGCACCGATGCCCAGTTCGACAATGAACCGGCACATGGCCCGGTCCACCGCTTTTCGGTCGGCACGGTTGCGCTGGTGAACCAAGCCGCAGAGGCGGCTGAAGAGGCGTTCTGGTCCTACGGCTCTTCCTCGCGCGAAGAGCGCGCCCACTTCCTTGACGCCATCGCGGACGAGATCGAGGCCCGGGCCGAAGCCATCACCGAAATCGGCAGTCAGGAAACCGGCCTGCCCGCCGCCCGCCTGCAAGGCGAACGCGGCCGCACCACCGGCCAGTTGCGCCTGTTCGCCAGCCATATCCGCAAGGGCGATTATCTGGACCGCCGCTTTGACGCCGCCCTGCCCGACCGGCTGCCCGCGCCGCGCCCGGAAATCCGGCTGGTGCAGCGCCCGATCGGGCCGGTTGCCGTGTTCGGCGCCTCGAATTTCCCGCTGGCCTTCTCGACGGCGGGGGGCGACACGGCCGCGGCCCTTGCGGCTGGCTGCCCGGTGGTGGTCAAGGGTCATTCCGCCCATCCCGGCACCGGCGAAATCATCGCCGAGGCGGTCCATGCCGCCATCGGCAAATGCGGAATGCATCCGGGCGTCTTCAGCCTGATTCAGGGCGGGCGCCGGGATGTCGGCACCGCCCTTGTGCAGCACCCGCTGATCAAGGCGGTGGGCTTTACCGGCAGTCTTGGTGGCGGCCGCGCCCTGTTCGACCTTTGCGCAGCCCGTCCCGAACCGATCCCGTTCTTTGGGGAATTGGGCAGCGTCAACCCGATGTTCGTGCTGCCCGAGGCCGCCAGCACCCGCGCCGAGGCATTGGGCGCCGGCTGGGCCGGATCGCTGACCATGGGGGCGGGCCAGTTCTGCACCAATCCGGGCATCGCCGTGGTGATCGACGGGCCGGAGGCCGACCGCCTTGTCGCCGCAACCGCTGCCGCCCTTGCAAAGGTCGGCCCGCAGACGATGCTGACCGACGGCATCGCCAAAGCCTACCGCGACGGTCAGCACCGCTTTCAGAGCCGCAACGCCGTGAAGGCGGTTTACGAAACCCTGTCCGAAGGCCGCACCGCCAACCCGAACCTTTATGAGACGACCGGCGACAGATTTCTTGAGGATCATGCCCTGTCCGAAGAGGTTTTCGGCCCGCTGGCTCTGGTGGTGCGCGTCGCCTCGGTGGATGAGATGCTGCATCTGGCCAAGGGTTTTGAGGGGCAACTGACGGCCACGATCCAGATGGACCCCGCCGACACCGATACCGCCCGCAAATTGCTGCCTGTGCTGGAGCGCAAGGCGGGCCGCGTTCTGGTCAACGGCTTTCCGACCGGGGTTGAAGTGGTGGACAGCATGGTTCATGGCGGGCCTTACCCGGCCTCGACCAACTTCGGTGCCACCAGCGTCGGCACCCTGTCGATCCGCCGCTTTCTGCGCCCGGTCAGTTTCCAGAACCTGCCGCTGGATTTGCTGCCCGAGGGCGCGGCATAACCGAACGGCGGCGTGCCCCGACCCCGGCACGCCGCTCTGGCGCCCACAACCAACCGGATGACCCGCATGACGATGCCGAAATCTCTGGACGCAACGCTGCAGCCGACGCCCCCGCAGGGGCAGACCCTGGTTGCACAGGTGCGCGAAGCCATCCGCACGCAGATCAGCAAGGGCAGCTACAAACCCGGCGACCGCCTGCCCTCCGAGGCGCGGCTGACACAGGAATTCGGCGTCAGCCGCACCGTGATCCGCGAGGCGGTCGCAGCGCTGCAATCGGAAAAGCTGGTGGAACCCCGGCAGGGCGCGGGTGTTTTCGTTCTGGAACCGCCCAGTGGCGAGGGGCTGGCTTTCCGCAATCTGGACCTTGCCCGCGTCTCCTCGCTGATCGAGATGCTGGAACTGCGCACCGCGGTCGAAGGCGATGCTGCCGGTTTTGCAGCACTGCGGCGGTCGCCCGCGCAGGAAGAAAAGATCATCGAGGCTTTCGACGATCTGCGCGCCCGGATGCGGTCCGGCCAATCCACGACCGAGGCTGATTTCCGCTTTCACCTGACGATTGCCGAGGCGGCGAACAGCCCGCGCTTTCCCGAATTCCTCAAGCTGATCGGAACCGCGATCATCCCGCGCCATGCCATCGACAGCGAGGGGGAACGCCTTGTCTCGGCCGAATATCTGGCCGTGCTGGACCGCGAACACGAAGAGATACTTGCCGCGATTCTGGCCAATGACGAAGACGCCGCCCGCGCCGCCATGCGCCTGCACCTGCGCAACGCCCAGCATCGTTATCGCCAGTATCTGCGCGCGCTGCGGCGCTGACGGCCCACCCCCTGCGCCTGACCGCTGCCCGGGCGCAGAGGGCAGAACGCGGGGCGCGGGGGGGGGGCGTTACCGCCCTGCCCCGCGCCACCGCAGATCAGAGGAGCAGATCGGACAGCACCGGCACATAGGTCAGACCGTCAGCGCCGGTCACGCGGATGTCGAAATCAGAGGTGCCGTTGCCGTCGATATCGACGGACAGCAGGCCATAGCCCGCACCACTGTCCACCACCCGCACCTGCCCCGCGACAAAGCTGAACGTCGCCGAGCCGATGAAGGCAAAAGCCTGATCCCCCGCCGCAAGCGGATCGGCGTCCAGCGCCGACAGGTTGATCACATCCGACCCTGTGGTGAAGTCGGTGATGCGGTCGCCCTGGGTGCCCGTGCCGCTGTCGGCGGCACTGACGAAGATAAAGCTGTCAGCCCCCAGCCCGCCCGTCATCACATCGCGCCCCGCGCCCCCCGTGATCACATCGCCCCCGGCAGAGCCGGTCATCGTGTCATTGCCCTTGCCGCCAGAGATATTGGTGATCCCGGTCAGGGTGATGCCCGAATAATCCATGCGATCGGCCGCATCCGAACCGCGCAGCGTGACGCCGGTCTTGCCCCCAGCCGAGATTTCCTCGATCCCCGTGACCGAGGTCAGCGAGATCGCCGTGCCATTGGCGGTCGCGCGGATCACGTCATAGCCCGCGCCACCATCGACCACATCCCGCCCTGCCCCAGCCCCCGAAACGCGGATCACGTCATCGCCGCCGCCGCTCTGGATCAGGTCATTGCCCGCGCCGCCGCTGATCGTATCGGCCCCGGCCGAACCATTGATCGTGTCATTGCCCAGATCGCCGTCGATCAGGGTGATCCCCGTCAGCGTAGTGGTGCTGAAATCCAGCAGGTCGGCAAGAGCGGTCCCCTTGACCGACACATTGGCAAAACCGCCTGCGCTGATCTCTTCAATCCCGGTCACGCTTTCCAGCCCGATGATGACATTGGCCGCCGTGGCAAGGATGCGGTCCAGACCGATGCCGCCGTCGATGGCGTCAGCCCCCTGACCCAGCCCGACAAGGAAGGTGTCGTCGCCGTCGCCGCCCTTCAGGTCGTCGTCGCCCAGACCGCCTTCGATCGAGTCGTCGCCGGCGCGGCCTTCGATGCTGTCATTGCCGGCATTGCCGCGGATGCTGTTGTCTTCTCCGCCGCCGATCACCGTGTCATCGCCGCTTCCGGCATTGGCCTCTTCGATGGTGGTGGTGGTGGCCGCCGTCATCCCGGCGGTGATGGCCGCCACGATGTTCGAACTGTCTGCCGTCAGCGAGACCACCGTGCCCCGCCCGATCTGGGTGACAAGGCCCTGATAGGTCGTCTCATATCCGCCCGCGACGGCGAAGATCGGAATGATGTTGGCCGCCTGCAAGGCTGCCATCAGTTGCGGGATCTGCGGATAGTCTTCCAATGCGCCGCCGCCCGGATAGAAGGCATCGCCATTGTTCGGCGTGAAAATGCCGCCCAGCGCGCCATCGCCCGCCACATGATAGGGAGCATCGGTGAACAGCACCACAAAGCGGGCGGCATCGGTGCGATATCCGGCAGCGGCGGCGTTCAGCGCCAGTTGCATCAGACCTTCAATCTGCGCCTCGGGTCCATCGGCACCGTTCAGCACGTTCATGGAATTGTAGATGCTGGCCAGTGTCGCCGCGCTGGTCGTCATGGCCTGTTCCAGCGCATAGACCCATTCGCCCGCAGCCCCAAAGGGGCCGACCGGCTTGTCGATGAAGGACGAGACACCAAAGGCGCTGTTGGCCTGAACCGCCTGCAAGGCTGCCACGATCTGCGGCACCAGTCCGCGCACCGTGGCAATGTCATCGCCGAACGAGCCGGAGCGGTCTTGCAGGAACTGCACATCCAGCGGGCGCGATGTGGTGCCGCCCGGGGTGACGACCACGACCTGGCCTTCGATCTCGCTCTCGGTCTCGCCCGAAAGGTCGATGTAATCGTTGGTGGTGCTTTCCGAACTGTCGATGCAGTCGCGGCCGGAGTAATCCTCGATCGTCACCGAACCGCCAGAGATGTGATAAACGTCATCGCCATCGTCGCCGACCAGCGTGTCGCTGCCGCCCCGGCTGTAAAGATCATCGTCGCCGCGCCCGCCATTCAAAAGGTCGTCGCCGTCGCCGCCGTCCAGACTGTCATCGCCGATGCCGCCCGACAGCGTGTTGTTGCCCGCGCCGCCGGTGGCCGAGGTGGCGGTGCCGCCCAACCGGATGATTTCGACATTGAGGGGCGCCGTCAGGCCATTCGCCATCAGAACCACCGTATCGGTGCCGCCGCCGATGTCCTCGACGATCACATCGCCGATGTCGTCGATGATATAGGTATCGTCGCCCGCGCCGCCGATCAGCATGTCGGCGCCGCTGCCGCCGTCCAGCGTGTCGGCCCCCTCAAGCCCGATCAGCGTCTGGCTGCCTGCCGAGCCCGAAAGCGCATCCGCCCCCGCCGTGCCGGTGCCGGTCAGCCCGGCGGCAGTCAGGCGCAGCGCCTCGATCCCGGCGGTCAGGGTGTAGCTGATGCTGGCATCCACCCGGTCGCTGCCTGCTGTGTCGATCACGACATCGCCCGCGTTATCGACCTTGTAGACATCGTTGCCCGCGCCGCCCTCCATCGTATCGGCGCCGCCGCCGCCGTTCAGCGTATCGTCAAACCCGGTGCCCACCAGCCGGTTTGCCGCGCCGTTGCCCGTGGCCACCCGGGCCGCGCCGCTCAGCGTCAGGTTTTCGACATAGGCGCCCAGCGTGTAGTTCACCGTGGCAATGACCGTATCAATCCCGCCCGTGGCGGTTTCATTGATCTTGTCGGCCGCATTATCGACGCGGTAGGTATCGCCGCCCGCCCCGCCCGTCAGCGTGTCAATCCCGGCGCCGCCATCCAGCGTATCGGCCCCACCCGTGCCCACGATCAGATTGTTCAGCGCATTGCCGGTGCCCGCGCGGGCAGAACCATAAAGGTAAAGCTGTTCGACCTCGGCCCCGAGCGTGAAGTTGGCATAGGCGTTGACCCGATCCGCCGTGCCGCCGCCGGCAAGTTCGACCACCTGATCGGCGGTGGCATCGACGATATAGGTATCGTTGCCTGCGCCCCCCGCCATGGTATCGGCCCCCGCCAGACCGTCGAGCCGGTCATCCCCCACGGTGCCCGCGATATAATTGCTCAGCGCGTTGCCGGTACCGATGCGCGCCGCGCCCGTCAGGACCAGCCGCTCGACCTCGGCGGCAAGCGTGATGTTGATGGAGGAAACCACCTCATCCGCCGTGCCGCCGCCTGCAAGTTCGGTCACCGCGTCGCCAAGGTCATCCACGATATAGCGGTCATTGCCCAGACCTCCGGCCATCGTATCGGCGCCCGCAGCCCCGTCCAGCGTGTCCGCCCCCGCCGTGCCGGTCAGGCTGTTGGCAAGGGCATTGCCGGTGCCGCTGCGCGCAGCCCCGGTCAGGATCAGGTTTTCAACGCCATCGGCCAGCGTATGGGCCACCCCGGCATAAACCGTATCAACCCCGTCGCCACCCAGTTCGGACACCGTATCGCCCGCGCTGTCAACGATATAGGTGTCATTGCCCAGACCGCCGTTCATCGCGTCGGCGCCGGTGCCGCCGTCCAGCGTGTCATTGCCCGCATCGCCATCAAGGCTGTCATTGCCCGCGCCGCCCTCGATCATGTCGTCGCCGGCATCCGCCGCGATGGTGTCATCGCCGCCCAGCCCCATGATCGCATCATTGCCCGCGTCGATCTGGTTCACCCCGCCAAAGCCGGGGCCCATCAGATCGGCGCCCTCGGTGCCATAGATGTTCAGGTCCGGCTGCCAGGAGGCGGGTGCGAACAGAACCTTCACCGCCTCCCCCGAGCCCGGCGCCCCGATCATCAGATCCTGCGTGCCATCTCCATTCAGATCGGGCGACAGCGCCAGCGTCGAGCCGGTCAGGCTGCCCGGCGCGCCGACGATCTTGGCACCGCCAAAGCCCTGCGCCACCGCCGCGAGGTCAATAGGCCCCTGCCCGCCGCCCCAGACGATATAGACCGCCCCGGCATTGGTGCCGCCCTCTTCATTGCCCGGAACGCCAAGGATCAGGTCGGCGATGCCATCGCGGTTCAGATCGCCGCCGCCCAGCACCACCAGACCGTCAAGGTCTCCGGCATTTTCGGCGATGATCTCATAGCCACCGATCCCGGCCCGCACATCGGCAAGGTCCACCGCCGCCGTATCGGTCTTGCCGAACACGACATAGGCCCGGTCCGAGCGCGGCGCGCCGATCAGGATATCGCCGCGCCCGTCGCCGTTGACATCCGCCACCCCCGCGACGGCGGCCCCGGCATCATCATCCTCGACCCCGGTGATGATATAGCCACCGATCCCCGCCGCGATATTGTTCAGGTCGACGCCTGTGCCCGTCGCCTTGCCGAAGACGACATAGACCGCCCCTTGGTTCGGGGCGCCGTCGTTGTAGTCGGGCACACCGATCAGGATTTCCGCCCGACCGTCGCCATTCTGATCCGCCGAAACGCCCAGCGTGGTGCCCACCGCATCGCCGCTGCTC
This sequence comes from Tabrizicola fusiformis, assembly GCF_013328815.1. Taxonomy (GTDB): domain Bacteria; phylum Pseudomonadota; class Alphaproteobacteria; order Rhodobacterales; family Rhodobacteraceae; genus Fuscibacter. The sequence goes on from NZ_JABUHN010000014.1 coordinate 38,933, forward strand.
GCGCCGGTGATCTTGAAGCCGCCCGTCCCCGCCGCGACGTTCGAGAGCAGAACCGGCGCATCGCCCGCCTTGCCCCAGACGATATAGGCCGCCCCGGCGTCAGTGCCGCCGGCATCCTGACCGGGGGCGCCGACCAGCACATCGGCCCGGCCGTCGCCGTTGAGGTCTCCCACCGACATCACGCTGTAACCCGCCATGTCGCCTGCCGACTGGCCGCGGATCGCAAAACCCTCGCCCGAACCCGAGGTCAGCAGATCGCCCAGATCAAGCCCGCCGCCCACCGCCGGACCAAAGGCGACAAAGGCCGTCCCCGCATCGGCGGCGGTGCCGCGCGCCATGCCCGGCGCCCCGATCAGCAGCTCCCCCCGGCCATTGCCATTCATGTCGCCGCTGCCGGCGATGGCAAAGCCGGTCATGTCGCCTGCGTTCACCCCGTCGATGATCCAGGTATCCACCTGCCCCAGAACACCGTCAGCCACCCCAACCGTGCTGCCGGGCGCCGGATCGCCCAGCATGACATAGACGCGCCCGGCCTCGGCAGCCTTGTCGTCATCGCCAGCGGCCCCCACCGCCACATCGGCAATCCCGTCCCCATTCAGATCGCCCACCGAAGCAACCCAGCCGGTCGCCGGCGCGGGTGCCAGCGTCGAGGTCAGATCCCCCGGCGCATTCGGCGTGAGCGTATAGCCGCCACCCGACAGGATGGCAGAGTTCAGAAAGACCTTCGTATTGGGAATCGGCATGGCAAACCTGCTGGCTGAGGGCGGTGGAAACGCCGGGCCAGCAAGCCCCCCGAAACCGAACAGGCGCAATAAACCGAAGTCCAAACGCCCTCAACCCCGGGATGGAGACCCCGGTTTATACCCCGGGTTTAGACCTCCATCCCCGAAATCCGCGCGGCGGCCACGTCAGATTGCATAGATGTCGCGGAACTTCGCCTCGAGATAGTCCAGCAGCGGCCCCTCATCGGGGGCAAAGCCGCAGGCGGCCTGAATGGTGGCCGCGGGTTCGCGCAATCCGCCTTGGCGTTGCAGGTTCTCCCGCAGCCAGCCGGTCGCCGCCGTGGCATCGCCCGCGGCAAGCCCGGCCTCCAGCCCCGGCACCGCCGCCGTGAGCGATTTCCACAGACACCCGGCATAGACATTGCCCAAGGTATAGGTCGGGAAATAGCCGAACAACCCGCAGGACCAATGCACGTCCTGCAACATCCCGTTCGAAGGCCGATCCACCACCGCGCCGAAATCGGCCTTGAAACGGTCATTCCACGCCGCCTCCAGATCGCCCACGGCAAGGTCGCCGCGCACCAGCGCCCGCTCAAGGTCAAAGCGCATCATGATATGCAGGTTATAATGCACCTCATCCGCTTCGGTGCGGATGAAACCGGGCTGCACCCGGTTGACGGCGTGATAGAACCCTTCCGGGCTGTCCACCGACAGATCGCCAAAACGCGCCCGCATCTCACCGAACATCCAGCCGGTAAAGGCACGGCCCCGGCCCATCTGGTTTTCGTAAATCCGGCTCTGGCTTTCATGCACGCCCATCGACACGCCATGGCCCAAGGGCGTCAGCGCATAATCGGGGTCGATGCCCAGCTCATAGCTGGAATGGCCGACCTCGTGGATGGTCGAGTAGAAACAGTTGAACGGCTCGCTTTCCACCACCCGGGTCGTGATCCGGCTGTCGTTCCAGCCGCCCGAGCTGAAGGGATGCACTGCAAGGTCCATCCGCCCGCGCGACCAGTCATAGCCAAAGGCCGAAGCCAGATCGCGCGCCAGCCGCAACTGCGTTTCGGTCTGGAAATTGCCGGTCAGCGCCTTGGGCTGATAGGTGGCGCCCAGCACCGCCTCGCGCAGCGCCACCAGACGCGGGCGCATCCGGTCAAACATCGCGCCGATGGTCGCGGCGGTGGCGCCCGGCTCGTAATCATCCATCAGCGCGTCATAAAGATCGCCGCCTTCGGCGAGACATTCCGCCTCGCGCCGACGGAGCGCGATGACTTCGGCCAGCGTCGGCAGGAAGCCCGGCACATCATCGCGCGCCCGCGCCTCGGCCCAGACGCCCTGCGCGGTCGAGGTCAGACGCGCCAGCGCCTCGGCCAGATCGCCGGGCACCTTCTGCGCGCGGGCATAGCTGCGGCGGATCAGCCGCAGCGCGGCTTGTCCCGCCGCATCGGGCGCCTCGGCCACCTCAAGCCATTCCCCAATGCGCGGATCGGTGCGGCGGGCGTGCAAGACGCCCTCCATCGCCGCCATTTCCTCGCCCCGCTGCTCGGCGGCGCCGCGCGGCATCATGGTTTCCTGATCCCAGCCCAGACGCTCGGCCACCATCGACAGCGCCTCGGTCTGGCGCTGATGGGCCATCAGAGCGGCAAAAGCCTTGTTGTTCACGCTCATGCCGTTCCCTCCCGGATCGAACCTGCAATGGGGTAAATGGACAAATGGCGCGCCCGCAGGATCAGAACCCAGAGGATCACCGCGCCAATCTGATGGGTGATGGCCACATGCACATGCGCCAGCGTCAGCGCCGTGGCGATGCCCAAGGCAACCTGCGCCAGCAGCATTGCCAGCACGGCATGAAACGCCGCCCGCGTGGCGCCATGGGCGGACTTGCGGCCCTTGACCCAGGCCACGATGCCCAAAGCCAGCAGAAGATACCCCGCCATGCGGTGGTTGAACTGCACCAGACCGGGGTTTTCAAGAAAGGCGTGCCAGACCCCGCCGCCCCCCGGCACATAAAAGGCATCCGCCGGAAAGAAGCTGCCGTTCATATCGGGCCAGGTCGGAAAACTGCGCCCCGCGTCGATGCCCGCCACCAGCGCGCCCAACAGGATTTGCACGAAGGCCAGATGCATCAGCCCGGTGGACAGGCCCTTGAGCTTGCGCTCCCCGGCGCGGCGGGCCTGCATCAGCTCGGTCTCACCCCGGCCCAGCAGGAAGACATACCACGCCGCCAGCCCCAGAATGACGAAAGCCAGCCCCAGATGGGTGGCAAGCCGGTAGCTGGCGACATCGACCATCGTGCCTTTCAGCCCCGACGATACCATCCACCAGCCGATGGCGCCTTGCAGCCCGCCCAACACGCCAAGGCCAAGAAGGCGGCCAGTCCAGCCGACAGGGATTTTTCGCGCGACGAGGAAGCCGACGAACCCAACCACCCAGACGAGCCCGATCACCCGGCCCAACTGCCGGTGTGCCCATTCCCACCAAAAGATCGACTTGAAGGCATCCAGCGTCATCGCGCTGTTCTGCAACTGGAATTCGGGGCTGGCCTGATATTTGGCGAATTCGGTGGCCCAGTCGGCCTCGGTCAACGGCGGCAGGGCGCCGGTGACCGGCTTCCATTCGGTGATCGACAGGCCGGAATCGGTCAGCCGGGTCAGACCGCCCACCACGATCATCGCGGCCACCAAAAGGAAGATCGCCACCAGCCACAGCCGGATCCCCCCCCGTGCGCCCCGCGACGGACCGTCGATCAACCCGCCCACCGGCGCCACGGGCGCCTGCGCCCCAGTGCCGACCTCTTCAAACAGCTTGCGTTTTCCGGCCATGCCTGCCCCCTGAACTGGCGCGGAGACTAGGCCCGCCATCCGGGGGCTTCAAGGCCCCGCGATGGGTGGGGGGATGGGCAGATTGCCCATCCTACGCGGGGCGTCCCTTTCAGAACGTAGGATGGGCAATCTGCCCATCCCCCGCGCGCCTATCGCAGCAGCGCCAGAAGCGCCAAACTCGGCTCACCTGTCACCGCCAGCCCGCGTGCGCGCTGAAACGCCTCAATCGCCGCGCGGGTCTTGGCGCCGATCACCCCGTCGGTGCCGCCGGTGTCATAGCCCGCCGCGGTCAACCGCCGCTGCAACTCCTGCCGGTCGGCCTTGCTCATGCCGGTGGCATCGGGCGGAAAGCTGCCGCGGAGCGCGCCGCCACCTGCCAGACGGTCGGCCAGATGGCCGACGCCCAGCGCGTAGTTTTCGGCATTGTTATAGCGCAGGATCACGTTGAAATTGCGGAACACCATGAAGCCCGGCCCGCCCGCCCCCGCAGGTGCCAGAACCGAGGCGGTGCCCCCCGGCAGGCTGCCCCCCGCCGCCGCCCGCACCCCCATCGCCGCCCAATCGGCGGTGGAACGCCCCTTGCCGCGCCCGGCCAGCCCCATGTTGAACCCCGCAGGCAGCAGCACCTCGATCAGCCAAGGCTCCCCCCGAACCCAGCCCGAGCGTGAAAGATAGGCCGCCGTCGAGGCCAGCGCGTCCGAAGGATCGTCGCTCCAGATATCGCGGCGCCCGTCGCCGGTGAAATCCACCGCATAGGCAAGGTAGGAGGTCGGGATGAACTGGGTATGGCCCATCGCCCCGGCCCAGCTTCCCAGCATCCGGTCGGGCGCAATATCCCCCGCCTGAAGGATTTTCAGCGCGGCGACAAGCTGGCTTTCAAAGAACTCGCCCCGCCGCCCATCATAGGCCAGCGTTGCCAGCGCCGAGATCACCGGCACGTCTCCGCGCCTTGTGCCGAAGAAGCTTTCAAGCCCCCAGACCGCCGCAACGATGTGGCGGTCCACGCCATAGTGCCCCTCGACCGCGGCCAGAACCGAACCATAGCGGCCCATCATCTGCCGGCCGAGCGAGACCCGCTCATCCGAGGCGGCGATGGAAAGGTAATCCTCGACCGTGCGGGTGAATTCGGTCTGGTTGCGGTCGCGCTCGACCACGCCGGGCAGGAAACCCGCATGGCGGAACGCCTGATCCAGCACGCCCGGCGCGATGCCGCGCCCTGCCGCCCGGTCGCGGAAGGCCGCGACCCAGGCGTCAAACCCCGGGTTCGGCACCGCACGCCAGCTTTGCGCCGGGGCGGATGCCCCGCCACCACCACCGACACAGGCCGAAAGCAGCGCCAGCCCCATGCCGCCCAAGACGGCCCGGCGCCCAAAGCTTTGCCCACCCAGCGTTTTCGCCATCGCCGAACCCATCCTGCGCCTCCTCTGATTTGGCCGCAGGATAGGCGGCATCGCCGGGGCTGAGAACCCCGCCCGCGCAGCGCCTGCGCGGTTCCGCCCATCCGGGCGCCGTCAGTCGCCCTGTTGCTTCAGCTTGAAGGCGATCTGACGCAACATGCCGTGAAAGGTCTGCACTTCCGCCCGGGTCAGGTTCAGCCGGTTCCACATATGGCGCAGGTTCTGCCGCATCCCTTCCGCCTTGGTTTCGGGAAAGAAAAAACCAGCCGCGTCAAGCCGTTCCTCGAAATGGTCGCCCAGCCGCTCGACCTCGTGCTTTTCGGCGAAATCGGTGCGGGCCAGACCCATGACTTCGGGTGCCACCTCGACCGTCTGGCGGCGCCATTCATAGCCCATCAAGAGCGCGCATTGGCCAAGGTTGAGCGAGGGGAACTCCGGGTTCACCGGCACGGTGACGATGGCATTGGCATGGGCGATGTCTTCATTCTCCAGCCCCGCCCGTTCCGGCCCGAACAGGACGCCCACCCGCTTACCCTCGGCTGTCAGGGCGCGGGCCAGTTCCATCGCGCGTTCCGGCGTCATCACCGGCTTGACGAGTTCGCGGCCCCGCGCAGTGGTGGCGAAGACATAGTCACAATCGCGCACCGCCGCCGCCAGATCGGGGAAATGCCCGGCATTGTCCAGCAGCCGCCCGGCGCCCGAGGCCATCGCCGCCGCCTTGGGGTTCGGCCAGCCGTCGCGCGGGGCAACCACGCGCATCCGCTCCAGCCCGAAATTCAGCATGGCACGGGCGGCGGCACCGATATTCTCGCCCATCTGGGGCCGCACAAGAATGAAGACGGGCGGGATCATCAGCAGACCTTTGGCTTGGGCAAGGCCGCGTGATAGCTTGGCAGAGGGCGGCTGACAAGGAGGGCGCGATGGCCTGGGACGAGGGGGTGGCGCAGCTTTTGCGCGATGATCTGGCGGCAGAGCCGGTAGCCGAGCGGCGGATGTTCGGCGGGCTGGCCTTTCTTCTGGGCGGGCATATGGTCTGCGGCGTTCACAAGGGCGGCGTGATGTTCCGCGTCGGCAAGGACAGCTATGGCGCCGCACTGGCCCTGCCCGGGACTGGCCCGCTGGAAATGGGCGGACGGCCCATGGTGGGGATGATCGGCGCCGATGCCGGACTGGTGGCCGATGACGCGCGGCGCTGGCAGCTTATGGCGCTGGCGCTGGCCTGTGTCCGGGCGCTTCCGCCGAAACTGGCCAAGCCCGCGAAAACCCGCTAAGGCAGGCCGACCGACAGGAGAGCCCGCATGTCCGACGCCGAACGCCCGCAGATCACCCTGATCACGCCGCCCGCCTTTGATCTGGAGGTCTTCCCCGACCGGCTGGCGGCCGTGCTGGACAGCACCGAAATCGCCTGCCTGCGCCTGTCGCTGGCCAGCCGTGACGAGGACGCGCTGTTGCGCGCCGCCGACGCCTGCCGCCTGATCGCGCATGAGCGGGACGTGGCCATCGTGATCGAGGATCATCTGTTGCTGGTCGAGCGGCTGGGGCTGGACGGTGTGCATCTGACCGATGGCGCCCGTTCGGTGCGCAAGGCGCGCAAGGATCTGGGGGCGGATGCCATCGTCGGCGCCTTCTGCGGCACGACCCGGCATGAGGGCATGAACGCAGGCGAGGCCGGGGCCGATTACGCCGCCTTTGGTCCGATCGGGCAAACCGCCCTTGGCAAGGGCGAAAGCGCCGATTTCGACCTGTTCGACTGGTGGAGCCAGGTCATCGAAGTGCCCTGCATCGCCGAAGGGGCGCTGACCGCGGAACTGGTGGCGAAATTCGGGCCCGTCACCGATTTCTTCGGCATCGGCGCCGAAATCTGGGGCGCGGATGATCCTGTTGCGGCGCTCAAGGCGCTGATCGCCCCGCTCGGCTGAGGCTCCTCGTCGCCTTTGGCGCTCGTCGCGGGGCGCTGGCGATGAGAAGCCGAAGGCGCCCGAGGAGGAACTCAGGCGAAAGGGTGCGAGGTGCGGATCACCCGTTCGCAATGGGCGGCCAGTTGCTTGCGGTCGGGGAAGGCATCCACCGGCACGTCGGGGTGAAAGATAACCTCGACCCGCCCCTGCCGCCGCGCCGCCAGCGTGATCAGCAGATGCGGCGCGAAGTCCATCTCGCCCCACCAGCCGTAAAAGCGCGGATCTTCCCCCGCGGGTGCGTGATAAACCACCGTAACCGGCTGCACATGCAGCACGCGGTCCAGCCCATGGCTGTAAAAGGCGGCAAAGAGCGTCGATTTGAACGGCAGCACTCGCTGCGCATCGGTGCTGGTGCCCTCGGGAAAAAACATAAGCTTGTGGCCCATGCGCAGCCGCTCTTCAAACAGCGCCTGCTGCCGTTTCGCCTCGCTGCCCTTGCGCGCGATAAAGACGGTGCCGGTCGCCCGGGCCAGCCAGCCGATGCCGGGCCAGCCCGCCACCTCGGACTTCGAGACGAAATAGACCCGCTGCACCGCGTTCAGGGCGAAGATGTCCAGCCATGAGGAATGGTTGGCCACCACCGCCCCTTTCTGCCGCATCGGCGTGCCCCGCACGATCAACGGCAGGCCAAGAATGACAAAGGCCATGCGGCAGACGAATTGCGTGATGAAGGGCGTGACGGGCCGCGCCTGCCCGCAGAGCGGACGCTCCACCAGCCGGACCAGCAACAGCAGCACAAGACAGCCATAGGTCAGAAGCCCCAGCACCAGCCCCCGCCACAGCACACGCAACCAGCCGGAAATGCCGCGCGCCGGCACCCGGATCGGCACATTGCGCCAATCTTCGGCGCCGCCGGACTCGTCACTCATCCCTCACGCACCTTCTTGCGGGTATAGAAATCGCGGTGCTTGGCGCTCATCCGTTCGGTGTCCATCACAAGGCAGACATCGGTGGTGTTGAAGGCATGGTCGATCCATGCCCCGTCACCGACAAAACCGCCCAGCCGCAGATAGGCTTTGATCAGGGCCGGCGTGCCCGCCATCGCGGCGCGCCGGTCCAGCGCAGAGGCTGCGATCAGGTTCATCTCCTGCCGGTGCGGCGGCAGGGCGCGCACCCGCAGCGCCGGCGGGGCAAGGTGATTGTGGTGCAGATAGGACAGCGGCTGTGCCAGCGCCGCGATGTCGGTGCCATGAAAACTGGCCGCACCGAACAGCACCTCGATCCCGCGTTCCAGCACATAGGCAGCGAGCCCGTTCCACAAATGGAACATCGCCGTGCCGCCGCGATAGTCGGGATGCACGCAGGACCGACCAAGTTCCAACAATTTGCGCCCCGAGGATTTGAGAGCGGCCAGATCGAACTCTCCCTCGGAATAGAAGCGTCCGCCCTCGGCCAGCCGGTCCGAAGGCAAAAGGCGATAGACCCCCACCACATCCTCAAGTGCCGCCGGATCGCGCCGGTTGTCGATCAGCAGCAGGTGGTCGAAGATCGGGTCGAAATCGTCGGCCTCAAGCCGGGCCTCATGGTCCACCAATGGCCCCGAACCGCCAAGCTCGGCCACGAAAACCTCATAGCGCAGCCGCTGCGCGGCCCGCAGATCGCGTGCGTCCTGCGCCAGGCGCAGGGTGAAGGCGGCATCATCGTCGATCATCACACGCAGGTTCCGGCTCTGGCCTCGGGTGCTGGATAGGGCCTGCGGCCCCGCATTGCAACAGCGCGCCACCGCGCCCCAGTAGCTCTCGCAATCTGAAGTTGCGTTAAGCTTTCCTTAACCCATACTGGCTCAACTGGAAAAGTCCGGCAGAAGCGGCACCTGCCGGGCGTCGATCACCACCTTGCCGGCATGTTCAAAGTTCACGGTCACCTTGCCGTTGATGTTGGATTGCACCTGCCCCAGCCCCCAGTCGGGGCGGTCAGGATGGCGCACCAGCATTCCCGGCTCCAGTATCGACAGCATTCCGACCTCCTAAAGCAAAGGACAGCCCTTGCAGGACAAACCCGATCTCGCGGCGCTGCTCGGCTCGCGCATCTGCCACGATCTTATCAGCCCGATCGGCGCCATCGGCAACGGGGTTGAACTTCTGATGCTGGATGGCAGCCGCCAAAGCCCGGAAATGGCGCTGATTTCGGAAAGCGTGTCTCATGCCAATGCACGGATAAAATTCTTTCGCGTGGCCTTCGGTGCTTCGGGCGGCGATCAGCGGATCGGCCGGGGCGAGGTTGCCGGCGTTCTGGCCGAGATGACCCGCGGCGGCCGTGTTGGGATCGACTGGCAAAGCCCCGCCGACCTGCCCCGGCGCGAGGTGAAGCTGGCCTTCCTGCTGATCCTCTGCCTCGAAACCGCGATGTCCCATGGCGGCCGCATCCGGGTGGAACGCAGCGAGACCCGCTGGACCCTGACCGGCGAGGCGGGCCGGTTGCGCGTTGACCCCGCCCTGTGGGAGGTGCTGTCGAACCCCAGTGCCAGCGCCGAAATCGGCCCCGCGCAGGTGCATTTCCTTCTGGTGCCCGAGGAATGCGCCCGCCAGCACCGCCGCCTCACGGTCGAGGTGGATGCGGCAGGTATCCGCTTTGCCTTCTGACGATGCGGCGGTCCCGGGCGGGCGGATCAGCTCCGCACCGTGCCGTCGCCGGTCACCAGATATTTGAAGCTGCAAAGCTGCTCGGCCCCGACCGGACCCCGCGCATGAAGCTTGCCCGTGGCAATCCCGATCTCGCCGCCCATGCCGAACTCGCCGCCATCGGCAAACTGGGTCGAGGCATTGTGCAGCAGGATTGCCGAATCGAGCCGCTGAAAGAATTTCGCAGCCGTCTCGGCATTCTCGGTCAGGATCGCTTCGGTATGCTGGCTGCCGTATTTGCGGATATGGGCAATCGCCTCGTCCACACCGTCCACCAGTTTGGCGGCAATGATCATGTCCAGAAACTCACGCCCGAAATCCTCGGGCGCGGCGCGGACAGTACCGGGAATCTTCAGCAGTTCGCCCTCGGTGCGCACCTCGACCCCGGCCTTGATCAGGTCTTCGATCAGAACGCCGCCATGCTGGGTATAAAACCGCCAGTCGATCAGCAGGCATTCGGCGGCACCACAAATCCCGGTGCGGCGGGTCTTGGCATTCAGCACCACCCGGCGCGCCTTTTCCAGATCGGCCTCGCGGTCGGCATAGACGTGGCAGATGCCTTCCAGATGCGCAAAGACCGGCACCCGCGCCTCGCGCTGAACCAGCCCGACAAGGCCCTTGCCACCGCGCGGCACGATCACGTCGATATGGTCCACCGCCGTCAGCATGGCCGAAACCATCGCCCGGTCGCGCGTGGGGATCAGCTGGATGGCCGCGTCGGGCAGCCGCGCCTCGCGCAGACCCTGCACCATGCAATCATGGATCACTTCGGAGGTGTGGAAACTCTCCGACCCGCCGCGCAGGATCACCGCATTGCCCGCCTTGAGGCACAGCGCCCCGGCATCCGCCGTCACGTTCGGGCGGCTTTCATAGATGACGCCGACCACGCCCAAGGGCGTCGCCACCCGCTGGATATGCAGGCCCGAGGGCATGTCCCATTCCGCCAGCACCCGCCCCACCGGATCGCGCTGTTCCGCGACCGACCGCAGCCCGGCGACGATGCCGCGAATGCGGTTCTCGTCCAGCTTCAGCCGGTCCATCATCGCGGGCGACAGACCCTTTTCAGCGCCGTAGTCGAGGTCAAGGCAGTTGGCATCAAGGATTTCGCCCCGCCGCTCCCAGACGAAATGTGCGGCGCTGATCAGGGCGGCATATTTCCGCTCTTGCGAGGCATAGGCAAGCTCCTCTGCCGCCGCCCGCGCCTTGGCGCCGATCTCGCGCATCAGATCCGAGATTTGCCCATCCATCGCCGCCGTCTCCCCCTGCGCGCCGCAAGTTTCTTCGAAGAAATTTGCAAAAATCTTTCAAGATTTTTGCGCTAAATCACCATATCGTCCCGATGCACCAGCGCCGCCCGGCCCTGATAGCCCAAGATCGCCTCGATCTCGCCCGAGCGGTGCCCGGCAATCGCGCGGGCCTCGGCCACGGTATAGCGCACCAGCCCCTTGCCCAGCACTTCCCCCGCCGGCGACAGGATCGCCACCGGGTCGCCGCGGCCAAAGCTGCCAGAGACGGCGGTCACACCAGCCGGAAGCAGGCTTTTGCCCGCTTTCAGCGCCGTCACCGCCCCCGCGTCCAGCCGCAATTCGCCGCGCGGCTTCATCGCGTTGATCCAGCGTTTGCGCGCCGCCTGCGGGTCGCCCTTGGCGAGGAACCAGGTCCGGTTCGCCCCCTCGGCCAGCGCTTTCAGCGGGCGCAGCGTGCTGCCCTCCATGATTGCCATGGCGCAGCCCCCGGCCACGGCGGTTTTTGCCGCCAGCAGCTTGGTCTTCATGCCGCCCTTGGACAGGCCCGAAATCGGATCGCCCGCCATCGCCTCGATCTCGGGCGTGATCTTCTGCACCAGATCGAACCGCACCGCGTCCGGGTCTTCCTTGGGGTTGGCGGAGTAGAAGCCATCGACATCCGACAGCAGCAAAAGCTGATCCGCCCCCACCGTCACCGCAATCTGCGCCGCCAGACGGTCGTTGTCGCCAAAGCGGATTTCGTCGGTCGCCACCGTGTCATTCTCGTTCACGATGGGCACAACGCCAAGGCCCAGCAGCGTTTCCATCGTGGCGCGGCTGTTGAGGTAGCGGCGGCGGTCCTCGGTATCCTCCAGCGTCACCAGAACCTGCGCCGTGGTAATGCCATGCGGTGCCAGCACCTCTTCATAGGCCCGCGCCAGCCGGATTTGCCCCACCGCCGCAGCGGCCTGCGACTGTTCCAGCGTCAGCGCACCATCGCCCAGACCCAGCACCTTGCGCCCCAGCGCGATCGAGCCGGAAGAAACCAACACCACATCGGCGCCGCGCACCTTGGCTTCGGCCACATCCATGGCCAGCGCCGAAAGCCAGCCCTGCCGCAGCCCGCTTGCGCGGTCCACCAGCAGGGCCGAGCCGATCTTGATGACCAGCCGTTTCGCTGCCCGAATATCGGGCGCAACCAAGGGCATCAGGGCTGCCACGGTCCGGCCTCCACTTGCGGGGCCTCGCCCTCAATGGTGGCGTAGATCGCGCGCAGCACGTCCTGCAACCCGCGCCCGGCCACGCCGGAAATCACATGCACCGGCCCGCCGCTGGCCTTTTCCAATGCGCGGCGGCGGTCGCTGATCTGCTTGGCATCCATGGCATCGACCTTGTTCAGCGCCAGAATCCGCGGCTTGTCGCCCAGCACGTCGGAATAGGCTTCAAGCTCATGTACGATGGTGCGGTAATCCTTGGTGATGGTGGAAGAGGTGCCATCCACCAGATGCAACAGCACCTTGCACCGCTCGACATGGGCAAGGAACTGGATGCCCAGACCGCGCCCCTCGCTGGCGCCTTCGATCAGCCCGGGAATGTCGGCCATGACGAATTCCTTGCCGTCGATCCCCACCACGCCCAGATTCGGCACCAGCGTCGTGAACGGGTAATCCGCAATCTTCGGCCGGGCGTTCGACACCGCCGCAAGGAAGGTCGATTTCCCAGCATTCGGCAGCCCCAAGAGACCGGCATCCGCGATCAGCTTCAGCCGCAGCCAGATGGTGCGCTCCACCCCTTCCTGACCCGGATTGGCCCGGGCGGGCGCGCGGTTGGTGGCCGATTTGAATTGCAGGTTGCCCCAGCCGCCATTGCCGCCCTTGGCCAACAGCACCCGCTGGCCCGGCACCGTCAGGTCGGCCAGAACGGTTTCCTCGTCCTCGTCCAGAATCTCGGTGCCCAGCGGCACCTTCATCACGATATCGTCGCCCGATTTGCCGGTGCGCTGGCTGCCCATGCCCGGCTGGCCCGACTTGGCGAAGAAATGCTGCTGATAGCGATAGTCGATGAGGGTGTTCAGCCCGTCCACCGCCTCGGCCCAAACCGAGCCGCCATGGCCGCCGTCGCCACCATCCGGCCCGCCGAATTCGACGAATTTCTCGCGCCGGAAGGAAACGCAGCCCGCCCCGCCGCCACCCGAGCGGATGTAGACTTTGGCAAGGTCAAGGAACTTCATGGCGCGGGCTTTCGATAGGGGTCACAACAGGCGATAGTGGACAAAGGCTCAAGTCTCAAGGGCAACCCATGCAGTTGCACCTTCTGAAATACTCCGCGGGGGGTCCGGGGGTGGGAAACCCCCGGGGCGCCGGTCGGCTCAGTCCAGACGGCGGATATAGGTCCAGGTCGGCACCCGGGCTGCGCGCGCCACCGAATAGGTTTCGGCATCGCCCAGATATTCAAAACCGGCATGGCTCAACACCCGGGCCGATCCGGCATTGTCCTGAAACACCTCGGCAAAGATCGTCCGGTTGCCAAGCGGATTGGCCGCGACCAGCGCCCGCACCGCCTCGGAGGCGATGCCGGTGTTCCACAGCGCCGGCGCCACCCAATAGCCGATTTCCGACTGGCCACGGTCCATCGGTTTCAGGCTGATGATCCCCAGAAGCTCAGACAATCCGGTGCCCGCCCCATCCATCGCCCAGACCGTCTCGCCGGTGCCGGCCATGGCGCGGGCGATGAAGGCTTCAACCGCCCCCGGCGGCAGAGGATGCGGAATCGACCGCGTGCCTTCGGCGACGCGCCGGTCCCCGGCATACATGCCGCACAGCCCCGCGTCGGAACGGCGCAACGGGCGCAGCACAAAGCGGCCCGCGGCAATCTCCTGCCCCGCGCCCGCGACCGGCGCCCTGACGGCGCCCGCTGCGGCGCCGGTGATGTCAAGCGTCATGGCTTCCCTCCTTCGAAGCGCATGTCCAGGCCGCATGACCCGGAGAACTCCCCGAGGCCCCTCACCCCGAGGTGGCCCCTGTCCAGACCTCCGCCAAGACCCTGCTGGCGGAAACGTGATCGGATGGCGGCGCCGGAAACGGAAAAGGGACCGGCGGTTCCGCCGATCCCCTTCTTACAATGCGATTGTAAAGGTCCGGCTTACTCGGCAGCCTCTGCAACTGGCAGCACCGAAATGAAGGTGCGGCCCTTGAGGCCCTTCTTGAAGGTCACGCGGCCTTCGACGGTGGCAAAGATCGTGTGATCGGTGCCCATGCCGACGCCATTGCCCGGGAACCAGGTGGTGCCGCGCTGACGCACGATGATGTTGCCCGGAATGGCGGCCTGGCCGCCGAACAGCTTGACGCCCAGACGACGGCCCGCGCTGTCGCGGCCGTTGCGGGAGGAGCCGCCTGCTTTCTTGTGTGCCATGGGAGATTACTCCTTACTTCGCGGTTTCGTGGGCAGCACGGCGCGCGTCGGCGGTGCCGGTGGCAGCCTTGACGCCCGAAGCTTCGGCACCCGAGGCGAGAACCTCGGTCACGCGAACCAGCGTCAGGTGCTGACGGTGGCCCTTGGTGCGCTGCGACGAGTGCTTGCGGCGGCGCTTGACGAAGTGGATCGTCTTTTCGCCCTTGATCTGGTCGATGACCTCGGCCTGCACGGCCGCACCCGCGACCAGCGGCGCACCGACGGTCACGGCATCGCCGCCCACCATCAGGATTTCGTTGAACTGGATCTTTTCGCCAGCGACGGCATCAAGCTTTTCCACGCGCAGAACGTCGCCGCTCTGCACCTTGTATTGCTTGCCGCCGGTCTTCAGGACCGCAAACATGGGTCTTCCCTTCCGTGTCTCCGCATCCTTCGGCCCCGCTTGGCGGCGTTTCGGGGGCAAGCCCCGCCTTCGGACAGCGCGCCCCGTGGGGCGTCATTGCAATAAAATACCCCGGACAGACTCAGAGGTCTTCCGGGATGCGCGCTTATCCGGGAATCGCCCCGCGCTGTCAAGAACCCCTGCGCCCCGTTGCGCGGGCGCCCCGACGGGGGCTAGGCTGGGTCCATGCGTGATCTTGCCAGCCCAGCCCTTGCCACCCCAACTGCCGAACCGCCGCAGGCCCTGCCCGGACAGATCGTCCGGCAGGCGCGCAAGGCCCGGCTGCACCGGCTTGTTTCGCCGATGCCTGCCCTGATCGGCGTCGTGGCCGGTGTCAAGGAGGTGCAGGGGGCCGGGCGCAGCCTGTCGGTGCCCGCCGGTTCCTTTGTGCTGCTGCCCGAGGGGCTGGCCCTGACCATCTGCAACATCCCCGATGCCGCCGGCCGGTATGAGGCGCAGGCCCTGCCCCTGCCCCGCCCGCTGGTCGAACGCGCGCTTGCCCGCCGCCCCGACCTTGCCCGCCCCCGCACCGCGCAACCGCAGCTTCTGCCGGCGCTGCCGCCCGAGGCGCGCGGGCTGCTGACGACATTCTTTGCGCCAACCGCGCTGCCGCCCGACATCCTCGCCCTGCGGCTGGAAGAGCTGATCCTCTGGCTGGCCCTCGACGGCGCGCTTCTGCCGCCCGAGGCGCCACCCCGCCTGTCCGAACGGCTGCGCGCCCGCATCGCCGCCGATCCCGCCGCCGCATGGTCTGCCCCCGCCGCCGCCAGCCTGATGGCGATGAGCGAGGCGACCCTGCGCCGCCACCTTGCCGCCGAGGGCGCGGGCTTTGCCGATCTCTTGCGCGACACGCGGCTGACCCATGCGCTGGGGCTGTTGCAGACCACGGATTTTGCCGTGGCGCGGGTGGCGGAAGAATCGGGCTATGCCTCGCCCCAGCAGTTCGCCATGCGGTTTCGCGCCCGCTTTGGCCTTGCGCCGCATGAAATCCGGCTTGTGGAACGCCCGGATGATCGGAACGGGGCCAAATCTGCGCGCCGCGCAGCCGCAAGGGCGCCATAGGCCCGCTAACCTGCCTTCATCGTTCTGATGGAGACAAAGATGATCCGCCCTGCCCTCTGCCTGCTGCTTGCTGCCAGCCCCGCCCTTGCCGAAATGACCCTGACTTCGCCCAGCCTCGATGCCAATGGCGCCTTCACCGCCGATCAGGTGCTGAACGGTTTCGGCTGCACAGGGGGCAACCTGTCGCCCGCGCTGGAATGGTCGGGCGCGCCCGAGGGCACCGCGAGCTTCGCCCTGATGATGCATGACCCCGATGCACCCACCGGCTCGGGCTGGTGGCACTGGGCGGCCTTCAATCTGCCCGCCGACACCACCAGCCTGCCCGAAGGCGCCAGCGCCCATGCCATGCCCGAAGGCAGCATCGAAAGCCGCACCGATTTCGGCGCCCCCGGGTTTGGCGGCGCCTGCCCGCCCGAGGGTGGCGGCGCCCATGCCTATACCATCACGCTATACGCCCTGCCCGCGACCCTTGGCCTTGACCCCGAGGTGATGCCGGCCATGCTCAGTTACATGCTGCGCGGCAGCGCCCTGGAAAGCACCACCCTGACCGTGCCCTTCGGGCGGTAGCGTCAGATATCCTGCCCGATCATTTCCCGCCCCGCCGCCCGGCCAAGGCGGCGGCTGATGTCCAGAAACAGCGCGTCGAACGCGGCAAAGACCGCCGTGTTCACCCGCTGCCCCTCGGGGATATCGGAAAAGGCGATATAGGCTTCCAGCTCGCCGTCACTCAGCGGCCCATAGGCCATGGCAAGGAAGGGCATCAGCCAATCGGTGGTGCTGGCGCGCACCTCGGCCTCGCTGCCCCAGACCATCGAGAGCATGTCCTCCTCGGTCATCTCGCCCAAGGGGCCGCCCGCCTCGGCCATGCCGCGGAAAAAGGCAAGATTGGCGTTCAGCGCCCCCATCACATTGGATTCGATCAGCGCATTGACCTCGGCAAAGCGGTGCAGGGCCGCGGCGCGCGGGGTGTCCGCCGCATCCATTTCCGCCCAACGCTCCTTGGCCGCTGCTTCGGTGGCCGGATCCAGCAGGGCCCGCCGCGCCTCGATCTCAAGCCGCAGCGCCTTCTGCCCGCCTTCCGATGCAAAGAACGCCACCGCCGCCTCGACCGCCGCGGGCGAAGCGGCAAGCTCTTTGGCCAGCGCCGCATCGAACGTGGCGCGCATCGCCTCGGGCGCATAAATCGCCTCGACCGTGGCCTTCCACCCCGGATTGGCCCCCGAGGGGAAATCCGCGGCGAGTTCGGTGGCATTGGCCAGCCCCTCTTCGCGCAGAACCGCCATCACATCGCCGATCAGCAGCGCATCCGACAACGCCTGCGCCGAAGCGGGCGCCGGAACGGCCAGCGGCGCCGTTTCGGTGCGCCCCACCACCGGAGCCATGGCAAGCGCCAGTGCGACAGACAACCCGACCACGCGCAGACCCATGAAGCCCCCCTTTTCAGACCTTGCAGACCAGAGCTATGCCCTGCGCGCCGTCTTGCCAAGCGCCCGCTGCCGCCGCTTGTGCAATCCCGGCATGAAGTTCGCGTGAAAATCGCGTGAAAGGGGGGTTGCAAGCGCCCCGCGCGCCCGCTAAATCCCCGCCACGATCCCTACCGCGGAGAGGTGGCAGAGTGGTCGAATGCGGCGGTCTCGAAAACCGTTGTCGGTTTGCGCCGACCCAGGGTTCGAATCCCTGTCTCTCCGCCATTTCATAGACAACAAGCCAAGACCGCGACCCTTGCTTCAAAGGGGATTTTGCGCTTTCTCGGCTGAGCCCACTAGAAAATCAGCCATTTTTGCTACCGATTCCGCTACCACTTTGCGCGCCGCCCCTCTTGCGCTGTGAACATTCTTGTCGGGGCCATGATCATGCTCCGGGGCTCCACCCTACCCATCAGGTCATCAATGGGGAGAGCGCGAAGGAGCGCACGGAGGCCCGGAAGCAGCTTGCCGGTATCACCGGCATGATGATGCTTCATGCCGGTCTGAGCGGCACTCGGCTCTTTGGCTTGAGCATAGGCGGCAGGGTTGGGCCGAACTCGTCATTGAAGTCGGTTTGGGCGGGGAGCGGAGGTTCGCTGCGTCCCGAATGAACAGCAGCGACGCGCATGAAGCAGGCCTTGTAAAGTTCGGCGAAGCGGCCCAAACCCCCCGCCCGGTGGGACGGTGTGCGCTGCGTCGAAGAGGTTCAGGCGGTGACAATATCCAAGCGCCGGGCTACCGTGGCGAAAGCAAGTGACTTGAGGGGGGGTAAATGAAAGTTGGAATATACTGTTTGGACTGTCTGCGTGAAAACGGACTACCCAACTTCCGACCACTTGTGGTGACCGTTAATGACGAACGATTCTTCGAGATGACATGTTCGAATGGGCACCAGACCCTCACGATCATTCAGGAGCCAAAGCATGAAATTCTGTTTGAGTTAGGAATGAACGCACTGGCCGACGGTTACCCGCGCGAGGCCGTTAATTCGTTCGCATCCTGCATGGAAAATTTTTATGGATTCTGCATTAATCAGGTATCACTTTACAAGGGCGTAGACCGAGCGGCCTTGGATGCTGGTTGGAAATATATGGCCAAGCAATCTGAAAGACAGCTTGGCGCGTTCGTGATGCTCTGGTTGAACTACTTCGGTTCCGCGCCAAAACTGTTGAGCGAAGCATCGCGGAGCTTTAGAAACCGAGTTGTTCATCAGGGGTATATTCCCCGGCTCGATGAAACCTTGGCTTTTGGAGATGATATCGTCGCCTGCGTTGCCAGTAATTTGCACGACATGAAGCATCATTTGGACGATGATTTGGATACGATCTTTATCTCTGAGTTCAGTGCGAGAGCTTTCTCACAAAATCAACGTGTAACGACACAGTCCATTCCAACGACTATCGGCTGGGCTGGGCTCATACAAAATGAGAAGGTGGACCTGCGCGCCCGTCTGATTGCCATAGATAAGGATAAGGTGACCTTTCAGTGGCCGAAGTTCTAATTTCTAGTTCTTGGAAGATTGATCTTTTTTAGTCGAAGCGATTCGGCATACCCTCAACCTCCTGCATGAGTGACTTGCGGGCGGCCCCGGGCAACTCTTCGAGTGCCGCCAGCCACCGGCCGCGAAAGACAAGTCGAATAAAACGATGGGCGTTCCATTCGACCTTCTCTTTTTGCGTTTCCTTATGCGTTCTGTCCCGCCAAAGATGTGACGGTAGATGGCGTGGCCATCAGCGTTGCTTCGGCCAGCGCCGGAAACAACGTCAAGTCGGTGATCTATGCCTCGGACGCGAATGGCAGGCCAACGACCCTTCTGGCCGAAAGCGGCAACATTGCGACCGACAGCACGGGCGCCAAGACCGCCAGCATCACCTCTCTGAGCCTCGTGGCCGGGAATGTCTACTGAATCGGGATTCGCGCAACTGCCTCGGTCAGCATTCAGGCGCTTCACAGCTCCGGCGTTCCCGACATCAACGGCGGCTCTCCGGCCACTTCCATCAGAAAGACGCTGGCCCGCACCCTCACCTATGCGACCGGGGCGCCCAACCCATGGGTCTGGAACTCTGCGGAAATCGGGGCTGGCGCCGCGCATCACGTCTGGCCCAAGGTGGCGTGGCACAAAACACGCCACCCGGGCCCACTACCACTTTTGCGCTAAAAACTGAAAAAACCTTTGTTTTTCAGCATCTTTTCGAAAAATTAAAATCCCTCTCCGTCGGCCATAAACTCACTGGGCTGGCCGGAAGGCTGGCCTTTTTGCTTTTGGCCTGCCGGATGGCGGGCTGGGCGTTGGGTCCTTGGGTTCAGGGGCTGCGCAGTTCCCGGATGCAGTCTACAAACGCGCGGATGCGGCGGTTTTCGCGGCTTGCCGGGCTGAAATAGGTATAAAGGAAATTGGGCGGCGGCATATAGCCCGTCAGCACTTCTTCCACATCGGCGTGGCGCGCAAGATCGGAAAACATCTCGCGCGTCAGGTAACACAGCCCGTTGCCGGCCGCGACCAGCCGCATCGCCGTCGCAAAGGACGAGACGGTCAGCCGTCCCGGCGGGTCCACCAGAACGATGCGGTGATTGACCGAAAACTCCCAGCGATAGTGCTGATCCTGCCCGGGCCAGCGGCGGCGGATACAGCGATGCGCCATGACATCCTTTGGCACTTCGGGGCGCCCGAACCTGTCAAGATAGCTGCGGCTGCCGACGATCCGCCAATGCACCGGCAGCGGAATGCGCATGGCAACCATGTCATCCTCGATATACTCGCCAAGACGGATGCCCAGATCAAAGCCGTTGGCGAGCAGATCGGTCCGCCCCTCACGGATTTCGACATCCACCGTCACGCCCGGGTAACGCTCGGCAAAGATGATCAGTGCGGGGTCCAGCACCGGATCAAGCGCCAGCGTCTGGACGCAGATGCGCAGGGTTCCGCCCAGCTCTGCCGCCTGATCGTGGATGGCCTGCAATGTCTCAGTCAGAGTGCCGGCCAGCGGGCCGATCCGCTCCAATAACATGAAACCGGCCGGGGTCAGTTCCACCCGGCGGGTCGTGCGGTGGAAAAGCTTGGCCTCGAGCCGCTCTTCCAGATGCCGGATCGTGGCGCCGACGGCAACCGCGCTGACCCCAAGACCGTCGGCCGCCTTGCGAAAGCTCTTGCTGCGCGCAACGGCCAGAAACTCGGCCAAGCCTTTGAAAACATCACGATCGAGCATGGAATTAAAAACCTCAGCTTCGCACTGATCTTAGAAAATGCGGAATTGTTTATCAATCGCTTTCGCGGTCACCATGCAGACAGACCCATGGAAGGACCAGATCATGCTTTCAAATTCGCTGCGTGACCGCGACATTGCCAGCCAGTTGCACCCGCAGACCAACCTTGCACTGCACGAGCGTGTCGGCCCGGTCATCATCGCCGAAGGCAATGGCGCGGAAATCCGTGACGCCAATGGCAAGGTCTATATCGAGGGCATGTCGGGTCTGTGGTGTACCGCGCTGGGTCTGAGCGAGAAGCGGCTTGTCGAAGCGGCGACCCGACAGATGTCAACGCTGCCCTATTATCAGAATTTTGCCCACCGTTCGACCGAGCCGGGCATCCTGCTGGCGGAAAAGCTGCTGGAACTCGCGCCGGTGCCGATGTCGAAGGTGCTGTTCCAAAGCTCCGGTTCCGAGGCGAATGACACGGCCGTCAAGCTCGCCTGGTATCATTTTGCCGCGCAGGGCCGCCCGGAAAAGCGCAAGATCATTGGTCGGATGCGGGGCTATCACGGCACGTCGATCGCCTCGGCCTCGATCACCGGGCTGCCGCATCTGCATCGTGACTTCCACTTGCCGTTGCCGAACTTCCTGCATGTGACCTGCCCGCATTTCTACCGCGAGGGTCGCCCCGGCGAGACGGAAGAGCAATTCTCGACCCGTCTGGCAGATGAGCTTGATGCGCTGATCCTTGCCGAGGGCCCGGAAACCGTCGCCGCTTTCTTTGCCGAACCGGCGATGGGCACGGGCGGGGCGGTGATGCCGCCGAAGGGCTATTTCGAGAAGATTCAGAAAGTGCTGAAAAAGCACGAGGTTCTTCTGGTCGCGGATGAGGTCATCACCGGGTTCGGCCGCACCGGCAACTGGTGGGGCAGCCAAACCTTCGGGTTGCAGCCCGATATGATCACCTGCGCCAAGGCGTTGACCGCCGCCTATATGCCGCTGTCTGCCATCCTGCTTTCCGAACCGATCTATGCCTCGATGGTGGCGCAATCCGAAAAGATCGGGGTGTTCGGCCATGGCTATACCTATGGCGCCCATCCGGTGGCCTGCGCCGTCGCCAACGAGGCGCTGCGCATCTACGAAGAAGACGGGGTGATCGCCGGCGTCGCCGCCAAGGGCACCTTGATGGAGGCGGTTCTGGCGCCATTGCGGGATCATCCGCTGGTGGGCGAACTGCGGGGGGCCGGTCTGATGTGGGGTGTCGAGATCGTTGCCGACAAGGTAACGCGCGCGCCCTACGATGCCGCACGCGCCGTTCCGGCCAAGGTGCAGGACGCGGCATTTGCCGAGGGGCTGGTTTGCCGTGCCCTCGGCTCGGCCATTGCCATCGCACCGCCGCTGATCGTGTCGCCCGACCAGATCGCGGCCATCGGCAAGCGTTTTGCCACGGCGCTGGACCGCGTGGCCGATGATCTGGGGATCATGTGATGGTCGATCAAATAGTTGACAAAGTCATCTACTTTGTTACTGAATGCAACATATGAAACCGGAGACCGCCATGACCGAAGCCGCCCCCCTTTACATCGCCGGCGAATGGGCGTCGCAAGGCCGTGACACGGCGGTGGTTGCCAATCCGGCCACAGGCCGCGAGGCGGGCCGGGTCACCCATGCGCGGACTGAAGATCTGGACCGGGCGGCCGAGGCGGCGGCACTGGCTTTCCGGGGGTGGTCGCGCATGGCCGCCTATGACCGTTCCGCCATTCTGCGCCGGGCGGCACAGTTGCTGCGTGAGCGCGCCGAACCGATCGCCCGCCTGATGGTGGCCGAACAGGGCAAACCCCTGGCCGAAGCCAAGGGCGAGGTGATCGGCTCTGCCGACCACATCGACTGGGCGGCCGAAGAGGGCCGGCGGCTTTATGGCCGGGTGATCCCGGCGCGTGCGCCCGGCGTGCTTCAGATCGCGCGTAAAGAGGCCATCGGCCCCGTCGCAGGGTTTTCCCCGTGGAACTTCCCGGTCAGCCAGGCGGTGCGCAAGATCGCCGGCGCTTTGGGGGCCGGCTGCACCATCGTCGTGAAATGCCCCGAGGAAACCCCCTATTCCTGCGTCGAGCTGGTGCGCTGCTTTGCCGATGCGGGGGTTCCGGCGGGGGTGGTCAATCTGGTCTTTGGCCAACCGGCACAGATTTCGGAACACCTGATCCCGCATCCCGGCATCCGCATGATTTCCTTCACAGGTTCGGTGCCGATCGGCAAGCATCTGGGTGAAATCGCGGCCCGTCACGTCAAGCGTGCCACGCTGGAGCTTGGCGGACATTCGCCCTTTATCGTCTGCGAAGATGCCGATCTGGGGTCTGCAGTCAAACTGGCTGCAATGCTGAAATACCGCAATGCCGGTCAGGTCTGCGCCGCCCCCTCGCGGTTTTATGTGCATGAGTCGCGCTATGAGGGCTTTGTCACCGGCCTTGTCGCGGCGGCGAAGGCCATCAAGCTTGGGCAGGGGTTCGAAGAGGGGGTCACCATGGGCCCGCTGGCCAACCCCCGCCGTCTGACAGCGATGGAGCGGTTTGTTGCCGATGCGACCGACCGCGGCGCCAGGCTGCAAACCGGCGGGCGGCGCCGGGGCAATGAGGGGAATTTCTTTGAGCCGACGGTTCTGACCGATGTGCCCGAAGATGCCGCGCTGATGGTGGAAGAACCTTTTGGCCCCATCGCGCCGGTCACCGCCTTCTCATCGCTGGATCAGGCGATTGCCAAGGCCAATGCCCTGCCTTTCGGCCTGGCCGCCTTTGCCTTTACCCGCAGCTTTGCCACGGCAGAGACCCTTTCGACCGAGCTGGAAAGCGGCATGGTTTCCATCAACCATTTCGGGATCGCCGCACCCGAGACGCCCTTTGGCGGCATGAAAGACAGCGGTTACGGCAGCGAAGGCGGCATCGAAGGCATGGAAGCCTTCGTCACGACCAAGTTCACCAGCACTCTCGGCCTTGGCGGCGCCTCCTGATGGAGGCCCGCCTGCCCACGAAAAACAGAGCGAAAAGCCGACATCAACCACTCACAACGGGGCTGACCATGAAAACCATCCTTCTTTCTACCGCGCTGACCGGCCTGCTTTCCGGCGCCGTTCTGGCCGAAGACATCATCGTTGCCGGCTTTGGCGGCAATGTGCAGGAAGACCTTGCCAAGACGCTCTGGACCCCTGCGGCCGAGGCGCTTGGCGCCACACTGTTGCAGCAGTCGCATGACGGTCTGGGCGCCATCCGGGTGCAGGTGCAGTCCGGCAATCCCGGCTGGGACGTTGTTCACCTTGGCGCCGAAGACTGCGCCGCCGGTGCGCGCGAGGGACTGTTCGAGCCGCTGGATTACAATGTGATCGACGCCGCCGGGGTTCCCGCCGGGCAGAAGGCCGACAATTGGGTTGGCATCAACTCCTATTCGGTGGTGCTGGCCTGGCGCAAAGACAAGTATGGCGACAAGCACCCCACGAACTGGGCTGATTTCTGGAACACCACCGATTTCCCCGGCCGCCGTGCCCTGAGCGTCTATCCGCAGGAAATGTTCGAAATCGCCAGCATGGCCGATGGCGTGGCCAAGGATGCGATGTATCCTCTGGATTATGCCCGCGCGCTGGCCTCGCTGGAAAAGATCAAGCCGGAGATCAGCGTCTGGTGGACCACCGGCGCACAATCGGCGCAATTGCTTGCCGATGGCGAAGTGGACATGGAGGCGATCTGGTCCAGCCGCGTGGTGGGCGTGATCAAGAATGGCGCGCCGGTTGAGTTTACCTATCAGGATGCCGTGCTGGGCACCGGCTGCCTTGCCATTCTGAAAGGCACCAATAAACTGGAACTGGCCGAGAAATTCGTGGGTCAGTCGGTTTCCCCGGCCTTGCAGGCACGCATCCCGGAACTGATGCCCTATTACAGCCCGACCAATGTGGATGCCTATGCTCTGGCCAAGGTCTCGCCGGAAGCGCTGGCGGAATCGAATGCAACGCCCGAGAATGCCGCCAAGCAGGTTGCGCTGGATTTCGACTGGTGGGCCGACAATATGGCCGACATGGTTGAAGAATACCGCGTCCTGATCGGACAGTAACCGGACGACGGGGCCGTGCCAGCGCGCGGCCCCATGACTCAACGCCCATTCGGGAGGCACGCCGATGCAAGGCGAAGTTGCGATCCGCGAGATCAGCAAATCCTACGGGACATATCAAGCCCTTGACCATGTAAGCCTTGATATTGCGCCCGGCGAGTTCGTGACCCTCCTTGGCCCTTCCGGCTCGGGCAAGACGACGCTTCTGAACGTGCTGGCGGGGTTCATCCGGCCCGACAGCGGCTCGATCCGGGTGGATGGGCAGGAGTTTCTGACCCTGCCGCCCCATCGGCGCAATCTGGGGATGGTCTTCCAGAACTATGCGCTGTTTCCGCATATGTCGGTCGCGCGCAACGTGGCCTATCCCCTCACGCTGCGCAGGGTGCCCAAGGCCGAGATTGCCCGCCGTGTGGCGACCGCGCTGGAAACGGTGAAGATGGGCCATCTGGCCGACCGCCCTATTCAGGCGCTTTCGGGGGGGCAGCGGCAGCGGGTGGCACTGGCGCGCGCAATCGTGTTCGAACCTGCGATCCTGCTGATGGACGAGCCGCTTTCGGCGCTGGACAAGAACCTGCGCGAACACATGCAGATCGAACTGAAGCGCCTGCACGACAAGCTGGGCACCACAACGGTCTATGTCACCCATGATCAGCGCGAGGCGTTGACCATGTCCGACCGCATTGCCGTGCTGAACCACGGCCAGATCGTGCAATGCGATACGCCCAGCCGCCTTTACGACCACCCCGTCAACCGTTTCGTGGCCGAGTTCATCGGCGAGTCGTCCTTTCTTCCGGTCGAGGTTTCGGGCGGGGCAACCCGGCTTTTCGGCCGGCCGCTGGCCCTGCGGGAACGCTGGAGCGGGCATGGGACGCCGCTTTTGCTGGTGCGGCCGGAAAAGCTGGCCTGGCGGGAACCGGAAGGCGGCGGCAACCGCGTGGACGCCACCGCGACAGAGGTGATCTATCAGGGCGACAGTTATTTCCTGAACCTTGAGCTGCCCGGAAAATCGCAGATCGCCTTGCGCTACAATCCCCATGCCGCCGGCGGCCTTGTGCCCGAGCCGGGGCAGACCATCTCGTTCTGGCTGGCGCCGGCCAACACCATCCTGATCGAGGATGCGGCATGACGGGGCTGGCAGACAGGATGCCCTCGGGCCGGGCGACAAGGCCCGAAGGGATCAACGCACCGCTACTGCGCCGGGCCGCGCGGCAAGAGGGTATCGGCTTTGCCCTGTTGTCCCTGCCGGGAGTGATTGTCGTGGTGCTGGTGCTGGTCTTGCCCATGGCCTGGCTGTTCTGGATGTCCGCCTTTGACAATGCGGGCAATCTCAGCCTTGAGAATTACGAACGGATGCTGCGCCCGATCTATCAGCGGACCTTTACGACCACCTTTCGTATCGCCTTTGTCGTGTCGATCGCCTGCGGTGTTTTGGCCTATCCGATTGCCTATCTGATGGCACAATCAGGCCCGCGCCTTTCGATGCTGCTGATGCTGTGCGTGATGCTGCCGTTCTGGACCTCGGTTCTGGTGCGGACCTATGCTTGGCTCGTGCTGTTGCAGCGCACCGGGCTGATCAATGCGGCCCTGATGGATCTGGGGTTGATTTCCGAACCGCTGGCGCTGGTCCACAACGAACTGGGCACCATCATCGGCATGGTGCATGTGATGCTGCCCTTCATGATCCTGCCGCTTTACGCCTCGATGAAGGCGATTGATCCGGCACTCTTGCTGGCTGCGGCAAACTGCGGCGCCACACCGGCGCAGGGATTTCGGCAGGTCTACCTGCCGCAAACCTTCAGCGGTCTGGCCTCGGGCATCTCGCTGGTGTTCGTGATGTGCCTTGGGTTCTTTGTCACCCCGGTTCTGCTGGGCGGGGGCCGGGTCAGCATGTGGGCGCAGCAGATTTCCGACAACATCTCGCTTTACGGCAACTGGGGGGCGGCCTCGTCGCTGGGCGTGGTGCTGGTCCTTTGCACCGCCTTTGTTCTGGGGGGTATGCGGATGGCGCTGGCCCAAATCGAAAAGAGGGGGCGCTGATGCTGTCCGATCCGGTCACGCCCACGCAGATCACCCGCGGACAGCGGCTTTGGCTTTATGCCCTTGTCACGCTGATCGCGCTGTTTCTGGTGGTGCCCTGCCTTCTGGTCATTCCGATGTCCTTCTCGGGGGGCACCTATCTGGAGTTCCCGCCCAAGTCCCTGTCGCTGCGCTGGTATCAAGCGTTTCTGGGCTCGCCCGAATGGCGGCAGGCCACGCTGACCTCGCTCAAATCCGCGGGGCTGACGACAGTGATCGCCACGGTTCTGGGCACCGCCGCCGCCTGGGGTATCCATCAGCGCAGCACGGTGTTTTCGCAGGGGCTGCGGGGGCTGTTCATGTTGCCGATGCTGGTGCCGCTAATCCTCGTGGCGATCGGGCTGTTCTTCCTGTTCAGCCGCCTTGGCCTGAACGGCACGCTGACGGGGCTTGTGCTGGCCCATACCATGCTGGCCATTCCCTTTGTCGTGATTGCCGTCGGCAATGGCCTGTCCAGCTATGACATGTCCCAGCATATGGTCGCCCAAAGTCTGGGGGCGAACGGCCTTGTCGCCTTCTTCACGGTGACCTTGCCGCAAATCCGCATCTCGGTCCTCTCGGGGGCGGTCTTTGCCTTCATCACCTCGTTCGACGAGGTGGTGGTTGGCCTGTTCATCGCCAGCGGCAGCAACGAAACGCTGGCCCGCCGGATGTTTTCCAACATCCGCGATCAGGTTGATCCGACGGTGGCCGCGATTTCCTCGCTCTTGGTCGGAATGGTGGTGATCGGCATGGCGGTGTTCATGATCCTGCAACCCAAGGCCAAGCGATGATTGCCTATTATCACCCCGACAGCGCGCGGCACAAACCGCTGCACCGGATCGCCGGAGGCGAGTTGCGGCCCACCTTCGAAACGGTCGCGCGAATTGAGCTGCTGCAACAGGGGTTACAGGAACTGAACATTCCGCTTGCGATGCCGGATGTTGACGCGGCGCGACTGGGCCACCTGATTTCGGCCCAGCATGACGCGGGCTATCTGGGATTTCTGGAACAGGGTTTTGCCACATGGCAGGCCATGCCGGGCACCGGGCCAGAACTGCGCACCAGCGTTCACACCAGCCGGCACATGACCCGACTGCCAGAGGATTTCCTGGGTCGGGCCGGCTATTATCAGGCGGATTCCAGCTCGGTTCTGGTCGAGGGAACCTGGGAGGCGGCCCGCGCCTCGGCCATGGCGGCACTGGCGGCGGCCGAAGCGGCGCTAGCGGGGCGCGGGCCCGCCTATGCGCTCTGCCGGCCACCGGGGCATCATGCCTATTCCGATCAGGCGGGCGGTTTTTGCTATCTGAACAATGCCGCGCTGGCTGCCAATGCCGCTGCGGCCCAAGGTGCACGGGTGGCTGTTCTGGATGTGGATGTCCACCACGGCAATGGCACGCAGCAGATATTCTACAGCCGCCCCGACGTGCTGACGGTGTCGCTGCATGGCGATCCTGCTTGGCTTTATCCCTATCATGCCGGGTATGCCGACGAGACCGGCACCGGCGCGGGGGCGGGTGCCAACCTGAACCTGCCGCTGCCGCTGCACAGCGGCTTTGCCGCCTATGCCGAGGCGATGCAGCTTGCGCTCGCCCGCATCCGCGCCCATGGCACCGAGGTGCTGGTGATCGCCTTGGGCCTTGATGCCTATGCCGGTGATCCTTTCGCCTGCATGGGTCTGCGCATCGAGGATTTCGCGCGGCTGGGCGCGGCCTGCCGGCTGCCCTTGCCGACGATCGTCGTGCAGGAAGGCGGCTATCCCTCACCCGATCTGGGCCGTCTTCTGGCGGCTTTCCTTGGCGGTCTGGCCGGGTGAAAAAGGCGCGGCTGCAATCACGGGCAGCCCAATCTGGACCGGCAGCGGCAGATGCTCCGGCTGATCATGGTCGGTCTGACGCGCGGTCCTTCCCCCAACATCGAACGGCCCGGCGCGTCCGATGCGGCCTTTTTTCGGCGTCTCTGGCCGACTTGCCTGATACGCCCTGCCCCATGAACAGGGCTTTTCCTGCACGCTGCGCTTAGGTTACGGTGGCAACAATATGGTTGCGGCGCGCACCGGGCAGGATGATCCCATGAACAAGACCACACGTCTGGACGGTATCGGTGATGAAAATGGCGATATCCGGCATCTTTTCTCGTATAACCTTCAGCGGCTTGCCGGGGTTTCCAGCCGCATCGCCCATCTGACGATCCGGCCCGAATTCGGGATCAACACGCTGGACTGGCGGGCCATGGCGGTGCTGGATTTTCTGGGTGTCGCCACGTTGCAGGTGCTGGCCCGGCGGGCCGGTGTCCAGAAAAGCCAGATGAGCCGGACCGTCTCGGCGCTGGAAGCCGACGGCATGATTCAGCGCGAAGACAACCCCCGCGACAAGCGCAGCGTGCATCTGCATCTGTCACCCAAGGGCAAGCAGCGGGTGCAAGATGTGTTGCAGGCTTCGCGCGACCGCAACCGCGCCATGCTGCGCGAATTGTCCGACGACGAAAGGCTGCACTTCATGGCGCTGCTCGAGAAGGTGACAATCGGGTCTTTGGCCTATCTGAAAGAACTAAAGGGCCATGAGGACGGCACCGAACCGCCGCCGCCCGAAACCGCCTTTGAAACCGAGATGCTTTAGCGCGGCAGGCCGTTCACCACCGCCAGATAGTCGCGGGCGATTTCGCGCACGATCTCGGCGGCGGGCAGCAGGTGATCGACCAGCCCGGCCGATTGCCCTGCCTCAAGCTTGCCCCCGGCGATATCGCCGTCCAGCGCAGCCATTTTCAGCGTCGCGGCCGCAAAGGCGGCGCGGCGGTCTGCCTCGGGCGCGGCGGCCTGCTCCAGCCGCTCCATCCGTTCGGTGAAGGGGTTTGCGATGGCGCGGATCATCCCCATGCCGCGCCCCACGGTGCGGGTATCGGCGATGCCCGCAGCCAGCACCGCCTGCTTGTAGCTGTCGGCGATGCCCGCCTCGGGTGTGGCCATGAAGCGGGTGCCGAAATTCGCAGCCCCCGCCCCCAGCGCCAGTGCAGCCGCCAGACCGGCCCCGTCGGCGAACCCGCCCGAGGCGATCACCGGCAGCCGCCCCCGCAGCGCCCGCACCACGGCGCGGGTCAGAACCAGTGTGGAGACAAGTTGTTCGGGCGGGTGACCGCCCGCCTCACCCCCCACTACGATCAGCCCGTCCACCCCCTTGTCCGCGGCCTTGAGCGCATGGGCTTCGCCCGCCACCACATGCAGGCAAGTCGTGCCGATGGCCTTGAACCGCGTCAGATACCTGTCCGGCCCCCCCTGCGAGGCGATCAGCACCGGCACCCGCTTTGCCTCCAGCAGGTCAAGGATCTCGTCGGCCCCCTTGCGGTAAAGCGGCATGTTCACGGCAAAGGGCCGGTCGGTGCCTGCCCGCAGATCGTCAATCGCGCGGGCCAGTGCTTCGGGATACATCGGGCCGGCCGCGATCACGCCCAGCCCCCCGGCACGGCTGACCGCCAGCGGCAAGGCCGCATTGGATGAGGCCCAGGACATGCCCGCCTGAAGGATCGGCAGATCAATGCCCAAGAGGCGGGTGACAGAGGTTTCGATTTTCATCCGATGTCCTTTGCCGCAGTCAGCAGATGGCGCGCATGGGCCGCCAGCTTGGTCTTTTGCACTTTGGCGCTGGCGGTCATGCCGATTTCGTCGAAATCGCCGACGATCCACAGATGGCGGGGCACCTTGAAACCGGCCATCTCGTCCTTTGCCCAAAGCAACAACGCCTCGGGGGCGATGCAGTCGCCTTCGTTCAGGATCACGAAGGCGGCGCAAACCTCGACCAGCCGGTCATCGGGAACGCCCACGATCTGCGCCTGTTTGACGGCGGGGTGACGGTGAAAGATGTTCTCGACCTCTTCGGGCGAGACATTCTCGCCCCCCACGCGGACGATGTTCTTCAACCGGCCCATGAACTCCAGCCGCCCTTCGGCATCAAGCCGCCCGAGATCGCCCGTCAGCAGCCAGCCATCTGGCGTCAGCGCCTCGGCGGTGCGGTCGGGCATGTCATGGTATCCGGCCATCACGGACCAGCCCCGCACCCGGATTTCGCCGATGTCACCGATGGCAAGCGCCGCACCCGTGGCAGGATCGGCCACCACCACCTCAAGCCCCGGCTGCGGCTGCATCTTGCCGCTGACACGCAGCTCCAACGGTTCCCACCAGCACGATTGCGCCACATTGGGCGACGCTTCGGACAGGCCGTAACCCGAAACCACCTCTTGCGCGCCAAGCTCTGCGGCAACCCGGCGCAACGCGGTTTCCGCCCCCGCAACCCAGGCGCCGCGCAGGGACAGCCGCCGCGTGGCACGGTCAGGGTGGTTCAGCAGCATCAGCGCCATCGTGTCATTGCCCGAAAAATGGGTGCAACGCTCGGCCTCCATAAGCCGCAATGCTTCGGCCGGTTCAAAGCGCTGCATGGTGACAAGGGTGGTCAGGTTCTGCAGGCATGACAGGATCGACAGCGTGGTTCCCGCGACATGAAAGAACGGCCGGGCCGAATGAAACCGATCGCCTGCCCGCAGCCCCATCCGCAGCCCCGAAACATAGCCGTTGGTCAGCATGGCGTGCTGGCGCAGCATGACCCCTTTGGGCAGCGCCGTGGTGCCCGAGGTATATTGGATCAACAATATGTCCTGCGGCTTTGCCTGCGGGCCGGGGTCAGCGCCCGCCTTGGCCATGAACCCGTCCCAGCCGATGCAGGCCGCGGGCACATCCCCCCCATCGACGATGACCCTATGCAGGTCTGGCAGGGCCGCATCCGGCAACCCGGTATCAATCCCGGGGGCAAACCGGCGGATCAGGCCGATGAAATCGGCAGACAGCAGCCGGTCGGCGGTGAAAAGCTGCGTCACCCGCGACTGACGCAGGGCATAGGCGATTTCATCCGCGCGCAGCCGGGTGTTGATCGGCACCGAGACGGCTCCCAGCGTTCCCAGCGCCAGAAACAAGGTCAGGAACCGCAGGCCGTTGCCAAGGCATATCCCGATATGATCGCCCGCCCTGACGCCGCTCGACGCCAGCGCGGCCCGCACGCGGGCCACCTCGACGCCAAGCTCCCCAAAGGTCATCCGGCCATCGGGCGCGACAATCGCCTCAAGATCGGGGGCAAGTGTGGCGGCGCGGACAAGTGCATCCTGCACGGTCGTCGGGCAAAGGGGGCCAATCATCATGGTTCTGCCTTGTCCGATCCGACCGTTCTGGCGAACCGCGCCACGCCGCCTTGCCAGTCGCTTTGTTGCAGGTTGCGTTCGATGGCGGCAAGCTCGATGGCGATGCCGCTGGCCAGATCGGTACGGTGGCCCATATCGATGCAATGCTTGGTCAGCCGCATGGCAAGCGGCGGCGCGGCCAGAATGCTGGCAACGGTGGCCTCCATCAGGGCGCCCAGACCCTCGGGCGGGGCAAGTCGGGCGACAAGCCCGAGCGTCAGCGCCTCATCCGCCGGCAGGGTCCGCCCGGTGTAAAGCAGCTCCTTGGCGCGGGGCACGCCGATCACGCGCTGCAACCGCTGCGTGGCGCCGACCGTGCCCCATTGCGGTTCGGGAAAGCGAAAGGTCGCAGTGGCAGAGGCCAGAATGAAATCGCAGCTCATGGCGATTTCACCGCCCGAGCCGACCAACGGCCCCTGCACGGCGCAGATCACCGGCACCGGGCAGGCGGCAATCGTGTCATAGGCCCGGAACGCGGCACGGCGGCGCGCCATGACCCAGCTTTCATCCCGGCCCTGGCGTTCTTTCAGATCGGCCCCGGCGCAGAACACCGGACCCTCGGCAGACAGAGTGACAACCGCGATCCCGGGGTGGGTGGCGATGGTTTCAAAGGCGGCGGTCAGCTCCTCGCACATCCGCAGGTCCACCGCATTGCGGGCCTCGGGGCGGGACAGGATCACATCCGCGCGGCGGTCCGACAGGCGCAGGGCAACATGAGGGGCGGTCACGCCACGGCTCCTTTCTGGAACAGCTCCGCAATCGTCTGATCGTCAAGGCCCAGCTCTGCGGCAAGAATGGCGCGGCTGTGCTGGCCCAGTTCCGGCGGCGGCTCAAAACGCGGGGGATCATAGGCAGACAGGCGCGCCGGCGTCCGCAACCCCGGCAGGGGGCCAAGACCGGGCTGCTCAAACTGGCCGATCATGTCGCGCGCGCGGGTATGGGGATCATTCAGGATCTCCGGCACAGTGTTCACCTCGCCGGCCGGAACGCCCTGCGCGCGCAGGGCAGCGGCCAACTCTGCCCGCTCACGCTGGCTGATCGCCCCGGTCAGCGCGGCCTCGACTTCGGCGCGACGGGCGACACGGCTGCGGTTTTTCGCCAGCTCGGCATCCGCCATCAGGTCGGTCAGTCCCAGCACCGCACAAAGCGGCAGCCAATGCTGATCCGAGGCGCTGATGAACAGCCAGTCCCCCGCCTTGCAGCGATAAGCAGCGGACGGCACCCGCCCCAGATGCCCGGTTCCGGTGCGCGTCGGCGTCTCGTCCAAGGCAAAGTAGCGGGCGGCGGGCAGCGACAGCAGGCTCACCTGCACATCCATCATCGACAGGTCCACATGGGTGCCCCTGCCCGACTGCACCCGGCCCATCAGCCCGGTCAGGACCGAAATGGCAATCCACAGGCCAGAGGTCAGATCGGCAAAGGGCAGCCCGACCTTGGCGGGCGGGCCATCGGGATGCCCGGTCAGGTCTATCACGCCCGAAAGCGCCTGAAAGATCGTGTCATAGCCCTTACGGGCGGCATAGGGCCCGGTCTGGCCAAAGCCGGTATTCGAGACATAGACCAGCCCCGGATTGACGGCCGACAGTGCGGCATAATCCAGCCCGTATTTCGCCATTTCCCCAGGCAGAAAGTTTTCCACCACCACATCGGCCT
Organism: Tabrizicola fusiformis; assembly: GCF_013328815.1. Taxonomy (GTDB): domain Bacteria; phylum Pseudomonadota; class Alphaproteobacteria; order Rhodobacterales; family Rhodobacteraceae; genus Fuscibacter. The sequence continues at coordinate 72,269 of NZ_JABUHN010000014.1, forward strand.
GCGCCGCCAGATCGAAGGCCAGTTTGCACCCCTCTGCCGATTTCAGATCAAGCGCGATGGACCGTTTCGAGCGGTTGAAGGCACTGTAATAGGCGCTAGGGCCGTTTTCGAATTGCGGCTCGAAGGCGCGGCTTTCGTCGCCGGTGCCGGGCCGTTCGACCTTCGTCACCTCGGCCCCGTATTCCGCAAGGATCTGCGTCGCCATCGGGCCGGCCAACACGCGCGAGAAATCCAGCACCCGGATGCCGTCAAGGGGCCTCATGCCTTGGGCTCCCGAAAGGCGCGCATCATCGCGTTGACATCGCGGCCAACCTGCATGGCGGCCTCGGTCGGCAATTCGGCCACACGGTAGAACAGGCTCTTGGCGGCGCGGATGGCACGCGGCTCGGCGGCGGCCCAGACTTCGGCAATGGCCAGCGCCTCGGCCAGCGGATCATCGGTGATCCGGTTGACCAGCCCCAGATGCAGCGCCTCTTCAGCGCCGATCAGCCGGCCAAGGCTGATCATCTCGAACGCCTGCTTGCGGCCAAGGGCCCGCACCAGACCCGTCATCACCAAGGCGGGCACGATGGAATGCCTGACCTCGGGGTAGCCGAATTTCAGATCCGGCCCGACCACGGTCATGTCGCAGCCAATGGCCAGACCGGCCCCCCCGCCGACTGCGGCGCCGTGAACCGCGGCGACGACGGGTTTGGAAATCTGGCTCATCACCATCTGAACCCGGCAGGTCAGATCGGCGCGGCGCTGCACCGCTTCGGCCTGATCCGGTGTCAGGTATTTGAACTCTGCCAGATCGGCCCCGGCGCAAAAGCCACGCCCCGCCCCGGCCAGAACCACCGCCCGCACCTGCGGCGCGGCATCGGCGGCCAGAAAGGCATCGACAATGGCTTGTGTCAGCGCGGTGTTCAGCGCGTTCAGCTTGTCGGGGCGGTTCATCGTCAGGATGCGCACCGCCCCCCGGTCTTCGGTCAGAACAAGTGTGTCGGTCACGTCAGGCAATCTCCGTTTGGGGAAGGTTCCGGGGCAGATGCCCTGCCCGTGCCACCTTGCTGTTGAGCTTGCGGCCAAGGGCCGCCTCGCAGGCCCGCGAAGCTTCCATCATCCGGTCCAGGTCGATGCCATGAAACAGCCCCTCGCGGTCCAGCAGGGAAACGAGGTCTTCGGTGGCGACATTGCCCGTCTCTCCCTGACCATAGGCGATCTGGCGGGGATGGCCGCCGATCCCGCCCATCGCGCTGTCGAAGTTGCAGCAGCCGACCTCAAGCGCGGCAAGGCAGTTGGCGATGCCCGCACCGCGCGTATCGTGAAAATGGGCGACGGGCGTGATGGCGGGAACCTCTGCCAGAAGCCGGGAAAACAGATGCCGCACCCGCCCGGGCGAGGCGCTGCCGATCGTGTCGCCCACGGTCAGCAGGCTGGCCCCGAGGTCGGCAAATCGGGCGGCATCCTCAACCACCCGGCCGGGATCGACCTCGCCCTCGAACGGACAGCCCAGCGCCATGGAGATCACCCCCACCAGACGAAACTTTCCCCGCGCCAACCCGGACATCTGCGCGACATGGGCCCATTGCTCGGCCCGCGTGCTGTGCAGGTTGCGCGCGGTATGGCTTTCGGTGGCCGAGACCAGCAGGCTGATTTCGTTGACGCCGTAACCCGCGGCCTGATCGGCCAGCGCCCGTTCGACGGCGCGCAGATTGGGACAAGTGGCCTTATACCATACGCCGGCGCGGCGCGGCATGTGCCGCAGCAAATCACCTGCATCAGCAAAGGCGGGAACCTGTTTGGGGTGGCTGTAGCTGGTCGCCTCGATCCGCGCAAAACCGGCGGCGGCGAACAGGTCGATCAGCGCCGCCTTGGTCATCGTATCAGGAACATGGTCTTCGTGCTGAAGGCCATCGCGGGCGAAACATTCGCAGATCGTGAGTCGCTCGGTCATCATGGCCTCCATATAGTTCACATAAGCAACTATGTGGAAATTACTGTCAACTAAAATCCAGTGCCGCCGCAAAAGACGGCCGGACCAACTGGCCCGGCCCCGATGCAGCGAAAAACCGGGATATGGAGTGTCTAGGGTCAGGACCCATAAATTCACTTGAGTGTCGGCTCGCGGCATGATTCAAGCTCCCGACTTGTGGGGAGGGATCATGAGCGAGCGT